>NZ_JBITSJ010000006.1:0-74333 GCF_044540525.1 Streptomyces sp. NPDC085932
CAGCGGCTCACTGCTCGTGACCAGGTCCCGCAGCGGATGGCGGTCCAGCACCGCGTCCACCTCGGGCGTCAGCGCCGCCGCCAGCCGGGACGCCGGGGAGAGCGTGTCGTCGCGCAGGGTGCGCACCGCGTCGAGCAGCACGGCGCGGCCGGCGTCCTTCGGCACACCGGCCGCCGCCCGCTCGTACAGGTCGGCACCCTCCTCCAGGACCAGGCCCGGGTCGATGCCCGCAGGGACCTTTATCCCCGCCGCGTGGCGCCAGGTGGCCACCGGGTCGCTCCATGCCTCCACCCGGTACGTCCAGCGGCCCTCGGCGCCCGCGGTGACCTCGGCACCCCAGCGGTCGCTGCCGGGGGCGAGCTCGCGCATCGGGGTCCACGGTCCGGGGCGGCCCTCGGGATCCTTGAGGACGACATTGGCGGCGACCGCGTCGTGCCCCTCCCGGAACACGGTGGCGGTGACCTGGAACGTCTCGCCCACGACCGCCTTGGCAGGCCGGTTGCCGTTCTCCACCGCAGGCCGGACGTCCCGTACCGGGATACGGCCGATGGGCCGGGTCTTGCTCATGGTCCTCACCTCCACCGTGCTCGACAGCCGGGCCGGGGCCCGGTCGGGGGACAGCTGTGCGGGAAGGCCGTCACCTTCCCGCCGGGGATCGCCGCTCGGCCGCCGGCGTGCGGCACTCCACGGCCTGCGGTCCTCGCCCGACCGCGGCGACCGGACGGGGCCGTTCGCTCAGCTCCTGGGCGGGGGCGACCTGATGCGCGCGCAGGTACCGCTCGGCCGCGTCCGCCGCCTCCCGCGCACAGCGCTTGCCCATCAGCACGCACAGGGTGTAGCCCGAGTCCTCGAACGTGGCCCGCACCGTGCGGTCGTTCGGTGCCGCGAGCATCACGCGTTCCCAGGCCCGGTAACGCCGCAACTGCCGGGCGACTTCGGCTTTGGCGGGTAGCAGCATGGCGCCGATCACCTTTCGGGCTCGAGGGGCACGGTCTCCCGACGGTCGGACGGCGTGCCGTGCGCACAGCGGCACGGACCCGTGACGGCGATCGAGTTCTTCACACATGGTGCACGGGTGATGACGCAGCGTCTTGTTGGAGGTTCAACCAATGGCCGTTCCGCTGCGCCGATCAGGGCATCACGACCCGCTCACTTGTGTGCTCCGCCGACTCAAAGGTGCGCTCGTGTTGCACGAACGGGCTAGCACCCTCAGGCTGAGGGTGACTCAGAAGCGATACGCGCTCACGTTCCGTGTTCGGGGCTCGTCCCGCAGGACCGCGGGAACGAGGAGGAGCTGAGCTTCGCGGTGAGGAGCCGACCGATGAAGACCGCAGTGCCCTGCTACTACCACCTCGACGTGGAAGTCAGCCCGGACCGGGTGGGACAGGTCAGCCGTATTCTGGCCGCTCACCTGAAGTTCTGGGATCTGGACAACCTGGTCCAGCCCGTCTGCGGCGGTGCCGAGATGCTGCTCAAGGCCATCGACGAACACGCCACGGACAAGAACACGTCGATCGAGATGTGGTGGAACGGGCAGCACCTGATCACCGCCATCGGGGACAACGACCGGGCGCTGCGCCCGGACCAGGAGCTGCGCGGCTGCCTGGAGCACCTCGCCGCCGTGAGCGACGGCTGGGGCTGCTGCGCCACCGAGACCGGCAGCAAGGTCATCTGGTTCTCGCAGCGCGCCCGGGCCGGCGAACGCGTCCCGCTGGTGCCGACCGCGCCCGCCCCGCAGGAGAGCGAAGGCCTCGAAGTGCCCCGAGAAGAACGCGTCACCCAGCTGGCCGCCCCGGCGGTCCTCCCGGACGAGGTCCTGGAGGACGCCCGGTGACCCGGCGGCAGACACGGAAAGGGGTGTCCGCGTGGAGCGGGCGCCCCTACCCGCTGGGTGCGGCCCACGACGGAGAGGGCACCAACTTCGCGCTCTTCAGCGAGGTCGCCGAACGGGTCGAGCTGGTCCTCGTCGACGACGACGGCACCCACACGACGGTGCCGCTGAACGAGGTCGACGGGTTCGTCTGGCACGGCTACCTGCCCGGAGTCGGCCCCGGCCAGCGCTACGGCTACCGCGTGCACGGGCCGTGGGCTCCGGCCGCGGGCCACCGCTGCAACCCGGCCAAGCTGCTCCTGGACCCGTACGCCCAGGCGGTGGACGGGCAGATCGACAACCACCCCTCCCTCTACGAGCGGAACCCGGACGGCCCCGACCCGGCCGACAGCGCCGGGCACACCATGCTGGGCGTGGTGACCGACCCCGCCTTCGACTGGGGTGACGACACCCGGCCGGGCCGGGCGTACGCCGACACGGTGATCTACGAGGCGCACGTCAAGGGCCTGACCCGCACCCACCCCGAGGTGCCCGACGACCTGCGGGGCACCTACGCCGGGCTGGCCCACCCCGCCGTGGTCGAGCACCTCACCTCGCTGGGCGTCACGGCGGTGGAACTGATGCCGGTCCACCAGTTCGTCCACGACGGCGTGCTGCACGACCGGGGCCTGGCGAACTACTGGGGTTACAACACCATCGGCTTCTTCGCGCCGCACAACGGCTACGCCGCCCACGGCACCCGGGGCCAACAGGTCACCGAGTTCAAGCAGATGGTGAAGACCCTGCACGCGGCCGGGCTCGAAGTGATCCTCGACGTGGTCTACAACCACACCGCCGAGGGCAACGAGCTGGGCCCCACCCTGTCCTTCCGCGGCATCGACAACTCCTCGTACTACCGCCTGGTCGACGGCGACTGGGAGCACTACTACGACACCACCGGCACCGGCAACAGCCTGCTGATGCGCCACCCCTACGTGCTGCAGCTGATCATGGACTCGCTGCGGTACTGGGTCACCGAGATGCACGTCGACGGCTTCCGCTTCGACCTGGCGGCGACGCTGGCCCGGCAGTTCCACGAGGTGGACCGGCTGTCGGCGTTCTTCGACCTCATCCAGCAGGACCCGGTGATCAGCCGCGTCAAGCTGATCGCCGAGCCGTGGGACGTCGGCGAGGGCGGCTACCAGGTGGGCAACTTCCCGCCGCTGTGGTCGGAGTGGAACGGCATGTACCGCGACGCGGTCCGGGACTTCTGGCGGGGCGAGGACCACACCCTCGGCGAGTTCGCCTCCCGGCTGACCGGCTCCTCCGACCTGTACCAGCACAGCCGGCGCCGCCCGCGCGCCAGCGTCAACTTCGTCACCGCGCACGACGGCTTCACGCTGCGCGACCTCGTCTCCTACAACGACAAGCACAACGAGGACAACGGCGAGGACAACCAGGACGGCGAGAGCACCAACCGGTCGTGGAACTGCGGCGCCGAGGGCCCGACCCGCGACCCGGCCGTCCTCGACCTGCGCGGCCGCCAACAGCGCAACTTCCTCGCCACGCTCCTGCTGTCCCAGGGCATCCCGATGCTCTGCCACGGCGACGAACTCGGGCGCACCCAGCGCGGCAACAACAACGCCTACTGCCAGGACAACGAGATCTCCTGGATCGACTGGCGGCTCACCGAGGAACAGCGCGCCCTGCTGGAGTTCACCCGGTACGTCATCCGGCTGCGCACCGGCCACCCCGTGCTGCGCCGACGCCGCTTCTTCCTGGGGGAGACCCTCACCCGCGCCGATCAGCCGCTGCCCGACCTGGTGTGGCTGGCGCCGGACGCCTCAGAGATGACCGACGACGACTGGCAGCGCGGCGACGCGCACTCCGTCGGCGTCTTCCTCAACGGCGACGCCATCGCCGAGCCCGACCCGCGCGGGCGCCCGGTGGTGGACGACTCCTTCCTGCTGCTGCTCAACAGCCACTGGGAGCCGGTCGACTTCCGCCTCCCGGACGCGGCCTACGGCGAGCGCTGGACGACCCTGATCGACACCGCCGACCCCGAGGGCACGCCCGACGAGTCGGAGCACAAGGCGGGCACCGGCCTGACCGTCGAAGCCCGCAGCCTGGTGCTGATGTCCCGGCCGTCCCGGGCCGCGGGCGCCGGCACGGCCGGCTGACCGGCCCGTCGGTCGAGGAGAGGGCCCCGCGCACCGCCCGGTGCGCGGGGCCCTCTCCCTGCTCCCGGGCCCTCTCCCTGCTCCCGGGCCCTCTCCCTGCTCCCGGGCCCTCTCTCTGCGCCCGCGGATCAGCTAGGTGTCGCGGCGCGCCGTCACGGTGAACTGGGCGCCGTCGTGGTCGCGCAGCACCGCCTCGTCACCGCCCTTGGACAGCACGCTGCCGCCGTGCAGTTCCGCGGCCCGGGCACAGGCCTCCACGTCCTCGACGAAGAAGTGGACCTGCCAGTGCGGCCGGATCGTGGGATCGGGGGCCGCCTCCAGCGCGCCCGACTCGATCCGCGCCACCACGTCACCGCGGCTGCGCAGCACGACCTCGCCGCCCTCGTAGTGGACCTCGCAGCAGCCGGGACGCCCCGACGCCCAGTCGAGGACCTCGCCGTAGAAGATGGCCGCGTCGAAGGCGTCCCGGGTGTGCAGCGTGATGAAGGCCGGCTGGGCGTTGCGCCAGGTCTCCCAGTCGGTGAAGAGGTCGCCCTCCCAGATCCCGAAGGTCGCCCCGTCCCGGTCGGCGAGCAGGGCCGCACGCCCGGGCGGCAGGGAGATCGGGCCGACCGCGGTCGTGCCCATGCGCTCCTGCACCCGTGCCGCCGCCTCGTCCGCGCTGCGCACGGCGAAGTAGGGCGTCCACGCCACCGCCATCTGCCACATCGTCGCCACCCCGGCGATGCCGGCCACCGGAGAGCCGTCCACCAGCGCGATGCGGAACCGGTCGCCGAGCTTGGCGGGCCGCCACTGCCAGCCCAGCACGGCCCCGTAGAACTCCTCGGTCGCCTTGACGTCGCGGCTGGTCAGACTCACCCAGCAGGGTGCCCCGAACACGGAGTGCGAGGACAGCACGTCCTTGGTGCCGGAGGAGGTGGGCATGTCGTGGTTCATGGCAGTCGCGTCCTGATCTCGTCGGCCTGGCAGCCACCGGAGGGATGACACCAGTGTCCAACCGGAACCGCGGTGGGCGCCTGCCGAGTACCCCGGCGACAGTGCCGAAACGGTGTCCGGAACCGGCTGCTCCGCCCCGGTGGCACCGGGCGGGCCGAGTGACGACCATGGAGGGGTCGGACACTGCGTCAAGGCACTCAAGCACTCCGTGAGGCCATCGGGACAGCGGCGCACCGGACCGGGAGGTGACCATGCCCACGGACGGGGGCTCGGAGCGGATCCTCGCACTGCAGGAGGAGGTCCAGCAGCTGAAGGAGGCGGTCGTCTCCCACGCTGTCGTGGACCAGGCGATCGGGATGGTCGTGGCGCTCGGGCGGGTCTCGCCCGACCAGGGCTGGGACGTGCTGAAGGAGGTCTCCCAGCACACCAACATCAAGCTGCGCAACGTCGCGGAGCTGATCCTCGTCTGGGGCCGCACCGGTCTGATGCCCGAGGAGATCAGGGCCGCGCTGGAGGACGCCCTGGACCGCGCCGGACCGACCCAGATCCCGGGGGCGCCGCAGGCGCCGGGGACGCCGCCGGAGGCATGACCTCCGGCGGCGTCCGGCCCGTCCGGTCGCCCGCTCAGCGGTTCTCGGCGAGCAGTTCCTCACGCAGATGGGCGAAGCAGCTGCTCAGCAGCCGGGAGACGTGCATCTGCGAGATCCCGAGCTGCTCGGCGATGCGGCTCTGTGTCATGCCCTTGAAGAACCGCAGGTAGAGGATGACCCGCTCGCGTTCGGGCAGCGCCATGAGGCAGGGCTTGACGGCGACGCGGTTGACGACGGTGTCGAAGGCCGGGTCGGGCCCGCCGATCGCGTCGCCGAGGGCGTAGCCGTCGGTGCCGGGCATCTCCGCCTCCAGCGACAGCGCCGAGAAGCACTCCAGCGCCTCCATGCCGGTGCGCACCTCGCCCTCGGTGAGCTGGGCGTACTCGGCGATCTCGGCGATCGTGGGGGAGCGGCCGGAGGTGGTCTGCGACAGGTCCTTCACGGCGTGGCGCACCCGGTTGCGCAGGTCCTGGACCCGGCGCGGGACGTGCAGCGTCCACATGTGGTCGCGGAAGTGGCGTTTGATCTCGCCCGTGACCGTCGGCACGGCGTAGGCCTCGAAGGCGTTGCCGCGCGCCGGGTCGTAGTGGTCGACGGCCTTGACCAGGCCGAGGGCCGCGACCTGGTACAGGTCCTCCAGGGCCTCGCCGCGGCCGCGGAAGCGGACGGCGATCCGCTCGGCCATCGGGAGCCAGGCCTCGACGAGCTCGTCGCGCAGTGCCTTGCGCTCGGGCCCGTCGGGCAGCCGCACGAGACGGGCGAACGCCTCGGCGGTGTCGGGGGCGTCGTCGTGGGGGTGCGTTCGGGTGCTGCCGGCGATACGCATGGTGCGCACCTCCCTGAGCAGGTGCGGAAGGGACGGTCACCATGGGAGGCGCGGACGCGGACCTCACGGGGCACCCGGGGCCCGGTCGGCCGGCTCCCACGGACGTGCCTCCTGTCCGAAGCACTTCACTGCCCAAGGCCGGGCAGCGACACAAGAAACAATTCCGACAATACGGCATTCGGTGCTCCTTGGCGCCGCCACGGCGACCGGAAACCTCGACGCACCCCTCCCCGGACCGCCCCGGCGGCACGGGTCGGCCGACCTGTGATCTTCACTCGTGGAAGTGATGTGCGGCACGCCCGGGCAAGCGCTTTCTCCTTTTGCTGCCGGATAACCGCTGGGCACGGCTTGATCACCGATCAAATGGGATGAACTGCCTGGCCACAGCGCATTCTGCTCATTTGACAGTGCGCTGAGACCACAGATAGGAAGCAGCTTCCAGAGGTCGAGAGGTGCAGTGTGTACGAGCCGAACGTGGTCGGGGACTGGCAGGAGTACGACGAGCATGCCGGTCTGCGTGTCCGCGTCCACCGTCTGGAACTGTCCGAGCCGCCCCGAGGCCGCGACGACGCCGCCGACGGGCTGACGTACTTCTCCCTGCGCGTCACGGTCGAGAACCGGGGCAGCCGGCACCTCGGCATCCACCTGGAGGACGGTCAGATCGACGTCCGGCTCGGCCCCGACGGCGAGAGCGCCTTCCTCGACTGGCGCAACTCCCAGTTCATCGAGGGCTTCGACGTCTATCCGCTGCGCCGGGTCACCGCCGTGCTCTACGCCGCCGGCCCCGAGGCGTCCCTGGGGCTGGTGGACGTCCAGGTCCAGCTGCGCGTCGAGGAGGAGTGGACCGGCAGGCGGCTGTGGTCGGGCTGCATCGGCGCGCCCGGGGGGACCACCGAGGCCCAGCAGGGCGCGGTGCGGGACAGCCTGGCGCACCAGGTGAGCGTGTTCCTGCGGGACCAGGCGGAGGAAGGCACCGCCTGATCCGGCGTCAGCGGCCGGGCGCCGCCGAGGTCAGTGCGGGATGCCGTCGATGATCTCGCGGGCGCCCTGGCGCAGCAGGGCCACGGCGACGGAGGTGCCGAGCGTGGCCGGGTCGAGCCGTCCCGCCCACTCGTGGGCGTTCAGCCTGGTCTTGCCGTCCGGGGTGAACACGCAGGCCCGAAGGGACAGTTCACCGCTGCGGTCCACCTGCGCGAACCCGGCGATCGGGCTGTTGCAGTGCCCCTGCAGCACGTGCAGGAACATGCGCTCGGCGGTGGTCTCCCGGTAGGTGTCCGGGTCGCCCAGGTCGCTGACCGCGTCGATCAGGGCCGCGTCGTCCTCACGGCACTGGAGCGCCAGGACACCCGCTCCGATCGGCGGCATCATCGTCTCGGTCGAGAGGATCTCGCTGATCACGTCCGTCCGGCCGATGCGCTCCAGCCCGGAGACGGCGAGCAGCAGGGCGTCGGCCTCTCCCGCCGCGAGCTTCGCCAGCCGCCGGTTGGCGTTGCCCCGGAACGGCACGCACTCCAGATGCGGGTGCGTGGCGGCCAGTTGCGCGACCCGCCGCACCGAGGAGGTGCCGATCCGGGTGCCGGCCGGCAGCTCGTCCAGGGTGAGTCCGTCCGGGTGGATCAGGGCGTCCCGGATGTCGTCCCGCTTGAGGAACGCGGCGAACACCGTGCCCGCCGGGAGCGGCCGGTCGGCGGGGATGTCCTTCACGCAGTGCACGGCGAGGTCGGCCTCACCGGCCAGCAGTGCCGCGTCGACCTCCTTGGTGAACGCGCCCTTGCCCTCGACCTGGGACAGATCGCCCATCCACTTGTCGCCGGTGGTCTTCACCGGGACGACCTCGGTGCGCACTCCGGGACGGGCGGCCGCCAGCTCGGTCCGGACGCGCTCCACCTGGGCCAGGGCCATGGGGGAATCGCGGGAGACGATGCGGATCAGTTCGGGGACGGACATGCCGACACGATAGACCCTCCCGCGGGTGCGTCCGTGCCGTACCTCCCCCGACCGCCCGCCGGCGCACGTCAGTTCGGGGTGAGCGGCCGGCTGAGTTCGATCGCCCGCAGTGCCGCGGCCAGGGCCCGCTCGTCGCCGACGTCGAGAGCGGTGTCGGTGAGCTTGACGACGTGCTCGTCGCCGTGGGCGAGGGCCAGGTCCAGCACCTCCTGGGCCGTGTGTCCGGGCGCGGGGACGAAGGCGGCGGGCTCAGCCGGGGCGTACATGGCGGTGACCGCGGCGGACGCGGTCCACGCGGCGTGCAGACTCGGCGCCCACAGCTCACGGGGCAGGGAAGGCAGGGTGCGCAGCACGGCGTTGGGTGCCGTCGCCGCGTGCACGAGCATGGTCTCCTCG
Organism: Streptomyces sp. NPDC085932; assembly: GCF_044540525.1. NCBI lineage: Bacteria > Bacillati > Actinomycetota > Actinomycetes > Kitasatosporales > Streptomycetaceae > Streptomyces > Streptomyces sp. NPDC085932. The sequence continues at coordinate 8,686 of NZ_JBITSJ010000006.1, forward strand.
CCGTGGCCGTGGGTGGCGTACCGGTGGGTCGCGGCCCGGACCAGTTCGGTCAGCCGGGCCCGGGCCGTGTCCGGGCCGGTCACGTCGCCCGCCCACCGCGGCAGCCGCCGGACGGCGGCCAGCCGGTCGGGGAAGCCGCCCCGGGGGTCGTCGACCGGTGGCACGGCGTCCAGTGACCGCGCGGCGTCCGGCGCCGCGGGCAGCGGGACGATGCCGGACACGGGGTGGTGCCGGGCCGCCCAGTAGCCCAGGCCGTGGGCGAGTTCGGCCAGCCGCGGCGCGTTCTCCGCGGCCTCCAGGGCCCGCACGGCGTGCCCGACGCGGATGACGGGGTGCGTGGAGCCGCCGTAGAGCCCGGGCAGCAGGCGGGGCCACCAGGCGGCGAGGACGTCCCGCCAGGGGTGTTCGGCCAGTGCGCGGCGGAAGTGGGCGATCCAGTCCGCGGCCCGGCGGGGATCGCCCAGCGCCGCACGCCAGTTGTCGTCCGTCACGGCCGCGAAGGGCCGGGGGAAGTCCTCCAGCTTGGGCCGGTACAGGTCCAGCCAGCGGTGCACGGCGTCCGCCCTGCCGTGCGCCGTGAGCGCCTCCACGACCATGGGGGCGTGGTTGGTGAGCCTGCCGAGCCGCTCGGGGCCCGAGGCGTGGAGGCGTTCGAGGGCCTCTTCGAGCGTCCCTGTCGTGTCGTGCGTGTCCATGCCCGGACGCTACGGGGCCGCCTGGGGCGGCGGATCGGCCGCGGGGCGGAACCGGGACCCGGCCGGAAGGCCTACGCCCTCCGGCCGGGCCGGCGGCGTCACGCGTACGGGTCGAAGGCGATGCCCGACGGCTTGGCCGTGGCCAGGTGACTTGCGAAACTGGCGTCCTTCAGGCCGAAGTTGGCGCTGCCGAAGTTGTACGACGTGAGCTTGTCGCGCACGCCGGCCGGGTAGCCGTTCCAGCCGACCAGCGGCGGGTACTGCCAGGTGCCCTTGTGGTTCTCCGGCGGCTCGTCGTTGGAGTTGGCCAGCCGGAAGCAGTGCGTGCTGATGCCGTCCTTGTGGTAGACGATCTTCGGGTGCGTGCCGTCGAAGCGGACCGAGGACGCCGCGTGCACGGTGAACGAGCCGTGGTTGGACGTCGAGACGTACTTGACCTGGTCGTCCTGCACCCACACGGCGACGTGCTCGAAGTCGTGCCGGTGACCGCCGATGCTGCTGCCCGGCAGGGCCTGGTCCTTCTCGAAGTACAGCGCGTACAGGATCGCGCACCAGCCGTTGTTGCACTTGTAGCGCGAGTAGCCGTTGGTGTTGTCCAGGTCGGAGGCGTCCCGGCAGTTGCCGTTCAGGGCGCCGGTCGGGTTCAGCCCGCCGTTGACGGAGCCGTCGGGGCCGATCGCGGCCGAGGAGTAACAGCCGTCGGTGTCGTAGTCGTAGGCGGGCTGGTACGTCCGCTCCAGTGCCTCCGCGTCGGCGGGCAGGGCCGGCGGCGGGGCGGCGAAGGCCGTGGCGGGGAAGGCGAGGACCAGGACGGCGGCACCGGCTGCCGCGGTGAGCCATCTCCTGCGCGATGCGAACGGGCGTGACGACACTGCGTCCTCCTCTTGGGCGCAGCCCAACGGCTGTGGGGAAAAGGGAAGTTCAGCTTCCAGGCTGAACGCGTCCATGCCAAGAGGGGTGGAAGGTCTCACGGGTGAATCCCCGCCCAACAGTCGGCGCCCGACTGCCGGTTCAGACCAGGTCGTCCGGGATGTCGGCCGCCGCCTCCTCGGGCGCGAGGTCCGGCCGCAGCCGCAGCCACGACGGCTGGCGCAGCAACCCCTCCCGGGTGCGGGTGCTGTAGCGGACCTCGCCGACCAGCCGGGGGAGGACCCAGTGCGCGCCCGGAGCGCGCGGAGCCGGGTCGAAGGGGCAGGTGTCCGTCGCGGCCGCCGCCAGCAGCCCGGCCAGTTCCGTGCGCTCCGCCTCGCTCCAGCCGGTGCCCACGCTGCCGACGTAGCGCAGCCGTCCCGCGGCGCGCTGCCCGACCAGTACCGCGCCCGGCAGGCCGGTGAGCCGCCCCTTGCCCGGCTGCCACCCGCCGACCAGGACGTCCTCGGTGAGCATGTTGCGGATCTTGATCCAGGCCCGGGAGCGCACCCCCGGTTCGTACACCGAGTCCAGCCGTTTGCAGACCAGACCCTCCATGCCGTGCTCGCGGGTGGCGCGCAACGCCTCCGCGCCGTGGCCGACGATCGCGGACGGAGTCGACCAGGAAGGCCCGGCCAGGCCGAGGCCCTCCAGCGCCGAGCGGCGCCGCGCGTAGGGGAGCCGGAGCAGCGACCGGCCCGCCAGGTGCATCACGTCGAACAGCACGAGATGGGCCGGTACCTCCGCCGCCCGCCGTGCGGCCCGGGCGGGGGCGTGGGCCAGGCCCATCCGGGACTGCAGCAACTGGAAGCTCGCACGGCCCTGCGCGTCCAGAGCCAGGATCTCGCCGTCCAGGACGGCGGGCGTGTCCCCGAGGGCGGTGCCCAGTGGCCGCAGCTCGGGGTAGGCGCCGGTGATCTCGTCGCCCGAGCGGGCCCGCAGCAGCACGCTGCCGTCGCCGGGGAGATAGACCACCACGCGCTGGCCGTCCTGCTTGGTCTCGTAGGCCCAGCGGGTGTCCTGCGCGGCGGGCGGCAGGGAGCCGGACGTGGCGAGCATGGGCGGGATCAGCGGCAGGTCCACGGGTTGAGTTGTCGACGGGCCGGGGCGGCGTCACGCCCCGATGCCGTGTCTTTCCCCTGAACGGCGCTGACCGTCGCGGCGTGCCCCGGCGAGGAGCGCGGATCGGCAGCATCCCCACACCACCGCTGCCCGGACGCCCGTCGGCCGAGGTCGTCGAGATCGGGCGCTCGCCGCTGCGGCAGGTCGCCGGCTCCGGGCCGCTGCGGCCGGGCGAGCTCGTGGCGCGGCCGGGCGTGGGTTCGCGAGGCCGGAGGGCGCGGCATGCGGGTGGCCCTGCCGGAGTGGTCGCCCGAGGAGCTGCGGCACCTCGCCACGCTGTTCCACCGCAGGGTGGGCGACTTCCTGGCGCACGAGGGGCCGAGAGGAGCCGGAGCCGCAGCCGCCGTCGGCCGGGAGGGGCCCTCGGCCGGAGTGAGCCGAGTGCGGTGGGAGGCGAGTGCGGTGTGAGGCGAGTGGCCCAGGATGACGCTCGTACCGCTCGGTCGGCCGGCCTCGACCGGCGCCCGTCGCCGTGGCTCGCAGGGCCGCGGGCAGTGTCCTGACTACCGTCCAGTAATATCGCGCGGCAGGCCCCCCCAGAGGAGGAACCGTGCCCTGGTCCGACCGCTCGCCCCTGCTGCTCGCCGGCCTGCTGGCCACCGCGGGCGTCGCCCACTTCGCCGCGCCGCGTCCCTTCGACGCGATCGTCCCGGACGCCCTGCCGGGCAAGCCCAGGACCTGGACGTACGCCAGCGGCGCCGTGGAGCTCGCCCTGGCCGCCGGCCTCGCGGTGCCCCGGACCCGCAAGGCGGCCGCGCTGGCCTCGGCGGCGTTCTTCGCCGGGGTGTTCCCCGCCAACGTGAAGATGGCCGCCGACTGGCGCCACCGCCCCGCCCCGCAGAGGGCCGTGGCCTTCGGCCGGCTGCCCCTGCAGGTGCCCCTGGTGCTCTGGGCGCGCGGTGTCGCCCGGAACGCGGAGGGCCGGTCGTGACCGCGCGCGTGGAGGCCGGGGACAAGGTCGAGGACTTCGCCCTGCCCGACGAGACCGGCACGGTACGCAGCCTGTCCGCCCTGCTCGCCGAAGGGCCCGTCGTGCTCTTCTTCTACCCGGCCGCCCTCACTCCCGGCTGCACCGCCCAGGCCTGCCACTTCCGCGACCTCGCCGCCGAGTTCGCCGCCGCCGGCGCGCGGCCCGTCGGTATCAGCGGCGACGCCGTCGAACGGCAGCAGGAGTTCGCCGGGCGGCACGGCCTCGGCATGCCGCTGCTCTCCGACGCCGACGGTGCGGTCCGTGAGCGGTTCGGCGTGAAGCGCGGTTTCTCCCTCGCCCCCACCAAGCGCACCACCTTCGTCATAGCGCAGGACTTCACCGTCCTGGACGTCGTCCGCAGCGAGCTGCGGATGAACGCGCACGCCGACCGGGCGCTCGCCGCCCTCCGGGCCGCACGGGGCTGACCCCCTCGCGCGGGCGGCCGCGCGGTTGATACCGAGCGGCAAACGGACAATCCTGGACGAATGGAGGACGCCTCCGCCGCTGCGATCATCGACGCCCGCGGCATCGTGACGGGGTGGAGCGAGGGTGCCCGGCGGCTGACGGGCTATCCGTCCGCGGAAGCCGTCGGCCGGGCCGCACGGGAACTGCTCGCCGAGGACGTGCCGCCCGCGGCGGTGACGGCGCGGTCGGGCACCGTCATGGTGCGCCACCGCGACGGCTACCTGGTCGGAATCCGGGTCAGCGGCTGCGCCGTGACGGGGCCCGACGGAGAACCCGGCGGTTACGTGATCACCGCCGCGCCGCCCGGCCGGGCGGAGACCTCGCTCGCGGGGCGCGCGTTCCAGCAGGCCTCCGTGTCGATGTCGGTCTTCGACACCGGCCAGCGCTACCTGCGGCTGAACGAGGCCGCCTGCCACGTGATGGGCGTGTCCGAGGAGGCCCTGCTCGGACGCCACTTCCCCGAGACGGTGGAGGAGGCGGACCACAACCGGGGCTTCGACTGGCATCTCCGCCACGTCGTCGAGACGGGCCGGCCTCTGCGCTACGAGAGCTACACCGGCGCACCGGCCCTGAACCGGGAGCACGCCTGGGTCACCGAGATGTGGCCGGTCCGGGACGCCGCCGGTGAGCTCGTCGGCACCGCGCTGGCCGCGTTCGACAGCACCGACCAGTACTGGGCGAGGCAGCGGCTGGCCCTGCTGAACGAGGCCGCTGCCGCCATCGGCACCACCCTGGACGTGGTGCGGACCGCCGAGGAGGTGATCGGGGTCGTCGTGCCCGGGTTCGCCGACTTCGCGAGCGTCGACCTGTCCGACTGGGTCCTCGGCGCGGACGAGGCGCCGGCGGTGCCCGCCGAGGCGATCTCCCTGCGCCGCGTCGCCCACGGCTCGGTCACCGAGGGCACCCCGGAAGCCGCCGTCCACCTGGGGGACGCCGACGTGTACCCGTCCTTCTCACCCATCGCCCGGGCCATGCGGGAGGGCCGGGCCGTCGTCGCCCAGGCGGGGGAGCCGTCCTTCATGCGCTGGGTCGCCGAGCGCAACGCGCGCGCCCCCGGCGGACGCCCCTACCGGCTGGGCGCGCACTCGATGATGGCGGTGCCGCTGCGCGCCCGCGGCACCACCCTCGGCGTCGCCGTCGCCGTGCGCATCCACCAGCCGGACGACTACGGCGAGGACGACGCCGTCTTCGCCGAGGAACTCGCCAGCCGGGCCGCCGTCTGCGTCGACAACGCCCGCCGCTTCGCCCGCGAGCGCACCACCGCCCTGGCCCTCCAGCACAGCCTCCTCCCGAAGGGCCTGCCGGGCCAGGCCGCCGTCGAGGTCGCCCACCGCTACCTGCCCTCCGGCTCCGCGGCAGGCATCGGCGGCGACTGGTTCGACGTGATCCCGCTGTCCGGCAGCCGCGTGGCGCTGGTGGTGGGTGACGTCGTCGGTCACGGCATCCCCTCCACGGCGACCATGGGCCGGCTCGTCACGGCCGTGCGCACCCTCGCCGACGTGGACCTGCCGCCGGACGAACTCCTCACCCACCTCGACGACCTGGTCACCCACCTCGCCTCCGACGGCGACGACGTCCCGGAGCTCGGCGCCACCTGCCTCTACGCCGTCTACGACCCGGTCGCACGCCGGCTGAACCTGGCCGCGGCCGGGCACCCCGCCCCCGCCCTGGTGCTGCCCGACGGCTCCGCCCGGCTGATCCCCATGAGCGCGGGGCCCCCGCTGGGCGTCGGTGGGCTGCCGTTCGAGGCGACGGAGCTCCAGCTGCCCGAGGGCTCCGTCGTCGCCCTCTACACCGACGGGCTCGTCGAGGACCGCGACCGCGACGTCGACCACGCCACCGCCGAGCTGTGCCGCGCCCTGACCGTCCCCGCCGACTCGCTGGACGCGCTGTGCGACACCGTGCTGAAGTCCGTCCTGCCGGAGGAGCCAGGCGACGACGTGGCCCTGCTGCTGGCCCGCACCCGGGCGCTCGGCACGGGCGAGGTCGCCACCTGGGACGTGGCACCGGATCCCGCGCAGGTGGCCGCCGCCCGGCAGGCCGCGACCGAGCAGCTCACCGCGTGGGGCCTGGACGAGGCGGCCTTCGTCACCGAGCTCGTCGTCAGCGAACTGGTCACCAACGCGATCCGGTACGGCGCACCGCCCGTTCAGCTGCGGCTGATCCGCGACCGGACCCTCATCTGCGAGGTCTCCGACGGCAGTTCGACCTCTCCGCATCTGCGCCGGGCCCACCAGGACGACGAGGGCGGGCGCGGCCTGCTGCTGGTCGCCCAGCTCACGCAGCGATGGGGCAGCCGGCAGACCACGCGCGGCAAGACCATCTGGTGCGAACAGCCACTGCCCCCGCTCCCCTGACCGCTCACCCCGCTCCTCCGGCCTCCGCGGCGACCTGGGCGAGGGTGCGGCCGGACGTCGCGGACCGGGCCCGGCGCGGATCGGGGGCGCCGCGTCCGCCGCCATCACCGGCGCGCCGCACCAGCAGCCACGCCTCCCCGCCGGCGCCGTCCCGGTCGCTGCGGAACCGGGTCAGGGCGTACGCGCCGTGCAGTTTCGACCCGTGCAGCCGGAACGTGGCGTGTCCCCGCTCCAGCGACTCCGCGAAGTCGACCGGCCGCCCCTCGCGGTCGTGGCTGAGCGGCTCGTACGTGCCGTGGTCCCACACGATGACGGTGCCGCCGCCGTACTCGCCGCGGGGGATCACGCCCTCGAACTCCTCGTACTCCAGCGGATGGTCCTCCGTGGGCACGGCCAGCCGCTTGTCCTTCGGGTCCGCCGAGGGGCCCTTGGGAACCGACCAGGACTTCAGCACGTCGCCGACCTGGAGCCGGAAGTCGAAGTGCATCGTGCTCGCGTCGTGGATCTGCACCACGAACCGGGGCCGGTCCCCGGCGGAGGTCCCGCTGCCCCGGGGCTCCCCGGTCCGCCCGAAGTCGCGCTTGCTGCGGTAGTCCCGCAGCCGGTCCCGGTCGGCCACGTGCGGCTCCTTCCTGCCCGGGCGCGCCCCGGGTACCCGTCAGAACTCCTCGTGCACCTCGGGGTCACCGCCGACCCGCCGCCGCTCCCGGTCCGCGATCGCGGTCATCTCCTCCTCGCCCAGCTCGAAGCCGAACACGTCGAGGTTGGCGCGCTGCCGCTCGGGGCTCGCCGACTTCGGGATCGGAACCGCGCCGAGCTGGGTGTGCCAGCGCAGCACGACCTGACCGGCGCTCACCCCGTGCGCCTCGGCGATGCGCGCCACGGCCGGGTCCCGGAGCAGGGGCGTGCCCCGCCCCAGCGGGCTCCAGCTCTCGGTGACGATGCCCTTGCCCGCGTGGAAGGCACGCAGCTCCTCCTGCGGCAGGAACGGGTGCAGCTCGATCTGGTTCACGGAGGGCAGCACCCCGGTCTCCTTCTCCAGCCGCTCGATGTGCGCGGCCGTGAAGTTCGAGACGCCGATCGACCGCACGAGTCCGTCCTCACGCAGCTTGATCATGGCCTTCCAGGAGTCGACGTAGCGGTCCACGCGGGGCAGCGGCCAGTGGATGAGGTACAGGTCGACGTACTCCAGACCGAGGCGGGCCCGGGACTCCTCGAAGGACGCCAGGGTCTCCGCGTAGCCGTGGTGGCGGCCCGGGAGCTTCGTCGTCACGACGATCTCCTCGCGCGGCACCACACCGGCGGTCACGGCCCGGCCGACCCCCGTCTCGTTGCGGTAGTTCGTCGCCGTGTCGATCAGGCGGTAGCCCGCCTCCAGGGCCGTGAGGACGGCCTGCTGCGCCTCGTCGTCGCCGAGCGGCCAGGTGCCCAGGCCGAGGGCGGGGAGCGTCGTACCGTCGTCGAGCGTGTGCGTCGGGATGCTGATCACCGTCGGACCTTCCCGTTGACTGTGTCGTCCCTCCAGCGTCACGGATAGGGTGAGCAATGATCAACCGGACGGCTGGGGGACGAGGGCGGCGGACGGCATGGGCGGTGCCGAGGAGAAGACGGCGACGGGACCGGGACGACCCACCTCACGGGACGTCGCCCGGCTCGCCGGTGTGTCGCACACCGCGGTGTCGTTCGTGTTCAACGGCCGGGCCGACGGCAACCTCTCACCCGCCACCCAGGAACGCATCCGCGAGGCCGCGGCCCGGCTCGGCTACCGGCCCGACCCCGTCGCGCGCGGCCTGCGCAGCCGCCGTACGGCCGTGATCGGCCTGGTCACCGACGAGATCGCCTCCTCGCCCTTCGCCGGGCGGCTGCTGCGCGGCGCCATGGACACCGCCTGGGCCGGCGAGCACCTGGTCCTCACCGTCGACTCGGGCGGCGACCCGGCCAAGGAGGACGCGGCGGTCGCCGAACTCCTCGACCGGCGGGTCGACGGCATCATCTACGCGGCCATGTCCCTGCGCCGCGTCCGCGTCCCCGAAGGCCTGCACCGCACCCACTCCGTGCTGGCCAACTGCCTGCCCGGGGACGACTCGCTGCCCGCCGTCGTCCCCGCCGAGCGGGCCGGCGGCCGGACGGCGGCCCGGCTGCTGCTGGAACAGGGGCACCGGCGGGTCGCGCTCGTCGGCGGACAGGACGACATCGCCTCGGTGGAGCGGCTGCGCGGCTTCCGCGACGCGCTGCGCGCCGAGGGCATCACCGTGCCGAGGGACTGGGTGGTCCGCACGGGCGGGGAGATCTCCAGCGGCCACGAGGGCGCCACACGGCTGCTCGACGGGACACCGGCCGAGCGGCGGCCCACCGGGATCTTCGCGTACAACGACCGGGTCGCGGCCGGTGTCCTGCACGCCGCGACCCGGCTCGGGATCTCCGTCCCGGGGGAGCTGTCGGTGGTGGGTTACGACGACCAGGAGCACATGGCCGCCCACCTCGCGCCGCCCCTGACCACCGTCGCCCTGCCCCACCGGGCGATGGGGGAGACCGCCGCGCGGCTCCTGCTGGACGCGATCGCCACCGGCCGGACGCCGCCCGCCACCGTGCGGCGCCTGGCCTGCCCGGTCATCAGCCGCGCGTCGGTGGGACCAGCTCCCATCCGGTGACGGCCGCGCCGGGTCCCGTCACCTCCAACTGCCTGACGTCGTCGGCCCGTTGGTAGACGCGCTCGGTGACCGTGGCCCGGTCGCCGAGGAACAGCTCGTACAGGGAGCCGTCGACCAGGACGCGTACCGTCAGCTCCTCGCCCCGCGGCACGGGGACGACGACCGGCGCTGCGGTGTCCGGGCGGGGCCAGGCGTCCCGGTCCAGCGTCACCGTGCCCGCGACCGGGTCCAGCCGGACCGTCAGCTCGGCGCCCGAGGCGGAGCGCAGCAGGCTCACGGTGGTCCGTCCGCGTGCGGAGACGGTCAGGTCGTAGGCCGCGGGCAGCGGGGTCCGGCCCGGCGCGGTGACGAACGGCTCGCCGGCGCGCAGCCGGTCCAGTTCCGGGGCCGGGCTCACCCGCAACGAGCCGTCCGGGTGGACGTCGACGACACGGGGAGCGGTCAGCACGCCCGCCCAGGCCGTGTCGCCCTGCTCCCGGGCCTCCCAGGACCACCCCCACATCAGGGCGCGGTCCGGCTCCTGGAGCACGGCCGGGGCGTAGAAGTCACGGCCGTGGTCCAGCCGGCCGCCCGCGCGTGCCGAGAAGCGCGGCTGAGCGTCCAGATGGCCCGTCAGATACCCGGTGGTCCACGGACGGCCGTCCCACAGCGACAGCACCAGCACCCACGAGCCGTCGCTCCCCGCGTACAGCTGCGGGCACTCCCAGCCGGTGGCCCGGTCCCCGAACGCCGCCCGGGCGGCCGGGTCGCGCCCGTCCAGGAGCACCCCGGCGAACCGCCAGTCGGTCAGGTCGTCGCAGTCGTACAGCAGCACCGACGGGGTGCCGTCGGCGTGCCCCGCGCCCACCAGCGCCCGGCGCCGCCCCGCGTGCCGGAAGACGAACGGGTCGCGGAACATCACCACGTCCAGGCCCTCCGGCGGGCCCGTGACCACCGGCGTGGGCAGCGTGATCCAGTCGGTCAGCAGCGGGTCGTCCGGGTCGGCCGCCCGGGCCAGGCAGATCGTGCCGAGCCCGGTGTGGTGCCGGTCGACCCCGGTGTAGACGGCCGTCGGCACGCCCCCGTCGTCGACCGTGCAGCCCGACCAGCAGCCCGCCTCGTCCGGGCCGCCCGGCGTCGGGGTGAGCGCGATCGGATGGTGCTCCCAGTGCGCGAGGTCGGGGCTGGAGGCATGGCCCCAGTGGACGTTGGCGTGCACCGGGGCGTCCGGGTTGTGCTGGTAGAAGAGGTGGTAGCGGCCGCGCCAGCGGAACGGACCGTTGGGGTCGTTCATCCAGTGGGCGGGCGGGCGGACCCGGAAGCGCGGGGCGTGCGGGTCCTGCGGCAGAGCGGCGAGGCTCAACGGTTGACTCCAGCGGAGGTGATGCCCTCACGCAGAGGGCGCTGGCCGACGACGAACACGGCGACGGCGGGGATCATGGACAGGACGACACCGGCGAGCACCACCGAGATGGAGCCGGTGCCGAGGTTGCCCTGGAGGGAGACCAGCCCCAGCGGCAAGGTGTAGTTCTGGCCCGACGTCTCCAGGATCAGCGGCCGGAAGAACTCGTTCCAGTGGTAGTTGAAGGCCAGGACGCCGACGATCGCGAGGCCGGGCGCGGCCAGCGGGGCGTACACGGACCGGAAGGTCCGCCAGGGCCCGGCCCCGTCCAGCATCGCCGCCTCGCCCAGGTCCTTGGGCATGCCGAGGAAGTACTGCCGCATCAGGAACGTGCCGAAGGCGGTCGGGAACGCCGGGACGATCAGACCGAGCAGGGTGTCGGTCAGGCTCATCGACTTCAGCACCAGGAACACCGGCACGACAGTGACCTGCAACGGCACCATCATCGTCGCCAGGACGAGGCCGAACAGCGGCTTCTTGAAGCGGAACTCCAGCCGCGCGAAGGCGTATCCGGCCAGGCCCGCGGTGACCATCTGGCCGACCGCGATCAGGCCCGTGACCAGCGTGGAGTTCAGCGCGAGCAGCCAGACGTCGATCTGGTCGAACACCCCGCGGTAGGCCTCGGTGGAGGGGTTCGCCGGGATCAGGCTCGGCGGCAGGTCGAACGCCTCGGCCGGCGTGCGCAGCGACGTGGAGACCGTCCACACCACCGGGCCCAGGGTGAGCAGCGCGCACACGGCCAGCCCGGCGATCCGCGCCCAGGGCGCCAGCCCGTGCCGCAGGCGGCCGGAGGACAGGGTTGCTTGACTCATGACAGGACTCACCCGGCTCACTGGTAGTGGACGAAACGCCGGCTGAGCCGGAACTGGAGGGCGGTGACCGCCATGATCAGGACGAACAGCAGCACACCCACCGCGGACGCCTCACCGAAGCGAAGCTGCTCGAACGCCGTCTCGTAGATGACCATCACGACCGTGCGGGTGGAGTCGCCCGGGCCGCCGTCGGTGAGGACGTAGGGCTGTTCGAAGACCTGGAGCGCGTTGATGATGCCGACGACGGAGGCGACCAGCAGGGTCGGCGACAGCAGCGGCAGGGTGACGCTCAGGTGCTTGCGCAGGCCCGTCGCGCCGTCCAGGGCGGCCGCCTCGTGGATCTCCTTCGGAATGTTGTTCAGGCCGCCGACGAACAGCAGGAACGAGAAGCCGAACTGCTGCCAGACGTAGACCAGGACCACGGTCGCCATGGCCGCGTTCTCCGACGTCAGCCAGGGCACCGGGGCGATCCCGACGAAGCCGAGCAGCCAGTTGATCACCCCGAAGTCCTGGTTGAACAGGTACTTCATCACCACCGAGATCGACGCCGCGGACAGCACCAGCGGGAAGAAGAACGCCGAGCGGAACACCGACCGCAGCCACACCGGCATGCGCCCGTTCACGGCCAGCGCGAGCGTGAGCGCGACGAGCAGTTGCAGCGCCACGGCGAGCACCATGAACACCAGCGTGTTGCGGAAGGACACCAGCACGGTCTCGTCGCCGAACACGTCGCCGTAGTTGGAGAGTCCCGCGTAGGACGGGGAGTCGATCACGTTCCAGTGGAAGAGGCTCAGCACCACCGAGCCGGCGATCGGCACGACCGTGAAGACGACGATGCCGACGATCGTCGGGGCCAGGAACAGCGTGGCGAGCAGCCGGGTGCCGTGGTCACGGGCCGGGGGCCGCTCCGGCTCCGGGGGGGAACAGGCCTCGGGACGTGTGGTCCGCGCCGGGGTTGTCCGGGTGTTCGTCATACCTCACGCTCCATGGCCTTCTCCAGATCGCCCTGCATCCGGCGCAGCGCCGGGCGCACCGAGCGCGGCGAGGCCAGCGCCGTGCCCGTGTGCTTCAGCAGCACCTGCTCGACCTCGGCCACCTGCGGCGGCGCCGGGATCGGCCCGGTGTCGGGGAAGCGGTCGAGGGTGTCGTAGAAGACCGGCCAGTGCGCCGGGCCGGTCTTCTCGTACCGGTCGGCGGTGAGCAGCGAGCGGCGGGCCGGGGTCGTCTGGTTCGTGGCGAACAGCCGCTCCAGGGTGTCCCTGCGGGCGGCGTACTTGATGAACTCCCACGCCTCGTCCTGCATCGTCGAGGTGCGCAGCAGCGCGTAGCCGGCCGCGCCGTACTGCATGCGCTGGGTGCGCCAGCGCGGGAAGTACTGCACGTCGAACCCGTCGCGGTCCATGCCGGCCAGGTGCAGGCCGCCCGCCCAGAAGCCGCCCGCCGGGGTGACGCCGACCCGGCCCGTGGAGAACACGCCGATGAGGTTCTGGCCGTTGCCGCCCTCGGGGCGGGTGCACAGACCGTCCTGGATCAGGGAAGCCAGATAGTCGTAGACCTCCTCCACCCGGTCGTGTGTGGCCTGCGGTGTCGTCCAGCGGAAGCCGCCGCCGCGGCCCGTGCGCTGCCCGGCCGGGTAGAAGCCGTCCCAGAGCCACCGGCCGCCGGGGGCCTTGGACTCGGCGAGCAGATTGGTGTCGTTGGCGAACAGCCAGGGCACGACGCCGCCCCAGAGCCGGTTGGTCCAGAAGTACGGCGTGAAGCGCGCGCCGCCCGTCCTCTTCATGTTCCGCAGCAGCGCCGTGAAGTCGTCGCGGGTCCAGTCGGCCGGGGGGAACGCGGCGCCCGCCCGCTTCAGGACCTGCCGGTTGAAGTACATGTCGGCCGCGTTGAACTCCACCGGCAGCTGGTACAGGCTGCCCTCGTACATCATCGACTCCACCAGCGAGGGGTGGACGTCCGCGAAGTACTCCTTCAGCTCGGCCGCGTCCCGCTGCACCCACTTGTCCAGCGCGACACCGAGGCGCCGGGCGAACAGCTGCACGCCCTCGGTGGCGACGTAGACGAGGTCGGGGGCGGTGCCGGCGGCGACCTGGGTGAGGATCTTCGCGAAGAAGTCCGACCAGTCGACGGCCTGCACCGCGTTGATCCGCAGCCTGATGTCGGGGTGCAGCTCTGCGAAGCCCTCCTGGAGCGTGCGGATGGCCTCCGGCCCGTAGGCGGGGCCCAGCGTGGCGACGACGAGGGAGCCGTCGTCCCGGCCGGGGATGTCGGCTCCGGTGAGCCGGTCCCAGCTCGCGGCGGTGCCGGCCAGGGCGGCGGCCCCCGCGCCGTAGGCGCCGTACCGCAGCAGGGCCCGGCGGGTGAGGTGCGAGTCGGTCATCGTGTCAGGGGCCTAACTCGTGTTAGCCGTGGGTTGATGCCCCAGATGATGTGAGGGTGGAGGGGAGCTGTCAAGGCGTGCGGCCGCTTGACCTTTAACGAGTTAGGTCCGAAAGTCCTGAACCCATGAGCCACCGTTTCCGACGAGAGGGACGAGGTCTGTGATGGGCGGGATCACCAGGAGAGCACTGTTCGCCGGGTCGGCCGTGGGGGCCGCCGGAGCCCTGCTGCCCGCGGCGGACCCGGCCGTGGCCAAACCGCGCACGGCCGTCGCGAGCTACCGCGCCGCCTACCACTTCACCGTGCCCGGGCAGTGGAAGAACGACCCGCAGCGCCCGGTGTGGATCGACGGGGAGTACCACTACTACTACCTGCACAACGCCGACTACCTCGCCGGTGAGATCGGCACCGCCTGGCGGCTGGCCACCAGCCGTGACCTGGTCTCCTTCACCGACCGGGGGATCGCCGTGCCCAAGGACACGACCCCCAACGGCGACGTCTGGTCGGGCTCGGCGGTGGTCGACAGCGGCAACACGGCGGGCTTCGGGGCGGGGGCGGTGGTGGTCCTGGCGACCATGTCCCCGCAGGACGGACCGACCGACCAGGCCCAGTACCTGTACTACTCCACCGACGGCGGCCGCACCTTCGCCCCGCACGGCACCGACCCGGTGCTGCCCAACCCCGGCGTGCGCGACTTCCGCGACCCGAAGGTGATCCGCGACGAGGAACGCGGCCGGTGGGTGATGGCCCTCGCCGAGAACGACAAGGTGGGCTTCTACCACTCCGCCGACCTCAGGTCGTGGACGTACGTGAGCGGTTTCGTGCGGCAGGGCATCGGGGTGCTGGAGTGCCCCGACCTGTTCCGCATCCGCGCCGCGGACGGCACGGCGAAGTGGGTGCTGGGCGTGAGCGCCAACGGCAAGGGCGCCGGGCTGCCGAACACCTACGCCTACTGGACGGGCTCCTTCGACGGCACCGCCTTCACCGCCGACGCGGCCGATCCCCAGTGGCTCGACCACGGCTGGGACTGGTACGGGGCCGTCACCTTCGACCGGCACGCCGCCGACGGCACGGTGGACGAAGGGACCCGGTACGCGATCGGCTGGCTCAACAACTGGGACTACGCCCACATCGCACCCACCATCGACAGCGACGGCTTCAACGGCACGGACTCGATCGTCCGGGAGGTGACGCTGCGGCGCGGAGGCGACGGCACCTACCACCTGGCGTCCCGGCCGGTCGCCGCGCTCGACCGGTACGTGACGCGCACGGTGCGGCTCGGCGACCTGGAGGTGGAGGGCACCCGGCTCCTCGACCACCGCGGCACGGCCTACGAAGTGACCTGCGAGATCACCTGGGACCAGCTCGCGGGCGCCGGGCTGCAGCTGAGGCGCTCCCCGGACGGGGTACGGCACATCGACGCGGGTGTCCACCGGGACTACGCGTTCCTCAACCGCCGCCCCTCGGTGTCACCCGACATGACCGGCCGCTTCCAGGAGAGCCGCAGCCCCTTCGACCCGGCCCGGCGCGCGGTGCGGCTGCGGATCCTGGTGGACCGCACGTCCGTGGAGATGTTCGTGGACGACGGCCGGTACACGCACTCGACGGCGGCCTTCCCCTACCTGGTGGACACCGGGCTCGCGCTGTTCACCATGGAGGGCAGGGCGGTGTTCCGGGACGTCGTGATCCGGGAGTTCACCGTCTGAGGCGGTGTCGCCACCGGCGGGGATCGCTGTCACGATCTTCGGGACGGACCCGGACCACGACCAGCGGAGTGCGCATGACGACGGACAGCCGGACGACGGACGAGGCGGCGCGGGAGGCCGGGGTGGAGGTGCGGCCGGTCGCCGGGTACATCGGCGCCGAGATCCACGGCGTCGACCTGGCCGGCGAGCTCGACGACACCGTCGTCGCCGCGATCAGGGCGGCGGTGCTGCGGTGGAAGGTCGTGTTCTTCCGCGGCCAGCGGTTGGACCACGCCGGGCACGTGGCGTTCGCGCGGCGGTTCGGGGAGCCGGTGGTGCTGCCGCGCCGGGGCACGGCCTCGCCGCCGGACTTCCCGGAGATCGAGACGACCGCCGACCGGCTGGAGCTGGGCGGACGGTTCGGCATGGAGCACGACGAGTGGCTGCGGCGCCGTCGCCACACCCTGCTGCGCGGCTGGCACTGCGACCACGGCGCCCGTGTCGACCCGCCCGCCGCGACGATCCTGCGCGCCGAGACCGTCCCGCCCTACGGCGGTGACACCACCTGGGCGAACCTGGCGGCCGCGTACGCCGGGCTCTCCGCGCCCCTGCGGGCTTTCGTCGACGGGCTGCGGGCCGAGCACCGGCTCGGCGTCGGCTACCAGCCCCGGCCCGGCGACGACGCCTACGTCCGTCACCTGCTGGACCGCCAGGTCGCCTCGCTGCACCCCCTGGTGCGCGTCCACCCCGAGACGGGCGAGCGGATCCTGTACGTCAACGGCTACTACGTCGAGCAGATCGCCGGCCTCTCCCGGCCCGAGAGCGGCGCGATCCTGGAGCTGCTGCTGGAGCAGGCGGTCCGGCCCGAGTACACCGTCCGGTTCCGCTGGGAGCCGGGCAGTGTGGCGTTCTGGGACAACCGCGCCACCATGCACCTGGCCCCCGGCGACACGGCCCACCTCGACCATCCGCGGATCATGCACCGCGTGATGCTCGCCGGGGACGTGCCGGCCGGGGTGGACGGCACCCCGTCGGAGGCCATCACCGGGAGCGAGCCGGGGCGGTGGTGACCTGTCAGGCGGCAGGCCGCCGGCCCAGCGCCGGGCCCAGCTTCGTCGCCATGTCGGTGAGGATCTGCACGTAGTCCTCGTGCGCGAAGGTGAACGGCAGCGCGAACGCCACCTCGTCCACCTCACGGAACCCGGCGTGCGCGTGCAACCGCTCGGCGATCTCCGCCGAGGTGCCCACCAGATCCGGCGCGAACAACAGCCGCGCCGGGCCCTGCGGTTCGGCGGTGCGTGGGGTGCGGCGCGCGGCGTACTCCTCGTACCGGGCCCGCTGCCCGGCCGAGGCGGAGTCCGTCGGGATCACGACCAGGCCCTGCGAGACCCGGGCGGCCTCGCCGTCGGGGTGAGCGGCCCGGAAGGCGCGGATCTGGGCCGCCTGGATCTCCGCGAAGTCGTAGGGCCCCTCGGGCGCCTCCGCTTTCACGACGCTGCTGGTGAGGAGGTTCATGCCGTGCTCGCCCGCCCACCGGGCCGAGCGCAGGCTGCCGCCGCCGTACCACAGGCGCCGCCCGAGACCGGGGGAGTGCGGCTGCACCCGGTCCGAGAAGACCTCGAACCCCTCCACACCGCTGAAGTCCGTCACCGGTTCGCCCCGCACGAAGTCCAGCAGCCGCTCCACCCGGCCGTAGCCGAAGTCCTCGGCGTCGGCCGTGTCGGGGTAGAGGGCGCCCTTGACCTGGTCGAAGTGCATCGGCGGGCCCACGCTCACGCCCGGGTTGAGACGGCCGCCGGACAGCAGGTCGACGGTGGCCAGGTCCTCCGCCAGCCGCAGCGGGTTCTCCCAGCCGAGGGGGATGACCGCGGTGCCCAGCTCGATGCGGCGGGTGCGCTGCGAGGCCGCGGCCAGGACGGCGACCGGGGAGGAGACGCCGTACTGGAGATGGCGGTGGCGCACCCACGCGCTGTCGAAGCCGAGCCGCTCGCCCAGCTCGATGATCTCCAGCGTCGACTCGTGCCCCCGGCGCGGATCCCGCTCGTCGAACAGGCCGATGGTCAGGAAACCCAGCTTGCGCAGCGGTCGCGGAGTCGGTGGCACGGGCCCTCCATCATTGAACCTTCAATGGCATATGGCTGTGCCAACCCGAGGGGGGCCCCGGCTGTTCCCGCGACGTCAGCGCAGCGGGATCGTCACCTCGTCCTCGACCGGCGGGTCGACCTCCTGGGCGCGGTTGCCGGTGGCCGCGTAGCAGCGCAGCCGGACCGACTCCGGCGAGACGTCCAGCCGCAGGAAGGACTTGAAGAACGGTGGGCTGTACGTGGCCGAACTGGGCGAGAACAACGACGTGTAGATCTTCCGCACGGGCAGCCGGAACCGCCGGGCCTTGTCGGGACGGCTGCCGGTGCCGAGCAGCCCCGCGACCAGCCGGGCCCGCCGGGTGACGCGGGTCGGTGTGCCCGGGGCGCGCGCGGGCCGGATGCCGAGCCGCTCGGCGATCACGGCCGTCGCCTCCGCCTCGGTGAGCGTGAAGAAGCGGCGCAGCCGCAGGCGGCGGCCGTAGAGGCGGCTGTAGAAGGCCAGGGAGTCGCCGCGCAGCGGGTAGCAGCGGAAGTCGTCCTCGGTGACGCCGGCCACGGCGACGCGCGGGATGGTGTGGGTGGCGTGCATGAACGCCCCGCCGCCGCCCGCGACGACGTACTGGAGCGTGCGCCCGTCGTCCAGCCGGACGGGATAGCGCTGGTAGTTGTGGATGTCGCCGCCGATCGCCGCCACGTAGTGGTGCGCCGGGTCGCGGACGATGGCGTCGACCGTGCCGCCGCCCTCGATGGCGCACGGCTCGTGCCGGCCGTCCACGTACAGGGGCGAACCGGTGACCAGGATCTTCGGGCGCGGCCCCGCGGAGACCTCGCGCAGCCAGGCGCCCTGCGCGGCGTCGACCGTGCCGAGCAGACCGGTGTCGATGCCGACGATCCGGACCGGCCCGGCGTCGATCGCCCAGTACGGGCCAGGCTGGACGGCCTGCTGGCCGGGGGCCGGACGCAGCGCGCGGGCCTCGGCCAGGCGCTCTCCGTCGTCGGGACGCGGCCGGTGCCACAGCAGCGACCGCAGCCAGGCCCGGGTCAGCGGGCGCGGCCGGGGCTCGGGAGGCAGGGGCGGGGTGTCGCCGCAGAAGACCCGCATGAAACCGCCGAGGTCCTCGTACCAGTCGTGGTTGCCCGGTATCGCGTAGATCGGCGCCGGGTAGTCGCGGTACGGGCGGAAGAACTTGGGGCCGTAGTCGTCGGCGCTGCCCACCGGGTAGATCACGTCACTGGCGAGGACGGCGAAGCGGGTGTCCTGACCTGCTTTCAGCAGGCCCGGCACGACGGCGTACTGGGGGTCGTCGCCCTCGCCGGTGTCGCCGATGACCAGGAAGGAGAACCGGTCCGGGTCCTCGCGGCGGACGACCTTGTCGGCCGGTGCCCCGGCGGCCTCGCGCTGCGCCACCCAGCGGGCCCGGGTCCGGCCGGTGGGGTCCCCGAACCAGGAGGCCAGCACACCGTTGCGGGCCGCCCACAGCATGCGGGGATCCAGCCAGGAGATCTTCTCGGTCCGGTGCGGCAACAGCCGCTGATACGCGCCGCGTCGGGCGGATCCCCAGCCGGCGCCTTCGGGGGTGTCACGTGAGGAGTCGGGCACCGGTGCACCGTAACAACCGTGCGGGGCACCGCAGTCGGGCGGGTTCGCACCGTCCGCGGGACGGTGGGGCCGTCCGGTGCCGCGCAGGGCACGACGGCGGGGCGGAGACGACGGCCGGGCCGCCGGGCCCGGGTGCGGCCGGACGCTTCCCGAGGACGAGCAGCGGATCGAACAGCACCACGACACCGGCCGCCAGCGGGAAGACGACGGGCCCCAGCAGCATCGGCAGCAACGACGTCGGCGACTCACCGGCCCACGTCCCGCCCGCGAGAGGGGTCAGAAGGTGCGCTTCAGCAGGTCCAGCAGCGCCGCCCAGTGCCGCCGGTCGCCCTCCTCGTGGTAGGCCGCCGTGTCGGCCTGGGTGAAACCGTGCGGCGCGCCGGTGTACACCTCGCAGCGGTGCCGCACGCCCGCCGCGGTCAGGGCCTCCTCCAGGCGCTCGATCTGCTCGGGCGGCAGCGACGGGTCCTGGTCGGCGTGGCCGAAGTACAGCTCGGCGGTGACCTTGCCCGCCACCAGGTGCGGACTGTCCGGCGCGTCCGTCGCCAGCCGCCCGCCGTGGAAACCGGCCGCGGCCGCGACCCGCTCCGGATGGGTGCCCGCGGTGAGCAGCGACAGCCGGGCGCCCATGCAGTAGCCGGTCAGCGCCACCGGACCGCCGGCCGCCACGGGCGACTCGGCCAGCCAGCGCAGATACGCGTCGGCGTCCCGCATCGCCAGGTCGTTCGTCAGGGTCCGCATGACCGGCGTGATCCGCTCGAACAGGTCCGGACGCGCCCCGGGATCGATGAACTCGGGCAGGTCGAACAGCGGGGCCCGTCCGGCACGGTGGAACAGGTTGGGCACCAGCACCGTGTACCCCTCGCCGGCCAGCCGGTCCGCCATGGACCGCAGCTGCGGGCGCAGGCCGAAGGCGTCCATGAAGACCAGGACCGCCGGGTGGGCGGCCCCGTCGGCCGGGTGGGCCAGATAGGCGTCGGCGGTGCCGTCCCGGGTGGGGATGTCGACGTCGGTTCCCTGTACGGCGGTCATGGCTGGGCTGCCTCTCTGCGGGGGTGGGGGGCGGGGAACCCGTCCGCGTGACCGGGCGGATCCCGGTCATCGTGGCACGGCGTATCCGGGGCATTCCGCCCGCCCCCCGCCCGACGGTCCGGGCCTGAACGGCCCGTGGGGCGCCCTTTACTCGAACCGCGAGGTGTCGCCCGCGCCCCGCCGCACGATCTCGGCCTCCCCACCGGAGAAGTCGACGACCGTCGTCGGCTCGGTGCCGCACTCACCGGAGTCGACCACCGCGTCCAGGACGTGGTCCAGTTCGTCCTTGATCTCCCAGCCCTGCGTCATCGGCTCGTCCTGGCCGGGCAGCAGCAGAGTGCTGGACAGCAGCGGCTCGCCGAGCTCGGCGAGCAGGGCCTGGGTGACGACGTGGTCGGGGATCCGCACCCCGACCGTCTTCTTCTTGGGGTGCTGCAGCATGCGCGGCACCTCACGGGTCGCCGGCAGGATGAACGTGTAACTGCCGGGCGTCGACGCCTTGATCGCGCGGAACACGTCGTTGTCGATACGCACGAACTGGCCGAGCTGCGCGAAGTCCTGGCACACGAGGGTGAAGTGGTGCCGGTCGTCCAGCTTGCGGATCGCGCGGATCCGGTCGATGCCGTCCCGGCTGCCCAGGCGGCAGCCCAGTGCGTAACACGAGTCCGTGGGGTAGGCGACAAGGGCGTCCGCGCGGATGCTGTCGGCGACCTGGCCGATGGTGCGCGGCTGGGGGTTGTCGGGGTGCACGTCGTAGTACTTCGCCATCCGCCGAGCTTATGCCGCCCGGGCGGGCCGGTGGCGCAGGGCGGGGTGCCGGGCCCGCGGGCGGGGATGCGGCGACGGCTGGGGTAACGTCCCCGACCGGTGCGCCGGAGGCGGTGCGAGGAGGGAGGGGAAGGCCGACATGGCTGGCCGAGAGGACGGAGACCGGACGCGGCCCGGAGCGGGTCCGGCGTGGGCGCAGGAGCTCCTGGAGCATCTGCGGCCGGCCGGACGGGACGTGCGCAGGGTCGTCGCGTGGCTCGCCGATGCCGTGGAGGGCTCGGTGGCCCTGCGGGACGCCGCCGGGAACCTCGTCGCCGGCACCCGGCTCCCCCTCGACGAGGACCTGGTCACGGACATCGCCGCCGGCCGGATCGCCTCCGCCGCCTGGCAGACCCGGGAGGAGCACCTGCGCCTGGTGCGGGTGGAACACCCCTCGGACGCCTGTGTGCTGGCCGTCTCCCGGCCCGCTCCCTTCGACCGGCGGGCCTCCGAGGTCGTCACACACACCGCCCAGGTGATCGAGCTGCTGCTGACGGCCCACGAGTCGGCCGCCGCCGGGCACCGCCTCCGGCGCGCCACCTCCGACCTGCGCCTGGCCATCCTGCAACTGCTGATGGTCGAGGACACCGTGGCCGCCCGCCGCGTCGCCGCCGGGCTGTGGCCCGGCCTCCTCGACGCCGACACCGCGTGCGTGTACGTCGTCGAGTCCGACCCCGCCGCCCGCGACCGCATCGTCGAGGACTGCCTCGACCACACCCGGGAGAACGCCCTGGTCGTGCGCTGCCCGGCGATGGACGGGCACGTGATCGTCGTCGGCCCCCGCGAGACCACCGGCGACGCGCTGAAGGCCCTGGTCGGACGGCACCGGGACACCTATCTCGGCGGCAGCGTCCGGCAGAGCCTCGCCCGGACCGCCACCGCCTACGGGCAGGCCGTCAGCGCCCTCGCCGTCGCGCACGTCCGGCCCGACAAGACGGCCGTGTACACCGAGCGCACCCACCCCGAACGCCTGATGGACCCGGCGGCGCTGCGCGCCTGGACGGCCCGTCTGCTGCGCCCGCTCGACACCCTGCCGCACCACACGCGTGCCGAGCTCCTCGCGACCAGCCGCCTCGGCCTGGAGTTCACCGCGGTCGCCGCCGCCAAGGTCCTCGGCGTCAGCCGCAACACCGTCCGTGCCCGCATGGAACGCGTCGAGAGCCTGCTCGGCACCGACTTCACCGACCTCACCGTCCGGGCCGTGGTCCTGCTGGCGCTGAACACGCAGATCGGGCTGGCCGACGTCCCGCCCGCGAGCGACACCCGCGCCCCCGGACCGCACCTCGCCGACCTGCTGTCCGGGCCCGCCCTGCGCACCTGGGCCCGGGACCTGCTGGGCCGCCTGGACGCGGACGCCAGGAACCCGCGCCGGACGCTGCGCGCCTGGATCGCCGCCGGTGGCAACGCCGAACGGGCCGCGCTGGCGCTGGGCGTGCACGCGCAGACCGTGCGCGAACACGTCCGCGGCGCCGAACCGCTCCTGGAGCGCAGGCTGCTGGCCGCCGGGAGCGACCTGTACGAGGTGGTGCTGGCGCACCTCGCCGTGGGCGACCTCGATCTGCCGCGCCTGCACCCGTGCATCTGAGCGGCCTTGCCTCCCGGGCAACCGGTCGACCTGGTTCCGGCGGGACGAAACAGTGCCTTTCGGACTCGGCTGTGCACGGGTGAGCCCTGCTGAGCGCGCAACGGGCATCGACACGGTTCACAAGGCGTCGGACCTGCACGTAGGTTCGACGCATCGCGGGGGCACGACCGGAACGGGGGACCGGTCGCGCTCCCGCGCACCGCCCGGGCGTCCGGCCGCGTCAGCCGCGCAGCCGGACCGGGATCTCCTGCCAGCCGAACGCGATGAACGACGGCACCTGCCGCAGCCCCTCGTCGCCGGCGGCCAGGCGCAGGTCCGGGAAGCGGTCGAAGAGCGCGGGCAGCGCGGTGAGGGCTTCCAGCCGGGCCAGCGGCGCCCCGATGCAGCGATGGACGCCGATCCCGAAGGAGAGGTGGTCGTCGGCGCCGCGCGTCGCGTCGAAGGTGCCGGCGTCCGGCCCGTAGTGGTCGGGATCGAGTCCCGCGGCGGCGTACGTGGTGATGATGGCGTCACCGGCCGGGATCCGCACGTCGCCGACAGTGAGGTCACCGACCGCGAACCGCAGGGGCAGCGAGGCGATCGACGGGTGGGCGCGCAGCGTCTCGTCGACGACCGCGTCCCAGCCGATCGCCCCTGACCGCACCGCCGCCAGTTGCTCCGGGCGGCGCAGCAGGGCGACGACGGCGTTGCCGATGAGGTTCACGGTGGTCTCGAAACCGGCCCCGATCACCAGCAGCAGCGTGTACAGCAGTTCCTCCTCGCTGAGCCGGTCGCCGTCCTCGTCCCGGACCCGGATCAGCTCGGTCGTCAGGTCGTCGCCGGGATGCGCGCTCTTGTGCGCGATCAGCGCGGGCAGCACCGTGCCGATCTGCTTCTGCACGGACGCCGCGTGCTCCGGCGTCGGGTCGGAGGTGTCCATGATGGCCGCGACCAGCCGGACCGTGTCCTCCCGCAACGCGTCGGGCACACCGAACAGTTCGCAGATGATCCGCATCGGCAGCGGGTGGGCGAACCTCTCCTTGAGGTCCACGGCCTCGTCGCCGGCCGTGCCGAGCGCGTCCAGCAGCTCCGCCGTGACGGCCTCCACCCGGGGCCGCATCGCCTCGGTGCGCCGGTGGGTGAAGCTCGATGCCACGAGCCGGCGCAGCCGTGCGTGGTCGGAGCCGTACGTGGAGAGCATGTTGACCACGCCCACCCAGCCCAGGATCCAGGCCCAGGAGGGACGGGCGGCGAGCTCGGGCCACAGTCGCCAGTGCAGCCGCGGGTCCTTGCTGACCCTCGGGTCGAGGATGAGTTCCTTCAGCGTGTCGTACCGCGTGGGCGCCCAGGCGGGGATGCCGCCCGGCAGCTCCACGGGCACGATCGGGCCGAGGGCGCGCAGCCGGGCGCTCTCGGCGGCGATGTCGGCGCCCAAGGGGTCGAGAGCGATGCGGTCGGTCACGGTCGTCCTCCAGGCTGGTCGGGGGAGCGAGGGCTGAAACGGACGGGGAGCGCCGTCAGCGAACGGTGGAACGGCCCGGGCCGCCAGCTCAGGCGCTCACGGGGCAGCACCGGTTCGAGGTCGGGCAGCCACTGGGTGAGCCGTTCGATCGCCTCGGTGGCGATGAGCAGGGTGTGCTGCTTGACCGGGCAGGCGTGCGGTCCCGCCGACCAGGACAGGTGGGACGCGTCGGACGGATGCCGCTCCGCGCCGCGCTCCTGCTCGGCGGCGTGCGCGAGCGCACCGTAGGAGATCACCACCGGCACCGCCGCCCGGATCCACACGCCGTGGAAGGTGACCGGCCTGCGGGCGTAGTGGATGCCGTAGTTGGCGAGGGGCGTCTCGTGGCGCAGGACCTCCAGCACCGCGTCCGTCACGGGGCGGGCGCCGCTGGTGAGGGTCGAGTAGAACGCCGGGTTGCCGAGGATCCGCGACAGCGCGTTGGACACCAGGTTCGCCGTCGGCTCGTGGCCCGCGCCGAGGGTGAGGAACACCTGCCAGGTGACCTCCTCGGGGGTCAGCCCCGCCGGATGGTCCAGCAGCCAGCTCGTCAGGTCGTCGCCGCGCCGCTCGGTCTTGGCCGCGATCAGCTCCAGCACGTACCCGCCGTACTCGGCCTCGCCCGCCGCCGCCTGGGCGCCGCCCTCGATGAGTTTGCCGAGGGCGGCGTCGAGCCGGTCGCCGGCGCTGTCCGGCAGCCCGAACAGGCTGTTGAAGACGAGCGCCATCAGCGGCCGGGTGAACTCGCCCACCAGGTCGGCCTCGCCACGCGGCCCGAACCGGCTCACCAGCAGGTGCACCGCCCGGTGCACCCGGGCCCGCAGGTCGTGCGGCTCCACCAGGTCGAAGGCGTCGATCAGCGAGGTGCGGTAGCGCAGATGGGCGGTGCCGTCGGCGAACAGGGTGTTGGGCCGCCAGCGCATCATGCCGAGCACCGGAGAGTCGTCCGGGACGGTCGCCTCCCACGGCCGCGGGTCGTGCGAGAACGTCTCGGTGTCGTGCAGCAGGTCCAGCGCCGCCCGCCGGTCCGTGACGACGTACGCCGGTACCCCGGGCGCGAGTTCGGCCCAGCCGACCGGGCCCTGGGCGCGCAGGGCGGCGTAGCAGGAGTAGGGGTCGCGGGCGAAGCCGTCCTCCCACAGACGGACGGGTGCCGCCAGGGAGAACGCCCGCTCGGCGGGGGACGGGTGGGTCACCGGGGCTCCGGGGGGTGGTGGTCGATCAGGTGCTGCACCAGCGCGAGCAGGGCGTCGACCGAGGAGTCCGCCTCCCGCGCGTCGCAGGTCACCATGGGGGTCGTGGGCTCCAGGTCCAGGGCGGCGCGCAGTTGTTCGGGCGTGTGGTGCCGGGGCGCGTCCGGGAAGGAGTTGAGGGCGACCGCGTACGGCAGTCCCGACTCCTCCACCAGTCCGAGCACGTCGAAGGAGGCGTCGATGCGGCGGGCGTCGACCAGGACGAGCGCGCCGAGGGCCCCGTAGGCGATGTCGTCCCACAGCTCCCGGAAGCGCTCCTGGCCGGGGGTGCCGAAGAGGTACAGCACGATGCCGCCGGGCAGGCTGATCCGGCCGAAGTCGATGGCGACCGTGGTGGTCGACTTGTCGCGCACCCCGGCGAGATCGTCCACCTGCGCCGAGGCCTCGGTGAGGACCTCTTCCGTGTGCAGCGGGCGGATCTCGGACACGGAGCGGATCAGGGTGGTCTTGCCCACCCCGAAGGGCCCGGTGACCAGGATCTTCACCAGGTCCCGTGCGGTGTCCGGGAGATGGACGTCCGCCCCTGCGGGCCGGTCGTCAATGGTGCTTGAGGTCGCGGAGGCCATCGGCCACTCTCTTCAGCAGGTCGGGGTCGAAGCGCCGGGCGGGCGGGATCGGCGCGCGGGCCAGTACCAGGTCGCGGTCGAGGAGGTCGGCGGCCAGCACCAGCACCGCGGAGACGGGCAGCCGCAGCAGGGCCGCGGCCTCCACCACCGTCAGCGACCCGTGCCCCAGCTCCTCCAGGAGGGCCGCCTGGGCGGCGGGCAGATCGGCGGGAGCCGGCCCACCGCCGCGGGTGAGGACCGACAGCCGTTCCAGGTGGGAACGGCTGGGCCGCGCCACCCCGCCGGTGGACAGGTACGCGGGAACCAGGGGACGGCCGCCGCGGCGGCCGGTCATGCCGGCGCGTCGCCGTCGGCACCCCGTGGCCCGGCGGCCATCGCCTTCTCGCCGAGCCGCGCCACCTGCGAGTGCACCCGGTGGGCGAGCAGGTCCAGGCGCACCTCGGGATCGCCGTACGCGGCCACGCAGGTGCCGTGGTCCGTCGGCACGACGAGGACATAGCCGTGGTCCGACTCGATGACGACCTGCCGGATGTCGGCCCGGTCGGTGTCCGCGAACGCCGCCGCCGCGGTGCGGCAGGCGCCCTGCACCGTGCTGGTGATCGCCGCGACCCGCTCGGCCGACGGCTGTGACAGCGCGTCGGTCCAGCCGGTCACCAGCCCGTCCCGGGTGAGCAGGACGGCGGCCACGACGTGCGGCACCTCCAGAACCGGTTCGAGCACCCATGCCGTGTCCCCCGTCGCGCGGCCGCTCATCGAGCCGTTCCCCCTTCGTGGTCGTTCCGGTCGTTCCGGTCGGGCTGGTCGTACCGGTCGATCCGGCCGGTACGGTCGCTCCGGTCCTTCGGGTTGGTCCGGTCGGCCGGGCCGGTGCGGTCGTGGCCGGTGGCGTCGTGGGCCGCTGTGCCGGCCGTGGCCGCCGCCTGGTCGTTCTCGGGTACGGCCGGGACGGGCCCGGTGTTCGACCGGGCGGCGGATCGCCGCGCGGCCGCCGTGCCGGACTGGAGGGCGCCGAGGGCCGCCGCGGCCTCCTCGGGCCGACGCGGCCTGCGTTGCGGTGCGCCGGGAGCGGGGACCTCGACGGCGTGACCGGCCGGTGCCGCCGCCCGGCCGCGGCGCCGCCGTTGGGGCAGGCCTGCGTTTGCCTCCCGCGAGGCGTCGTGGTGGCCGTCGTGGTCGTGGCCCGGGACGGGGTCGTCACGCAGGGTGCCGTGGGCGTGGTCGGGGGTGGCGGCCGGGGGCTCCGGCGCTGCCGCCCGGGCCGGTCCGGCCGGGTCCGGGGTGGCCGCGGCCCGTGGGGCGGGGGCCCGTGTGGCCGGGGCCGCGGGGCGCGCACCGCCCCCGGTGTCCCGGGCCGCGCGGGTCGAGCGGGGGGCGCTCGCCGCGGGCGGCAGTTCCTCGGGGTCGATCCGGGTCAGCAGGTGGCTGTCGACGCGCAGCACCGCCCGCACCCCGCCGTACGGCGACGGAGAGGACAGGTCCACGCTCAAATCGAACTGCCGGGTGAGCTGGCCGACGGCGGCGAGCCCCATGCGCGGCGGGTCGCCCAGCTCGGTCAGCAGGATCGGCTCGTCACCGGCCACCATCCGCTGGGCACGGGCCCGTTCGTCCTGCGACATGCCGAGGCCGGCGTCGTCGACGGTGATGCAGACCCCGTGGTGGACGGCCTCCAGGTTGACCACGACCTCGGTGTCGGGCGCGGAGTGCCGCAGCGCGTTGTCGAGGAGCTCGGCGACGATGATGGCGACGGGCTCGACGGCGTGGGATACCAGGGCCGTCCCGGCCTCCAGATGGTTGTGGACCCGGACGCGCCGGTAACCCGCGAGCCGGGCCTGACCACCCGTCACCGCGTCCACGAGATGGGACTCCTCGCGGGCGAGCCCGACCCAGGCCCCGCACACCACCGCGGCGACCTGCGCCCGGCGCAGCGACTGCTCGTTCTCGTGGTCCAGTTCGAACAGGGTCTGGGCCAACTCCGGGTCGTCGTAACGCTGTTGCAGTCCGCGCAAGGCGTCCTGCAGCCGGTACAGCGCCGCCTGGATCTCCCGGGTGGCGCCCCGCATCCCGGCCTGCGCGGCCGCGTCGATCCGGGTGCGCTGCGCGGCGAGTTCGGCGTGCACCCCCTTGAGCACCTGCTCCAGCGCGAGCCCCAGCGGCGACTCGGTCAGCTGCGGGTTGAGCGGGCCGGGCACGGTGACGTGCGGATGGGCCGCCTGCCGGGCCGCCGCCGGCACGCGGCGGGCCGCCAGATGCTCCACCTCCGCCGTGAACGCCCTCGACGTCCCGTCGAGTCGGGCGCGCAGGGCGGCCGTCTTCGCCCGTTGCAGGGCCAGTTGCCGCCGTGCGCGCAGCAGTCCGCCGCCGAGGGCGAACGCGGACAGTGTGCCGAAGGCGAGACCGCCGACGGCCAGGTCCGGTATGTCGATCATCGAGTCGATTCCAGTAGGGAGCCGGGCAGGGCGGTGCTCATGGCGCTCTGGCGAACCACCCGCAGCACAGTACACACCGTCATCGACCGGTCTCGCACGGTGGAGCGCCACTTCTCTACGAAACTGATCGGTGACTGTTCGCATCTGCGGCAACTGTCCGGGATTGCCGTACGGGGGAGGGGAGTTGGCGGTGCGTGCCGGTCTGACCGGCCGACGATGGCCGGAAAATCAGCGAACGTCACGACTACGGGCTGTGTGTCCCGTCGGAGGCCGGGTACCCGTCCGGCGCCTGAAGAGGTCCGCTCCACGGAGAAGGAGGTCCGAATGACCAGCGAGACGGAGACCGGTGGCGCAACCGGTACGCAGGACAAGGACTACAACCTGATCTGGTACGTCGAGGCGTGCCTGAGCAACGCCCTGCGACTGGAGGGTTACATCCAGGACGCGGAGCGCGCGAAGGACACCGAGGTCGCGGATCTGTTCCGCAAGGCCCAGGCGGACAGCCGCAAGGGTGCCGAGCTGGGCAAGAACCTGCTGCGCGCACGCCTCAGCGAGGGCTGAACCCACCGCGCGAGCGGCCCGGACCCCGGCGGGGTCCGGGCCGCTTCCTGTGCCGGGGCTGTTCAGCCGGCGTACACCCTGCCTTCCTTGACCGTGTAGTGCGCCGGCTCCGAGCAGCCCAGGGACGGGGTGAGCAGCAGGCTCACCGTCAGCGGGGCGGGCTC
Source organism: Streptomyces sp. NPDC085932 (assembly GCF_044540525.1). NCBI lineage: Bacteria > Bacillati > Actinomycetota > Actinomycetes > Kitasatosporales > Streptomycetaceae > Streptomyces > Streptomyces sp. NPDC085932. The sequence goes on from NZ_JBITSJ010000006.1 coordinate 37,670, forward strand.
GGTGCTCGCGGTGGAGAACTCGCAGACGGCGCCCTTGCCGGTGAGCGGGTACCAGAACCAGCCGTCCACGTCGCCCACGGTCACGCGGTCCGACTCCTGCCAGGCGCCGCCGGACTGCGTGAAGACCTGCAGCCGCACGGAGGCGGCGTACTCGTCCTCCGTGGAACGCAGCGCGGTGAGCGTGATCCGGTAGTCGGATCCGAGGGTGGACGAGGCGATCTGGCGGGTCTGCGGCGCGCTGGTGCCGGCGCTCGACGCGCCGGCGCCGGCGGCGCCCAGGGCGGTCGCCATGGCGACGGTGAGGGCCGCGGTCACTCCGCGGCGGGTCGGCTTGCGGGTCAGGCTCATGTGTTCCCCCGTCGGAACGAGTTGAAGGGGTTTGTCCCCACGGTGGAGAAGACACCTCACGGCGGGCGGGGGTTGTACCGGCTCACAGCCCGAACACGTCACCGACCCGCTCGGTGAGCTCGTCCTCCGTCAGCGTGCCGTCGACGACGAGGGAAGGCAGCCCGAGCCGTGCGGTCTCGTCGCGCAGGTGCCGGGTGAACAGGTCGTCCCGCGCGGCGAGGTTGCGTTCCGCTCGTCCCGGATCGCCGGTCCGCTCCGTGAAGCTCCCCACGGTCGCCGCCCGGCTCCGGAACGCGGCCCGGCGGAATGCGGCTGTCGGCAGCAGCCAGACCGCGTGCCCCGGCTCCGGGAGCAGGGGTTTTACGAGGTGCGGCAGCAGCCGGAACCCCTCGACCAGGACACACGGCTCGGCCGGCATGCGCCGCAGGTCCTCGACGATCAGGCCGAATCCCTCGCCCCGGAACCAGTGGAACGTCTCCAGCATCTCCTCGGGGGAGCGGTGCACCCACCGCTCGTCCATGTCCATCGCCAGGAACGCGTGCAGCAGCGGCGCCTCCTCGGCGGTCGTGCGGCGCGCGTGGTCCGCCATGGCGTCGTCGGTCGAGTACAGGCGCAAGCCGTGCCGCTCGGCGAGACGGCGGGCGACCGTGGACTTGCCCGCTCCGCTCCCGCCCCCGATCCAGTGGACGTGCCGCATGCCCTCTCCTCCCTCTCCTCCCGAGCCGACGGCCGGTGCCCGCGCGAGCCGACGGCCGGGGGCCGATGCCACGGTGCCCGAAACCGCGATGCCGGAGCCGTGGAGTCGTCACCATGGCATGCGCCGACGGCGGGGAGCAGCCGTTCGTGCGCGGGCACGGACCCGGCCGGACGGGCGCGAGGTCCCGGCCCGGCTCGTGTGAGTGATCCCCGCCCGCCGGGTACCCGGGCGTTCCGCCATGACCGGCCGGGCGGCCGCTCGCGGCGCCGCCCCGGCCGGCCGCCGGCCCCGAGCCGAAGGAGTCCCTGCTTATGACGGACGTATCCGGCACCGGTCCCGCTCCGGGCGACGACCGCAAGGTCCTCACCAACCGCCAGGGCCATCCGGTCTACGACAACCAGAACCAGCGCACGGTCGGCGCCCGCGGCCCGGCCACGCTGGAGAACTACCAGTTCCTGGAGAAGATCAGCCACTTCGACCGGGAACGCATCCCCGAGCGCGTCGTGCACGCCCGTGGCGTCACCGCCTACGGCCACTTCGAGGCGTACGGCACCTGGGGAGACGAGCCGATCAGCCGCTACACCCGGGCCAAACTGTTCCAGGAGCGCGGCAAGCGCACCGACGTGGCGGTCCGCTTCTCCACCGTCATCGGTGGCCGGGACTCCTCCGAGGCCGCCCGTGACCCGCGTGGTTTCGCCGTGAAGTTCTACACCGAGGACGGCAACTGGGACCTGGTCGGCAACAACCTCGGCGTCTTCTTCATCCGCGACGCCATCAAGTTCCCGGACGTCATCCACGCCCTCAAGCCCGACCCGGTGACCTTCGAGCAGCAGCCGAACCGCATCTTCGACTTCATGTCGCAGACGCCCGAGGCCATGCACATGCTGGTCAACCTGTTCAGCCCGCGCGGCATCCCCGCCGACTACCGCCACATGCAGGGCTTCGGCGTCAACACCTACAAATGGGTCAACGCCGAGGGCGAGACCAAGCTGGTCAAGTACCACTGGATGCCCAAGCAGGGCGTGCGCAGCATGACCGAGGAGGACGCGGCCAACGTCCAGGCCGACACCCTCGGCCACGCCACGAAGGACCTGTACGAGGCGGTCGCCCGCGGTGACCACCCGGAGTGGGAGCTGCTCGTCCAGATGATGGACGACCACGACCACCCCGAGCTCGACTTCGACCCGCTGGACGACACCAAGACCTGGCCCGAGCAGGAGTTCCCGCCGAAGCCGGTGGGCCGGATGGTGCTCGACCGCATGCCGGAGAACTTCTTCGCCGAGAACGAGCAGATCTCCTTCGGCACCGGTGTCCTCGTCGACGGCCTGGACTTCTCCGACGACAAGATGCTCGTCGGCCGGACCTTCTCCTACAGCGACACCCAGCGCTACCGGGTCGGCCCGAACTACCTGCAGCTCCCCGTCAACCAGGCCAGGAACGCCGACGTGCGCACCAACCAGCGCGACGGGCAGATGGCCTACCACCAGGACGGTGGCGGAGAGAACCCGCAGGTCAACTACGAGCCGTCGATCACCGGCGGCCTGCGTGAGGCCCAGTACCCGACGCACGACGAGCAGGGTCCCGAGATCACCGGCCGGCTCACCCGCAAGCGCATCCCCCGGACCAACGACTACCTCCAGGCCGGCCAGCGGTACCTGCTGATGGAGGACTGGGAGCGCGACGACCTGGTGAAGAACTTCATCGGTCAGCTGTCCCAGTGCGACCGGGCCATCCAGGAGCGCATGGTCTGGCACTTCCTGCTGGTCGAGAACGACCTGGGCCTCAGGGTCGGCGAAGGGCTCGGCATCGGCCCGGAGGACGTGACCGGCCTGGAGCCGCTGGCGAGCCAGGACCTCACGGACGAGGACCGGGAGCGCCTGTCCCGGCTGGGCAAGAACCAGCCGCGCGACGTCGAGGGCCTCACCATGACCCACTGCGTCCCCGACGAGCGGCACGTGGTGACGCGCTGACCGGTCAGCGCGTCACGGCCGAGCGGGCCACGGACAGGGCCTGCTCGGCGTAGCTCCGCCCGAACAGCACGGCGTGCACCAGCAGCGGGAACAGCTGGTGCACGCCGACGCGTTCCGTCCAGCCGTCGGCGAGCGGCGCCACCTGCCGGTAGCCGTCCAGCACCGCCTCCAGGTGGGGGCAGCCGAAGAGCCGCAGCATCGCCAGGTCGGTCTCGCGGTGCCCGCCGTGCGCGGCCGGGTCGATGAGCCGGACGTCCCCGTCCGCCGCCCACAGCACGTTGCCGTTCCAGAGGTCGCCGTGCAGCCGCGCGGGCGGCTCGGCCGGCCCGGCCAGTTCGGGCAGCCGGTCACAGAGCCGTTCCACGACGGCCGCCTCGCCCGGCCGCAGCGTGCCCTGGTCGACCGCGCGCCGCAGATACGGCAGCACGCGCTGCCCGGCGTACCACCCGGGCCAGTCGCCGGCGGGCTCGTTGCGCAGGGGGGCGAGCCCGATGTACGCCTCGGCGGGACCGCCGGGCGGCGGTGCCCCGAACGCGGGCGCCCCGGCGGCGTGCAACCCGGCCAGGTCCCGGCCGAACCGAACCGCCGCCTCCCGCCCCGGCCGCCCCCGTGGCACCCGGTCGATGACCAGCCAGGCCCCCTCGTCGCCGTGGACGGCCGGCACCCGCACGGTCCCGGCCGCGGCCAGCCACCGCAGCCCGGCGGCCTCGGCCCGCGCCGCGCCCGGCGCCTCGGTCCGCTTGACGACCACGACCCGCCCGTCGTCGAGCGTGACCTCGGCGAGGGACCCGGACAGCTCCCGTTCCCGGCTGACCGGCCGCCCGGTCAGCCGGGTCACGACATCCGAACGGGCGGTCATCCGTCCTCCCTCTCCAGGCCACACGCGATGACCCCTCAGGCTACGGCCACCCGCCTGCCCGTCCGGCTGCCGCGTCACGCGGGACGGTGAAATCCCCTTCCGCGTCGACAGAACCGGCCGCCGCCGGGGGAGCAGTCGGGTCATGACGACTTCACCGTTCCAGCGCACCATCGCCCTGCCGGCCCCGGTGTGCGAACAGGCCGCACAGCATCTGGAGCAGGCCGCGCACCGGGCCATCGACGGGGCCGCCGTCCCTCTGAAGGCGTTCCGCGCGGCCGCCGACAGCGACTTCACCCTGCCGCTGTCCGTGGTCGAGCAGGCGGCGGCCTGCCTGCTGGTCCTCGCCACCGAGACGGCCCAGACCGTCCGTCCCTCCGCGCTGCGCGCCACCATCAGCGTCGCCCTGCGGCTGCGCGACGCCGTGGAGCTGGCGCACCAGCCCGCCCTCAGCAGCCGCTTCTGGTGAGCAGCCGCCGGGCCCGGTCACGGCGGCAGTCCGGCCGCCACGCCCGCGACGGGTTCCTCAGGCGCTGCTTCCGTCCCGTGCCACGGCCACGTGGGTGGTGATGCGGACCAGGGACGGCCGGCGGGGGGTCGAACCGGACCCGAACCGCACGGGCGGCTCGACCGGGGCGAGGGCGCCGAGGTCGCGGCCCTCACGCGCGACGGTGGCCGAGACGACCGGGTGCAGGTCGCGGGCGCCGTACCACTGGTGCCGGCCGGACCGGACGCCGCCGTGCGTGCCTGCCCCGAGCAGCAGCCGGGCGGGCCGGTCCCACAGCGCGAGCCACCCCGGGCTGGTGGCGACCCGGCCGGGCACGGCCCGCAGCGCGAGACCGGCCAGCGCCCTCCGGCCGGTGCTGAACCGCAGGTCGAGGGGTGGTGCGCTGACCGTCCAGTGGCGGCGGCCGGTGATCCGCACCCGGACCGGCACGACCCGCACCTCGTCGAAGAGGTAGGTACCGGCGACGAAGTCCGCCGTCTCCCGCGAGGGCGCCAGCAGCAGGCGGTGCCCGTCGGCCTCCTCGACCATCAGGTCGCTGAACGGGCCGAACGGCGAGCCGGGCCAGTGCCCGAGCACGACCCGGGTGCCGGACGCCGTGCCGACCCCCGCGATCCACCCGTCGAAGCGCAGGACACGCGCCGAGGGCCGGAACCTCGGGGTCCGGTCCCGGCCGGTGCCCCCGGGTCCTTGACGCGACACGCGGGCCGGGTGCCCGGCCGGCCCGCCCGCGAAACGATCCTGGGCCGGCTCCGGCATCCGGCCGCTGCCGGTGGCGGACGCCGGAGCGGCGCCCGGAGCGACCGTGACGCGGCCCGGCCGATGTGGCCGAGGCCACGCCATGGACGAGGTCCCGATCACGTCCGGTTCCGGCGAGCGGCGGTTACCGTCTACGACCAGACCCCGCCCCCTCCCCTCGGACGGCCCGGCAGTGCACGCAGATCTCTCCCCCGTCATAGCGGCGACCGCCCAGTGGCTCACGCGCGCCTTCCCCGCCACCGGCGGCGCCCTGGCCTCCGCCCTCTGCGAGGTGCAGGCCCGGCAGGCCGTGACGGCCGCCGCGTGGCTGCGGTACCCGACGGAGATGGACGCCGCCCTGCTCGGCATGGCGGGCCCCGGCGGATCCGCGCGGCTCGACTGGATCACCGGCGCCGACACGATCACCGGCGCCGACACGGTCCCGGGCGACGACGAGGACGCGCACGCCTGGCGCACCTGGGTGGACGAGGTCGTGGCCAGCTGGGCGGCCAGTCTGCTCACCGACCCGGAACTGGCCGCCCGGGCGGTGGCGGCGCTCGCCGAGAGCGGTCACGGCACCGGCTCGCCGGCCGAGTTCCGCCGGCTCGTCGCGCCCGACGCCGGTGACCGCGGCGCCGCGGCCCTCCTGCGCCACCCGGACCTGCTCGCCCCCGTCGTGGAACTGCACCACCACCAGCTCCTCGACCGCCTGAACCCCGGCCGCACCCTCATCGCCTGAGGGCCGGGCCGCACTCTCATCGCCTGAGGCCGGGCCGCCCTCTCACGGCCCGAGGCCGGGGCGCACCCCCGCATTGTCGGCACCCGGGTCGCACCCCGCTCGCCTGACCTGCGGGTATCCCGGCCGCGAGGCTCCTCCGCCCGGTCCTTCACTCTCCGTGACTCACCGGTTTGCCGTAGGCGACCGTGCCCCGTCTCCCCCCTGGGCGGACGCTGAGCGTGGGCTCGACGGCCTCCGGCCACCTTCGGCGGCCCGGGTTTCTTCCCACCGTCGTGCCGTGCCGTGACGCCGCTGACGGAGGAGAGACCGACATGACCACCGACTTCTCGCGGAGCTGGGAACACGCCGTCGTCACCGGTGGCGCCGGGTTCGTCGGCTCCCATCTGTGCACCGCCCTGCTGGACGCCGGCGCGGCCGTCACCTGCGTGGACGACTTCAGCACCGGCCGGCCGGAGAACATCGCGCCCCTGCTGGAGCGGCCCGGCTTCACGCTCGTGCAGGCCAACGTCGCCGAGGCGCTGCGGATCAAGCGCCCGCCGGACCTCGTGCTGCACTTCGCCTCCCCGGCCTCCCCGGCGGACTACCTGCGGCTGCCGCTGCACACCATGGAGGCGGGCAGCCTCGGCACCCGCAACGCCCTGGAACTCGCGCACGCCAACCGGGCCCGCTTCGTCCTGGCCTCGACCTCCGAGGTCTACGGCGACCCGCAGCAGAACCCCCAGGACGAGCGCTACTGGGGCAACGTCAACCCCGTCGGGCCACGCAGCGTCTACGACGAGGCCAAACGCTTCGGCGAGGCCCTGACCACCGCCCACGCCGAGACCCACGGCACCGACACCTGCATCGTGCGGCTGTTCAACACCTACGGCCCCCGGATGCGCGGCCACGACGGGCGCGCCGTGCCGACCTTCGTCCGGCAGGCCCTGGACGGCGAACCCCTCACCGTCACCGGTGACGGCCGCCAGACCCGGTCGCTGTGCTACGTCGACGACACCGTCCGCGGCATCCTCGCCGCGGCCGCCCACGGCATGCGCGGCCCGGTCAACATCGGCAACCCGGCCGAGATCACCATGCTCGACCTGGCCCGCCTCGTCGTCGAACTGGCCGGATCCCCCTCGGACATCCGCTTCATCGAACGCCCGGTGGACGACCCGGCCGTGCGCTGCCCGGACATCACCCTGGCCCGCGACAAGCTCGGCTGGGAACCGCAGGTGCGCGCCGAGGAAGGGCTGCGACGCACGATCGCCTGGTTCCGCGAGGACGGCACCGACGACTGACCCGCCCCGGCCCTCCGCGCGCAGCGCCTCGCCCGGTCCCGTCCCCACCGCCGAAAGGCCCGCCACCCCCATGCGCATCCTCGGAATCAACGCCCTCTTCCACGACCCCGCCGCCGCCCTCGTCGTCGACGGGCGGACCGTCGCCGCCGCCGAGGAAGAGCGGTTCTCCCGGCGCAAGCACGGCAAGCGGCCCCTGCCCTTCTCCGCCTGGGAGCTGCCGGAGAAGGCCGCCGCCTGGTGCCTGAAGCGGGCCGGGCTGCGCCCGCAGGACCTCGACGCGGTCACTTACTCCTTCGACCCGGCGCTCGCCCGGCCCGCCGACGCCATGGGCCTGGACGACCCGTGGGACCACCTGCGGCTCACCTACGCCCGGGAGGCCCCCGGGTTCCTGGCGGCGGCCCTGCCCGGACTCGACCCGGGTCTCGTGCGGTTCGTGCCGCACCACATGGCGCACGCCGCCTCCGGCGCCTTCGCCGCACCGGACGCCGGCGACTCCTCCGTCCTGGTCCTCGACGGCCGCGGCGAACGCGCCTCCCACCTGGCCGCCCGCCGCGTCGGCGACCGGCTGGAGGCCCTGCACAGCCAGGAACTGCCGCACTCGCTCGGCCTGGTCTACGAGGAACTCACCGAGCACCTCGGCTTCCTGCGCTCCTCCGACGAGTTCAAGGTGATGGCGCTCGCCTCCCACGGCACCCCGCGCATGCTCACGGAACTGCGCCGCCACGTGTACCCCACCGGTGACGGCGGCTTCCACGCCGACGCGGTGCCCTGGCACGAACTGTGCGCGCCGCGCGGGGCCGACGAGCCGTGGACGCAGGACCACGCCGACGTCGCCGCCAGCGCCCAGGCCGTGCTGGAGGAGACCCTGCTGGACCTGGTGCGCTGGCTGCACGGCCGCACCCACGACAGCGTGCTCACGCTGGCCGGCGGCGTCGCCCTCAACTGCGTCGCCAACTCCCGTATCGCCCGCGAGGGCCCCTTCTCCCGGGTGTGGGTGCAGCCGGCCGCAGGCGACGCGGGCACCGCCCTCGGCGGCGCCCTGCTGCTGTCCGCGGTGGAGGGCGACCGGCCCGAGCCCATGACCGGCGCCGACCTCGGCCGGGACTGGTCCGACGCGGAGCTCGGCGCCTGGCTCAAGACGGCGGCCGTCCCCTTCGAACGGCCCCCGGACATCGCCGAGACCGTCGCCCGGGCCCTCGCCGACAACGGCATCGTGGCCTGGTTCCAGGGCCGCTCCGAGTACGGCCCGCGCGCCCTCGGCCACCGCTCCCTGCTCGCCCACCCCGGGCACGCGGGCAACCTGGAGCGCCTCAACGACGTCAAGGGACGCGAGCAGTTCCGGCCCGTCGCGCCCATGGTGCTGGCCGACCGTGCCGCCGAGATCTTCGACGGACCGCTGCCCAGCCCGTACATGCTGTTCGTGCACGACGTGGCCCCGGCCTGGCGGGAGCGGATCCCCGCCGTCGTGCACGTCGACGGCACCGCCCGCATCCAGACCGTCGACCCCGGCCGCGAACCCCTGGTCGCCCGCATGCTCGGCGCGTTCGAGCGGTTCACGGGGCTGCCCGTGGTGGTCAACACCAGCCTCAACACGGCCGGTCGGCCCATGGTGGACGACCCGCGCGACGCCCTGGAGTGCTTCGGCTCCTCGCCCGTCGACCTGCTGGCCATCGGCCCGTACGCGATCCGCCGCGGCGACCTCTTCCGCACCGGCGACCGCGACGGCCTGCGCTCCGACGCCGCGGGAGGTCCCCGATGACCGCCCCGGGCGGCGCCGCACGGGACGCCGAGTACGCCGTCGTGATCCCGACCCTCGGCCGGCCCAGTCTGAGCGCCTGCCTGCACGCCCTGGCCGAGGCGGCGGGGCCCGGGCCGGTACGGGTGGTCCTCGTCGACGACCGGCCCGAGGCGGCACGGGTCGCCCTCACCGCCGACGTCCCGCCCGCCCTGCGCGCCCGCACCGTCGTCGTACCGGGCGGGGCGCGCGGGCCCGCCGCCGCGCGCAACCTGGGCTGGCGCGCCGCCGGTGACGTCCCCTGGATCGTCTTCCTGGACGACGACGTCGTGCCCGGACCCACCTGGGGCGACGACCTGATCCTCGACCTGACCGCGGCGTCGGAGCGGACGGCCGGCATCACCGCCCGCATCGAGGTGCCCCTGCCGTCCGACCGCCGCCCGACCGACTGGGAACGCAACACGGCCGGGCTCGCCGGTGCCCACTGGATCACCGCCGACATGGCCTACCGCCGGGCCGCGCTCCTGGCCGTCGGCGGCTTCGACGAACGCTTCCGGCGGGCCTTCCGGGAGGACGCCGACCTCGCCCTGCGGATGCTCGACGCCGGCTGGACCCTCACCGGCGGGCGGCGCACCACCACCCATCCCGTCCGGCCCGCCGGGCGCTGGATCTCCGTGCGGCTCCAGGCCGGCAACGCCGACGACGTCCTGATGACCCGGCTGCACGGCCGCCACTGGTGGCGCCGGGCCGGCGCGTCGCGCGGGCGCCTGCCCGCGCACCTCGCCGTCACCGGGGCCGCCGTGACGGCCGTCGGCTGCGCCCTGCTCGGCCGGCACCGCCTCGCCGGGGCCTGCACCGCCGCCTGGCTGGCCGGCACCGCCGAGTTCGCCCTGGCCCGCATCCTGCCGGGGCCCCGCACCCGCGACGAGGTGCTCACCATGGCCGTCACCAGCGCCCTCGTCCCGCCCGCCGCGACCTGGCACTGGCTGCGCGGACGCGTGGCGCACCGCACGGCCCGCCCGCACACGGCGCCGGGGACCACGGAGCCCACGGCCACGCCCCGCCCGCCGGTCAAGGAACGGCTGCGGTCATGAACCGTGCCATCGGCCCCCGCCGGCTCCTCGGGGCGTGCGCAACCGACGACCGCACCCCGCCGTCCCCGCCTGCCCGGGCAGCCGCCTTCATCGACCTCACCGCGCCCCGTGCCCGGCGGCGAGGCCGACCGCTGCCGCCCCCCGCCCCCCGCCCCGGCACGCGCCTCCGGGGCCGGTCGTCGCCGGGGCAGTGGATGCGGCCGGGCCCGCCGCGACGCCCGCTGCCACCGTCGGCGTGGTCGCGACGGGGCGTGCTGCCGTGCCGTGCCCTGACCGCAGCCCGGTCGCGACCGGACACCCCGGGACGGCGGCGAGCCCTATGCGCTCAAGCGCCGGTGCCGGACGCGCCGCGGTGGCGCTCCACGCGGTGCCCGGCCGCGGCACGGGCGTCCGCGGCCGTGGGCCGGGCTTCCGCCGTGCCCCGGCCCGAGGGAGGCGCGCGATGAATCCGTTCCGGTCCCGGCGCCGCCCGCCCCGCACCCTCGTCGTGCGTCTCGACAGCGCCGGTGACGTGCTGCTCGCGGGCCCCGCCGTACGGGCCGTCGCGGCCGGGTCCTCGTACACCGCGCTGCTGTGCGGGCCGCAGGGCGCGGCGGCCGGGCGGATGCTGCCCGGCGTGGACGACGTGCTGACCTACGACGCCCCCTGGGTCGGTCTGGAGCCCACGCCGGTGACGCGGGCGGCCACCCGGCGGCTGATGGCGTCGCTCGCCGCGGGCCGCTTCGACCGGGCGCTGGTGCTCGTGTCGTACCACCAGAGCCCGCTGCCGGTCGCCCTGCTGCTGAAGCTGGCCGGTGTCTCCCGCGTCGCCGCCGACAGCGAGGACTACCCGGGCGCGCTGCTGGACCTGCGGCACCGCAGGCTCCCGCACCGCCACGAGGTGAGCGCGGCCCTCGACCTGGCCCGCGCCGCGGGCTTCGCCCTGCCGCCCGGTGACGACGGTCGGCTGCGCGTCACCCCACCACCCCGCACGTCCCACCTCACCGGCCCCGGCCCGTACGTCGTCGTCCACCCGGGCGCCGCCGTGCCCGCGCGGGCCTGGAGCCCCACCCGGGCGGCCCGGGCGGTGGCCGCGCTGTCCGCCGAGGGCTACCGGGTGGTCGTCACCGGCGGCCGCGCCGAACGCGAGCTGACCGCCCAGGTCGCCGGCCGGCACGCCCTCGACCTCGGCGGCGCGACCGACCTGCCGCAGCTGGCCGGGGTCCTCGCCGGGGCACGGGCGGTGGTCGCGGGGAACACCGGCCCGGCGCATCTCGCCGCCGCCGTGGGCACCCCGGTCGTCAGCCTGTTCGCACCGGTCGTACCGGCCGAGCGGTGGGCCCCTTACGGCGTCCCGCACCTCCTGCTCGGTGACCCGCACGCCGCGTGCGCGGACACCAGGGCGCGGCACTGCCCGGTGCCGGGACACCCCTGCCTGGACGGCATCGGCGACGCGGAGGTGCTCGCCGCCGTGGCGGCCCTCACCGGCGACGCGGTGGACCAGGGAGAACAGACGGAGCGAGGAGCGACCGTATGAACATCCTGCTGTGGCACGTGCACGGCTCCTGGACGACCGCGTTCGTCCAGGGCCCGCACACCTACCTCGTCCCGGTCACCCCGGGCCGCGACCCGGACGGCCTCGGCCGGGCCCGCACCTTCTCCTGGCCCGCCTCGGTCCGCGAGGTCACGCCCGAGGAACTGCGCGACACGCCCGTCGACCTGGTGCTCCTGCAGCGGCCGCACGAGCGGGAGCTGGCCGAGCGCTGGCTCGGCGGGCGCCGCCCGGGCCGGGACGTGCCCGCCGTGTACCTGGAGCACAACGCACCCGACGGCGACGTCCCGGACACCCGGCACCCGTGCGCCGACCGCGCCGATCTGACGCTGGTGCACGTCACGCACTTCAACCGGCTGTTCTGGGACTGCGGAACCACCCGGACCGCGGTCATCGAACACGGCATCGTCGACCCGGGCCACCGCTACACCGGCCGCCTCGCCCGGGCCGCCGTCGTCGTCAACGAACCCGTGCGCCGCGCCCGGTACACCGGCACGGACCTGCTGCCCGTCCTGGCCGAGGCCGTGCCCCTCGACGTGTTCGGCATGGGCACCGAAGGGCTGGCCGGACACCTCGGCCTGCCGTCCGACCGCTGCCGGACGGCCGACCTGCCGCAGGCCGAGCTGCACCCGGCCATGGCCGAACGCCGTGTCTACCTGCACCCGGTGCGCTGGACCTCCCTCGGCCTGTCCCTGCTGGAGGCCATGCACCTGGGGATGCCCGTGCTGGCGCTCGCCACGACCGAGGCGGTCGAGGCCGTCCCGCCGGGCGCGGGCACCCTCTCCACCCGCCCCGACGTCCTGGCCCGCGCGGCCCGCCGCTACCTCCACGAACCCGAGGCGGCGGCCGCGGACGGAGCCCGGGCCCGGCAGGCGGCCCTCGAACGCTACGGGCTCAAGCGCTTCCTGGCCGACTGGGAGCGCCTGATCACGGAGGTGTGCTCATGACCCCGTCCCTCAGCCCCTTCCCGGCCGGGCCGCTCGGCGGTGACCCGCGCGCCCCCGGTGTCCTGGACATCGCGCTCGTCTCCGAGCACGCCAGCCCCCTCGCCACCCTCGGCGGGGTCGACGCCGGCGGGCAGAACGTGCACGTCGCCTGCCTCGCCGGCGCCCTCGCCGACCGCGGTCACCGGGTCACCGTCTACACCCGGCGCGACGCGCCCGGCCTGCCCGCCCGGGTGGCGCTGCGCGACGGCGTCGAGGTGCACCACGTGCCCGCCGGGCCGGCCGAGCCGCTCCCCAAGGACGCCCTCCTGCCGCACATGGACGAGTTCGGCCGCTATCTCACCCGCGCCTGGCGCAGCCGCGCCCCCGACCTGGTCCACTCGCACTACTGGATGTCGGGCCTGGCCGCGCTGCGCGCGACCCGCGCGCGGGGGCTGCCCCTGCTGCACACGTACCACGCCCTCGGCACGGTGAAGAAGCGGCACCAGCGGCTCGCCGACACCAGCCCGCCCGAGCGGATACCCGGCGAGATCGAGGTCGGCCTGGGGTGCGACCTCGTCATCGCCACCTGCCGGGACGAAGTCGTCGAACTGGCCCGCATGGGCATACCCGCCCACAAGGTCGCCATCGTGCCGTGCGGCGTCGACCCCGACCGGTTCACCCCGCAGGGACCGGCCGCACCCCGCGGCCCGCACCCGCACCGGCTCCTCCAGCTGGGCCGGCTCGTGCCGCGCAAGGGCGCGGCGGTCACCGTCACGGCCCTGGCCGACCTGCCCGGCACCGAGCTCGTCGTGGTCGGTGGGCCGCCCGCCGACCGGCTCGACGAGGACCCGGAGGTCCGCCGCCTGCGCGGCATCGCCCGGGACGCGGGCGTCGCCGACCGGGTCCGCTTCACCGGCGCCGTGGCCGGTGAGGACGTCCCGGCGCTGCTGCGCTCCGCCGACGTGGTGGTGTGCCCCGCCGACTACGAGCCCTTCGGCATCGTCCCGCTGGAGGCCATGGCCTGCGGCGTGCCGGTCGTGGCCAGCGCCGTCGGCGGACAGCTCGACACCGTCGCCGACCCCGGCACCGGACGGCTCGTCCCGCCCCGCGACCCGCACGCACTGGCCCGAGCCGTGGCCGGGCTGCTCGCCGACCCGGCCGCCCGCGCGGCCTGCGGCGCGGCCGGCCGCCGCCGGGTGCTGAGCCGGTACGGCTGGGACCGGGTCGCCGCCGCCACCGAGGCGTCCTACTGCGAGGTCCTCGACGCCGAGCCCGCCGCGACCGGCGCCGGCTGAACCGGCCGGCCCGCCCAGAGCCCGAAGGAGGTGTGGGCCCGCCGTCCCCACGACGGCCCGCCCGAACCGCATGAGCGAACTCCCCGCGCACCCCGCCCTCGACGCCGCGCGTCTGCACTGCGAGTCACTGGAGGAGGCCCTCGGCCGGTTCCGCCGGGACGGTCTCGACCGGATCGCGGACTGGGGCGCCCGGCTCGCCGACGTCCTCACCGACGGCGGCCGGCTGCTCGCCGCGGGCAACGGCGGCAGCGCCGCCCAGGCCCAGCACCTCACCGCCGAGCTCGTCGGCCGCTACCGCCGCGAACGCCGCGCCTACTCCGCGATCGCCCTGCACGCCGAAACGTCCAGCATGACCGCCATCGGCAACGACTACGGCTTCGACCACGTCTACGCCCGCCAGGTCACCGCCCACGGCCGCCCCGGCGACGTCCTCCTCCTGCTGTCCACCTCCGGCCGCAGCGCCAACCTCGTCGCGGCCGCCGTCACCGCCCGGCAGGCCGGCCTGCGCGTCTGGGCCCTCACCGGGCGCGGCCCCAACCCCCTGGCGGAGGCCGCCCACGAGGCCCTGTGCGTGGACGCGGACAGCACGGCCAACGTCCAGGAGACCCATCTCGTCGCGGTCCACCTGCTCTGCGAGTGCTTCGACACGGCCGTGGCCACGCCCCTCGCACGGCGCACCGTCCTCACCCGGGGGAGCACCTCATGAACGGCCCACAGCCGATCGCCGTCGTCGGGGACGTCCTCCTCGACGAGGACATCGAAGGCGTGTCCACCCGGCTCGCGCCGGACGCCCCCGCCCCCGTCGTCGACGTCACCGCCGACCGGCGGCATCCGGGAGGAGCCGGCCTCGCCGCGGCGCTCGCGGCCCGGGGCGGCCGGGACGTGGTCCTGGTGACCGCGCTCGGCGACGACGACGCCAGCGAGGCCGTACGGCGCGACCTGCGCGGCCGGGTCCGGCTGCTGGAGATCCCGCTGAACGGCACCCTGCCCGTGAAGACCCGCGTCCTCGCCGGTGGCCGGCCCGTCGTCCGCATCGACCGCGGCGGCGGCACCCCCGGCGAGCCCGACGACGAGGTCCGCAGGGCCCTCGCCGATGCCCACGCGATCCTCGTGGCCGACTACGGCCGCCACACCGCGGGCGCGCTGCGGCAGTACCTGGAGGACGCCGCCCGGCGCACCCCGCTGGTGTGGGACCCGCACCCCAAGGGCGACCCGCCCGTACCCGGAGCCCGCCTGGTCACGCCCAACGCGGCCGAGGCGCGGGCCCTGCACCCCGGAGCCGGGGAGACGTCCCTGGGCGCGTACGCCGAGCGGGCCGCGCGGCTCGCGGAGCGCTGGCGCGCGGCGGGCGTCGCCGTCACGCTCGGTGAGCGCGGGGTGCTGCTGGCCCGGCCCGGCACCGGCACGCCGATGCTGGTCCCGGTGCCCTACCGGGCCGCCGGTGACCCGTGCGGTGCGGGGGACTGCTTCGCCGCGACGGCGACGGCCGCCCTGGCCGACGGGCTGCTGCCCGAGGAGGCGCTGCAACGGGCCGTGGCCGAGGCGGCCGCGTTCGTCGCCGCGGGCGGCGCCGGCAATCCGGACCTGTGGCGCACCGAGCCGCCGCGCGGGCCGGCGGACGACCCGGCGGCCGATGGGTTCGCCCTCGCGGAGAGCGTCCGCGCCCGGGGCGGCACGGTGGTCGCCACCGGCGGCTGCTTCGACCTGGTGCACGCCGGTCACGTCGGGCTGCTGGAGAGCGCCCGGCGCATCGGCGACTGCCTCATCGTGTGCCTGAACTCCGACGCCTCCGTCACCCGCCGCAAGGGCCCGGGCCGTCCCCTCAACCCGGCGGCGGACCGCGCCCGCGTCCTCGCCGCGCTGGGCAGCGTCGACGCGGTCGTGGTCTTCGACGAGGACACCCCCGAGGCGGTCCTGGCCCGGCTGCGGCCCGACGTGTGGGTCAAGGGCGGCGACTACTCCGTCCAGGACCTCCCGGAGGCCGAGGTCCTGCGCACCTGGGGCGGGCAGGCCGTGGTCCTCCCGTACCTGGACGGCCGCTCCACGACCCTGCTGACGCGCCGGGCGGCGAAGGCGGCGGTGGGCGCGGCGCGCCGCTCGGGGTCCTGACGTCGCAGCCCCCGCGTCGACTCCGCCGGCGACAGCGGGGCGGGCGGGGCGGAATACCGGGCTTCCCCGAGTCGGTGGGGGACTCGACGTCCTGCCCCGCCCGGGTCCGCTCAGGCCGCCGTGCTCAGGGCCGGCCGGCCCGGGGCTCCCGTCTCGCCCGTGCGGAGCAGGACCGGTGCCGGGACGCGGCGGCGGTGCAGCAGGTGGCCCGTGCCGATCGCGGCCGCGATCAGCAGGCCACCGGTGACCAGGGCGCCACGGGCCCCGGCCAGCTCCATCAGCAGGCCGAGCGCGGGCGGGCCGCCCAGGCTCCACACCGTGCCGATGCTGCCCCACACCCCGAGCACCCGGCCCCGCAGGTGGGCGGGCGGGTCGGTCTGCAGGACGGCCGTACCGGCGGTGTCGGAGACGGACTCCACCACGGCCATCGGCAGCACCAGCGCGATCAGCACCACCAGCGACGGTGACAGGCCCGCCACCACCTGGAGCAGCCCGCCGGCGGCCGCCAGCGCGCCCACGAGCCGCACCGACGGGCGGCGCAGCCGGGCGCCGAGTACCGCGCCGAGGATGCCTCCGACCGCCAGCACGGTCGACACCGTGCCGAAGGAACCGGCGCCGCCCGCCAGCGGCCCCGTGACGAGCACGGCCAGCGTCAGTCCGTAGTTGCGGCCGAACACCGCGCTGATGCCGGTCACGCCGGCGAGCGCCATCAGCCGCGGCCGGCGCGCGAAGAAGGCCAGCCCCTCCCGCACGGTCATCTCCGCGTCCGGGGCACGCCGCTCGGGCCGTGCGGCCTCGTGCCGCACCGCCCCGGCCGCCGGCCGCAGGAACGGGATGACCGACGCCACGAACAGGAACGACAACCCGTTCGCGAAGTACGCGGCGGCCGTGCCGAGGAACCCGACGGCCACGCCCGCGAGGGCCGCCCCCACGAGCCGGCCCGCCTGGTGCACCAGCGCCCCGACCCCGATGGCCGAGGGCACGTCCTCGGCCGGGACGAGATCGTTGCCGAGCAGCGCGCACGCCGGGTTGTCCACGGTCGCGACGACACCCGTGACGGCGGCCAGCACCAGCAGCGACGTCATGTCGAGCCGGTCCAGCGCGACCAGCACGGCCGTGGTGAAGGCGATCACGCCGAGCAGCGCCTGGCTCACGGCGGCCGTCAGCTTGCGGGGCCAGCGGTCCACGGCGGCCCCGCCCAGCACACTGATCAGCAGGGCGGGCGCCGCCTGCACGGACATGGACAGTCCCGTCGCCGCGGCGGACCCGGTGATCTGCAGCACCAGCAGGTTCTGCACGGTGAGCTGCATCCACGTACCGGCGTTCGACACGAAGTTGGCGACGGACCACCAGCGCATGCTGCGGTACCTCAGCGCACGCCAGGGCGAGCGCGAGGCGGGCTGGGCAGGGGAGGACGCGGAAGACACAGTGCGGTACTCGCAAGACGAGTCGGAGGACTCAGCAGGAGGGGGACGAGGAGCGCGAGAGCACCGGCTGCGCTGCGCGGTGGCTCCCCTCGTCGGGTCACGGCGCGGACCATCGTGACAGAGGGGCTCCCCGTACCGGCTCCGCCCGTGCCTCGCGTAGCGCCCCGGCCCGGGCCAACGCCCGTCACGCGCCCGGTACTTGGTCCCGCGAGTGGGGTTGATCACAGCTGCCGATCATGGCCTGGCGCGGCCCCGCCGCAGGTGACGGCGGCCACAGGAACCGCCCCGGGCGACGCGGAAGGGCCCGTCGCCGAGGCGACGGGCCCTTCTTGCTCGCGGCGGAGGCCGCGTCACTCGAACTTGCCGCGTCCGGACAGCGCGTCACGCAGCCGGTCGACCATGCCGGTGCCCGGCGCCAGCAGCTTGTTCGCCGGGGGCTTGTCGGGGGCCGCCGGGTGCGGCCGGGTCGGGGCGGTCTTCTTCGCCTTGCGGACCTTGTCGCCGAGCTCGTTCAGCGTGTCCATCGGACAGGCCTGGCGCAGCCGCGGGAACAGGTTGCCCTCCTCGTCGGCGATGTGCGAGCGGATCTCGCTCATCAGCATGCCCACGAGCCGGTCGAAGTCGGCGTCGCCCGCGTCGCAACGCTCCAGATCCTTCATGATCTGCTCGGCCGTGGCGTGGTCCCGCAGTTCCTGGTCGGCGAGGGCGTCGCCGCCCGCCACGTGCTCGCGCACGGCCGGGTAGAGGTAGGCCTCCTCGGCCACCGAGTGCCTCACGAGTTCCATGGTGACCTGGTCGGCGTACACCTTGCGGTCCTGGTGACCGGACGGCAGCGCCTCGATCCTGCCGAACATCTCCTCGACCTCGCGGTGATCGGTCACCAGCTCGTCGATGACGTTTCCTCCGTGTCCCATGTCCTTCACCTCCAGCCCCCGGGTCCCCCCGGCCCTCGGGCGCTAACGCGCGGTCAAAGCGGTCCGCCCGCCGTTCAGGCGGGCAGCTTGGCGCGGACCCGCCCGGCCGCGGCGGCCGGCCGCGCGGTGGCGCGGACGGAGCGCCGCACCAGCCCGGCGTCGCGCCGCACGGAGCGGGCGGCGTGGGAACCGCGCCACAGCAGGGACGGGCGGGAGCCCGTGTCGTCGGCGGCGATCAGCAGACCGCCGAGCATGGACATGTTCTTGAGGAAGTGGATGCGCTGCTGGGCCCGCTCCTCGGGGTCCTCCGTCTCCCAGAAGCGGTGTCCCGCGAGTGTCGTGGGCACCAGCGTGGCGGCGATGGCCAGCGCGGCCGGGCGGGGCATGCGTCCCGTGGCCAGCATCAGCCCGGCCACGACCTGCACGGCGCCGTTGAGCCGTACGACCTGCTCGGTGCGGTCGGGTAGGGCCGAGACGCGTTCGGTGACGGATTGGACGACAGGCTCGGCGGCGTCGGCGACCTGCTTCGGGTCGCGGACGGAGTTCATGCCGCCCGTGAGGAACATCGAGGCGAGCATGGGGCGGCCGAGCACACGCAACAGACTCATGGCCCTCTCCAGGTTTCGTCGGGTCCGGTGCCCGCCGGGTTCCCCGGCGGCGGCCGAACCAGTCACGCCGCCCGGTGCCCTGCCCAGGCCTCCTCGCGCAGTTCCTCCGACAGCAGGACGTCGGCCGCGGTGCAGGCGAGGGCCTCGGCGGCGGCGACCAGCACGGCACGGGCCCGGGGCGAGGCGGCCGCCGCGGCGAACTCCGGGGTGTGGTCCGAGCCGTCGTCACCGGTGATCGCCACGAAGGGGTGGATCGCGGGCACGCGCGTGCTGACGTTGCCGATGTCGGACGAGCCCAGGTAGACGCCCGGCGCGGGCGGCGACAGGGGGATCCCGGCCCGGGCCAGGTGCGCGGCGAACCGCTCGGAGAGCACCTCGCTGTCCCGGAAGTGCTCGTAGCGCACGGTCGCCCGCTCCACCTCGGCGGTGGTGCCGGTGGCCCGTGCCACGCCGTCCGCGCAGACCCGCAGCCGCTCGGTGAGCTCCTCCAGCGCCTCGGTCGTCGCCGCGCGCAGACCGAACCGGCCCTCGGCGAACTCGGGGACGATGTTCGTCGCCGTCCCGCCGTGCGTGACGATGCCCTGCACGTGCGAGCCCTCCGGCAGCCGCCGCCCCAGCGCGGACAGCACGTTGAACAGCTCCACCAGAGCCGCGAGCGCGTCGACGCCCTCGGTCGGGTTGCCCGTGGGGTGCGCCGCCCGGCCGTGGAAGGCCACCCGGTACTGCACCTGCGCCGTCAGCGGCGCCCGCGCCCAGCTGTACACGCCCGGGTGGAACATCAGCGCCGCGTCGACGTCGTCGAAGACGCCCGCCTCCACTTCCAGGGCCTTGCCGCCGCCGCCCTCCTCGGCGGGCGTGCCCACGGCCAGCACCGAACCGGCGGCCGGCGCGGGTACGGCGGCCACGGCCAGCGCGGCCCCCAGCCCCGCCGCCGCGATCAGGTTGTGGCCGCACGCGTGGCCCAGGCCGGGCAGGGCGTCGTACTCCATCAGCAGCGCCACGGTGGGCCTGCCCCGGCCCGAGCGCCCGGTGAACGCGGTCGGCATCCCGGCCACACCGCGCTCCACGGCGAACCCGGCGCGCTCCAGCTCGCCCGAGAGCAGCGCCGCCGCCCGGTGCTCGGCGAAGGCGTACTCGGGGTCGGCGTGCAGCCGCAGGGCCACGTCCCACAGCGCGTCGGCCCGGGCGGCCACCTCCGCGCGGAGGGCGAGGTGCACGTCGTCGCGGATCAGGGCCACGGGGTCTCCTCGGTGTCAGGGGCGGCGTGCGGCACCGGCGGTTCCCGGCCCTGGTCGGCCTCCCGTCCGGCCCGGGACCGCGGGTCCGGGCGGGCGCCGCCGTTCCGGTCCGTCCCCGACGGGTTTCACCCACCGCAGCGGTGACACCACCCCGTGCGTTTCAAGCGGTGCCCAGGTGCAACACGGTGGTCGGTGTACCCGCCGGCCACGACAGCGTGGACGCCGCGGCGGCGGCAGGGCGGGCCGGATCCGGGAGGAACCATGGACCACTCGCGCGTGCCCGTGCTGGAGGCGCTGGAGGACTTCCGGCGCCGCGGCGACATCGCCTACGGCCCGCCGGGCCACAAGCAGGGCAGGGGAGTGGACCCCCGGGTCGCCGCGATCGTCGGGCTGGACGTGTTCCGCTCCGACGTGCTCTCGCTCAACGGCCTGGACGACCGCCGCCAGTCGCAGGGCGTCCTCAGCCAGGCGCAGGAACTCATGGCGGACGCGGTCGGCGCCGAGCACGCGTTCTTCTCCACCTGCGGCAGCTCGCTGTCCGTGAAGACCGCGATGCTCGCCGCGGCCGGGCCGGGGGAGAAGCTGCTGCTGTCGCGCAACGCGCACAAGGCCGTCGTCGCGGCCGTCGTCGTCAACGGCGTGGAACCGATCTGGGTGCACCCGAAGTTCGACACCGAACGGCACGTGGCCCACCCGCCCGAGCCGGACGACGTGCGCCGGCGCCTTCGGGAACACCCCGACGCCAAGGGCATGCTGCTGATCACGCCCACCGACTGGGGCTCGTGCGCGGACATCGCGGGAGTGGCCCGGGTGTGCCACGAGTTCGACGTGCCCGTCATCGTCGACGAGGCCTGGGGCGCCCACCTGCCCTTCCACCCGGCCCTGCCCGCCTGGGGCATGGACGCCGAGGCCGACCTGGTGGTCACCAGCGTGCACAAGATGGGCGGGGCGGTGGAGCAGAGCTCCGTCTTCCACCTCCAGTACGACCGCATCTCGCCCGAGGCTCTCAAACAGCGCGAGGACCTGCTGGGCACCACCAGCGCCTCCTCGCTCGTGTACGCCACGCTCGACGGCTGGCGGCGGCAAATGGTCGAGCAGGGGCA
The DNA here is from genome assembly GCF_044540525.1 of Streptomyces sp. NPDC085932. Classification (NCBI taxonomy): domain Bacteria; kingdom Bacillati; phylum Actinomycetota; class Actinomycetes; order Kitasatosporales; family Streptomycetaceae; genus Streptomyces; species Streptomyces sp. NPDC085932. The sequence continues at coordinate 58,780 of NZ_JBITSJ010000006.1, forward strand.
CGAGCTCCTGGAGACCGCCCTCCGCCGCGCCGAACGCGTCCGGACGGCGGTCGGCGAGCTGCCGGGGCTGCGGCCGATGGGCCGGGAGGTCGTGCGGGAGGGGCTGGCCGCCGACCTCGACCCGCTCAAGCTCGTGATCGACGTACGCGAGCTCGGCGTGAGCGGCATGCAGGCCGCGGAGTGGCTGCGGGACCGTCGTCACGTGGACGTCGGCGGCTCGGACAGCTGCCGCATCAGCGCCTCGATCACGCACGCGGACGACGACGAGACCGAGCAGCGGCGCCCGCCCGTGCGGCTGCCCGAGCCGTCGGTGCTGGAGCTGGAGCAGGCCATGCTGCCCCGGGCGGCGTTCTTCGCCCCGGCCGAGCACGTGCCCGCCGAGCGGGCCGCGGGACGGATCGCCGCGGAAATGATCAGCCCCTACCCGCCGGGCGTGCCGGTGGTGGCACCCGGCGAGGTGATCACCGACGCGGTCCTGGACTACCTGCGCAGCGGCGCCGATCACGGCGTCCTCATCCCGGACGCGGCCGACTCCTCGGTGCGCACGGTCCGGGTGGTGGCGCGCGACGCGGTTCCTCACGGGTGAGAAGTTGAAAATGTTATTGAAGTGAATTCTGAGAAATTTGGCATGCTTTGTCCGATTCCGGAGATCCGGAAGGTGAAGGTACTCGCTTCAGCTCAAGGAGATGGTGCTATGCCTTCCAAGGAAAAGGTCATCAAGGAAGTCACGGGTGTTCCGAGCGTCGACATCGAGGCGGCACTCGACCCGGCCGAACTGGACGGCGTCTACCGCGACAGCCGCGAGTGCGCAGCACTGGCGCTGTCCTCCGGGAACACGAAGCTGCTGCTGTCGCCGCCGACCCCGCGTCCGAAGAAGGGCTAGCGATCGACGGGAGTAGTCAATGGAGCAGTCAGGCACTTCGACCCTCTTGCAGGGCGCGGTGCAGGACCTCGCCTCCAGTGTGGTCTCCGCCCTCCGGGGCGGAGACCACGCGCGAGCGGCCACCCCCGGGGCGGCCGACTCGGACGCGGGAGGCATCGCACTCGCGGCCGTACGCGTGCTCGGATCCGACACGCTGCTGCCGTCCGTCCTGCTGGGCACCCCACCCGACCCCGACGAACTCGCCGTGTTCCGCAAGGCCGTGGAGTCCTTCCCGCCCCGCGCCGACGCGGCCCCGACCGTGCTGTGGAGCCACTGGGCCATGGCACGCACCCTGCGACGGCTCGACCCGTCCTCCGCCACCGACGACAGCGAACCCGGCGCCGACTGGCTGGACGGCGCGAGCTGGCAGGTCCTGACCCACCAACTCGCCGTGCTGGCCCCCCTCGCCCTGCCCGGCGAGGAGTGCGCCGTGACCCGCGCCGCCGGACGCCGTCCCGTGGACGTCGCCCGCGGATTCGTCCGCGCCGTGCGCCGCCGCGACTGGCGGCAGGCCGCCGGAGCGGGGCGCTGGCTCACCCTGCTCGACGGCGTCCCCGGCACCCTGGGCCTCGAAGCGGGCCTGGACTTCGTGGAACTGATGGGCGGCCAGGACCCGCAGGTGGAACTCCAGGTGCGGGCGGCACGCCTGCTGCGCGCCGGAGCGCCGGTGTGAGCGCACCGGCCCGGGAGGTCCGTGACGTGGCCCGCGCGGCCCTGGCGTGGGCGTCCGGCCGCCGCGCGGACTTCGCGCTCGGCGAGGACGCGCTGGCCGCCGACGGTCAGGTCGACCGCAGCTGGAAACCGCTCGGCGAACTGGCCCAGGTCTGCGCGACCGTCACCCGGCACACACCTCCCGGCGACCCCCTGCACACCCGGGCCGCCGACCTGCTCGCCTTCGCCTGGCAGCAGACCGGCGAGGGCGAACTGTTCCTCCGGCTGCAACGGCTCGAACCGTTCGCCACCTACCCGCTGGAGGTCTACGCCGCCCTGGCGGCGGCCGGCTTCCGGCACCCCGCCTACGAGGCCGCCACCGCCACGGTCGCCCGCACCCGCGGCTGGCGGCTCACCGAGCAGGAACCCACCCGCCGCCTCGGCGTCCTCCAGGCCGAGGAACGCGCCGGGATGCACCGCGACGAGCCACGTGAACCGGCGCTGCGCCGCACCTGGCTGGGCGGACTGCCCGAACCCTGGACCTTCGAACGCTCCGCCGGATACGCCCTCACCCACGTGGTCTTCCACCTCACCGACTGGGGACGCGCCGGCGGCGGAGTCCCCGACGACCTCACGGACTATCTGGCCCACTGGCTGCCGCCCTGGATCGACACCTGCCTGGACGCGCGGATGTGGGACCTCGCCTGCGAACTGCTGGCCGTGGCCGCGAGCGTGCCCGGGCTGCCGGGCGAGACCGTCCCGGACGACGCCTGGGCGCGGCTCGCCGCGGCGCAAGACGCCTCCGGCGCGCTGCCGGAGGAGGGCGACGCGGGCGATCCCGCCGTGTACTTCGCGCACCACTACCACTCCACCCTCATGGCGGCCTTCGCGGCGGCGCTGACCGCCGGACAAGGAGTACCGGTATGACCGACACCCGCCTGATCCACACCGTCGGGGTGGGCGCCATCGAATGGCTGTGGGCCCACCGGGACGGCTTCCGCCTGCAGCCCGACGTGGACCCCGAGATCGGCTTCCTGGAGCGCTTCAAGCCCGTCGGCGAACTGGCCCTGATCTGCAAGGTGCTGTTCCGCGAGGGCGTGGCCGGCTCACGCCAGGCCGAGCTGGCCCGCAAACTGCTCGACCACGCCTGGCGCGAGACCCTCGACGGCGGCGCCATGCTGGTGCGCGGACAGCGCACGGAGCCGATCTCGCCCATCCCCTTCGAGGTGTACCTGCCCTTCAAGGAACTGGGCTACAGCCATCCCGAGGTGGAGCGGGCCGCCGTCCTGAACCACCGGCTGGACAGCTGGGTCGCCTTCGAGGTCACCCCGACGCGGCGCCTCGGCCTGTCCGCCTTCCAGCGCCGCTACGGCCTCACGCCCCGCCCGCCCGAGGCCGACCTGGTGGGCGCCACCTGGCTGGCCCGCACCCCCGAACCCTGGACCGTCGAGGGCCACATCGCCTACGACGTCACCCACACGGTGTTCCACCTCACCGACTGGGGCGAGAACCCCGGCGGCCTGCCCCCGGACATCGCCGACTACCTCGCCACCTGGCTGCCGGTCTGGATCGACGACTGGCTGGACCTGGAACGCTGGGACCTGCTCGGCGAACTGCTCGTCGTCGACGCCTGCCTGCCCCGCCCCACCCTGGACGAACGCGCCTGGCGCGCCTTCGCGGCCGCCCAGCAGCCCGACGGAGCCATGCCGGCGATCCGCACCATGCCCGAGGGCGAGCCCGACGAGGTCTTCGACATCGTCTACCACCCCACGCTGGTCGCCGCGTTCGCCTCGGTCCTGGCCACGTCCCGGGCGCTGTCCGAACTGGCGGAGGCCTCGTGACGGCACTGCGGCCCACCCCGTGGCCAGACACCCGGCCCGACGCCGCGCGACGGCCCGCCCCCGACCCACCGCCGGGACCGGCCCCCGGGCCCGCCGGCGAACCGGTCCCGCCACCGGACGGCCGATCGAGCCGGCCGCCGGACGGTGATCCGGTCCCGCCACCGGACGGAGACCTGCTCGCGGAGGCCGTCGCCGCCGCCGACGCGCCCGACGCCGTCTTCGCCCTCTCGCGCCACGGCCACCGCACCCTGCGCACCGGCGGCACGGCACCGCCGACCCCGCTGCCCCGCGAGGACCTGCGCTACGAGATCGGCTCGGCCACCAAGACGTTCACGGGGCTGCTGCTGGCCGAGCTCATCCACGCCGGCGAGCTGACCGGCGGCGAACCGGCCACCGCCCTCCTGGACGGGACCAGGGCCCCCGGAGCCGACCCGGTCACGCTCGCCCACCTGATCACGCACACCTCCGGGCTGCCCGCCCTGCCGGCCGGCTTCCACCTCCGGGGTCTGCCCGCCTGGCGCACCAACCCCTACGCCCGCTTCCCGGCCGACCGGGTCGTCGACGCCTTCCTGCGTCACCGGCCCCGCCACCGGCCCGGCACCCGCTGGTGCTACTCCAACTACGGGGTCGCCGTGCTCGGTCACGCCCTGGCCGCCGCGACCGGCACCCCCTGGGAGGAGCTGCTCGCCGAGCGGGTGCTGCGCCCGCTGGGCCTGACCGGCACGACCCTGCACCCGCACGAACCGGGCCACGACGCCGCCGGGCACGGCAAGGACGGCGTGTCCCCCGTGCCCGCCTTCGACGCCGGAGGCTTCCAGGCCGCGGGCGCCGTCCGGGCCACCCCGCACGACCTGCTCACCTTCCTGGAGGCCCACCTGGACCCGGCCGCGGCGCCCCCGGCCCTGGCCCCGGCCCTGCGCGCGGTGGGCGTCCCCGTGCTGCGCCGCGGCCTCACACACCGGCACGTGCACACCATCGCCTGGTTCCGTCACCCCACCGACGGCGGACCGATGTACTTCCACAGCGGCGCGACCCTCGGCCAGCAGGCGTTCCTGGGCTTCCGCCCCGACACCGGCACGGCCCTGGCCGCCGTGTGCACCCGCCGCTTCCGCGCCCACGACCCGTTCGTCGCCACCGCGTACCGGCTGCTCGCCGAGGAACGGCCGGGCCCGTCCGGCACCGACGGCACAGGCCGCTCCGGCGCCGGACAGCCCTGACCCCTCGTCACACCCGGTGCCACAGCGCCGGTGTGCGGGTGGGCGACCAGGGGCCCTGCGCCTGGTGCGTCTGCAGGCACTGGTAGCGCGCACCCGCGTGGACCACCGTGGCACCGGCCTCGTACACCCGGCCCGCGGCCCACGCCTGCGCCACGTTGCCCTGCGGCTGCGGGTCCTCGGCCTCCGCCGTCTTCAGCGTCAGGCCGAAGTCGCCGAGCAGCGGATTGATCGGCTGGTAGAACGTCGTGCCGCCGTTCTTGCAGTCGCCGGTGCCGCCGGACGTCACGCCCTGCGCCTGCACACCCGAGACGTACGGGCCGCCCGAGTCGCCCGGCTCGGCGCACACCGTCGTCTGCGTCAGCCCGTCCACCTTGCCCTCGGCGTAACTGACGCTGGTGTCGTGCTGCTCGACCTTCCCGCAGTGCCAGCCCGTCGTGGAGCCGGAGCGGCACACGGCGGCCCCCACGAGCGCCTGGACCGAGCCGGTGATCTGCACCTTCTGCTCGCCCTCGCCCTTCACGTTCGCCGTGGCCGTCCACTTGTCGTTGACGGCGACCCAGGACATGTCCTTGCCGGGGAACGTGGACGCCTGGAAGGTGCCCTGCTCCGCCTTGTCGAACCCGGTCGTCTTCGCGCCCTGCTTGCCGCAGTGGCCCGCCGAGGCGAAGCCCTGCTGGTCGCCCTTGGTGACGGAGAAGCCGACGGAGCAACGGGCGGTGCCCTCGATGTAGTAGGCGTCGCCGCCCGTGACCTCGGCCATGAGACGCGGCCGGTTCGCCGTCACCTTCACGGTCACGCTCTTGGCGTCCAGGCCCGCCGCCTTCACGAACGCGGCCGCGGCGGCCTTGTTCCCGGCCTCCACCACGACCCGGTTCGCCGGGATGTCGACGTACCACAGCGGCGTCTCGCGCGTGTCGGCCTTCGCCGCCGCCGCGTCCAGCTTCTCCTTCGCGGCCCGCAGGTCGCGCAGCGGCTTCTTCACCACGGCCGCCTTGGCGCCCTGCGCCTTGATCGCGGGCACGTCCGCGGCCTTCGTGGTCGCCACCACGAGCTCCTGCGACGTCGTGCCGCGCAGCCAGGCACCGGCGAAGCGGTCGCCCAGGGCGTTGCGCAGCAGCCCCGCCCGGGTGCCCGCCTCCGCCTCGTTGACCAGCCGCCGGGACGCCTGCGCCGGGGTCAGTCCGAGGTCGCGCTGCAGGGCGCGCAGCACGGGAGCCGACGGCCGGTCGGCGCCCAGGGTCTGCGCGGCCGTGGGCAGGGGACCGGCCGCGGGCGTCGGCTCGGCCGCCGCCGAGGCGGGGAGCCCGGCGGCGACGAGCGCGCCGAGCGCGGTGAGGGCCGCCCGGCGGCCGGTCAGGGCGTGTCTGTGGACCATTCGCTGTGTCTCCTTCGGTCACGCTGTCCGATGGGGTTCTCGATCACGTGCAGCTCCCGCACAGGCCTTGCCGGAACGGCCCGGGGTGATGTCCCGGGCCGTCCCGGTTCGCGCTTTGGTGCCGCGAAGGGCGCCATGTGCAGTACGGGCGCCGGGCATCACGCGGACTTCAGCCCGGGCGAGCCCACCTCCGTGACGAAGGAGGCGGTCGTCGAGATGGTGCCGCCGGGCTTCGTGATGCCCGAGACGGTGCGGAAGTCGACCTGCGCGTTCTCGTCGCCGAGCTCGACGCGGACGTAGCCGCGCCGGCCGTCGAAGTACTTCATGTGCGGGTTGGCCTTCATGTAGGTCTCCCAGTCGGACGGCTTCTCGGTCCCGTCGCCGCCGCTGGCGATGGAGGTGCAGGTGAATTCCGTGCCGACCGTCTTCGACGCCGGGTCGTCGAAGTCCTCCTTGATGTCGAAGGCGTACCCGACGTGGACGTCGCCGGTGAGGACCATCCAGTTGGCGACGCCCGCGGCCTTCGCGCCGGCCATCACGCGAGCGCGGGAGGCGCGGTAGCCGTCCCAGGCGTCCATGGAGACCCGGGCCGGCGCGGTCAGGTCGAACTTGCGCTGCGAGAAGCACACCTGCTGGGGCATCACCTTCCACAGCGCGCCGGAGGACCGCCAGCCGTCCAGCAGCCAGCGCTCCTGGGCGTCGCCCGTGAGCGTGCGCGCCGGATCGTCCGACTCGGGGCCCGGGGCGTGCGGCCGGTCGTTGTAGGCCTGGTCCGAGCGGTACTGGCGGGTGTCGAGGATGTCGAACTGGGCGAGCGAGCCCCACGCCAGCCGGCGGTACAGCCGGGCGTCCGGGCCCTGCGGCAACTGCTCGGCGCGCAGGGGCTGGTTCTCCCAGTACGCCCGGTAGGCGGCGGCGCGGCGCACCAGGAACTGGTCCTGCGGGCCGCCCTTCTCGTCGACGGCGCCGGCGTAGTTGTTCTCCGTCTCGTGGTCGTCCCAGGTGACCACGAAGGGATGCCGGGCGTGCGCCGCCTGCAGATCCGGGTCCGTCTTGTAGAGCGCGTAGCGCAGCCGGTAGTCCGCCAGGGTGGTCGTCTCTCGGTTGAACACGTCGGGCAGCTTGCGGTCGGTGTAGCGGCGGGCTCCGCCGGCGGAGTCCACGGCGTACTCGTAGAGGTAGTCGCCGAGGTGGAAGACGACGTCGACGTCCTCCTGCGCCAGGTGACGGTAGGCGGTGTAGTAGCCGTCCTGGTAGGCCTGGCAGGCGACCGCGGCCAGGCGCATCCCGTCGGTGTCGCTGCCCGCGGCCGGCGCCGTCCGGGTCCGGCCGACGGGGCTGATCCAGGCTCCCACCCGGAACCGGTAGTAGTACTCGCTGTCCGGCATCAGGCCCTTGACGTCGACGTGCACGCTGTGCGCGTACTCCGGGTGGGCCGTGGCCACGCCCCGGTGCTCGACGAAGCCGAACCACTCGTCCAGGGCCACCTCCCAGTACACGACGACGCGTTGCTGCCCGAGACCGCCGTCCTCGGCGAACGGCTGCGGGGCCAGCCGGGTCCACAGCAGCACCGAGTCGGGCAGCGGGTCCCCGGAGGCCACCCCGAGCGTGAACGGGTCGTCGGTGATCCGGGCGGCGTCCAGTTCGCGGGCGGCGGTGGCGCCGCGGGCCGGCCGGTTGGTGGAGAACGCGAGCAGCGCGGCCGCCGCGGTGACGGTCAGGAAGCGACGGCGGGCGACGTGCGGGGCCGCAGAGCGCAGTACCGCGTCGTGCGGGGAGAAGGCATGCTCGGACGGTGGTCTTTGACGGCCCGTCAGCGCCATCTGAGGTCCTCTCGTACGGGGCAGTTGCGCCCCGGGCGGACGCGTGGGGACATCGCCGACGTACGGAGCGCGGAGCTCGCATGCTAAGCAGACAAAATGCCTGAAACGGGCACGACGTGCGGGGGGTTCACACCACAGGCGGTACGAGAGGATCACCGCCGCCCGCACGGAAAAGCGGCGCCGGCGAGGGCCGGCGGCGCGGGGGGAGGGGGTCTGGCTCTAAGGGGCTGCGTGCGCGACGGTCCGGGAGGCCGCACGGTCGCGGACCGGCAGGTGGTAGACGTGGAAGGCCCGTCCGATGACCGGCTGGGCGACGTTGCGCACCTTCACGCCGCCGCTCGTCATGCCGTGCTCGGTACCCGCGTGCGCGTGCCCGTGCACCGCCAGGTCGGCGCCGGCCGTGTCGATCGCCTCGGCGAGCAGGTAGCTGCCGAGGAAGGGATAGATCTCCAGCGGCTCGCCCGCCAGGGTGTCCGCCACGGGGGAGTAGTGGGTCAGCGCGATCCGCGCGTCGCAGTCCGCCTCGCCGAGTCGCTCCAGGGCGGTGCGCAGGCCGTCGGCGGACCGGCGGGAGCAGCGCACGAACTCCTTCATCACCGGCTCGCCGAACTCACCGGCGCAGCGGCCGACGAACCCGCCGCCGAACCCCTTGGTGCCGGCCACGCCGATCCGGGCCCCGCCGCTCTCCACGACCGTGTGCTGCCCCTCCAGGACGTGGGTGCCGGCGTCCCGCAGGATGGCCGTGACCTCGTCGGGCCGGTCGTCGTGGTGGTCGTGGTTGCCCAGCACGGCGACCACCGGAACGCCGAGGCCCTGAACCTCCCGGGCGACGACCCGCATCTCCTCGGGCGTGCCGTGCCGGGTCAGGTCGCCGGCCAGCAGCAGGAGGTCGGCGCACTCGGGCAGGGTCTCGAAGGCGGGGCGGAGCACGCCCTGGCTGTCGGGCCCCATGTGGATGTCTCCGACGGCTGCGATGCGGATCATGCCAGCTCCTCCGCGTGGTCGGGGGAGGACGCCTCGGTCACCACGAGGTCGCTGTGCACCGGGATCCCGGTCAGTTCCTCGTGGACGGTGCGCAGGATCTCGTCGCGGCAGGGGGCCGAGGGCACGGTGCCGGTGAGCAGCACCGCCTGACCGCGGGCCTCGACCCGCACGCCGAGTTCGCCGAGCTCACCCGAGGCGAGGCGGTCCTGCAGATGGGCGATGCGGTAGTCCAGGTTCTCCGCCGGCCCGCCGCCGGCGCCCTGGGAACCGTGGGTGCTCATGGGTGCTCCTTCAGATGACGTTCAGGCGCTCCAGCAGGAAGAAGAAGGCCGCGGGCATGGGCTCGTCGCCGCACTCCCGCCGCACCCGCTCCCAGTCGACCTTCTCGCGCAGGGACCGGGCGATCGGCAGGGCGGCGCCGAAGTCGCAGTGGTGCTCGGAGAAGGCGGCGGTCAGGCTCCACAGCAGGTCGGTCGGGGCCAGCACGGGCATGCGCACCGAGTCGACCGACAGCTCCTCGGCCCGCTCCAGCATGTCGGCGCCGACCGGCCGGTGCGCCAGTTCGAAGATGATGTCGACCGGCTGGCCGAAGCACGTGGCCTTGATCAGCCAGTCCTCCGGCGGCGTGTAGACCGTCAGCCCCGCGTCGCGCAGCGTGGCCGCCACCGCGTCGGCGTCCTCGGGGCGGATGGCGAAGTCGACGTCGTGCTGGAGGTTCTTCTCGCCGCCGTGGGCGTAGGCGGCCACGCTGCCGGCCAGCGCGAAGAGGTGCCCCTTGCGCTTCAGCAGCGCCCCCACCTGCTTGGCCGCCTCCAGGATCGCCTGGTTGCGGTCCAGGGGGAGTTCGTGCGGCGGCTCGTCCGCCGACGGGTCCTGCGGCGGCGCGGGCACGCTCCTCTCCGCCGCGGACCCGAGGTCGGGAACCCCCGGTCGCCGGACGAGCGTCGCGTCATCCCCGTTCTGCGTCATGACCACTCCCCTTCACCGAACCGGACCAGCCGCTCCCGCGCGGCGTCCGGACCCAAACGGCCTGCGTGTCTGCCAGCAGCGAGTACCCGGCGCGCCCGCGCCGACACGGAAGGCTCCGGCCGTCTCTGCCGGGTCCCCGCCCGCACCGCCGCCCGCGTCGCCCTTGTCGCCCGCGTCGCCTGCGTTGCCGTCCGCGCCGCCCTCCGCTCGCGTCGCCCGCATCACCATCCGGTCTGGCCGCGTCGCCGTCCGCCCCCCGGATCCCTCACCCGGCTGGCGGCCCCGGCACCCCCTGGTGACGCTGGGACGGCATCCCTGTCCGGCCCGCCCGAAGGAGTTCTCATGCGCACGCTGCCGTACGCCCTGCTCGCCGCCCTGGCCCTGACCGCGCTCGCCGCCCCCGCCCGCGCCGCGGCGCTGCCGGCGGACGTCACCGCGAGCCAGTGCATCGCCGGCGGAGGCATGATCATCATCTCCGCCGTGGGGGACGGCTCGCCCTGGACCAAGCGCTGCATGGGCGGCATCCACGACGGCCAGACCGTCGTCTGACGCCGAAGCGGCGCCTCGGCCGAACAAGACAAGCGCGTATCCCACCGAAGACGGAATATGGGGCGAAGAGGGGGGAAACCGGAAGCCGCCCACCCATGCGCTCGCGGAGGTCGCCATGAACCAGGAGACACCCCGTTCGTCCGATCTTCCACAGCCGCTGCGGGCCGTCGCCTCGGGTCTGCGGCACCTGCCCGGCGCGGAACAGGTCGGCAAGGTCGCCACCGACGCCCTCGACCGGATCGGCGCGGTCTCGCCGCGCGGGCGCCGGATGGCCGTCTACGCCGGTGCCGGCGTGCTCGGTGTGGCCGGAGTGGTCGAGTGGCCCGTGGCGCTGACCGGCGCCGCCGTCGCCTGGCTCACCCAGCCGCGGCCCGGACCGCACTCCGACGGCACGGCGCACGACGGCGAAGCCGGCGGCGCCCGCCCGGGCGAGACGCCCACGGCCGGGGCCGAGGACGAACCGGACACCTCCGCCTACGGCCCCGGCGCCCGGCTCGCCTCGTCGCACTACCGGCACGACCGGCCGGAACAGCACGTGCACGAACAGCCCGCCAAGGTGGGCGACACCGCCACCGCCTCCGCCCTGAAGCAGGTCGCCGAAGCCACCGCGCACCACGGCGAGGACCCGCACCACGGCGACCGGGCCCACCGGCACGGGCACGACGGCCACCCCACCGGCTGAATCGGGAAGCAGAAAAATGCTCACACGCTTCGACGTCGCCCCGCTCGTCGGGGCCGTGGCCGGGGCGGCCGCCGGGGCCGCCCGCGGCACCGCCCAGGGAGTGACCTCGGTCTACGCCACCACGCGCCGCGTCCGCAACGTCGCGCGCAACGCCCTCACGGGCGGCCGGCACTGGACGGCCGGGCGGCACCTCCACCTCGCCCTGCGCCACCCGGACGGCGACTCCGGCGCCCCGGCCCGCCGGGTGGCCGAGGAACTCGTCGAGCACCCGGACGTGCTCGCCGCCTTCTGGGACGAGGGCCTGGGCCGTCTGGTGATCACGCTCGCCGAGGACGCCGCCACCGACCGCGTCACCGAACGGGCCACCGAACTCGCCGCCCGTCTCGGCCTCGGCGAGGACGCCGACCCGGAGGCTCCCGGGACCACGCACCCCGGCGACCCCGGCGAGGTGCGCGTCACCGCCGCGGCGATCCTGCTCGACGCCGCCGGAGCGGCCGGTGCCCTGGCCGGCCGCTCCCTGCGTCTGCCGCCCAGCTCACGCATCGTCACCGCCACGGTCACCCTGCTGCGCGAGAACCCCCGCTTCCGGGCCGTGCTCCGCCGCCGCTTCGGCACCTCCGGCATGGAACTCGTCCTCGCCGCCGCCAACGCCGCCGCGCACGGCGTCGGACAGACCCCGCTGGCGCTCGTGCTCGACGGGATCCTGCGCTCCACTCAGCTCACCGAAGCCGTGGCCAGGGCCGCGGCCTTCGAAGCCCTGCACGACGACATCTGCCACCCGCGGCGCACCAGCCTGCCCAGCCCCACGGACACCCGGCCGCCCCTGAAGGTGACACCCGCCCAGGAGTACGCCTCGCACGCCAGCACCGGAAGCCTCGCCGGCGCCGCCGCCACCCTCCTGGTCACCCACAGCGCCGACGACGCGGCCGAGGCGGTCCTCGCCGGCTCCCCGAAGGCGGCCCGGTACGGACCGGCCGCCTTCAGCGCGACCCTCGGCACCTTCCTCGCGCACGCCGGGATCCTCGTGCGCAGCGGGGAACGGCTGCGCCAGCTGGAGATCGCCGACGCCCTGGTCCTGCACGCCGACGCCCTGCGCAGCGGCCCCGAGGACGACAGCGATCCCGACGACCCCGTGCACCCCTTCGCCGAGGCCGTCCTCGACGCCGCCCGCCGCGCGCGCCTGCACGTCGTCATCGCGGGCGGCTCCGACCTGAAGGACATCACCCGGCTCGCCGACGAGGTCGCCCCCGGCAGCCGGCCGTTCGGGGACGTCGTACGGGCCCTTCAGGACGACGGCCACGTCGTGGTGACCGTCGCCCGCCTGCACGAGTCCGGCGACGGGCCCGTCGTGGCCGGGCTGCCCGCGGGCGACGTCGCCATCGCCCTCACCGACGGCCGGTCGGCCGTCTCCTGGGGCGCCGACGCGCTGGTCCCGGGCGGCCTCCCCGACGTGTGGCGGCTGCTGACGGCCATCCCCGCCGCCCGGCGCGTCGGACGCCGCTCCCAGACGCTCGCCCGCGCGGGCGCGGCCCTGTCCGGGCTCCTGGTCGCCCGCGGCGGCCGGCCCCCGGGCCGGCACCTGCTGTGGCCCCTCACCCGCCACGCCCCCGTCAACATCGCCGCCGCCAACGCCCTGCTCACCGGCTGGCTCGAAGCCACCCGGGTGGCCCGGGCCACCCCGCCACCGCCCCGGCTGCACATCCCCTGGCACGCCCTGGAGCCCCACGAGGCCCGCGAGCGGCTGGCCCGCGCCCACCGCGACGACGACCCCCGCGGACTCGCCCTGCTGGCCGACCGCTCCCGGCGGCGGGCGGTCCGGGTCGCCCGCCACCCCGCCGTCACCCCGGCCCGCTGGACCTGGCAGGCGGCCGGCGCCGTCCGCCGCGAACTCGACGACCCGCTCACCCCCGTCCTGGCCACCGGCGCCGTCGCCTCGGCGCTGCTCGGCTCGCTCGTCGACGCGCTGCTGGTCGTCGGCGCGATGGACCTCAACGCCGTCACGGGCGGGCTCCAGCGGATGCGCGCCGAACAGGCCCTCGCACGCCTCGCGGCCCGGCAGCAGCCCAAGGCCCGCAAGCAGGACAGCCACCGGCGCACCGTCACCGTCGACGCCACCCGGCTGCGCCCCGGGGACGAGATCAGCCTCGGCGCCGGCGACGTGGTGCCCGCCGACGCACGGCTGCTGGACGTCGACGGCCTGGAGGTCGACGAGTCCGCGCTCACCGGCGAGTCCCTGCCCGTGACCAAGTCCGTCGAGGCCACCCCCGGCCTGCCCGTCGCCCGCCGCACCTGCATGGTGTTCGAGGGCACCACCGTCGTGGCCGGACGGGCCACCGCGCTCGTCGTCGACACCGGCGAGCAGACCGAGGCCGGCCGCGCCGTCACGCTCGCCGCCCGCACCCCGCCGCCCGCGGGAGTCCAGGCCCGTCTCCAGGAACTCACCCGCAAGGCACTGCCGGTGACCTTCACCGGCGGCGCCGCCGTGACCGGTCTGTCCCTGCTGCGCGGCAGCCCCGTCCGGCGCGCCGTCAGCGGCGGTGTCGCCGTCGCCGTCGCCGCCGTGCCCGAGGGGCTGCCCCTGGTCGCGACCGTCGCGCAGATGGCGGCCGCCCGCCGGCTGTCCCGCCGCGGCGTCCTGGTCCGCACCCCGCGCACCCTGGAGGCCCTCGGCCGCGTCGACACCGTCTGCTTCGACAAGACCGGCACCCTCACCGAGAACAGACTGCGCCTGGTCCGCGTGGCCACCGCCGACGGCACCGTCCTCGCCACGGACGCCGAACAGGCCGTCCCCGTCGTACGGCTGGCCGCGCGCGCCTGCCCGCAGGAGGAGACCGGGCAGGGCCGCCGGATCGCGCACGCCACCGACGAGGCCGTCCTCGACGTCGCCCCGCCCGACGAGGGCTGGACCCCCACCGGCGAGCTGCCCTTCGAGACCCGGCGCGGCTACGCCGCCGCGATCGGCCGCGACCCCGACGCCGGTGAACTCCTCGTCGTCAAGGGCGCCCCCGAGACGATCCTGCCCGCCTGCCGGGACCTGCCCGCCCACGCCACCGACACCGCCCACGAACTGGCCGGCAAGGGCCTGCGGGTCCTCGCCGTCGCCCGCCGTCCCTGCCGGGCCGACGACCCCGACGCCGAACTCGAAGCGCCCCTCGCCGACCTGGAGTTCAGCGGCTTCGTCGCCCTCGCCGACGTCCCCCGCGACACCTCGCAGGCCCTGCTCGTGGAGCTGCGCCGCTCCGGCATCCTGCCCGTCATGCTCACCGGCGACCACCCGGAGACCGCCCGCGCCATCGCCCTGCAACTGGGCTGGCCGGAGGAGACCGAGGTCGTCACCGGCGACGAGCTGGTCGCCATGGAACGCCGCCGGCGCGTCCGGGTCCTGCACGGCGCGGGCGTCATCGCCAGGGTCGCCCCCGAGCAGAAGCTGCACGTCGTCGAGGCGCTGCAACAGGCGGGCCGGGTCGTGGCGATGGCGGGCGACGGCGCCAACGACGCCGCCGCCATCCGCGCCGCCGACGTCGGGGTCGGGGTGGAGTCCCGCGGCTCCGCAGCCGCCCGCAACGCCGCCGACCTGGTCCTGACCACCGGCGACCTCTCCGTCCTGGTCGACGCCGTCGTCGAGGGCCGCGCCCTGTGGCGCAGCGTCGCCGACGCCGTCAGCATCCTCATCGGCGGCAACGCCGGCGAGGTCGGCTTCAGCGTCCTCGGCACCCTCCTCGCCGGCGCCTCACCCCTGTCGACCCGTCAGCTGCTGCTGGTCAACCTGCTCACCGACATGTTCCCGGCCATGGCCGTCGCCGTCACCCCCAGCGACGACCCCTCCACCGCGGAACACGCCGCCACCGGGCCGATGGGCCTGAACGTCCTCGGCGCGCCCCTGCTGCGCTCCATCCGCCGCCGCGGCATCACCACCTGCCTCGGGGCGGTCACCGCGTACCTCATCGGCCGCCTCACTCCCGGCACCGAGCGCCGGGCCACCACCATGGCCCTGTGCGGCGTGGTCGGTGCCCAGCTCGTGCAGACCCTCTCCGGGCGCCGCCGCAGCCCGCTGGTGTGGGCCACGGCCCTGGGGTCGGCCGCCGTACTGGCCGCGCTCGTCCAGACGCCCGGCGTCAGCCACTTCTTCGGCTGCACCCCGCTCGGACCCGTCGCCTGGGCCGGCGTGGCCCTCGCCATCACCCTGTCGGCGCTGGCACCGCGCCTGGAACGCCTCCCTGCCGTCCACGCCCTGTACGACGGCGCGGCCCGGCTCGCCCTGCACCTGAACGACCTCGTCCGGCAGGGCCGGCACCTGCTGGGCAGCGGCATCGCCGGCCCGGTGGCCTGACGGACCGGTACCCGAGCGGACCGGTACCCGAGCAGTCGGGTCCTGCGCTCCGACGGTCCGGCACGCGAGGCGGGGGGCCCCCCCCCCCCGGGGGGGCCCCCCCCCCCCGGGGGGCCCCCCCCGGGCCCCCCCCCCGCCCCCGGCGGCCCCGGCCGGCCCCCCCCCCCCCATTGACACACTTGATCCCCCCCCGGCGCCGGGGCCCAGTAGG
>NZ_JBITSJ010000006.1:74343-676128 GCF_044540525.1 Streptomyces sp. NPDC085932
CGGCCGGCGCGCGGGGGGGGCCTCCCCGCCCCGCCCCCCCCCCGCCCCCCCCCCCCCGCGGGGGGGGCCCCCCCCCCCGGGCGGGGGGGGGGGGGGGGCCCCCCCCCCCGGGGGGGGGGCCCCCCGCCTCGCGTGTGCGCCGGACCGGTCAGACCTCGCCGCGCCAGGCGCCCGTCTCGGACCCGCGCGACTCCATGAACTCCTTGAAGCGCCGCAGGTCGCCGGAGACCTGTCGCTTGACGAACCCGAGCTTGTCGCCCACCGTCTCGGCCACGCCGCTGGGATCGAAGTCCATCTGCAGCATGACCTTGGTCGTGTCGTCCTGGATGCGGTGGAACGTCACCACACCGGCCTGCTTGGCCTCACCGTTCACGGTGGTCCAGGCGACGCGCTCGTCCGGGATCTGCTCGGTGATCTCCGCGTCGAACTCCCGCTCCTGGCCGCCGACCTTCGTCACCCAGTGCGTCAGGGTGTCGGTGCGCTGCTCGATGCGCTCCACGCCGTCCATGAACTCCGGGAACGTCTCGAACTGCGTCCACTGGTTGTAGGCCGTGTGGACCGGGACGCGGACCTCGATGGATTCCTCTACCTGCGACAAGGCGGTACCTCCCTTTCTCGTACGGAGAGCGACCGTCGAGTACCGGATTCCGCGCCGGTCACTCCTGCTCGGCACGACTTCTCCGGCCGGGTGTCCTTTTCGCCTCGTCCGGGGTACCCGGCCCGGGACAACGGACCGGGAGGTGATCGCCATGTCGGACACGGACCGCGCGGCATCCGCCGCCACGCGCCCGAACTCCGCGCCGACGGCCGGGGACGAGCCCGTGAGCGAGCTGGTGCAGCGCGCGACGACACAGCTCACCGAGCTGGTGCGGGGCGAAATGCGCCTCGCCCAGGCGGAGATGACCGAGAAGGGCAAACGCTTCGGAAAGGGCGGAGGCCTCTTCGGCGGGGCCGGCGTGCTGGGTTTCGTCACCCTGCAGGCCCTGGTGGCCACGGTGATCGCCGCCCTGGCGGTACCGCTTCCGGTGTGGGCGGCGGCCCTGATCGTCACGGCCGTCCTCGCCGTCGCCACCGGTGTGACGGCGATGGCCGGCCGCAAGCAGGTGCGCCAGGCCTCCCCGCCCACCCCGCAGCGGACCATCGACAGCGTCAAGGCCGACGTGGCCGAGATCAAGGAGAGTGCACAGCGATGACCCAGCCCCCGCACGACGAGCCGACCGCCGGCAGCCCCGAGGAACTGCGCGAGCAGGTCGAGCGCACCCGCCACGAACTGGGCGACACCGTCCAAGAGCTCGCGGACCGCGCCGACGTGAAGGCCCGCGCCCGCGAGAAGGCCGTGGCCGTCAAGGAACAGGCCGGGCACAAGGCCCAGGCCTGGCGCGGGCAGGCCATGGCCAAGGCGTCGCACGTGGCGCACACGGTCGAGGAGAAGCTGCCCGAGCCGGTGAAGCAGAAGGGCGCCGCCGCGGCTCAGGGCGCGAAGGAGAAGGCCGCACAGGCGGAGCAGGTCTGGCAGGACAAGGCTCCGCAGCAGGTGCGTGACCACCGGACCGCCCTGCTGGCGGGCGCCGGGGCCCTGGTCGTCGCCGTCCTGCTGATGCGCCGCCGCAGGAACGGCTGACCTCCGGATCACCGGCACCGGCCCCCGTCACCGCGCACGCGCTCGGTGACGGGGGCCTCGGTCTGCCTGACGGGGCCGGTGCCGTCGGCAGCGCCGACAGGTGCTGCGGCTTGCGGTGACGGGGGCGGCACGGCAGGGTCGGGAGGCGTGGCCACCTTGCTGATCGTCCATCACACGCCCTCGCCCAACTGCCAGGCGATGTTCGAAGCGGTCCTCTCCGGGGCGACGGACCCCGAGATCGAGGACGTCCGGGTCGTCCGCGTGCCCGCGCTGTCGGCCACGGCCTCCGACGTCCTCGCCGCCGACGGCTACCTGCTGGGCACCCCCGCGAACCTCGGCTACATGTCCGGCGCCCTCAAGCACTTCTTCGACCAGGTCTACTACCCGTGCCTGGACGCGACGCGCGGGCGCCCGTTCGGCTACTGGGTGCACGGCGGCAACGACGTGACCGGAGCGGTCCGCGGGATCGAGTCGGTCACCACGGGCCTCGGCTGGCGCCGCGCCGCCGAGGGCGTCACCGTGACCGGCGAGCCGGACAAGACCGACACCGAGCGCTGCTGGGAGCTGGGCGCGACGGTCGCCGCCGGACTCATGGGCTGAGCGGGCGGCCCGGGGCTCTGCCGCCGGGCCCGGAGGGCTCAGGTCTCGTCCAGCCGTCGCCGGTCCTGCTCGTCCCACTTCCGGGTGTCGCGCGGCTGGGTGTACGGCTCGGTCTCCGGCGGATGACCACCGGCGATCGCCCGCTGCCGTACCGTCTCCGCGTCGAACTCCAGCCCCAGCAGGATCGCCAGATTGGTGATCCACAGCCAGATGAGGAAGACGATGACACCGGCCATCGTCCCGTAGGTCTTGTTGTACGAGGCGAAGTTGGCCACGTAGAGGGCGAAGCCGGCGGACGCGATCAGCCAGATGCCCAGGGCCAGCAGGCTGCCCGGCGTGATCCAGCGGAAGCCCTTCACCTTGGCGTTCGGGGTCGCCCAGTAGAGGATGGCGATCATGGTCGTCACCAGAATGACCAGGACCGGCCACTTCGCGATGGACCACACGGTCAGCGCGGTGTCGCCGATGCCCAGGGCCGTGCCCGCCTGACGGGCCAGCCCGCCGGTGAAGACCACGATCAGCGCGCTGATCACGGCCAGCACCATCAGCACGACGGTCACGCCCACCCGCACCGGCAGCAACTTCCACACCGGCCGGCCCTCGGGCATGTCGTAGACGGCGTTGGCGGAGCGGATGAAGGCCGCCACGTAGCCGGAGGCCGACCAGATCGCGAGGACGATGCCGACGATCGCCATCAGCGAGCCGACGCCGGCGTTGCCCTGCAGCTGTTCCACGGCCCGGGTGATGATGTCGCGCGCCGAGCCGGGAGCGAGCTGCTGGATGTTGTCGATCACCTTGTCGGTGGTCGACCTGCCGGTCAGGCCCAGCATCGACACGAGCACCAGCAGCGCCGGGAACAGCGCCAGCACCCCGTAGTAGGTCAGCGCCGCCGCGCGGTCGGTCAGCTCGTCGTCCTTGAACTCGCGCAGGCTGCCCTTGAGCACCGCACCCCAGGAGGTCTTGGGCAGCTCGGTGGGCGAGTCCGGTGCCGCGCGTTCCACCTCGGGCCCGGGCCCGGGCTCCTCGGCGGCGGGAGCGGGCGACTCCCGGCGTTCCGCTGCGGGGCCGGGCCCCGGCTGCTCGGCATCGGAGGCGGGCACCTCCCGGCGTTCCGCATCGGGGCCGGGCGCTTCCCGGCGTTCTGCCTCGGGGCCTGGGCGGGGGGCCTCCGATGGCGGGGCATCGGTCGCCGCGTGGTCTTTTCGTCCGGGTATGTGCAGTTTCACCATGCGAGCCGGGTAACCCCGGACCGGGGCCTTAAGCCGAGCGCACCGGTGCAGTCACCGGGCGGCCTCGTCCCGCAGGGCCGGCCCGTGCCGCCGCAGGTCCTCCGACAGCACCCGCACGGCTGTCAGGCCGCCCCCGTGCAGGCCCGGCAGCCCCTCCCGGAGCGCAGCGCGACCCGCTGCAGCGTCGCGGGGCCGGCCTCGCGCGGGGCAGGGCGAGCCTTCCGATCCCGGGGGGCAGGTCCCCGCGGTAGGCGCCGGCGACGGCCCCGCTCGGAGAAGGTGACCGTCCCCGCCTGCGTGTCCTCCTCGGCCCCCGGTAGGGGGAGTGCGGCCCCGCTCCGCTGATCCACGGTGGTCAAGGCGGGAGTCCGGCGCAACGACCACACCGCGCACGGGGTTGAGGGAGCGCTCCCACGGCGGGCACGATGCCGCCATGACCACCTCTCCGATCATCCGTCCCTACCGTCCCGAGGACCGCCCGGCCCTGGCCGACATCTGCGTCCGCACCGCGCACAACGGCGGGGACAGCCGCCCCCACTACACGGACCCGGACATCTTCCCGGCCACCTTCGCGGCTCCCTACGTCCATCTGGAGCCGGAGCTGGCCTTCGTGCTGGACGACGGGCGGGGGCAGGCCGTCGGGTACATCGTCGGCACCGCCGACACCGGGCGCTTCGCCGAGGCCTTCCGCGTCACCTGGCTGCCTCTCGTCGCCGAGCGCCACCCGGAGCCGTCCGGGCGGCCGCGCACCCCGGACGAGGAGATCGCCCACCTGCTGCACCACCCGGAGCGGATGGTCGTGCCGGAACTGGCGGCCTACCCCGCGCACCTCCACATCGACCTGCTGCCCGCCTGGCAGGGCCGCGGCCACGGGCGCCGGCTCATGCGGACCTTCCTCGCGGCACTGCAGGACAGGGGCGTACCGGCCGTGCACCTGGCCATGGCCACGGCCAACACCCGGGCCAGGGCCTTCTACGACCGCATGGGGTTCCACGAACTGGACGTCCCCGAGCCCGGTTCGGCCACCTTCCTGGGGCGCAGCACGAAGGAACTCGACCGGCTCTGACCGGCCTCATGGACCGGAGCTGCTTCCTGTGCGGTCACGTCGACCTCCGCTGACCTGCGCTTCCCCGCCGGCGCGTGGGTCCGGCGGGGCCCGAAGGTTTGCCGGGCTCATGAGAGTTCCCCGAGAATTCTCGGCACGCCTGAACACACCAGTGCTCCCGTACGTATGGGGCGAGGGGATTTTCATGCCCGGCACGCCACAAGCGCAGGAGAGCACCCTTGGCACGCAATTCGCGAAGACGCCCTACAGGCAAACGACGCGCGACCTTCGCCGCGTTCGCGCTGATCCTGGGCGGAGGCGGCCTGATGGCCGCGAACGTCTACGCCTCGGCCACGGACGGCGGTTGGGACGGTGAGGCCGCCGAGACGCGGTCCGGCGCGGGAGCCCCGGCCGGAGGCGCGACGATCGACTGCCCGGACGTGGGCACCAAGCTGACCTCGGTCCCCGAGCAGGCCAGGGCGGAGGTCGACAAGGAACTCGCCCTGCTGGACGAGCAGATCGCCCAGGCGTACCAGCGGCTGAGCGCTTCCGCCCAGCAGATCCAGCAGGACTCCGGCTTCGCCGAGAGCGCGATCGTGAACCCGCTGAAGGACAAGCGGGCCGCGACCCTGGAGCGCATCGGGATCGCCATCGACCGCGTGGGCGACCGGCCCGAAGGGCTCGACGCCCTCGCGGCCTGCACCCTGCGCGAGTCCGGCAACCAGCCGCCGGCCGAGGGCGAGGGCCAGGACGGCGGCGGCGAGGAGTCCGGCCAGGACCAGGGCGAGGGACAGCAGAACGACCAGGAGCAGGGCCAGGGTCAGGGCGCGAACGGGGGACAGGCGGGCAACGGCCCCGTCGCCGCCGACTTCGTGGACATCAAGAACGTCCAGCCGAACGTCAACACCCCCCGCCCGGAGGGGAACGCCTCCCGCGGTTCGTTCGCGACGAGCTGCGGTGTGAACGAGAACGGCCTGTTCAACTCGGACAACGTCATCGTCGCCCCGGGTGTGAGCAACGGCGCCCACCACTTCCACGACTACGTGGGCAACCAGGCCAACGACGCCTTCGCCAGCGACCAGGACCTCGCGAACGCCGAGACCAGCTGCGTCGACCAGGGTGACAAGTCCTCCTACTACTGGCCGGTCCTGCGCCTGCAGAACGGCACGCAGGAGCAGGACGCCCAGAAGCCGGGCGGTGGCATCGAGGGCAACGCCGGCGAGATCGTCACGCCGAAGCAGGTCACCCTGAACTTCGTGGGCAGCCCGCGCGACAAGGTCACGGCCATGCCGCGGCTGCTGCGCATCATCACCGGCGACGCCAAGGCGTTCGTGAACGGCCCGGCCAACGCCAACGCCTCCTGGAGCTGCACCGGTTTCGAGGACCGGCAGCTGAAGGACAAGTACCCGCTGTGCCCGCAGGGCAGTGACGTGGTGCGCACCTTCAAGTTCCAGAGCTGCTGGGACGGCCGCAACATCGACAGCGCCAACCACCGCACCCACGTGGCGTTCGCGGACGCCGCCGGCGCGTGCCCGTCCGGCTTCCGTGCCATCCCGCAGCTGGTGCAGCGCATCGTCTACGACGTCGACGCGCCGAGCCTCCAGGACGGCGGCCGTACGACACCCCTGTTCGCGGTCGACTCCTTCCCGGAGCAGCTGCACAAGCCGGTGACGGACCACGGCGACTTCATCAACGTCTTCGACGAGAACCTGATGAAGAAGATGGTCGACTGCATCAACGAGGGCCGCACGTGCGGCGCCGGTGCGGGCGAGGAGCCGGGGCAGGGTGAAGACCCGGGCCAGGGCGAGGACCCGGGCCAGGGTGAGGACCCGGGCCAGGGCGAGCAGCCCGGCCAGGGTGAGCAGCCCTCGCAGACTCCGGAGGCGCCGCAGGACGGGAACGCCGGCGGCAAGCCCGGTGACGCGGGCGGCGACGACGGCAAGGGCGACGGCGGCAACGGTGAGGACGGCAAGGGCGACGACGGCAAGGGCGAGGCCTCCGAGCCTCCGGCCGCCGAGAAGCCGACCGCCGAGCCGAAGCCCGGCGACGGCTCCAAGGCCCCCGGCGCCACCGCACCGGAGGTGCTCGCGACGCCCTCGTCCGGCGGCGGCACGGGCGACAAGGGCGGTCAGGACGCGGACGGTCTCGGCGAGTCGCAGGCCGTCGGTACGGCCACCAGCGCCGCCCCGACGCCGTCCGCGCCGTCCCAGCCCGAGTCGCAGGCGGTCGGCCAGGGCGGCCTCGCCGACACCGGCGCCCAGCTCTGGCCCGCCGCGGCGGGTGCGGTCCTGGTCCTCTCCGGCTTCGTGGTCCTGCGCCGCGTGAGGCGCAGCTGACCGACCGCGACGCTCCGGCCTGACCGGCGAACGGCGGCGGGACCTCCGACCAGGGGGCCCGCCGCCGTTCCGCGTCCTGGCCGGCCGGACGCGCAGCGGCCGGTCCCCGCCGACGGTCCGCGTCCGCCACCCTTCGGCGATCACCGAACGGCGCACGCTCTAGCGTGACCCCATGAACCTCATCGTCACCCGGGAGCGCACCCACGGCGGAGCGGCCACGTGACCCCGTGGGAGATGGTGGCCGTGCTGGCGGCCGGCACGGGTGCGGGAGCCGTCAACGCCGTCGTCGGCTCCGGCACGCTGATCACCTTCCCCGTCCTGCTCGCCACCGGACTGCCCCCGGTCACCGCCACCGTGTCCAACGGGCTCGGCCTGGTCCCCGGATCCATCAGCGCGATCATCGGCTACCGCGAGGAACTCCGCGGTCAGGGCCGGCGCGCCCTCCTGCTCGGCCTCGGCGCCGTGCTCGGCGGTCTCACGGGCGCCGTCCTGCTGCTGACCCTGCCCGCCGCGGCGTTCGAGCGGATCGTGCCGGTCCTGGTGGGGCTCGCCCTGGTCCTGGTCGCCTGCCAGCCCCTGATCGCCCGGCGATTGCGTCGTCGTCGCGCGTCCGGGAGCCGCACCCGCCGCGACGGCGGCCCGCTGCTGTTCACCGGCCTGACCCTGGCCAGCGTCTACGGCGGCTACTTCTCCGCGGCCCAGGGCATCATCTACGTCTCGCTGATGGGCATGCTCCTCGACGACACGCTCCAGCGGCTCAACGCCGTCAAGAACGTGCTGGCAGCGGTGGTCAGCACCGTCGCCGCCGTGGTGTTCCTCTTCTTCGCGGACTTCGACTGGACGGCTGTCGTGCTCATCGCCGCGGGCTCCGCCCTGGGCGGCCTGATCGGAGCGCGGGTCGGACGCCGTTTCAGCCCGGCCGTGCTGCGCACCCTCATCGTGTCCGTGGGCACCCTCGCCCTGGTCCACCTGGTGCTGCGCTGACCTCCGCGCCTACGACGCCGGCCGGCCCGCTGCCGGCGTCGCCTCGCCCTCGGCGTCGATGTGCGGCAGCACGCGGTCCAGCCACCGCGGGGTCCACCAGGCGTGCCGCCCGAGCAGGGTCATCACCGCCGGCACCATGAGCAGGCGCACCACCGTCGCGTCGATGAGGACGCTGACGGCCAGCCCCAGCCCGAGCATCTTGACCACGATGTTGTCGCTGACGATGAACGCCGCGAACACGCTCACCATGATCAGGGCGGCGCAGGTGATGACCCGGGCCGTGATCTCCAGCGCGTGCGCGACCGAGGCCTTGGCGTCCCCCGTGCGCCGCCACGCCTCGTGCACGCGGGACAGCAGGAAGATCTCGTAGTCCATGCTGAGGCCGAAGACGATCGCGAACATCATCATCGGCACGTAACTCTCGATGGGGACGGTGCCGTTGACGCCGAGCGCGGGACCGCCCCAGCCCCACTGGAACACGGCGACCACCACCCCGTACGAGGCGGCGATCGACAGGACGTTCAGGACCGCCGCCTTCACCGCGACGAGCAGGCCGCGGAACACGGCCAGGATGATCAGGAACGCCAGGGCCACCACGACGGCGATGATGAGGGGCAGCCGGGAGGCGACGATGTCGCGGAAGTCGACCTGAGCCGCCGTCGTGCCCGTGACGTAGCCCTTGGCGTCCGTGCCCCGGACGGCGTCGGGAAGGGTGTCGTCGACCAGCCGGTTGGCCAGGTCCGTGGTCGTGGCGCTCTGCGGCGACTGGGACGAGTACACCGTGCCGATCAGGACGTCACCGTCCTGGGTGGAGGTCAGCGGGGTGACGACGGCGGCACCCTCGACCTTGTCGAGCGTCTGCTGTGCGCTGGAGGTCAGGGCGGAACGCTGCGAGTCCGGTACGCCGCTCTGGTCGATGACGACGGTGAGCGGGCCGTTGGAACCGGGCCCGAAGGCGTCCGTCATCAGGTCGTAGGCCCGCCGGTCGGTGAAGGACGTCGGATCGGCGCCGTCGCCGATGTGGCCGAGCTGGATCGACAGCACCGGGATCGCGAGCACCACGACCACCGCCACCCCCGCCGACAGGAACCAGACCGGCCTGCGCTCCACCCGCTGCGCGTACCGGTGCCAGGTGCCCTGTGGTGTCCCGCCCGCCCCGGCCTCCGTCTCGGCCACGGGACGGCGCACGTGGTAGCGGTCGATGCGCCGGCCGATGAGTCCGAGCAGGGCCGGGACCAGCGTGAGCGCACCCACGACGGCGGAGACGACGGTGACGGCGGCGGCCAGTCCGAGCAGGCCGATGAAGGAGACCCCGGACGTCGACAGACCGGCCAGCGCGATGATCACCGTGCAGCCGGAGACGAGGACCGCGTGGCCGCTGGTGGCGGCGGCCTGCCCGGCGGCCCGCACCGGGTCGGCGCCGTCCATGAGGTGCTGCCGGTGCCGGGTGATCATGAACAGGGCGTAGTCGATCCCGACACCGAGCCCGATCATCGTGGCCAGGGTGGGGGAGACGGTCGCGAAGGTGAACGCGGCGGCCAGCAGCCCGAGGACGGCCAGGCCGCCGACGACGCTGATGAGCGCGGTGAGCAGCGGGACGCAGGCGGCGATCACGCTGCCGAAGCCGACCAGCAGCACGATGACGGCCACCGCGAACCCGATCAGCTCGCTCACCCGGTCGTCCGCGGCCGGCCGGGCGAGCTCGCCGAGCGGTCCGCCGTACTCCACCTCCGCTCCGGCCGACCGCAGCGGCCGCACGGCGTCGTCCACCCCGTTCAGGTAGGAGTCGCCGAGCGTCGAGGGCTGCACGTCGAACCGGACGGTGATGTAGGCCGTCTTCCGGTCGTCGGACAGCGGCCCGACGTTCTGCTGCGACTGCCCCGAGGAGGAGCCCTGCGCGGAGAGCGGGTTCTGGGCCGACAGGACGTGCGGCAGCTTCTCCAGGTCGGCGACCGTCGTGGAGACCTGCGAGCTCAGCGCGGTCAGGGGCTGCCCGTCGTCGTGCAGCACGATCTGGCTGCTGTAGCCGCCGGCCTCGGGATCGTGCTGCTCGAGCACGTCCAGTCCCTTCTGGGACTGCGCCTGGGGCAGTGAGAAGTTGTCGGAGTACTCGCCGCCGAGGGTCCGGCTGAGGACCTGCAGCGCCACCAGGGCGACCAGCCAGGCGATGATGACGACCACGAAGTGGCGCGCGCACCACTCGCCCAGCCGCCGCAGCGGACCAGGGCGCGCGGCCCTGCTGTCCCGTTCACCACTGCGGGGGTGCGGCATGGAGCGGCCTCCCGTGTCGGCTGAGACGTTCGATCCCGCTCATTAGATGCGCCCGGGTTCACTCCGCCCCGGACTCCACGCCCCCGCGTGCGGCCGTTCCCCCGAAAGGTGGCTGCCGGGCGAACTCCCCGGGCCGGCCCCCGAGCGCTGTCGCAGACCGGCCCGGCGGCTTCAGCGCCCCGGACCCCAGGGCCACCCCGAACCCGACCAGCGCACTGCCCGCGCCCTGGGCGATGCCGTAGGAGCCCGTGCCCACGAGGGGGGGGCGGTACAGGCCGCGGCGACCGGGATGAGACCGGAGAACAGCGTGGCGCGCTCCGCGCCGATCCGCTGCATGCCCATGTACCAGCACACGAACCCGACCACCGTGACGACCACCGCCTGCCACAGCAGCGCGCCCGCCTCGACCGCGTCCGGACGCCGCAGCCACCCGGTGCCGTCGGCCAGGAGGCCGGCCGCCGCCGACTCCAGGGCGGCGACCGCGCAGACGACCGCGGCCAGCAGCCGGGGCCCGAGGGGCCGCAGCACGGGGACGGCGAGGACGGCGAAACCGACCTCGCCGGCCAGCGCGCACACCGAGAACGCGAGGCCCGCGCCGTCCGTGCGTCCCCAGCCCTGCACGACGCAGGCGCCGGCCGCCACGAGCAACGCCCCGTGGACCACGGCGCGTTGCGGCCTGCGCCCGTCCAGGAGCGGCACGAGCACGGCCACCACCACGGGGGCGCAGCCCACGAACACCCCGGGAACGGCAGGTTCCGCGGTGCGCTCGGCGGCGAGCACGGCCAGGTTGAAGCCCACCATGCCCACCGCCGCGAGCAGGACGAGACGGGCCCACTGACGGGACGTCAACGCCCGCAGCCGGGCGAGCACGCCCCGCCCGGAGAGCGGGAACAGCAGCAGGCAGGCCAGCCCGTAGCGCAGGAACTGGCCGCCCGCGTAGGGGTAGGCGCCCAGGACGCTGTTGGCGGTGAAGGACCCTCCGACGAGGACACAGGCGAGCGCGGCGAGCAGGGCTCCGCGCGTGGTGGCGGCGTTCATGCGGGCGACGCTAGGCAGCCGGGCGGCCCGGGAGGAGGTCCACTTCCCTGCCCTTTTGCCGGACCAATCCGAGAAGCCGTCGTGAAGGGCGGATGTGCCGGACCGGTGCGTGGGACCGATGCGTGGGACCCTCGTCTCCCGGCCGCCCGGCGGGCTCAGCGGTGCGCCCCCGCGCTCAGCCGATGTGGTAGCTGTCGCCGTAGACCTTCCAGTCCAGCGGCGGGTCGAGGTCCAGGTTGCCCCGGCGCAGGAAGACCCGCTGGGCCGTGTCGACCCGGCTCGTGTCGCTGTGCGCCTCCTCCTGCCGCATGGCCCACACGCGCGCGTCCAGGAAGGCGTCGAGGTACGTCACCTCGTCGCCGCCCTGCGCGGGCGGCATCGCCGAACGCAGCGCTCGCCGGCGGATGTTGCGGAAGCTGAGCGGGTCGGTGCCGTCGCCGTGCATGACGATGGCGTCGTAGTACGCGAACTGGCCCAGCACGCGCAGCCCGTCCGCCTTGCCCTGGCGGACCGCCGGGCCGAAGTACACCCGGTCGCGCTCGTCGTCCTGCGCCGTGCGGAAGACGCTGTCGCGGGCGGCCGCGCGCCAGGCACCGGGGAAGCCGGGGTCGAGTCCTTCGTGGGAGTCGGAGCCGTTCACCCGGCGCAGCGCCGGCAGGTACGGCGCGAGGACGTTGCCGGGGGAGCGGTCGGTGTAGAGCTCGACGAGGTCGAGCATGTCGCCGGTGCCGGAGCAGAATCCGATGATGCCGGCGGTGTAGCCGCGGCCGTCGCCGATGTCCTCGATGTACGGGTACTGCGCCTTCCAGTCGAGTGAGGAGTTCTCCGCGCTCGACACGAGCTGCATGGCGATGTCCTTCTTCACCGGATCGTCGAGCCCGGCCGCGCGGACGTCCGCCGCGGCGTGCGCGGAGTGCGGCAGAGCGGTGGTGGCGAGGGCCGCGCCGAACAGCGTCAGGACGGTGCGGCGCGCCGGTGGGGCGGTCGGATGGCTCACGGGGCCTCCAAGCAAGGGTGGGGGGTCGGGAGAGCTGGCCGTGCTGAAGTGACAGGAAGGTTTCCTATCACTCGAAGGGGCGCGGGAGAAGCCGGGAGGCGAAAGTTCGTACGGTGGAACGAGCGGCGCCGTCCGCGAAAACCGCGGGGCCCCCGGGCGGATGATCGCCTAGGGTCGGCGCAGCCGGCGGCAGCGGCCGCCGCAGAACCACGTGCCGTGGAGGTGCACCGTGCGCTATCGGGAACTGGGACGCAGCGGACTGTCCGTGTCGGAGATCGGCTACGGCGCCTGGGGCATCGGCGAGTCCGCGTGGATCGGCTCCACCGAGGACGAGTCCGTACGCGCCCTGCACCGGGCCCTGGACCTCGGGGTGAACTTCATCGACACCGCGCGCGGCTATGGCGAGAGCGAGCGCATCGTGGGCCGGGTGGTCCGGGAACGGGCCGGCGACGAGATCCTCGTCGCGACGAAGGTGCCGCCCCTGAACCGGCTGTGGCCCGCGCCCGACGGGCTCGACCCGGCCGAGACGTTCCCCGGCGACCACATCCGCGACAGCCTGGAGACCAGCCTGCGCGCGAGCGGACTCGACCACTTCGACGTCGTGCAGTTCCACGTGTGGAGCGACGACTGGGTCGGCCGCGGCGACTGGCTGGAGACGGTCGAGGAGCTGAAGCGCGAGGGCAAGATCCGGCTCTTCGGGGTCTCGATCAACGACCACCAGCCCGACAACGCCCTCCGGCTGGTGCGCAGCGGCACGGTCGACACCGTCCAGGTCATCTACAACATCTTCGACCAGGCCCCGGCCGAGCGGCTGTTCCCCGCGTGCGTGGAGCACGGCGTGGGCGTCATCGTGCGCGTCGCCCTCGACGAGGGAGGCCTGACCGGGCGGATCACGGCCGGCTCGACGTTCCCGGAGGGCGACTTCCGCAACCGTTACTTCCGCGACGACCGGCCCGCCGAGGTCGAGCGTCGGGTCGCCGCGATCCGGGCCGACCTCGGCGTCGAGGCCGACGACATGGCCGAGACGGCGCTGCGCTTCGTCCTGAGCGCCCCCGCCGTCTCGACCGTGATCCCCGGCATGCGCAGCGTCCGCAACGTCGAGCGCAACACGGCCGTGAGCGACGGACGCCTGCTGGACGACGACCGGCTGGCGGTCCTCGCCGGGCACCGCTGGCAGCGCAACTTCTACGGCTGAGCGGTGGCGACGTCCCGGATCGGGGCGGCCCGCGGGAACCAAGAGCGCGTCCCACACGTCAACTCTGTGCCCAGCGAGGGCCGATCGGTCGGCAGACCAGCGGAGAGGGGAAATCGCCATGGACGAGGCGACGTCGCAGCAGGGGAGCGAGCCGGAGGCGGCGGCGCGCCGGGCCCGCTTCGGGACGCTCCCGGAGCCGGTGCGCGTGGAGGACATGGTCGAGGAGCGCCCGGCCGGCCTCCCGGACCCGGCGCGCACGGCGTACAACCAGGACGAGTGGCTGGTCCGCTACTGCCTGTGAGTCGGAGGGCGTCCCGGGGCGGACCCCTCCGCCCCGTCGGCCGCCTCCAGCCCGCGCAGCCACCGCACCACGTCCTCGGCGCCCTGGCCGCGGGCGACGTCCAGCGGGGTCAGGCCGTCGTAGCCCCGCCAGTGGGGGTCGGCGCCGTGGGCGAGGAGGTACTGCGCGGTGGGCAGGTGCCCGCCGTGGCAGGCGCCCCAGAACGCGCTGGTGACGTCCGCGGGTGACGGCGGCTCGTCGCCCTCCACGTACGCCCGGACGCGGTCGAGCAGGCCGAGCGTCGCGGCGTCCTGGAGGGTGGTGCGGGCACCGTGTTCGACCAGCCGCAGGGCAGCACGCCACTGCCCGAACGCGCGCGCGTCGGCGAGCGGGGTGCCGCCGGCGATCACCGCCCCGGGAGCCTGGATGTCGGCCCCGGCGGCCAGCAGCGCGTCCAGGACGGGCACGTCGTCGTTGCTCGCGGCCCAGTGCAGCGGGGTCTCCTCGTGTGCTCCGCCGAAGCGGGCGTTCGGATCGGCCCCCGCGGCGACCAGCACGGCCACCACCTCGGGGCCGCGGGGCAGGTGGCCGGGCCA
This sequence comes from Streptomyces sp. NPDC085932, assembly GCF_044540525.1. NCBI lineage: Bacteria > Bacillati > Actinomycetota > Actinomycetes > Kitasatosporales > Streptomycetaceae > Streptomyces > Streptomyces sp. NPDC085932. Next base: position 88,536 of record NZ_JBITSJ010000006.1, read on the forward strand.
GTCGGTCGCGATGTGCAGCAGAGTGCGCGTGCCCGCGCCGTCCTCGCCCCGCTCGGCGATGCGTGCGCCGGCCAGCCCAGGGTGCTCGGCGAGCAGCCGCCGCAGCGCGGGCAGGTCCCCGGCCCGGATCGCCCCGGTGACGGCGACGGCCAGGGGGTCGCGGGAAGTCAGTGTCCGCAAGGCCGTCCTCCCGGTCGTCGTCGAGGCCCCGATTCTGCCAGGGCGACCCCGCCGCCGGGGCCGTTCGGCCCGCCTCCGCTCCCCGGACCACCGGACGACATGCCTCCGGGCGCCGTGAGGCGTAGCGTCCGGGTAAGAGCGGGAGGCAGCCAATGTCCGGGAGCAACGAGCCACCTGCGGGCGGTGGGCCGCTGGAGGACGCCCTGGGAGCGGCCCTGGCCGACACCGTGCGCGGCACCGGTGCCTCGACCGGCGGGCTGTACCTGATCGAGGACGCGGAACCCGTGCTGCGCCTGGTGGCGCTGTGCGGCCTGCCGGTGGAGTTCAGCGCCCCCTGGCAGCGGCTGCCCCTGACCGCACCGGTGCCCGTCGCCGACGCCATCCGCGACGACCGGCTGGTCCGGATCGCCGGCCAGGACGAGATGGCCCGCCGCTACCCGCGGGCCGCCGCCGTCCTGCCCTACCCGTTCGCCCTCACCGCCGTCCCCCTGACCGGCGTCCGGCGCCCCTGGGGCGGCCTGGTGCTGATGTGGCCCGCGATGCGCCCCCGCCCGCTCACCCCCCGCGAACGCGACCACATCACCTCCATCGCCCGGCGCATGGCCCGCCTGCTGGACGACGCCACCCGGCCCCCCGTCCTGCCCGACCAGCCACACGCCGTCCCCGTGGAGGCCGTGCACCACCCGGGGCAGACGCGCCTGGCCGCCGCCGACTACCTCGAACGCCTCCCGGAGGGCGCTCTCGCCCTCGACCTGGAGGGCCGGATCGTCTTCGCCACAGCCTCCGCGGCGCGCCTGCTCGGCCGCAGCGCCGACCGGCTGCTCGGCACCCGCCCCTGGCAGTCCCTGCCCTGGCTGGACGACCCCGCCTACGAGGACCAGTACCGCACCGCCGTCGTCAGCCGTGCCCCCGTGTCCTTCTCCGCGCTCCGCCCGCCGGACCAGCACCTCACCTTCCAGCTCTACCCGGACGCCAGCGGCATCAGCGTCCGCGTCGTCCCGGGCGGGGAGGGAGCCGAGGACCCGCCGGCGCCCGCCGCCGCACGCCCCGCGCGGGCGGCGCCGACGGGGCGCCTGTACCAGCTGGTGCACCTGGCCGCCGCGCTCACCGAGACGGTCACCGTACGCGATCTCGTCTCCCTGATCGCCCATCAGATCCTGCCCGCCTTCGGCGCCCAGGGACTCGTGCTGTCCTCGGCGGAGGCCGGCCGGCTGAAGATCACCGGCCACCACGGCTACCCCGACGACGTCATCGAACGGCTCGACGCCCTGTCCCTGGACACCGACCTCACCCCCGCCGGGCAGGTCATCGCCAGCGGCACCCCCGCCTTCTTCGCCCACCCGGCCGAGATGACCGCCAGCTACCCCAGGGCACCCCGGATCAGCGGCAAACAGGCCTGGGCGTTCCTGCCGCTGATCATCTCCGGCCGCCCGGTGGGCTGCTGCATCCTGTCCTACGACCACCCGCACCCCTTCACCGCCGACGAACGCGCCGTCCTCACCTCGCTGTCCGGCCTGATCGCCCAGGCCCTCGACCGCGCCCGCCTGTACGACGCCAAGCACCGCCTCGTCGGTGAACTGCAGCGCGCCCTGCTGCCCCGGGCCCTGCCCCGTCTGCCCGGCCTGGACGTCGCCGCCCGCTACATGCCGGCCGGTCACGGCACCGAGGTCGGCGGTGACTTCTTCGACCTGCTGCGGCTGGACGACACGACCGCGGCCGCCGTCATCGGCGACGTGGAGGGCCACAGCGTCGCCGCGGCCGCCCTGATGGGCCAGGTGCGCATCGCCGTCCACGCCCACGCCACCGCCGGCGCCGCCCCCGGCGAGGTCCTCGCCCGCACCAACCGGCTGCTGGCCGACCTCGACTCCGAGCTGCTCGTCTCCTGCCTCTACGTCCATCTCGACCTCGCCCGCCACGAGGCGTCCTTCGCCAGCGCCGGGCACGTCCCGCCGCTGCTGCGCCACACCGGACGCCCGGGCGGCATCCTGGAGATCGAACCGGGTCCCCTGCTGGGCATCGCCACCGACAGCCGCTACCCGGTCACCACCGTGCCCCTGCTGCCCGGCACCACCCTCGCCCTCTACACCGACGGCCTGGTCGAGCTCCCGGGGACGGACGCCGGACGGCTGACGGCCGACCTCGCCCGGCACCTGGACGGCGCCGACGGCCGCGACCTGGAGCGGCTCGTCGACCGGCTCGTCCGGCACACCGCCCCCACCGGCCGGCACACCGACGACATCACCGTGCTGCTGCTGCGCGCCGAGGACGGCCCGGGCGGTCAGCCCTGAGCGGAGGGGTCCGCCTGCACGCGCCGCGCCACGTCCCGCAGCTTCACGTTGTGCTCCTGCGACAGGCGCCGCAGCACGCCGAACGCCTCGTCCTCGCTCAGCCGGTGGCGCTCCATGAGGATGCCCATGGCCTCCCCGATGGCATGCCGGGTCTCCAGGGCGTGTTCGAGCTGGTCGACGGTCCTGGCCGTGGACAGCGCCACGGCGGCGTGCGAGGCGAGCAGCCAGCCCGCGGTCTCGATGTCCCGGCCGAAGGCCCCCGGGCGACGGGAGTAGAGGTTCAGCGCGCCGAAGTCGTGCCGGTCGGTGTAGAGCAGCACACCGGTCATGCTGCCGATGCCGAGGTCGCGGGCCGCCCGGCCGAACTTCGGCCAGGACGGCTGCGGCACGGTCATGTCGGCGATGCGGAACAGCCGCTCGCCGTCCACCCGACGGGCGGCGTCGAAGCACGGGCCCTCGCCCAGTTCGCCCTGCAGCCGGTCGGACTCCTCGACCATGTCGCCGCAGACGGCCAGCGTCACGGCCCGGCCCTTGGACACCGTCAGGATGCCCGCCGCGTCACACCCCTCGACCAGCTTCACCGCCGACGCGGCGATCTCGTCCAGGGTCGCCTGCACCGAATCCTGCGCCAGCAGATCACGGGCGAGCATGGCCATGTGCTCGGCGTACCGCTGCCAGTCCACCGCCCACCACCGCCTCGTTCGCCGTCCCGCCCACCGTACTCCCCGCCACCGGCCGCGTCCGTCCCCGGCCGCCGGGCCCCGGCGCGCGACGACGGACGCGGCCGTCAGCGGTAGGCCGTCAGCAGCAGCGCCACGTCGTCCGGCCGCTCCCGGGCCCGCCGGGCCGTGCCCACCAGCCGGTCGGCGAGGTGCTCCACCGAGTCCACCGGCGTGTCGGCCAGGCAGCCGCGCACCCGGTCGATCCCCGTCTCGATGTCGCTCCCCGGCCGCTCCACGAGGCCGTCGGTGTAGAGCACCAGGACACTGCCCGGATCCAGCGTGAGCTCGGTGACGGGGTAGTCCGAGTCGGGCTGCACGCCCAGCATCACGCCGCCCGCGAGGTCCAGCGTCTCGGCCCGCCCGTCGGGGCGGCGCAGCAGCGGCGGCGGATGGCCCGCCCGCACGGCGAGGGCCCGTCCGGTGCGCGGGTCCAGTTCGATGTAGCAGCAGGTGGCGAAGGCGTCCGCCTCCAGCTCGGTGAGCAGCCGGTTGGTGTGCGTGATGACCTCCTGCGGCGGGCGCCCGCTCGCCGCGAAGGCGTGCACGGCACTGCGCAACTGGCCCATCACCGCGGCGGCCCCGACGCTGTGACCCTCGACGTCCCCGATGACCAGGGCCACACCGCGCCCCGTCGTGATCACGTCGTACCAGTCGCCGCCGATGGCCATGCCCTGCGTGCCGGGGAGGTACCGGCCGGTGGTGCGCAGCCCCTCCACCGCGGGCAGCCGGTGGGGCAGCAGACCCTCCTGGAGGCCACGGGCGACGGCGGACTCCGAGTCGTACAGCCGCGCCCGCTCCAGGGCCTGCGCGACCAGCCCGCTGAGCGCGGTGAGGGCCGACCGCTCGTCGGCCGTGAAGCGGTGCGGGGTGCCCCAGCCGAGGATGCAGGAGCCGACGGGGTGGCCGGAGGCGATCAGCGGCAGGAACGACCAGGCGCTCATCCGGTCCAGGGCGATGCCCGGGTAGGCCCCGGAGAGGTCCTCGGGCGACTCGAAGAACAGGGGCAGCCGCGTGGTGAGCGCGTGGACGCCCGGCAGTTGCGTGTCGAGGGTGATGCCCTCGAACGGGGCGAGGAAGCCCTCGGGGTAGCCGGATTCCCACAGCAGGTACATCCGGCCCTCGCGGACGGTGTACAGGGCCAGCTCCCGCACGCCGAACGCGGGCAGCAACTGCTCCGACACGGCCCGGCACACGTCCCGCACGGTGACCGCCTCGGTGAGCACGCTCGCCATCTGCACGACGTGGTACAGCGCCCCGGCCCGCGCCTCGGCCACCGGGGCGGGCGGCGGCGCCACCGCGGCGCCGTCCGGCAGGGCACCGAGGACGGAGCCGTCCTCGCGCACCGGCTCGTCCCCGGGCGGCGGTCCGGCCGGATACACGCGGCCGGTCAGCCCGTGCACGTCCGGGTACAGCACGAAGCTCAGGCGGGCCCCGCCCGGATGCCGGACGAGGAAGGACACCTGCTCCTGCGACAGCATCGCCGCCCGGTAGCGGTCCTCGTACGCGGGATCCCTCAGCCAGGTGATCACCTCCCACGGGTAACGGCCCAGCAGTTCCTCCCGGCCGCACCCCAGCAGCTCCTCGCTGCGCCGGTTGAGATAGGTCAGCCGGCCGTCCTGGTCCAGGGAGAAGAGCGCGTCGGGCAGCCGCTCGGCGGCCTCCGCCGCGGTGAGCCCGACGACCGCGTCGACGAGGGCGCAGACCAGCATCCGCCCGGCGCCGTCGGCCCCCCGTACGAGATGACCCCACAGCTCGACGGGCCGGTAGCCGATCTCCCCGTCCGCGGCGGACTCGTGCAGCACCCGGAAGTGCCGGGACCGCACCCGCCCGTGGACGAGCGCGTCGCTCCGGCTCGCCCGCAGTTCGTGCAGGTCGTCCGGGCTGACCCGGGCCTCGATGGCCGTGAGGGTGCCACCGAAGCCGGTCCGGTCGATGCCGAGCAGGGCGAGGGCGTCGTCGTCCGCCGTGCACCGGTCGGTGTCCAGGTCCCAGTCGAGGAGCCCGACCCGGATCGGGTGGACGGCGGGCGTGGGCAGCCGCACGCTGACGGGTTCGTCGTCGTACTCGACCGCGGCGGTGAGGCGGCCGAGGCGCTGCGCCAGCTGCTCCTGGGCGGGGCGCAGGGCGCGGTCCACCGCCTCCGCGTCCATCGGGGCCCGGGCGGCCGAGCGCAGCACGACCAGGACCCCCACGGCCTCGCCACGGGCCCGCACGGGCTGGTGGGCGGAGCCGAACGAGTAGGGCAGCCCGGCGGTGAAGTGCGGGAAGCGCACCATGGTCGCGCGCTCGTCGGGCAGCCACACGGTCTCGTCGCGCCGGTAGGTCTCCGCCATGGGCAGGGCACCCCCCACCGGCACCCGCCACCAGCTCCTCAGCAGCGACCTGGGCACGCCGGTGACCATCGCGAGCACCAGGGAGCGCCGGTCGGGAGAGCGCAGGTAGACCAGCCCGCCGTAGCCGTCGAGGTCCCGGACGGCCTCGACCAGCGGGGTCGTCAGGGCGTCCTCGATCCAGCCCGTGTCCCCGGTCCGGCCCCGGCCGGCATCCCCGCCGTCCTGATTCCGGCCGCGGGGTGACCCGGGCCCGTCCGGTACGGCGGTCGCCTCATCCATGTCGCGTCCTCCCGGTACGGACGCACCGGCCACCAATCGCTCCCCACCAGGATGTGCCATGGTCGGCGCTCCGGCGCGGCAAGTGCAACCTTTCGGCCGAGCCGGCCGTCTCACCCGTCATCACCCGCACGCAGCCTCGGGGGCGGCAATGGCAGGAAAACGCATCAGAAGAGCATGGGCGACGCTCGCGGTCGTGGGCGCCGTGGCGGGGGTGGCGGCGGTCCCGGCCGCTGCCGCACCGGCCGGGGGACAGCGCGCCGCGACCCAGGTCACGGCGTGTCCGACCGGCTGGGGAAGCCTCGCCAAGACCGGCAGCGGCGCCACGCAGGCACCGCTGACGAACATCCGGACCGGCCGGCACGCCTGCTTCGACCGGATGGTCGTCGACGTGCCCGGCGCGGGCAGCGGCGTCGGCTACACCGTCCAGTACGTCGACCGCCTCCACCAGGACGGCTCCGGCCGTCACATCCCGGTGGCCGGGGGCGCGGTCCTGGAGGTCCGTGTGGCCGCGCCGTCCTACGACCCGGAGACGGGCGCCCCGACGTATCCCGGCCGGGTGGCGCGCCCGCTGCCGGGCGTCGACCTGACCGGCTACCGCACGTTCCGGGACGCCCGGTTCGCCGGCAGCTTCGAGGGCGACACCCAGATCGGCCTCGGCGTCCGCGCCCGGCTGCCGTTCCGCGTCCTGCGCCTGGACGACCGCGTCATCGTGGACGTCGCCCACAGCTGGACGGCGACCCGCTGACACCACGACGCGCCCGGCTCCCCGGAGCCGGGCGCACCCCTGCGCCGGCCCACCACCGCCCCGCGGGCTCAGCGGTCGCGCAGGCGGCCCACTTCCTCCAGGGCCCGGGAGGCCGCGCCCGCCAGGAGGGGGCGGTTGCGCACGAAGCGGCGGGCGGCGCGGGCGGGCTCGCGGGCCAGCCAGTGGGCGGCCCCGCCCGGCACCGGCCGGACCACCGCCCCCTCGTACACCCTGAGATCGCGGGTCTTCAGCGACTCCTTGTAGCGGGCCGGGCCGCTGCCCAGGTCGACCGTCTCGATCCCGTCGGCCGCCGCGGCCCGCAGCATCCGCAACTGCAGCACCAGCCCGGGGGAGTACTTGGCGCAGGCACGGTCGTACGCCGGGAACCACCAGGACAGCACCGTGCGCGAGCGCGGACCGAAGTGCGCGGCGACGGGCCGGCCCCCGGCGTACAGCACGGACAGCACGCCACGGCACTCCGGCTCCTCGCTCTCGCCGAGCAGACCCACCAGCCGGGTGATCCACTCCTGCGCGAACCGGTCCCGCCGGCCGGTGCGGCGGTACTGCGCCGACTTCCACTCCATGAGCGCCCGCAGGGCCGCGGGGTCCCGGGCGTCGTACACGAACCGCACCTCGCCGACCTGCCGGGCCAGCCTGCGCTCCTTGGCCAGGGTCTGTCTGAGGAAACCCGCCGACTTCGCCCGCAGCCGCTCCGTGTACCGCGTGAAGCCCTCGCCGATGTCGACGACGGGTGAGGCGAGTTCCTCGGCGGCGTGCGCCGCGAAGGCCTCCTGACCGGCTTCGAGGTTGTCGAACTCCCAGGACGACAGCCCGCAGGCCCGTAACAGCCGCCGTGCGTCCAGGCGGATCCCCGGCCGGAGCACGGCCCCCTGACTGTCCGACACCCCGAGCCCGACGGCCCGGCCCCGCCCCAGCGGGCCCCTCTCGAACGGGAAGTACCCGACCGGTGAGCCGTCGTGCTGCAGCACCGCCACTCTCGTCCCCGGCCGCACCCGTCCCACGGCCGTGGTGAACGCCGGGTCGAGAAAGGGATTCGCCGGTGCTCCGGACTCCGTCCGGATCTCCCGCCACATCTTCAGATCGTCCGGGCTCAGTTCGTCCGGCCTCAGAACGAGAACGCGCTTTCCGGGCAACTCCGCCTCCTGAGTCATCGCATGGGGACACACGAAGACCCGCACCACACCGCGTCAGGGCACCAGGCAGTACGCAGGCCGCACGGCGCAGGCCTTGCTCGGTACTGCCGTGCTCAGCAGCGGAACGCCCGCAGCTCCACCGGGTGGGGGACCGCTCCATCCGGCGCAGGGCACCGTCCGGCAGCCGCCGGCGGCCCGCCCCGTGCCGTCCGGGGTGCTCCGGCCACCACGGCACTCGCTCCGGCCGCTCCCGCGGCCCGCGGCGTCCGCGCCGCGAGGCGCCGGGCCGACGGCTCGTCCTCGCACGGACACGGCTCCTCGGCCCGCTCGGCGGCGTCACCCGAAGCAGCGCCCGGCTCCACGACGTCCGCCGCCGCGCCGGTGACGGACGCGGGCCCGGCGCCGGCCGGGCCCGGCGCGAGCAGATGCAGCATCAGCAGGCAGGCCAGAAGCCCCACCAGCGCTGCCCCTCGTCGCCGCACCATCAGACCCCCCGTCAGGGCCGGCTGCGCCTTCCAGTAGGCCGAGCGCATCCCTTGCCAGTCAACCCCCGGTGAGCCTTTTCGCCCCACTCGGTCGTTTGCAGCGGGAATGCAACGGAAAGCGCTGCCGTCACGGCGCCTCGAAGGCGCTGGAGGAGATGGCCGGCCTCCTCGCCCTACACGCCGTCACCGGTCTCGCGCACCAGCTCGATCGCCCTGCCGAGGGTGGCGAGCCGTTCGTCGAGGCTGTCCCCGGCCGGGTACAGGCGCACGGTGTCCACCCCGGCGTCCCGCCAGACGCGCAGTCGCGCGCGCACCATCTCCTCCGTGCCGATGAGGGTCGTCGCCAGCACCATCTCGTCGGTGACCCGGGCGGCCGCGCCGTCCCGGTCACCCGCCTGCCAGCGCTCCCGCACCTCCGCCGCGGCCTCGGCCCAGCCCTGCCGGCTGTAGGCGCGGTTGTAGAAGTTCGTCGACGCCGACCCCATCCCGCCGAGGCTGAAGGCCAGTTCCTTCTTCCGGTCCGCGACCATGGCGCCCAGCGCCTCCTCGTCCGGGGCGAACGCGACCTCGGCGCCCTGGCAGACGTCGAAACCGGCGCGCCCGCGGCCCGCGGCGGCCAGGCCCTCGTCCAGCGGAGCGAAGTAGGCGTCCGCCGCGCCCTCCGGGACGAAGCTGGTGCCGAGCCAGCCGTCGGCGACCCGGCCGGTCAGCCGCAGCATGGCGGGCGACAGCGCGGCCAGATACACCGGGACGGGGTGTTCGGCGCGCACCGACAGCCGCATCGGCACCGCGTCCCCGCCCGGCAGCGGGATCGTGAACTCCGTTCCCGCGTAGGAGACTTTTTCCCCCGCGATCGCCTGCCGCACGATGTCCACCGTCTCGCGCACCCGCGCCAGGGGGCGGGCGAACGGCACGCCGTGCAGGCCCTCCATCACCTGCGGCCCGGACGGGCCGAGCCCCAGCAGGAAGCGGCCGCCGGACAGGTTGGACAGCGTGATCGCCGTCTGGGCGAGCGCCACCGGCGTGCGCGTCCCGACCTGCATGACCGCGGAGCCGAGCAGCATCCGCTCGGTACGGGCCGCGTAGAACCCCAGTACGGACGGGGCGTCGGACCCCCACGCCTCGGCCACCCAGCACACGTCGAGCCCGAGCCTCTCGGCCTCGACGACGAAGTCGGCCTGCCGGGACCAGGAGCCGACAGCCGCCGCCTCGACGGTCGTCGCCGTCCGCATCACGCCTCCACCTGCTGCCTGATGCGCTCCAGCGTGGCGGTCATGCCGCGCTCGAACTCCCGCAACCTCACGAACACGATCTTCTGCTCCTTCTCCGGCATGGCGTCGATCGCGAAGGAGAGGCCCGAGCGCCCCGGCCCCATCCGCATCCAGTGCGACAGCGTGGTCCCGCCGTCCCCGGGCTCCAGCGCGAAGCGCCAGACGGCGCTGGGCTCCGCCGGATCCCCGACGGCCCAGGAGAACTCCCGCCCGGGGTCGCACGAGAGGACCGTGCAGGTCGTCTCCCACTCGCCCAGGGCGTCGTGCCGGTTCCGGCCGACGAACCGGGCGCCGACGACGGGCCCGGGGGCTCCGCCGACCCAGTGCGCCGACTGCAACTCCTCGCTGAACTCCGGCATCCGTGTCACGTCCGACACCAGCGGCCACACCCGTTCCGGCGCCGCGGCGACCCGCGTCGTCACCTCGACCGTCGGTCGGTCCGCGTACCGTGCGCCCGTCCACTCCATCGCGTGTCGGCCTCCTCGTCGACAAGGGCTGTGCCAGCAGAGTTGCGTAATGAAACTGACTGGGTCAAGAGGGTGGGACACGCGGTGAGGCGGGGACGGGGACCGGCGTGCCCCGGTGCGCGCCGCAGCGCCGCGCGAGCCGCGTACGCTACCGATGGCTCCGCCCCGGAGGATCTTGGCGTCTGACGTGCTCGTCGGCGGGGGAGCCATCAGGACGGCAGTGGCCGGGCCGAGCCGTCGGCGGGCACCATGTCCACGGCCGGACGTGGTCCCGAAGGCCCGCCCGGGCCGGTTCGAGCGGAGGAGCGAGATGAGTTCGGCGATGAGCGAACGGCACCACCGCCGTCAGCGATGGGCCGCCAGGGGGGCGCTGGCCGCGGCCGCGTCGGCGGTGCTGCTGCCTCTCGTCTCCGGCGGCCTGCGGGGACTGCTGCTGCTCGTGGCCACGCTGGCGGGCCTGGCGCTGACCGCGGCCGCCCTGTGGTGGGTGCTGTCCCGGCGTGGAGCGGTCCGCATGGCCGCCGCCACACTGGCCCTGGTCGCCCCCGTCGCCCTCATCACCCTCTTCGCCACCGCCAACCTGCTCTGGGTGGTCTTCCTGTCGCTGCTGCTGTGGTGCGCGGCGGTCTGGAGCGGCCGTTACGCGCTGCGCAGCACGGGCCTGCGGCCGGTTCGGGTCAAGGAGTACCGCACCCCGCCGCCGCGGCGCCCCTTCCTGCTGCTCAACCCGCGTTCCGGCGGCGGCAAGGTCGGCAAGTTCCAGCTGAAGGAGAAGGGCGAGGCGCTGGGCGCCCGGGTCGTGCTGCTCGACCCCGACCAGCACCAGGACGTCACCGCCCTCGCCCGGGCCGCCGTGGCCGACGGGGCCGATCTGCTCGGGGTGGCGGGCGGGGACGGCACTCAGGCGCTGGTCGCCGCCGTCGCGGCCGAGCACGGCCTGCCGTTCCTCGTCATCGCGGCCGGCACCCGCAACCACTTCGCCATGGACCTGGGTCTGGACCGCGACGACCCGGCCGCCTCCCTCGACGCCCTCACGGACGGCGTCGAACTCCGCGTGGACCTCGGCTTCGCCGCCGACCGGCCGTTCGTCAACAACGCCTCGTTCGGTGTCTACGGCGCCGTCGTCCAGAGCCCCGGCTACCGCGAGGACAAGGTGGGCGCGGCGCTGGAGCGGCTGCCCGAACTGCTCACCCGGCAGAGCGGGCCGCGGCTGACGGCCGTCGCCGACGGCACCGCCATCGCCGACCCGCAGGCCGTCCTGGTCAGCAACAACGCGTATCGCATGGACGACCCGTTCGGCTTCGGCCGTCGCGAGCGGCTGAACTCCGGGCGGCTGGGCGTGCTCGCCGTCCGCGTCGACAGCGCCGTCGAAGCCGCCGAACTGCTGCTCTCGCCGCGGCCCGAGGGGCTCACGGTGCTCACCGCCCAGCGTGTCGTCGTGCAGGCCGACGAGCCGCAGCTGGAGGTCGGCCTCGACGGTGAGGCGCTCACCCTGCCGGCTCCCGTCCACTGCCGTATCGCCCGGCGCGCCCTGCGGGTCCGGGTACCCCGCGACCGGCCCGGGGTTCCCGAGGCGCCCCCGCGGCTGGACTGGCGCCGGCTGCGCAAGCTGGCGGCCGCGGTCGGCCGTACGGCCGCCCCCAGCCGCTCGCGGCAGGGCTGAACACCGGCACCGCCCCGCACGCGAAGGCCCCCGCACCGCCGGTACGGGGGACCTCCCGCCGGTCGCCGGCAGGACTAGACGCTCTTCGGCCCGGCCTGCTGCACGACCTCGAAGGACCACAGGGTCGAGCCGCTCGCCGCGGGCCTGGGCCGCTCGCCGCCCTCGCCGCCGCCCTGGTGCGCGGCCTTCATCGGCCCCTCCATCCAGGCCTGGAACGACTCCTCGTCACGCCAGCGCGTGTAGACGAGGTAGGTGTCGGTGCCCTCCACCGGGCGGAGCAGCTCGAACCACTCGAAGCCGTCGGAGCTCTCCACGGCGTGCGCGCGGGAGGCGAAGCGCTTCTCCAGCGTCTCCCGCTGTTCGGCGGGCACGGTCAGCACGTTGATCTTGACTACGCTCATGGCCCCATCTTGCCCGAACGGCACATCCGCGCGGACCGGGCCCCGCACCCGCGATGATTTGAACGCGTTCAAATATGGGCTAGAGTCGTTCCCACACTCGATGGGGGAGGCCTGCGTGAAGTTCGTGATGCCCGGTGGGACCGGACAGGTCGGAACGGTTCTCAGGCGCGCGCTGAGCGCGGCCGGACACGAGGTCGTGGTGCTGAGCCGGCGCCCCGCCCGTGAGGGAGAGGTGTACTGGGACGGCACGAACCCGGGCCCCTGGGCCGAGGAGATCGACGGCAGTGACGTCGTGGTCAACCTGGCCGGGCGGAGCGTGAACTGCCGGTACACGCCCGAGAACCTCCGCCTGATGATGGACTCGCGCGTGGACTCCACCCGGGCCGTGGGCGAGGCGATCGCATCCGCCGCGAAGCCACCCCGGGTCTGGCTGCAGATGAGCACCGCGACCGTCTACGCCCACCGCTTCGACGCCCCGAACGACGAGGCCACCGGCCTGATCGGCGGGAGCGAACCCGGCGTCCCGGACTACTGGTCCTACAGCGTCGACATCGCCAAGGCCTGGGAGCGCGCCCAGGAGGAGGCGGCCACCCCGCACACCCGCAAGGTGGCCCTGCGCGCCGCCATGGTGATGAGCCCCGACCGCGGCGGCGTCTTCGACGTGCTGCTGCGGATGGCCCGCCTCGGCCTCGGCGGCCCGGTCGCCGGGGGCGGGCAGTACGTCTCCTGGATCCACGACCGGGACTTCGTCCGGGCGGTCGAATTCCTCGTGGCCCGCGACGACATCGCCGGGCCGGTCAACCTCGCCGCCCCCGGGCCCCTGCCGCAGCGCGCCTTCATGCGGGACCTGCGCGCCGCGTGGGGCGTCCCGGTGGGTCTGCCGGCGACGCGCCGGATGGCCGAGGCCGGAGCCTTCGTCCTGCGCTCGGACACCGAACTGCTGCTCAAGAGCCGCCGTGTCGTCCCCGGCCGCCTCCTCGAAGCGGGCTTCACCTTCGACCGGCCGGACTGGCCGGCGGCCGCGGACGACCTCGTACGGCGCCTCCGCGGCCGCGACGTGCGCTGAGCCGGGTCAGCTCTGCCGCTTGCCCTGTTCGAGGGCCTTGCCGGTCATGTCGGTGACCTGCCCGGCCGGCGGCTCTTCCGCCTCGACCTCCGTGCCGAAGTCGGTGAAGTCCATGACCGTGCGCACCGTGACCTTCCCCGGCGCGGACGAGGCGGCGCCGGAGGGCCGTTCCGCCGACTGCGACGGGGCCTTGACGGTCATGTCCAGCTGCTGCCGGCGCAGCCGGCCCTCGTCGTCCAGCCACACGTCCATCGGCAGGGTGGGCCCGACCTGCTTGCGCAGGGTCCGGCCGTTGGGCAGCTCGGCGACGTCGACGTTGACGCGGTACTGCGTGGTGCGCACGCCGCCGATCGTCGCCGTGCCCTTCTTCGTCACGTCCTTGTCGGTGATCGCCTTGGCGTACGCCGCGGACTGCGCGGGGTCGTTCATCCCCTGCCCGCCCGCGCCCTGCTGCCCGGCGACCTTGCCCAGGTCGATCCGGATCCAGGGCTTGCCGCCCGGAGCCTGCCCCTTCGGCAGCTTCTGGTACAGCACCTGGTCGATCACACGCTGCTCGATGCGCTGCCCCTGCGCCGTGAGCGTCATGACGCTGTCGCCGTCCTCAAGGTCGACGACGCCCTGGCCGTTCGCGGTCTCCGAGCGGCCCTCGGCCGAGGTCTGCACCCGCAGGGCGACCTTCGCGGTGTCCTCCTCGGCCGTCCTGTCGTAGGCCGAGCGCACCGCGCGCGTGCCCTGCTCCTCGGCCCCCGGGCTCGCCTTCGCCGAGGAGGCGTCCGCCGCCTCCTTCGGGTCGCCCTCGTCGCCGCAGCCGACCAGCACGGTCCCCGCCAGCACGCCGGCGACTCCTAAGGCACACAGCCTCCTGCCGTTGCCTGCGCTGCCCATCGAACCATCTCCTCTCCGGTGTCTGATGCGACCCAGGTGCCCAAGTGGGGCACGAACACACCTACCGGCACGAGGAGTTGGGTAACGGGACGCAACGCCCGCCGGTCAGTGGCGGCGGCCGCGCAGCTTGCCGAGCAGACGCTGTGCCTGGGCCCGCTTGCGGGGGTCGGCCGCCGCCCGCCTGGCCTGTTCCACGGCCCGCCGTCCCTGCGGGCTGCGAGCGAACTCCTTGATGCGGTTGAGCACTCCGGCCATGACGCACCGTCCTTCGTGATCGACGTGATGGGTGTCTGTAGCTCGCCTACCCCCTGGACCGGGTGCTCAGGCACGAGCCGCCCGGTCGGTGCGCGACCGAACGTGTTTGGCGCGGGAGTCCGAGGCAAAGCGGTGTCACATGACTGAAGAGAACAAGCGCACGAATCAGAAGCAGTCGACCGGCCGGGCCACGCAGTCCAAGGTGCGCGGCGCGGCGGACAAGGCGACCGCCCCCGCGTCCCAGGCCGCCAAGGGCGCGGCCGGCAAGGCCGGTGACGCGGCGTCGGCCGCCAAGTCGGGCGCGGAGCGGTCCGCACAGACGGCCAGGACGGCCGCGCAGACCGCGGCCAAGGGCGTCGAGGCGAGCCGCCAGGCGGTCGCCACGGCCTCCGGCCACGTCGCCGCCACCGCGAAGACGGCCTGGACGGTCATCGCCCACCGCAAGCTCGTCGCCGCGGGCGTCGGTGCCGGCCTGACCGCGCTGAGCGCCGCCTCGTACGCCGTGGGCCGCCGTGCGGAACGCGGCGCGCACGGGCCGCTCACCCGGCTCACCGGCGGGCGGATCTGACCCCGGCCGGCACGCGTGGCGTGCCGGCCCCGAGGGAGCAGGCGGCGCGGCGTGTCACCGGGCGTCCCGGTGATCCGTAGCGCCGCCCTCTCGTGTGCGGGCGCGTCCGCCCCGCACGTGGCATGGCGCACATCCGGCCGTCACCGGGGTGCCCCTGGTGCGCGCCACCGCCCTGACGGGGAAGGATGGGTGCGCACACGAAGGATCGACCCATGTGGAGGAGCGGGCCCATGCAGCACGAGCGAGCGGGCAGTCCGGCCGGACCCGAGGATCTCGTCGACGTCGCTCGGCTGGTGACCGCGTACTACGCGCTCCACCCCGACCTCGACGACCCGGGGCAGCGCGTCGCATTCGGAACCTCCGGACACCGCGGATCGTCGCTGGCGAGCGCGTTCAACGACGACCACATCGCCGCGACCAGCCAGGCCATCTGCGAGTACCGCGCGGAGCAGGGCATCGACGGCCCCCTGTTCCTGGGCGCCGACACCCACGCCCTGTCCGAGCCGGCGCGGGTCACGGCCCTGGAGGTGTTCGCCGCCAACGAGGTGACGGTGCTGATCGACGCCGCGGACGGCTACACGCCCACCCCGGCCGTCTCGCACGCCATCCTCACCCACAACCGCGGCCGCACCACCGGCCTCGCGGACGGCGTCGTGGTCACCCCCTCCCACAACCCGCCCGCCGACGGCGGCTTCAAGTACAACCCGCCCAGCGGCGGTCCCGCCGCCTCCGACGCGACCTCCTGGATCCAGGACCGGGCGAACGAGATCATCCGGGGCGGCCTGAAGGACGTACGCCGCGTCTCCCACGCCCGAGCCCTCGCCGCCGCCACCACGAGCCGCTACGACTTCCTCGGCACCTACGTCGCCGATCTGCCCGCCGTCCTCGACCTGGACGCGATCCGCTCGGCCGGTGTGCGCATCGGAGCCGACCCGCTCGGCGGGGCCTCGGTCGCCTACTGGGGCCGCATCGCCGAGCAGCACGGCCTCGACCTCACCGTCGTCAACCCGCACACCGACCCCACGTGGCGCTTCATGACGCTGGACTGGGACGGCAAGATCCGCATGGACTGCTCGTCGCCGTACGCCATGGCGTCCCTGATCGAGCAGCGCGAGCGGTTCCGGATCGCCACGGGCAACGACGCCGACGCCGACCGGCACGGCATCGTCACCCCGGACGCGGGCCTGATGAACCCCAACCACTACCTCGCGGTCGCCATCTCCTACCTGTACGCCCACCGCGAGAACTGGCCGGCCGCCACCGGCGTCGGCAAGACGCTGGTGTCCTCCGCCATGATCGACCGGGTGGCCGCCGACCTCGGCCGCGAACTGGTCGAGGTGCCCGTCGGGTTCAAGTGGTTCGTCGACGGGCTCGTCGGGGGCACCATCGGCTTCGGCGGCGAGGAGTCGGCCGGGGCGTCCTTCCTGCGCCGCGACGGCTCCGTGTGGACCACCGACAAGGACGGCATCCTGCTCGCGCTGCTCGCCTCCGAGATCACCGCCGTCACCGGCAAGACCCCCTCGGAGCACTACGCGAGCCTCACCGCCCGCTTCGGCGAGCCGGCGTACGCGCGCATCGACGCCCCGGCGACCCGCGAGGAGAAGGCCCTGCTCGCCAAACTCTCCCCGGCTCAGGTCAGCGCGGACACCCTGGCCGGGGACGCGGTCACCGCGGTGCTCACCGAGGCCCCCGGCAACGGCGCCCCCATCGGCGGCATCAAGGTCACGACGGACAACGCCTGGTTCGCCGCCCGCCCGTCCGGCACCGAGGACGTCTACAAGATCTACGCCGAGTCGTTCCTCGGCCCCGACCACCTGCGCCGGGTCCAGGACGAGGCCAAGAGCGTGGTGCTGGCGGCCCTGTCGGCCTGACCGCCGGCACGCCGCGGCCCGGGCCACGCGACGGTGGCCCGGGCCGCGGGGGTTCAGCCGCGCAGGCTGCGGGCGGGCAGCACCACGTGCACCGCCGAGGTGAGGACCTCCTCGTCGGAGGTGAAGGCGGCCAGCGTCTCCACGTCACCGGGCTCGGCGCCCTCCGGCCACGGGCGCGTGGTGAAGATCAGGTAGGAGAAGCCGAGCCCGGCCACCGCCTCCAGCCAGGTCTGCGGCGGGACGAACTGCGACTTGAGGTGCTGCACGGTCAGGACGGCCGACCCGGGCACGACGAGCAGGCTCACCGGCATGCTGGGCCGCTGCGTCGCGTCGACGAGCCCCTCGCCCAGGGGCAGCCCGGCGCTCTCCAGCAGCTGCTCGATGGCCTTCGCCGTCGCCTCGGGACCGTTCGCGCCGTCCCCGAGGGGGCAGGCCAGGAGGTAGGGGACGTCGACACCTTCAGGGGTGGTGCCCCGCCAGGACTGGACGACGAGGGAGCCCAGGTCGTCGGTCGGCACGGGCTGCGTTTCGGCTGAGATCGAGGTCACCGCGGCACCGTACCGGCGTACCCCGGGGCTCCCGGCCCGCTGTCACCCGCTTGGACCACAGCCCGCCGGGCGCTCCACACGAACGAGGGGCCCGCACACCGCACCGACCCGAGATACAGGACACTGGATGAAGATCCGACCCGGGAGGACCGACACGTGATCATCTTTGGCACCAAGGGCTACCTGTACCAGCTGGCGATACTGACGCTGGTGTGCGGCCAGTGCGGCAATCCCGCCGCGCACACGCTCCGCAAGCGCGTCACGAAGTTCACCCTGTTCTTCGTGCCCCTGTTCCCCGTCTCCACGAAGTACCTGACGCAGTGCACGTTCTGCGGTGCCGAACAGAAGGTGACCAAGGAGCAGGCGGAGCAGTTGCAGGCCCAGAACGCGGGCGGCCAGGGCGGGCAGCCGTACGGGCAGCCGCAGCAGCAGAACCGGTTCTGAAGCCGGCGGATCCCACCGGGCCGGGGCCGGTGGGTGAAACGTCGCGTCCCTGGCGTCCTGGGGCATGGCGACCGACACCCACCGCGTGATCCGGCCGAGCCTCCTCGGGTCACGGCCTCCGCTCGGACACGGCCGGGACCGCCCCGCCCGCCGCCTGACGGCGGTCGTACCGCAACGCCACGGCCGTCGCCGCCGCTCCCAGCCCTTCCCACACCCCGACCCCGACGAAGACGTCCGGTGCCCTGCCGCCGATCGCGGCGACGATGAAGACCGTGCAGGTCAGCAGCCGGAACGGCACGGTCCAGCGGAAGAAGGCCCGCCAGTCGGCCAGGGCCGCCAGCACGTAGTACACACCCATGTTCAGGGCGGCCATGGACGACGCCGTCAGGAACGCGGGTGTGAAGTCCCCGGCCGCGCGCTCGTCCGGCGCGCCGAGGCCGAGCAGGGACAGCTGGACGGCCGGCGAGACCAGGCCCACCGCCCCGAGGGCGGCGGCGAGCACGCCGAAGACGGCGATGGTCCAGCCCGGGGCCGATCGGGGAAGGCGCACGCCGGGATCGTATCCGTGTTCGACCGCCTGGTGTGGCCGGTTTCCGGGAGGCCGCCGATCATCCGCGAGGTGGCAAGCGCGGCATCCCGGGTACTCGACCGCCACGAGCCCGGATCCGGGTGTGGGCCGATGGGCCTCCCGCAGTCGATCAGTGAAAAACGGAGGCATACAGATGAGCACCGTCAAGGAAACCGTGGAAGTCGACGTCCCGCTGCACACCGCCTACAACCAGTGGACGCAGTTCGAGGAGTTCCCGAACTTCATGGAGGGCGTCGAGGAGGTCAGGCAGGTCGACGACCGCCACAACCACTGGACGACGAAGGTCGGCGGCGTACGGCGCGAGTTCGACACGGAGATCGTCGACCAGCTGCCCGACGAGCGCGTCACCTGGCGCACGACCAGCGGAGACGTCAACCAGCGCGGCTCCGTGCGCTTCGAGCGCGTGGACGACACCCACACGCGGGTGGAGCTCGTGATGGAGGTCGAGCCCAGCGGGATGGCCGAGAAGGCCGCGGACATGATGGGCACCATCGACCGCCGGGTGAAGGGCGACATGAAGCGCTTCAAGCAGTACATCGAGGAGCGCGGCGGTGAGTCCGGCGGCTGGCGCGGCCGCATCCAGCCGGGCGGTGGCACCGGCCCCGCCCTCTGACCCCACGGCTCCACCGGTAACCCGGTCTCCGCCCGGAGGCCGGGTTCCTTCATGCCCCCGTGCGTGCCCGCCGCGTGCGGGCGGACGCCCTGTTCCGGTGTGCGCTCCACGCGGAGCGTGCGTGCCGTTTCGGCCATCGTTCTGACATGCACCTGTCCATCTCGGTCTTCCGGTGGCACGCTGCCCTCTGACTGTCCGCAGTGACACCCCTGCCTGACCGGGCGACGGCTCCCGCCGCCCGGCCCCCACAGCAGAAGGAGACCGCGTGATAGGCAGACCCCGTAGCCTTCGCCCGTCCGGCGCCGCCTTCGTGCGCCGCAGCGTCCTCGGCGCACTCGCCGGTGTCGCCGCGCTCCTCGCGACCGGCGTCAGCGCCGCACCGGCCGGCGCCGCCCCCGAACCCGGCGTGGCGGCCCCCTCGGCGCAGCAACGCGCCCTGGCCTTCTGGACCCCGGAACGGATGCGCGCGGCCACCCCGCTCGACGTCCTGACCGTCGACCGCTCCCAGGTGCGGACCGCGGCGCCGCGCAAGGGCGAGGCCGCTGTCGTCGCACCCAGCGCACCCGCCTCCGCCGTCGGGCCCCTCGCCTTCCCGCACGGCGGCGGACCCTGGTCCGGCGGGGGAGCGGTGACCAGGACGGCGGGACGGGTCTTCTTCACCTACCAGGGACGCACCGCCTCCTGCTCCGGCAACGCCGTCACCAGCGCCAACAAGAGCACGGTGCTGACCGCCGGCCACTGCGTGAAAATGCAGGGCGCCTGGCACACCAACTGGGTGTTCGTGCCCGGCTACCACGACGGGCAGCGCCCGTACGGCACCTGGGCGGCGGCCAGGACCCTGGCCACGCCGCAGTGGACGGCCAGTGAGGACATCAACTACGACATCGGCGCGGCCGTCGTCGCCCCGCTCGACGGGCAGCGTCTGACCGACGTCGTCGGCGGCCAGGGCCTGGCCTTCAACACCGGCTACAACAAGGCCATGTACTCCTTCGGCTTCCCGGCCGCCGCTCCCTACGACGGCGAGAAGTTCATCTACTGCAGCGGCACCACCTTCCGCGACTTCCTGCTCTCCGGCGACCACGGCCTGACCTGCAACATGACCGGCGGCTCCAGCGGCGGCCCGTGGTTCACCCAGTTCAGCGAGGCGACCGGCACCGGCCTGCAGTCGTCGGTGAACAGCTTCAAGTACAACTTCCTGCCCAACGCCATGTACGGCCCGTACTTCGGGGCCGACGCGCAGAACCTGTACCAGAGCGCCCAGTCCTCCTGAGCCACCGCACCCACCGGGAGCCGGGTCCTCCGCCGAGCCGTGACGGAGGACCCGGCTCTGCGGGTGTGCACAGTCCCGTGGCGACAATTCCCTTGCGGTGATCGCCGGTGCGGACACAATGGCCTGAATGATCGGCAACCGCATCACCTCCCGCACGGCGGACGGCGTCCGCATCCCCGGAACCTGGCGTCACGCCTTCATCCGCAACGGCGACTACTACCTCACCGACCTGTTCATCTACGCGGACGGGCTGATCGACTGCTGGGGCCTGGTCACCCTGGAGGAGTTCGAGCGGAAGCTGCGCAGCGGCTGGGTCGCCACCGAACTCCCGGACGGCGCCCGGGTCTCCGCCCACGACCTGGCCGTGTGGAAGTTCAGCGAGCCCCACTCCTGGCACACCCCCGAGCTGCTGCTGGCCGAAATCCGTGACACCATCGACCAGCTCAACGGCCGGCCGGACTCCACGGACCGCTGCCTCGCCGCCGTCGACGTGTTCCTCGCCGAGCGGACCGAGGAGAACCGGGCCGCCGCCCGCGCCGCCTACTACGCTATCCCCGAGACCCAACGGCATTACGCGCTCGGCGACATGGACCGCAAGGACGAGCCGCTCCTCCTGCTGGTGACCGGGCCCGGCGGAGAGCTCGCGTCGCCGCCCGGCGCGACCGTGGACCAGGACGAGTACGACGAGGCGGTCGCCTACTTCGAGGACCGGGCCAGATGGCTGGCCGAACGCCCCGCACGCGTCCCGGCCGACGGGCCTGCGGCCCCGATGGCCCCCGCGATCCACCTCCCCCAGAGCTATCCGTTCAAGCCTTCGGACAACCCGGGCAAGCAGGCGCTGCGCAACGACTACCCCGCGCCCGTCCGGGTCGACGGCGACACCTACCCCTCGGTGGCCCATGCGTACTGGGCCCTGTCCACCGCGGACCCCGCGGCCCGGGCCGCCGCCCGGGACGCGGACACGGCGTTCGCCGCACGCAACACGGCGGTCGGCGCACCCCGGCGCGAGGGGTGGGAAGAGGCCCGGACCGCCGTCATGACCGCCCTGCTGCGGGCCAAGTACACCCAGCACCCGCATCTCGCCCGCGTCCTGCTGGACACGGCCGACGCGACCCTCGTCTACGACGACGACTCCGGCCACTGGGGCGACAACGGCGGCCGGGGCCGCAACTGGACCGGGCGCCTCCTGGAACTCGTCCGGTCCGAACTCCGGGCCGGGCAGGCGGGGATCGCCCCGCTCGCCTAGGACGCGTCCTGAAGCGGCCGGCGGCTCAGCGCGTCGCCTCGGCGAGCCACTCGACCTGCCGCGGATCCGACGCCGCCGGCACGAAGATCAGCTCGTCGCAGCCGGCTTCGGCGAACGCCTCGGCGTAGGACGCGGCCATCTCCGCGGTCACCGCCGCCCCGGCCGCGACCTGCGCCGCGGCCTCGCCGAGGAAGCCGTAATAGTCGCCGAGATAGCCGTCGGCGTGGGCCCGCGCGTCCGGGCCCAGCGCGAAGTAGGCCAGCGCCAGCTTGCGGGGCGTGCCCGTACGTCCCGCCTCCTGCCACGCGGTGTCGACGCCGGCCGCGGCGCGGGCGAACGTGTCCGGCGTGCCGCCGCCCATGATCCAGCCGTCGCCCAGCCGGGCCACCCGCCGGAAACTCGCCTCGGTCGCACCGCCCAGAATGAGCTCGGGACCTCCCTCGCGCACCGGCTCGGGCCCGATCGCACCGGCGAACCCCCGCTCCTCGCCCGCCCAGACACGCTTCAGCTCCGCCAGCTGCTCCTCCAGCCGGCGCCCCCGGCCCGCGGTCCGCAGACCGCTCGCCGCGAAGTCGTCGTCGCGCCCGCCCAGCCCCACGCCGAGCACGAACCGTCCCCCGGACAGCCGGTCGACGGAGGCCGCCTGCTTCGCCAGCAGTGCCGCGTTCGTGTACAGCGGCCCCAGCAGCACACTCGTCGTCAGCCGGATCCTGCTGGTCACGGCCACGGCCGCACTCAGCGCGACCAACTCCTCGTAGCCCGGGTAGACCAGCCGCCCGATCGTGCCGAGCGTGCTGAACCCCGCCTCCTCGGCCCGCCGCGCCCACTCCACGAGCACCCGGCCTTCGGTGCCGGGAACCGTGTTGGGAAGGCCTATGCCGATGTCCATCCGTACCTCCGGTCACGCGAGGGAACCTGTACCCCACTCCCTGCCCAACCGGCGCGGCGCGACGCGTGGTTCGCCGGCCGGAAGGGCAACCTTCGCCCGGCTCGGTGGTCTTCCTGGGAGGGAGGTGTCCATGGGGGCGGACCATCAGATCGCTTTCTTCCTGCGGGAGTCGGCGGCGCCGGAGCCCGAGCGGCGCGTCGCGGCGCTGACGGGCCTGGGGAGGCGGGGCGGGGCGGAACACGTCCCCGTCCTCACCGGGGCGGCCGCCGACCCCGAACCCCGCGTGCGCGCGGCCGCCGCCAGGGCCCTGGGCCGGCTCGGCATCGCGGAGGCCGGCCGCGAGGTCCTGCCGCCCCTCATGGGCGACGCCGATCCGCGCGTGCGGAGCAGGGCCTGCGTGGCCGCGACCCGGCTCGGCCTCGACGGCCCGCCGGTCGTCGAAGCCCTCGCCCGGCGGCTGTCCGACCCGGACCGCCACGTGCGGATCGTCGCCCTGGAGGGACTGGCGGCCCTGGGCGTCCCGGGGGACGCCAGGGCCCTCGCCGCTCTGCTCGGCGACCCGGATTCCGCCGTGTGGGGACGGGCCCGGACTCTGCTGTACGTCTGCAGGGGCGACGAGGACGTGCGCGCGGAGGTGATCCGTACGGCCCGCGAGGGCGCGGGCGCCGCCCGCGCCCGGGCGCTGGAGGAGCTGCCGCGGCAGTGCATCGAGCCGCTCCTCGACGCGCTGCTCGACGGCCTGCGCCATCCGTTCCCGCAGGTGCGCGTCCAGGCCGCCCGGCGCTTGTCCGACGTGGAACGACCGCAGGCGAAGGAGGCGTTGACGGCAGCCCTGCGGACCGAGCGGGACCCCGAGGTCGCCGCCGTCCTGCTGCGCGACCTGGGCGACCGGACCGACGGGGGCCTGACCGACACGGCGGTGGGGTGGCTGCGTGATCCGGTCGCCGGGCCACCGGCCGCGCGGATGCTGGGCGCTGTGGGCACGGACGAGGCCGCCACCCGTCTGCGCACCGCCCTGGCCGACCGGACGGTCCCCGCCCGCACCCGGGCCGCCTGCGCCACGGCGATCGGGGCCGGCGGCCGGTGGGACGCCGTGTGGCTGCTGCTGCCGCTCCTGGACGACGCGGACGACGACCTGCGCGCCGGCGTCCTGGACGGACTGGAGCACGTCGTCGAGAACGGCCTGCGCTGGTGGGAGCGCCATGTGGTGGCCCGGGTGCTCACGAGCCACCTGGAGACCGACACCCGGCATGTCTGGCGCACCCGCAACGCGCTCCGGGGCCTCACCCAGGCGCTCCCCGCCGTGCGGCGCCTGGCGGACACCACCGACTCCGGTGACGTCCGGGCCGCCGCGCTGTCGCTCCTCGACGGGGACGAGGCGGCCGACGAGCACGTCCGGCAGGACGTGCGGCGCTTCCTGCGGAGCCTGGACGACCCGTACGAGCCGGTCCGGTACGAAGCCGTGCTCGGACTGCGGCGCCGGGTGGACGCCGACGGATCGTGGCCACCGGGCGCCGAGCACGCCCGGGACCGGCTGACCGCCCTCACCGGCGACCCCTCTCACCGCCTGCGTGAGGCCGCCACCGGCCTGCTCACCGCTCTCGGCACCGGCCCGTCCGGCCCGGAGTGAGCGGAGCGTGCGGGCCGTCACCTGCACCGGCGATTTTCGCCCCCGTACCGGCGGAGACCGCGTGTCGTCCGGATCGGCGGTCCAGACTGGGACCATGCGAGTGGTGATCATGACGGCGGGGTCGCGCGGCGACGTCGCCCCGTACACCGGGCTCGGCGCGGGGCTGGTGCGGGGCGGTCACGACGTCACGCTCGCCACCCACGCCCGTTTCGCTCCCCTGACCGACGGTTCGGGGGTGCGGTTCCACCCCACCCCGGTCGATCCGCACGCCCTGTCGCACTCCGCGCGCGGTCGCGGTCTGCACGCCAGCAGTACCGGGCTCGGCAAGCTGCTGCGCGCGGCGTCGATGGCCCGGTCGGCGGCGGAGGAGATGACCGACGCCCTCGTCGAGGCGGCCCGGGGCGCCGACGTCGTCCTGGCCGCGGGTGCGGTGGCCCCCCTGGGCGCGGCCATCGCCGACGGACTCCGGCTGCCGAGCCTCGGCCTGTTTCTGCAACCCCAGCACCCGACACGGGAGTTCGGCGCCCCCATGCTGGGCGGGCGCTCACTCGGCATCGTGGCCAACCGCCTGGGCGGACGCGCCGTCACCGCCGCCGTCGACCGGGTCCAGGCCCGGGCCGTGGACCGGCTGCGCACCGGGCACGGCATGCGCCTGCGCGACTCGGCCGCGCTCCGCCGGGCCCACGAGCGGGCCCACTGGCCCGTGCTGCACGGGTTCAGCGAACTCGTGGTGCCCCGCCCCCGCGACTGGCGGCCCGGACTGGACGTGGCCGGGTACTGGTGGCCGCACGACACCCGCCGACTGCCCCCGGAACTGGAGGAGTTCCTCGCCGCGGGGCCGGCACCGGTGTTCATCGGGCTGGGCAGCGCCACGGTGCCCCACCCCGAGCGGGTCAGTGCCGAGATCGTGCGCGCCCTGCGCGCGGCGGGGCTGCGCGGGGTGATCCAGCGGGGCTGGGCCGGTCTCGCCGCGCGGACCGACGACGTGCTCACCGTCGGGGACGTGCCGCACGCCCTGCTGTTCCCCCGCACGGCCGCGGTGGTGCACCACGCGGGCGCCGGCACGACGGCGGCCGTCCTGCGCGCCGGCGTACCCACCGTGCCGGTGCCCGTGCAGTTCGACGGCGGTTTCTGGGCGGCGCGTCTGGTGGCCCTGGGCACCGCGCCGTGCGCGGTCCCGCTGCGGCACCTCACCGCCGGCGCCCTCGCCTCCGCCCTGCGCCGCGCCACGGGCGACCCCCGTCACCGCTCCCGCGCCCGGGAGCTGTCCCGGCGGCTGGCCGAGGAGGACGGCGTGGCACCGGTCCTGGCGGCGCTGGAACGGCCGGTGCCGTAGGTCCGGTCACGCGGCACCGCAAACCGGCCTTATTGGACAGGACTGTCACCCTCCTCGCCCACGGTCATGCGGAATCCGCGGATCGAGGCCGCCAGGACCGCTCTCCGGCCGTCGAGAAAGGAGAGCGGTCCACCGGGCTCGGCCTGCACACGCGCCCGCCCCAGCCGGACGCGCCCCGACAGCCTCAGCGGCACGTCGCACCGCCCGTGCACCGGATGCGGTTGCAGCAGCCGGCCGCGCACCGGCAGGCGCCCCGGCAAGGACAGCAGGTCCCGGTGCAGCCCCGTCACCACCGGATCGAGACCTCGCCCGCCGCGCTCCACGACCATGCGGGTGCGCACTGCGGCCCGCCCGGAACGCGACGACGGCAGGGGCGCGGGGCCGAAGGCGAAGGAGCCGAGCTCCTTGGGGATGCCCCACAGCGCCCGGCCTCCGGCCAGGGAGCGTTCGTCGTCCACCCAGGCCCCGACCGCACACGCCGCAGGTCCGCGCCGGTCCCGCACCGCGAGGGCCACCAGCAGTTCCCGGTACGCCAGCGTCCCGCCCGGCCGGTAGTCCACCCAGAACGTGACCATGAGGCAGGACCCGCCCAGCCGCAGCGGACGGACCCCGGTGGGCAGCCGCCCGCCGGGCACATCCGGCCGGGGCACCCGCCACAGCGCCACGAACATGTCGCCCCGCAGCCGCCACGGCTCCGGGGGAAAAGGCCCGACCATCCAGGGACCTCCTCTCGTTCACCGACCCTGCTATGCCCGGGTACCCGCCCCCGCTCAGCCGGAGCGTGGACGACGCCGCCCGAGCAGGACCGCGAGCGGGGCGGCTGTGAACACCGACGAGTACGTGCCGACGGCGATGCCGATGAGCAGCGCCAGGGCGAAGTCGGTGAGGGAGGACCCGCCGAGCACGGCCAGGGCGGTCAGGACCAGCGCGGCGCCCATGCCGGTGTTCACCGTGCGGGGCAGGGTCTGCAGGACGGCCGGATTCACCACGTCGGGCCAGGGTTTCTCCGGGTGGCGCCCGGCCAGTTCCCTGACGCGGTCGAAGAGGATCACGGAGTCGTTGACGGAGTAGCCGACGACCGTGAGCAAGGCCGCCAGGAACACCCCGTCCAGGGGCTTGCCCAGCCAGGCGAAGACACCGACGAGGATCACCACGTCATGGGCCAGGGCGGCGACCGCTGCGGTGCCGAACACCCAGCGGAACCGGGCCGCCAGGTACAGCATCTGGGCGCCCAGGGCGACGGCGAGGGCGACCAGGGCGTTGCGGCGCAGTTCCTCGCCGAGGCTGGGGCCGACGAGTTCGTCGCGAACCTTCTCCGCCCCGCCGGCCAGCTCCCGCACGGCCGAGGTGACCTGCGCCTCCTGCGCGTTGCTCATCGGATCGGTCCGCACGGTCAGTCCCGTGGCGTCGGAGGTCTGTACGACGGCCCGGGGGAACCCGGCCTCGTCCAGAGCGGTCCTGACCCGGTCGGCGTCGACGGGGGAGGACGTCGCGTACTCGATGAGGCGGCCCCCGGTGAACTCCACGCCGAGGCCGACCCCGCGCACGACCATGCCCGCTCCGGCCAGGACCAGCACGGTGGCGCCGACGGCCAGCCACCGGCGCGGGCGCCGCAGCAGCTGCGGGTCGCGCCGGGTCAGACGCTCGCGGACGGCACCCGTGGTCGCGATGCCGGTGAGCTGCGGCGACCGGCGGACCCGGGGACGGCTCGCGGCGAACTCGGCGAGCACCCGGGTGATCACCAGGGCGCTGAACATGGAGGCGAGCACCCCGATGCCGAGGGTCACCCCGAAGCCCCGCACGGGACCGGAGGCCAGGAAGAACAGCAGCGCCGCCGCGATCAGCGTGGTGATGTTGGAGTCGGCGATCGCGCTGAAGGCGTTGCGGAACCCGGCGGTGAGCGCCGAGCGGGCACTGGGGCGCCGACGGGCCGTGTACTCCTCGCGGGCCCGTTCGAAGACCAGCACGTTCGCGTCCACGGCCATCCCGATCGCCAGCACGAAACCGGCCAGGCCGGGCAGGGTGAGGGCGGCGCCGAGCGCGGCCAGGGCGGCGTAGGAGACCAGGCCGTAGCAGGCCAGGGCGAGTACGGCGAGCAGGCCCATCAGCCGGTAGACGACGATGACGTAGAGCGCGGTCAGGGCCGTGCCGATGGCGGCGGCCCAGGCGCTCGCGGTGATGGCCTCGGCGCCGAGGGTGGGGCCGACGGTGCGCTGCTCGACGGTCTCGACGGGCACGGGCAGGGCCCCGCCGTTGATGAGCAGGGACAGTTCACGTGCTTCCTCCGGGCCGAAGGAGCCGGTGATCCGGGTGGCGCCGTCACGGATGCCGCTGCCGCAGGCGACGGACGGGTCGACCTGGGGGGAGGAGATCACCTTGTCGTCGAGGACGATCGCGATCCGCCGGGACGGGTCTCCCGCCGGCCGGCAGGCGGCCTCGCCGGTCAGGCGGGCCCAGCGGTCGCGGCCGGCCCCCTCGAAGTCGACGGTGACGTGCCATCCCGCACCGCCCCGGTCGTCGAAGCGGGCGGCGGCCTCCTCGACGTGCTCGCCCGTCAGGGCGGCGGGCCCGAGGCGCAGCGGCGCGCCGGACTCGTCGGGCAGCGTGCGGGCCGTGCCGTCCCCGGCCGCGGGCACCGGGTGGAAGGTGAGCTGCGCGGTGCGGCCCAGCACATCGGCCGCCTCGCGCGGGTCCTGCACGCCGGGCAGTTCGGCGATGATCCGGTTCTCGCCGGAGCGGACGAGGGTGGGTTCGGCGATGCCCAGCGCGTCGATCCGGCCGCGCAGCACCTCCAGGGTGCGGTCGGTGGCCTCGCGGTCGGCCTCGGCGGCGGGGGTGGAGCGGGTCTCGAGCACGATCTGCGTACCGCCGCGCAGATCCAGTCCCAGGCGGACCGGCACGGTGACGGCGACGTACGACGACAGGGCGAGCAGGGCGAGGGCGAACAGGGCCCTCACCCGGGCGGAACGGGTCACGACAAGCCTCCGGCGGGCGCACCCGGGCACGCAGGGTGCGACCGGGTGCTGTCAGGGAGAAGGGAAGGGAGCGTCGGATGCCGGACGACGCGGGGGTGCCCGTTCCGGGCCGGGGGAGAGGAGCGGTGGGGAGGCGGCGCGGGGAGGGGCCGGTGCGCGCGGCCGCGCCCCGGCGCCCACGGGTGGGACGGCCGTCCGCTGCGCGTACGCGGCCGGGTGGGAGCGCGGGGAGGGGTGTTCGCCCTGCGACTCGTGACGGACCGCCGCCCGGACCACGCAGTCCGTGTCACACCCGGCGTCGACTCGCGGCCCGGTGTCCCGGTCCCGGCCCGCGGTCACCGCGTCCCGGTGCCCGGCGGCCACCGCCGCCTCGCTGTGCGCCTCGCCGTACGTCTGACCGGTCGTCGGGCCGTACGCCGGGCCGGGTGCCGGGCCGTACGCCACGTCGGGCCGGGGGCCGGTGGTGAGTGTGGACAGCAGTGCCAGGACGACGGCCGCCAGCACCGCGGCGAGACAGGCCCGGGCGCGCCGCCGGGAGGTGAGGTCCACCCCCTAGGGTTCGATCAGCCCGGCGCGGATGGCGTAGCGCGTGAGCTCCAGGCGGTCGCGCAGGCCGAGCTTCTGCAGCAGATTGGCACGGTGCCGCTGGACGGTCTTGACGCTGATGAACAGCAGGTCGGCGATCTCCTTGGACGAGTGCCCCTCGGCCACCAGCTTCAGGACCTCCTCCTCGCGGGGGGTGAGCACCTGGTCGGGGGTCTCCTCGCCGTGGCGGGCCCGGTCCAGGTAGTTGCGGATCAGCGCGGTGACTGCGCCCGGGTACAGGAAGGGCTCGTCCCGGACCGCCGCCCGGCACGCGGCGACCAGGTCCCGGTCGGCGACCGACTTCAGCACGTATCCGCAGGCCCCGGCCTTGAGGGCCTGGAAGAAGTACTGCTCGTTGTCGTGCATGGTCAGCATCAGGATCCGCAGGCCCGGCTTGCGGGCGGCCAGCTCGCGGGCGGCCTGCAGGCCGGTCAGGCGGGGCATGGCGATGTCGAGCACGGCCAGGTCGACCTCGTGCGTCCGGGCCAGTTCGACGGCCTCGGCGCCGTCACCGGCCTCCGCGACCACCTTCAGGTCCGGTTCCTGCTGGAGGATGAGCCGCACACCGCGCCGGACCAGGGCGTGGTCGTCGGCGAGCAGGATGCGGATCGTGCCGGTCCGCGTCTCGGCGGGCGTGATCGTGTCGGGCATCGTCAGAGCTGCTTCCTGGGAACGGGCGCGGTGAGCTGGACGCTGGTGCCGGCGCGTGGCGCCGGGGTGATGTCGAGGCTGCCGCCGATGAGCAGGGCACGCTCGCGCATCCCGCGCATGCCGGCGCCCTCGCGGGGGGCCTCGATGCCGCGGCCGTCGTCGGTGACGGTCAGCACCACGCGGTCGGCGACGTGCCGCAGGGCAACGGTGACGCGTTCGGCGTCCGCGTGCCGTGCGGCGTTGGTCAGCGACTCCTGGGCGACGCGGTAGAGGACCAGTTCGGTCTCCGGCGCCAGCTCGGGGAGGTCGGTGTCGAAGCGGCGGGTGACCTGCATCCGGGTGTGGGTGGCGAAGTCCTCGGTGAGCGAGGTGATCGCGCTGACCAGGCCCAGATCGTCCAGCACCCCGGGGCGCAGCCGGCGCACCAGCCGCCGGACCTCGTCGAGGGACTGCCGGGTGATCTCCTGCACCTCGTGCAACTCCTCGCGCAGCCGCGGGGGAGCCTCGTCCGCGCTGCGCTTGAGGCCCAGCAGGATCGCGGTCATGCTCTGCCCGACCTCGTCGTGCAGCTCCTGCGCGATGCGGCGGCGCTCGGCCTCCTGCGCCAGCAGGGCCCGGGCGCTGCTGGTGGCCCGCTCCTGCTCCAGCCGCTCCAGCATCGCGTTGAAGGTCCGGATCACCTCCGGGACCTCGCCACCCCCGGCCACGGGCAGGCGCTGGCCCGGGCGGAGCAGATCAACTGTGGTCATCAGCCTCCTGAGCCGCACCAGGGGCGCCAGGCCGAGCCTCAGCAGGGCCGCGTTGGCGACCAGCATCACGGCGAGACCGCCCACCAGGATGACGGCCTCGGTGAGCAGGATCGGCACGGACACCGTCACCGGAGCCCACAGCAGCAGCGCCGTGGCCGCGCCGAGCACCAGGGCGTTGAGGGCGAAGATCCGCCAGAACAGCGACACCGGACCTGCGACTCCTCTGCTGACGTGCTCGGCGGTGCCGGGTGCCTCGGGCGAGAGGCCCCGGCCGCCCGGGTGGTTCTCCGCCAGCCTGCCCCGGTCACCGGCCCGGCGTCGATGGGGTCCGACCCCCATTTCCCCGGGGCGCGCCCTACCCACGAGGGACCGTGTGGGTCACCCGTCCCGGCGGGAATGGGGCCCGCGCCCGATGGGACTTCGCTGTGGAAGGGACCAGGGTGGGAAGCGCCGAGACCACCCAGCCGGACTGCTGCCGAGCAGCCGAGAAGAGGACCGATCATGACCCTGGAGGTTCCCCGGGCCGAGCCCGACCCGCACGAAACCCGTCAGCGTCTGCAGCACGCCCGCGCCTCCCGGCTGGCGCAGCTGCAGGCCCTCGACGAGAGCGGACCGGCCCCGGACGACTACCTGCTGTCCGAGCAGAAGAACGCGATGCGGCGGGTCCTCAAGGAGATCGACGAGGCCTTCGGGCGCGTCGAGCGGGGGACCTACGGCACCTGCCTGGGCTGCCGCAGGCCCATCCCCGCGGAACGGCTGGAGATCCTCCCGTACACCCGCCACTGCGTCGCCTGCCAGCGCCGCGCGGTGTGACCGTCCTCCCGTTGCGATCTCCTACGCCCTGCTCAGGAAGAAGGGGTGACGTGGTGAACCAGCAGACCGTCGGCCGCGGCGCCGGAACGCCGCCGGGTGCGCCGCACCTGTCGGCCGAGGACCTCGCCGTCCTGCGCGAGAACCTGCGCGAGCAACGGCTGTTCCGCCGGGAGCAGTTGCGCCGGCTCGCCGGTCCGGGCGCCTCCCGCGCCGAGGACCGGCGCAGGCAGCGGGCCTCCGCGCAGCGGGAGGTCGACGTCAAGCTCGCCGCGTCGGCCCGGATGGTCCTCGCCGACGTCGAAGCGGCCCTCGCCCGCATGGACGCGGGGGTGTACGGCGCCTGCGGCCGGTGCCGGCGCGCCCTCGACCGGGAGCGGCTGATGATCGTGCCGCAGGCCCGCTACTGCGCCCGCTGCCAGCGGGCCGGGGGCACCGCACCCTGAACGGCACGGTGCCGCCCGCGGAGTGAAGGCCCTGGTCCCTGACATCTGTCAGGGACCAGGGCCTTGCCCGCTTGCCTAGAGTGCGGGGCGCCAGGGGCGGGACTCCTCCCGCGAGCCACCCGGCACGGCATCGAAAGGACGGCCATGCGCAAGACGACCGCGGCACTCGCCGCCGCTGGAGCACTCGCCCTCGTGGTCACCACCGCACAGAGCGCCGCCGCCGACGGGCACGGTCGCGGCTGGTACGGCGTGTGGGCGAACGGGGTCAACGTCCGTAGCATCGACGGCGACTGCATTCACGCACCGAGCACCACGAACTGCCCGTCGATCATCGGCCAGCTCAATTCCTGGGACGAAGTGATGGTCTACTGCCAGGTCCCGGGCCAGTCGGTCGGCGGCAACCCGTACTGGCTGATGGTCCAGCCGCGCGGCTGGAGCCAGTACGGAATCGTGTCCAGCTACTACGTCGAGAACACCACCAACTGGATCGACGGCGTGCCCGGCATCGAGGGCTGCGTGATCTGAGGACCGCCACACCAGGGGCCGGTCACCGGCGGGCAGCGGCTCACGATCCGGCGCCGGCCAGGTCCCACCCCGCCGTCCGGCCGCCCGGGGCGGTGTCCCAGGGGCTGGGGCCGGTGCCGTCCGTCCAGGCCCGCAGGGCCTCCCCGTCCACGCACACGATGCCGCACTGCTCGGCGTACTCCAGCGCCGGAGCGGTGAAGTCGCTCGTGGTGACCAGCGCGGCGACGTCGGCCTCGTGGACGGTGAAGCAGGTGCCTCCGAAGCGCTGCAGGTCCTGGGAGCCGACGCGGTGGGAGACGTCGTAGTACTTGCACTGGATGACGATCCGCCGCCCGTCGGGGGTGAGGGCCAGGACGTCGGCGCCCAGGTCCCCGGCGCCGCCCACGACCTCGACGGCGGAGCAGCCGTCGCATTCGCAGAGGGCGGCGACGGCCTCCTCGAACTCCTCGGGCGTCAGACCGTCGTAGTCGATGACGGTCTCGAACTCGACGGGGACCGTGGCGCCGTGGCCGGCGACGGTCTCGAACTCCGCGGCCGGCAACGCCCCGTGGTCGGTGACGACCTCGACCGCCGGGCGGCCGGGACGCGGTTGCAGGGTGTCGAGTTCGTCGGCGGCCTCCCGCGCGGCCCGGTCCAGCGCCGCCGCCGCCCGGCGCGCCGCTCTCGCCACGTGTATCCGCCGCCGCAGCCCCACGCATCCCGCGACACCCAGCACGGCCAGGACGAACATCCAGGCGGGCCGCCGTTCGACGGCGTCCGCGACCATGCGCGCCGAGAGGCCGAGGACGCACAGGACCACGGCGAGGAACACGAAGAACAGCGCGGTCGAGCGGAGGTCGAAGCGGCGCCGGCGGTTCACCGGCGGCAGCGGACGCGTGGGTGCGGTCACGGTGTGCCCCCCTGAGGGATCGATGGAAGATCGTTTCCATCGTCTTCCCAAGATCGGCATCCCGTCTCCTGCGGGAGCGCTTCGAAATCGCCAAAACGCGACCGGAAGTTGTCTGTGCCACCGTCGCGCCTTGAACACGTCTGACCGATTCTGCTTGGGTGACGGATCAATGGGGGGCGGTCCGGTCCCGGACCCGCGATGGTCACACCCTTCATGCAGACCAGGGGAAGGTGCATGAAGTACTTCCGTCTGCTCGTCCTGGGCAACGGCATCTCGGCGTACGGCAGTTACCTGAACATGGTGGCGCTGAACGTCTTCGTCTACGACGCCACCGGCAGCGCGCTCGCCGCGGGCCTCTTCATGGCCGTACGCCTGGCGACCAGCGTCGTCTCGGGCTGGATCAGCGGGCGGCTCGTCTCGGTCCACGACCGCAAACGCCTGATGGTCGGCGCCGATCTGTGCCAGGCCGTGGCCCTGCTGAGCCTGCTGCTCGCCCCCGACGGCGTGCGCCCCGCACTGCTCTACGTCCTGGCCGTGGTGACGGGCGGCTGCTCCACGCTCTCCCAGGTCGCCCTGCGCAGCAGCATCCCCGAGATCGTCGGAGCGGAGCACCGGGTCCGGGCCAACGGGCTGCTGGTGACGGGCCGTTCGCTCGCCATGATCGCCGGCTTCGCCTCCTCGGGCCTGGTGGTGGCGCAGCTCGGCTACTCCGCCGCCTTCGCCCTGGACGCGGCGACGTTCCTGGTCTCCGCGACCGTGCTGTTCCTGCTCCCGGTCCGCACCCGCGCGGCCGACGACCCGGCGGACGGCGGCCCCCGGGCGGCGGGATCCGGACCCGCGCGCTGGACGGTCCGGGTGCTGCTGGGGACGGCCCCGCTGCTCATGGCGATGATCGCCGTGCGGGCCGTCGACGGGCTGGGCTCGTCGTCCCACAACGTGGCCCTGCCCCTCTACTCCAGCAGCCTCGACCCCGACCATCCGGCCACGTTCATCAGCCAGTTCTGGGCGACCTGGGCCATCGGCAACATCGTCGCCCAGCAGGTGATCGGGCGGGTCACCCGCAAGGCCGGGCGGACCCCCGGGGAGCGGGCGTTCGCACTCGGCGCCATCGTCATGTCGGCCGGGTTCATCGTGGTCTTCAGCGGTCTGCCGACCGTGCCCGCGGTCATCGCCGCGCTCGTCGCCGGCGCCGCCGACGGGTTCACCGAGACCGTGTACGTGTCACGGCTGCAGAGCGCCCCCGACGAGCAGCGGGGCCGTCTCTTCGGGCTCTCCGCCTCGGCCGAGAACACCGGTTTCGGCCTGGGCATGCTCGTCAGCGGCGCCCTGCTGGAACGTTTCTCGCCGCTGGCGGTGGTGGCCGCCTTCCACGGCCTCGCGATCGTCCTGTGCGCCGCCCTGCTCCTGCTGCTGACCCTGCGGCGCAGACGCACCCCGGCTCCGCGGGCGGACGGCCCGGACGGCCCCGCCGGGCCCGACCGGTCCGCGGTGACGGAAGGACACGGCCGATGACCACCACCCCTCCCGACCCGCGCATGGCCGTCATCGGCATGGCCTTCCGGCTGCCCGGCGCCGACACGCCCGAGGACCTCTGGCGGATCGTCCGCGACGGCACCGACTGCATCACCCGCTTCACCGACGAGGAACTGGCCGCCGCGGGAGTGCCGGCCGAGGAGTACGGGGCCGAGGACTTCGTCGGGGCCTCCGGGATCCTGGACGACCTCGCGGGGTTCGACGCCCGGCACTTCGCGATGAGCCCGCACGAGGCCCGGATCACGGACCCCCAGCACCGCCTGTTCCTGGAATGCGCCCAGCACGCCCTGGAGGACGCCGGCTACCCGCAGGAACGCGACGGCACCCGGATCGGCGTCTACGCCAGCACCGGCTACCACCTGTACACCCTGCAGAACTACCTCCTGAACAACGTCCTGCCCAGCCGGCCCCCGTCCGACTGGGTCACCGGCATGCAGACGATCGTCGGCAACTACGCCGACTTCACCGCCACCCGCGTCGCCTACCGCCTCGGCCTGACCGGCCCCGCCGTCAACATCCAGACGGGCTGCTCCAGTTCCCTGGTCGGTGTGCAGGCGGCCGCACAGGCGCTGCTCATGGACGACTGCGACGTCGCCCTCGTCGGCGCCGCCGCCGTCCACGTCCCGCAGGTCCTGGGCTATCGCTACGTCAAGGGCTCGATCCTGTCCCGGTCCGGCCGCCTCAGGGCCTTCGACGCGGGCGCCGACGGCACCGTGGGCGGCACGGGCGTGCTGGCGGTCGTCCTGAAACGGCTGACCCGGGCCGTCGCCGACGGCGACACCGTGCACGGCGTCGTCCTCGGCTGGGGCATCGCCAACGACGGCGCCGGAAAGACCGCCTACGCCGCCCCCAGCGCCGACGGGCAGCGCACCGCCGTCCGGCAGGCCCTGCGACGCGCCGGCGTCGGCGCCGACACCATCGGCTACCTGGAGACCCACGGCACCGGCACCCTCAAGGGCGACCCGATCGAGTTCGACGGCGCGGCCGGCGCCTACCGCGAGGACACCGACCGCACCGGCTACTGCGCCCTCGGCTCGGTCAAGGCCAACATCGGCCACCTGGACGCCGCCTCCGGACTCGCCGGCCTGGTCAAGGCCCTGCTGGTGCTGCGGCACGGCGTGATCCCGCCCATGGCGAACTTCACCCGGCCCAACCCCCGGCTCGACCTGGACGGCAGCCCGTTCTACATCCCCGGCACCGCCCGGCCCTGGCCCGCCGGTGACGTGCCGCGCCGCGCCGGCCTCACCTCACTGGGCGTCGGCGGCACCAACGTCCACCTGATCCTCGAACAGGCCCCCGAACCGGCGCCCCGGACCGTCGCGGTCCCGCCCCCGGACGTCCTGCTCGTCTCCGGAAGCACCCCGCAGGCCCTCGCCGACAACGCCCGGGCCTTCCGCGACCGGTTGCGCCGCCCACCCGCACCGCACCCGGCGGACCTCGTCACCACCGCCGCCGTGGGACGCGCCCACGGCCGCCACCGGCTCGCGGCCCGCGGCACCACCCCGCACGGCCTCGCCGACGCCCTCGACGCCTGGCTCGCCGGCACCGCCCCGGCGAACGTCACCTCGGGCACGGCACCGGCCGAGGGAACCTTGCGCGTGGCGTTCCAGTTCACCGGTCAGGGCAGCCACTACCCCGGCATGGCGGCCGCTCTCTACGCGCGTTTCCCCGCCGTGCGCGAGGTCCTCGACGCCTGCGAACGCCACCACCGCGACCTCACGGGCGACTCGCTGCTCGCCGCGCTCACCGACGAGTCCTCACCCGGCGGGACGGGGGAAGACCCCGCCGGGGACACGGACCTCGTCCAGCCCGCACTGTTCGCCCTCCAGTGCGCCCTGGTCCGGCTGTGGCACGACACGGGCGTCGCACCGTACGCCGTGACCGGGCACAGCGTCGGGGAGTACGCCGCGCTGTACGCGGCCGGGGCCCTGTCGGCGGCGGACGGACTGCGCCTGACCACCGCCCGTGGCCGGCTGATGCGGCAGCGCTGCGCGCCGGGGGCCATGGTGGCCGCGCCGCTCGACCGGGCCGCCGCCCTCGCGCTGGCCGCCGAGGTCCCCGGACTGGAACCGGCCGTCAGCAACGGGGACCGTGCCCAGGTGCTCGCCGGGCCCGTCGCGGCCGTCGAGCGGGCCTGCGCCCTGCTGGAGGAGCGCGGCACACCGGGGCGGCGGCTGCCGGTGACCCGCGCCTTCCACACCGTCCTGATGGAACCCGTGCTGGAGGAGTTCCGGAAGGTCCTCGACGACGTCGAGCTCCGCCCGGTACGGATCCCGCTCGTCAGCGCGCTGGACGGTACGACGCGCCCGCCCGGCTGGGTCCCGGACCCGGACCACCTGCTGCGGCACACCCGCGAACCGGTCCGCTACGACCTGGCGTTGCGCGCCCTCGGCGCCGAGCGGCCCGGCCTGCTGCTGGAGATCGGTCCGCACACCACCCTCAGCGGCCTGGCCCGCCGCGCGCTGCCCGATGTCCCGGCGGTGCCGTCCCTGAGGAGGGGCAGTGCCCTCGGCACCCTGTGGGGCGCGGCCGCGGCACTGCACTGCGCCGGAGCGGACCTCGGCTGGGAGACGCTCCTGGCCGGCAGCGGGGGCCGGCGCGTCCCGCTGCCCGGATACCGGTTCCAGCACCAGGACCACTGGACCGGGCCGCGGCCGACGGTCCTCGGCACGACAGCAGCGAGAACAGCGAGAGCAGTGAGAAGGGGAGCCGACGTGGTTCAGCAAGAGGCAGCGGTCGCGCGGGTACTGCACAGCATCGTCGAGGCGACCGCCCGGCACCTGGGCGGGGATCCGTCGGCGATCGACAGCGACGCGAACTTCTTCGACCTCGGCGCCGATTCGCTGCAGATGATCAGCGTGCTGCGGGAGCTGGAGCAGCAGCACCGGGTCAAGGTGACGATGCGGCAGCTCTTCGAGGAGACGGGGACCCCGCGGCGGCTCGCGCAGTTCATCGCCGCGCGCATGCCGGAGACCGGGGAGACGACGCCTGTGGGGGCCGTGGGGGAGCGGCCGGCACCGGAGCCGGCCGCTGCGGCTTCCGATGCGGTGCCGCACAGCGGGCCCGCCCCCGAGCCGGCGCCGCCCGCGGCACCGGCGGCTGCCGCGTACACGCCGCCCGCGGCTCCGACGACTCCGGCGTACACGCCG
Organism: Streptomyces sp. NPDC085932; assembly: GCF_044540525.1. Classification (NCBI taxonomy): domain Bacteria; kingdom Bacillati; phylum Actinomycetota; class Actinomycetes; order Kitasatosporales; family Streptomycetaceae; genus Streptomyces; species Streptomyces sp. NPDC085932. Next base: position 126,046 of record NZ_JBITSJ010000006.1, read on the forward strand.
CCGGTGGCTCCGACGACTCCGCCGGCTGCCGAGCAGGTGGTGCCCGTGGCGCCGGTGGCTCCCCTGTACGCCACCCGGCAGGAACTGGAGGACCTGGCGCACAAGATCCAGGAGATGTCCCGGATCCAGTTGCAGATGATGTCCCAGCTCTCCCAGCTCCTCGCGCTCCAGACCGCGGCGGCGACGGACCGGCTCAGCGGCGTCCAGGGCGTCAACGGCCACAACGGCACGGTGGCGAAGTGAGCGGCGGCCTGAACGGCGTGTCCGCCGCGCTGGACCGGGACCTGGCGGCGATGGCGGAACTCTCCCGGCGCATCAGTGAGCAGATGGGCACGACCGACGCCCCCGCCCCGGAGACACCGCGCGTCCACGGCCCCCGCGTGTCGGTCACGCGGACCTCCGGCATGGTGCGGGACGCCTCGCCCCACTCCCAGCAGGAGCACCTCGCCGACCTCGTGCGCCGCTACACCGCCAGGACGCCGACCTCCAAGCGGATCGCCCAGCGCTACCGCCGCGTCCTGGCGGACAGCCGTGCCGTCGTCGGCTTCCGCAGCGCCACGAAGGAGATGCTCTACCCCATCGCCGGCCGCCGGGCGAGCGGGGCACGCCTGGAGGACGTCGACGGCAACGAGTACGTCGACATCACGATGGGCTTCGGAGTCCTCCTCTTCGGCCACGAGCCGGACTTCGTCACCGAGGCCGTCCGGGAGCACCTCTCGCGCGGCATCCAGCTCGGCCCGCGCAACGTCGAGACCGGCGAGGCGGCGGAACTGCTCGCCGAACTCACCGGCCTGGAGCGCGTGGCCTTCGCCAACTCCGGCACCGAGGCGAACTCGGCCGCCATCCGCCTGGCCCGCGCCGCCACCGGCCGCGACAAGATCGTCACCTTCCTCGGCGCGTACCACGGCCACGCCGACAACGTCCTGGGCCGTGCCTCGGGCACCGGCACCGGCACCGGGCAGCTCACCGTCCCCGTCTCCCGGGGCATCCCGCAGAGTGCCGTCTCCGACCTGCTGGTCCTCGACTACGGCAGCGACACCGCCCTGGACACGATCGCCCGTCACGCCGGCGACATCGCCGCGGTCGTCGTGGAGCCGGTGCAGAGCAGGCACCCGTCGCTGCAGCCCGTCGAGTTCGTCCGCAAGCTGCGCGACCTCACCCGCCGCCACGGCATCGTCCTGCTCTTCGACGAGATGCTGACCGGCTTCCGCCCCGCCCCGCGCGGCGCCCAGGAGCTCTACGGCGTCACACCCGACCTCGCGACCTACGGCAAGCTCCTCGGCGGTGGCTTCCCCATCGGCGCCATCGCGGGCCGGGCCGACATCATGGACGGTGTCGACGGCGGCCACTGGTCCTACGGCGACGACAGCTACCCGCCCGCCGACACGACCTTCTTCGGCGGTACGTACATCCAGCACCCGGTGTCGATGGTCGCGGCCCGTGCCGTCCTCGCCCATCTCAAGGAGCACAGCCCCCGCCTCCAGGAGCGGCTGAACGCGCGCACCGCCGAACTGGCCGCGACGCTCAACGGCTTCTTCGAGGCCGAGGAGTACCCGCTGCGGATGAGTCACTTCGGCTCGCAGTTCCGCTTCGAGCACCGCGCCGACATGGAGCTGCTCTACCACCACCTGATGCTGCGCGGCGTGCACGTGTGGGAATGGCGCAACTTCTTCCTGTCCACCGCCCACTCGGACGGCGACATCGAGTTCGTGGCGGACGCCGTACGGGAGTCGCTGCGCGAACTGCGGTCGGCGGGGTTCTTCCCGGGCGGCAAGGCCGTCGCCCCCAGGCCGGCCCCGGTCGCCGCCCCCGCGCCGACCCGCGCAGCGGCCCCCTCGCAGGCACCTCCGGCGACTTCCCCGGCACCACCCCCGGTGACATCCTCCGCCCCGCCCGCGGCGGACCTCGCTCCCGTGGCCTCCATGGCCTGGAACGCCGCCGCCGTGAAGACCGGCGCGGCTCCGGCCGCAGCCCCGGCTCCGGTCCCGGCCCCGGCTCCGGTCCCGGCCCCGGCTCCGGTCCCGGCCCCGGCGCGCGAAACCCCTTCCCGCACGCCCGACTTCAGCGTCTACTTCTTCGGCGACTACCCGCAGGACACCCCGGCGCCGCGCGACGGTCGGTACGAACTCCTCATGGAAATCGCCCGGTTCGCCGACCGGCAGGGCTTCCACGCGCTGTGGATGCCCGAGCGCCACTTCCACTCCTTCGGCGGTCTCTTCCCCAACCCGGCCGTGCTCGCCGCCGCGCTGTCCCGTGAGACCGAACGGATCCGCCTCAACGCGGGTTCCGTCGTCCTGCCGCTCCACGACCCGATCCGGGTCGCCGAGGAGTGGTCGATGGTCGACAACCTCTCCGGCGGACGCGTCGGCATCGGCGTCGCGAGCGGCTGGAGCGCCAACGACTTCGTCTTCTTCCCCGACCGGTTCGGCCGGCACAAGGAGCTGATGTACGAACAGCTCGACCAGGTGAGGGAGTTCTGGCGCGGCAAGACCCTGCGCCGGACCGGCGGGGACGGCGAGACCGAGGTGCGGCTCTTCCCGCGGCCGGTGCAGGACGCCCCGCCCCTGTACACCGCGGTCGTCGGCAACCCCGCCTCCTTCGAGCTCGCCGCCCGCCACGACCTGGGCATCGTCACCAACCTGATGACCCAGACGGTGGAGCAACTCGCCGACAACATCGCCCGCTTCCGGCGCACCCGCGCCCGGCACGGCCTGGACCCGGACACCGGCCGGGTGGCCGTACTGCTGCACACCTACCTCGCCGGCGACCACGACACCGCCCGTACCGAGGCGTACGAGCCGCTGTCCCGCTACATGCGGGCGTCCCTGTCCGTGTTCAGCGGCGTCACCAACAGCCTCGGCCACACCATCGACCTCGCCGCGCTGAGCGAGGACGACCTGGAGGCGGTCTTCCGCCGGGCCTACGGGCGCTACTGCGACCAACGGGCCCTGATCGGCACGGCGGACAGCGTCCGGCCGGTGGTGGACGCGGTCACGGCCGCCGGCGCCGACGAGATCGTCGCGCTGGTCGACTTCGGGGTCGACGCGGACCGGCTGCGCGCCGGACTGCCGCACCTGGACGCGCTGCGCCGGCACCACGGCCGCCGAGTCCACGGCCACGGGGACACGGCCGGCTCGCCGCCTCCGGCTCCCGCGGCCGTCCGGGCCGTGGCCCCCGCCGACGCTCCGTTGTCACCCGGGCAGGAACGCATCTGGTTCCTGGAGCGCCTGCTGCCCGGACGCACCGCCTACAACGAGGTCAAGGCGATCCGCCTCGACGGCCCCCTCGACGTGCCCGCCCTGCGCGCGGCCCTGCGCGCTCTCGTGGCCCGCCACGAGGGCCTGCGCACGGTCTTCGAGGAACGGGGAGGAGAGCCCCGGCAGGTCGTACGGGCCGATGTGGAGCCCGACTTCGAGGTGGTGGACGCCACCCGCGCGCCCGACGCGACCCTGCGGGACGTCCTGTCGGCCGAGAGCGGCCGCCTCTTCGACCTCGCCGACGGGCCGCTGTTCGTGACCCGGCTGGTCAGGACGGCCGAGGCGGAGCACGTCCTCGTCCTGTCCCTGCACCACATCGTGATCGACGCCGCCTCGGCCACCGTCCTCGCCCGCGACCTGTCCGCCCTCTACCGGGCCGAGCGCGACGGAACGCCCCCCGATCTCCCGGCCCTCACGTGGAGCTACGCCGACCACGCCCGGGAACTGGCCGCGTCCGCGCACGGCCCGGAGAGCGAGGAGGACCTCGCGTACTGGCGCCGCACCCTCGGCGGCGAGCTGCCCGTCCTGGCGCTGCCCACCGACCGGCCGCGCCCCGCCACCATGACCTCCCACGGCCGGGCCGTCTTCCACACCCTCGACCCGGACCTCTCCCACCGGCTGCGCGAGCTGAGCCGGTCCCGGCGCAGCACCCTCTTCATGACTCTGCTCGCCGGGTACACGGCGATGCTGCACCGGGTCACCGGCCAGACCGACATCGTCGTGGGCACCCCGTTCTCGGACCGCCCCGAGCGGGCCGAGGACGTGCTCGGCTTCTTCGTCAACACGCTCGCCCTGCGCCTGGACGTGTCCGGCGACCCCGCGTTCGCGACCCTGCTCGACCAGGTGCGCTCGGTCGCCCTCGACGCGTACGACCACGCACGGGTGCCCTTCGAGCGGGTGGTGCGTGAGCTGGCCCCGGCGCGGGCGGTCGACCGGACGCCGGTGTTCCAGGCGTTCGCCGAGTTCCAGCGTGCCGAGCCGTTCCGTTTCGACCTGCCCGGCATCGAGGCCACACCGCTGGACGCCGGACCCGACAAGGCCCTGACGGACCTCACCGTCTACTTCACCGACCAGCCCGACGGCATCCGCTGCCATCTGGAGTACAACACCGACCTGTTCGACCGGCACACCGTCGACCGGTTCTTCACGACGTTCCGGGACCTCCTTGCGGCGGCGGCCGACACGCCCGATGCGCCGCTGTCGCGGCTCGCGGCGGACGCGGTGGAGACCGCGGCCGAGGGCGAGCCCGTACCGCGGTCCTGGACACGCGGCCCGGTCCGCCCGCCCGCCGAGACCACCGTCCACGACCTGGTGGCCCGCCGCGCCGCCGCCGTGCCGGACGGCATCGCGGTCGTCAGCGGCGACCGCCGACTGACCTACCGCGAGCTGGACGAACAAGCCGAACGCCTGGCCGCCGCCCTCCGCGAACAGCTGTCCCGGGACGAGCAGTCGCCCCCGGGCAAGCAGCAAGTGCTCGGCGAGCAGTCGGCCCTCGGCGAGCAGCGAACCCTGGACGAGCACCCGATCCCTGGCGAGCAGCAAGCCCTGGACGGGCAGTCGCCCCCGGGCGAGGAGCACCCGCCGCGCCAGGAGCCGGGCGCGGAGCAGACGGTGGTGTTGTGGCTGCCGCGCTCCGCCGACCTCGTCGTCGCCATGCTCGCCGTACTGAAGGCGGGCCGCGCCTACGTGCCGCTCGATCCGTCGATGGGCCGGGTCCGGGCCGAGCAGGTCATCGCCGAGTGCCGGGCCCGGGTCGTGGTGTCCACGCCGGAGGAGGCCGCCGCCCTGGCACTGCCCGGGGGAGTGACCGTCCTGTCGCCCGACGCGACCCCCCGCCGGACGCCGGGGCCCGCGCCCGCCACCGGCCCGGCCTCCGCGTGCTGCGTCCTCTACACCTCCGGCAGCACCGGCACCCCCAAGGGCGTCGTGGTGCCGCACCGCGGCGTCGTCGACCTGTGCGCCTGGCAGCACCGGCGATTCGCGCTCACCCCGGCCGACCGCAGCGCCGCCGTGTGCAGCCAGAGCTTCGACGCCTCCCTGCTGGAGATCTGGCCGGCGCTCACCGGAGGCGCCTCGGTCACGCTGGCCGGCGACGACCTGCGCCGCGACCCCCTCGCCCTGGCCCGCTGGTACGCCGAGCAGGGCGTCACCTTCTCCATCCTCCCCACCGCCCTCGGCGAGCAACTCCTGCGCCTGCCCGCGCACGAGCAGCCTCCGCTGCGTCATCTGCTGCTCGGCGGCGACGTCCTGCGCACGCGGCCGCGCCCCGAGGCGTCGTACGAGACGGTCAACGTGTACGGGCCCACCGAGACCACCGTCCTGTGCACCACGGCGACGGTCGCCCCGCCGGGACCGGAGCCCGGCCGGCCGATCCCCATCGGACGCCCCGTCGACAACGTGACCGTGAGCGTGCTCGACCCCTCCGGCCACCCGGTGCCGGTCGGCACCGTGGGGGAGTTGCACGTCGGCGGCCCCGGTGTCGCCCTCGGCTATCTGCACCGCCCCGAGCTGACGGCCGGGCGCTTCGCCCCGGACCCTGACGGCGGCCCGGACGCGCGGCGCTACCGCACCGGCGACCTGGTCCGCTGGACCCCCGAGGGGACGCTGGAGTTCCTCGGCCGGGCCGACGACCAGGTGAAGATCCGCGGGTTCCGGGTCGAGCCCGAGGAGGTCGCCCGCGTCCTCAACTCCCTGGACGCGGTGCGGGAGGCGGCCGTGCTGGCCCGCCGCGACGACCGCGGCGAGGCCTCTCTCGCCGCCTACGCCGTCCCCGCGGGCCCCGTCGGCGCGGCGGCCGACGACCGGCAGGTGTGCGCCGACGCGCTGGCCGGGGAACTGGCGGCCCGCCTGCCGGAGTACCTGGTGCCGCGGGCCTGGCGGATCCTGCCCGCACTGCCGGTGACCGGCAACGGCAAGCTGGACCGCTCCGCGCTGCCGGCACCCGACCTCGTCTCGACGGCCGCGGTCCCCGGGCCACGTCCCGTCACCGACGGCGCATCGCCGGCCGCCCGTCCCACGGACGTCGAACGTCGCGTCCGCGCGCTCTGGGCGGCCGAGTTCGGTATCGACGCCGACGCCCTCGCGGCGGACGCGTCCTTCTTCGACCTCGGCGGACACTCGATCACGGCGATGCGCCTGGTCAACCAGGTCCGCGAGGAGTTCGGCACCGAGTACCCGATGCTGAGCTTCTACCAGGAGCCCACCCTGCGGGCCATGACGGCCCACCTCACCGAGGCGACCGGGGCGACGACGCCGGACGCGGCCCCCGCATCCGGCGACGAGCTCCCCGGCACGGTCGAGCGCCGGGCCCCCGCCACCCTGCAGCAGGCGCGCTTCGCCACGGTGCACGCCGGGCACCGCCTGCCCCAGGTGTTCAACGTCGCCCTGCGGATCACACTCACGGGCACCCTGGACGTACCGGCGCTGCGCACCGCCCTGACCCGGCTGGTCGAGCGCCACGAGGGACTGCGCACCCGCCTGACCCCGGTCGCGGACGGCTGGGAGCAGCAGGTCCTGCGGCCGGGCCCCGTGGACCTGCCGCTGGAGGATCTCACCGCACGGCCCGCCGGCGAACGCCGGGCCGCCCTCGAACGGGCGAGCGCGGAGGTCACCGAGACCCCCGTCGATCCCACCCGCGACACGCCGATGGTCCTGCGTCTGCTGCGCACCGGTGACGACACCTGGGTCCTGCTCCTCGTGCTGCACCACTCCGCGTGCGACGGCTGGTCCGTCAGCCTGCTGCTGAGGGAACTCGCCGCCCTCTACGGCGCCGCCCGGCAGGGTGAGCCCGACACCCTCCCGGCCGTGGAGTGCCAGCCCGCGTCCTACGCGTACTGGCAGCGGGAACAGGCCGACGACCCGGCGGCCGAAGAGCGCAAGGTGCGGTTCTGGCTGCGCGCACTCGACGGCGTGCCGTTCACCGTCGGCCTGCCCCTGGACCGGCCCAGGCCCGACACCCCGAGCGGGCGGGGCGGAGCCGTGCCCTTCACCGTCCCGGCGGAGGTACGGGCCGCCGTCGAACGACTGGCGAGGCAGCGGGGCACGACACCGTTCGTGGTCACGGCGGCGGCCCTGGGCCGGCTGCTCGCGCGCAAGTCCGGCCAGGACGACGTGGTGTTCAACATCTCCTACGCCAACCGTGAGCGCCGCGCGTTCGAGTCCCTGCTGGCCTGCACGATCACCGGGTTCGCCCTGCCCGTGCGGGACGGCGCCGCCGGTTCCTTCACCGCGCTGACGGACCGGATCGCCCGTACGGCAGTGGAGTGCATGGACCACGCCCTGCCGGTGCGCCGGCTCGCTCCCGCCCTGCGGGAGCACACGGGCACCGAGGTGCCGGACCGGCTGGACGTCGGCTTCGCCTACCAGAGTTCCCTGGACGCGGAGGTCGAACTGCCCGGTCTGACCACGGCGGTGGAGGACCTCGCTCCGGCCGCCGCCCGCACGGAACTCACCTTCGGTCTCGTCCCGGCCGGGGACCAGCTCCGGGGATTCGTGGAGTACTCGGCCGACCTGTGGGACCGCGCCACGATCGAGGGCTGGACCCGCGACTACGTGACCCTCCTGCGCGAGGAGACCGGCCGGGCGCCGGGCGACTGACCCGCCCGCCCCGCCTCCCCGTCGCAGCGCGCCGCCCTCGGGCGTTGCGACGGGGTGACGCCACCCTGTCGAACTCATTGACAGGTCCGGACCAAAGCGTGACTCTGAGAGCGCTCTCAAACTCCCTGAACGCCCCACTCGTCGAAGGAGACAGAGCGTGCTACGGACACTCGGACACCGGGTCAGAGCCATGGGTCTCGCCCTGGCCGCGGCCCTCACCGGCTCCCTGCTCGCGACCGGAACCGCCACGCCGGCCCAGGCGGCGGTCCCCGCGACCATCCCCTTCAAGATCACCAACAACTCGGCCCGCGGCGAGCAGGTGTACATCTACAACCTCGGCACGGACCTGGCGACCGGACGCCAGGGCTGGGCCGACGCCAACGGCACCTTCCATCCCTGGCCCGCGGGCGGCAACCCCCCGACGCCCGCCCCCGACGCCTCCATCCCCGGCCCCGCGGCAGGGCAGTCGACCACCATCCGCCTCCCCAAGTTCTCCGGCCGGGTGTACTTCTCCTACGGGCAGAAGCTGGTCTTCAAGCTCACCACCGGGGGCCTGGTCCAGCCCGCCGTGCAGAACCCGACCGACCCCAACCGCAACATCCTGTTCAACTGGTCGGAGTACACGCTCAACGACTCCGGGCTGTGGATCAACAGCACGCAGGTCGACATGTTCTCCGTGCCGTACGCGGTCGGGGTGCAGCGGGCCGACGGCAGCACCGCGACCACCGGCCGGCTCAAGCCCGGTGGCTACAACGGCTTCTTCAACGCCCTGCGGGGACAGCCCGGAGGCTGGGCCAACCTGATCCAGACCCGCTCCGACGGCACGGTCCTGCGCGCCCTGTCGCCGCTGTACGGACTGGAGACCGGCGCGCTGCCCGCCAACGTCATGGACGACTACATCAACCGTGTCTGGCAGAAGTACGCCACCTCGACCCTGACCGTCACGCCGTTCGCCGACCAGCCGGGCACCAAGTACTACGGCCGGGTCTCCGGTGGCGTCATGCACTTCACCAACAGCGCCGGCGCCGTCGTCACCAGCTTCCAGAAGCCGGACGCGTCCTCCGTCTTCGGCTGCCATCGGCTGCTCGACGCGCCCAACGACCAGGTGCGCGGCCCGATCTCCCGCACCCTGTGCGCCGGCTTCAACCGCTCCACACTCCTGACCAACCCCAACCAGCCGGACACCGGCGCGGGCGCCTTCTACCAGGACAACGTCACCAACCACTACGCCCGCAAGATCCACGCCCAGATGGCCGACGGCAAGGCGTACGCCTTCGCCTTCGACGACGTGGGCCACCACGAGTCCCTCGTCCACGACGGCAACCCGCGCCAGGCGTACCTCACCCTCGACCCCCTCAACTGACGCCCGGCACGGCAAGTTGATGATTCATCAGTTCTGAACATCAAATTCAACTTTGCCGTTCCTTGGTACAGGTGGGTCGGTCTTTACGTGAGTCTCTTCCGCAACAGACGGTGACCGCTGCCCCTCAAGCACCACGGGCGCAGCGGTCACCGTTCCCCCCACGCACCGAGGGACGAGAGAGACCCATGAAGACCCACCGCACCTGGCGGTACGCCGGCCGGACACCGGCACTGACGGCGGCCGCACTCGGCATGATCATGGCCGCGGCTGTGCCCGCGGCGGCCGGGGAACAGCCCACCGCACAGCAGATCCTGGCCGACTGCGCCTCCGGCGAAGGCAAGTGCACCTTCAACTCCCCGCAGCTCGGCACGGCCTACCTGGGCGAGCCCCGGCAGGTCTCCGACCTGCTCTACAACTGCACCGACTCGCCCGCCTCCCAGTCGATGTCATGGGCGGACACCGTGGGGTCCTCCCACTCGGTGGGCGGCTCGGTCACCGTCGGCGGAGGCATCGAGGGCATCATCAGCGCCGGCGTGACCGCCACGTACAACTACACCTGGCAGAGCTCGCGCACGGAGACCAGTTCCTTCACGGTCACGGTGAAGCCGGGAGAGGTGGGCTGGATCTCCCGGTCCCAGGTCATGCAGCAGATCACCGGCACCTGGCAGACCCACTACGACGACCGGAAGTGGGACCACTACTACTGGTTCGTACCCGACGTGATCACCGGTCCCGCCCCGAACGGTACCGACGGCAAGCACAACGCGGTCGTCGTCAAGTCCCGCCCCATGACGGCCGACGAGAAGAAGCTGTGCTCCACCGGCCCCACGCGCGACGAGGTGTTCACCCGCGGCTGACCCGCCACCCGCGACCGGCCCCGTTCGGCGGTTTCCCCGCCGGGCGGGGCCGTACGCCGTCGGCGACCGGCGGGACGCGTACGGGGGACCGGTCCGCGAAGTCGTGCAGACTCCGAGGTCGCACGGGAAGGCTCACGGGGCAACCGGACTGGGAGCAGCCGTTCGACAAGGGAGCGTCCACGCCATGGGTACAGCCGTCCACGTCCCCCAGACCCGGGACATGATCGGGGAGGAGCTCTCCGGCGACGAGGCGTTCACCGCACTGCGCCACTACGGGGGACTGCGGCTGCTGACCGACTCCTTCGCCCGGTTCCGTTACGCCGACGGGTTCACCAACGCGCGGGCCCTCGCCTTCCAGGTGGTGCTCGGACTGGTCCCCTGCACGGTGGCGCTCGTCGGACTGGCCACGTCCGTGCACACCGAGGGCGTGGGACGGGTCGTCGAGCTCACCCTCGGCCGGATCGTGCCGGGCGCCAGCGCCGAGATCGTCCAGGACGCCTTCGACGGGACCCGGCGCACCGCTCACGGCGACGTCTGGAGCACCCTGGCCCTCTGGCTCGGCCTGGGCTTCGCGCTGCTGAACCTCGCCTCGGCCATGGGCCAGATCGAACGCGGCGCCAACCGCATCTACGGCATCGAGCGCGACCGGCCCTTCCCGCGCAAGTACGGCCGGGCCATCCTGCTCGCCCTCGCCGCCGGGCTGCCCCTGGTGCTCGGCTTCGTCGTGCTCGTCGCCGGCGAGGCCGTGGGCGACGCCGTGGCGGACACCGCCGGCTGGAAGGAGGGCGGCCTGCCCTGGTGGGGCGTGCTCGACATCCCCGTGGGACTCGCGCTCGCCTGGATCGCCTCCGCCGTGATCTTCCGCTGGTCGCCCCGCCGCGTCCAGCCCGGCTACACCTGGCTGGCCTTCGGCTCGGCCGTCCACCTGCTGCTGTGGGTGTCGGCCACCTGGCTGCTCGCGCTCTACGTCGAGGAGAGCGGGGCCTTCGGCGCCGTGTACGGGCCGCTCACCGCGTTCATCGCCCTGCTGCTGTGGGCGAATCTGACCGCCGTCGCCCTCTTCCTGGGCATCGCGTTCGCCGCCCAGCTGGAAGCGGCCCGCGCCGGCATCACCTCAGCCGTCCAGCCGGATCCCGGGCCGGGCAGGTGAGGGGACGACGGACGAGGGCCGCTCGCCGGGGCCACGGCCTTCAGCGGGCGGCGGCCGCGGTCACCGTCGCCGGATCCACCCCGGTCAGCTCGACGACGCGGTGCGGCGGCACACCGGCGGCCAGCGCCCGTCCGATCAGACCGTCCCGGCCGTCCGCGCAGTCGCGGTAGGCCAGCAGCTCCTCCTCGATCCCGGCGAGCGACTCCGGCGCCATCCCGTGCCGCACCCGGCTCAACTCCTCGTCGCTCAGCGGCACGGGCAGCCGCTCGGCGTCCTCGGGCACGGCCGCCGTCTCCTCCGGCGGCAGCAGCCGCAGCTGCGGGGAGGTCGGCGTGCTGCCGTGGGCGTCCAGCCAGGCGCGGACCGCGGGCGTCTCCATGCACGCGAGGTCACCGACGGCGGTGGGGGCCACCCCGAGCGGCACGGACGGGTCGTCCAGCAGGAACAGGTAGGCGTCATCGGTCATCCTCGGCTCCTTCCAACGGGATCTGATGGACCTCCCTTTACCCCGCGCCGCCCGGATTACCGCCCGGGTCAGGCGGCGGCCACCGAGACGCCGATGGCGATGAACAGCCAGCCGGTGCCCAGCTCCCAGCGGTGCCGGACCGCCGGCCGGGCCAGCAGGGCACGCAGGCGCGCGGCGACGACCACGAGGGCGAACCAGTACCCGACCCCGATCAGGACGTCCAGCACGCCCAGCAGGAAGATCTGGCGGGCCACGGAACCGCCGCCGTCGACGAACTGCGGCAGCACGCTCAGGAAGAACAGCGCCGCCTTGGGATTGAGCACGTTGGTGAAGAACCCCTGCGAGAAGGCCTCCCGCAGGCGTCCGGGGCCGGACCCGTCTGCGGGAGCGGCCTCCGGCGGCGTGGGCCCGGGCGTGCGGGAGCGCTCCCGGGCTGCCCGGCGGGCCGTCAGCACGGCCCGTACGCCCAGGAAGACCAGATAGGCCGCGCCCAGCAGCCGGATCCCGTCGAACACCAGCGGCGAACGGGCGGCGACCACCGAGAGCCCGGCCACGGCGGCCAGCATGTGCACACACAGCCCGGTCTGCGCGCCCAGGGCCGCCGCCCTGCCCTTCGCCGGGTCCGCGGCCGCCGATCTGACGACCACGAGGAAGTCGGGGCCGGGCACCACATAGGCCACCAGCACCACACCGAGAAAACCGAACAGGTCGACCGTCATCCGAAGCCTCCGCTCGCCGCCCTTGAGGTGACGGCCCGGTCGAGTACCCCGCCCTCGCGATGCACAGCAGGCTGCGCACGCAAGCGCGTGGGTGCCCGGGCCGCCGTTCCGGTCCGGCTGCCATCACGCCGCTTCGGGCCCACCGTCGTCCGATCCGGGGCCCGTACACCGCGCCCGGGCTTGTACGGTCGGCGCATGACGGACACCAGGCGTTTCGAGGGGTACGGGGTACTGGTCACCGGTGGGGCCCGCGGCATCGGCGCCGCCACCGCGCGGCGGCTGGCACGGGAGGGAGCACGGGTCCTGGTGGCCGACCGGGACCCGGAGGCGGCGACGCGGACCGCACGGGCACTGCGCGAGGAGGGCCTGACCGCCGAGGGGACCGCGTGCGACGTGGCCGGCCGGGAGGCGGTCGAGGCCGCCGTCGCCCACGCCGTGGACACCTTCGGCTCCCTCGACGTGCTGGTCAACTGCGCCGCACACTGCTCGCCCGACGCGCCCCTCTTCGAGGACGAACCGGACGAGTCCTGGGCCCGCGACCTGGACGTCACGCTGACCGGCGCCTACCGCTGCTGCCGCGCGGCCCTGCCGCACCTGGCCGCCTCCGGCCGCGGCGCGATCGTCTCCGTCGGCTCGGTCAACGGCCTCCAGGACTTCGGCAACCACGCCTACAGCGCCGCCAAGGCCGGCCTGGGCTCCCTCACCCGAACCCTCGCCGGTCACGCCGCCGCCCGGGGCGTCCGCGTCAACCTGGTCGCGCCGGGCACCGTGCGCACCAGCGCCTGGGAGGGCCGCGACGAGGATCTGGAGGCGGTGCGCGGGCTGTACCCGCTCGGCTGGGTCGGCGAACCGGAGGACATCGCGGCGGCCGTCGCCTTCCTCGCCTCGCCGGACGCCGCCTGGATCACCGGCACCACCCTGGTCGTCGACGGTGGCCTCACCGCCGTCAGCACGGGCTTCCACCAGGCGCTGCGGTCCGGGCGATGAGTCCGGGCGGCGGATCGGGTCTGCCCTGGTATGACACGCATCATCGCCGACATCTCGGTCTCGCTCGACGGTTTCGTCACCGGCCCCGACCCCGGCCCTGCCAACGGCCTGGGCACCGGCGGCGAGGCCCTGCACACCTGGGCGTTCTCCGACGACCCCGACGACCGGCGGGTCCTGCGTGAGGCCACGGCCCGCTCCGGCGCCGTGGTCCTCGGACGCCGGCTGTTCGACGTGGTCGACGGGCCGCACGGCTGGGACGACACCACCGGCTACGGCGCGGGCGAGGTCGGCAAACCGGCGTTCGTCGTCGTGACGAGCGCGCCGCCCGCCTCCGTGCGGCTGACCGGCCTCGACTGGACGTTCGTCACCAGCGGCGTGGCCGACGCCGTCGCCGCCGCCCGCGAGCGCGCCGAGGCGGCTTCCGCGCGCGGCGGCAAGGACCTCGACGTCGTCCTGATGGGCGGCGGCGCGACCATCGCCTCGGCCCTGCGGGCCGGCCTGGTCGACACGCTGGCCCTGCACCTGGCCCCCGTGGTGCTGGGCGCCGGGACGCCCCTGTTCACCGGCGGAGCGCCCCGCGCCCTGGTGCAACGCAGCGTGGTCCCGACGACGACGGCGACGCACCTGACCTACGACGTCCTGTGACGGGGGAGCGCGGACGTCCTTTACGGGGGGCCGCGGACGTCCTGTGACGGGGGAGCGTGCCACCGCGCCACGGTCCGCCCCGGCGGCGGGCACCGGCTAGGGCCGCCTGGGCGGGTCGCGCAGGATGTCCGTGGTGATGTCCGTCAGCGGCTTGCCCGTGCGGAAGGCCTCGGCGCGCATCAGCGCCAGCGCGTCCTCCCGGCCGATCCCCCGCCGCTCAGCGAGCGCGGCGACGGCACGCGCGGTGTCGAACCAGTGCGCGCGGACGAGGTCCCGCGGTTCCCAGACGGGCGCCCGCGACCCGGTGAGGAGCATCTCGCGGGTCGTCATGAGCGCGGCCGTGACGGCGTCGGCCACGCGGGACGCCTGGTCGAGCGCCTCCGCGCCGAGCGCGTGGGGCCGCAGCGCCAGCAGGTCGACCGTGCCCAGGACGTAGTCGCCGAAGAAGAGGGGCAGGGCGTACACGGACACGACCCCGGGCAGTTTCTCGCGCAGGGTCGCCCCGAACAGCGGCCACGGCGTGAGCTCGTGGCGCAGATCGTGCACCGCCACGGGCTCCCCGGTCCGGGCGGCGCTGATGCAGGGCCCCTCCAGCAGCGTGAACTGGATGTCCTCCAGCGTGAGAGCGGTCTCGTCCGTCGCGGCGAGCAGTTGCCGGGAGGGGGTGTCGGTGAGCAGCGCGAGGGTGGCGCCGTCCATGCCGAGCCCTTCGGACACCGCCTCGCACACCCGGCGCGGCACCTGCGCGGCGGGCGCGTCCGCCGCGGCCTCGGCGACCATCCGCGCCGCCTTGTCCGCGGCCGTCATCCGGCCTCCCGGTACGCCGGAGAACACTCCTGTGGATGAAGGACCATGCGAGCGAAGTACCCCCTACGGTCCGGGAGATGCCGCCGGACTCCTGAGGCGCAACCTGCGGGTTGCACAATGAGCCGCGATGTGCAACTGTGAGGTTGCGGAAGACGGAACACGACGAAGGAGCCCCTCATGAGCGAGGACCGGATCGAACGCGAAACCCTGATCGCGGCACCCCTGGACCGGGTGTGGACCCTGGTGGCCCAGCCCGGGTTCTGGGTCGCCGACAAGGCGAGCCTGCCCGGCACCGTGGCGCGGGAGGGCGAGTCGATGGTGGTGAAGCACCCCGAACACGGCGACTTCCCGATCCGCGTGGAGAAGGTCCGGCCGCCGACGTATCTCTCCTACCGCTGGACCAGCGCCTTCCCCGGCGAGGAACTGCGCGAGAACAACAGCACCCTCGTCGAGTTCACGCTGACCGAGGAGGGCGAGGGGACGCGGCTGCGCGTCGTCGAGAGCGGCTTCGAGGCGCTGGCCGGGTCCGAGGAACTGCGCCGCCGCAACCTGGAGGACCACACCGAGGGCTGGCCCCTGGAGCTCGAAGCGCTCCGGACGCGCGCCGAACGGCCCGCCGCGTGACGGAGGAACACCCCGGCGCCCCGGAGGTCGTCGACAGCGTCATCAACGCGCTCGCCGACCCGACCCGGCGTCAACTGCTCGACCTCCTCGCCGCCCGGGGCGAGGGCACCGCCACGACGCTGGCCGAACACCTCCCCGTCTCGCGGCAGGCGGTGGTCAAGCACCTCGCCGTCCTGGACGCCGCCGGGCTCGTCACCGGCGGCCGGGTCGGCCGGGAGGTGCGGTACGCGGTGCGCCCCGCGGCGCTGGACACCACGGCCCGCTGGATGGCCTCACTCGCGAGCGAATGGGACCGGCGTCTGGCCCGCATCAAACACGTCGCGGAAGCCGCGGAACGGGAGGCGCGCACGGCCCCGGGCCCGGCCGGCGAGGACCCGCCCCCGACCGAGGCGCACCCCGGTGGGTCCGGCTGACGCGCACCCCGACCGGAAGGGCAGCACACCATGGACACGGCACCCCTGCGCGACGCCTACCGCACCCTGCTCGAAGCGGCCGCCCGCCCCGACCTCGGGGAGGCGGCCGACGGGGGCTGGAACGCCGACCGGATCCTGGCACACCTCCTCAGCGTCGACGCCTCGGTCGCGGCGACCGCCCTGAGCGTCGCCGCCGGGGCCCGCCCCACCTTCGACAACCGCGTCTGCCTCGACCCCTGGAACCTGGACCGGATCATCGCCGGACACCGAGACCGGACGGCCCTCGTCGCGCACGTCCGTGACCAGGCCGCCGTGCTGTGCGACATCGCCGGCCGGCTCGGCGACGCCGAGGCCTCGGTCCTGGTGCCGGCGCTGCTGGTGTCCGGTGACACGCTGCTGCTGGACCAGCCGGTTCCCCTGGCGGGTCTCGTCGGCGGCCTCGCCGAGGACCACGTGCCCCGGCACACCCGACAGCTCCTCGACCTGCGCGTGTCCGCCGCGTGAGAGGCCTCGGCGCGCCCCCGGTGTAGCGCCCCGGCCTCCTCAGGGCGCGATGCCCACCGAGGGCAGCCGGCTCCACTCCTTCTCCTGGCGGGCCGTCAGCGCGGGCCAGTGCAGCCCGCCGGGACGGGGCTCCACCCGGGTGGCGTACGGCTCGGGCGTGAAGGACGGCTCGTAGAAGCAGCCCGTGCCGTAGGCGGCGTCGAACCCGGGGCAGGACGCGGCGATCGAGGCCGGGGTCGGCTTCTTCCCGGTGCGGACCCAGCTGTCCAGCGCCGCGACGGAGGTGGCGTACTCGGCGGCGCTCAGCCCGCTGTGCTCGTGCTCGTCGGTGAAGGTCTGCACGAGGTACCGGTCGCGGTGGGCACCGCGCAGGGTGGCCCGGTAGGCGGCCTCGTGCTCGACGAACGCCGTCGGGTCGTCGATCGCGTGGAGGGTGAGGACGGGGATCGAGACCCGGCCGGTGAGGTCGCTGTCCCAGGAGAGGTCGCGCACCGCGGTGGGGTCCGCGGAGAAGCGCTCGACACCGGCGTTGAGGGCGGCGTCGTCGTGGGAGCCGGAGTAGACGACTCCCTTGTTCGAGAAGGGATTCCGTCCGCCCAGCCGGTTGTGCACGATGTCGCGGAAGGTGAATGTGGCGAACCGCAGATGCGATTCCAGGGTCCGCTCGGGGATCCCGGTGACGCCGAGGATGTCGTCGAGGTTGCGCTGCTGCAGCGCGCTGCGCTCCCCGGGCGGCGAGGCGAACCCGGTGCACTCCTGGAGCCGGGCGCGCAACCCGGTCGTCGTCATCGTCGAACCCGCGCGCAGGCCCTGCCACACCGGGTACTGCTCCTCGGACGGCCGGGGGTGGTTGCGGCAGTAGTACTGGTAGACCGCGCGCAGGTCCACCCGGTAGTCGTAGCCGCGTGACCCCCCGCCCAGGACGCCGTTGGTGAGCAGCAGGCCGTCGTAGGGACCGTGCTTCTTCGCGCCGTACACCTCGACGGTCTTCGCGGCGACGTTCCCGCCCCACGACTGGCCGTGCAGGTAGGTCCGCCCGGGCTCGCCGAACTCCTCGACGAAGAGCCGGCGCAGACTCTCGGTGTCGGCCGCGGCCATCCTGGTCCCGTAACCGCCGCGGCGGTAGGAGGAACCGGCCCAGGCGTACCCCTGCTCGACCATGACCGACCAGCGGCCGAGGTCGTCGACGCTGCGCTCGGGGTCGGATTCCGCGCCCAGGTCCGGCCCGCCGTGCGCGTGCATCACCAGGGAGCCGTTCCACTGCTCGGGAACGGCGATCGCGTAGTAGGCGCCGTCCGCGCTCCGCCCGGTGTAACAGTCCGCGATCTCCGCCACGGCGGCCGGACAGGCCGCCGGGGCCGGCTCCGCGGCAGCGGCGGCGGGCGTGGACAGGGCCGGCACGGCAAGGGCGGCGGCGACGATCACACCGAGTCGTCTCATGGGGCGCTCTCCTGTTCCTCCGGGCGCGTCCCTCGCGCCGGAGGGCTCGCATGCTAGGACGCGCCCCGGGGTCAACTGAACGCCACGGCAATTGAGATCATATTGTTCGAGGCGCCGCACCCGGCGGCGAGCGATGCGGCGGGGCAGGCCTCGTCCGCTGCCGACGCGAGGGAGACGCCGACGCATGAACACACCCCACGGGCCGGCCGTCCGCCTCGGCGCCCTCGCTCCCCTGAGCCGCCCCGGCTGGGTCGAGGCGGGCCGGCACCTGCTCGCCGGACTCGAACTGGCCGTCGCCGACGCCAATGCCGCCGGCGGCATCGGCGGACGGCCCCTGGAGTTGCTGGTCCGGGACACCGCGGCCGATCCGCGGCGCGCCACCGAGGCCGTGGCGGAACTGGCCGGCGCGGGCGTCGTCGCCCTGGCGGGGGAGTACCACAGCGTCGTCGCCCGCGCCGCCGCCACCGAGGCGGACGCGCTCGGCCTGCCGTTCC
Organism: Streptomyces sp. NPDC085932; assembly: GCF_044540525.1. NCBI lineage: Bacteria > Bacillati > Actinomycetota > Actinomycetes > Kitasatosporales > Streptomycetaceae > Streptomyces > Streptomyces sp. NPDC085932. Next base: position 144,368 of record NZ_JBITSJ010000006.1, read on the forward strand.
TCTGCTCGTCGGCGGTGCTCGACGCCCTCACCGAGGAACCGACGCCGTGGGTGGCGCGCCTCCCCCCGGCGCAGTCGTACGGCTGGCGCGTCTATGCCGACTTCCTCCTCGGCGCCGGTCACGGCAGCATCGCCGTGGCGGCCGAACCGAGCGCCTACTGGGCGGCGGGGACCCGGATCCTGCGCGACCACCTCGCGGCGCACGGCGGCACCGTGCTCGAACTCGACGCCCGCGCGCTCACCCCCGCGGCCCTGTGCGACGCGCTCGCCGACCACCGTGCGACGGCGCTCCTGCTGCTGACCGGGTTCCCGGAGCCCGCGGTGCCCCTCGTCCGAGCCGTCCGCGGGGACCGGCGCCTGGCGGACGTCCTGCTCGGTGCCCCGGCCGGACAACCGGAACTCGCCTCCTGGCGGGCGCTGCTGGGCCCCGACGGCACCGCGATCCCGTTCCTGCGCTACCTGCCCGAGCACCTCACCCCCCTCGGCGGGCGCGTCGAGGCCTCCTTGCGCCGACGGCTGCCCGACCCGCCCTCCTTCGTCGCCCACGAGGGCTACGACACGGTCGCCGTCCTCGCCGAGGTGCTGCGCTCCCACGGCCCGGACCGGGTGCGCGTCGCCGAGGCCTGGCCACACGTCGCCGTCGACGGCACCCGCGGGCCGATCACCTTCTCCCGCGCCCCCGGCATCGGCGTGTGGCAGTGGGCGTGGCCGCCCGTGCAGGTCGTGGACCGAGATCCGGCACGACCGGACCGCTTCCGGGTCCTCCACAGCGCTTGACAGGACGCGCCGCGGAGGGCCGCGGGCGCACCGCTACGCCCAGGGGTCCGTGATCTCCCGCAGCAGGGTCAGCGCCTCGCGCAGCTGTCTCATCCGCCGCTTCCCGAGGTGCTCCTCCCACTCCTTTTCCACCTCCGCGACCACGGCGTCGGCGACCTCCTTGGCCGCCCGGGCCTTCTCCGCGCCGCACACCAGGCGCGCCCGCCTGTCGGTCGGGTCGGGCACCCGGGTGACGTAACCGGACTTCTCCAGCTGGTCGACGAGGAAACCCGCGGTCTGCTTGGTGATCTGGGCCTGCTCGGCCAGTTCGGTCAGGCGTGTGCCGTGCGGGCCGATGCGCTGCATGACCCGGGCCTGGGCGGGTGTGAAGTCGTCGAAACCGGCCTCGGCGAGCGCGGCGAAGACGCGGTTCTCCAGCGCCCGGTACGGCAGGAACAGGAGCACCCCGGTGTTGAGCTCGCTCTCCGTCACCATCGCCGGCTCACTTCCCGCGTCATCGTGGGTTCCCCTCCCGCTTTCCTTGACAGTGGTAAGAGTGTCTGACTACTTTGGTCAGAGAATCTTACCACTTGGGTGGGTGATCACCGTGGGCGCAGTGCTGGACACCGACGAGCTCTGGCGGATCGTCGACCAGGAGCGCACGAGCCTGGCCGACCTGCTGGAGGGCCTGAGCCCCGAGGAGTGGGAGACGCCCACCCGGTGCGGGGACTGGCGGGTGCGGGACGTGGCCGCGCACCTCACCATCGCGGCACGCTTCACGTACGGGCAGGTCGTACGGGAGATGGTCCGGGCCCGCGGGAACTGGAACCGGATGATCCGCGATTCGGCGGTGCGCGAGGCCGCGCTGCCCGCCGCCGAGATCGTCGCCAACCTCCGCTCGATCGTCGGTTCCCGGCGCCTGGCGCCCACCACCTCGCCCCACGAGCCGCTCCTCGACCTGCTCGTCCACGGCCAGGACATCGCCCTCGCCCTGGGCCGGACGCGCGCCATGCCCCCCGCGGCGGCCCGTGACGCCGCCGACCGGGTGTGGACCATGCGCTTCCCGCCCCGTCCGTGGCCGCTGCCGAAGGCCCGGCTCGTGGCCACCGACATCGACTGGACGCGCGGGGCCGGCCCGGAGATCCGCGGGCCCGTCGGGGCCCTGCTCCTGCTGCTCACCGGCCGCCCCGAAGCGGCCCGTGAGTGGGCCGAGCGCACCGGGGAGCCGTGGACGGGGGCCGCGACTCCCCGGTGACGGGGCCGGGAGGTCGTCGAACCCGGTTGCGGCGGGACAGGTGGAACCGGCGACGATAGGCGCATGGACAGCGCGACGGACGAAGTGAGTCAGGCGATCGAGGCCGAGCTGCGCCTCATCGATCCCCACGTGAGGGCGGCGCGATCTCTGGCGGCGGACCTGCTGGACCCCGAGTTCGTCGAGGTGGGTGCCTCCGGCCGGCGCTGGACCCGTGAGCACCTGCTCGCCGCGCTGCCCGACATGGCGGGCAGCTCCGAGGAAGGCCCCCGGTACCGGCCGTCGGACATCACGGGCGTGGCCCTGGCACCCGGGCTGGTGCACCTCACGTACGAGACCGTGCTCGACGGCCGGCGGGCGCGCCGGAGCTCACTGTGGCGCAGGCAGGGCGACGGGGGCTGGCGGATGTACTACCACCAGGCCACGCCCGTCCCACCCGAGGGCGACTGACACCGGCGGCACGGCGCCCGGCAGGCCCGAACCGGTGGTTCGTGACCCCGGCGGCGTAACCCGTCCCCCTCACGCCGCGCGGCCCCACGCCGCCCCGCCGGAGACTCGGTGAGCGGCCGGCAGCCGACGGCCCGCGCCACCGGACACCACCGGCCCGGGAGTGATCATGCTCCGTACCACCCCGCCACGCGTCAGCGTGATCATCCCCGCGTACAACTCCATGCCGGAGCTGACCAAGTGCGTCACCTCCGCCATGGAGCAGACGCTCGGCCCGGAGCAGATCGAGATCATCGCGATCGACGACGGCTCCACCGACGGCACCGGGCAGGAGCTGGATCGGCTCGCCCGCACCTGTTCCCGCCTGCGCGTCATCCACCAGTCCAACAGCGGAGGCGCCGGAGGCCCCCGCAACACCGGCCTCGATCTGGCCACCGGCGACTACGTCTTCTTCCTCGACTCCGACGACTACCTGGGCCCCGACGCCCTGCGCCGGATGGTCGCGACGGCGGACGAGAACCGCACCGACGTCGTCCTCGGCAAGATGGTGTCCGTGGACGGACGGGCCGTACCGACGGCCGTCTTCTCGCACAACCAGCCCCGGACCGACGTCTTCTCCTCCCTCGCCTACCGCACCCTGGGCTGCTGGAAGCTGTTCCGGCGCTCCCTCATCGAGCGGTTGGGGCTGCGCTTCCCGCCGTACCGCAACTGCGAGGACAAGCCGTTCACCGCCGCGGCCTACCTCAACGCCGACGGCATCTCCGTGGTCGCCGACTACGACTGCTACTACTCACGCAACCGCCGGAACGGCAACAACCTCACCCGCACCGCCGCCGGACTCGTCCACCGCATGGACGGCACCCGGCTGTGCTTCGAGACGGTCGCGCGCTACGTGGAACCGGGCCCCCGCCGGGACCGGATCATGCGCCGGCACGTCGAGTGGGAACTGTGCGGACCCCTGCGCGCCCTGCTGCCCCGGGAGGACGACCGGGAGGCGCGGGAGCGCTTCTACCCGCAGTTCCGGGAGTGGGCCCTGCGCCATGTGACCGACGGCGTGTTCCAGCAGATCGCACCGCCGGACCGGCTGATCGTCCACCTCCTGCGCGCCGACCGGTACGAGGACCTCATGACCGTGGCGCGGCACGCCACGGAGGACGAGACGCGCGGCCACCTCGTCGACAAGGGGCGCGTCTACTGGCTCCACCCCTTCTTCCGGGATCCCGCGAAGGCGGTACCGGACGCCTGTTTCGACGTCACCGACCGGCTGCCGGTCCACCACGACCTGACCGAAGCGGCGTGGACGGGCGACGGCGGCCGGCTCCGCCTGTCCGGCCACGCCCGCATCGACTCCCTCGGCCCGCTGGAGCCCGGCACGCGGCTGATCCTGCGCCCACGCGGCGTGCCGCACCCCGACCTCCGCCTGCCCGTGGTCGTCGGTGCCGTCCCGCACCGGCCCGACGCCCGCACCGGCGAGAGCCCGGAACCGGCCGCCGCCTTCGGCGCCGTCCTGGACCTCGACGCCGTGGACGCGGGCGCCCCGCTCGGCGACGGCATCTGGGACCTGCACCTGGAGGTGCGGTGCGAAGGAGTCGGCAGAACCGTCAGACTCCGCCAGACCCGGACGGACGACGACGGAGGCCGGACGGACCCGCCCCCGCGAGAGCTGCGGACCGCTTCCCGTTCCGGACGGGGCCCCACCACCGCGCGGCCCTTCTTCACCCCCCACGGCAACCTCTCCGTGGAGATCCGGCCCACGCCAGCCGAACCGCCCTGCCACGTCACCCAGGTCGCCTGGGACCCGTCCGCCCCGGGCACGCTCGTCGTCGGGGGACGCGTGACCGCCGACGCCGCCCGCCACCCCGAGGCCATGACGCTGCGAGCCGAGGACGACACCGGTCTGGCCCGGGAGACACCCGTGCGGTGTACGTCGGCCGACGGCCACACCGGCTTCACCGCCCGGCTCCCGGTCCGGGAACTGCCCCCCGGACGCTGGACGTTGACCCTCCGGACGGGTGCGACGCCCGGCAGGGACGACTCGAACGGCCCCGTTCCCGTCCCCCACACGACGGGACTCACCGGAACACGCTGGTTCAACGCCTCCCGACTCGGCCGTCCCTACTACGCCAAGCCCCTCCCGCGCGGTGCGCACGGTGCCCTGGTGCTGCGCGTGGCACCGGTCAGACTGACCGCCGCCCTGCGCCGCCGCCTCCGAGGGCTCGTGAACTGACCCTCTCCCGCTTGTTCTTGCCCCGCAGGGAGCGCGTGGATTGACGGATTCAGCGCACCCGCCGCTGGGCAGGGAGCCCGGTGGATGTCATGAGCACGACTGCCCTTCCCCCACAAGGAGGTCGATCATGCACGTGCGCACGCTGACAGGCGGCCTGGCCGCCGCCTGTCTGGTCACCCTCTCCCTGACGGGCGGCACGGCCGCGGCCGCTTCCCCCGGCCCGGCCGCCGCACCCCTCGCCGCCCGGGTCCTCACCTACGACGCCGCCGGCGCCGCGGAGTTCAAGGCCGCCGTCGACCGGGGCGCGGCGATCTGGAACGCGAGTGTCGACTCGGTCGAACTGCGACCCGTCGCCTCCGGACAGCGCGCGAACATACGGGTCCTGGCGGACAACGGCTGGCCGCGCGCCCTGCCCACCACCCTGGGCAACGGCACCGTCTACATCGGGCGCCAGGCCGTCGACCAGGGGTACGACACGATCCGGATCTCGTCCCACGAACTCGGCCACATCCTGGGCCTGCCCGACCGCAAGCCCGGGCCGTGCTCCAGCCTGATGTCCGGCTCCAGCGCGGGCACCGCGTGCACGAACCCGTATCCGAACGCGGCGGAGAAGGCCGAGGTCGAGGGCAACTTCGGCGGCGCCCTCGCCGCGCGGGCCCCGTCGGCCCGCGCGGAACTGATCCTGGACTGACGCGCACCGCTCCCCACCGGTGGACGACGCCGCGCGGCTCAGGCCGGGCAGCCGGTGTCGTCCACCACGTAGTAGCCGGGCGCGGTCTGCTTGAGGGTGTGGCGGGTGAACGTGTTCCACAACCCCATGGCCTGGCCGGAACCCGTCGCGAAGGTGTTGCCGCCGCTCTGGTAGGCCCGCCCGGCCACGGTGTGGTCGTAGTTGCTGGCCGTGTGGCAGGTGGGCGTGAACCCGGTGGTGGTCGCGGCCACCACGGAGGAGACACGGCCCACCGCACCCGCCGCGTCCACGGCCGCCACGCTGTAGCGGTACGTCGTACCCGTGGCCAGGCCGCTGTCGGTGAAGGAGGCCGAGGCCGCGGTGCCGACCCTCGTACCGTCCCGGTGGACGACGTACGAGGCGGCGCCGTCGACCGCCTGCCAGCTCAGCGAGACGGCGGTGTCGGTGGTCCGGGTGACGGTCAGGCCCGCCGGGGCGGGCAGGGCGCCGGTGCCCTCGTCCCCGTACAGCCCCCAGAACCGGGCGGTGTGGTAGCTGGAGCAGACGGTGTCGAGGTAGTACGTTCCGGCGCTGCCGCACTGCGCGGGGCCGCTGCCTGGATCGACCGGGAGTCCGTGCCCCATCCCGGAGACCGTGTAGACCTCGACGGCGGGACGGCCCGAGGGGTCCTCGTAGACGCTGAGCGAGGTGCCCGCGCCGAGGCTCTCGGTGCGGGCAGGGGTCTGGCCGAGGCCCCACACGTTCGTCCACTGGTCGCGCAGCTCACCGGCGTTGGCGGGCACGACGGTGGTGTCGGCGGTCCCCTGCCAGATGGCGACGCGCGGCCAGGAGCCCGTACCGGCGGGAGCGGCGGAACGCACCAGGTCCCCCCACTGCGCGGGGGTCTTGTCCGGCGGGCTGTACATGCACGTGTAGGCCGCCGACACACTGCTCGCACAGCGTGCGGGCAGCCCGGAGGCGATGGCCCCGCCCGCGAACACGTCGGGGTAGGCGGCGAGCATGTTCGCGGTCATGGCGCCGCCCGCGGACAGGCCGGTGATGTGGACCCGCCGGGAGTCACCGCCGTACAGCGCCAGGGCCTTGTCGACCATCTGCCGGAGCGAGAGAGCCTCGCCCTGTCCGCGCGCGCTGTCGCCCGGCTCGAACCAGTTGAAGCAGGAGTTGGCGTTGTTGGCGCCGCTCGTCTGCGGGAAGACCAGCGCGAAGCCGTACTGGTCGGCGAGCTTCGGCCAGCCGGAGTGCGCGTAGTAGTCCTGGGCGCTCTGGGTGCAGCCGTGCAGGGCGAGCACGAGCGGGGCCCCGGCTGGCAGTCCGTCGGGCACGTAGGTGTACATCGACAGGTTGCCCGGGTTGGTGCCGAAGCCGGTGACCTGGGTGAGACTCGCGGCGGCTGCCGTCGGGGCCGCGGCGGCAGCCCGGGGGCCGGCGGCGACTGCCTTCGGGCTCTCGGCGGTCGCCCGCGGGCCGGCGGCGACTGATCGGGTGTCCGCGGCGGCTGCCTGGGGGCCTGAGGCGATCAGGGCGCCGGTCAGGGCGATGACCCCGGCGGCGGCAGTGATCCAGCGGCTTGTGCGTGTGCCTGTGCCTCCGCTGGCGCGGCGGCCTCTGGTCCGGCGGAACGCGGTGTGCGACTGTCCCATGACGAGTGCCTGCCTCCTGGTGGGGGGAACTTCGCGTCGCCGGCCCCCGGGTGGGCCCGGGGGACCGGCGTGCCGTGCATCATCGGGGCGCGCTCGTCCAGGTCGACATGGGCCGGACCGCCATGTGTGGCGTGGACCTGTGTGACGGCGCTATATGGCCCGGTCGCTGACGGGTCGTGTAGGGCAGGGCCATAGGGCCGGAGACCACCCAGGGGTCGGCCCTATGGCCGTGGCGCGAGCACCCATGGTGAGGCGGTCGAAGGTGGTCGCCGGCCCCATAGGTCGTGGGGCGTCACCGTCATAACCTCCCGCGCGTCCCTGTCCGCAGACCGCGACCGCGGAGGCACCCGCATGCGTCTTTCGATCCGCCCTCTATCACGCTCCCGGCGACGACGGTGGCCGGCGGCAGCCCTGGCGCTGACCGCCCTCACCCTCACGCCCGCGCCCGCCACGGCGGCGCCGGAAGCCTGCGCCCACCGCGCGACCGTGCGCGTCCCGGGAGCCGAGCACCAACGAAGCGCCTGCCTCGCGGAGTTGACCACAGCCGGCACGGTCGCCTCGGGGCACACCGACCCGGCCGACTGGGCCGGCCTGACGCCGAAGGACCTGGCCGTCCCCAGCGGGGTTCCCGGAGTCCAGATCGACGGCTACTTCCCCGACACCTCCACCACCAACACCAACCACGGCTGGCGGCACGACGCCCAGTTCGTCATCCGCCTGCCCGACCGGTGGAACGGCGGCCTGGTGGTCGCGGGTACCCCCGGCAACCGCGAGCAGTACGCCAACGACCGGGCCATCGCCGACTGGGTGCTCTCCCGCGGCTACGCCTACGCGGCCACCGACAAGGGCAACACCGGCCTCGCCTTCCACCGGGACGGACGCAGGCCCGCGGACGCCATCGCCGAATGGAACCACCGGCTCACCCAGCTCACCCGGGCCGCCCGTGCCACGGTCTCCCGGCACTACCACCGCCCGCCGGCCCGCACGCTGGTGACCGGCATGTCCAACGGCGGATACCTGGTGCGCTGGCAGTTGGAGAACCACCCCGAGCTGTACGACGGGGGAGTGGACTGGGAGGGCACCCTCTGGCGCTCCGGCGGCCCCACCCTGCTGGACTTCCTGCCCGCGGCGCTGCGCCACTACCCCGCCTACGCCGCCGGGGGAGCACAGGCCGAAACGGCGCGCGCCGCCCTGCACGCCGCCGGCTTCCCGGCCGGGTCGGAGTTCCTGTGGCCGTACCACCACCAGGTCTACTGGGACCTGACCCAGCGCATCTACCGCGAGGAACTGGACCCCTCGTTCGACGGACCGGCCGAGGCGGGCACACCCTTCTGCGCGCCGGGCACACCGGCCTGTGACGCCGACTACGACTACGCCTCCCGGCCCCGCGAGGTCGCGGCGGCCGTGGCGAGGATCGGGCTGACCGGGCGGATCGGCAAGCCGCTGATCACCCTGCACGGAACCCTGGACGTCCTGCTGCCGATCAGCCGGGACTCCGACGTCTACGCCCGCATGGTGCGCGAGGCGGGCCGCGGCCCGCTGCACCGCTACTACCGCATCGAGGACGGCACCCACACCGACGCCCTGGCCGACACCCACCCGGGCCGCCTGCGCCCGCTCACCCCGTGCCACCGGTCGGCCTTCACGGCCCTGGAGGACTGGCTCGCCTCGGGGCACCGCCCACCGGCCTCCCGCACGGTCCCCCGGCCCACCGGCACCGACCCGGCGACCCTGGCGAACAGCTGCTCCCTGACGTGATCGCTCACCCCTCGGCCGTCAGGGTGCGACCGGCTGCCTGGAGCGCTCGGACTCGTCCTGCACCAGCAGAGAGAGCAGGGACGCCACCGGGAGGCCGGCCTCGGCCGGGTGCCGCAGCACCTTGTCGGGCTCGACCCGGTAGGTGTTCGTGCGCCCTTCGCGGGTGTGCGAGAGGTACCCGGCCTGCTCCAGATCGGAGATGATCCGCGACACGGCGCGCTCGGTGAGCCGGCAGCGGGCGGCGATGTCGCGGATGCGGACGTTCGGGTTGTCGGCGATGGCCGCCAGGACACGCGCGTGGCTGGTGATGAACGTCCATCCGGTGTGTGATTCGGGCACTCCAACCATGCTCGGCATTTTAAGGGAGGGCGTTGCAGGAACGCAGATACATGACATACTTTTCCGGCAATGGATGACGTACTCCCGTGAGGGAGAGCCGCAGGGAGGAGCCCGGCATGCCCTGGGACGAAGCCGCCGCACCGGCACTCATGAGTGGCAGCAGTGGAGTGTCCCTTCCCCGGCAGTCCGCCGGGCCCGCCTCGCGCGAGGCCGAGGTGGCGCAGTACGGATGGCGGGGGGCCTGGGTCGTCGTCGCGCGCGGCGCCTACGACATGGACTCGGTCACGCCCCTGGCCGACGCGCTGGAGACCGCGGCCCGCACGCACCCGAAGGTGATCCTGGACGCCTCGGGCGTCACCTTCGCGGACTCCACGTTCCTGAACCTGCTGATCCTCACCCACCGGACGGTCACCCTCCGTGTGGTCGACCCGTCCCCCCAGGTGCGGCGGCTCTGCGAGATCACCGGGGTCGACGGCCTCCTGGAGTTGCGCGCCACGGTGGACGACGCCGCGGCCTCGTAACAGCCACGACGGCCACGACGGCCGCGTCCTGACCGCTGCGGGCAGCGGCCGGGATCCGACCCGCCGCCGATCGGGAAGCGGTCCCGCGGCCGGGACGGTTACCGTGGAGGACGTGCTGGACCTCTGCCGCGAGCCGGATCCGGGACCGGTGGCGCCCATCGAGGCGGTCACCGCCCTCTCCTTCTCCGGAGCGCTTCCATGACGCGCGGGACCGGCGACGGCCCGGACTCCGGGCGCGACGACCGGGTCTGCTCCGACCTGCTGGAGGACAGCGCCGAGGACCTGTACGAGCACGCGCCGTGCGGCTTCCTGTCCACCCTGCTGGACGGAAGGATCGTCAAGGCCAACGCCACCCTGCTGGACTGGCTCGGCCACCGGCGCGCCGACCTGGTCGGCCGCAGGACCTTCGCCGACCTCCTCACGGCCGGCGGCAGGCTGTACCACGAGACGCACTTCGCGCCGCTGCTGCGCATGCAGGGCGAGATCAGCGGCATCGCGCTGGAGCTGAGGACGGCCGAGGGCGGCCGCCTGCCGGTGCTGGTCACCTCGACCCTCAAGAGGGGCGGTGACGGTCGGCCCCTGCTGATCCGCACCACCGTCTTCGACGCCCGCGACCGCCGCTCCTACGAGGAGGAGCTGCTGCGCGCCCGCCAGGAGTCCGAACGCGAACGCGAACGCCTCCAACAGCTCGCCGCCACCCTGCAGGCGACGCTGCTGCCACCGGCCCTGGAGAACGTGCCGGGCCTGGACGTGGCCGCCTACTACCACATCGCCTCGGCCGACGAGGTCGGCGGCGACTTCTACGACCTCTTCCCGCTGGCCGCGGGCGCCTGGGGCCTGTTCCTGGGCGACGTCTGCGGCAAAGGCGCCCTCGCCGCCGCCGTGACCTCCCTGGCCCGCTACACCCTGCGCGCCGCAGCCGTGTACGACCCCGACCCGGCCGCCGTGCTGAGCAACCTCAACACCGTCCTGCACCACGAGTACTCCAGCGCCGACGACCCCCGGTTCTGCACCGTCGTCTTCGGCCTGCTCACCCCCGACACCGAGGGGAGCGGCTTCCGCATCACGCTGGCCAGTGGTGGCCACCCGCCCGCCCTGCTGCTCCGCGCCGACGGCACCGCCGACCACCTGCCCACTCCCGGCGGCCAGCTGATCGGCGTCCTCCCCGACGCCGACATCGCCACCACCAGCTTCCGCCTCGCGCCCGGTGACACCCTGCTCCTGCACACCGACGGCCTGACCGAGGCACACACCGCCGCCAGTGGCGACGGCCGCTACGGCGACGAGGCGCTCCTCGGCTTCGTCCGGGCGCTGGCCCCCACCAGCGCGCGCCACACCGTCGCGGCCATCCGTGACCTCCTCGCCGCGCTCGGGCCCGGCGTGGACGACGACGTCGCCGTCCTCGCCGTCCACGCGCCCCGGCAACGCCGCTGAGATCAGCCGCAGAACGCGGTGTCCACGGACTTCATCACCGCCAGGGCACCCTTCGTGGCGTCGCCGAAGGTACCGGGCAGCGCGGTCACCGCGAGTCCGACGGAACGGCCGTCGTCCGTGGCGCCCCCACGGGTCTCGTACCCGTCGATGTCGCCGCCGTGCCCCCAGTAGACGCCCCCGCAGCTCAGCGGGACGCTGAACACGCCGAGCCCGTACCGCCAGCCGGGGAGCAGCGGGGCGTCGACCGTCTTGCGCATCTCGGCGAGTTCCCGGGCCGGCAGCAGCCTGCCCGCGATCAGGACACGCGCGAACTCCGCCAGATCGCCGGGCGTCGAGATCAGCTGGCCGGCGGCCCCGCCCCACGAGGGGTCCATCTCGGTCACGTCGATGACCCTGCGGCTGCGCGGGTCGCTCAGGGCGTAGCCGTGCGCGTGGGGCCGGCGCAGGGTCCGGTCGCCCGGCTGCGGCCAGTAGGTGTGGCGCAACCCGGCCTTCCTGATGACGCGTTCGGTTATCTGCTCCTGCACCGGGCGGCCGGTGACGCGCTCGATCAGCAGCCCGGCCAGCAGGTAGTTGGTGTTGCTGTACTTCCACCGGGTGCCGGGGGCGAACTCCGCCGGGTGGGCCAGGGCGGTGGCGAGGAGGTCGTGGGGGTGGAAGAACCTGTGCTGGATCTTCTCGAAGTTCTCCAGCCCCAAGTGGTCGGTGTAGCTGGGCAGTCCGCTGGTGTGCTGAAGGAGGTGCCGGACGGTGACGCGGTGGCCGTCGATGCCCCGGCCGCGCACCAGCCCGGGCAGGTACGTCTCGACGGGCTCGTCCAGGCGGACCCTGCCCTCGGCGACCAGTTGCAGCACGACCACGGCGGTGAAGGTCTTCGTGTTGCTGCCCGCCCGCACATAGCCGTCACGCGGGACCGGCACCCGCTCGCCGAGCCGGGCGGACCCGGCCACCAAGGACGTCGTCCGGCCGTCCTTGTTCACCCAGGCCATCACGGCCGGGTACTTCTCCTCGCTCACCAGCGCGTCGATGCTCCTCTGCAGGGGCGACGGCGACGGCGGGCGCGCCACCGCCGCGTCGGTCACGGTGGCGCCCACCAGGCCCGCCGCCGTCACGGCCATCAGTGCCTTGCGCAGCTTCGACGCGATCTTCCTGTTCATCGGCGCTCCTCCGTCGTCGGGTCGGGCACCTCGGACGTTTCCAGGAACGGCCGCGCGGGTCAGTGGGGCTGGGCACCGAAGACGTGGTGGAGCCGGCACCACCGTGGCCGGATCCGCCGCGGTGCTCCCGACGACGGATCCGGCCCTCCCGTGGTGCGAACCGCCGGTCGGCTAGGCCCCGTTGCGGTTCGCCCCCGGGCCCTGCCACCAGGCGGCCGAGGCGTCGCGCAGGGTGTTGGTGCCGCAGTGCACCTCACCCATCCCGAGGTGGTACGTGTACCAGTCGTCGATGTACGACACCTTCATGCCGACCCGCTGGTAGGCGGCCGTGACGGCCTCCGTGAAGATGTCCTTGCCGCCGATGACGGGACCCCACTGGCGCGGGGCGAGGTAGCGGTCGCGCGCGAGGAGCACACCGTTGACCGCCCCGGGAACGTACGCGCTGGTCGTCACCGTCTCCGCCGCCGCCCGCGGGGCGGCCGGGTTCTCCGCGAGCCACTTCTGCTGGCCGAAGTCCCCGAGGCTGTCCACCACGTCGGAGCCGGCGCCCATGCGCGTCAGCCGGGGTACGGGGACCTCCCGGCCCTCGGCCGTGAAGGCCTCCGAGTCCCGCGTGTACAGCGCCGGCACCCGCACGATCTCGCCGTCGGTCACCCCCGTCTCGCGCTTGAGGACCTCCAGGTTGGCCGCGATGCGTCGCGCCGCCATCTGGTTGTCGGCCACCAGGTGACGGGAGGCGAGCGCCTGGTCGATGGTCTCCTTGGGTGCGGGGCTGTCGCTGCGGCCGGGAACGGAGAACATCTTGGTCTTGCCGTGACCGTCGCGCTGGGCCTCGCGCAGCAGCCGCAGCCCCGCCTCCGGGTCGGCGACGCCGAGACGCCAGCCGCGCGGCGTGTCGGCGGGCAGGAACTGCACGAACTCGTCGACGTGCCCCACACCCAGCCAGGAGGTGTCCAGCAGCAGCGGGTCCTGCATGCCCTGCGACGCGAGCATCGTCCGCATCACCTTCGACGGCCGTGCCCCACTGTCCTTGCGCTCGCCCATGATGATCCGCCCGGCCGGGTAGGAACGGCCGTTGTGCGTGTAGGGCGGGATGGTCTCCAGGTTCCCCATGGAGTTGAGCGACCAGTCGTCGGGCTCCGCCCGGTCGGTCACCTGCACGACACCGATGTCCCGGCCCCGCACCTTCTCGAACAGTTCGCGGCCCGCGTCCCGGTCCGGCTGGGCGGAACGCAGCATCACGCGCATCACGTGCCGCCGGCCGCCCGGTCCGGTCATGCTGACGTAGGCCGGTTCGACGAAGTCCTGGGCCCAGGGGTCCGCGTACTTCGTGAACTTGACCAGCGGCGTGGTGACGCCGGCCTTCTCGACCTCCTTGGCGAGTTCGGCGACGAACTTCTGCTGAAGTCGGCTGTAGGGGCCCTCACCCTGGACCTCGGTCACCATCACCTGCTGGGTGTTCTGCAGGTGATGGTGCGTCAGCAGAGGGGCGACGCGCAGGGTCACCGCGTCCGAGGTGGACTTCCCGCCGGACGTCACCGTCAGCCGGACCACCGCGCGGCCGTCCCACTTGGCTCTGTCCCGGACGACGTCGGTGGCCTCGACACCGAACTCGGCCCCGGCGCGCAACTCGGCCGCGGTCAGCCGGGTCCGGGCCGTCACCAGCACCCACTTCCCGGCCCGCTGGAGGAAGAGATGCGCGTGGTCGCCTCCCGTGGTGATCTTCAACGTGCCCTTGGCGTCCGCGGGAAGGTCCGGCAGGGGCACGGAGCGGACCCGGGCGAGGTCGGCGGCGTCCTCGGTGCCGTTGACCTTCGTGTCCGAACCGTCGTGGCACGCGGCCAGCTTGGCGTGGGACAGCGGGCTGCCGCCGGGGCCGGTGACCGGGCACCGCTTGGTGTCGTCGTCGATGTTTGGCAGATAGAGGGCCCCGCGCTCGACAGACCAGCCGTCCTCACCCTTCTTGTCGCTGCCACCGGCGACGTCGACGCGCCCGTCGCGGTTCACGTCCGCCCGTAGGTCGGCGCGGCCCGCCGTGTCGACGGCGAACGCGGGGCCGGCCGGACCGGCCAGCACGGATCCGGCGGCGGCCAGGGCCAGCACCACCGACCCGGCCGGGTACAGGCGCGGACGTATACGTGTACGTGAACGCACAGCACGTTCCTCTCAGTTGCGGGCTTTCGCCCTGCAAGAGGAGGGAGAGTGGCTGTGCGTTCACTGTGGGACGCGAGTTGCCCGCCTTCCGTGCGATCGCCGTTTCCGGCGGGGATATGCGGACATCCGGTGTCCATGTCCTACGAGTCGATGGTGCAGGCAGCTTCCGGGGACGGCGGTTCCAGTCCCGCCCTCGTCCCGATCCTCTGCTTCTTCCTGGTCATGGGCCTGGTCCAGGTGATACGCCCTCAGCTGCTCTGGCGGCTGAACAGCCGGCTCCAGCGCGGCTGGGTGAAGAACCCCGAGGCGACCGAACCGACGGAGAAGGGGTACGCCATGCAGCGCGTGGTCGGGGTGCTCTTCCTCGCCATGGCCGTCTGGATGCTGGTGCGGGCCGTGTGAGCGGGGGCGATCAGCGCGGCAGGCGCCGCCGGGGTCACGGCCGCGGCGCCGCCTGGCGGCCGACGGCGATGCCCAGCCGCTCCGCGACGGTCGTCAGGGCTGCGCCCAGGGGGAGCGACACCCGGGTGAGGGCGTGCTGGTCGCCCCGGGTCGGGTCCCGGTTGACGATCAGCACCGGCTTTCCGGCCTGGGCGGCCTGACGGACGAAGCGGAGCCCGGACATCACCGTGAGCGAGGACCCCAGGACCAGCAACGCGTTCGCCCCGCGGACCAGTTCGCGGCAGTGCTCGACACGCTGCGGCGGAACGGTCTCGCCGAAGAACACCACGTCGGGCTTGAGCACACCGCCGCAGACGGCGCAGGGCACCACCCGGAAACCGCCGACCTGTTCGTCCGTGAGGTCGGCGTCGCCGTCGGGGTTGATGCCGGCGGCCACGGGCTCGAACCCGGGGTTGGCCTCCTCCAGTCTCCGCGCGAGCTCGCGGCGCGGGCTGCGGGCGCCGCAGGAGAGGCAGACGACCCGGTCCAGGGCGCCGTGGAGTTCCACGACGTCCTCGCTGCCGGCGGCCTGGTGCAGGCCGTCCACGTTCTGGGTGATGACACCCGAGAGCAGCCCGTGGCGCCCGAACGCGGCCACGGCCCGGTGCCCGGCGTTGGGACGGGCCCGGCCGAAGGTACGCCAGCCGAGGTGGCTGCGCGCCCAGTAGCGGCGTCTGGCCTGCGCGCCGGCGACGAAGTCCTGGTAGGTCATCGGCGTGTGCCGGCTCAGGCTCCCGCCCTCGCCCCGGTAGTCGGGGATGCCCGATTCGGTGGAGAGGCCCGCTCCGCTGAGCACGAGCACACCGCCGGCACCCAGCGCTTCGGCGACCGGCTCCAGGTCGGTGGTGCCCGGCGGCAGGTCCTCGTCAGGTGTCCAGCTCAGGGTGGGGCGCATGCGCATGCCGTCAGGGTACGGAACGGAGGCCCCCGGCGGGACGGCGGCAGGGGAGGCGAGCGCCGCAGGGCGTGAGGTGCCGCCGGAGGAGGCGGCGTCCCCCCTGGGCGGGTGGTCGCGGCGGTCCGGCCACCCGCCCTGGTGTGTCGGCGCGGCCGGCGTCAGCTGGACCGCCCCGCGCCGGGGTACCGCGCCGCGAGCCGGGCCAGCGCCACGGCGCCGAGCAGCAGTCCGAAGTCGCGCAGGGCGATGTCGTGGTACCCGGGGACGCTCAGCAGGTTGACGATGATGCCGGCCAGCCAGCCGGCCACGAGCCAGCCGCCGAATCGAGGGGCCACGGCGACGACGACGCCCGCGAGGATCTCGACGACCCCCACCGCGTACATGGCGGCCTGGGCGCTGCCCGGGACCAGGTCGTCGAGCCAGGGGGCGAGGTAGACCGGCCAGTCCACGAGCAGGTTGGCGAACTTGTCCAGCCCGAACAGGACGGGGGCCACGGTGAATCCGGCGCGCAGGAGCCAGAACGCCTGGTGGGCGGGGTCGGCCGTCAGGCCGCGCCGGGGTGCGACGGACGTGGTGCTGGTGGACGACATGACGCCCTCCTTCTATCGACAACTTTCACTATCGATAGAAGCGCGCTCCGTCTCTTTAGTCAATGGCCGTGGGTTTTACACTGGTGTTCGTGGAGCACTCGAAAGAAGCACCCGCCACCGGCACGGCACCCGCAGGTGACGTCTCCGCCGTCGCGGCCCTGGACGAGCCGACACGCCGGCGGCTGTACGAGCACGTCGTGCGCCGGCCCGGGCCGGTCGGCCGGGACGACGCCGCCCAGGCCCTCGGGCTGGCCCGCCAGACGGCGGCCTTTCACCTGGACCGGCTGGCGGCCGAAGGGCTGCTGGAGGTGGTGTACGAGCGGCGCAGCGGACGCACCGGACCGGGAGCCGGCCGGCCCGCCAAGCTGTACCGGCGCTCGGAGCGCGAGGTCAGCGTCAGCCTGCCCGAGCGGCACTACGAACTGGCCGGACGGCTGCTCGCCCGCGCCGTGGAGGTGGCCGACGCCACGGGCGAACCGGTCCGCGGCGTGCTGCACCGCAAGGCGACGGAACTGGGCGGGCAGCTGGGCGCCGAGGAGGCGGCGGGCGTGACGGACCTGCTGGAGCGCCACGGTTTCGAGCCGCGCCGCGAGGGCGACGCGATCGTGCTGGGCAACTGCCCCTTCCACGCACTGGCCCGCGAGCACACCGAGACGGTGTGCGGGATGAACCTGCACCTGCTGCGGGGGATGCTCGCCACCCTCGGCGACAGCGGACTCGAGGCCCATCTCGCCCCGGCCCCCGGCCGGTGCTGCGTACGTCTGCAGCCCGTCGCCTGAATCCCGCCGCGATGTGAGTCCGCCCGGCCGCGTCCACCGAAGTGGGCCGCTCGGTGCTGAAACCCTCGTGACGGGACAGACGGTCGGACAGCGGCGCGAACGAGTTCCGCGCCGACCGAGCGAGGGACGAGGTGAGCGATGCGTGCGGTGACGGTACGGCCCGGCACCAAGGACTCCACAGCGGTGCGGGAGGTGCCCGACCCCGCCCCGGCCGCCGGCGAGCTGCTGGTGGACGGCCTGGCGATGGGCGTGTGCGGAACGGACAAGGAGATCGTCCGGGGCGAGTACGGGACCTCCCCGCCCGGCCGCGACCGGCTGGTCCTCGGGCACGAGTCGCTCGGACGGGTGCGGCAGGCGCCGCCCGCGAGCGGCTTCTCGGCCGGCGACCTGGTCGCCGGGGTGGTGCGCCGCCCGGACCCCGAACCGTGCGGGGCATGCGCCCGCGGCGAGTTCGACATGTGCCGCAACGGCCGCTACACCGAGCGCGGCATCAAGGAACTCGACGGCTACGGCGCCGAGGCGTGGAGCGTGGAGGCCGACTACGCGGTGCGGCTGGAGCCGCACCTGGAGCGCGCCGGGGTGCTCCTGGAGCCCACCACCGTGGTGGCCAAGGCTTGGGAGCAGATCGAACGGGTCGGTGGCCGCTCGTGGTTCGAGCCGCGGCGCGTCCTGGTGACCGGGGCGGGACCCATCGGCCTGCTGGCCGCCCTCCTCGGTGCGCAGCGGGGACTGGACGTGCACGTCGTCGACCGGGTGACGGACGGCCCGAAACCCGGCCTGGTACGGGACCTGGGCGCCACCTACCACGCCGAGGACGCCGAGCAGGTCGTCAGCGCCGTCCGCCCGGACGTCGTCATCGAGGCGACCGGCGCGAACGAGCCCGTGCTCGCCGCGCTGACCGGCACCGCCGCCTATGGAGTGGTGTGTCTGACCGGGGTGTCGCCCGCCGGGCGCAGGACGACCGTGGACGCGGGCGCCCTCAACCGGGAGATCGTGCTGCAGAACGACGCGGTGGTCGGCTCGGTCAACGCCAATCTGCGTCACTACCGGCAGGCCGCCGACGACCTGGCCCGTGCCGACCTGTCGTGGCTGGAACGTCTGATCACCCGGCGGGTGCCGCTGGAACGCGCGACGGAGGCGTTCACGCCGCGACCGGACGACGTCAAGGTGGTCATCGAGTTCTAGCCGACGGCGAAGAGAACCCGAAGGGAAGGTTCTGGATGTCTCACAGCTCCGCACCGCTGGTCGTGGTCATGGGCGTGTCCGGTTCGGGGAAGACCACGGTGGGCCGCCTGCTGGCCCGAAGCCTGGGTGTGCCCTACGCCGAGGGCGACGACTTCCACCCCGAAGCCAACGTGGCGAAGATGCGTGCCCGCCACCCCCTGGACGACGAGGACCGCCGCCCCTGGCTGGAGGAGATCGCACGCTGGCTCACCGCTCACGCGGACAGCGGGGGCGTGGTGACCTGCTCGGCGCTCAAGCGGCGCTACCGCGACCGGCTCTCCTCCGCCGCACCGCGCGTGTTCTTCCTGCACCTCGACGGCACGCCCGAGCTGATCGCCGCGCGCATCTCCGCCAGGCGGGGCCACTTCATGCCGCCCGACCTGCTGCGCACCCAGTTCGCCGACCTCGAACCGCTGGGGAAGGACGAAGCGGGGGCGGTCGTCTCGATCGACGGCACGCCCGAGCGGACGGTGGCGCTGGCCCGGGCCGCCGTCACCCCGCCCGGCCCGCCCACCGCGACCGAGGGAGCCGCCGGGGCCGACGGAGCCGCCGGGGGTCCATGAGACGCGTGGGGCCGGGTACCCGCCGGTCATGCCGCAGCGGACCCGTCACCTGTACCTCGGCCACGACCGGATCGGCGGGGCCGTGGTGCGCAGCGTGGGGACGCCGCGACGGGACGAGCGGGGCACTCCGATCGTGCTGGTGCCGGGCCTGGGAGCGCCGGGGTACCTGCTGCGGACGCTCGAACACTGTGCCCGGACGGGCCCGGCACGGCTGCTGGACGTGCCGGGCTTCCGCGATCCCGGCGGCCCGGCCTGCCCCGAGACGCTCGGGCCGCTGGCGGACACGGTGGCACGGTGGCTGGCCGTCGTGCCGCGGACGCCGGTGGTGCTCGCCGGGCACTCCACCGGCGCCCAGGTGGCGCTGCACGCGGCCGTACGGGCCCCCGAGCGGGTCCGGTCCCTCGTCCTGCTCTCGCCGACCTTCCCACCCCGCCTGCGGCGGATGCGCCCGCTCCTCGGCGCGCTCGCCCGCACGGTGGTCCACGAGGCCCCGGACGTCGTCCCGACGGTGCTGCCCTCCTACCTCGAGGCCGGTCCGCGACGCCTGCTCAACTGCGTCCGGTCGGCCCAGGCCGACGCCCCGGAGGACGTCCTGCCCTCCGTGGCCTGCCCGGTCACGGTCGTGGCGGGGGAGAGGGACGCGTTGTGCCCGGGGGACTGGGCCGGCCACCTGGCCGGCCGGGCGGGAGACGGCCGCTTGCTGCGGGCACCGGGCGCACACGCGTTCCCCCATCCCCATCCCGATGTCACCGCGGACGCTCTGGCACAGGCCCGGGACGGTCGGCCGTGACACTGTCCCGCCCTGGGGCCGCGTCCGTCACGGATCGCCGCCACCCACCGGCCCGACACCCCGCGTATGCCTGGCACCCGCGTACGCCCGGAACACCCCACCGGCGAGGCCGGTCGAGCGCGTCAGCGTCGGTTCGATGCGGGACGGACACGGGACCGAGGCGTCTCGGATCCCGGTTCCGTCGGCGGATCCGCGAACCGGGCACGGGCGGCGCGGTAGTCGCTGGGCCGCGTGCCGCGCAGTCTCTTGAACGCCACGCTCAGCGCGAAGGCGTTGGCGTAGCCCACCTTCCTGGCGATCGTGCCCACCGTGTGGTCGGTCCGCCGCAACAGGTCCGCGGCCAGGGCGATGCGCCAGCCGGCGAGGTAGGCCATGGGCGGTTCGCCGACCAGCGCGGTGAACCGCCGGGCCAGTGCGGCCCGCGACACCCCCACCTCGGCGGCCAGGTCCGCGACCGTCCAGGGACGGGCGGGCGCGGCGTGCAGCGACCGCAGTGCCGCGCCGACGACCGGTTCGTCCAGCGCGCGGCACCAGGCCGGGGCATCGGCACCCGGATCGTCGAACCAGCCGCGCAGCGCGGAGACCAGCATCAGATCCAGCAGCCGGTCCAGGACGAGCTGTTGTCCCGGCCGCTCCCGGGTGATCTCCGCGGCCACCGACTCCACTGATCCGTAAGGGCTGTCCCCGCCGGGCACGACCAGCACGGGAGGCAGGGACCGCACCAGCCGTTCGCTGAGTTCCCCGCGTCTTTCGAACGCCCCGCTGAGGAGCACCGGGGCCCCGTCCTCCGGTGTTCCGCACGTCCGGGCGGGCCCGGAGGCCCCTTCTGCGCCCTCGGCGCCGGGGCAGTAGTCGGCGCGCGTCACCACCGCCGAAGGGGTGCTCGCGGGATCGTCCGCCACCGTGTAGGGCACGTCGCCGCGGACGACAGCGATGTCCCCGACCCCGACGGGAACCGGCTCGTGCCCGTCGGGAACGATCCAGGCCCGGCCGCGCAGCATCACGGCCAGTGTCAGGGGAGCGCCCGTCGCCATGCGCAGGGCCCAGGGCGGCTCCATGATCGTCTGCCGGAACACGGCGCCGCGCGACCGGACTTCACCCAGCATCTGCGACACGGCGTCCATGCCCCCCAATCTAGACGCACGGACATCGAGGAGAGCTCATCAGGCATGGATCGTCTCGATGCGGCCCGCTTGACTGAGGGTCATGTCTGAGCATCCGATTCTTGTCACGGGGGCGACCGGCAAGTCCGGCCGCCGTGTGGTCGCGCGACTGCGGGACGCGGGGCTGCCGGTGCGCGCGGCCTCCCGCAACGGCCCGTGCGTCTTCGACTGGAGGGACCGCCGCACCTGGGACGCCGCCCTGGAGGGGGTGCGGGCCGTCTACGTCGTCCAGCTGGACGGCACGAAGCTGGTGCGCTCGTTCGTCGAACGTGCCGTGCGGCACGGGGTGCGGCGGATCGTGCTCGCCTCGGGGCGCGGCATCGACGATCCGCACTACGTCAAGGACGGCGGCGGCGTCCTGGAAGGGATCCGCGACAGCGAGGCGGCCGTGCGGGAGAGCGGGGTGGAGTGGACGATCAGCAGGCCCGGCTGGTTCGCGCAGAACTTCAGCGAGGGCTTCTTCGCCGAAGCCGTCCGCTCCGGTGAGCTGCGGCTGCCCGCGGGTGACGGGGCCGCGAGCTTCGTCGACGCCGAGGACATCGCCGCGGTGGTGGTCGCCGCGCTCACCGACGGCCGGCACGCGGGCGAGACCTATGAGGTGTCGGGCCCCCGGGCGGTGACGATGGCAGAGGCCGTCGCCACGATCTCCGAGGCCACCGGCCGTGCCGTCCGTTACGTACCGCTCCCGGTCGAGGCGTACGTCGCGGAACTCCTGCGGCAGGGGTGGCCGGACGCGGACGCCCGGGCCTTCGCGGACGTCATCGAGCCGTTGCGCGAGGGCAGGGACGCGTACGTCTCCGACGGTGTGCAGCGCGCCCTGGGGCGCCCGCCGCGCACCTTCGCCGAGTTCGCCAAGTCGACCGCCGCGCGGGGAGGTTGGCCGGCCTGATCGCTCCGCGCCGTCTCCGTCGGCTTCAGACGCGCTTGACGGTGACGCCGAGGCCTTCGAGGGCCGCGGTCTCGTCGGTGGGCGCGCCCGAGTCGGTGACGAGGACGTGCACCAGCGTCGAAGGTCCGACGTAGGCCTGGGTCGTGCGGCCGAGTTTGGTGCCGTCGGCGGCGGCGACGATGCGGCGCGCCGAGGTGACGGCCGCCTTCTTCACCGCCGCTTCGTCGAGGTCGTAGGCGGTCATGCCGTCGTCGGCGGTCAGGCCGCAGCAGCCCAGGACGGCGGTGTCGAAACGCAGCGCCGACAGGGAGGCGAGGGTCAGGGGACCGGTCAGGGCACCCTCGCCGGCACGGGGCCGGCCACCGGGCACCAGGAGCCGGGTCGGCTCGGGGGCGTCACCGAGGAGGCCGATCGCCTGAAGGGACAGGGGCATCACCGTGACCTGCCGTCCGCGCAGCAACCGGGCGACCTCCAGGCAGGTCGTACCACTGTCGAGCAGAACGGTCTCGCCGTCGCTGACAAGCGAGGCCACCTCCGCGGCGATCCGGCGCTTGGCCTCCATGGCTTCGTGGGCGCGCAGCGCGAACGGAGGTTCCTCGCCGCGCAGGAGCAGGGTGCGCGCGCCGCCCCGGAACCGTTCGAGGACGCCTTGCGCCGCCAGGTGGTCCAGATCGCGGCGGACGGTCATGTCCGAGGCACCGGTCAGCGCGGCGAGCTCGGCCACGGTGGCCGTCCCCGCCTCCTGGACGGCCTGGGCGATCAGTCGGTGACGTTCCGCGGTGCTCATACGGCGATTCAACACCACCCGGAGTGAACAGAGAATCTGTGCGCAGAGCGATGTTTCAAACATCAGGTCTGTTCGTTATGGTGTTCCGCATGGAAAGAGTGCTGCGGGTGGCCCGCGTTGCGACATTCGTCTATTTCGTCCTCAACGGCACCCTGCTGGGCATGTGGGTGGTGCAGATCCCGGCCATCGAGGGCCGCGTGGGCATCAGCCACGCGGCCCTCGGCGGCTTCCTCGTGCTGCTGGGAGCCGGGGCCTTCGCCGGCATGCAGGTGGGCGGGCGGCTGTCCGACCGGCTCGGCACACGCACCGTCGTTCCCCTGGCCGGGGTGCTGTGCGCCGCGACCCTGGTGCTGCCCGGCCTCGCCCGGGAACCGTGGGCCCTCGGAGCCGCCCTGCTGCTCTTCGGCTTCGGCAACGGCACCCTGGACGTCAGCATGAACGCGCATGCCGTGCAGGTGGAGAAGGCGTACGAACGGCCCGTCATGTCGGCGTTCCACGCCACGTTCTCCGTCGGCGGTGTCCTGGCCGCGCTTGCGGGTGCCGGGGCCGTCGACATCGGCTGGGAACCGGCCACGACGCTGGGCACCGCCGCGGGTATCGGCGTCGTCGTCGCCCTGGCGGCGGCCCGCGGTCTCCTGCCCGCCGGGCCGACGGCCCCCGCTGTCGGGGCAGTGGGCGACAGCCCGGTGGGCAAACGCGCCGTTCCCCGCCGGATCTGGCTCCTCGCCGTCCTGGCCCTGCTGGTCATGCTGTGCGAAGGCGCCGCCAACGACTGGAGTGTCCTGCACCTCGAGGACGTCCTGGGCGCCCCGGAGAGCACCGCCGCCTTCGCCTACGGCACCTACGCGGCCACCATGACCGCGGGCCGGCTCCTGGCCGACCGGATGTCCGCGCGCTTCGGGCCCGTCGCCGTCCTGCGCCACGGCGCCGCTCTGGCCGCCGTCGGCATCACGGCCGTGGCCCTCGCGCCCTGGATCTGGGTGGCGCTGACCGGCTGGGCGCTGTTCGGGCTGGGCCTGTCCGGCTGCATCCCGCAACTGTTCAGCGCCGCCGGCCACACCGACCCCTCAGCGGCGGGCACCAACGTCTCCCGCGTCGCCGGGCTCGGCTACATCGGCATGCTCGCAGGGCCCGCCGTCATCGGCTGGCTCACCCATCTCATGGCCCTGAACCACACTTTCCTGCTGCTCACCCTGTTCTGCGCCACCACCGCGGCGGCGGCAGGTGTCCTGCGCCCGGCCACACCGAGAGAACCTGTGGAGAGCGCGGCCCGCCCGACGACGCTCAGTGGTTGATGCCGACGGCGAAAACGAGCCCTCTGGCGGCGAAAACGAGGCCTCCGGCGGCGAAGCGAGCCTTCCGGCGGCGGAAAACAGCGAAGGCAAGGAGAGAGATCTCCTTGCCTGTCTCAAGGTATAGCGCACCGGGGGGCTTGCGGCAAGGCCCGGGGGACGGCGCAGAATCGTCGGCCGAGACCAGGACCTGCGGAAACGGGGCATTGCATGCGTGAGTTGTTGTCGCGTCGGACCACGGCTGCCACGGAGGTGCGGCCATGACCGAGCGGTACGTGCTGGACCTGCGGGAGATCGACCGGACGCAGGTCGAGGTCGCGGGCGGCAAGGGCGCGCACCTGGGGGCGCTGTCACGGATCGAGGGCGTCCGTGTGCCGGAGGGCTTCTGTCTGACGACGGACGCCTTCCGGCGGACCAAGGCCGGTGTGCCCTCGCTCGACGAGGCACTCGACCGGCTGTCGCACGTGGACCCGGACGACTCGGAGACGATCCGCACGCTCAGCGCGCGGATCCGCCGCACCGTCGAGGAGACCGCCCTCCCGGACGACATCGCGGCGTCGGTCACCGGCGCGATCGCCCGACTCGGCGAGGACACCGCCTGGGCCGTGCGCTCCAGCGCGACGGCGGAGGACCTGCCGACGGCCTCGTTCGCCGGACAGCAGGACACCTACCTCAACGTCATGGGAACCGCGTCGGTCCTCAGGCACATCAGCCGGTGCTGGGCCTCGCTGTTCACCGAGCGGGCCGTGACCTACCGGCGGCGCAACGGCATCGATCACCGCACGGTCCACATGGCCGTCGTCGTGCAGCGGATGGTCTTCCCACAGGCGTCCGGCATCCTGTTCACGGCCGACCCCGTCACGGGCAACCGGAAGGTCGCCACCGTGGACGCCGGGTTCGGCCTCGGCGAGGCCCTGGTCTCCGGTCTGGTGAACCCGGACACCTTCACGGTGCGCGACGGCGAGGTCGTGGCCAGGACCATCGCGGCCAAACAGTGCGCCGTGCACGCCTTGCCGGGCGGCGGCACGCACCAGGTGCGGATCGACGCGCCGCGCCAGGAGCAGCCGGCCCTGACCGACGCGCAGGCCGTGCGGCTCGTACGGCTCGGACGGCGGATCGAGGCACACTTCGGCCACCCCCAGGACATCGAGTGGTGCCTGGTCGACGACGACTTCCGGATCGTGCAGAGCCGGCCCATCACGACCCTGTTCCCCGTCCCCGAGACCGACGACCGGGAGAACCACGTCTACGTCTCCGTCGGGCACCAGCAGATGATGACCGACGCCATGAAACCCCTGGGGCTGTCCATGTGGCGGCTGACAGCCATGGCACCGATGCACGAGGCGGGCGGCAGGCTGTTCGTCGACGTCACCCGGCGCCTGGCCGCACCCGCGAGCCGCGCCGCCCTGCTGGAGATCATGGGCCGGGGCGACCCACTGGTCAGGGACGCGCTGGAGACCCTCCTGGAACGGGGCGACTTCGTCCCGTCCCTCCCGGACACCGGACCCGGTGGACCGCCTCCCGGAGGCGCCGCCGCCCCGATCGAGACCGATCCGGCCGTCGTCACCGAACTGATCGAGCGCAGCCGGGCGTCCGTCGCCGCCCTGAAACGCGAGATCCGGACGAAGAGCGGACCGGCGCTGTTCGCATTCCTCCTCGAAGCCTTCGAGGAGCACAAGCGGGTCCTCGCCGATCCCCTCAGCATGCAGGTGATCATGGCCGGGATGGAGGCCACGTGGTGGCTCAACGACCAGCTTGAGGAGTGGCTGGGCGAGAAGAACGCGGCCGACACGCTCACGCTCTCCGCCCCCGGCAACATCACGTCGCAGATGGGACTCGAACTCCTCGACGTCGCCGACGTCATCCGCCCGCACCCCCAGGTCGTCGCCTTCCTCCAGGGTGTCGAGAACGACGACTTCCTGGACGAACTGGCGAAACTGCCGGGTGGCGGCGAAGCACGCGACGCGATCGAGACCTACCTCGACCGCTACGGCATGCGCTGCGCCGGCGAGATCGACATCACCCGGCCCCGCTGGCGCGAAAGCCCCGCCACGCTCGTGCCGGCGATCCTCGACAACGTCAGGAACTTCCGGCCCGGCGCCGCCCGGCGGCGCTTCGAGCAGGGGCGGCAGGAGGCGCTGAGGAAGGAACAGGACGTCCTGGCACGCCTGCGGGCCCTGCCCGACGGCGACCGGAAAGCGGACGAGACCAAGCGGATGATCGACCGGGTCCGCACCTTCATCGGATACCGGGAGTACCCCAAGTACGGCATCATCAGCCGCTACTTCGTCTACAAGCAGGCCCTCATGGAGGAGGCCGACCGGCTCGTACGGGCCGGCGTGCTCGCCGAGCGGGAGGACGTCTTCCACCTCACGTTCCAGGAGTTCCACGACGCGGTGCGCTCGGGACGGGTGGACGCCGGGATCATCCGGCAGCGCAAGGACGCGTTCCGGACCTACCGGACGCTCACCCCGCCCCGGGTGCTCACCTCCGACGGCGAGGCCCTCAACGGGGCGTACCGCCGTGAGGACGTGCCGGCCGGTGCCCTGGTCGGGCTGGCGGTCTCGGCCGGGACCGTCGAGGGCAGGGCCCGCGTCGTCCTGGACATGGCGCAGGCCGACCTGGAGGCCGGCGACATCCTGGTCACGGCCTACACGGACCCCAGCTGGTCGCCCCTGTTCGTCGGCATCGCCGGTCTGGTCACGGAGGTGGGCGGCCTCATGACCCACGGTGCGGTGATCGCCCGGGAGTACGGCCTGCCCGCGGTCGTCGGCGTGGACGGGGCGACCCGCCTGATCCGCGACGGTCAGCGCATCCGCGTCCACGGCAGCGACGGGTACGTCGAGATCCTGCCGTGACCGACCCGGCCCTCCCGGGCTCCCCCACGGGGGCCCGAGGGGGCCGGACGCGGAGCGCCCTACCATCCCCCGTCGAGCAGAGCGGCGAGTGCCTCGGCCGGGTGTGCGGCACTGGTCACGTTCGCGACGGCGACGACCAGGGCGATGCCCGCCACCGACGCCGTGGCGGCGACAGCGAGCTTCAGCGCACGCCTCGAACGGACCTCGTGCGTGACCCGGTGCCGCCGCCACAGGACGACACAGACACCGGTCAGTGCGAGCGCGACCACGGTGGCCAAAGCCGCCAGGACCGCGTGGTACAGGGCGAAGTCCCTGACCATCATGGTGAGGGCGGGGGAGTGCCGGCCGGTGGGGAAGTCGGCGACCTGCCGGCGGATCCCGGGCAGGTCGGCGGCGACATCGCCGTCACCACCGCCGCTGGTGAGGAGGGGCAACAGCGACGCGAAGGGTGCCGCCGCGCCCTGCACATTGGCCACCAGTCCGACGAGGGCGAAGGGCCCGAGCAGCCCGACGAGCACCCCGGGCAGCACGATGCCCATCCGGCCGGGCCGGTCGGCCCGCTGCCGCGACGACCGCCACAGGACGGCGCCGAGGAGCACGGCCGTGGCGAGGAGGAGCGCGGAGACACCGGCTTTCACGAGGTGGAAGCGGAACCAGAAGCCGACCGTGGTGTCCAGCTGCCGGGGGAGGTCCCGGCTGCCGGAGTCCCAGTACACGGCCATGCCCTGGCGGAAGCTCCGTCCGACGTTGCCGACGTGGACGCCTTCATGGGTCAGTGCGTGGGGCACCAGGAAGAAGGCGGCCAGGAGCATCACGGCCACCGCGGTCAGAACGCCGATCCGCCGCCCGGGTGCGGCGGTGACACGGGGTGGATGTACGAGGCTGCGCATGCGAAACCCTTGATCGGGGAGACGGCGCCGCCCGGTGCGCACGCCGAGAGGGCCCGGCGCCCCTGGACCAGGACGCTAACGGCACGGGGAGCGACCGGTCTGTGGGGCGTGCCACCGGCTTGCCGGTGGGGCAGGCCCCACCAGCCCCGCTCCGCGAGGCGGCTGCCGCGGCCTCGCCACCCCGCCGACCCGTCCGGACCCGGCATCAGGCACCGAAGGTACGGTGGCGGCGAGACGATTCGTCGTCGGCCGAGGGTGCCAGGGACGTCCGGCACCCTCGCCCACCGGAACCCGAAGGGGAGCTGCACATGCGCGCCGTCCCGGCCCACGAGTCGACGGAGGGGCCCCGATGAGCGGAGCCGAGGAACCCGTCCTCTTCCACACAGCGGGACGCGCCGCCCACATCACGCTCAACCGGCCTCGCGCCCTCAACGCCCTCACGCACACGATGGTCCGCCGCATCGACGAGGCGCTCACCGCGTGGGAGGCCGACCCGGCCGTGGAGACCGTCGTTCTCACCGGCGCGGGGGAGCGAGGCCTGTGTGCCGGCGGCGACATCCGGGCCATCCACGACGACGCCCGCCACGGCGACGGGTCCGCCACCCGGGCGTTCTGGCGCGACGAGTACCGCCTCAATGCGCGGATCGCCCGCTACCCCAAGCCGTACCTCGCCGTCATGGACGGCATCGTGATGGGCGGCGGGGTCGGCGTCTCGGCCCACGGCGGCGTCCGTGTCGTCACCGAGCGGTCCCAGGTCGCCATGCCCGAGACCGGTATCGGGTTCGTGCCGGACGTGGGCGGCACCTATCTGCTCGCCCGGGCCCCCGGCGAGCTGGGCACCCACCTCGCCCTGACCGGAAGCCGAGCCGATGCCGCCGACGCGCTGCTGTGCGGGCTCGCCGACCACCATGTGCCGTCGGCGGCCCTGCGCCCCTTCCTCGACTCCCTGGCCGAACTGCCCGTGAGCGAGGCGCTGGCCCGCGTCGAGCGGACAGCGCCGCGGGGGACGCTGCACGACCAGCGGGACTGGATCGACGCCTGCTACGCCGCCGACACCGTGGAAGAGATCGTGCGCCGGCTGCTCGCACACGGCGACCCCGCGGCCAAGGAGGCAGCGGAGACCCTGCACGCCAAATCTCCTACGGCCCTGAAGGTCACCCTCGCCTCCCTGCGCCGGGCCCGGGAACTCGGCCCGCTGGAGCGCGTCCTGGATCAGGAGTACCGCGTCTCCTGCGCGGCTCTCGGCACACCCGACCTGGTCGAGGGGATCCGTGCCCAGGTCGTCGACAAGGACCGCAGGCCCCGCTGGTCGCCGAACGACCTTGCCGAGGTGACGGACGCCGACGTCGAACGCTTCTTCACTCCTCTCGGCGCCTGCGAACTCGGTCTCGCGGCGGCGGGCGATGCCGCCGCGGACCCTCGCACCTGAGAGGACAGCTGTTCTGACGACTTGTCAGAGCATCAGCAGCAGGCGGGTGTTGGACACCAGCTTGCGGTTGACGCTGGTGCTCTGCACGAAGATGGTGAAGTCGTCGTTGTGGTCCGGCTTGACGCGCACTTCCGTGTTCGGCAGACCCAGCAGGGTCCGGGCCGAGGGGCCCGTGTACACGCGGTCCGTCTTCTTCTCCAGCACCGCTATCTGCTTCTGCGCCTGGATCTTCTCGGACTTGCTCAGCTGGTAGAACGCCGCACCCGTGCGGTAGGTGTGCCCGCACTCGGTGACCCACTCCCGGATCGCCGCGTCGCGGGCCACCGGGATCAGCTGGTACGTCGACGGATCGATCGGCGTGAGCCCGGCCGCCTTGATGGTGTCCTGGTTCACCGCGTCGGCGCCGGTGGAGAAGACCGCCCGGGAACCCCGGATACCCTGCGTGCGGCCCACCATGAAGTTCTCGGTGGCCTGCCGGATGACCTGGCCGGCCTCTTCGAGCCCCTGGGTGCTGGTGGCGTCCCATATCGCGATGTTGTCCTTGGGGAAGCCGCACTGCATGGCCTCCCGCTTGCCCATCTGGTCCGGCACCAGGACCGCGAGCGTCCAGTTGTCCTGCTGCGTCTCCATCATCCGGGCCACGGCACGGACCAGTTCCCGCGGATCCCGGGACGGGGCGTCCGGGCACCGATGGCTCGCGTTCTCCTGTCCGTCGGTCAGCACGAACGTCAGGAAGCTGTGGTCGCCGTACAGCTGGGCCGTCTGGGCCAGTTCACTCTGCGACTTCAGCGCGGCCGCCAGCAGGGCCGTCATCCCACCGGGCCGGTACAGCTGCTTCAGGGACGGCATGCGCAGCACGTCCTTGTCGTAGATCACGCACTCCACCTTGTCGGCGAAGACGTACACCGTGACGCGCGTTTCCTGATCCAGCTCCCTCGAACGGCGCGCGAGATAGGCGATCTGCTGATCGGCGACCTCGACCACCTTGCCGCTCAGATGCGACATGGACGAGCTGGCGTCCAGCACAAGAGCAACGTGGTTGATGTAGTTCTGGGTTGCGGTCGTCACGACTCCCCCTCGTTCCGGCGATGGTTCCACCCTCTCACCCGCCACTGACAATCGATCTTGGTGCCGCCGTGGACGGAGCTTTACCGGAGGGAGACGTTTGTTCGGGCCGAAACTGTGCACCCGATGACCTAACACAGTCTTTATACGGCGAAGTGGAGAGGCATCATGGGCATCATTGCTTGGATCATCATCGGGCTGCTCGCGGGCGTCATCGCCAAGGCTCTGATGCCGGGCAAGGACCCCGGCGGCATCATCATCACCATGCTCATCGGCATCGCCGGCGGTCTGCTCGGCGGCTGGCTGGGCAAGGTCATCTTCGGCGTGGACTCCATCGACGGGTTCTTCGAACTCTCCACCTGGATCGCCGCGATCGTCGGCTCCATGATCCTGCTGGCCCTCTACCGTCTCGTCACCGGCAACCGGCGCACCCACCGTCACGCCTGACCGAGCGCGGGCGCAGACCTGACGGACACACCTGGGCGGCTCCCCTCCTGTACGCAGGAGCGGGAGCCGCCCACGTGTGGGGGCGGCGTTAGGCTCTCCGCCATGCGGCGCACACGCCTCGACACCGCCCGGATCCGGGCGGCCGCCCGGATGATCGACCCCGTCTTCCTCGGCACTCCGCTGTACCGCTGCGATGCGCTGGAGCCAGGCCTCGGATGCGCGGTGAGCATCAAGCTCGAAACGGCCAACCCCGTCCGCAGTTTCAAAGGCCGTGGCACCGAACTCGTCACGCGTCTGCTCGCCGAGGACGGCCGGCGAGCCGTGGTGTGCGCCAGTGCGGGCAATCTGGGTCAGGCGCTGGCCTGGTCCGCCCGCGGCCGGGGACTCGACGTCACCGTCGTGGCGTCCCGCTTCGCGACCGCGGCCAAGCTCGATCGCATCCGCGCACTGGGCGCCACGCTGGAACTGGTGGACGGCGACCACGAGTCGGCCCGTGAGCGGGCGGCGGCGCTCGCCCGCGCAAGCGGCATCCGGCTGCTGGAAGACAGCCTGGACGTGGAGACCTGCGAGGGCGCGGCGACCATCGGGCTGGAACTGGCCGAGGCGGCCCCGTCGTTCGACGCCGTCCTGATCGCGCTCGGCGGCGGCGCACTGGCCACCGGCGTGGGCCATGTGCTCAAGGAGCTGGCGCCCCACGTCGAGGTGATCTGCGTCCAGCCCTCGGGCGCACCGGCGATGACCCACTCGTGGCGCGGGCGACGCGTCGTCACCACCGACTCTGCCGTCACCATCGCCGACGGCGTCGCCGGCCGGTGTCCCATCCCGGCCGTCCTGGACGACCTGCTGCTGGTCGCCGACGACGCCGTCCTGGTCGAAGAGGCGTCGATCGTCGCCGGCATGCGCATGCTTCTCGACCGCGCCGGTCTCGTCGTCGAACCGTCGGCCGCGCTGGGCATCGCGGCGATCCTCGAGAACCGCGACCGTTTCGCCGGCCGGCATGTGGTCACCATCGTGTGCGGCAGCAACGTCGACCTTGAGGCGTACCACGCCTGGGTCGGCGCGGCCCCCGTCCGCAGGCCCTGAGGACTCGCCGGTTCGGGCGAGCGGGCTGATGTTCCGTCAAGGACCGTGTCCGTTACGGCTCTCTGTTCCCTGTCCGGCCCTGTTCGGATCAGTGAGCCCCCGGTATCGGCGAGCGGACAGTGCGTCACGACAGCAGCATGCGCGTCCAGATCACGGCCAGGAAGGTGCACGCGAGCGTGAACAGGCTCTGGACGACGGCGGTGACCGGCATCCTGAGGCGGGCGTGTACGACGGCGCCGGCCGCTGCCACGGCCGGCAGGCCCCAGACGACGAACCAGATCGGGACGGGAACGTCGCGGGAGTGGTGGGCGGTGGCCCCGGAGTGCGGCGACCGCGCGGTGCCCAGGCCGACCATGACGAACAGCAGCGTGGCGACGACGACGATGACCGCGTCCGCCACGAGAAGCAGGACGGCGACCACGATGTCGACCAGACGGGAAGGGCGTTCGCGGACCGGGTGGTCCGGGGGGAGGTCCCGGCTGTCCGTGGTCGGTGAGGCCATGCACCGACTGCAGCACGGAATGAGCTCCTCCGGCCCTCACGGGACCGTACCGGGGCCCGACTGTGACCATCGGGCGTCCCGGTGGCGACCGTTCCGCGGTGCCGTGGGCGCGGTGTGTGCGGTGTGCGGGAGGAAGGGGACTCGCCCGGGGGTCTCACCCGGGGTTCTTCACCCGGGGCCCGCCGGACAGGGCCATGTCGACGTCGACGACGCCTTCGACGGAACGCACCAGGCGGGCGACGATGGGTACCAGGGACGTGTCGCCGACCCGCCCGGCGAGGGTGACGACGCCGTCGCTGACCTCAACCCGGACCGTTTCCGGCGCGGCCGGGAAGAGAGGGGCCAGGATCTCCTTGCGGACCTCCGCGGCGATCTCGTCGTCGTCCCGCAGGAAGATCTTGAGCAGATCGGCCCGGCTGACCACGCCTTCCAGGAGCCCCTCGTCGCTGACGACCGGCAGCCGCTTGACCTTGCGCCGGGCCATGACGCGGGCGGCGTGCGCGAGCGTGGCGTCGGGACGGACGGTGACGGCCGGGGCGCTCATCAGGTCGGCGGCGGTCAGACCGCCGGCCTTGGCCAGGTCGGACAGGCGACGCATCTGGGTGAACCGGTCGGGGTCGCTGTCCCGGAACTCCTCCTTGAGCAGCAGATCCGCCTCGGACACGACACCGATCACCCGGCCCTCGCCCTCCAGCACGGGAACGGCACTGACCTTCCACTGCTGCATGATCTTGACGATGTCCCTGAACGAGGCGTCACGGCCCACCGCCACGACGGTGGGGGTCATGACGTCGCTGACGATGTGCGGACTGATGTGCATGATGTCCTCCGCGTACCGATGCGGTCCCCTGATGTCAGCCTGCGCCGCACGGGGGCGGGGACACCACGGGCCGCTCGGGCATCGATATGGGGCCATACGGCCCCGGACCGGGACCTGCGCCCCCGACCCACCCGCCCACCGGCGCAGCGCCCCGCCCACCGGCGCACCTGTCCCGGCGTCGCGCCCGCCGGTCGGCGTCCGTCGAGTGGCCATCGCCCGCGGAAGCGAGGGACGCTGGTGGAAGGCCCGGCGGTTCATGGGCCCCGCAGCGGTCCCCGCTCGTGACGAGGGCCGCGACCGGACGGGTGCGCAGCGGATGGGAGAGGACCCATGAAGGTCGGAGTGCTGACCGGCGGCGGTGACTGTCCGGGCCTCAACGCCGTGATCCGCAGCGCCGTCCGCAAGGGCGTGCAGGAGTACTCCTTCGAGTTCGTCGGAGTGCGGGACGGCTGGCTCGGCCTCCTCAAGAACGACGTCGTCCCCCTGGACATCTCCAGCGTGCGGGGCATCCTCCCGCGGGGCGGGACCATCCTCGGCTCGTCGCGCACGAACCCGTTCAAGCACGAGAACGGGCTGGAGCGGGTGCGGGAGACCCTCGCCGCGAACGACGTGGACGCGCTCGTCGTGATCGGCGGGGAGGACACGCTCGGCGCGGCCACGGAGCTCAGCCGGCAGGGGATCAACCTGGTCGGCGTGCCGAAGACCATCGACAACGACGTCTCGGGCACCGACTTCACCTTCGGCTTCGACACCGCCGTCGGGATCGCCACGGAGGCCATCGACCGCCTCCACACCACCGCCGAATCACACATGCGCGCCCTCGTCGTGGAGGTCATGGGGCGGCACTCGGGCTGGATCGCGCTGCACGCCGGCGTCGCGGGTGGCGCCAACGTCATCCTCATCCCGGAGCGGCCGTTCGACATCGACGAGGTCTGCGAGCAGGTGAGGCGCCGCTTCGAGATCAACTACGCGCCCATCGTCGTCGTGGCCGAAGGGGCCGTCCCCAAGGAGGGACAGCTGGTGGTGAAGGACCGGTCGCTGGACGAGTACGGCCATGTGCGGCTGTCCGGCATCGGCGAATGGCTGGCCCAGGAGATCTCGGCCCGCACCGAGAAGGACGCCCGCACCACCGTCCTCGGCCACATCCAGCGCGGCGGCACCCCGAGCCCCTTCGACCGGTGGCTGGCCACCCGCTTCGGGCTGCACGCCATCGACGCCGTCCGGCAAGGGGACTTCGGCTGCATGGTGGCCCTGCGCGGCACGGACATCGTCCGGGTCCCCCTCGCGGAGGCCACGGCCGAGAACAAGGTGGTGGCGGCGCCGCTCTACGACGAGTTCGGGGTGTTCTACGGCTGAACCGTCACGCGGCGTACGGTACGACGGCGACCGGGCAGCGGGCGTGGTGCAGCACGGCGTGAGTGACCGGGCCGAGGCGGCCTTCGGCCGTCCGCGTCTCGGTGCGGCGCCCCACGACGAGCAGGTCCGCGCTCCGGGAGGCGTTCACCAGCGCCTCCGCGGGAGGGAGCAGCATCAGATCGGTGGCGACCGCCACGCGCGGGTACTTCTCCCGCCACGGGCGCAGGGCGTCGGAGAGACCGAGGACCTCCTGGTCCTCCCAGGTGGCGCGGTCCTCCTCGGTCACCACGAGGCTGCGGGGCGAGACGGACTCGGCCGGCAGGGCCCAGGCCTGCACCACGCGCAGACGCGCGGCGCGCGCCTCGGCGGCCGGGAACGCGAAGCCCGCCGCCTCACCGGCCGGACGGTGAGCGTCGAAGCCCAGCACGACCTGGCCCGTGCCGCGGACCGCGGGCGTTCGCTCGGCGAAGGTGCCGGGGTGGCCCGGGACGAGCACGACGGGGCACGGCGCGGCCGCCGCCGTCCGCAGGGCGACGGACCCGACCGCCAGCCCCTCGAAGCCGCCCGCACCGCGGGCGCCCACGACGATCAGGCCGGCGTCCCGGGCCGCGCCGAGCAGGGCGTCGGCCGGGGCCTCACCCGCCTGCCGGGCCTCCACTTCGAGACCCGGGTGGCGTTCGGTGAGGTCCGCGACCGCCCGCCGCAGCACCTCGGCCCCCAGCGCGCGCAGCCGCTCCAGGGCCGGGCCGGGAACGGAGGCTCCGGGAAACTGCGGCAACGCGTGCAACAGCCGCAGCGCGACACCACGCAGCACGGCCTCCCGCGCCGCCCAGTGCGCCGCGCTCGTCGCGCGCGCCGAACCGTCGATGCCCGCCAGCACTGGGAGACGCATCCTGGCCCCTTCGTCCGGCCCGCACGCGCGGGGCGCGTGTTCCGCTCCTCCCACTGTTCCACGGCGTGGCCGCTCCGGCGCGGTCGCCTGCGTGCGGCGAGAAGCGAGCGGCGAGCGGCGAGCGGCGAGCGAGCCTTGGCGGCCGCCTCCGTCCGGTACGAAGCTGGAGTCACGGAGCAAGGAGGGACCCCATGACGCACACCCTGGAATGGAACGTCCGACTCCGGGTTTTCGAGGACGACGAGGGAACGACCGAGGCACACGCCGTGCTGGACACAGGCGACACCGCGATCACCGGGCGTGGGACGGCGCACTGCCACCCGGCCGATGCGAACGTGCCGGAGATCGGCGAGGAACTGGCCGCGGGCAGGGCCATGAGGGACCTCGCCCAGCGGCTGCTGGACGCCGCCGAGCACGACATCGAGGGCATGGGCGCGACACGGCCCCGCAGCCGCGAGGCCGCCGCATGGCTCACGTGAAGGGTCGTGCGCGGCCGGTCGCGACGTGCGGTCAGTCGCGACGCCGGCCGCGAGGCGCGTTCATCCCTGGACGCGGACGACGGCGACCGGGCATTCCGCGTGGTGGAGCAGCGCCTGGCCGACCGAGCCGAGCAGCAGACCGGTGAAACCCCCTCGGCCCCTGGTTCCGGCGACCACCAGCTGAGCCTCCCTGGCGGCATCGAGGAGCGCGGGGCGGATCCGGGAGCGCACCAGACGCCGCTCGACCACGACCTGTGGATGGGTGGCCTCCCGGCGGGCCACCGTCCGGTCCAGGAGGTGCTGCTCGGCCTCGCGGAGCCGCTCGGCGTCCGCCACGACCGCGTTGAGCGGATCCCCGGGACCCTCGTAGGCGCGCTCGCTCCAGGTGTTCCACACGTGCAGCGCCACGAGCGGCGCCTGCCGCAACGCGGCCTCGGCGAAGGCGAAGTCGACCGCTGCCTCCCCGGCCGGGGATCCGTCCACGGCCAGCAGCACCGGCCCGGACGGGTCCGGCCGGCCGCGCACCACCATCAGCGGGCCGTGACCGTGAACGGCCAGGTGTACCGCCGTGGAACCCACCAGCAACTCCGGGATGCCGCTCAGGCCGCGGTGGCCCACCACCGTCAGCGCCGCGGCACGCGACTCGATCTCCAGCACGCGAACCGCGTCGCCGGCCACCACGGAACGCGTGACGTCGAGGCCCGGCGCGACCGTGCGTGCTCGCTCCTCCGCCCGGGCCAGTTCTCCTCGCAGCATCGGTTCGAGGCTGTGACCGGCCGGATTCCACGGTGCCGCACCGGGCAGGTGCCCCGACGGGTGACCGAAGGCGTGCACCAGCCGCAGGGAAGCCCCGCGCAGCAGCGCCTCGCGCGCCGCCACGTCGACCGCGTCGAGACTCGACGCGGACCCGTCCACCCCCACGACGACCACCGGATCACTCACTGCGCGCTCCCTTGCTGCGGTCCGCCGACACGGACCTTCGAACCCTCGGCGTACTGTGCCGACGAGCCTCGGCCGGAAATGCCTCGATGGAGAGGGGCCTACCAGGCCACGGCCCGGGCCGATGGTCCCTCCGCGACAGCCGCGCGGGTCCGGGCACCGGGTTCCCCTGGACGGACCAGCACGCACCACCGGCCCTCAGGGCCGTCGCGGACGACGTGACCCGGACGAGCGGGACGCCCGGGGACCGCGGCAGGGACCGATCGGCCCTGTGGGGGCCGGTGCGCCGGTCCCGGTGCCTGGGCCATGACGGTGGGACACGTGCGGCCGGTCCCCGCTCCCGCCCGACACCCGAACCCGGAGGGGCCTCATGTTTGTCGAGATCCGGCAGACGTCCACCGAGCCGACCGACGAGGAATGCGCGCCCCGATACGGTGGGAGGAGCGGGACGCTCGGCCCGTGGCACGGTGGGACGGACCAGGAGGACAGGGCGTGGAGAGCTCCGCGGAGGCGCGGGAAGCCCGGGAGGCTCGGGTGCGGCTCCCGCAACTGCGCCTGGACGAGTTGCTTGAGGAGCTGCAGGCACGCCTCGACGCGGCCCGGGGCACCCGCGACCGGGTCCACAGCCTGCTGGAGGCGGTGCTGTCGGTCGGCCGCGAGCTTGACCTCGAACAGGCGCTGTACAGCATCGTGCAGGCCGCGGCGGTCCTCGTCGACGCCCAGTACGCGGCGCTCGGAGTGATCGGGCCCGACGGCAGACGGCTGTCGGACTTCCTCACCGTCGGCCTCACCGAGGAGCAGATCACCCGCATCGGCAACTATCCGGAGGGCCACGGCATCCTGGGCGAGCTGATCCGGCACCCCGAGCCCCTGCGGCTGGTGAAGATCTCCGAGCACAGCGCCTCGTACGGTTTCCCGCCCAACCACCCGCCGATGAACACCTTCCTCGGCGTCCCGATCCGCGTGCGCGACCAGGTCTTCGGCAATCTGTACCTGACCGAGAAGCGGGGCGGCGCGCACTTCGACGAGGACGACGAGTCGGTGCTCTCCACCCTCGCCGTCGCTGCGGGCGTCGCGATCGACAACGCCCGCCTGTACGAGGAGTCCCGGCGGCGCGAGCGCTGGCTGCAGGCGAGCGCGGAGATCACCCACGCCATCATGTCGGGCAGCGAACGCGACGGCGTCCTCCGGCTGATCGCGGAGCGGGCCATGGAGATCACCGGCGCCGCACTCGCGGTGGTGGCCGTGCCCATGGAGGACACGTCCTCGCTCACGGTGGAACTGGCCCTCGGGGAGGACGCGGATGCCCACCGCGGCCTGGTGCTGCCG
Organism: Streptomyces sp. NPDC085932; assembly: GCF_044540525.1. Taxonomy (NCBI): domain Bacteria; kingdom Bacillati; phylum Actinomycetota; class Actinomycetes; order Kitasatosporales; family Streptomycetaceae; genus Streptomyces; species Streptomyces sp. NPDC085932. Next base: position 182,248 of record NZ_JBITSJ010000006.1, read on the forward strand.
GTCGGGAAGAGTCTCATCGGCCGGGCGCTCGCCGAGGCCGCGACGGTCACCAGCTCCGATGTCTCCCAGGACGAGCGGATCTCGCCGGACCCGCCGCGCTTCACCGGTCTCGGTCCCGCCGTGGCCGCTCCGATCGGCAGCGGCGAGGGGGTGCGCGGCGTCGTACTGCTGGTGCGCCAGGCCGGCCAGACCGTGTTCTTCGAGCGGGAGACGGAACCCCTCAAGGCGTTCGCCGCCCAGGCCGCGGTCGCCATGGAGCTCGCCGAGCGCCGCCAGACGGCCGAGCAGATCGCGCTTCTGGAGGACCGTGACCGCATCGCCCGTGACCTGCACGACCTGGCGATCCAGCGGCTGTTCGCGACCGGCATGACGCTGCAGAGCGCGGGCCGATTCATCGAGCACCCCGAGGCCTCGGAGCGGGTGGCGCGGGCGGTCGACGACCTGGACGAAACCATCAAGATCATCAGGTCGACGATCTTCGGGCTGCGCTCGCGTGAGAGCGCCGCGGGCACCGGCCTGCGGGCCCGCGCGGTACGCGCGGTCGGGGAGGCGGCACCCGTGCTGGGCTTCGCGCCCGGTCTGCGGATGGAAGGTCTGCTCGACACGCAGGTACCGAAGGAGACCGCCGACCACCTCATGGCGGTCCTCTCGGAAGCCCTGACCAACGTCGCCCGGCACGCGCGGGCCGGCCGCGCCGAGGTCGTCCTCGCGACCGACGGCCGCCGGGTCCGGCTGGAGGTCTCCGACAACGGTGTGGGCATCCCGGCCGAGGGCCGCCGCAGCGGCCTGGCCAACATGGCGGAACGGGCCCGGCAGTTGGGCGGCGAGCTCGAGTGGACCTGCCCGGAGGACGGAGGTACGACGCTGGTGTGGCGGGTGCCGGTGAGCGAACGCTGACGCCGGTGAAGCGGTCCCGGTGCCCGGGCCGTGACGGTGGGACATAGGATCATCCGGCCCCGCCGCGCAAGGAGTTCCCGTCCGGTGACCACCGTCCTTCCCTCGCCCCACCCCGCCGTCCCCGGGCTGCTTCGCGTGCAGCACCTCACCCGGGTCGAGGACGGCGAGCGCTTGCACGGTCTGCTGTGGCGGGCGGGGGGCGACTGGCGCATGATCGGCAGCGCCGTGCTCGGCGGTGGGATCGGGCCGCGCGAGTGGGTCCTCAACGCGCAGGTGTCGCACGGATACCGGCGTACCGACCCGGAGCGGCACCTCGCCGACCTGGCCCGGGACGCCGGCGCACGGGGGACGGGCGTGGGACTGATGACGGCCGCCGACGTCCGGGCGTACGGCCTCTCGTGCGACGGCGGTGTGGAGGCCGTCGTCACCGCGGGGCTCGGCGTGCGGGGCTGGGCCGCCTCTCCCGCCGGGGGCACGGTCGCTCCCGTACGGCCCGGCACCGTCAACATCATCGTCGCGCTGCCCGTGGCGCTGACCGACGCGGCCCTGGTCAACGCGGTCGCCACCGCCACGGAAGCCAAGGTCCAAGCGCTGCTGGAGGCAGGCTACGACTGCTCCGGCACACCCACCGACGCCGTGTGCGTCGCCGCGCGCACGGGCTCCGGCCGGGAGGTCCACGCCTTCATGGGTCCGCGCTCCCGGTGGGGTTCCCGCCTGGCCCGTGCCGTCCACGGAGCCGTGCTGAGCGCCGTGTCCCACGCGCGGTGACGTCCCTCCGGCCGGGGACGATGCCGGGCAGGCGGGTGAACCGATCGCTTTCGCTCATCCCGCCTCGACGCACGCCTCCGCCTCGGCCAGGTACCGCGTCACCGGGCCCAGGGTGAGCATGCCGCAGGTGGCGCCCGCGTGTTCGGTGCGGGCGCCGCGCAGGGCGGCAGCGGCGCGCGCGGCGACACCGCGCTCGCCGAGGCGTACGGCGGCACGGGCGGTCAGGCACCACAGGGCCTCCTGCATGTGGTCGCGCGGGGGCTTGGGCACCGCGGCGAGGGCCGCACGGGCCTGCTCCTCCCCGCCCTGGGCGAGCAGCACCAGCGGGCGCGCCCAGAGCCGGTACGGGCCCCAGTCGAGGCGGGGATCGGTGGGCGCGGGCCGGTCGTGCAGCAGACGCAGGCCCAGGAGAGCGAGCGGGAACAGGCCGCGGTGCAGCCCCGGCATGCCGGCAGTCCTGAGGGTGTCCTCGGCGGCGCGGTAGTGGGCTGCCGCGGCGGCGGCGGCCGGACCGCCCGGTTCGGTGCTGCGCGCGGCCGCGACCCGGGCCCGGAACCATCCGGTGAGGACGGGGACGAGCGGTGCCTCCGTGTGGGCGGCGAGCCGTTCGGCGGCCTCGGCGTGCGCGGCCGCGGCGTCGAGATCGCCCAGCGCCGAGGCGGACTGCAGGCGCACGAGCCGGCCCAGCACCGCGAAGTTCGGCAGTTCGTGACGGGTGGCCAGGTCGAGGATCTCGGCGCCGATCCGGTCCCGGCGCGCAGCGAGGCCGGGGCGGGCGAAGGACTGCAGGAACACGCCGTTCAGAGCGAACGCCAGCAGGGCGGGATCGGCCAGGTCCCGGGCCAGCGCCTCCGCCTGCCGGGCCGCCTGCCACGCGTGTGTGAGCTCGGGGCCGGACAGATCGGCGCTGCGGCTCTCGACGGCGACCGTGGCCAGGAGCCGGGCGGCCAGGTCGGCGGGGCAGCCGGGGCCGAGCGCGCTCAGCGTGCGCTCGGCGGCCGCGACGACCGCACGGGACTGCTCGGGGTCGTCGGCCCGGCTCCAGAGGGCCGGCACGTCGTAGGCGCCGATGACCCGGGCGGTCAGGAAGAGGTCGCTTGTGCGTTCCGCCGCCTCGACGGCGGCGAGGCGGTCGCGTCGCGAGTGGACCAGCGCGTCGCCACCGGCCAGCGCGAGGGTGCGTGCCAGGTCCACGGTGGTGCGCGGACCGAGCCGGACCCCGGAGCCGGTCCATGAGGTGGTGGCCGCCGCGCCGGGCACGGTGCCGTTGAGGAGGTCGGTCTCCAGGTTCCGGAGTTCGGCACCGGGGTCGAGCCCGAGCTGGCCGACGAGCATGGCGCGGGCGCGGCGGAGGGTGGCCAGCGCGTCGGCCCGGCGGCCCGCCCGGTGCAGGGCGCGGGCGAGCAGTCCCCAGGCCGGCTCCCGCCAGGGGTGCTCGGCGACGTGGGTCCTCAGTTCGGGGACGAGGCCGGCCCCTTCCCCGGCATCGAGGAGGATGCGGGCGTGCAGTTCCACCCCCTCCAGCCTGAGCTCCTCCAAGCGGGTCCGCTCGCGTTCCGCCCACGCGGAGCCGGTCACATCGGCGTAGGCGGGTCCCCGCCAGGCCGCGAGCACCGTGCCGAGTTCCGTGACGGCGCCGGGGTCGCGCCGCGCGCGGGCCAGGGTGTCCTGGAAGCGATGCGCGTCCACGTCCTCACGCGGCAGGCGCAGCACGTAACCGGGACCCTCGGTGACCAGGACGTGCGGCGGGACGCGGGGCGGCCGGTCGGGTTCGAGGGCACGGCGCAGCGCGGCGACGAACGTACGCACGGCGCCCACGGCTCGCGCCGGCGGATCGGTCCACAGGTCGGCGACGAGGGTGTCGGTCGGGACCATCCGCCCCTCGGCGGCGACGAGCCGGGCGAGCACCTCGCGGTGACGGGGCCCGCCCAGGCCCACCGGACGGCCGTCGTCGTGGAAGGCCCGTACGGCACCGAGCACGTCGATTCGCATGCCCCCATCCTCCGTGCCCGCAGCGGGGCCCGCCCAGCCGCACTGATCGGCTGCTGATCGGCGTCGCCCAGGCTGATCCCGTCACTCCCTGCCAGAAGGACGGCTTCCCATGACGCTCACGTTTCCCGGTTTCGACCACGTCCGCCTGCCCGGCGCGGACGGTGTGGAGCTGGCCGCCGCCGTCGGCGGCAGCGGCAGCCCGGTCGTGCTGCTGCACGGCTTCCCCCAGACCCACCTGATGTGGCGGCACGTCGCCGAGCGGCTCGCCACCGGGCACACCGTGATCTGCCCCGACCTGCGCGGCTACGGCGCCAGCGACAAGCCGGCGGCCACCGGTCCCGAGGTCTACGCCAAGCGCACCATGGCCGCCGACATCGTGAAGCTGGCGGCCGCCCTCGGCCACGACCACTTCGCCCTCGTCGGGCACGACCGGGGGGCGCTGGTCGCCTTCCGGGCCGGACTGGACCACCCGGAGACCATCACGCACCTGGGCATCCTCGACATCGTGCCGACACTCGACATGTGGAACGTGCTGCACGGCGTCCCGGCGGCGGTCGGCTACCACCTCTTCCTGATGGCGCAGCCGCCCGGCCTGCCCGAGACGATGATCGCCAACAGCGCGGACGCGTTCTTCGGCTCGTTCCTCGACGCCTGGGCCGGCGACCCGGCCGCCCTGCCGCCGCAGATCCGGTCCGCGTACCTGCGGGCGAGCGCCGCCGCCGTGCCGTCGATCGTCGCCGACTACCGGGCCTCGGCGGGCATCGACGTCACCCACGACCAGGCGGACCTGGACGCCGGCTCGCAACTGGCCATGCCCGTGACGGTCGTCCAGCAGGACTGGGGCGCGCGCCTGGGCTACGACGCCGCCGGCGTGTGGCGGGCCTGGGCGCCGGACCTGGACCACCGGCTGACCCGGGCCGGGCACTTCATGGCCGAGGAGGCGCCGGACGAGATCACGGCGACGATCCGGGACCTGCTGGCCCGTTGAGCCGCGTCCGCTCCTGCCCGGAGGGGCGGGGATGCCCCGGCCCCGCGTCCCGCGCGAGCGCCGCCGCCTCGGTACGCGAGCGGGCGTGGAGTTTCGCCAGGACGTCGCCGACGCGGTTGCGGACGGTCTTCTCGGAGAGGTTCAGGCGACGCGCGATGGACGCGTTGTCCAGGCCCCGGGAGATCAGGTCGAGCGTCTCGCGTTCGCGGTCGGTGAGATGCGGAAAGGGCAGGGCGGTTCTCACGGCGGGCGGCGGCGCGGCCCAGTGGGACAGCACACGCTGGGCGATCCGGGGCCCGAAGACCGCCTCGCCGCGGGCAACACCGAGCAGGGCCCGGTGGACGCCGGTGCCGTCCGCCTCCTTGAGCAGGTAGCCCCGGGCGCCGACGCGCAGGGCGGCGAAGACGGAGTCGCCTGCGGGGACGTGCGGGTCGTACGGCGCCGGGGGAGGGGCTCCTGTCGGCCCTGTTCCTCGCTCACGGCTGCCACGCACACCGTGCTGCACCACGCCGTCGCGCCGGTCGCGGTCGTCCCCCGCCAGGACCACGGCGCCTGAAAAAGGCCCGGGTGTTCGACGGACGCCGGCTCAAAGGCTCGCCGCGTGGTCGGGGACGTAGGTCTGCAGGTCGCGCGGCGGGCGCTGGTAGCCGGTCGACTCGGGCCGCTCCGGCAGCTCCAGCACCGGCGGCGGCACGTCGTGGTACGGCACCGAGCCGAGCAAGTGGGCGATCATGTTCAGTCTCGCCCGGCGCTTGTCGTCGCTCTCCACGACGTACCACGGCGCCTCGGAGATGTCGGTGTGCACCATCGTCTCGTCCTTCGCCCGCGAGTACGCCTCCCAGCGCCTGAGCGACTCCAGGTCCATCGGGGACAGCTTCCAGCGCCTGAGGGGATCCTCCAGCCGGCGCCGGAAACGCTCCTGCTGCTCACCGTCGCTCACCGAGAACCAGTACTTGCGCAGCAGGATCCCGTCCTCCACCAGCATCCGCTCGAAGATCGGGCACTGGCGCAGGAAGAGCTGGTACTCCTCCTGTGTGCAGAAGCCCATCACATGCTCCACACCGGCCCGGTTGTACCAGGACCGGTCGAACAGCACGATCTCACCGGCGGCCGGCAGCTGCTCCACGTACCGCTGGAAGTACCACTGGGTCCGCTCGCGCTCGGTCGGCTTGGGCAGGGCCGCGATGCGGGCGACCCGCGGGTTGAGGTGTTCGGTGACCCGCTTGATGGTGCCGCCCTTGCCGGCGGCGTCCCGGCCCTCGAAGACCACGACGAGCCGGGCTCCCTCCGCGCGCACCCACTCCTGGAGCTTCACCAGCTCCGTCTGCAGCCGCAGCAGCTCCCGCTCGTACGCCGCGCGCGGCACCTTCGCCGTCTTCTTGCCTGCCATGCGCCCCTCCGAGCCCGGTGGTCCACGCCGATGACCTCAACGTAACCGCTCGTGGCGCGTCCGCGGCAGCCCCGGCTGCCGCGTCCGCCCCTGCCGGTGGGACACGCTGTGGCCGGGTACTCGTTGCGGATGCGCGGTGTGAGGGCGACCAGGGCCGATCGGCCCTGGTCCTCCGGCCCCGCATCGCGCAGGATCTGCGGTAGGAGGGATCGGAAGCCGCCCGGCGGGCGGGGCCCGGTGCGGGATGCGACAGCGCGGGACGAGGAGCATGTGATGGCGGACGGCGAGAAGCCCGGCCCCGACCACCCGATCCGGGTCTTCCTGCTGGACGACCACGAGGTGGTACGACGCGGGGTGCACGACCTGCTCGACGACGAACCGGACATCGCCGTCGTCGGCGAGGCCGCCACTGCCGAGCAGGCCCTCGTGCGGGTGCCCGCCCTGCGCCCGCACGTCGCGGTGCTCGACGTCCGGCTGCCCGACGGCGACGGCGTGTCCGTGTGTCGGGAGCTGCGTTCCCGGATGCCGGACCTGGCCTGTCTGATGCTGACCTCCTTCGACGACGAGGAGGCCCTGCTGGACTCGATCATGGCCGGTGCGTCCGGGTACGTGCTCAAGCAGATCCAGGGCTCCGACCTGGTGTCCGCGGTCCGCACGGTGGCCGCCGGGCAGTCCCTGCTCGACCCGAGTGCCACGGCCAGGCTCATGGCCCGGCTGCGCCAGACGCAGGAGCCGGAGCCGGAGCCCGACGCGCTGCCTGGTCTCACCGAGCGGGAGCGGGAGATCCTGGCCCTCATCGGGGAGGGCCTCACCAACCGCCAGATCGGCCGGCGGCTCTACCTCGCCGAGAAGACGGTGAAGAACCACATCTCCCGGCTGCTGGCCAAGCTCGGTGTCGAGCGTCGCATCCAGGCCGCGGTCCTCGCGACCCAGGCCCGGGAACGGCTGGAGCAGGAGGGCCGCTGAGGCCGGCCGGCGCACACGGTCCAGGTGGGAGCCAGGGGGCCGTACGACCCCCTGGCCCGCCCGCTCACCGGTAGCGGATGTGCAGGTGGTTGTCGTGGTTGGGGTAGCTCGTCGTCAAGCCTTCCGAGATCAGCTGAGGGTCGTTGAAGTAGATCAGCTCGATGTGGCCGGGGGCCTTCGCGCGGATCTCCTGGACGAGGCGGCGGGTGGCCGCGCGGTCGTACGTCGCCGACTGCCAGGTGATGCGGCCCGCGGTGCACTGCGCCGAGTCGGTGCGCACCGGCCACACGTCGATGTCCAGCCCGACCTCGTGGCTGGCGTGGCCGGGGATGTCCCCGCCGTGCTCGAAGCTCGCGTCGCCGACCGGCAGGGGGCCGTTCCCGGTGCCCGCGAAGGCGGCGGCGGCCGCTTCGAGCTGGGCGACGGCACCCGCCGTCGCCCAGTGCGCGTTCGCGTTGCCGTCAGGGCTCTGCGCGCACATCGTGCCCGGGCCGAAGTCGATGTTCTCGTAGTGCCACAGCAGGTTCTTCCAGGTGGCCGGCCCGACGACGCCGTCAGCGCCGAGCCCGGCGTGTGACTGGAAGGCGCGGACCGCCGTCTGCGTGGCGGGCCCGAACGCCCCGTCCGCCGACAGCCCGGCCGACCGCTTCGCGTTGAGCAGCGTCTGGACGGCCCGCACCGCGGGGCCGTCGTCGCCCTGCCGTACGGTGACGGCGAGCGCGCCCCAGGTGGCGGGGCCGACGACGCCGTCGGCGGTCAGCCCCTCGGCCTGCTGGAACGCCACGACGGCACTGTGGGTGCCGGAACCGAAGACGCCGTCGACGGTCACCGGACGGCCGTGTGCGGCGAGCAGGTGCTGCAGGGCGATGACGTCGGTGCCCCGGTTGCCGTTGCTCGTGAGGGGGAACGCGGCCTGCGGAAAGGCCTGCGCGGGCAGGCCCGCTCCGAGGAGGAGGGCGGCCACCGCCGCGAACAGCGCGATGACACGGCCGAGTTGTCTCATGATGCCTTTCTCACCTTCCTGACTGGAGGGCGCCCCAGGTGGCGGAGCCGGCGACGCCGTCGTTCACCAGCCCCCGCGTGGACTGGTAGTCGCGCACGGCCTGCGTGGTGCCGGGGCCGAAGACACCGTCGATGCTCACCGTGCGGCCGAGTGCGGCGGTCAGCGCGCGTTGCAGCCGGGTGACGGCCTCGCCCGTCGCACCCTCCCGCAGGGTCGGCGTGGTCCCGCGCGACAGCAGCGCGGTCCACGTCCTGGCGCCGATCACGCCGTCCGCCGCCAGCCCCGCACCGGACTGGAAGTTCCTGGCGGCGGTGGTGGTGCCCGGGCCGAAGATCCCGTCCGGGGTGCCCGGGTCGTGGCCGGCGGCCCGCAGCAGGCACTGGGCTGCCATGACCAGGGGGCCGGTCGACCCGCTCCGGACGGTGCCGTAGGCGGTGAAGTCGAGGTTCACCGTGGCGCAACCGGGCTGCGGGGAGGTACCGGTGGCCACGTCGAGGTAGTCGCGGTCGATGGTGATCGTGTGGCCGCCGTAGGACTCGGTGACCTCGCCCGCGTACTGGTGGATGCGCTGGTGGCCGGACCAGTGGGTGGACGGCACGTACGGGCCGGTGTCGGTGTCGGCCGCGCCGTTCCACCAGGCGTAGAAGATGTGGTCGACCCGGGTGTAGGCGCTGTTGCCGTACTCCTCGGCCGCGTCCCTGATACCGGAGGCGGCGCTGGAGTAGAACCCGGACAGGTAACCGCCGCTGTGCAGCCGCTCGGTCCAGCCGGACAGGTAGGACAGGACGGCGGCCTTGCAGGAGGCGGTCGAGGTGTACGCCTCGATGTCGCTGTAGAGCGCGCTGCCCGCCGGAATGCCGAGGTTCGACGCGGCGGTGATGGCGTCGGCGGCCGCGGTGGCGCCCTGGGCCCTGGCCGTGGCCGGGTCGGCGGACATCCTCAACGAGTAACCGGTGCACGGAGCTTGGCGGCCGACGTCGATGGGGATCAGGCGCCAGCCCTTGCCCGTCTGCTCGGCCACCCAGCTCGCGGTCAGGTTCGGCTGGGCGCAGCCGCGGAAGGAACCGCTGATGTAGACGCCCACCGCGCCGTACGGCGAACCGGACCGCCAGGCGTCCATGGCGGCCTGGGAGGGCGCCGTGCAGGCGTCGAAGCCCTTGCCCAGGTAGGTGCCCGGTTGCGGCCCGGCGGCGACCGGGGCGGCGGACGCCGTGTGCCGTGCGGTGCGGGGGAGCGTGTGCCGTGCGGTGCGGGGGAGCGCGGTGCGCCGGGCATCCGGCGTCAGTTCGGCCGAGGCGAGCACGTCGCGCACGAGGCGCTCGGTCCCCGGCGTGTGGGCGGCGGTGACGAGGACCCCGGCGTCCTCGACGGCGAGCCGCAGGGTGCCGTCCGTGGACGCCGCCGGAGCGGTGGCCTTCCCGCGCGGCGCCCGCGCGGTCACCTCCGTCGCCCGGCCGGCGGAGCGTGCGGTGATCGGCTCGACGACGATGCCCGCCGTACGGCCGACGACCCGGGCCGGGCAGTCGTTCCGGTCGCCGGGCTCGCCGAGGTACACGGCCGGTGTGTCGAGACGCGGACAGGCACGCGGGTGCTCGGCCAGGTCGACCACCTTCCAGTCGGCGGGCACCTGGAGGCGGTAGCCGTGGTAGGCGACGGTCCGCCGGTTCCCGGACGCGGAATCCGCCGCGGCGGGCCCGGGCACGCCCAGGCCCACGCCGGCGAGCAGCGCCAGCAGGGCCGTCGCGGCGCGGGCGCGCCGAAGGGGACGGGACGACATCAGGGCACTCCTACTCGGTGAGGGCGGAGCGAGGGAGAGCGGCGGTGCCGGGGAGCCGTCGGTCAGATGCCGCACGTGGGCGCGGACCAGGAGCGGCTGGTGCGTCCGTCGACGTGGGTGTGGTCGTCGTGGCCGGGGTAGCCCGGGCCGAAGATCCCGCCGAATCCGTGCGTGCGGGCCTGCTGGGCGAGCCGGCAGAGCGTGGGATTGCCGACCAGATCGGCGGCGTCCCCGTACAGGTGCCGGCTGTTCGAGGCGCCGCCGACCGCGCTGTTGCAGGAGTACGAACGGAATCCGCTGGTCACGACGAGCGGGGTGTCACCCAGTGCGCGCCGCATGGCCTCCAGCTTCCACATGGTGCGCAGGGCGTTCGACTTGGCCGTCGCCGCACTGACCGCGCCGCCGGACCAGGTGGAGTTGCACTTGTTCAGCTCGGCGTAGCTGAAGTGGATCGGCGTGCAGTCGGGGTCCTGGAGCGCGTAGATCTTGCTGAACGTCGCGGGACCGGCGACACCGTCCGCCGCGAGCCCGTACGCCTGCTGGAACTTGGCCACCGCGGCCTTGGTCCGCGCGCCGAACGCCCCGTCGACGGTGAGGATCTCACCGGAGGTGACATGTCCGGCCACCCGGATCTGCAACTCCGTCACGTCGGAGCCGGACATGCCCTCGGACAGGGTGCGGTTCCAGGTGTAGCACTCGTCGGCCTGGGCCGGGCCGGCCGTGGCCAGCACTCCACCCGTGGCCGCAGCCATGGCCATGACAACCGAAAGAAGCACTCGGACCGTACGTCGCAGCATCGCGCCTCCGCCCTCCGTCCCGTTCCCCCGCGAGGGGATCGAGCCGAGTGTGGCGCCGCGACGGCGACGCTGTCCACACCGTCACCATGTGCCACAGGTCTGGTCCTGTGGAGCGACGGCGCGCGGCCGGTCGCGGCGTCGGGGACCGATGGCCATGAGGGACGGGGGCCGTCCCATGGTGGAGCGGTGATCGCACATGGGTGCCCGCCGGGCCTGTCGCCGCAGCCGCATGTTGTCTCGCAGGCCTTCCGCCGCTCAGAAGGCGTAGCGGACCCGCAACCACGGTGCGTGGTGGTCGATCAGGGTGCGCAGGGTCTGTACGGCCTCGGCCTTGACCTGGTTGCGGTAGCGGACGTTCAGGGCGCCGTTCTCGGAGCGCTTGGCCTGCTGGAGTTCCGGCCGCCACAGGACGTCCTCGGCCCGGGGGTGCCAGCCGAGATTGACCTCGTGCAGGTCCTGGTTGTGGGTGAGCATGATCACCTCTGCGGCCGCCTGCTCCTTCACCCGCCGGGGCAGGACGTCGTCGAGGTGCGTGAGCAGCTCCGTCCAGGCGTCCTGCCAGCCGGGGCGCAGGACCACCGGGGAGAGGTTGAAGTGCACCTCGTACCCCGCGTCCAGGAAGTCCGCCGCCGCGCCGATCCGCTCGGCCACGGGCGAGGTGCGCACGTCGAGCAGCCGGGCGTCGTCCCCGGGCATCACCGAGAACCGGACACGGGTGCGGCCCCTCGGGTCCAGGGCCAGCAGGTCGGGATTGACGAACTTGGTGGCGAAGGACGCCTTGGCCGTCGGCCACTGGCGGAAGGCGTTCACCAGATCCGCGGTGTTGTCGCAGATCAGCGCGTCGACCGAGCAGTCGCCGTTCTCGCCGATGTCGTACACCCACACCTCGGGGTCGCACTGGTTCGGCTCGGGCTTGCGTCCCTGACGCGCCACGTGCCGGCCCACGTGGGCGACGATCCGGTCGATGTTGGTGAAGACGGTGATGGGATTGGCGTACCCCTTGCGCCGCGGCACGTAGCAGTAGGCGCAGGCCATGGCGCAGCCGTTGGAGGCGCCGGGAGCGATCCAGTCGGCCGAGCGGCCGTTGGGCCGCGTGGTGAGGGTCTTCTTCTCGCCCAGGACCAGGGTCTCGCCCTTGACGCGCACCCAGCGGTCCACGTTGCCCTCGTTGCCGTGCAGCCCGGGAATGCGCCAGTGGGAGTCCACCGTGGTCATCCGCGCGTCCGGGAACCGGGCGCTGATCTGCCTGCCGCGCGGGGAGGCGGCAGCCGCGGGCTCGGCGTAGATCTCCCGCACGGGCAGCAGCCGGCGGGCCGCCGCGGAGGTGCGGAAGGAGGGACGCTGCCCGGTCTCCGCAGGCTCGGGACCGAGGGCGTCGAGCCCGAACAGTGCGTCGGAGTCGTCGTCCGGGGCGCCGGACGGGTGGTGCATGGATGCTCCTGTACGGAGAGGTGCGGCGGGGACGAGGGACCCCGCACCAACTGTACGGGGCACACATCACCACCGCGTCCCGGCAGGCCTGGCCGGGCGTGAGGGGAACCGCCGGGGGCATACGCGAGACAGCAATCCACGGCAGACACCACCCCACCCAAGGAGGCACACCGTGCTGGGCATCATCGCGGCGGTCCTGTTCTTCCTCGCCTTCCTCATCAACGCGGCGGAGATCTCCACGAACGACGTCTTCACCTCGACCAACGTCATGCTGATCGGTCTCGGGCTGCTCGCCCTGCACGTGGCGGGGGTCGGCAGCGGCTGGGCCGCGCGGGGTCGCCGGCGCTGACCGGCCCGAGGGCAGGGGCCGGGCAGCCCCTGCTCCGTCAGTCGTCCGTGGCGTCGGCCTGTGCCTCGGGGGCGGGTGTGGCCGCCGCCTTGCCGGCGGGCGCGGAGTAGAAGACGGACCTGCCCTGCTTGGAGCGCTCGGCCTGGCTCTTGGCGACGAGACCTTCGAGCGTGAGACGGACGACCTTCGCGGAGATGTCGCGCTCGGGGTGGGCCTGGCCGAGCGCGGTGGAGACCTCCGCGGCGGAGCGCGGTTCCTTCTGCTCGCCGAGATGGCGCCGGATGAGCTCGACGAGCGTGGGCTCGGCCGTCTTGGCGGCCCCTGTCTTGGCGGTCGCTGTCTTGGTGGTGGTTGTCTTTGCGGTCGCCGCCTTGGCAGGGGCCGTCTTTGCGGTCGCTGTCTTGGCAGGGGCCGTCCTGCCGGCGGCTGTCCTGGTGGTGGCCGTCTTCTTGGCCGCGGGCTTCCTCGCCGTCTTCTTCGCCGACGTCGCCGTGGACCTGCCTGCCTTCTGCTTTCCGCCGGCCGCCGTGCCGTCCTTCTTGCCTCGCGGCGCGGGCACCGTGGCACTCGTGGCCTCGGCGGCGGCTGACGCTGCCGCCGCCTGCGAGATGCCGAGGGCCTGCTGCATGCTCAGCAGGACACCGTGGTCGTGCTGCAAGGACGCGAGCTGCTCCTGCAGCGAGGCGATCTCCGCACTGATGCGTTCCTGCTCCTTGACGTTGGCTTCCAGATCGCCGGACACCTGTGCGATGTACTGCGATGCCAGTTCCGTGGTGGCAGTTGTCGTCTCGGGCATGGTGCTTTCCTTTCCTCGGCGTGGGAGGCGCACGGCGGGTGACACCTGTCGCCCGGGCCGCAAGACGCCTTGGTGTAGGCATGGTACGGATGGGCGAGGCGGATTGTTCCCGCCATGTTGCCTCCTCCGCCGCACGCACGGCGCGAGTTGTCAGGGGACAACCGGCGGCACGGCGCGGGAAACGACGCGACGACATCGGCAGGAGCACGGCCTGAGGCCGTACGGGCTCACCGAGTTGACGGCCGGGTGACGGTGCTAGACGGCCTGGGCGGTGGGCAGGACGGTGATCTCCGTGAGGTTGACGTGGCGGGGGACGGCGGCCATGAAGGCGACGGTCTCGGCGATGTCGGCGCCCTGGAGGACGTCGATGTCGTGGAGGAGACCGGCCATCAGCTCCGAGGCGTCGGGATCGATGACATGGTCGGGCAGTTCGGTGTCGACCATGCCGGGTTCGATGGTGGCGACGCGGACCATCCGGGGACCCAGTTCGACGCGGAGCAGCCGCGTGAGGTGGCTGATGTAGGCCTTGGTGCCCGAGTAGACGGAGAACTTCTCCAGGATGCGGGTGGCGGCGATGGAGGAGGTGTTGACGAGGTCGGCGGGCCTTCCGTCGGCGGCGGCCGCGGTGAGGTGGGGCAGGAAGGCGGCGATGACGTTCATCAGACCGGTGATGTTGAGGTCGATCTGACGCTGCCACTCGTCGACCTTGAGCTCCTCGATGCCGGAGATGAGCTGGACGCCGGCGTTGTTGAAGACCAGGTCGGCCCGGCCGAGGCGGTCGGCGACCTGCTGGGCGGCCGCCTGGACGGCCTCGCGGTCGGTGACGTCTACTGCCAGGGCGAGCGCGCTGCCGCCGGCGGCCTCGATGTCCTGCACGAGGGCGTCGAGACGGTCCTTGCGGCGGGCCAGAACCGCCACGGAGGCGCCCAGTTGGGCGAGACGTTCGGCGGTCACCGCGCCCATGCCGCTGGAGGCGCCGGAGACGACGGCGACGCGGCCGGCCAGGGGAGTTCCGGTGAGCAGTGCGGACATGAGGAAACCTCGAATTCGTGCGAGTTGGTGTGAGGAGGGGGGCGGTCCCGGGCCGGCGGCAAGGAATCGGGGTTCCGCCCGTCCGGCCCGGGGCCTGCCGTGGGCGTGCCGGCCTCGCCGGTCAGGCGGCGTCGTCGTGGGCCGTGGCCGCGGACTTCTCGCGCCAGGGCTCCAGGTCGTCGCGGATCTGCCGGATCTTGACCTCAAGGCGTTCGAGGGTGTCACGGCCCAGGTAGAGGTGAGTGGGCAGCCGCCGGCCGGAGGTGACCTCGACGATGAGGGCCGCGCCCTTGACGGGGTCGCCGAGCTGGGCGTGGTTGGCCTGGTCGATCCAGTCGAGCGTCACGTGCGCCGGGGTGCCGTCGTAGTCCGCGATGCGGTCGGCGGCCACCGACAGGGAGCTGGCGTCGAGGAAGTCCGTGCGGAACACACCGGGTTCGACCACCATGGACTGGATGCCGAACGGGGCCATCTCGGCCGACAGGGCCTCGCTGATGCCCGCGACGGCGAACTTGGACGCCGAGTACAGGCTGACACCCGGTTCGCCCTCGAAGCCCGACCGGGAGCCGATGTGCACCAGCTTGCCGTGGCCCTGCCCGCGCATGACGGGCAGGACCGCGCGAGTGACGTTGACGAGGCCGAACACGTTCAGGTCGAACAAGGAACGCGCCTCGGCGTCCGAGATCTCCTCCAGAGCGCCGAGCAGGCCGCGGCCGGCGTTGTTCACCAGGACGTCGATCCCGCCGAATCGGTCGACCGCCGCCTGGACCGCGCCGGGAATGCTGTCGTTGTCGGTGACGTCCAACGCCACGGGGAACACGTTGCCGGACGGCCTCAGATCGTCGGGCACCCGCTCCGGATCACGCACGGCGACCACCACCTTGTTCCCGGCGGACAGTGCGGCACGAGCGATCTCCGCACCGATTCCGCGAGAGGCGCCGGTCACGAACCAGATAGCCATGGGACATGCCTTTCCTGTTGCTTCCCCGGGTGGGGACTTCCGCTTGCGGATTCGAGTCTGGGCGGCCGCCGTCATGGCATGAAGGCCGCACTTGTCCTGGGTGTGCGACTCCCAGGAACGCCCCGGCCTGGCCGGCCTGCCGCCCGAGCAGGAGCGTGGAGGCATGAACACCGACACACCTCACCCCTTCGTAGGCATGTGGGTCACCGCCGACGGCCACATCCGGCAGGAACTGCTCCCCGACGGCCGCTACGACGAGGCCCGGGGCAGTCGCAAGAGCGCCTACACCGGCCGCTATACCGTCACCGGCGACCACATCGACTACGTCGACGACACCGGTTTCACCGCCACCGGCGACGTTCGGGACGGAGTGCTCTACCACGAGCACCTCGTGCTGTACCGCGAAGGCGACACTCCGGGGGCGTCCCGGGAGACATGAGCCGGGTCCGGCCGGTCCGCCGACCGGTCCGCCGGCCGCGCCTCGGAGGAGGTCGCCTGTCGCCGACCGGCTGTCGACAGGCTGTCGCGCGGGAGACGTGCACCTACGCTCGGCGGACCGCGGGTGAGGGACAATGGCCGTCCACGCTCACCCGCGCCGACCGGGGCGGCCGACCGCCGAAGGCGACCATCGCCGAGGCGCGCCCCGGGCATCGCCGAGCACGAAGGCAGCCGGTCACCCGCCCTCGATCACGGGGCAGGGGCCGCCCAGGAACGGAGACATCCATGGCGGGTGCCAAGTCCGACGTCACCATCGTCCGGGACGACGACAACAAGCGCATCGAGGCCCACGTGGACGGGAAGCTCGCGGGGATCGCCGAGTACATCCCGGCCAAGCAGGTGATCGCCTTCGTCCACACCGAGGTCGAGCCCGCCTACGAGGGACGTGGCGTGGGGTCGGCGCTGGCCAGGGCGGCGCTGGACATGGCCAGGGACGCGGACACCAAGTTCCTCGCGGTGTGCCCCTTCATAGCCGGGTGGGCCGCCCGGCACCCCGAGTACGAGCCGTGGAACTACCGGCCGACCAGCCGGGTCGTGGACTGATCCGGCCCGGCGCCCGGGAAGGGCAGGCGCTGCTCTGCCACTGACGAGCTGACGAGCCGGCCGGTCACCACCCAGGACGGGCGGGGACCGGCCGGCTCGTCATGCGACGGTCACTGGTCGCCTGTGCCCGAATCGAGGGCCGGGGACGTCCGAGCAGGTACCGGAGGCGTGGCCATGGCCCGCAGCGCCTCGAAGGCGGCCGCCGTCGGGCTCGCCGGTTCGGCCTGGTAGACGACCAGCTGCTGATGCGGAGCGCCGTTGACGGTGAACGCCGCGAACCTGATGTGCAGGTCGCCCACCTCGGGGTGCCTGAGGTGCTTGCCCTCCTGCGACTTGCCCTTGACCTCGTGCAACCGCCAGAGCGCCGCGAACTCCGCACTGGCGTCGCACAGTTCGCCGACCACGGCGTTGATCCGCTCCGCCGTCGGATCGTGGCCGTAGGCGGCCCTCAGCTCGGCGACGCAGGAGTGCGCCGCGCGTTCCCACTCCTGGTAGAAGGCGCGGCCCGCGGGGTCGACGAAGACCATGCGCGCGAGGTTGTCGAACCGCTCGAACCCCCGGTGCAGGGCCGAGGCCAGGGAGTTCCCCGCCAGGACGTCGAGGGCGGGTCCGAGGACGAACGCCGGAGTGTGCTCCCAGCCGTCCATCAGCTCCAGCAACTGTCGGCTGACCTGATCCTGGCCACCCTGGCCGCCCCGGCTTCCCCGGTCGCGCGGACGCCGGGAGGCGGCCAGGCACAGCCGGTTCAGATGGTCGGTGGCCTCCGCGTCCAGTCGCAACGCCTGCGCCACCGCTTCGACGACCTGCGGGGACGGGCTGCTCTCGCGTCCCTGCTCCAGCCTGACGTAGTAGTCGGAGCTGACTCCGGCCAGGAGCGCGACTTCCTCCCTGCGCAGCCCGGGCACCCTCCTCCGCCCGTGCTCGGGCAGACCGACGTCGTGCGGCTTCAGGGCCTCTCGACGGGCTCTGAGGAAATCACCCAGGGGCGTCCCATTGCTCATGCCGACAAGGCTAGACGCGTTTCGGCCGCCGAGGAGGTGGGGAGAGGGACGATCCTGGGTGCGATGCACCCCCTCTGGACCGGTCCTCACGCGGCCCGTCCGCCCTAGCCTCGACATATGGACAACCCGCACCCCGACACGGACCCGGACACGGACCCGGCCACAAGCACAGGGCTGGGCCCGTTTCTCCGCTCCCGCCGGGAACGCCTCACCCCCGCGGACGTGGGGCTCAGCAGCCACGGCCGTCGCAGAGTGCCCGGTCTCCGGCGGGACGAGGTGGCCGCGCTGGCGGGCGTCAGCACGAGCTACTACGTGCGGCTCGAACAGGGGCGGGAGGCCCGTCCCTCGCGCCGGGTCCTGGACGCGGTGGCACGTGCGCTGCGCCTCGGCGAACAGGACACCCGCCGTCTGCACGGCCTGGCCCGGCCGGCCGGCCGCCGGACCACGTCTCCGGCACGGGTGGAACGCGTCGCCCCCCACCTGCGGGAGCTGATCGACAGCTGGACGGGCACACCTGCCTTCGTCATCGGGCACGCCCAGGACATGCTGGCCACGAACCCCTTGGCCGAGGCGCTGTACGCGGACTTCGGCCAGTGCGACAACGTGCTGCGCATGCTGTTCCTGGATCCGGTGGCCAGGACGTTCTACCGCGACACCGACCGTGCCGCGTACCGGGCGGTGGCCGACTTGCGGCAGGCGGCAGCAAACACACCGGACGACCCCCGGATCCTGCGGCTCGTCGGCGAACTGTCCATCCGCAGCGCTGAGTTCCGCTCACTGTGGGCACGCGACCACATCCGCGTCCCGCCGTACGAGGTGAAGCAGGTGCACCACTCCGCGGTGGGGGTCATGGAGTTGCGGCACGAGGCGTTCGCCGTCCGCAGTGCGCCGGGGCAGCAACTCGTGGTCCTCCAGGCCGAGCCCGGCTCGCCGTCCGCCGACGCCCTCGCCCTGCTGGGGTCCCTCGGCGCACGGGACCGGGCCAGGGACAGCTGAGCGGGGCCGCCGACCCTCCGCAGGCACGGAGGACCGTCCGCCCGGTGCACCGAGTCCGGGGGCGGCACCGGGCGCCGCATGCCGGAAGGACCCGGTGACCAGGGCGAAGAGCCGCCGTGAGTGGCCCGCACCGATCCCGTAGGGTGAGGGCGGCCGGCGAGTCGGCACACGGCGGCCTCCGCACCACCGTCCGGCACGGGCCTGCGGCGTCCCGGCGATGCGTGCCGCGGAACGCCCCAGGCACTGCCTCACGGCTTCCCTCACGACGCCGTACGGACGGACCGCCCGTGCCGGGGCCCGACCTCGAGAACGGACCATGAGCGACGACACCCTGTGGAAGGTCCTGCGGGACGCTGCCGGTGAGCGGCCCGAGCAGGTGACCGCGCATGTGCGCGGCGACGGCAGCGAAGTCGAGGTGACCTACCGGGACTTGCTGACCGCCGCCCGGCGGGTCGCCGGAGGGCTGCGTGCCGCCGGCGTCCGGCCCGGCACCTGCGTACCGCTGATCGCCGACCGCAGCGAGGACTTCCAGGTCATGTTCTGGGGCCTGATCGGCGCGGACCTGGTCCCCGTGCCGCTCGCCGCGGACGTCCGCCGGGTCATGCCCGTCTGGGAACACCTGGACCGGCCACCGCTGTTCGTGGACACAGCAGGCGAGGGCATGCTGCGGGACCTGCCCACCGGAGCGGCCGTGCTGCGGCTGGAGGAGGTGCGTCACGGCGACGACCTGGGCGGGCCCAGCGCATGCGCGCCCGACGGTCTGGCCTTCGTGCAGTTCTCCTCGGGCAGCACCGGTGCGCCGAAGGGCGTCGAACTGACCCATGCCGCGGTCACCGCCAACCTGCGTCAGATCCTGGCCGTGTCCGACCTCGGTCCCGACGACGTCGTGGTGAGCTGGATGCCCTACTTCCACGACATGGGCCTGATCGGCACGCACCTCGCGCCCCTCGCCGCCCGTGCCAAGCAGGTCAAGATCGGGCCCCTGACGTTCGCGCGGCGGCCCGCGATCTGGTTCGAGACGGCCACCGCCCACCGGGCGACGCACCTGTCGGCCGCCAACTTCGCGCTCGCGCTCGTGACGCGGCGCCTGTCCGACGAGGACATGGCCCGCTTCGACCTCACCGCGGTCCGCCGGGTCGTCGTGGGCGCCGAACCCATCTCCGCGTCCGTCTGGCGCGCCTTCGCCCGCCGCACCCGGCCCGCCGGACTGGCGCCGCACGCCCTCCAGCCGGTGTACGGCCTGGCCGAGGCCACGCTCGCCGTGACGTTCCCGCCCCCGGGCGAGACCGCCGAACCACGGGCGCTGGACCGGGCCGCGCTAGGACGGGGACGCGCGGTGGACGTCCAGGACTCCCCGGACGCCGAGGGCGCGGCCGTCGAACTGATGGATTTGGGCCACCCCGTGCCCGGGTGTGCCGTCCGGATCGTCGACGACTCCGGGCGTGAGCTCGGCGACCGCCGCGTCGGGCACATCCAGGTGCGCGGTCCCCAGACAGCACGCGGCTACCGGGCTCTGCCCGACGCCACCGCCGCCGCCTTCACCGCCGAGGGCTGGCTGCGCACCGGGGACATGGGCTTCCTCCGGGACGGACGGCTGTGCGTCACCGGCCGGCACAAGGACGTGCTGTTCCTGAACGGTCTGAAGCACCACGCCGCCGACCTGGAGGACGTCGCCGCGGCCACGCCCGGGCTGCCCCCCGGCACGGCCGCGGTCGTCGGGTCCACCGACCCGGACACCGGCGGCGAGCGCGTCGTGGTCTTCGTCTCCTGGTCCCGCCCGCCGCGCACGGCCGACGAGGTGCTGGAACGGGTCGCCGCCCGGGTGGGGGAAGCGCTCTTCCACGACGACGTGCGGGTCGTCGCCCTGCCGCCCGGCCAGTTCCCGCGCACCACCAGCGGCAAGGTGCGCCGCCACGTGCTGCGCGACCGGTTCGAGGCAGGCCGCTACACGCGGGTCGTCGTACGCCGTCGTGGCCCCGCTCCGGCCCCTCCCGCCGGACGGCGCGCTCCGGGCGGAGCCGGCGTGCCGCGGTCGCGGGCGGCCACCGAGCAGGTGGTGCGCGAGGTGTGGGCCGAGGTGCTGGGGACGGACGGCTCGCGCATCGACCCCCACGCCTCGTTCCGAGCGCTGGGCGGCACGTCGTTGAAGGCCATGGAGGTACTGGCCGCGCTGGAGGATGCCTTCGGCGCGCCCCTGGAGACGGCGGCGCTGCGTGCCGGGACCGACACGGTGGCCGGACTCGTCGACCACCTCCTGACCCGACCCGCACGACCGGCGGACAGCGGCGCGGAGGCCATCGAACAGGGCGACCCGTACGCTGCGCCCAGCGCGTATCCCTCCGACCACCCGGAGCGGAGGATCCGCGAGCCGGAACGGCTGGGGCGCGAGGCTCTCGCCGTCGTCGGTCTGGCCTGCCGGTTCCCCGGTGCGGACACGCCCGAGGCCTACTGGCGGCTGCTCGCCGAGGGGCGGGACCTCGTCACCCCCGTGCCGCCGCACCGCTGGGACGGTGACCGGGTGCCGGCGGCCCGTTGGGGTGCCTTCCTCAAGGACCCGACGGCCTTCGACGCCGACCGCTTCGGCATGTCCGAGGGGGAGGCCCGCACCCTCGACCCACAGGCCCGCCTTCTCCTGGAGCTGGCGCACGAGGCCCTGGAGCGCGCCGGATACGCAGGACCGCGCCGCCGCGCCCACCGCATCGGCGTCTTCACGACGACGGGGGACAGCGGCTACCGGGAACTGCTGGACCGGGCAGCCGCAGGCGACGGCACGGACCTGCCGCCCTCGGCGCTCACCGGGAACCTCCCCAACCTCCTCGCCGCCCGCGTCGCCCAGTACTTCGACCTCGACGGACCCGCCCTGGCCGTGGACACCGCCTGTTCCTCCGCCCTGGTCGCCCTGCACCTGGCCCGTCGCAGTCTCACCGCGGGCGAGTGCGACATCGCCCTGGTCGGCGGCGTCAACCTGCATCTCACTCCCACCGCGCACCGGATGCTGCACGCCGCCCGGGCCCTGTCGCCGACCGGGCGCAGCCGGGCGTTCGCCGCGGGCGCCGACGGGTTCGTGCCCGGCGAGGGCGGCGCGGTGCTCGTCCTGCGGCGGGAGGAGGACGCCCGGCGTGCCGGAGACGACCTGCTCGCCCTGGTGCGCGGCACCGCCGTCAACAACGACGGCACCTCGCTCAGCCTCATGGCACCCAACCCCGTCCGCCAGCGCGAGGTCATCACCGCCGCCCACACGGCGGCCGGCGTCGACCCGGCCGAGGTGACGTACGTCGAGGCGCACGGCACCGGCACCGCCCTCGGCGACCCCGTCGAACTCAAGTCGCTCGCCCACGCCTTCCCGCCGCTGCCGGGCGGACGCATCCGACTGCTGGGCTCAGCCAAGAGCAACATCGGCCACCTGCTGAACGCCGCCGCGCTGCCCGGTCTGGTCAAGGTCGTACTGGCGCTGCGCCACGGCCAGGTGCCGCCCTCGCTGCACGCCGACCCGCCCGCCGCGCTCGTCGCCGCATCCGGGTTCCGGGTGCCCGACCGGCTCGTGGCCTGGCCCGCACCGCCCTCGCCGGGCCCGCTGGTCGCGGGCATCAACGCCTTCGGCTTCGGCGGCACCAACGCGCACGCCGTCCTCCAGCAGGCCACCGGCAGTCCCCGGCGCGGGCCCCGGCCGGACGACGGCCCCCATGTGCTGGCGCTCTCCGCCGCCACCCGGCCGGCGCTGCTCGCCCTCGTGCACGACCTGTCGGCCCACCTGGACGCCCACCCCGGGATCGCCACGGCCGACCTGTGCCTGACGGCTGCGACGTCCCGGGACGACGACCGGCACCGGCTTGCCCTCGTCTGCGACGAGGACGGCGACGTGCGCGCACGACTGGCCGCCGTCGCCGGGGCCGCTACGCAGGCTCCGGCCCCGGATCCTGCTCTCGCCCAGGCTCAGGCCCCGGATCCTGCTCTCGCCCAGGCTCAGGCCCCGGATCCTGCTCTCGCCCAGGCTCAGGCCCCGGATCCTGCTCTCGCCCCGGCCCCGGCCCCGGCTCCGGCTCCGGACCCTGCTCTCGCCCAGGCTCCGGCTCCGGATCTGGCTCCCGCCCAGGCTCAGGCTCCGGACCCTGCTCTCGCCCAGGCTCCGGCTCCGGATCCGGCTCCCGCCCAGGCTCAGGCTCCGGACCCCGCTCCCGGCCAGGCCACTGCCTCAGCCCGCAAGCAGGCCCCGGCCGGCGATCATGCGGTGAACGCGTCCGTGGCCGGGAGCGGATCGCCCGCGGACACGGACGTCTTCACCGGAACCGTCCGCACCCGCCCCCGCCTCGCCTTCCTCTTCCCCGGGCAGGGCGCTCAGCGTCCGGGCATGGCGGCGGGGCTGTACGCCACGGCGCCGGTGTTCCGGGACACCCTCGACGAGGCGTCCACCGCGCTCGGCCCGGTGCGGGGCCGTCCCCTCGTCGACTGGTGCACCGATCCCGGCGTGGACCCGGCCGAACTGGCCCGTACCGAGATCACCCAGCCCGTTCTGGTCGCCTACGGCGTGGCGCTGGCCCGCCAGTTGGGTGCCTGGGGCGTCGTACCGGACGCGGTCGCCGGCCACAGCGTCGGCGAACTGGCCGCTGCCTGCGCCGCCGGCCTGCTGTCGCTGTCCGACACGGTGCGCTTCGCCGCCGCGCGTGGCCGGGCGATCGCCGAGCTGACCGAGCCTGGCGCGATGGCCGCCGTGCTCGGCGCGGACGACGCCGTGGAGAGGCTGGTCGCCGCCGCGGACGGTGCCCTGGCCGTCGCCGCCCGCAACGCCCCCGGCCGCGTGGTGCTGTCCGGCACCGTGCCGGCGGTGCAGGACGCCGTCGCGGCACTCACCGCCCGGGGCGTCACCGCGCGCAGGCTCAAGGTCTCGCACGGCTTCCACTCACCGCTGATGGAGCCGGCCGCCCGAGCGGTGCACGACGCCGCGCGGGCGCTGTCGCCCGGAACCGGCCGCATACCCCTGCTGAGCACCCTGACGGCCGACTGGGAGTCCGCCCCGGACGCGGCCCACTGGCGCGAACACCTGCTGCGCCCCGTCCGGTTCGGGGCGGCGGCCCGGCGGCTCGCGGAGGACGGGTACGACACCTTCGTCGAGATCGGGCCCGGCACCGACCTGCCGTCCGCCCTGCGCACCGCCACCGCTGACCGGTCCGGCGCCCTCGTCTCGGTGCTCTCCGCCCTGCCCGCCGGACACCGCGAGGAGGCGGGTGAGCGTGGCAGCGGGCGCGGCGAACTGCTGCGCACCGTCGCCCGGTTGTGGACGCGCGGCGTCGCCGTCGACCACGCCGCGCTGGCGCCGACGGGACGCCGTGTGCCGCTGCCCACGTACCCCTTCCAGCGACGCACCTACCGGCCCGGCCCTCCCGCCACCCGACTGCTGCACCGCGTCACATGGACACCGGCCCCCACCAGCCCGCTCGCCGGAGCCGTCCCTCTCACTCCGCCCGCCGGGGGCGCTCCGGTCACGCTGGTCACCGGGCCCGACGCCGATGCCGTGCGGGAGTTGTCCACCTGGCTGGGCGAGCGCGGCGTGCCGATGGCGCACGCGGGCACGACCTCCGCCCACACCGTCGTGCACCTGTCGCGACGGCCCGAAGGGGACCTCGACGGACCGGCCGCCGCAGCCCGATTCCGGGACACCGTGCGGCAGTTCGACCGTGCCGCGGCGCGGCGCCTGCTGGTGCTCACCGAGGACGCCCACGGCACCGGCACCGACGGCGAGGCCCGGCCGCGCCCCGAGCAGACCCTGCTCACCGGGCTCGCGCTGGCCTTCCCGCAGGAGACCGAGGGCACTCGGCTGGTCTGCGCGGACCTGTCCTCCCAGGACACCAGGGAGCAACAGCTGGACGCCGTCCTCGCCGAGGTGCGGGACATGGAAAGCGACGGCACCTCCGTGACCGCCTGGCGGCGCGGCACCCGGTTGCTGCGGGGCGTCGCGCCCCTGCCACCCATCGCCGCACCGGACACCAGCGGCCCGCTGCCCGCCGACGGGGTGTACCTCATCACCGGCGGCGCGGGCGGCCTGGGTGCGGCACTCGCCAGGGACCTCGCCGGACGTGGCCGTCCCACGCTCGTCCTCACCGGCCGCTCCCCGCAGCCCCCCGCCGAGCTGCTCACCGAACTCGCCGAGCTCGGGGCCGACGCCTGCTACCGGCAGGCCGACACGGTGGACGAGCGGCAGCTCGACGCTCTCTTCGCGGACACTCCCGCTCCGGATGTCGTCTTCCACGCGGCAGGCGTCGTGCTGCCGGGGTCGTTGCGCGGAACCGGTCCGCAGGACACGGACCGTTCGCTGGCCGCCAAGGTGCACGGCACCCGGCTGCTGGCACGGGCCCTGGACCGTCACGGGCACCGCCCCGGGCTGTGCGTGGCGTTCTCCTCGGTGGCCTCCGTGCTCCCCGGCGCCGCCGGCGCGCTCGGCGACTACGCGGCGGCCAACGCCTTCCTCGACGCCTTCGCCGCGGCCGAACGCGCGGCTGGACGACGCTGGTTGACCGTCAATCTGGGCCCCGTCGCCCGGACCGGGCTCGCCGTCGCGCTCGGGGACGGCACGCCCTCGCGAGGCGTCGGGAAGCCGCTGGCCCCGACCGAGGCGTTGCGCGCGCTGCGCGCGGCCTGTGCCGTCGAAGCGGCCCAGCTGGTCATCGCCGACCTCACGGACGCGGGCGGGTCCGAACGGGACACCACCCCCACGTCGGGGCCGTACACACCGGCGTGCCCTGCCGAGTCCCACCGTGCCCCCAACGCGCCCAACGCGCCCAACATGCCCTCCGCGCCCATCGCAGGCACCGCGCCTACCGCCCCGGGTGACACGTCCGGCACCCGCGACCTGGTACGCGCCCTCCTGGCCGAGGCCCTGCACCTGTCCCCGGACGCCGTGGACCAGGACCAGGCCTTCCTCTCGCTCGGCCTCGACTCGCTCGCAGCGGTCGACCTGGTCCGACGGCTGGAACACGCGCTGGGCCGGGACCTTCCGGCCACGCTGTTCTTCGAGTACCGCACGGTGCGCGAACTCACCGCCCACCTCGACGCCCAGCCCGCCGAGGACGGCGGCAGGCCCACAGCGGCACCACGCGACGACGCACCCGTCCCGGCGGCCACCGCCACGGAAGGCGTGCCGTTCCCGCTGACAGCCGTCCAACTGGCCCTGCACACCAGCAGCGTGCTGTATCCGCGGACCCCGGCTCGCGGTTGGGTGCGGCACACCGTCCGGGGACCCCTCGACCCTGCCCTGCTGCGCCGCGCCCTCACCACGCTGGCCGAGCGGCACGGCATGCTCCGGATGCGCGTCGGGCACGACGGCGGGGCACCGCACCAGATCGTGATGCCGGACCCCGAGGTGTGGTTCGAGACCCGGTCGTGCCCGGAGGGCGGAGCGGCGCTCCGGGAGCTGGAGACGGAACTCGCCAACCGGCCCCTGAACCTCACCGCCGAACCCCCCGTACGGGCCCTGCTGGTGACCGAGGACGCCGAGGTGGCCCATCTGATCCTCACCGTGCACCACGTGGCCGCCGACGGCCACAGCCTCAACACGCTCGGCACGGAACTCTGGACGCTCTACACCGACCTCGCCCTGGGCCGCACTCCGGCCCCGCTGCCCCCCGCCGCGGACTTCGCCTCCTACGCCACCGAGGCGCGCCGACCCGCCGTCCGTGCCGACGACCTCGCCCACTGGACGGCCCGGCTGGCGGACCACACCCCCCTGTCCCTGCCCTACGACGGCCGTCCCGACCCCGAGGCGGGCCCCGGCCCCCTCGTCGCCGTGAACCGCGCCCTGGACGAGGAACTCGTCGCCATGCTGCGCGCACGCGCCTCCGCGTGGAACGTCTCCCTCTTCCATCTCCTGCTCGCCGCCTACGCCCGCTGCCTGGCCCGGTGGAGCGGGCAGCGGGCCGTCGCGATCAACGTCGCCCGCGCCGGCCGGGACGCCCGGCTGCCGGGGCTCGACCGGCTGGTCGGCCCCCTCGCCGACACCCTGCCGCTGTTGCTCGACACGGACCCGGACGAGCCGCTGCCCCGCCTCGCCGAGCGAGTCCGCCTGGCGTGGCTGGAGAGCGAGCGGCACGCCACCGTCAGCAGTCTCGACCTTGCACGGATCCTGCCGGGTGACGCCTCGGGGCCGCGCGCGGTGAGCCCGGCGAGCTTCAGCTTCGCGCGCTTCCCGGCCACCCTGGACGCGGACTGCCCGGTCGACGTACGGCCGACCGCCGCGGGCACCGGCTCGGCCGCCACCCGGCTGAGCCTGCTCGTCTGGGAGGACGGGCCTCTGCTGCGGCTGTCCTGGAACGCCCCCGAGGGCCTCTTCACCACAGCCACGAAGACCCGGCACGCGACCGACTTCGAACGGGAGCTGCGCGCCCTCGACGGAACCGCCGGTTCCCCGGACGCGTGGAACGGCTTCCCTGCGCCCATATCCGGCGCGGAATCCCGGGCGACCGTCGTCGGCCGGCTGCTGGACCGGTTCCTTACCCGTCCCGACGCGGTCGCCGTCGACGACGGCCGGCTGACCCTGACCTACCGGGACCTGGACGCGGCGACCCGCGACCTCGCCCTGCGGTTGCGCGAACAGGGCGTGCGGCGGGGAGACTTGGTGGGCATGGTCACCTCCCCGGGACCCGGCACGGTGATCGCCGTCGTCGGCATCCTGCGGACGGGCGCCGGTTGGGTGCCGCTGGACGCGGAGCATCCGGCGGCCCGGCTGGCGGAGCAGACGGCCCGCTGCGGGGTCCGCGTGGTCGTGCACGACGACCGCACGCGACCGGCCGCACAGGCGCTCACCGCCGCGACAGCCGTACCCGTGACCATCGACACGGAGTCCGCCACCGGTACCGAACCGGTCTCCGCACCACTGCCTTCCGCATCCACGGAGGAGCTTCCCGACGGCGCCGCCGCGGACCTCGACGCGACGGCCTACGTCATCTTCACCTCCGGTTCCACGGGCCGTCCCAAGGCCGTGCCCATCACCTTCCGCGCGATGGAGAACTACCTCGACTGGGCCGTCACCACCTTCGCCTACGGCCCTGGCGACCGGCTCGCGAACACGTCCTCCCCGTGCTTCGACGCCTCCGTACGCCAACTGCTCGCCCCGCTGCTGACCGGCGCCACCGTGGTGACCGCGGACCGCGACCTGGTGCGCGACCCGGAACTGCTGCTGGACCACGTGGCACGGGCACGGATCACCGTGTGGAGCTCCGTGCCGTCGCTGTGGGAGCGGCTGCTGGCCGCCGCGGAGCACCGCCTCCGGCGCGGTGAGCGACTGCCGGACCTCTCCGCGCTGCGCCTGGTACATGTCGGCGGGGAGGTGCTCTGGGCGGACTGGGTGCGCCGCTGGTTCGACCTGTTCGGCCCGGAGCAGCGGATCGTGAACCTCTACGGGCCGACCGAGACGACCGTCAACGCCACCTACCACGTCGTCGCCGAACGCCCCGCCGACGAGGTCACGGCGCTGCCCATCGGCCGTGCCGTCGCCGGGACGGAGCTGCTCGTCGTCGGCCCCGGCGGTGAACAGGCCGGTCCGGGCAGCACCGGCGAACTGCTGATCGGCGGCGTCGGACTGTCCGCCGGTTACCTGGGCGAACCGGAGCTGACCCGGGCCGCCTTCGTGCGGCGGGACGGCCGCCGCTGGTACCGCAGCGGCGACCGGGTGGAAGTGCTGCCCGACGGCGCGCTGCGGTTCGTCGGCCGGATCGACGACCAGGTCAAGATACGAGGGCATCGCGTCGAACCCGGAGAGGTCGAGGCCGCCCTGCGGGCCCGTCCGGACGTGGCGCAGGCCGCCGTACTGGCCGATGAGGGACGGCTGTTGGCCTTCGTCGCGCTCACGGCACCGAAGGCGCGGGACGGTGTGGACGCGGTAGCGCTGCGGCGGTATCTGGGGGAATCCCTGCCGCCCTACATGGTGCCAGCCCGGATCACCGTACTGGACTCCCTGCCGCTGACCGGCACCGGCAAGACCGACCGGCGGGCACTGCTGGCGAGGGTCGGGCCACCGGCCGCGGACACGGCGCGCACGCGGAGCACGCTGCCGGAGAGGAGCAGTGCCACGGAGGAGTCGCTCGGCCGTGTCTGGTGCGAGGTGCTCGGCGTCGACCAGGTCGGACGCCACGACGACTTCTTCGCACTCGGAGGCGACTCCCTGCTGGCCCTCCAGGTCTTCGACCTGCTCGCCCGTCGGCACCCCGGCCCGCTGCCCCGGCCCACGGCCGTCTACCGGCACCGCACCCTGGCCGCGCTTGCCGAGGCCGTCGACGCCCATGCGGTCGGTGCCGAGGCCGCCGATGCCAGGGCCGTCGGTGCCGAGGCCGCCGATGCCAGGGCCGTCGGTGCCGAGGCCGCCAACGCCAGGGCCGTCGGTGCCCGAGCCGTCGATACCGAGCCCTGCGGTGCCCGAGCCGTCTCTGCCGAGGCCGCCGGTGGGGAGGTGTCGGGGGAGGAGGCCCCACCGGCCCGGGCCGACGACGCGGCGCTGACCCCCGGGGACCTCGCCCCGGCATCCCCGGCACCCCCGGCGTTCCCGGGCGCCTACCCCGTCACCCCCGGCCAGCGCGGCTTCCTGCTCGCCGAGGCCCTCGCGCCCGGCAGCGGGGCGTCCTGGCTGACCCGGCTGCGGCTGACCGGCCCGCTCGACCGGGAGCGTTTCCAGCGGGCCGTCGACATCCTCGTGGCCCGGCACCCCATGCTGCGCACGGTCTTCCCCGCCGGGGAGAGGCCGCCGGTGCAGCAGGAACTGCCCCCGTCGCTGCGTCTGCCGGTCACCTTCGCGACCGTGTCCGGACCACAGGATCTGGCGCGGCGGATCGGGGACGAGCGGCGCCGCCGCTTCGAGCCGTGGGCCTGGCCCCTGCTGCGTCTGAGCGTGCTCAGCCTCACCCCTCAGGAACACGTGCTCGTCGTGCACGCCCATCACCTCATCGGCGACGGCTACAGCGCCGCCCTGCTCCTGGAGGAACTGACCACCGTCCACGACTCCCTGAACCGCGGTGCGGCACCCCGACTGCCCGAGCTGCGCGGCACGTTCCGTGAGCACGCGGAACGCCTCGATGGGGGGTCCGCGCACCAGCGGCCGGAGGAGGACGGCGCGCGGCGGCGCCGTTCCGACCTGTGCGCGCCCTACTCCAAGCCGGACCTGCGGAACCCGGTCGGCAGCGGGGGTCAGCAGCAGCCTCTCTCGTCCGGCCCGCGCGCCTTCCTGTCCCGGAGCTTCGTCCTGGACCCCACCGTCGTGGGCGCGCTGCGCAAGATCGCCGCCGAGGCGGGCGCCACCTTGTACGCGCCGCTGCTCACCGCCTACCACCAGGCGCTCGCCGCCCTGACCGGCCAGGAGGACCTGGTCATCGGGCTGGCCGTGTCCGGCCGCGACCACCCGCTGCCCGACATCCACCGGGTCTTCGGGCCGTTCGCCACCGCCGTCGCCGTCCGCCCCTTCGGGCCCGGCGCACAGGCCCTGCCCGGCGACGACTTCCCGCAGCGCGTGCGCAGGGTCGTGGACGAGACGATCGCCGCCCGCATCCACGAGGACATCGTCCCGCGGGACGCCGCCGGTTTGCCGCTGACCTCGCAGTTCTTCTTCACCCTCCTCGACTTCGGCTCCCTGGGCCCGCGCGGCGACGACCTCCTGGCCGTGCGCCGGGACGAGGAGGAGGACAGCGACTTCACGCCGCCCGCCGCCGGTACCGACGTCTTCCTCGCGGCGCGGCCGGACGGGGACCGGCTTCGGATCACCGTGCGCGGTGCGGCGGCGGCGTTCGACGAGCCCGCGCTCGCCGCCTTCGCCGACGGGCTGCGCCACCGGCTCGTCTCCCGTGCCGTGCGGCCGGTACGGCGGTCCACGCGTCCCGCCGTACAGGACGACCTGGACGCCGCGCTCGTCGGCTACCTGCCCGCGCCCGCCCAGCTGGCGCGGCTCGCGGGCCTGCCGGAGACCAGGACGGCACGCGAGGAGATCCGCCGTCTGCTGTTCCCGGACGGCGCTCCCCGGCTGCTGGAGACGACCGCCACCCCACAGGGCCGGTCCGGGTTCGTCGCCCTCCCGCTGTTCGCCGACGAACTGGCCGGGGAAGGCGCCCTGGCCGCACAAACCGCCCGCGCGGTAGCCACGGCCTCGGCACTGGGGGCCCGCAGCGTCTCCCTGGCCGGCATGATCCCCTCACTCACCGGCTACGGCTTCGACGTGCTGCGCGCCTCCCGCGCACCCGCGGCGATCACCACCGGACACGCGGCCACGGTCGTCTCCGTGGTGCGCACGGTGCACGCCGCGCTGTCGGGCACCGGCCGGGACCTGGCCGGCACCGACCTGGCCGTGGTCGGACTCGGCTCCATCGGCGCCTCCTCACTGGAGTTGCTGCTCAGCCTGGCCGAGCGGCCCCCGGCCCGTCTCGTACTGTGCGACGTGCCCGGCAGCGGCCCGCGCCTGCGGAACCTGGCGCGGACGCTACGGGAACGCGGCCTCGCCGACGACGTCGCCGTCCACGTCTCGGACCCCGGCCTGCCCGACGCGGTCCACGACGCCGGCCTGATCGTCGCGGCCGTCAGCGGACACAACGCCCTGATCGACATCGACCGGCTGCGCCCCGGCACCGTCGTCGTGGACGACAGCTTCCCGCACTGCTTCGACACCGGCCGGGCCCTCGCCCGCATGCGGGAGGACGCGGACGTCCTGGTCCTGGGCGGGGGCCTGCTCACGGTGGGCACCACCCGCCGCACCCTGGCCGAAGGGCTGCCCGGCCTCGTCGCGACCGCCGAGGCGGTGGCCCAGCACGGGCTGCCCGGCACCCTGGCCTCCTGCCGGACGGAGTCGCTGCTGCACGCCTCCGGTGCGGACGTGCCGCTGGTGCGGGGCCTGGTGGACGGTCCCACGGCCCTCGCCTACTGGCGGGCCATGGAACAGGCCGGCATCACCGCGGCGCCGCCGCACCTGCTCGGCCGGATCCTGGAACCGCTTCCCGAAGGGGTGCGTGCGGGGGCGGGCGGCCCGTCCTCGCCCCGGCCTCCCGGGCGTGACCCACGTCACTGAGACCGCCCGCGCCGAGCGGACAGGACCGAGCGTGGACCTTTCTCTGCGCGCCCGCATACGGGCCGGTGACGCACAGGCCTTCGCGCTGCTCTTCCGGGAGCACGCGCAGGCCGTGCACGGCCACGCCGCCCGCTGGCTCGGTGACCCGGGCACGGCCGACGACGTGGTCTCGTTGACCTTCCTGGAGGCCTGGCGGCTGCGGTCGAGACTGCTGGACGACGCCGCGTTCGCCGCACGCACCGGCCAGGAGGACGACGTCGGCGACGGTCTGCGCGCCTGGCTGTTCGGCATCTCCACCAACGTGCTGCGCAACACGCGCCGCGCCGCCCGCCGGCACAGAGCCGCACTCGAGCGCCTGCCCGACCGCCGCTCCGTGGCCGACACGGAGCCCGACTTCGCCGACGCGCTGGTCGGCCGCATGGAGGACACCGAGCGCCTCGCGGCCGCCCGGGCGGCCCTGGAGCAACTGCGCCCCCGAGAACGGGAGGTCTTCGCCCTGTGCGTCTGGTCCGGTCTGAGTTACGCCGACGCCGCGGTGGCGCTCGGTGTTCCGGTCAGCACCGTGCGGTCCCGGCTCTCCCGTGCCCGGCAGCGGTTGCGGCGCCTGGCCGAGAGCGAACTCGCGCGCCGTGCCGCCCGGCCTCCCGGAGGACAGGTGGGAGAAGAAAAAACGAGACGCCCTCGTCCCCGCGGACAGGTACGCAGTGACCGCGCCGCAACGGCCCGGTCGACACAGGAGAGATACCGATGAACCCCGCCGAACGCGAAGAGCTGGCACGGCTGTTGCCGAGCCCGGGTGACCCGGTCCTGCCGAGCGACCGCCTGACCCAGTTGGAGGCACACCTCATGCGAGAGATCACCCTGGAAGCGCCCTCGCGGAGCGCTCGCCCCGCCGAAGATCCTTCCCCGTCACGGCCGTTCCGGCGGTTCGCCGCGATCGCCGTGCCCGTCGCCACGGCCGCCGTCGTCGTCGCGGCGGTGCTCACCGTGGGCGACGGCGGAGCCGGGCGACCGTCCACCGATCCGGAAGCCGTCCGGCTGCTCGACCGCATCGCCACGGTCGCCGCCGCGCGGAAGGCCCCTCGCGTGCGGGACGACCAGTACGTCTACACCCTGACCCAGGGCACTCGGCAGATCCTGGACGAGGGCCTGGACACCTTCCGGCGCTCCGACTGGCACGCCGTCGACGGCACACGCGACGGACTGGCCCGCATCACGGTGCTGTCCGGCCCCTCCGGGGAACGCACCGAGGACATGACGCTGGAAGCCGATCCGAACCGCACCACCTACCGTGAGCTGGAGGAACTCCCCACCGACACGGACCGGTTGTACGACCACGTCTGGAGCGCGACACAGGGTCAGGGGCCCACGCACGAGGAGGCCGCCCTGGAGATGATCGGGTCCATGCTGCAGGACGCCACGCTGCTGCCCGAGGTGGACGCGGCCCTGTACCGCGCCGCCGCCAGGATCCCGGGCGTGACCGTGGTGCGCGACGCCGAGGACGCGGCGGGCCGGGCGGGGATCGGCCTGTCCTTCGGCGACGGGGACGACCGGGACGTCTGGGTCTTCGGCGAGAAGGACCTGCGGTACCTCGGCTCCGACGAGGTGGCGTTGCTCGACGTCGACGTCGTCGACAAGGCCGGACAGACCCCGGCCGGCTGACCCGGCCCCGGGCGACACGAGCCGCCCGGACCCCCGGACCAGGGTCACCGACAAGCGACGAGGCCCGCCTCCGCTCTCGCGAAGGCGGGCTCCACCGGACCGTTACACGCCGCCCATCACGCGCCGCCGCCCGTCCGACGCGCCGCCGCTCACCCGACGGCCCCGCGCCGGCCGACGGCGCGGGCGTTCACCCGACGGCGCGGGCGCTCACCCGACGGCGCGGGCGCTCACCCGACGGCGTCGCGGACCTCGGCGACGAGCCGCCCGGCGTCGGTGTCGGGGAACCGGTCGAGCATCGCGCGGATCCCGGCGGCGTCGGTGTTGGCGCCGAAGAGCTCGGTGCCGGGCTGCATGCGCACGCCTTCCGCCAGCGGCCCGGCGACGACCGGGTCGAAGCCGAGGGCGTCCACGAGCGCCGCGACCGCGGCGACGTCGTCCTCGCCGTCCCCGGCGATCGCGATCGCCTTGCGGCCCGGGGCGCCCGCCGGGCGGGCGCCCTCCTCCAGATCGTGGTAGCCCATGTGGTTGAACGCCTTCACGACACGGGACTGCGGCAGGAACGCCTGCACGATCTCGCTGGAGGAGGTGCGCGGGTCGGTCAGGTCCTCGCGGACGCCGTCCACCTCCCACCAGTAGTTCATGGCGTCGACCACGAGCTTGCCGCGCAGTGCCTCGACGGGCAGGGACCGGTGCTTGCCGAGCGGCAGGGCCAGCACGACGACGTCGGCGCGCCGCGCGGCCTCGGCCGCGGTCACCGCGACCGCGCCGGGCGTGACGATCTCGACGACGAGTGCGATCTTCTCCGGGTCGCCGGAACCGGCGACCAGCACGTCATGGCCCGCGGCGAGGGCGAGCCTGGCGAGCACGGTCCCGACCTTGCCGGCGCCCAGGATGCCGATGGTGGTCATGGCTCAGCCCGCCAGGATGTCGCGGACCATGGGCGCCACCTTCGCGCCGAACAGTTCGACGGCCCGTGTACGGGCGGCGACCGGCTGGGCCCCGAAGGTGTAGATCATGTCGAAGCGCCCGACGCCGAGCGTCTGCACCGCGCCCGCGATCTTCCGCGCGACGGTCTCCGGAGAGCCGATGTACAGCGAGCCGTGCTCGACCTCGGCGTCGAACTCCTCCCGGCGCAGCGGGGGCCACCCGCGTTCTGCGCCGATACGGTCCCGCATCACCTTGTACGACGGGTAGAACACTTCCCTGGCCTCCTCGTCGGTGTCGGCCACGAACCCGGGGGAGTGCATGCCGACGGGGTGCGCGACGGTGCCGAACTTCTCGGCGGCCCGCTGGTAGAGCTCGATGTAGGGGCCGAAGCGCGCGGGGGAGCCGCCGATGATCGCGAGCATGAGGGGCAGCCCGTGCCGTGCGGTGCGCACCACCGACTGGGGGGAGCCGCCGACGCCGACCCAGGTGTCCAGTCGGCCGGACTCGGTCTTGGGGAAGACGTCGGCGTTCTCCAGGGCGGCACGGGTGGTGCCGCTCCAGGTGACGGGCTTCTCGTCGAGCAGCTTGACGAACAGGTCGAGCTTCTCCTCGAAGAGGACGTCGTAGTCGCTCAGGTCGTAGCCGAACAGCGGGAAGGACTCGGTGAACGAGCCGCGGCCGAGGATCACCTGGGCGCGGCCGTTCGAGATCGCGTCCACCGTGGCGAACCGCTGGAAGACCCGCACGGGATCGTCCGAGCTGAGCACCGTCACACCGGAGGCGAGCTTGATCCGCGAGGTGCGGGCGGCGATGCCCGCCAGGACGGTCTCCGGGGCGGAGATCGAGTACTCCGGACGGTGGTGCTCGCCGACGGCGATGACGTCGACGCCCAGCTCGTCGGCGATCACGGCCTCCTCCACGACCTGCCGGACGGCGGCCGCGTGCGAGAGGGGTACGCCGGCGTCCTGCGGAACGTCGCCGAAGGTGTCGAGGCCGAGTACGAGGTCTGTCATGATGCGCCCTCTCCATATGGTTGACGGTTCAACTATCTCCTGCTCCGGTTGACGTGTCAACTACGACGGGAGGTGATGCATTCCGGGTCTGCCGTCGCCGTCGGGCTCGCCGGACGGGCTCCGGGCGAGCTCGCCGGACGGGCTCCTGGCGGGCTCCGGACGAGCTCGCCGGGGGGGCTCGTCTTCGGGCTCGCCGTCAGGAGAGGGGATCGGCGGACCGGTCCCTACTGCGCCCCGCGCTCGGCCGGTGTCCGCAGCACGAGCAGGGCGACGTCGTCGTCGTTCTCGGTGGGGCGGACGCGGCGCAGGAGTTCGTCGGTGAAGGAGGCCATCGGGCGATGGACGAGCGCGGCCGCGTGCTGGCGCAGCCGCTCCAGCCCCTCGTCCAGGGAATGCCCGATCGCCTCGATGAGCCCGTCGGTGTACAGCAGGAGCGTCGACCCGGGCGGCAGCACGGTGGTGGCGTCGGGGCGGGCCTTGCCGGCTCCCGTGCCCAGCAGGATGCCGTGGCCGTCCTGGAGGTAGCGGGTGAGGCCGTCGCGGCTGATCAGCAGGGGCGGCGGGTGCCCGGCATTGGTCCAGCACAGCTCCCAGTGACCGCTCTCCTTCGCTTCGAGGCGCGCGAAGATCATCGTGGCCATGGGCACGCTGGTGATGTGCGTCACCGCCTCGTCGAGCCGGTCGACGATCCGGCTGGGGGGTTCCTGGTGGGACCAGGCGTAGGCGCGGAGCATGTTGCGCACCTGCGCCATGCCGGCCGCCGCCTCCAGGTCGTGACCGACGACGTCGCCGACGGCCAGCGCGGTGGCCCCGTCCGGCAGACGGAAGGCGTCGTACCAGTCGCCCCCGACCTGCGAGGCGTCGGGCGCGGGCAGGTAGCGGGCGACCATCTTCAGCCCGGGCAGGCGCGGCAACTGGGGCAGCAGGTGGTTCTGCATGGTCTCGGCGACCTTGCGCTGCCGCTGGTAGAGCCGGGCGTTGTCCAGGGCGAGCGCGGCCCTGCGGGCGATGTCCTCGATCAGCGGGAGGTCCGCATCCGTGTAGTCGCCCTCCTTGTCGGCGCGGCCGAGCGTCAGGGCCCCGAGGACCTCGCGGGTGCTCCGGATGGGCACGATGGCCGCGGAGTGGATGCCGGTCGCCTTGAACAGACGCCGCTGCTCGACCGCGATGCCGGAGTCCGGTTCCCGCTGGTACGTCCTGGGTCCCGCGAGGGTGGACGCCACCCCGCGCAACGCTCTGGACAGCGGCATCGGGGACTCTTCGGGCACCGGGGGCATCGGCCCCTGGAGCTCCGGGTGCGACACCAGTGCCCCGCCGTCGGCGTGCACCACGACGCTGCGCCAGACCTCGTCACGCTCGGTGATCAGATCGACGACCGCCCAGTCCGCCAGCCGCGGCAGGACCAGCGCCACGAGCCGGCGCAGCGTCTCGTCGACGTCCAGGGTCGAGGTGAGCCGCGTCGTCGTCTCCGCCAGCAGGGCCAGACGCTCCAGCTCGGTCAGCGGCTCGGCCGCCGGCTCCGGCAGGGGACCGGTGTCCCGGGCCTGCTGGTCGCTGTGGAAGACGACGAGCGTGGCGGGCTCGGGGTGACCGGTGTCGAAGGGGGTGATCAGCCACGACACGGGCAGCAGAGAGCCGTCGCCCCTGGCGAACCACTCCCCGCCTGCCTGCTCCGTGCGCCGGGCGTGGAACGCCTGCCGCATGCTGCACCGGCTGGTCGGCAGGGTGTGGCCGCGGGCGTCGCGATGCAGCAGGTCGTGCGCGTCCTGGCCGACCAGGCCCCGGGCGGGCCGGCCCAGGAGCTGTTCGGCCCGGGCATTGACCGCAAGGATGCACCCCTTGTCGTCCACGACGTACGCCCCCGCCCCGATGGCGGCCAGCGCCGCCGGCAGCGCGGAGTCGACCACCTCGGGGGACCATGGGCCGACGCTCTCGGCCCGCTCCGGCTCTGCCACGCCCTTGCCTCCTCGCTGATCGCGGGACACGCCTGTCCCGCATTCCTTTCCCGAGTGCCCCCTGTGCGGGAACCTCAGCCCCGGTGCTTACGCCCGCCCGGGAGGGCATGGACCGCGCCTGTGATGGAATTCGTAAGGTAATCGGACTGGCGCGAGACGAAGGACGTAGGTGCGGGGCGGCTTATGAAGCAGGCTGCTGACGATGAGGGCCGGGCGCTGTCGGAGGTGTCGATGGTGCGGACGGCCGCGTTCGAGGGCACGGAGGCGATCGCGCGAGCTCGCGATCACGCAGGGCTGTTCCTGCGGGATCTGCAGGCGGAGCACGGGGTGCCGGTGCCCGAGCGAGCGCTGAACATCGTGCAACTGGTGGTGAGCGAGCTGGTGACCAACACCCGCAAGTACGCTCCGGGGCCGTCGTTGCTCACGCTGGAGGCCCACGACGGTGCCGTCTCGGTGACCGTGTGGGACACCGAACCGCACCTGCCGGTGGTCCGGGGCGCCGACCCCGTCCGCGTCGGCCAGCACGGACTGGAGATCGTCAGGGCGGTCTGCCGGAGCCTGGAGGTCCACCGCGAACCGGTGGGCAAGCGCGTCACGGCCACGATCGACCTCGCCCCGGACCCGGCGAACTGAAACGTGGCCGACGCCCGGCCCCGACCGCGGGGCCGCGCACCGCGCCGCCGAGTGTCGCGCCGCCGAAGGGGGCAGGGCGTCGCCGATCCCGCAGGCCCTCCCACGGCCCTTCTGCAGACACCTTGTAGCCGGGCGTGACCCGCCCATAGGATTCAAGGCAGGCGATTGAATCGTTTCAATCCGTCTGTCCTCATCCAGCCGCAGCGACAAGGGAGTCGACATGCCCGGAAGTTGGAACCGCAGGGCCTTCCTGAGCGCCACCGCGGGAACCGTGGGAGCGGGCCTGTCCGCCCTGTCCGCCGGGACGTCCTCCGCGGCGCCCCCGGCGGGCCCGCCCCGCACCGGCGAAGGTGCCACCGGCCTTCGCGTCACCCGTACGACGGTGGAACACAAGCCGAACCTCCTCGGAACCGACGTCGCCCGCCCCCGGCTCGCCTGGGAATCCACGTCCGCAGGTCACGGCGCCGGACAGACCGCCTACCGCGTGCAGGTGAAGGCCGAAGGGCAGGGGTGGGGGAGCGGGTCCCTCGTCTGGGACTCGGGGAAGGTGCGGGGCGCGGACGGGGCCGGAGGCGTCCCCTACGGCGGTCCGGCCCTGGAGCCGCGCACCCGGTACGGCTGGCGGGTCAGAGTCTGGGACGAGCAGGACCGGCCCTCGGCCTGGAGCGAACCCCGCTGGTTCGAGACAACGTTGTCACCCGAGGAGTGGGGCGCCCGCTGGATCGGCGCGGACACCCCGGCGTCTCTCGACTTCACGGGATCGACGTGGATCTGGGCCCCCGGAGCGAGCACCCAGGACGCCCCCGAGGGCACCCGGTGGTTCCGGGGCCGGCTGGACATGCCCGACGGCACCGACGTCGTCGAGGCGACGCTCGTCGCGACCGCCGACGACGACTTCACGCTCCACCTCAACGGCCGCCGGGCTCTCGAAGCCCCTCAGCAGCAGGACGGCTGGCGCACCGGGCGCACGGCCGACGTCACCGAGCTGGTGAAGGACGGCATGGGCACCGGCACCGGCGTGGTGCTCGCCGTCGCGGCCACGAATCGCGCCGGTGCCTCGGTCAACCCCGCGGGCCTCCTGGTCCGCCTGCACGTGCGGACCTCGTCGGGACGCACCCATGAACTCCGCAGCGACGCGGAGTGGCGCACCACGGACACGGAGCAGCAGCACTGGCAGGAAGCCGGCTTCGACGACTCCTCCTGGTCTCCCGCGGTGGCGCTCGCCCCCTACGGCCAGGGCCCCTGGGGCACCGGTGTGAGCGTCAGCCTGCCCGAGCTGCCCGCACCCCTGCTGCGCAGGGAGTTCGACGTGCCGCGCCCGATCAGCCGGGCCCGCCTCTACATCAGTGGCCTCGCCTACTACGAGGCGGAGATCAACGGCCGGCGCGTGGGGCGGCAGGTCCTCGACCCCGGATTCACCGACTACGACGAGACCGCGCTGTACGCCGTCCACGACGTCACCGACCTGCTGCGCCGGGGCGGCAACGCCATCGGTGTCACGCTGGGCCGCGGGTTCTTCGGCATGACGACCCCGAACGTCTGGAACTGGCACCGCACGCCCTGGCACTCCGAGCCGCGTCTCATCGCCCGGCTGGAAGTCGACCATCCCGACGGGAGCCGCACCGCACTCGTCACCGACGACCGGTGGCGCATCACCGAGGGGCCCACTCTCTCCAACTCCCTCTACGCCGGGGAGACCTACGACGCCCGACGCGAACCGGGTGACTGGACCCGGCCCGGCTTCGACGACTCCTCCTGGCGGCCGGCCCGGATCCAGAGCGGGCCGAAGGGGCGCCTGCGCGCACAGCCCCACGACGCAATCGAGGTCATCGACTCCTTCCGGCCCGAGAAGATCAGCCGACCGGCCGACGGTGTGCACCTGGTGGACATGGGCCGGACCATGGCGGGCTGGGTCCGGATCACCGTGGCGGACCTCCCCGCGGGCACCCGCCTGCAACTGACCTACGGAGAGAAGCTGAAGGCCGACGGAACCGTCTCGGCCGAGACCTCCCACGTGCCCGGGCGCTTCCAGCGCGACGAGTACATCTGCGCCGGCCGCCCGGAGGAGAGCTGGGAGCCCTCCTTCTCGTACAAGGGCTTCCGCTACGTCCAGATCAGCGGCCTGCCCACCGCCCCCGAGCCGCGGCAGATCACGGGGCGGCTGATCCACACCCCGCTGGAGGAGGTCAGCTCCTTCGCCTGCTCGGAACCCTTCTACGAGTGGCTCGACCAGGCCATGCGGCGGACCGTGCTGAACAACATGCACGGCATCCCCACCGACACCCCCATGTACGAGAAGAACGGCTGGACCGGCGACGCCCAGCTCGGCACCCCCGTGATGACCTACGCCTTCGACATGCACCGCATGCTCGCCAAGTGGCTGGGGGACCTCGCCGACAGCCAGACGGACGACGGCCAGCTCCCCGTCATCGTGCCGAGCGGCGGCTGGGGCTACGGCGAACTGGGTCCCTCACCGGAGTGGACGACCGTGTACCCGTTCGTGATCCGGGAGCTGTACCGGGTGTACGGCGACGAGCGGGCGGCGCGCGAGTACTGGAAGACGCTCACCCGCTACCTCGACTGGGAACTGTCCCGGCTGCGTGACGGTCTCGCCGTCACGGCCCTGGGCGACTACCTGCCGCCCGGCTACGGCGGCAACCCGCCCGAGGACACCCGGCTGACCGCCACCGCCTACCTCCACCGGGCGCTGCTGGACACGGCCGAGATGGGCGAGGTCCTCGGCTTCGACGACGTGGTGACGCGCTACCGGCAGGCCGCCGGGAAGCTCAAGGACGCACTCAACGCGGAGTTCCTGGGACCGGAGGGCCACTACCGCACGGCCAAGGATCCGGGATACCGGCAGACCAGCAACGCGATCCCCCTGGCCTTCGGCCTCGTCCCGGATCACGCCCGCGCCTCGGTCTTCGCCAGCCTGGTGCGGGACGTCGAGGCCCGCGGCAACCACCTCAACACCGGGGCGCTGGGGACCAGCGTGCTGCTGCGCGTGCTGTGCCAGGAGGGCCGGCCGGACCTGGCGCACGCGATCGCGACCCAGCGCACCTACCCGGGCTGGGGCTACTGGCACGAGAACGGCGCGGACACCATGTGGGAGATGTGGCCGCTCGACTCCCGCTCCCGCGACCACTACTTCCAGGGCACCGTGGCCCAGTGGCTGTACGAGAACGTGGCGGGACTGCGCCCGGGCGACGCCGGCTACGCCACGTTCACGGTGCGGCCCGACGCCCGGACCGGTGTCGACCGGGCGCGGACCTCGATCCGCACCGTACGGGGTACCGCCGGTGTGGCCTGGTCGCAGCAGGGGACGGTCTTCCGGATGGATGTGCGGGTCCCGGTGGGCGCCGTCGCGGAGGTCCACGTGCCCGTGGCGGACCCCGGCGCGGTGAGGGCACCGGAAGGTGCCCGCCACCTGCGCACGGAGTCAGGCTTCGCCGTCTACCGGGTGGAGCACGGTGCCTGGCGGTTCACGAGCGGCTGACCGGCGGCCTCCGGACGGCGGGAGGAGGCGTTCGGGGGTCGCCTCGGCAGCAGGCAGCGTGCTGGTCGCCGTAGCCGTGTGACCTCCGTCGTACGGTGAGCGCCCCTCAGTCGGGGGAGGCCGGGGACGGGGCCCAGGTCGCCAGCAGTCGCAGTGCGGTGTCGTCCGCCGTGCCGTCGGGAGCCGTGTAGACGAACAGGGTCTGGTCCTCCTCGCCCGCCACCGACAGCGCCTGGTAGGTGACCGTGAGCTCTCCGACGACCGGGTGGTGGTACGTCTTGGTCCCCTCGGTGCGCTCGGTCACCCGCTGATCCGCCCACAGGCGGCGGAAGACCGGGCTCTGCCGGGACAGGTCCCCGACCAGCTCACTCAGCTCCGGGTCGGCGCCGTGCCGACCGGCGTCCATCCGGAGCATCGCCGCGGTGTCCGCCGCCACGCCCTCCCAGTCGGCGTACAGCTCCCGCGCGTAGGGGTCGAGGAAGACGAACCGGGCCTGGTTGCGCTCGTGCTCCGGCAGCGCCGCGAAGTCCGTGGTCAGCGCCGTCGCCAGGCGGTTGCCGGCGAGTACGTCCGTGCGCCGGCCCAGCACGAACGCCGGGCAGTACGCGGCGTCGAGCCGGGCCAGCACCTGCTCCACGACGGGGGCGACACGCTGTCGACGCGGGGAGGACGGGCGGTGCACCCGCTCCGGCCGGGCCGCGAGGTCGAACAGGTGGACTCGTTCGGCATCGTCCAGGCGGAGCGCCGAGGCCAGGGAGTCCAGGACGGCACGCGACGCGCTGCGGCTGCGGCCCTGTTCCAGGCGCGTGTAGTAGTCGACGCTCACTCCGGCCAGTTGGGCGAGTTCCTCACGCCGCAGCCCCGCGACGCGCCGTCGCGCCGTGGCCGGGAATCCGGCGTCGGCGGGTTCGAGGCGTGCCCGGGCGGCCCTGAGGAACTCTCCGAGTGTCACGAGGTGGTGCATCACCCCATCCTCGCCGGGGACCGCCGCCGGTACGAGGGCCCAGGGTGGCCCTGTCACTCCCAGGATCCGGCGGACCGGTACCTCGGGCCCGGCGTGGCACGCCGGGCCCGAATGCCGGGTGCCCGCTAGCGGGGCCCGGAGAGCTGGGCGGCCAGCAGGTGGGAGTCCAGCAGGGCGGTGTCGGCCGTGCGGGCGGCCTTGGCGTAGCCGGTGAGCATGCGTTTGGTCAGCAGCAGGGCCTGTGGGGAGCGGCGGGTGAGGGGCTTGGTCCAGGCGGCGACGGCCTCGTCCAGGGTGTCGAGCGGGGCGACCTTGTGCAGCAGGCCGAGGCGGTGGGCGGTGGTGGCGTCGAAGGTCTCGCAGGTCAGCATGAGTTCGCGGATCCGGGCGGCACCCGCTTCCGCTATCAGCCGGCCCATGGCGCCGCCCCAGGCGGGGGCGAGACCGAGGCCGACCTCGGGCATGCGGAACCGGCAGGTGTCCGCCCCGGCGCGCAGGTCGCAGTAGGCGGCCAGTGCCAGCCCCGCGCCCACGACCTTGCCGTGCAGCCGGGCGATGGTGACGGCATGGGTGTTCTCCACTGCCTGGCACAGGCGATGGGCCTTGTCCGCGATGCGCACCAGCGTGCTGCCGGTGGGGTCGGCGTCCAGGGCGTCCTGGTACTCCCGTCTGTCGGCCCCCAGGCAGAAGTCGTCGCCCAGGGAGGAGAGCACCAGGACACGGACGTCGGGCTGGTCGTGGAGGTCGTCGAGGACGTTGATCAGCGCGTCCAGGACCGCCGTGCTCAGCACGTCGTCCTGAGCGGTGGGGTTGAGCCCGACATGGAGGACGGGGCCGTTCCTGTCGAGCAGCAGGGGAGCGGGCGGCGGCACCGTTCCGAAGGGGACCGCGGCGTCGGTGGAGGCGGGGGCGGGGGCGGACACGGTGGCGGGGGTGCGCAGGGGGTTCATGCGAGTGCTACATCCAGGTTCAGCAGGCGCCGGAACGCCACCCGGGGTGCCGCCGCGGGGCGGCGGACCAGGGTGAGCCTCGGCAGGCGGGTGATCATGTGGCGAAGCAGGGTCTGTGCTTCCAGCCGGGCCAGGGGCGCTCCGAGGCAGTAGTGGATGCCGAAGCTGAAGGCCAGGTGGGAGGGGTTGCGGAGCATGTCGAAGGTGTCGGGGTCCGGAAACCGGGCAGGATCACGGTGGGCGGCGCCCACCATGAGGTGGACCATCTCGCCGGCGGCGACCTCGGTGTCCGCCAGCAGCGTGTCCTGCGCGGCGACCCGGCTGATGACGTGCGTGGGCGGGTCGTAGCGCAGGGACTCCTCGACGAACGCGGGCACGAGGTCCGGCTGCCGGACGAGCCGGTCCCAGCGGCCGGGGTCCTCGACGAGCCGGAGCGTCATGGACGTCAGCAGCGTCGCGGTGGTCTCCAGGGCCGCCAGCAGGACGAACAGGGCGAGGAAGTAGACGGCTTCGTCGGCCTTGTCCTGATCCGGTTCGAGTTCGTCCCAGGTGGCGATCCACCGGGAGACGGGGTCGTCGCCGGGGCGTCTGCGCCGGGCTCGTACCAAGTCCAGGAAGTATGCCCGCAGTTCGGCCATGGCGGCGTCGGAGCGGGCGAGCTGGCTGGCGTTGGGGAGCAGCTCCTGGGTGAAGACCTGCTCGTGGGTCAGTTCGCGCAGCCGGGGCCAGTCGGCGCTGGGCAGACCGAGCCAGTCGCCGACGGTCGCGACGGGCAGCTCCTCGCTCACCAGCTCCGAGAAGTCGGCCTCGCCCGAGCGCAGCCGCTCGTGCAGGGTGTCCAGCAGCCGGTCGACGACGCCGGACACCCGCAGGCCGATCCGGTCGATGGTGCTGCGGTCGAAGCCGCCGGCCGACCGGCGCACACGCGTGTGCTCCGGGGGGTTGAGGGCCGGCAGCGTACGGCTGATCTCCCGGGACGAAGGGGCGCTCCAGCGGGTGCGTGCGCCCTGCTGCTCCCGCCACCGGGCGTCCGGTTCGAGCCAGACGCCGTTGCGCAGCACCTGTTCACACGTGCTGTAGCCGGTGACGAGAAAACCACCCCAGGGCGCGGGGCTGACAGCGCCACGCGCCCTGAGCTCTGCGTAGAAGGGGAAGGGGTCGGCCTGTCCCTCAGCCGTCCTGAGACGGGAGAACAGGGAGATGGTGGCCCGACGGTCCGTAGACGGAGTCGTGACACTTCCCACGGTAGCGGCTCCTTTCTGCCAGCCGCTATCCGTACCCGAGTGATAGTTGAGTCATACAGTAACTCTGTAGT
Source organism: Streptomyces sp. NPDC085932 (assembly GCF_044540525.1). Classification (NCBI taxonomy): domain Bacteria; kingdom Bacillati; phylum Actinomycetota; class Actinomycetes; order Kitasatosporales; family Streptomycetaceae; genus Streptomyces; species Streptomyces sp. NPDC085932. Next base: position 226,375 of record NZ_JBITSJ010000006.1, read on the forward strand.
TTCATATGGTTACTTGCGTCACTTGGTTCCTTGCGTCACTCGCCGTTCATCCAGGCCCGGAAGCGGCTGAAGAGCCCGCCCTTCGGCCGCGGCGCGGCGTGGGCGGCCCGGTGGGCGGCGGGTGGCTGAGGAACACCGGTGTGCGCAGCAGCCGCCTGGACGGACGACGACGGCGCCTGACGCGAAGTGACCGGCTGCGCCACCGTCCGCGGGGTGAACCGGATGGGCACGGTGACCAGCGAGCGGCTCCACGGCGCCGCGACCCACGCCAGTTCGCCGAACGGGACCCGCATCTCCACGTCGGGCAGCCGGTTGAGCAGGGACTCCACGGCCGTGGAAGCGATCATGAACGCCGGGTCCTTGGCCGGGCACGCGTGCGGACCGGCGCCGAACGCGAGATGGGCCTTGGGGCTGAGCTGTTCACGGTGCGCGGTGAGCTTGGGATCGTTGTTGGCCGCCGCGAAGGAGATCAGCACCGGGTCGCCCGCCCGCAGCGTGCGGTCTCCCAACTCCACGTCCTGCGTGGGGTAGTGCCCCGCGTAGTTGGCGATCGGGGCGTAGTTCCACAGCGTCTTCACCACCGCGTCCTCGACCGGCAGGCCGGTCGGCCAGTCCTCGCTGAGGTACAGCGCGGCGCTGGTGCCGATCGCGGCCGTCAGGGGAGCCGTACCGCCGGAGAGCAGGGTCACCAGCTGGTGCAGCACCTCCTCGTCGCTCAGCCGGGCCGAATGCACCATCAGCCGGGTGGTCAGGTCCTCGCCGGGCTGGCGCCGCTTGAGGGCGATCAGTTCGCCGAGCGCGCCGCCCAGGATCTCGTCGGCGCCCGGGGTGCCCTGGAAGATGCCGGTGATCCCGGCGATGACGCGGTCGCCGATCTCGGGCGGGCAGCCGAACAGGTCGCCGAAGACGAGCAGGGGCAGCGGCTGGGCGTACGCGGCCATCAGCTCGGCCTGGCCGAGGGGTTCGGAGCTGAAACGGCTGATCAGGTAGTCGGCCGACTGCTGGGTCAGCCTGATGAGCCGGCTCTGGTCGACGGTGGCGAGGCTCTCCGTGACCGCCTGCCGCAGCCGGGCGTGCGCCGCGCCGTCACTGAACAGGGCGTTGGGGCGATAGCCCATCATGGGCAGGGCCGGGCTGTCCTCCGGGACCCGCCCCTCGTTCAGCGCGTTCCAGCGACGGGAGTCGCGCACGAACAGCTGCGGGTTCTGCAGGATGTACAGGCTCGCGTCATAGCTGGTCACGAGTTCGACCTGGACGCCCGGCGCGATGTCCACGGGGGCGCTGTGTCCCATCGAACGCAGCTTGTCGTAGGTGCGCTCGGGGTCGGAGCCGAACTCGGGGCCGTACAGCGGGATGTTGCCGTGCGCGGGGCATTCGGCAGGTACACCGGATGTCTCCAGGGGCTGTTGCATGGTGGTGGCTCCTAGCCGAGTGAGGACAAGAGGTGCTTCACGAGCGTGATGAGGGCCTCCATCGAGGAGTCCTGGTCGCGGACGTCGCAGTCGATGACCGGTGTCTCGTCGGAGAGGTTGAGGGCCTCGCACACCTCGGACAGGGGGAACTGGGTCCTGCCGTCGAAGGTGTTCACGCCGACGACGTAGGGCAGGCCGAAGGCCTCGACCAGGTCCAGGATGGGGAAGGTCTCCTCCAGCCGCTCCGGGTCGACCAGGACGAGCGCACCCAGCGCTCCCCTCGACAGGCCCTCCCACATCTGCTTGAAGCGTTCCTGCCCGGGAGTTCCGAAGATGTAGAGGACCAGGTCGTCGCTCAGGGTCAGACGCCCGAAGTCCATCGCCACGGTGGTCGTGGTCTTGTCGGGCGTCTCGGAGAGGTCGTCGAAGCCCACGCTGGCCTCGGTGATCTCCTCCTCGGTCTGCAGCGGCTCGATCTCGGAGACGCTTCCGATGTACGTGGTCTTGCCCACCGCGAAGTGGCCCACGACCAGGACCTTGACGGAGCGGGAGACCTTGGGATCCAGATACACGGACTTACGCTCCGGTTCGTATGCGCTCCAGGCCATGGAGCACGGCGGTGAGCAGGGCGGGGTCATGGCGTTCGGCATGTGGCACCGGATTGCGCACATGGATCAGGTCGTCGTCGGCCATCTGCGCGAGCAGGATGCGCACGATGCCCAGGGGCAGCTGGGTGTGGGCGGCGACCTCGGCGACCGAGAGGTATCCGTTCGCGAGCAGGTCGATGACCGCGCGGGCCTCCGGAGCCAGGGTGCGCACCGTGGCCAGCGCCGAGTCCTGGGCGGTGATCATGGTGGTGTGCTCGTACTCGCTGTCCCGCGGGAGTACGCGCCCCTTCGCCATGACGAAGAACGGGACTAACGGGGCCGTCAGTTCGAGCTCGTCGGACGGGTCGTCATGCATCGCTGGCCCTTTCTCCCGGCACGCCCGGCGACGCGGGCATCGCATCACTCAGACGTGCGGCGAACTCCTCGATGTCGCAGTCGTGTTCGGCGGCCGCCGCGAGAAAGGCGCCCTCACCGGCGGCGATCAGGAAGACCCAGCCGTGCTGGAACTCGATGACCGTCTGGCTCCACTCGTCGTCCAGCTCACCGCCCGCGAAGGGCGCGGTCGCCCGGCTGTAGGCGTGGATGCCGGTCATGGCCGCCGAGATCGTGTCCGCGAGATCCCTGTCGACCCCCGCGCTGGCGCCGCGCGGCAGACCGTCCGCGCCGAGCAGCAGCGCGTGCAGGGCGCCCGGCACCGAGGCCACCGCCCGGTCCAGCTGGTCGAGGACGGCGACGGACCTGCCCGTCTCGGCACGCTGTGCCTGCGGGTCCTCCCCGGCCCGGTCCGCGTCGGCGGGGATCACCCGCGGCGGGGCCGTGAGGTTGTTGCCCAGTCGGGCGACCAGCCGGTTCATGCGGAACGACAGCTGCTCCATGTCCACGTCGGGCTCAGCGGCGGCGGCCAGGTAGGCCCCCTGCCCGGCCCCGATCAGGAACACCCAGCCGTGCTGGAACTCGATGACGGTCTGGATCCACTCCCGCTCCGGCGACGAGCCGGCGAAGTGGGCGGTGGCCCGGCTCAGGGACTGCATCCCGGCCATGGCCGCGGAGACGGTTCCCACGTCGTTGCGGGTCAGGCCGTCGGTGGAACCGCGCGGTATGCCGTCCGCCGACAGCACCACGGCGTGCCGTGCCTTGGGCACGTTGGTCACGATGTCCTGGACCATCCACGACAGGTCGGTCGTACTCATGCGTTGTCGGACCCTTCGGACATGGGGGTGTCGAGGGAGGCCACGTCGCGCCCGGTCTGGGTGCCACGCTGCAGAGCGCCCAGGCTGCCGGCACCCCGGCGCCGCACCGCGCGTCGGGCCGGCTGGTCCGTCGTGGAGGTGTCACCGACGGACGCGATGCGGGTCCCGCGCTTGGGCAGGCCGTTGGCCGTGCGCTCCGGGTTGCGGCCCTGCACGGGCCGGATGCTGCTCACGGGCGCCGTCTCCGGGGCCGCGGGCGTCTCCTCCATGGTCCACAGCTCCTCGGGCAGCAGGACGACGGCCCGTACGCCGCCGTACCGGGAGACACCGGTGACGTCCACCTTGAAGCCGTACTGGCGGGCGATCAGGCCGATCACCGGGAAGCCGAACTTCGGCTGGGTGCCCAGCTGGGACAGCCGGGGGGCGTCGTCGCCGGACAGCAGCGCGCTCGCCCGCTGCCGGTCCTCGTCGCTCATGCCGACGCCGGCGTCGTCGATGATGATGCACAGGTTCTGCTGGACCTGACGGAACGTCACCTCGATCGGGGCGTCCGCCTGGGAGAAGCTGGCAGCGTTGTCGAGCAGTTCGGCGACGGCGAGGGCGACCGGCGCGACGGCGGAGGCCTTCAGCGCGATGCCGCTCGGCTGCATGATCTCCACGCGCTGGAAGTTGCGGATCTGGCTCTGCGCGCTGCGGACGACGTCGTAGACGCTGGCCGGCTGGTTGCGGCGGCCCAGCGGCGCGCCACACATGACGGCGATGCCCTGTGCCTTGCGGGCCATCTGGGCGTTGGCGTGCGTGATGTCCATCAGGTCGGTCAGGACCGGGTGGCCGCCGTACTCGCGCTGGACCCCGTCCAGCAGCGTCGTCTGCTCGGCAGCGAGGCTCTGCAGGAAGCGTGCGGCACCCTTGAGGACCGCCTTGATGTTCTCCTCGGCGGCCTGCTCCGCTTCGCGGATGACCCCGTCCTGCTCGTTCCTGATCCTGGCCAGTTCCGCCTGGTAGCGACCCAGTTCGTTCTGGCTGTACTGCAGCCGCGCCTGAAGCTCGGCCTCGGACTCCTTCTTCCTCCTCGTCACGCCTCTGCTGCGGAGCACGAGTGCCACGACGGCGGCGACGGCTGTCACCGCTATCGCAACCAGGCACCAAAGAAGCACGTCTTGAGTCATGGAAACCTTTCCCGGCGCGTTACATGCGGACGTCGGGGGTACGCCTCGCAAGAATCCGCAACCCGTCCAGCGCACTGCACACGGGGGGAGTTCAGCGCGTTCGGGGTTCAGGGCCCTGAGCAAAAGTGGATCAAGGTCGCAGACGGCGGAATGCTATCACCGTCAACCCGCTGCGTCGGAGGTCACTCCTCCGGGTTTCACACCATCAACAAGCCCTGCAGCTCAGGGCCTTGAGAGCCCGGTTACCCCGCCCGCGATCACACCGGGTGCCACCCCGGCGTGACCTCCGCGCGGGGCGTGGACGGTGAGGCCGGCGGCGCGTCCAGGCTCAGTCGGGAGACGATCCGGTAGCGGTCGCCCCGGTAGATCGAGTGGACGTACTCCACGGGCCGGCCGTGGGTGTCGCTGGTGTGGCGCTCGAAGAGGAGCGCGGGGGACAGCTCCGGCACGCCCAGGAGCCGGGCCTCGGCCTGGCTGACGACCGTGGGCTCGATCGTCTGCGTCGCCTCGCTGACCCGCACCCGGTGCCGCTCGCGCAAATGCTCGTACAGGTCGCCCGTTTCCAGCTCCCGGGCGGTGAGCCGGGGGACCAGTTCCGCCGGGATGTGCAGGTGCTCGATGGCCATCGGGGCACCGTCGACCAGGCGCAGGCGGGCCGCGTAGACGATGTCGGCGGCGGGGGACAGACGCAGTTTGCGGCCCACCCGGGCGCCCGCCGTGATGGTGGCGAACTCCAGCAGGCGGCTCGACCAGGTGCCGGACGCCTGCGGCAGGATCATGCCGTGGGAGTCGGAGACGAGTTCCTGGGTGATCTTCTCGGGGGCCACGAACATGCCGCGCCCGTGCTCGCGCACCAGGAGCCCCGCCGCCACCAGTTCGTCCACGGCCGCGCGCAGGGTCGGGCGGGAGACCTCCAGCGTGGCGCACAGCGACCGTTCGGAGGGAATCGCGTCGCCCGGGTGCAGTGACTCGATGAGCTGAAGGATGTGGTCACGCACCCGCTCCCGCTTGAGTACCGACCCAGACTCGCCCGCGTTCATGCCCGACCGCTCCCGCCCCGCCGTACGCCCGTGGTGCTCGATCCGTTGTGGGGACTGTTTACCACTCGGCGTCCACTGGTCAAGTGAGGCGGGGGTGCTTCCGCTTTCCGCGCTGGGGATGCGCGCCGAAAAGTCGGTGCCGCAAGGGGGATTGACGCCTCTATTGGTCTATGCCATTTTCATCGACCAACGAGAGGTCACCTGACCAGTTGGCCAACTGGACAGGTGCCGTGGCGCCTTCCCTCCAGAGGTGAACCGTGAAGCTCCGCATGCTTGCAGGACTGTCCGCACTGGTGATCGCCTCCGGCGTCAGCGCCTGCGGCGACGGCTCGGGTTCGTCCGGTGACTCCGCCGGCGACGCCACGGCCATCGACGTCTGGCTGATGCGCGACAGCGTCTCGGCCGAGTTCCAGAAGGAGTTCGTCGCGGGCTTCGAGGCGGCTCACCCGGACATCGACGTGAAGGTTCAGATCCAGGAGTGGGACGGCATCGGTGAGAAGGTCACGGCCGCCCTCGCCAGCAACGACGCCCCGGACGTCATCGAGACCGGCAACACCCAGGTCGCCCAGTACGCGCAGAGCGGCGGCCTGCTCGACCTCAGCGACAGGATCGGCGAACTCGGCGGCGAGGACTGGCTCAAGGGACTGGCCGAGCCCGGAGCGTTCGAGGGCAGGCAGTACGGCATCCCGTACTACGCCGCCAACCGCGTCGTGATCTACCGCACCGACCTGTTCGAGAAGGCCGGCGTGGACGCCGCCTCGATCAGGACGCGCGAGCAGTGGATCACCGCCACGGAGAAGCTCGACTCCGGCGGCACACAGGGCATCTACCTGCCGGGACAGATGTGGTACGCCCTGGCCGGGTTCATCTGGGACGAGGGCGGCGACCTGGCCACCCGGTCCGGCACGACCTGGAAGGGCGCGCTCGACACCCCGCAGGCGCTGCGCGGCATGGACTTCTACCAGCGGCTCCAGTCCCTCGGCAAGGGCCCCAAGGACTCCGACGAGGCCGAGCCCCCGCAGGCGGAGGTCATGGCCGAGGGGCAGGTGGCGCAGATCATCTCCACGCCCGGCGGGGCCAACGTGGTCACCGAGAACAACCCCGAACTCAAGGGCAAGCTCGGCTTCTTCCCCATCCCGGGCAAGACCGCCGACCGCCCCGGCTCGGTGTTCATCGGCGGTTCCGACCTCGTCATCCCGGCGGCCTCGGGCAAACAGGACGCCGCCTTCACCTTCGTCAAGGAACTCACCGGTGACGCCTGGCAGCGCAAACTCGCCGCGGCCATGAGCTACGTGCCGAACAAGACCACTCTCGCCGACGCGGTCGCCTCCGACCCCGGCGCCTCGGCCATGGCGGCGGGCGCCGCCGTCGGGAGGGCGACGCCCAACACCCCCGGCTGGGCGGCCATCGAGGCGAAGAACCCCATCAAGGACTACATGACCGCGGTCCTCACCGGCGCCGACGCGCGAGCGGAGGCGGCCGAGGCCTCCGCGGCGATCACCACCGCGATGAACGGCTCCTGACCCCCTGCCCGGACAGCGCGCCGTCCGGCCGGCCCGCCACGACAGCCACCCGGCCAGGGCACCCGCCTCGCCGCGGCACCCCCGGCCACAAGGCACCTGCCTCGCCGCGGCAGGGCAGAGTCGCCATCTCCCGCCCGGCCAGGGCACACCTGCCCCGTCACGACATCCCCCGGCCACAAGGCTCCCGCCCGGCCAAGGCACGTGCCCCGCCAGGGCACTTGCCCGGCACGGCCCCCCGGCCACAAGACTCCCGCCCGGCCAGGGCACGTGCCCCGCCAAGGCACTTGCCCCGCCACGACACCCCCGGCCGCAAGGCTCCCGCCACCCGCCACCCGCCACCCGCCACCCGCCACCCGCCCCGAGCGACGACACATCCGAGGAGAACGGCACCGTGTCGGTCATCCGCGAGTCCAGCGCGCCACCCGCCCGGCCCCGCCCTCCTTCACCGTCCGCCGCATCGCCCGGACGCGGCGCCGCGCGCCGCGGCGGCCGCGCGGGCCTCTGGCCCTACCTGCTGGCCGCCCCCACGGTCCTGGGCATGCTGTACCTCCTGCTGTACCCCCTGGCCCGCGCGGTGCTGATCTCGCTCCAGGACTTCCAGCTCCGCCAACTCATCCGGGGCGACGCGCGGTTCGTGGGGCTGCGCAACTACGAGACGCTGCTGACGGACGAGCGCTTCTGGCAGGTCGTACGCCGCACCTTCGTCTTCATGGCGGTGAACGTCGTGCTGATCATGCTGCTCGCGACCCTGGTCGCCCTGCTCATCGAGCGACTGGGACGCCTGTGGCGCACAGCCGTGCTCAGCGCCCTCGTCCTGGCCTGGGCGATGCCCGTCATCGCCGCCACCACCGTCTTCCAGTGGCTGTTCCACTCGGAGTTCGGCATCGTCAACTGGACGCTCGGGCAGCTCGGCTTCGGCTCCTTCGAGCGCTACCCCTGGTTCGCCCACGGCCCCGCCGCCTTCACGATCCTCGTGCTGCTGATCGTCTGGCAGTCGGTGCCGTTCGCGGCCATCACCCTCTACTCGGCCCTGACGACCGTCCCCGCGGAGCTGTACGAGTCGGCCCGCCTCGACGGCGCGTCGGCCGGTCGCATCTTCCGCGCCATCACCCTCCCCATGATCCGCCCGATCTTCATGCTGGTCCTCTCCCTGGAGGTCATCTGGACCTTCAAGGCGTTCGTGCAGATCTGGGTCATGACCAACGGCGGACCGGGAGACGCCACGACCATCCTGCCCGTCTACGCCGTCCAGACCGCCCTGTCGAACCAGCGCTACGACCTCGGCTCCGCGGCGTCGATGGTCACCGTCCTGCTGATGGCCACCGTGCTCGTCCTGTACTTCCGCCAGATGTTCCGTCAGGAGGGCGAAGCCCTGTGAGCGCCGTGAGTTCCGCGAAACCCTCGAAGCCTGCGCACCCGGTCAGGTCCGGGAGGCCCGTTCGCCGGCCACGTTCCTTGCCGCGCCGACGCCTCCTGTTGAACTCGGCCGCCGCCCTGACCGTCGTCCTCTGCCTCTTCCCCGTCTACTGGATGATCACCACGGCGTTCAAACCCAACCGGGACATCCAGTCGGACACTCCCCGGCTCCTGCCCCGCACCTGGACGCTGGAGCACTTCCGCACCGCCGTCGACGCGGACGGGTTCGCCCTGTTCTGGCGCAACAGCATCCTGGTGACCCTGACCGCCGTCCTGCTGGCCCTGGTCGTCGCGCTCGGCGCCTCGTTCGCCGTGGCCCGTATGCGCTGGCGCGGCCGGCGGCAGTTCATGCTGCTGGTGTTCATCGCCCAGATGGCACCCTGGGAAGCGCTGATCATCCCCGTGTACATCATCTCCCGCGACACCGGCATGCTGGACCGGCTGCCCACCCTGACGCTCGTCTACTTCATGATGACGCTGCCGTTCACCATCGTGGTGCTGCGCGGCTTCATCGCCGCCATCCCGCCCGAACTGGAGGAGGCGGCCCAGGTCGACGGCTGCACCCGCCGGCACGCCTTCCGCCACATCACCTTCCCCTTGCTCGCCCCCGGTCTGATGGCCACCTCCCTGTTCGGCTACATCACCGCCTGGAACGAATTCGCCTACGCCAACTTCCTGATCATCAAGCAGCAGGACAGCCGCACCCTGCCGGTCTGGCTGTCCTCCTTCCAGAACGTCTTCGGCACCGACTGGGGCGCCACCATGGCGGCCTCGACCCTCTTCGCGCTCCCCGCCCTGGCCGTCTTCCTCCTGCTGCAACGCCATGTGACCTCCGGCTTCGCAGCCGGCGCCGTCAAGGGCTGAGCCCTCCAGCGCCCCGACCCGGACGCGCCTTCCACCCCCACGCGACCCCTCCCGGAGACAGCCGTGACCTCGCCCCCGCGGACACCGCTCGTGCCCCGCCCGGCCAAAGTCCGTTTCAAAGCAGGCCACTTCACCCTCGACGCCGACACCTGTCTGCGCGTCACCGGTGGCGCCGAACCCGCCGCCGACCTCCTGCGCACCCTCCTCGCCCCCGCCACCGGGCTGCCCCTGCGCCCCGCCGCCGACGGGCCGGTCGTCCTCGCCCTGGACTCCGCCCTGACGGGACTGGGCGACGAGGGATACGGCCTGACCATCGGACCGCACTCCCTGCTGCTGCGCGCCCGCACCCTCACCGGACTCCTGCGGGGCGTGCAGACCATCCGCCAGCTGCTGCCCGTGCCGGCCCTGGCCGCCTCACCCCAGCACGGCGTGCCCTGGACGTTGCCCTGCGCCGACCTCACCGACGTCCCCCGCAGACCCTGGCGGGGGGCCATGCTGGACGTGGCCCGCCACTTCCAGCCCTTGTCGTACCTGTTGCGCTACGTCGACCTGCTCGCCCTGCACAAGATCAACGTCTTTCATCTGCACCTGACCGACGACCAGGGCTGGCGGATGCCCGTCCTGGCCTACCCCAAGCTGACCGAGATCGGCGGCCACCGCAGTCAGTCCCTCATCGGGCCGGGCGGCGACCGCTACGACGGCACACCCCACGGCGGCACCTACACCCGGGCCGAACTCGCCCGGCTCGTCGACCACGCGGCGGCACGCGGCATCACCGTGCTGCCCGAGATCGAGATGCCCGGCCACGCCCGGGCCGCGGTCGCCGCCTACCCGCACCTGGGCAACCGGCCGGACCGCACCCTGGACGTCTGGACGCGCTGGGGGGTGTGCGACACCACCCTCGGCGTGCACGAGGAGGTCTTCGACTTCTGCCGGACCGTGCTGGAAGAGGTCATGGACGTCTTCCCCTCGCCCTACGTCCACGTCGGCGGCGACGAATGTCCCACCACCGAGTGGGAACAGAGCCCCGCGGCGAGGGACCGGGCCCACGGCGCGGGTCTGGCCGGTCCCGCGGCCCTGCACGGATGGTTCCTCGACCGCGTCGGTGCCTTCCTCACTCGGCACGGACGGCGCCCCGTCGCCTGGGCGGAGACCGGCACCGAACTGCCCGGCGGATTCACGGTGATGGCCTGGCGCGACCCCGCCCACGCCCTGGCGGCGGCCCGCCGCGGCCACGACGTGATCAACTCCCACCACCGCGCCACCTATCTCGACTACCCGCGGAGCGCAGGCCCCGGTGAGCCGCCCGGGCAGCCCGGCGGCGTCGTGGGACTGCGGGACGTCCACCGCCACGACCCCGTGCCGGAGACGGCGACTCCGGAGGCGGCCGCCCGGGTGCTGGGCACCCAGGCCCACCTGTGGACCGAGTACGCCGCGACACCGGCCCGCATCGAATACCTGACGTTCCCCCGCCTGTGCGCGCTCGCCGACGGCGCCTGGAGCGGCCCCAGCACCTGGGAGGACTTCAGTTCCCGCATGGCCGGACACAGCGCACGGCTCGACGCGCTGCAGGTCAGCCGCCACCCCTGAACCGCACCACAGCACGGCACCACCCCGCCCGCCCGGTCCCACCTGGGCGGCGGGACCACCACACCCCACCCGGAAGGGAACGACCATGCATCGGCCCACCGCTCCCCGCAGATGGCGCGTCGCCGCAGCCGCCGCCGTCGCCATGGCCACCGGAACCACCGGCCTCGCCGCCCTGACCGGCACGGCCACTGCCGCGGGCGAATCCGTCACCGTCCAGTACCGCACCAGCGCCGGCTCCGCCACGGCGGACCAGTCCGAACCCTGGCTCAAGGTCAAGAACACCGGAAACGCCCCCCTCCAGCTCTCCGCGGTCAAGGTGCGCTACTACTTCAAGGCCGACTCGGCCGGGGCCGCCTACCGCTTCGCCTGCTCCTGGGCGGTCAAGGGCTGCGCCCACATCACCGGCACCTTCGGCACCCTCGCCCACCCCACGGCCACCGCCGACCGCTACCTCGACATCGGCTTCACCGCGGGAGCCGGCAGCCTCGCCCCCGGCGCCGACACCGGCGACATGCAACTGCGCTTCCACCGCGCCGACTGGCAGACGCTCAGGCAGAGCGACGACTACTCCTTCAGCGCCTCCCGCACCACGTACGCCGACTGGCCGAAGGTCACCGCCCAGGTCTCCGGCAGCACGGTGTGGGGCACGGCCCCCGAGGGCAACGACCCGACCGACCCGCCCACCGACCCGCCCACGGACCCCCCGGCCGGCGGACAGAGCCTCTTCGACGACTTCAACTACACCGGCTCCAGCGACCCGAGAATCTCCGCGAACGGCTGGAGCGTACGGTCCAACTCCGGCGGCCCCGGGGTGCCCGGCGCCACCTGGGCCCCCGAGAACGTGACCTTCGCGGCCTCCGGCGGCAACTCCGTGATGAACCTGCGGACCTCCACCGCCGGCACGCCCGAGTCCACCAAGCACACCGAAGTCCTCACCAAGGCCATGAAGTTCAAGAACGGCACCTACGCCGCCCGCGTCAGGTTCTCCGACGCCCCCGTCTCCGGACCGGACGGCGACCGCCTCGTCCAGACCTTCTTCACCATCAACGACCTCAAGGCCCCGATGGCCGACGACTACGCCGAGTACGACTTCGAGTACCTGCCCAACGGCGGCTGGGGCGAGCCCGCCAACATCCTCTACACGACGTCCTGGGAGACCTACAACCCCGACCCGTGGCAGGCGGTCAACCAGCACACCGAGTCCCGGCAGAGTCACGCGGGCTGGCACGACCTGGTGCTCACCATCGACAACAGCACCATCAAGTACTACGTCGACGGACAGCTCTTCGGCACCCACGACGCCACCTATCTGCCCGAGCGCCCCATGTCGATCAACTTCAACCAGTGGCTGATCGACCTCGCGGGCCAGACCAGCACCACGCCGCGCGCCTACGACGAGCAGGTCGACTACGTCCTGCACGTCAAGGACCAGGTGCTGACCCCGGCCCAGGTCACCGCGAAGCTCAACGCGTACCGCGCCGCCGGCACCACCTTCGAGGACACGGTCCCCGCCGGCTGACCCGGCCGGCCCGGCACCCCGCGGGTCCGGGGCTGCCCGCCGCACCGGCGGGCAGCCTCCGGGCGCGAGGTGGCCGAGCGGCGCGCGCCCCGGCTCTCACCCCCGCAGGCGGTCCACCGCCTGCTTGGCCTCCAGCAGGCCGGCACCGGTGACCTCGCGGTACTTCTTGATCGCAGGGATGTCCTGCCCGGCACGCACCAGGGCCGCCACCTCCGCCAGGGCGGGATCGTCGTCCGGAACGCCGTGGTGCTCCAAGAGGAGGCCGAGCCGGTGTTCCAGACGGGACATCCGCCGCTCCAGCCGACGGGCCCGGCTCTCCACGGTCGCCATGGTCGTCAGTCCGACGAGGACGACCACCAACACTGCAAGGGTGGACAAGGCACCCTCCCTTTCTCTTGAGTCGGGGCACGCCGCGGCGCGCGGCGGTCCACAGGGTGAGAGGCGAAGACCGGGCCCGGCGTTGCCCGGTACCAGGAGTCAGGAGGGTTCGGGCCGGACCGGGCGCGGGGTGACCAGTCCCGAGTCATAGGCGAGGATCACCGCCTGCACCCGGTCGCGCAGCTGGAACTTGTCGAGGATGTGGGCGATGTGCGTCTTCACCGTCGTCTCGCCGATCCCCAGTTCGGCGGCGATCTCCGCGTTGGACAGACCGCGCGCCAGGGTCCGCAGCACGTCCACCTCACGGCCGGTGAGCACGTCCAGCCGCGGCGGGACGGGCGGAGCGGCCTCCGACGGCATCCCGGCGAAACGCTCCAGCAGGCGCCGGGTGACCCGCGGCGCCAGCACGGCCTCGCCGGCGGCCACCGTTCGGATGGCCGCGACCAGGGAATCGGCGGGACCGTCCTTGACGAGGAAGCTGCTCGCCCCGGCCCGCAGGGCGTCGACCACGTGCTGGTCGAGATCGAACGTGGTCAGGATGATGACCCGCCCGGGCAGCCCGCTCTCGGCGATCAGACGGGTCGCCTCGACCCCGTCCATCCGCGGCATGCGGATGTCCATGAGGACGACGTCCGGCGACAGCCGCCGGGTCTCCTCGACGGCCTCCCGGCCGTCGGCGGCCTCACCGACGACCCGGATGTCGGGTTCCGCCTCCAGGATGTACCGGAAACCGGTCCGGATCATCGGCTGGTCGTCAGCCAGCAGGACGCTGATGGGCCGCATGGTGAGCCGTTCCTCCGTCGTTCGCGATGCCGTCGTCCTCGGGCAGGTCCAGGACGGCGTGGACGCAGTAGCCACCGCCCGGCCGGGGGCCCGTGTGCAGGGTGCCGCCCGTCGCGGCGATGCGCTCCCGCATGCCCAGCAGACCATGCCCGGCACCGTCCGCGGGCACGGGGGCCGGTGCGGCGGCCCTGGCGGCGTCGCCCGGCCCGTCGTCACAGACGCGGACGTGCAACCGCCCCGGCTCCTCCTCCCACAGCAGACGCACCCGGGTGCGGGTCGCGCCGGCGTGCTTGACGGTGTTGGTGAGCGCCTCCTGCACGACGCGGTACACCGTCAGGTGGTATCCCGCGGGCAGCGGGACCGGGTGCCCCGACACCTCGTAGTCGACGTCCAGCCCCGTGGCCCGTACGGCGTCGACGAGGGAGGGCAGCGCGTCGACGGTCGGCTGGGGCGGCTCCTTCGAGGGCGTGCCCTCCGCCTCCTCGTCGGTGCGCAGCACACCCAGCAGCCGGCGCAGTTCGGTGACGGTGTCGCGGCCGGTCTGCTCGACGGCCGCGTGCAGTTCGTGGGCCTTGTCGGGCGACCGGTCCTGGACCCGGTCGGCCGCGATGGTCTGCACGACCATGAGGCTCACGTTGTGGGCCACGATGTCGTGCAGCTCCCGGGCGATGCGCGCCCGTTCCTCCATGACGGCGGCCCGGGCGTTGGCGGCCTGCTCGCGTTCCAGGGCCGCGGCGCGCTGCATGGCCTCGTCCCGGACGGCGGTGCGGGCCCGGGTCAGGCGGCCCAGTGCCCACGCCGCCAGCAGGAGCACCGCGTCGGTCAGCAGCGCGGCGAGCCGGTGCCCCGCCGGGGCGAGGAACGCCTCCGTCAGCGCGCTCAGCGGAATGAACACGGCCGCGACGAAGGTCGTCACCCGCGGGGTGCCGCGCACGGCCGTCAGGAACACGGCGGTGGCCACGGCCAGGTAGGTGGGGCCGATCGACGTGCCGTCCGGTCCGGCGAGCTGGGGAATGTAGGACAGGTGCTGCAGCGTCCCGGAGGCGGCCGCCATCACCAGCAGGGCGGCCAAGGGCACTCTGCGGTGCACGGCCAGAGGGAGCGTGGACAGCGCCACCAGGGCGAACCACCAGCGGTCCGGATCCCGCAGCGCGGCGCCGTCCGGCGGGATCGCCGCCGGCAGCGCCAGGCACGCCGCCGCCGTCAGGACGGCCAGCGTCACGTCCGTCACCGCGGCAGGCACCTGGCGGCCTGCGAGGGACCCCGGTTCTCTCATGGCACCCACGGTAAGCGCCCTGCTCGGGCGCCCCGCCCCTCCGGAGTCGGAATCATGCGGCCGGCCTTCCTCCTCCCGGCCCCCTCCGTAAGGAGGAGACCCGCCGCCGACCGTGCCCTCGGACTCCGGGCCTCCTCGTCCGCAGGGGCGAAGGCGCCGGCCCTCTCCTCCGCCCGGCGGAGGGCGTGATTCGACGTGGGGAGGGAGGTTCCGGGGCGCGGACGCCGGTGGACTGGAGGGACACCATCCGCGAACGACCTCGAGGTGTCCCATGCTCGGAGCACGCAGCCGGAACAGCCCTCCCGGCGCCCCCATCGGCATCGACCCGTCGCGCACCGCCGTACGGCTGACCCGGGTGACCAAGCGGTACGGCCGCGGTCCGGCCGCGGTCGCCGCACTCGACGACGTCAGCACGTCCATCGCGGCCGGGGGCTTCACCGCCGTCATGGGCCCGTCCGGCTCCGGGAAGAGCACCTTCCTGCACTGCGCCGCCGGACTCGACCGGCCGACCTCCGGAACCGTCCAGCTGGGCGGCCAGGTGCTCGGCGAGCTGGACGAGAAGCGGCTCACCCGATTCCGCCGGACCCGCATCGGCTTCGTCTTCCAGGCCTTCAACCTGCTGCCGTCGCTGACCGTGGAGCAGAACATCACCCTGCCGCTGCGGCTGGCCGGAGCCGGGACCGACCACGACTCGGTCCAGGGCGTCACAGCCGCGGTCGGATGCGCGGGGCTGCTCGACCGGCGCCCCTCGCAACTGTCCGGCGGACAGCAGCAGCGGGTCGCCATCGCCCGCGCCCTCATCACCCGCCCCGAAGTGATCTTCGCGGACGAACCGACCGGCGCGCTCGACCCGGACACGGCCGACGGCATCCTCGCCCTGCTGCGGCGGGCGGTGACCGACCTGCACCAGACCGTCGTCATGGTCACCCACGACCCGGCCGCCGCCCAGCGCACCGACCAGGTGCTCTTCCTCGCCGGCGGGCGTCTGGTCCGCCGTGTGGAGTCGCCGTCCGCCGCCGAGGTCACGAGCGTCATGACCGAGCTGCGCGGGACCCGCTGATGCTGCGTATCGCCCTGGCCACCCTGCGCGCCCGCGGCGGGGCCTTCGCCGCCACCTTCATCGCCCTCCTGCTCGGCGCGGCCGTCGTCAGCGCCTGCGGCGTACTCCTGGAATCCGGCCTGCGCTCCGCCCTGCCGCCCGAACGGTACGAGCGGGCCCCACTGATCGTCGCCGGCCGGCAGTCCGTCGACCTCGACGTGAAGTCCCCCGACGGAACCGACGACCGCAGCTCCCAGCCGCTGCTGGAACGGCCTCGGCTCGACGCCTCCCTGGCCCGTGACCTCGCCGCGGTCGACGGCGTCGCCTCCGTGGTGCCCGACCGGCGCGTCAGCGTCCGGCTGCTCCACGGGGACCGGACCGTCACCGGTGCCAACGGGGCCGTGCCGCAGGCGCACACCTGGTCCAGCCGGGTCCTCGGCGGATTCCGCCTCACCGAGGGACGCGCCCCCCAGGGCACCCGTCAGGTCGTCCTGGACACCCGTCTCGCCGCCCGGGCCGGCCTGCGCACCGGCGACAGCGTACGGCTCATGACCTCGTCCACCCCGCTCACCTTCGAGGTGAGCGGGCTGGTGGCCCTCGACCGGCACCGCACTCCCCGGCAGTCGGTGCTCTACGCCTCCGCCGCCGCGATGCAGCGGCTGGCGCCCCGCTTCGGGGCGACCGCCGACGCGTTCGGCGTGTTCACCGAGCCCGGCACCCCGCCGTCGAAGGTGGCACCTGCCCTGGAACGGGTGCTGACCCGGCATCACGCGGCCGTGTACACCGGCGACGCACGCGGCGAGGCGGAGTTCACCGACATCGCGGTCGGCGCGGCCAACCTCGTGCAACTGTCCACGGCCATCGGCGGAAACGTCCTGCTCGTTGCGGTGTTCGTGCTGTGCGCCACGACCTCCCTCGCCGTCCGCCACCGCCACCGCGAACTGGCCCTGCTGCGCGCGATCGGCACCACCCCGGGGCAGCTGTACCGCATGATCACCGCCGAGTCCGCGGTGGCCGGCCTGGTCGCGGGGGTGCTCGGCTGCCCCCTCGGCGTGGGTGTCGTCCACTGGCTGAGCGGGCAGTTCGCCGGACGCGGCCTGGTACCTCCGGACTTCCGGCCGGTCGTCGGCCCGCTCCCGTTCCTGGCGGCCGTCGCCGCCACCGTCCTGACCGCGGTGATCGCGGCCTTCGTCGCGGCCCGCCGGGCGGCACGCGTGCACCCCACGCAGGCGCTGCGCGAGGCCGCCGCCGAACCCACGCGGCTCGGCCGGGGCCGGCTGATCACCGGCGGCGTCCTGCTCGCCCTGGCCGTCTCCGTGCTGGGCCTGGGCCTCGGCCACCGCACCGACTTCCTCACCCTGGTGGGTCTGGCCAACTCCCTCGTGCTGCTGCTGGTCATCGCGGCCGCGGTCCTCGGCCCGCTGATCGCCCGCGCCGCCACGGCGCTCCTCGCCCCGCTGCTGGACCGGACCGGGGCCACCGGATGGCTCGCGGCGCTCAACTCCCGGGCCCGCGCGACCCGGACGGCTGCCGCGATCACCCCCCTGGTCCTGGCCGTGTCCTTCGCCGCGACGGTCGTGTTCACCCAGACCACCCAACTGGACCGGTCCGCCGACGAGATCCGCTCCGGCACGATCGCCGATCACGTGCTCACCGCTCCCGCCGGCATGTCACCCGACCTCGCGCACCGGGCCGCCGAACTGCCGGGCGTCACGGCCGCCACCGGCGTGGTCCGCTCCAAGGCCATCGGTGTCGGCTCGCTCCTCGGCACGCAGGAGACCGTCTCCCTGACCGCACAGGGCCTTCAGCCGTCGGCCCTGTCCGCCACCGTCGACCTGGACGCACACGAAGGGGACCTCACGGCCCTGGCACCGGACACGGTGGCCCTCAGCACCACGGCCGCCTCGTGGCTGGGGCTCGACGTGGGCGACCGGGCCCGGCTGCACCTCGGGGACGGCACGCCCTTCACCGGCGAGGTCATCGCCGTGTACGGCAGGGGACTCGGCTTCGCCGACCTCACCTTCGACCACGACCTGCTCCTCGCCCACACCACCGCCGCGGTCGACCAGTCGGTGCTGGTCCGGACCGCCCCCGGCGCCGCAGGCGACACCGCGCGCGAGCTGACCGCTCTGGCACGGACCTACCCGGGCACCACCCTGACCGGAGCGCTGGCGGCCGATGCCCAGGTCGAGGAACAGCGCGCGACGGCATGGGTGAACTACGTGGTGGTCGGCGTGATCATCGCCTACACCGCGCTCACCGTCGTCAACACCCAGGCGATGAACACCGCGAGCCGCCGCCGCGAGTTCGCGTTGCTGAGACTGACCGGAAGCAGCCGTTCCCAGGTGCTCGCCATGATGCGGCGCGAGAGCGTCACGGTGGTCGCGGCCGGCGTGGGCCTGGGCACCCTGCTGGCGGTTCCGCCGCTGGTCCTGATCGCTCTGGCGCTGACCGGCGCGCCCTGGCCGACGGTGCCGTTGCAGGGCTGGCTCACGATCGTCGGTTCCACGGCCCTGCTGACGGTGGCGGGCGCGATGCTGCCCACCCGGCTGCTGCTCCGGGTCCGTCCGGTGGACGCGATCGGGACGAAGGAGTGACGAGCGACGGTGCGGCCCGCCGCACCGTCGCGGTCGAACCTCTCGTCACGGACGGGCGGACAGCCGGAAGCTCTGGGCGGGGGAGTCGTCGCAGGGGCGCTGGACGAGTTGCGTGCCGTCGGCGGACCCGGCCCTGGTGCTGAGGCACTTGCCGCTGTGCCGGGCGACGAAGTGGTAGCCGCCGCCGGCCTCGCGTACGGGCAGCCACTGCTGGTTGCCGCCTCCGCCGTACCTCCACAGCTGCAGGGGCGCGTCGTCGGCGGTGGACACGCCGGTGACGTCGATGACCTGCTGCGGATCGCCGCGGTTCGCGATGCGCGTGTACCCGCCGTCGGTGGGCGTGAACTGGAACTGCTGGGCGAGCGTGCCGTTGCAGGTGTACTGCTGGATCGCCGTCCCGTCGGCCGTGCCCGCCGCCCGCGCGTCGACACAGGCCCCGGCCGCGTCGTTCGACAGTGAGTACCACGTCGTGCCGGAGATCGGGTCGGTGGGCGCGGGGTCGTTCCCCGCGCCGCCGAGCCACTTGAGCCCGTCGATGAGGAAGCGGTTCTGCGCGGGGCTGGCGAACGTGGAGGACAGCCGGGTGCCGGTCTCGTAGTTCATGGCGTTGTGACCGACGTTCGCGTACAGCATCCTGTACTGCGTGTTGGTCCACAGGATCGGGTAATAGCCGCTGTACCAGGACTGGTTCGGGTCCGTGCCGAGCGGGAAGCTGCTGGGATCCACGGACGCCAGGATCTTGATGTCCGGGTTCGCCCGCAGGTCGTTGGACCAGCTGTACCACTCGCTGACCGCCGAGGTGAACGTCGCCGGGAGCCCGGTGGTGGAGGGGTGGGTGCGATCCTCGGTGCGCAGGACCGCCGTCGTCGGACCCCAGGTGTTCGAGCGGAAGTTCCCGCTGCCGAGGAAGGTGTTGTAGTACCAGGGCCAGCCCCCGGCGTTCGTGGTGAACGCCGAGACGTGGAAGCCCATCCAGGCACCTCCGGCGCGCATGTACCGTTCGAAGCCCGCCCGCTGGGCGGCGGTCTGCGGCGCGTCGTCGAGGAAGAGGACGACCTGGTAGTCGTTCACCCCGCCGTTCGCGAGCAGGTTCCAGTCGGTGGTGGCCCGGTACGTGAAGCCGTTCTCCGCCGCCGTCCGGGGGAACCAGGCGTTGGCCTCCTTGACGAAGTCGATGTGGGCGGCGTCCCAGGTGCCGTTGTAGAAGGCGATGACCTTGAAGGGGGTGGCGGCCCGGGGCGCGGCGGACGCGGTGTGGGCCGGTACGGCGAGTGCCGCCACGAGCGCCAGCAGCGTCAGGAGCCGCGTCGCGAGGCGCCTGAGGGGTCGGGGCATGACTGCTCCTCCCTGCCGCGGAAGCGGCCGGAGACGGGGGTGGGGGAGAGGGAGGTGCGGTCAGCCGCCGTACTGGGCGAGGACGCGCGTGAAGTCCCAGGGCTGCTGGGAGACGCCCGAGCAGGTGTCGGCACCGCCGCCGGTGCACGGCCGGTCCCGGTTGACCGACCAGAAGGTCAGCCGCGCCAGGTGCCGCTGCTGGGCGTAGGCGAGGATCGTGCGGAAGTCGGCGACGGTCACCGTCTCGTTGTTGTCGGTGATGCCGTTCATCGAGGAGATGCCGGTGTGCCGGTAGGCCTGGTCGTCGGTGTAGCCGTAGGCGTTCTTCACCGCGGTCTTCAGGCCCTCGGCCGCCCGGACGGTGAGCTGGCCCATGTTCTGCCCGGCGCCGCCGAAGTTGAACGGCATGATGGTCCAGCTGTCCACGGTGAGCCCGGCCGCGGCGGCCCGGTTGATCAGGCTGGTGTCCGGCCCGTTCTGGCCGGTGCCGAAGGTGACGTACACCTTGAGACCGGGGTTGTTCGCCTTGACGGTCTTGAGGGCGTCGACCGTGCGCTGCTGCACGGCCGGACTGTCGTACGCCGCCGCCTCGATGTCGATGTCGATCGCCTTCAGGCCGTAGGCGTTGACGACCTTCTGGTAGGCGGCGGCCAGTTCGCCGGCGCTGCCGCAGGAGCTCTCCAGCTTGTTGCCGCTCCAGCCGCCGAAGGACGGGATGACATCGCCGCCCGCGCCGCGCACGGTGTTGATCGTCTGCTGGTCGACCCCGCCGGTCAGCGGACGGTTGCCGTCCCACTGCGGGTTGCAGTACCCGTTGCTGAGCACGAAGGCGAGGGTGAACCACTTGACGCCGGTCGCGTTCATCACCGTCGTGGGGTTCGGCGGACTGCCCCAGCCGTTGTAGAGGTACGGTGCGACCGCCATGGCACCCGGCCCCGGTTGCGGGGTGCCGCCCCCGGGCGCGGTCCACTTCTGGTTGGCGGCGCCGGTGCACGTCCAGATCTGCAGCGGGGTCCCGTCGGCGGAGCTGTTGCCGGTCGCGTCCAGGCACTTGTCGGCCTGCGGGTTGACGATGTCCCGGGCGGCGGTGACGGTCCATTGCTGGGCGGCGCTGCCGTTGCAGTCCCACAGCTGGACGCGGGTGCCGTTCGCCGTGCCCGCGGAGGCCACGTCCAGGCACTTGCCGAGCGCCCGGATCGTGCCGTCGGCGCGGACGTCCCACTGCTGGGCGGCGCTGCCGTTGCAGGCGTAGAGCTGTACGGCGGTTCCGTTGGCCGTGGCGGCGCCCGCCACGTCCACGCACGCGCCGCCGAGTCCGGTGATGGTGCCGACGGCCGCTGTCGCGGCGCTCGCCGGGAAGGCGTGCGGACCGGCGAGGAGGGCGGCGGCGACCGCCGCGCCGAGCGCACCGCGCACAGCCGGTCCGGGCAGGGGTGTCATGGTCATGCGTCGTGTCCTGTTCTGCCGTTCGGCCCCGGCGCGGGGCGCGGCTGCCGAACGGCGGTGGGGGGTAACAGGGATACTGCACACCGGAGTTACTTCACACCGTGATTTAAGAGATGAGCCGAGGTCCCGTCAAGACTCTGGTCCAGTCCAATCGCGCGGACCTGTCCCGGCCGGTCATCGGCTCCGGCCGGCGGTGAGTTCCTCGAAACGGCCGACCCAGTACGCGGTGCGGTCCAGGTACGCGGTCTGCGCCGCCTCTCCCGTCCGCCCGTAGGCCCCGTCGTACGTCCGGTAGCCGTGTCCGGCGGGCGGGGTGGAGTCGGCCGGTTCGATGGAACTCCCTTCGTGCCACTCGTTGAAGGAGGTCACCGACACCCAGGTCGGCGACCCGCCGACCGCCGGATCGAGAGCGTTGGACCACTGCCGGTCGTATGCGGCGCCGTCGGCGCGTTCCACGGTCGGGGTGGAGTTGCCCGGCACCGCCCGGTCGTCGACGTAGCCGGGCGCGACGGACGGGGCCCAGACCAGACCGTGGGCGCGCGCGTGGTCACCGGCCTGCTTCCAGCCGGGCGCCGTGGCGCCCGCGATGCCGTCATAGGTGTACATGCCGGAGAAGTGCGCGATCCTGGTGGTGTCCGTGGTCTGGGCGAGGACGATGCTCGTGCCGGTGACCTGGTCCAGTGCCGTCCAGTCGGCGATGTCAAGGCTCTGGAAGACGTAGAACACGCCCTTGCCTCCGCGATCGGCCGCGCGGTGGAACGCCGGATGGCTGCCGTAGGTGCTGGTGAGGTACGCGATGTCGGCGGCCGTCGACGCCCCGGTGCGGCCCGCGTACGGCTCCAGGTGCCAGGCCACCTCGATGCCCTGCTCCCGGGCCGCGTCGAGCACACCCCGCGCGAGCCGGTCCTCGTAGCTTCCCCGGCCCCACCAGCTGTAGACGATCACGCCGGCACCGGAGCGGGCGACCCACTCCATGTGCTGGGCGACGGCCCCGTCGAAGTCGCCGGAGTCGTACGGTCCGAGGGCCGGGTAGAAGTCGGCGCCGACGCCGTCCGGGGGCGTGTGCCCGCCCTGCTGCCAGTGCCGCCAGCTTCCGTTGACGGCCGGACTGCCGTACCAGGGGTAGTAGAAGAGGTGGACGCCGTCGGAGAGCGGCCCGGCGGTGGGCCGGGTGCCGAGGGTGAAGGTGTCGACGTCGAACAGGGCGCCGGCGGCGCCGGTGAAGCGCAGGAAGAGCGGGCCCGAGGCCGAGGCGGTCAGGGTCGTCGTGACGGTCGTGAAGGTCTCCCAGCCCCCGGTGACCGGCACGGTCACCGTGCCGAGCAGGGTGCCGCCGGCCGAGCCGGACCGGATCTCGATGGTCCCGCCCGCCCCTGCCGAGGACACCTTCGCCGTGAAGGTCCTCGCTCCGGCGGTGGTCACGTGGGAGTAGCCCGCCCAGTCGCCGTGGTCGATGTACCCCAGCGTCCGCCCGCCGCTGGCCGGGCCGTGCTCCGCCGCCTGCACCCCGGAGCCGGAGCTGTACGACTCGGCCTCGACCTGTCCGTCGCCGGCCGGGGCCGAGCAGTCGGCGGCCGCCTGCCCGGCGGCGTAGCGGACGCCGCCCAGCAGCAGCGAGCGGAAGGCCGGGTCGGCGTAGGACGCGGCCGTGTGGCCCAGCCCGGTGTAGAAGGACCGGCCCGAACCCTGGGCGTGGCACCAGGTGATGGGATGGTCGGCGCCCATCGAGCCGCCGCTGTAGGTGGTTTCGTCCAGGGTCTGCAGCACCCGTACGCGAGGGCGGGGATTGGCGCCGTAGTTGTACCACTCGTCGGTGCGGGTCCAGGTCGCGCCCAGGTGGGCGGTGGCCGGGTGGGTGCGGTCCTCGGTGCGCAGGGTGGCCTGCTGGATCGCGGGGTGGCTCTGGAACCACGCGCCGACGAGCTGCCCGTAGTAGGGCCAGTCGTACTCGGTGTCGGCCGCCGCGTGCACGCCGACGTAGCCGCCGCCGGAGTCGACGTACGACTGGAACGCGCTCTGCTGCGTGGAGTCGAGCACGTCGCCGGTGGTGTTCAGGAACACCACGGCCTCGTAGGTCGCCAGGTTGGACGGGGTGAACGCTCCGGCGTCCTCGGTGGCGGTGACGGTGAAGTCGTGCTGCCCGCCGAGGGCCCGCAGGGCGTCGATGCCGGCCGGGATGGCGTCGTGCCGGAAACCGGCCGTCTTCGAGAACACCAGGACCTCGAAGGAGGCCGCGTGCGCCGCGCCGGCCGGTGAGATCAGGGCGCCGAGCAGGCCCAGGGCCAGAGCCGCGGTGGCGTGGCGCAGTCGCCGCATCAGGATGGTCATGGTCATCGCCCCTTGCGCGCCGTGGCGGCGGATCGGGTGAGGGTGAAGGTGTCGACGTCGAACAGGGAGCCTGAGCCGCCGGTGAAGGTGAGGAACAGCGGCCCCGACCCCGTGCCGTCGAGGGTGGTGCCGACGGTCGTGAAGGTGTCCCAGCCGCCGGTCCCCGGCACGGTCACGGAGCCCAGCAGCGGCCCGGTCTGCGAGCCGGAGCGGAACTGGAGGGTGCCGCCGGCCCCGGCCGAGGAGACCCGCGCGGAGACGGAGGCCGCTCCGGCGGTGGACACGGACGCGTAGCCCGCCCAGTCGCCGTTGTCGATGTACCCCAGGGTCAGGCCCCCGCTCGCCGAGCCGTGGGCCGCGGACTGGACACCCGAGGCGGAGCTGTACGACTCCGCCTCCCACGGGGTGGTCGTGGTGGAGCCGGTGCCGAGGGTGAAGGCGTCGACGTCGAAGAGGTTGCCCTGCCCGGTCGGGCCGCGGAAGACCAGGAACAGCTCGGTGGTGCCGGCGGGTGCTCCGGAGAGGGCGGCGGTGACGTCGGTGAAGGTGTCCCAGCCGCCGGTCACCGGCACGGTGGCGGACCCGAGCAGGGTGCCCGTGGCGGAACCGGCCCGTACCTGGAGGGTGCCGCCCGCGCCGCCGGAGGCCACGCGCGCGGTGAACCTGGTGGCGCCCGCCAGGACGTACGGCTGGAACGAGATCCAGTCGCCGTCGTCGGTGAAGCCGACCGTGCGGCCGCCCTCGGCGGTGGCGTGCTCGGCGATCTGGACGCCGGACTGGGCGCCGAAGTGCTCGCCCTGCCGGTGCCGGGGTTGCAGGGTGCGCACCGAGTGCGTGGTCAGGCCGCCGGTGTCGGTGTACTCGGCGTCGAAGACCCCGTAGAGGTTGGCGGC
Source organism: Streptomyces sp. NPDC085932 (assembly GCF_044540525.1). Classification (NCBI taxonomy): domain Bacteria; kingdom Bacillati; phylum Actinomycetota; class Actinomycetes; order Kitasatosporales; family Streptomycetaceae; genus Streptomyces; species Streptomyces sp. NPDC085932. The sequence continues at coordinate 250,781 of NZ_JBITSJ010000006.1, forward strand.
GCTGTCGTGCTCGCCGTCGGCGGGGACGGTGAGGGTGCCCTCGCAGCCGTTGGTGGAGGTGATGGCGTGGGTGTGGCTGTCATGGCCGAGGAGGTAGGTGACCTTCACCTTGGAGCAGTCGACCGAGCCGTCCTCGGGGTCGCTGACCCGCACCCGGAACGGCACGGTGTCTCCGAAGGCGAACGGCTGTCCGTGCAGGGGCTGTTGCAGGTCGACCGTAGGTGCGGTGTTCCCGGCGGTGACCACCAGGCTCGCGGTGCCGGTGAGACCTGCCGGGTCCCGGACGGTGAGGGTGGGGCGGTAGGTGCCCGCCGCGGTGTACGTGTGGCTGGGGTTCGCCTGCGTGGAGGTGGTGCCGTCGCCGAAGTTCCAGGAGTACGTCAGCGTCCCGCCCTCGGGGTCGGCGCTGCCCTGGGAGGAGAACCGCACGGTCAGCGGCAGCGTGCCGGAGGTGCGGTCCGCGGAGGCCCGGGCGACGGGGTTGCGGTCGCTGCCCGCGATGTACTCGATGCGGTACAGGCCCGAGTTGTTGCTGCCGGTGCCGTAGTCCAGGACGTACAGCGCCCCGTCGGGGCCGAAGTCCGTGTCCATCACCTGCGTGCCGGTCCAGGGGACGTCCTCGATGGCGCCGTAGGAGCCGTCGCCCCGCACTTCGACGGCCTTGATCCACCGGCGGCCGTACTCGGCGGCGAAGAAGCGGCCGTCGAGGGACTGCGGGAACTTGACCGTCGAGGTCGAGGCGGGATCGAAGCGGTACACCTCGCCGCCCATCGGGGACTCCGAGCCGCCGCCGAACTCGGGCGGCGAGCCGTCCAGTCCGTACTTGATCCAGCTCGGCCTCGCCGGGGGCAGCTGGGCCTGGCCGGTGTTGCGGAAGGAGTTGTTGGCGGGGCCGGCCGCACAGGCGTACTTGGCGCCCGTCGGGCCGTTGGGGAAGGTGTACTCGTTGTACGTCTCGGCCGGCGTGTTGGTGCCGGTGCAGTACGGCCAGCCGTAGTTGCCGGGCGAGGTGATGCGGTTGAACTCGACCTGGCCGCCCGGTCCCCGGTTGGGGTCGGTGCCGCCCGCGTCGGGCCCGTAGTCGCCCAGGCAGACGGTGCCGGTGGGCCGGTCGACGGACATCCGGAACGGGTTGCGGAAGCCCATCGCGTAGATCTCGGGCCGGGTGCCCGCCGTGCCCGGTGCGAACAGGTTGCCCGAGGGGATGGTGTAACCCCCGGCGGCCGTGGGCTTGATCCGGAGCACCTTGCCCCGCAGGTCGTTGGTGTTGCCGGAGCTGCGCTGGGCGTCGAACTGGGGGTTGCGGCCGGTGCGTTCGTCGATGGGCGTGTAGCCGGACGAGTCGAACGGGTTGGTGTCGTCTCCGGTGCTCAGATAGAGGTTCCCGGCCGCGTCGAAGTCGAGGTCGCCGCCGACGTGGCAGCACTGGCCGCGGTCGTTGGGCACTTCCAGGAGCACCTTCTCACCGGCCGTGTCCAGGGTGCCGTCGGTGCGCAGCGTGAACCGGGAGAGGTTGAGGTGACCCTTCCAGGGCGCGAAGTCCGCGGCCGTGCCGGTCGTGGGGGCGTCGCCCGCCGGGGTGTTCAGCCTCGGCGAGTAGTAGACGTACACGTACCGGTTGGTGGCGAAGGCCGGGTCGGCGGCGATGCCCTGCAGCCCCTCCTCGTCGTGCGTGTAGACGTCCAGCTTTCCGGCCTGCTTGGTGTTGCCGGCGGCGTCCGTGAGGCGGATCGTGCCGTCGCGGGCGGTGTGCAGGACCGAGCGGTCCGGCAGTACGGCGAGGGACATGGGCTCGCCCGTCTCGGCCGCGCCGCCGGCGAGTTGGACCTGCTGGTAGTCGGCGGGCGGCAGCGCCGCCGGGGCGGCGGGGGCGGGGGTGGCCGGGGGAGCCGCCGTGACGGCACCGGCCAGGACGAGCGCGAGCGCGGTGAGGCTTCTCAGCCCCGCGCGAGGGCGCGAGAGCATGGGGGGGTCGTCCTTCCTGACGGTGAGGGGTGTCAGGCAAGGCGCGCCGGCCGCGCTTGCCGGGTGCTGGCGCGGGGCGCGACGACGGGGCTGTCGGGCTGCCGCGGGTGATCACTGACGCTGTGCGCGAATTGCGCTGCACACGACGTGAATTGCGGAACGCAGCTTGTGTTTTGCATGCTGCGGGCCCTCACCCGATATGTCAAGGCCCTGTCAAAATGGGCGGGGTGGAGGTCCGGCCGCCTCCGGGCGCCTCCCGGGGCCGGGGGCACTCACGGATCAGCCGGAATCCACGGAACCGGCCTGAGGTGCCGCACTGCCGAGACGGTGGCGCAGGGCGGTTTCCTGGGACAGCACCGCGCCCACGCTCAGCCCGAGGGCGACGGCCACGCAGATGACGATGAGCCAGGACAGCAGCACGAAGACCGAGCCGGCCGAACCGTAGGCGTCCAGGGCCCGGTTGAGCGCCCGGGGCATGTAGAAGTGCGCGGTGACCGACAGGCCGCTGACCGCGGCCGCGGTGATCACGGCCCCGGGCAGCAGGGGCGCCCAGCGGATGACGCCGCCCAGCAGGAGGTGCTGGGTCCACCACCACAGGGCCGTCTCGATGAGCAGCGTCACCACGAAACCCAGCGCCACCCCCAGCACGCCGCCCAGCAATCCCTGCGCGACCAGCGCACCGAGCCACAGGACGATCCAGGCCAGCCACCGCCACGGGGCCACCGAGAGCCCGGAGCGCGGCAGCTGCCACGCCCGTCGGCACAGCCGCTGCACGGCGCGGCTCACCGCGGTGGCCGAAAGGATCACCATCAGCCCGCCGATCACACCGGTGGCCTGCTTCAGGTCCTCGGGAGGCGGCTGGAACGCCGCGTGCAACTCGGTCTTCGCCTGCCCGGTCAGGCCGAAGGCGTCACTCACCGACTCGGTGATCTGCTTCCGCAGCGCCGTCGGCGCGTACGCCCCGACCAGGAGAAGCAGCGGAACGGCCGTGAGGAAGCACTGCGCCGCGATGCGGGTGGCGGAGTCGAAGACGTTGACCGACACCAGGCGGTCCACCAGGGCGGTGATCACCGGGAAGCGGGTCTCGAGGCGGGCGTGGAGGGCCCGCAGCCGGGCGGCCGCACGCGCGATGCGCCCACGCCACCAGGAGGCGCGGAACGCGGCGGTGGCCCGGCGCGACGCACGGCCCGCGGGCCCCGCCCCGGGGGACGGACGCCGCCCCTCCTGCGTTCCCTCGCCCCTGCTCTCGCCGGAGGGCCTCAGCCGCCGGCGGATGCGGGGCCTGGGCATGGGGTCCGGGTCGCCGGGGCCGGCGGCGCGCCTGCCGAAATGTTCATCGGTCTGCTCCTTCCCGACTCCAGAGTGCGCGACCGAGCGGCACACGGCACCCCGCCGCACCCCACCCGGCCCGGGTGCCGGCGCGCGGATGCGGCGTCCCGGCGCCCTGCATAGGCTCGACCCGTACGTGTGCCCGACGGGATCAGGCCATGGTCGTGGACCTGCTGCTCATCGCGCTCGCCATCACGCTCGATCCGTTGCCGGTCATGGCGTTCGTCCTGGTGGTGGCGTCCGACCGGGGTGCCCGCAAAGGGCTGGCCTTCATGCTCGGGTGGCTGACCTGCTTCGTGACGGTGATCGCTCTGGTCCTGCTGCTCACCGGAGGCCGGCCGCCGGAGCCGAGGTCGCCCCCGTCCACGTTCAACCTGGTGGCCGGACTCCTCATCGGCGTCTCGCTCGTCGCCTACGGCATCCACCGCCGCCGGCGGTCCGGCCGCGGCCGGCCGCGCGGCCGGCCCCTCACCCGGGTGCGCCGGTCACCGGCGCCCGCGCCCGCACACGGGCCCGCGGCTGCCCTGCCGCCGCAACCTGAGGGGTCCTCCTCCCTCACCTCCCGCGTGGATCGCGGCTCGGCCGGGGCGGCGGCCGGACTGGCCGTGCTCCTCCAGCCGTGGGGCCTCGTCGCCGCCGGAGCCACCACCGTGGTGGAGGCCGACACCTCGCACGCCGCCACCTGGCTGGTCCTGCTCTCGTTCTGCCTGCTCGCCAGCGGCACCCTGCTCGCCGCCGAGCTGTACGTCGTGCTCAGACCCGCGGTGGCCCGCGCCCGGCTGCTCCGGCTGCGCACCTGGATGCAGGACCACGCGGAACGGGCGATCGTCGTGGGCAGCATCGTCATCGGCCTGTGGCTGACCGGCCGGAGCATCTACGGGCTGGCCTGACTCCCGGCGCCCCGTGCGGCGGCCGGTGCGGGGCCCAGCAGCACCAGGGCGTCGTGCCGCGCTCCGGCGACCGGCCCGCCCTCGGTGGCGGGCTCCAGCCGGCCGTCCCCGCGGACGACGAAGAGCGGGTCGTGGCCCGGCGGGAGGGGGGGCCGACGCGGGCTGGACGTGGAAACGCGCGCCGTTTCCGGACGGCGGGGATCAGTGCGCGGCGGCTCGCGTCGGTGAGTCGGCGGGCGGTGCCGCGGGCGCGTCCAGGAATTCGCGGATCGCGAAGCCCACCAGGGTGATCAGGGCGGTCCACACCACGACCGCCGTGGTCGGGTAACTCCATGTGAACAGGACGACGGCGGCGATCACCAGGATGGCCGCCCCGATCCAGCGCTTGAAGCGGTGGACGAACCGCCCGGCCCCGCCGAGACGGAGCCCTGCCGACGTCGCCACCTCGCGCAGACCCCCGATGCCCCTGCGGCAGCCCGTGCGCGTGAGGACCGCGATCCGCGACGGCCCGGAGAGGAACGCACCGGCGGCGGTGAACAGGGCGACCGCGGCGAGCGCACGGACCCCGGCGCGCAGGAACTTGACCAGCGCGTCGTAGACCGAGCCCGCGGCCGCTTGGGAGGCACCCGGGGGCAGGTGGTCGAGGTAGACGTCGCGGGCGACGGTGAGGCCGATCCCCAGCACCAGCATGGCGACGAAGACGGCCAGCGCGGCCCCGATCAGCGCGTGGCGGCGGTTGAAGGCCACGAAGACCCCCACGGCGGCGACCAGCAGCGCGATGACGGGCAGCCAGCCACCGAGGATCTGCAGGACACGCACGTAGGTCTTGATGTCGCCGACGTCCTCGGAGGCGAAGACCACGAAGCCGGTCTGTACGTCCGGGATCTTCTCGGCGGCCGACAGACCGGCATCGGCCAACCGCTGCTTGACGTCGGCGACGATCGGTCCGAGGTCGACGACGACCTGGTTGTTCTCCAGCTTGACCGCGCCGTCGGACCGGCCTGTGAGGGCCTTGTCCAGTGCCGCGTGCGCCCTGCGGTTGGCGTCCACCCAGACGGTCTCGAAGGCGCTGCTGGTGACCACCCGTTCCACCGTGTCTCGGACCAGTTGCTTGAGTCCGTTCTCGATCGGGCCGTCGAGGTCGCCCAGCAGCTGGGCGACCCGGGGCGGCACACCTTCCTGTGCCGCCGCGTCCGTGAGCTCCTTGACCAGGGCGTCCACGTCGATCTGGGCCAGCACGGCGGTGGTGACCCGGTTGGTGACCGCCTTCTGCACATCGGGATCGCTCGCCAGCGGCCCGACGGTGTCGACGTAGCGGTCCGTGTCCTGCACGACGCTGTTCGCCCACACCGCGACGACGGACAGCAGGGACAGCAGCGCCGCGAGGAGGATGAGCAGGACCGAGCCGAGCGAACGCAACGGGTGATGCCGGGCAGCCCGCGAAGGCCCGCCGCTCTCCAGGGCGTTGACCCGCTGTCGCAGGTCGTCCAGTTCGTCGCGCTCGCGGGCGGAGAGCTCCTCGTCACCGCTGTGGCTCATGGACTCAGCAGATCCGCCCCGGTCACGGTGCGCGAGCCGGGCGAACCCGGGCGGGTGACGTCGGGGCGAGGGGCGAAGGTCACAGCATCATATCGGGCGTTTCGGGCTTCGATCTTCACGGAAGGCTCACAAGTTGGCTAAGTTGGGCAGCGCGTGCACGACTTCCGCCATCAGGCAGACGGTTGCGTGCACTCCCGGACGGAAGGAGCGCGCTGGCCCATGGCGTCGGAACGAACGTCGCGCCCCGAGTTGGCCGACATGGAACCGCCGAGCCCCGACGAGGTCAGGCGCTATGTCGACAGCCTCTACGACCGGGCCGAGAGCGACACGGGCACCTTCAACGCGACCCGCGCCGCGGCGATCCCGCGCCAGCGGGGCACCGCCCGCGACCGGTCCCAGGAGGACGCCGAACCGGCGCTCGGAACCATGGCCCGGCAGTGGTTCGACGCCGCCCGCGCCAAGCTGGGCCCCACCGTCCCGGTGTCGCAGCCGGACAGGAGGCCGCCGGCGCGTCCCGACCGTGCGCCCCAACCGGCGCGTCCCGCACGCCCGGTGGAAGCGCGTCCGGAACCCCTCGCCCTCGAAGCGCCCAAGGCGCCCACCGGCGTCCTGCCTGAGCTGTCCGGCGGGGTGGCACCGGCGCCGACCACCGGCTCCCTCCCTCAACTCCCCGAGCAGCGCGTCTCATCGGCTGTCCTCGGGGAGACCCGGCGGGACGAGGGCGAGTGGAGCGTCGGCGCACAGCCGGTGCCGAGCCGGGACGACGCGGCGGCGTGGCCGGTGTACGAGCCCGCACCGGCGTCCGCCCCGGAGACCGATGCACTGCCCGCCGCGTTCCCCGGCGGGCAGTCCGCCGGGGCGCTGCCCACCGCCCCGGACCTCGCCCCGGCTGCTTACCTGGCTGATTTCCCTGTGAACGGGGCGGCGTTGTACGCGGACACGCCCGCGACCGGCGCGACCTCGCCGTACGCCACGGCGCTGCCGGAGGCTCCCTCCGCGTATCTCACCACCGGTTCCCCGGCCGACGTGCTCACCGCGACGTACGCTGCCGGTCTGCCGGACGTCTCCGCGGCGGTCCTCGACGCTCCGGCTCCGACGGTGCTCACCGCGCCGGCCGTCGCGCCGGTCCCTGCCGCCCCCACGGTGCCGGCCGGATCCTGGCCGGCGCCGGAGCCCGGTCACCGCACCCAGGCCGAGCGCGTGCTCGCCTTCGCCCGCGCGCAGATCGGCCGGCCCTGCGTCTGGGGCGCGGTCGGGCCGGGGTCGTACGACGCCCCCGGGCTCGCCCAGGCCGCGTGGAAGGCCGCCGGTGTCACGCTGCCCCGCAGCGTCGAGGCCCAGTGGGGAGCCGGAACACAGGTCCCGCTCGCCGAGGTCCGGGCCGGAGACCTCGTCTTCTTCCACGACGATCTCGGCCATGTCGGCATCTGGAGCGGCGACGGCATGATGATCCACGCCCCGGGCCCCGGCGCGCTCATCCGTGAGGAGTCGGTGTTCTTCGCCGGCCAGTCGGCGATCAGGGGCGCGGTCCGCCCGGCGTGACGACCAGGGAGAAGTGAGACGCGGGGTTCCGCCATGTCCCCGGGATACCCGGGGCACTTGAGGGCTCATGACACTGTCCAAACCCTTGAAGAACGCCCTGATCGTCATGCTGACCTACGTCTGTGCCGTCCTGATCATGCGCTATCGAAGAGACGGCATGGACTGGGGCCCTGCGCTCCTGATCGGCCTGCTGATCACGCCCCTGGCCCTCCTGCTGTCGGCGGGGAGGGACCGGCTCATGGCCAAGGCGACGAGGGCAGGTGAACGGGCGCGGGCCCGCCGCCGAGGAGAAGCGACCGAGTGAAGCCGGGCCGGTCCCGCCCACCCACACGGGCCGCCGCCCCACGACGCGCCCCGGCGCCCGCCCCACAGGGGCCCCGGAGCGACACCCCGGCCCGCGCCGCCCCGACGGCCGGGGCGGGCCCGCCCGGGCCGCCGGCCCGCTGCCGGCCAGACGCTTCGCCCCGTCTGCCGGGGCACGCCGGACGGGCACGCCGACCGACGCGGGCCGGAGCCGCACCACGATGCGGGTCGGCGCCGCACTGCGACACGGAGTCGGTGCCGCATCGCACCGCGGCGCCGCCGGAAGGCGGGCAGCGGTGCGGCGTCCACGGTTTCAGCGCACTGATCGGCCCCGCGAAGCCATGACCAGGTCCGCGACGGTCGCGAGCTTGGCGCGCGGTCTGCCGTCGCGGCCGCCGCGCAGGCGCTCGGCCCGGTCGATGGCCGCCATGCCGCGGGCGGCCACCAGCCGGGGCGCGCGACGCCGGGCCAGGCGCCCGAAGGCCTTCGCCGGGTGGGCGGGCGCGGGCAGGACGTCCTGGACGGCGTCGGCGAGCAGACTGGTCACGGTCTCGGCGGCACACACCCGGTTGGCGCCGATGCCTCCCGACGACCCCCGCTTGATCCAGCCCACGACATAGACGCCCGGCAGCCCGGCCACCCGTCCCTTGTCGTGGGGAACCGTTCCGGTCGCCTCGTCGAACGGCAGTCCGGGCACCGGCGCGCCCCGGTAGCCGATGGCACGCAACACCGTGGCGGTGGGCAGCAACGCGTCACCGCCGGCGCCGGTCACGCGCACGGCCCGCACCCTCGCGTCGTCGCCGCCGACGATCTCCGTGGGTGCGGAGTGGAAGCGCAGGACGATACGGCGGCCCGCGCCGGGCGGCTGTGACCAGTCCACCTTCTCGCGCCGCGCGTGCCGCAGCACGGCGGCGAGTTCGTGCGGCCCGGCGGCGTCGACGGCACCGCCGACGCGCGGGTCGTGGTCGTCGACGACCAGGTCCACCCCGGGCAGGCCGGTCAGCGCGAGCAGTTCGGGCCGGGTGCAGGCGGCGTCCTCCGGGCCGCGGCGGCCCAGGAGCACGACCTCGCGGACGGCGGAGCCGCGCAGGGCGCGCAGCGCGTGGTCGGCGATGTCGGTGCCGGCCAGCCGCTCCGGGTCGGTGACCAGGATGCGGGCCACGTCGAGGGCGACATTGCCGTTGCCCACCACGACGACGCGTTCGGCGGACAGGTCGACCGCGTCGGGCGCCACGTCGGGATGGGCGTTGTACCAGGCCACGAACGTCGTGGCGGACACGCTGCCCGCCAGGTCCTCCCCGGGGACGCCCAGCCGCCGGTCGCCCGATGCCCCCACCGCGTACACCACGGCGTCGTGGTGCTCGGCGAGTTCCCGCGCCGACACGTGTGCGCCGACCTCCAGCCCCAGCAGCATCCGTACCCGGGGGTGGGTGTGGAAGCGGGCGAAGGTGTCGCCGATCTTCTTGGTCGTGGGGTGGTCGGGAGCGACGCCGTACCGCACGAGGCCGCCCGTCACCGGCAGCCGGTCGATCAGCGTGACCTCGGCGTTGGTGTGCAGAAGCAGGTCCTGGGCGGTGTACATCCCGGCCGGTCCGGTGCCGACGACGGCGACGCGCAAGGGGCGGAAGTCCGCGGGCAGCGCCCGGTCGAACGTCGGCCGGTCCCAGGCGTGGAAGATCGGGCTGTCCTCGGCGGGTTCGGGCGCCGGGGTGCCGGCGAAATAGGCGGCGTTGATCTCGGCGTACACCTTCTGCGGGCCCGTGAGCCGATCCACGGGGACGACGGCGTCCACCGGGCAGGCGTCCGCGCAGGCGCCGCAGTCGATGCAGGCCCGGGGGTCGACGTGGAGCATCTCGGTGCTGCCGAAGGCCCGTTCCTGGGGTGTCGGGTGGATGCAGTTGACCGGGCAGACGGCGACACAGGTGGCGTCGGCACAACAGGTCTGGGTGATGGCGTAGGTCATGGGGTCCGCTCTGTTCGAACAGCGCTGCCGGCGGGCCGGTCAGATCAGGTGGGCACGCTGGTAGAACGCCAGGGCCGGTTTGGTCAGCAGCCCGGCTGAGGCCAGGAACTCCATCAGGCCGGCGCAGCTGGAGCGCATCATGGCCTTGTGGTGTTCGTTGGCGCGGGCCTCGGCGATGGCCCGCTCGGCGTCCAGTCCGGCGTTGGCGTACACGGACTTGTTCACCATGCTCGTCACGATGACGTACGCGGCGACGGCGATGACGAACGCGTGGATGTGCCGGCGGACCGGCCCCGCCTTCGCCACGTGCCGCCGCGTCTCCTCGCGGGCGAACTTCATGTGGCGGGACTCCTCGACCACATGGATGTTGTTGATGGTCCTGACGAACGGCACGACCCGCTCGTCCCGCATCCAGTCGCGCTGCATGACGTCGAGGACCTCCTCGGCGACGAGGATCGCCGCGTACGCGGCCTCCCCGAACGCCAAGGTCTTGAAGGCGCGGCCCAGTTCGATCGCCACGCGGGGAGGGCGGTAGGCCGGCGCCTGGAGCTTCCTGGCGCCGCGGGCGAACATGATCGAGTGCCGGCACTCGTCCGCGATCTCGGTGAGGGCCCACTGGACGGTCTCGTCGGTCGGGTCCTTGGCGTAGACGTCCCGGAGGATCAGCTGCTGCAGGATCATCTCGAACCAGATGCCGGTGCTGGCCACGGAGGCGGCTTCCTGCCGGGTCAGCTCCTTGCGCTGGGCTTCGCTGAGCTCGTTCCAGTACGAGGTCCCGTACAGGGTGCTCCATTCCGGGCTGGCGCCGTGGAAGTCCTTGTCCAGCGGTGTCTCCCAGTCGACTTCCGTCATGGGGTCGTAGGAGAGTGTCGCGGCCGAATCGAGCAGCCGGCCGGCGACTTCACCGGCCTGAGTGCCGTGCTCGACTCGCGGCCGGGCGGTGCTGCTTGCCATGCTCCCAACTCCTCAGTCTCGAGTGACGGACCGTCTCCGTCGTGGCGCATGCGATCGCGGGGTTCCGGCAGCGTCCCGCAGCCGGAGGGATCCTCCGTCCGCGCGCGGGGGCCGGGGTGTGCCGCCGGGCGTGACGGGGCCAAGGGGCGGCGTGCGGTGGCGTCGCCGCGCACGTCCTTGTTAGACGGAATGTATAACAAGGGTCCCGGCTGAGCCTACCCCCCAGTAAGAAGCGGTATGCGGATCTTCGGCGGAGGTGGCGTTGTCAGTGGTGGGTGCGATGCTGACGGGCATGGACTGGGCGGAGATCATGCGGGGCCGGGTGTACGGCGCCGACCACGACGATGCCGGGCCCCGGCCGGACCGTGTCTACGCAGAACTGGTCGGCGGCCCGCTGGACGGACTGCTGCTGGACGTCACGGACCGGCCCGAGCGAGAGCTGCGCGAGGGAGTGGCCCTGCGTACGGAGATAGGGGCCCACGGCCCGGGCGGCCGCGCGCGATACGCGCTCCGGACGGCGGACGACCGCCACCTGGACTGGCGGGGCGACAGCCCCTGACCTGGCCGGGCCTCTGCGCGGCGAAGCCGACAGCCCCTCACCGGGGCTTCGCGCGGCGAAGCCGACAGCCCCTGCCCGGGCTGTCGGCGACGACGGCGACCGTGCGCCCCGCCCGTCCTGGCGCGACGGGCGGGGCCGGGTGGAGAAGGGTCAGCTGGTCGGGAAGTCGTCGGGGGTGCGGATCTGGTCCCTGATCCACACTCCGGCCTGCTTCAGCTGAGCCGTGCCGGTCCATGGACCGTTGGCGTTGCACGTGCCGGGCTTGAACACGGCGCCGGAGCGCTCGTCGTCGGAGAAGTTCCAGTTGACCCAGCTGATCTTCTTCGCCGCCATCAGGTCGAGGTAGCGCTTGGCCATGGTGAAGTCGTTCGCACCTTCACCGGCGGAGTTCTGCGTGCCGAACTCGGTGACGAACACGGGCAGTTTGTCGGCGGCGCGCGACAGGGTGGCGAGGTACTCGTCGCGGTGCGAGGACGCGTAGAAGTGGAACGTGTACGCGATGTTGGTGGCGTTCACGGGGCTCGCGGTGATCTCGTTCTCGTTGCTGCCGTCGGAGACGCCGAGCGAGGACCAGGCGCGGGTGCCGACCAGGACCGGGGTCTCCGGGTCCTGCTGCCGGATGACGGGGATCAGCTGCTCCGCGTAGGACTTGATCCGCGACCAGCTCACACCGTTGGGCTCGTTGGCGATCTCGTACAGCAGGTTGGTCTTGTTCCCGTGGCGCTGTGCGATCTCGGTGAAGAAGGTCCTGGCGCGGGACAGGTTGTGGTGGGGGTCGCCCGGGGTGAGCTGGTGCCAGTCGACGATGACGTAGAGGCCGCGCGCGGTGGCCTGCTCGATCAGGCTGTGCACCAGATCGGTGAAGCGCCGGGGGTCCGTCTCGTAACCGCCCTCCTGCACGTAGGTGGACACGCGCAGGACATCGGCGTTCCAGTCCTTGGCCAGGGCGTCGAGCGATCCGCTGCTCAGGCACTGGCTGTACCACTGGGTGCCGTGGCTGCTCATGCCCCGCAGCTGCACCGCCTTGCCGTACTGGTTGCACAGCTTGGTTCCGCACACCCGCAGCTGCCCGTTGACGGCGGCGGGCGTGTCGCCGACCTGGCCGCCGGAGGTGTCCAGGGAGATGTGGTCGACGTTCGGTCCGCCGCCGGAGGTGGTCGCGGTCGCCCTGATGGTGTTCGCCCCGGCTTTGAGGTTCACGGTGAGCGTGGTGGTGCGCCAGGTGGTCCACGCGCCCGTGCCCTGGAAGGCCCTGCCTGCCGAGACCACCGCGCCGTTCACCATGATGTCGAGGGGGCGGTCGGTGGTGGTGCCGTTGGCGAAGCGCAGGGTGAGTGCGGCGGGGCCGGCCTGTGGTGCGTTGACGCTCCACTGCACGTAACTGCCCTGCACGTTCTCGTAGTTAACGAAGCCCCCGCCGGTGAAGCCGGCGTGGTTGGACTCCACCGCCCCGCGCGAGACGGTGGCGGACTCCGCTTCGTGCACGGTGGCGGCCCGGGGCGCGGGGGTGGTCGCCGTGTCGTGCGGGGCGGCGGCCGTGGCCGGAAGGGCGGCGGCCAGGGCCAGTGCCAGGGTCACGGCGCCCGCCGTGCCGGCGCGGCGCAGGGCGGGAGGGGACGAGCGTAGCCAACTCATGGTCAGACTCACTCCATCGAGGTGGGGGGATCGCGCGGTCGCGGCACAGGGAGCCGACCGCTTCTCCCTGGAAGGAAGGAAACGTTCCTAACTATTCAAAGGAGTAGCGCACGTTCAGCATGCTGGGCAAGAGGCGGGGATGGCTGTCATGTGCACGCGCCACTCTCCGGGGGTGCAAGGAGCGGCTGGGTGGGTACCTGCGTGCGGCGGCCCGTCGTCGGCGGGCGGACGAGCGGTGCGAGTGTGCGGAGTGGGGAGTTCGAGGTGGGACTGCGCGAGGTGGGGGACGTCCGGGCCTTCAGGGGCTGCGCCCGGATTCTGGCGGGCCGCTACCGGCTGGACGCGCTCATCGGTTCCGGAGGCGCGGCCGACGTGTACCGCGGCCTCGACCTGCGGTTGCGGCGGCCGGTCGCGGTGAAGGTCTTCCGCGCCGGCACCGGTTTCGACACGGAGGACGCCTTCCGCAGCGAGACGGTCATCCTGGCCCGCCTGCAGCACCCGGGACTGGTGACCGCGTTCGACGCCGGACACCACGGTGGCGACGCCTTCCTGGTCATGCAGCTGATCGACGGACCCACCCTGAAGTCCCGCCTCGCCGAGGCCCCTCTGTCGTGGGAAGCCGCGGCCGCGCTCGGCGCGGCCCTGGCCGATGCCCTGGCGCACGCCCACGAGGCGGGGATCGTCCACCGGGACGTCAAACCGTCCAACATCATCCTGGACGCCTCCGGTCACCCCCATCTGACGGACTTCGGCATCTCCCGGCTGCTGGACGCGACCACCCGCACCGCCACCGGCACCCTCACCGGCACGGCGGCCTATCTCTCTCCCGAGCAGGTGCTGGGCCGTCCCGTGGGCCGGCCCGCGGACATCTACGCCCTCGGCCTGGTCCTCCTCGAAAGCGTCACCGGCCGACTCGAGTACGAGGGCGGCCCGCTGGAGTCGGCCATCGCGCGGCTGCACCGCCCGCCGGCCCTCCCGGACTTCCTGCCCGACGGCTTCGCCGCCCTCCTGCGCGACATGACCGGTCTGGACGAACACGACCGCCCCATGGCGCACGACTGCGTCCAGGCTCTGACCCGGCTCGCCGGCACGGACACGGCGGTCCCCGCCGCGTCCGGCACCCGGCCGGTGCTCAGCGTCGTGCCCCCTGCCGCCTCCGGCCGCACCGACTCCACACACCGGAGCGCCTCGCCCGCCCGGGGGGTGGTGCCCTGGGTGCCGAGCACCTCGCCGGCCGTTCCGCGGCAGGCGTCCCGCGTCGCCCCCTTGCGGGGCCGCCTCCGCGTGCAGGGGGCGGCAGCCGCACTGGCCGCGCTCGTCGCCGCCGGCGTCCTGGCCACCGGCGGCTCCTCACGCCACGACACCGCGGACGGAGCCGCACCGGACACGGCCCCGACCGCCCCTGATCCGGCCGACTCCGCCACGCCCTCGCAGGACACCCCGGCTCGCGACGGGCGCACGCCCTCCCAGTCGCAGGCCCGGCCCCCGCGCGGCGCTTCGGAGCCCACCCGGCAGCCCGGCGACACCGCCGCCCCGACCCGCGCCGAGCCCGTCGGCCGTCCCGACTCCGCTTCCCCCGGGCCGGCGCGGCCGGAGGGCAAGGCCAAGGCCGAGGTGGCGGGCAAGGGCAGGGCGAAGGCCCCCGCCCAGCCGCCGGGTGAGGCACGGAGGAAGCAGGCGGGCAAGAAGGCGGCGCACGCCAAGTAGGCGGCGAACGCGGCAGTCGGCGCCGCTACCGGGGTGCGCGGGACAGGATCGCGTCGAGTCCGAAGGCGAAGCGTTCCTCGAAGGACTCCGGCCCCAGGTGGGTCAAGGAGCTGAACAGCGCCGGATGCGTGCCGGCGGTCACGGCCCGGGCGAGGCGCTCGTCGCCCGGTGCGGGAGCCGACTGTTCCTCCTGGGTGAGGCCCAGGGTGAAGTAGCTGATCGTCCACGCCGTCCACGCCGCTCGTTGCTCGTCCGCCCCGCACCGGAGGAGGGCGTCGACCAGGCGGTCGGCGAAGCGGAGCGTGTGGGGTTCGGCGGGATGGGTGCCGGTCACCAGGGCGGCACCGTCGCGGTGGGCGAGCAGTGCCCGCCGGTAGCGCCCGGCCAACTCCCGTGCGCGCGAGCCCGGTTCCGCGGGCAGGTCGTCGTAGCGGATGCCGGCCAGGACGGCGTCGGCCATCAGCTCCAGCATCCGTGCCTTGGTCTTCACATGCCACAGGACGGTGTTCATGCGGACGCCCAGACGATCGGCCACCGCCCGGGTCGACAACCCGTCCAGGCCACGCTCCTCCAGGACCTGGAGTGCTGCTTCGATCACGGCCGCGCGGCCGAGCCGGCCTTCGGCTTCTTCCTCGGCTTGCTTCTTGGTCACTGACCTAGTTTACTGCGACTCGCTCTTGGTCGCTGACCAAGGATGAGGAGAGGGGAAGCCCATGGACCACCAGGTCGTCGTCGCCGGTGCGGGACCGGCCGGCCTCTGGCTGGCAGGTGAACTGCGCCGCGCCGGCATCGCCGTCGCCGTCGTCGAGGCCCGCACCGAACGCGACACGCGGTCCCGCGCCCTGACCGTGCACCCGCGCACGATCGAGACGTTCGCCTCCCGTGGCGTCCACGAGCCGTTCGTCCGGGAGGGCATACCGCTGCCCGGAGGGCATTTCGGAGCACTGGAGTCGCGGCTGGACTTCCGCCGTCTGCCGAGCCCGTTCCCGCACACACTGGCGCTGCCCCAGGAACGCACCGAGGCGCTGCTGGAGCAGCAGGCTCGCGACCTGGGCGCGGACATCCTGCGCGGACGGACGGTCACCGGCTTCACCGAAGGAGCCGGCCACGTCGCCGTGCACCTCACCGGCCCGCACGGACCCCGCACCCTCCGGGCGGCCTACCTGGTCGGATGCGACGGCACCCGCAGTACCGTCCGCACCGCGGCCGGCATCGATTTCCCCGGCACCCCTTCCACCGTGTTCGGCTGGCTCGCCGACGTCCGTCTCGACCGGCCCCCCGCCCCCGGCTACAGCCGTTTCGCCCCGGAGGGCGCCCTCATGGCCGTGCCCCTGCCCGGCGGCTTCCACCGCCTGGTCGGCATCGCCCCCCGCGACCTGACCTCCACCTGGCCCGGCGAGCCGACATGGGAGGAACTGCGCGAGAACGTCATCACCCTGGCCGGCACCGACTTCGGCATGCGCGACCCGCTCTGGCTCTCCCGCTACGGCAACGCCACCCGCCTGGCCACGCGGTACCGCCAGGGCCGCGTCCTCCTCGCCGGCGACGCGGCGCACCAGCACTTCCCCGCCGGCGGCGTCGGCATGAACGTCGGCATCCAGGACGCCGCCAACCTGGGCTGGAAGCTCGCCGCCACCCTCAACGGACGCGCCCCTGAAACCCTGTTGGACACCTACCACGCCGAACGCCACCCGGTAGGCGCCGACCTCACCGAGACCAGCCGCGCCCAGGTCGCCCTGATGACCGCCTTCACCCCGGAGGGCCTGAGCCTGCGCGGCCTGCTCGCCCGCCTGATCACCACGTCGCCCGACCTCAACGATCGCCTGGCCGCCCAGGTCAGCTCACTTGCCGTCCACTACCCGCCGGACGACCCTCACGCACATCCGCTCGTCGGGACCCGCGCCCCCGACCTCGCCCTGGGCGGTACCAGCCTGTTCGCCCTGCTGCGCGTCGACAGGCACCTGCTGCTGGACTTCACGCCCGGCGGACGCCTCGGCGCGCTCGCCCGCCCCGGACTGTACGCGCGCACCTGCACGCCGGACCGGTCGCCGAAGGACTGGGCCGGTGTGCGTGCCGCCCTCGTCCGCCCCGACGGCCACCTCGCGTGGGCCGGCACCCACGACGACGACACCGCCCTCGCGGACAGCCTCACCGCCGCCCTGAGCGTCACGCACCGAGCGGGGGCCGGTCCGCTCCGTTCCGCCACCCCGCCTCCGACGCCATGAGTCCTCGAAGGAGCCCTTCCCGGGCCGCGCCGTCGTGGTCGGCCTCGTCCGGAGAAGCCAGCGGCCGCGTCGGCTCCTCGTCCTGCACCGCCCTGCGCCCCGGCTCCGTCTCGTCCAGTTCCCAGTGATGCCGGCACTCCTCGCACCGGGGACCGTCCGCCGCCACGTCGAGCACCTCCCCGTTCGGGCAGTCCGTGCCGTCCCCGCGACCCGCGCACGCTTCCTCGGCGTCCCCCATGGATGCGACCGTGCGCCGCCCGGTCCCGTCGGGGGAGGGCGCCGACGGGGCGCACGGGCGCTCAACCCCCGTACGACGCCCCAGGACGCGTCAACAGCCTCACCATCGACGGCCGGCCGTTCCGGTCTGCGGCGTGCCTGAGGGGAGGAACCCGTGGCGACGCGAAACGAGCGCTTCATAGCACACGAGGGCCGCGGCCCATCAGCCGGTCCGTGTGATGCGCGGGCGGTGGGTTGTGACGATGATGGGGAGGTGGTTGAGAGAAGTGGCAAACGGGGGGAGGCGCCGGGTGCAGCGGCGCGTGGCACGGTGGACGTCGCGGACGTCCCGGCGGGAACGGACACGGAGCCGTCGGCCGGACCGGCGGGTCCCGTGACGGGACGCGGCAGCAGCACCCCGCCTCGGCCCGTTCCCGGCCCCGCGCTCCTGGGCCGGCAGGCCGAAATCGCCCACGTCCTCGACCTCGTCGACGCGCGAGGCACCGAGCAGCGGATCCTGCTTCTGCTCGGCGAAGCGGGCACGGGCAAGTCGCGGCTGCTGGCGGCCGCCGCCGATCACGCACGGGACAGCGGCGTGCTCGTCCTGGCGTCCCAGGGCATCGAGGCCGAGTCAAGGCACTCCTTCGCGTCCCTGCACCAGTTGCTGCTCCCCGTCCTCGGCGATACGGCCGCGCTCCCCGGCCACCTGCGCACGGCGCTGGAGACGGCGTTCGGCATCGCCGTCGACGAGGGCCCGCCCGACTCCATGCTGCTGCGCACGGCCGTGCTGACCCTGCTGGGCGGCGTCTCGGGCCGGCACCGCGTGCTGCTGACCCTCGACGACGTCCAGCACATGGACCGCGACTCCCTCGACGTGCTCGCTTTCGTGATGCGCCGCCTGACCGCGCACGACGTGACCGTCCTGATGACCGCACGCGGATGCACCGCTCCCGCCGGACTGCCGGCGGACCTGCCCGCCGTGCTGCTGGGGCCGCTGACCGAACAGGCCGCCGCCGAGCTGATGGACGCCCAGCCGCACGCGCCCACCGGCCGGATCCGCATCGAACTGCTGCGACAGGCCGGCGGGAACCCGCTGGCCATCATCGAACTGTGCCGCGCCGCCGGAACGGGCGGCGCGGGCGTGCTGCCCGGCGGCGGTCTGCCGCGCACCGAGCGCATCCAGGAGCTGTACGCCGCCCGGCTGCGCGCCCTGCCGGAGACGGCACAGCGGCTGATCCTGTACGCCGCGGCCTCGCAGGGCGAGGACCTCGCCACCGTCATGACGGCCGCCGGTGCCGGCTCCGCACTGTCGGCGTGGGCCCCGGCCGAGGAGATCGGCCTCGTGGCCGTCATGGACGGACAGGTGCACTTCCGGCACCCGTTGGTCCGCACGGGCGCCTATCACGCGGCACCGGCCCACGTACGGCAACAGGCGCACCGGGACCTGGCGGCCGCCCTCACCGCCGACCCGGCCCGCCGCGCCTGGCACCTGGCGGCGGCGTGCGTCGGCCAGGACGAGTCCGTGGCGACGGCCCTGGAGGACACCGCCGAACTCGCCGAGCGGCGCGGCGGCTTCTACGCCGCGGGCCAGGCACTGCAACGCGCCGCCGAGTGCAGTCCGGCGCCCGCCGACCGGGCGCGCCGGTACACCAAGGCCCTCCGGGCCGCCCAGAACGTCGGCGACCCCCTGTGGGTGTCCGAGCTGTACGACCAGATCACCGCCCTCACCGAGGACCGCGACCTGCTGGGCATGGCGGCCTGCGGCGCCGGCATGGGGCTGTCCCTGTTCGGGCACCAGCGCCAGGCGTTCCGGGTGGTGAGGAGGGCGCTGGAGCCCGATCCGCCCGCGAACGGCATGACCGTGGTCGCACTGACCAGCATCCTCGCGGCGATCGGCTACCAGTCGGGCCTGCCCGAGATCAGGGACCCGGTCACGGCCGCGCTGGAAGGCACGCGGACGGGCGACCACGAAACGCCCTACGCCGAGCTGGCGACCAGCGACAGCTCCGACGCGGTGCGGGCCGCCTCCCTGGCGGGCGCCGACCCCACCCGGGCCCCCGAGTTGTTGCGGCGCATCCGGCAGGAACCGGCCGTGCGCGAGCCGGCCGCCGACATCGCCGAGATGACACGGCTGCTGGGGCTGGGCGGAGTCGCCTGGTACGCCGACGAGTCCGACCTGTGCGTCGAGGCGCACCGGCAGGGATACGCCATGCTCAGCGCCTTCGGCGCCATGGGCTCGGCCGCGCCCTCCCTCGCGGCGGTGGGCGCGGCGCTGATCGACACCGGCCGGTGGGCGGAGGCCGACGAACACCTCGACAGGTCCGCCGCGTTGGCGGCCGTGCACAAGTGGGCGCACCTGCAGAGCGACGTCGAGGCCCTGCGGACGACGCTGCGGGCCCTGCGCGGTGAGAACGCCGGCAGTCCGGCCGACTCCGCCTGGACGGCCGTCGGCCTGGAGGAGAACCGCGCCACCCACGCCCGCCTTCTGCGCGCCGCGGGCACCGCCGCCGCGGCGGCCGGTGACTTCGACGGCGCCTTCCGGCACTTCCGGTCGCTCTACGCCGAGGACGGCACCCCGCTGCACTACTTCCTGTCCCCCCGCTCGATCGCGGACCTCGCCGCGGCCGCCCAGCGGACCGGCCGGGAGCGCGAGGCCGCGCCCGTCGTCACGGCCGTGCGCGCCGCCGTGGGGCCCCGGCCCACGACGCGCATGACCCTCCTGCTGCACCACGCCGCCGCGCTGACCGGTCCGCCCAAGGACACCGAGCACCACTTCCGGCTGGCCACGGTGAACCCCGTGGGCGACCAGTGGCCCCCGGCCCGGGCGCAGGCCAGGCTGCACTACGCGCAGTGGCTGCGCCGAAGACGACGCCCGCTGGACGCCCGCGCGCTCCTCGTCCCGGCGCTGGAGTCGTTCACCCGGCTCGGCGCGGCCGGCCTCGCGGACGAGGCTCGGGTGGAGCTGCGGGCCAGCGGCGTCACCACCGCCTCCGCCCCGGCCCGGGACCGGGCCGACCCGCTGGCCGAACTGACCGCGCAGCAGCGGGAGATCGTCCGGCTCGCGGCGCGAGGGCTGCGCAACCGGGAGATAGCCGAGCAGCTGTTGCTGTCTCCCCGCACGGTCAGCTCCCACCTCTACAACGTGTATCCGAAGCTGGGCGTCAGCAGCCGCAACCAGCTCCGCGCCCTGTTCGAGGACCTGTGAGACCGCCACGGGGAGCAGTAGGGTGGCGGCACTTCCGCGGCGCGACCTCGCACGCCGCGGCCTCGCACGACGATGCGGCGCACGCCGTGGCCCCTCGGCGTGAGGCCATGGAGCGACCACCCGTGACCGCGCAGGGAGCCGTGTGAACCCCGAACCCCCCGCGGACGACGGCGGGCACGAGCCCCCCGCCGTCGTCCTCGACCCGCTCGTCCAGCGGCTCGTCGACGCCTCGGCCGCGCCGCCGTACCTGCACCAGCTCGGCCCGTCCGACGGGCGCCAGGCACTGCTGGAGATGCAGGGCCTGGCTCTCGACGACTTCGCCGTGGACGCCGAGTTCGCCGTGGCGCCCGTGGGCCCCTCCGGTCTCGTCGGGTTCTGGCTGTTCCGGCCGGCGCGGACCGCCGGGCCCCTGCCCGTGGTCGTGTACCTGCACGGCGGCCGGTGGATGCTCGGCGACGCCCGCACCCACGCCCCGATGATCCGTGAGCTCGCCACCCTCAGCGGCGCCGTGTTCGTGGTGCCCGAGTACACCCGCACACCGGAAGCCCGCTACCCGGTCGCGCTGGAGGAGTCGTACGCGGTGCTGACCTGGCTGACCGGGCAGGCGGGCGAACTGGACCTGGACGTCCGCAGACTGGCGGTGGCCGGGGACTGCGCCGGGGCGACCCTCGCCACGGCGCTCACCATGCTGGCCAAACAGCGCGGCGGCCCGCGCATCCGCGCGCAGCTGCTCTACTACCCGCTGACCGACCCCGACTGTGACAGCGCGTCGGCGGAGCAGTTCGAGTTCGGCTACCTCCTGACCCGGCCGGCCGTCGAGTGGTACTGGCGGCAGTACACCGACGACGAACGCGAGCTGGCCGAGCCGACGGCCGCGCCGCTGCGGGCCACCCCCGAGGACCTCGCCGGGCTGCCGCCCGCCCTCGTCGTGTCGGCGGAGGCGGACGTCGTACGGGACGAGGGCGAGCAGTACGCCCGCCTGCTGTACGAGGCGGGCGTACCGGTGACCGCCGTGCGCTACCTGGGCACCGTGCACGACTTCGTGTCCCTGGCCCCCTTGCGCAACAGCCCGCCCACGCAGGCCGCGCTCCGGCAGGGCGGGCACTTCCTCGCGGACGCTCTGGCCGGCCGGTCCTGAGCCGGGCTTCCGCGCCCGGGACGAGGGGAGGGAGCCGCCCGCCCTCGCGCCGCGGAAAAGGGACCGTCAACTTACTGATGCCCGCCGAGGAAGCGCTTGCCAGGCTGGGGGCGTCCCACCGTCCGTGCCGCTGTGGAGAAGCCCTGATGAACCTGCCGACCCTGCCGTACGGGGGCATCTCGATCGTCCCCGCCGTACCGGACGAGGGGCACGAGGAGTTCCTCCACCTGGGAATGATCGTCCGGACGTCGGCGGTCACCACCCGGGAGGGCGACAAGGTCGTCCTGGAGCCGAAGGACCTCGTCTTCTGTGATCCGGCCCCGCGTGACGTCCCGCAGTTCGACGACGACTGCCGGATGACGGTCTTCCGCATAGCCCGCCGTCACCTCGGAGTGCCGTCGTCGGACCTGGACCGGGTCCTGGGGGCGACGGTGCCGGGCCGCGGACACCCGGGCGCGCTGGTGTCGGACTTCCTCTCCGCGCTCGCCGCCGAGGCGCGGTCCCCGAGGGCGCTGATCGGCGACCGGCTCACCCGCAGCGCCCTGGATCTCGTCGCCGTCCTCGTCATGGAACTCCTGGAGGCGGAGAGCGCACAGGAGGTGTCCCGCGCGGAACGGGCCGGCCACGAGATGCTGTCCCGGATCCGGGCCTACATCGACCGGCGGCTGACGGAGCCGGACCTGTCGCCGGGATCGATCGCGCGCGCCCACCACATCTCGGTCCGCTATCTGCACAAGCTCTTCCAGAACGACGGCACGACGGTGGGCCGGTGGGTGCGGCAGCGCAGGCTGGACTCGTGCAGGCGCGAACTGAGCCGGGACCGGAGCCGCGGCGTCACCGTGGCGGCGGTCGCGAACCACTGGGGATTCAGCAGCCCGGCCCACTTCAGCCGCACCTTCCGGCAGGCCTACGGCATGACCCCCAGCCAATGGCAGGCCCTGGCGACCTCGCGCGCGGGGTCACCCGTCGTCCACTGAGCCCTTGAGCGATCCGGCCCAGAGCGGCACGCGCAGCCACGGGAGCCCCGTCCGGTCCGTCCGCTCCTGCTGACGCCGTACCCCGGCTCCACCGGGCCCCGGTCCCCTCGGACCGGGGGCCGGTGGCCGTCGTTGTCGGCGCTCTGTCGGGGGCTGTCGGCACTCCGGCGGGACCTGTCGGACGGATGTCGGTTGCTTGTCGGCAGGTGCTGACACCTTCGGGGACACGACGGCCGGACCTCACCGGACGGCCCCAGCCCCGAGGAGCCACCATGCACACCCACGTCACGATCATCGGTGCCGGACTCGGCGGACTCACCCTCGCCCGCGTCCTGCACCTCCACCACATCCCGGTCACGGTCTACGAGGCCGAGTCCTCTCCCTCGGCCCGCGCGCAGGGCGGACTGCTCGACATCCACGAACACAGCGGGCAGCTCGCGCTCAAGGCGGCCGGACTGACGGACGAGTTCCGCGCGATCGTCCTGGAGGGCCGCCAGGCGCTCCGCGTGCTCGACCGGGACGGGACCGTCCTGCTCGACCAGGCCGACGACGGCACCGGCGGACGCCCCGAAGTGCAGCGCGGCGACCTCCGACGGGTCCTGCTCGACTCACTCCCGGCCGGGACCGTGCGATGGGGGCACAAGGTCACCGGCATCCGCGCCCTCGGCGAAGGACGCCACGAGATGACGTTCGCCGACGGCGGCACGGTCGTCACCGGCCTGCTCGTCGGCGCGGACGGTGCCTGGTCCCGGGTCCGGCCGCTGCTGTCCGCCGCCACACCCGGGTACATCGGCAAGTCGGTCGTCGAGACCTGCCTCTTCGACGCCGACTCCCGGCACCGGGCCGCCGCCCGAGCGGTCGGCGGCGGCATGCTGATCGTCCCGTCGCCGGGCAGGGAGATCTTCGCCCACCGGGAGAAGGACGACACGCTGCACGCCTACGTGGGACTGGCCGAGCCGCGGGAGTGGTTCTCCGCGATCGACTTCTCCGACACCGCCACGGCCACCGCACGCATCGCCCGGGAGTTCGACGGCTGGGCGCCGGAACTCACCGCGCTGATCACCCAAAGCGATGTGGCACCGGTTCTGAGGTCCCTCCACGCACTGCCCGCCGGACACCGCTGGGACCGCGTACCGGGAGTCACCCTGCTCGGCGACGCCGCCCACCTCGCGGCTCCCAACGGCGAGGGCGCCAACCTGGCGATGTTCGACGGCGCCGAACTCGGCCAGGCCCTGGCCGCGTACCCGGACGACACCGAGACGGCGCTCACCGAGTACGAACAGGCCATGTTCCGCCGCGGCGCGGAGACCGTCGCGGACGACATGCCGCGATTCGACTCCCCCGACAACACGGCCCACGGCCTGGCCGGTTGGCTCAGGGAGCAAGGCGAGTAGGCCGTCGGGGCTCCGACGGCCCTGCACGCGAACCGCCTTCAGGCGATGGACGCCGAGACGATGGCGGAGACGGCGAGGTTGCAGGAGGCGGTGACCCACACCGCGGGGTGGGGTTCCGTCTCGACCAGCGTCGCGCCCAGACGGCCCGGCGTGATCAGGTCCACCACCAGGAACGCCACGGCCATCATCACCAGACCGAGCAGGCCGAACGCCGCGGTCGAGACCAGCCCCTTGCCGAAGTCCTCGTACGTCGTCCAGATGGACGTGAACACGATGCCCCCGATGCCGAGCAGCGCGGAGCTGAGCACCATCGCGGCGTTGCGGTTGCGCTGTTCCCAGATCTGTCGGCCGAGCTTTCCGGGCGTCAGTACGTCGACCAGGACGATGCCGAGGACGAGCAGGACCAGACCCAGGCCGCCGTAAGCGGTGGCCCGTCCGAGTCCGTTGACGATGTCGCTCATGGGATTGCCGACTCCGTGGTGTGAGGGATCGTGAGTGATCGCGGTCAAGGAGAGGCAAAGGTAGCGCACGTGTTCGGCCTGCTGGGCGGCGCCCGGACGGAAGGGGAGCGGACCCCGTCGGCTCAGGCGTGGACGAGGTCCGCTCGGTGGTGTTGCCGCGTGGTCAGGCGGTGTGCAGCCTCAGCCCGTAGCGGTTGAGGATCTCGTTGACGGGCTGGTGCCAGGTCTGGCCCCCGGTGCTGCAGTTGCCCCAGCCGCCGGAGGTGACGCCCTGCGCCTGGTCGCCGCTGATGAAGGAGCCGCCGGAGTCACCGGGTTCGGCGCAGACGCTCGTCTTGGTCATCTGGTGGACGGCGCCCTGGCTGTAGTTCACCGTCTCGTTCTTCGCCAGCACGGTGCCGCAGTGCCAGCGCGTGGTGGAGCCGGAGCGGCAGACGGAGGCACCGACGGGGGCCTCGGCCGAGCCGCGCACGAGCTGGTCCGGGACGGTGCCCCAGCCGAGCACGACCGGTACGGTCCACCAGCCGCTGCCGACGTTCACCCAGGCGTAGTCGTTGTCCGGGAAGGACGAGCCCTGGAAGTTGCCGACGTAGGACCGGTCCCAGCCGTAGACGGCCGAACCGGGCGAGCCGCAGTGCCCGGCGGTGACGAAGCCGCCGTGCACGGAGAAGCCTATGGAGCAGCGGACGTTGCCCGTGTAGTAGGGGTCGCCGCCCACGGTGCCGGCGGCGAACGTGCGCGGTGCGGCCGGGGTCTGCCGCACCGTCACCGGTCCGGCCTCACGGGCTCGGGCGAGGAAGGCCCGGACATCGTTGTCGTCCCGCTGCGCGGCGACGACGTTCACGACGACGGTGTTGGCTTTCGCGTCCACGTGCCAGCTGCCGACGCCGTCGGGCGCGGAGAGCGAGTCGAGGCGCTTCTTCGCCGCGTCCAGCTGCGCCGCGCTGTGGCGCACGACGCGCACGCTCGCGCCGGTCGCGCGCACGGCCTCGGCGCGTGCGGCGCTCGTGACGGCGACGGTGAGCCGGCCGCGCTCGGCGTCGAACCAGGAGCCGGCGTACGCCGACCCGGCGGCGCCGCGTGCCTTGGGCTCGACGGCAGTCGCGGTCTTCTCCGCGGCCAGGCGGGTCTCCGCCTGGTCCCGGGTGAGCCCCAGGTCGCGCTGCATCGCCGCCAGGAGTTCGGGGGAGGCCGGTGCCTGCGGCGAGGCGGCGGGAGCGTCGGCGGCGGAGGCCGGCAGGGCGCCGGCGGTCGCCCAGGTGCCGAGCAGGAGGGCGGCGGACAGTCCGGTGCGCAGGAGTGTGATGCGTCTCAAGGGAATGACCCTTCGTTGTTCCAGCAGGGTGGGGGAGGAACAGCAGTGCTTGAGAGCGCTCTCGGGCGGTGCGCGGCAGAGCCTAGCTCGTGATCATGGAAGGGTCTATACCGGCCGTGAAGGTCACGGCTCTCCCGCCGGAACCGGCCACACAGGCACGTCGCTTCTGTCCATGCGGTGTCACTGTCTCCCCGTGCGCCGCACGGGCCGTCGGCGTTCCGGACATTCGAGGGAGGAGCGGGGACGCCGTGGCCGCTGGACGTTCGAGAGCACGGACGACGCGGCTGGGGCACGGACGACGCGACTCCACGGGGGACCGGGGAGAGGCGGCGGCGGAATCGGCCATACCGGACCTGGCCCCGGGCGACCGTCGCGGCCTGCCCGGAAGGGCACTACTGGCACCGCCGTTCCCCCGGAAGCATCGCGGCCATGCATACCTCCAGAAGAGTCGCCGCCCTGGGCATGGCCTCGGCCGCCCTGGCCGCCGCCGCGATCGCCACCGCGCCCGGCGCCGCCGCGGACAGCTACAACGGCTGCGGCTACCCCCGTGTCTGCTTCTATCCGACCGTCACCCAGTGGAACAACGGCGCGCCCACGGCCGCCTACCAGGACGTCACCAGCAGCTACCAGAACCTCGGGCCGAACAGCCGAGGCGCCGACTACGTCCACAACACGCGCAACGACGACCGGGTCTACCTCCGCTACACCTACAACCCGACGGGCCAGACAGGGGCCCTGTGCGTCAACCCCAACACGACCGCGATCTTCAACTCGAACTTCACGGTGACCGGGATCATGATCCAGACCGCGTCCAGCTGTCCGTGAGCCCGGAGCTCCGCCGAGTGGGCCGGGGCGATGGCCGAGCGTGCATCCTCCGGTACGGGGGACACGAGGCGGTATGGCGAGAAACAGCGGAAACAGAGCGGTGGCGGAGGCCGGGGCGGGGCGAGGGGCACCGGAGGGGACGGCGCTCAAGCGTGCGCTGACGACCCCGCTGCTGTACTTCTTCATTTTGGGAGACGTACTCGGCGCCGGGGTGTACGTCCTGGTCGGGCAGGTCGCGGCCGACGCCGGCGGAGCGGTGTGGGTGCCGCTGATCGTCGCGCTGCTGCTGGCGCTGCTGACCGCGGCCTCCTACGCCGAGCTGGCGACGAAGTATCCGCGGGCGGGCGGGGCCAGCCACTACGCGACACGCGCCTTCGGTCCCTTCGCCGGCTTCGTCGCGGGCTTCTGCATGCTGGCCGCGGGCATCGTCTCCGTCGCCGCGCTCGCCCGCGGCTTCGGAGGCGACTACCTGTCGGCCTTCGTGACCCTGCCCGTGGGGCTCGTGGCCGTGCTGTTCCTGGCCCTGCTCGCCCTGGTCAACGCGCGAGGCATCAAGGAGTCGACCCGCGCCAACGTCGTCGCCACCGTCGTCGAGGTGGGCGGACTGGCCGTCATCGTCGTCCTCGGCGCATGGCTGCTGCTGCGCGGCGACGGCGACGCAGGGCGCCTCACGCAACTGGGCACGCCGGAGAAGGGCGCGGCCGCGGCCGTGCTGAGCGGCTCCGTCCTGGCGTACTACTCCTTCGTCGGGTTCGAGACCTCGGTGAACGTCGCCGAGGAGACCCGCGACCCGCGGCGCTCCTACCCACGCGCCCTGTTCGGCGCCCTCGCCACCGCCGGGGCCGTGTACGTGCTGGTGGGCCTGGCCGCCTCCGCCGCTGTCCCGACCGAGCGGCTGGCCGGATCGAGCGGACCCCTGCTGGAGGTCGTCGAGGCGGCGGGCGGCGTACCGCCCCGGCTGTTCAGCGCCATCGCGCTCGTCGCCGTGGCCAACGGCGCCCTGCTCACCGGCATCATGTCCTCCCGCCTGGCCTACGGCATGGCGAAGGACGGGCTGCTGCCCGCCGCGCTGACCAAGGTGCTGCCGGGCCGCCGTACGCCGTGGGCCGCGATCGCGGTCACCACGCTGCTGGCGATGTTCCTCGCACTCACCGGCAGCGTCGCGACCCTGGCGTCCACCCTGGTCCTGCTTCTGCTGGTCGTCTTCCTCATGGTCAACACGGCGGTGCTGGTACTGCGCCGGGACCAGGGCGAGACCGACCACTTCCGGGCCCCGACCGCCCTGCCGGTGCTGGGCATCGCCTCGTGCGTCGTGCTCGCCACACAGATCGAGGCCCAGGTGTGGCTGCGCGGACTGGCGATCGTGGCGGCGGGCATGGTGCTGGGCGCCCTCACCGCGACACGGCGAACCAGGCGGACGGGCCAGGCCGGGCGGGACGACGGCTGAGGGCCACCGCAGCCGCGGCGACGGCGATGCCGACGGGATGGAGACGGCGGTCGAGGGTACTCGGGCGACTCCATGAAGGGAGGTGCCCGTGGGCAGGAACTCTCCTCCCGTGCCCGCGGCCACGACGGCCGTCGCGCACGGTGCGTTCAATCTCGTGGGCGGGCTGTGGCCGCTGCTGCACCTGCGCAGCTTCGAATGGGTCTTCGGGCCGAAGGCCGACGACTGGTTGCAGAAGACGACGGGCGGCCTCCTGGCGGGTGCCGGCCTGATGCAGCTGGCCGCCGTCGCGGACCCCGAGGGCCCGAAACACGCCCGCCGCACCGGTCTGGTCACCGCTGCCACACTGCTGGCCGTCGACCTGGTCTACGTTCCCAAGGGACGGCTCCGGCCGACCTACCTCCTGGACGCCGCGATGGAGGCGGGGTGGATCGCGGTCTGGCTGCGTCGCGCCCCCGCCCCCTCCGCCGGCGGCGGCCCGAGGTTCGGAAGGCGCGGCCGATGAGCGCGCCGCTGCCCTTCGTCCCGCCCGAGCGGACGCTCACCGGTGGGGAGCTTCAGGAGCTCGCCGCGGCCGTTGCCGGTGCGGAGGGGCTGTGGACCGATCTGCTGGAACACCGCACCGACGGCCGCGGCTACGCCGAGCTCTTCCTCGACGAGCATCTGGGCGTCTGGGTCCTGGAGTGGATGGCGGACGACCACGACACCGGCTACCACGACCACGACCGCTCGGCCGGCGCCGTGCACGTGGCGCGCGGAGCGATCCGGCACGAGCATCTGCGGCTCGGGGAACGGCCGGTGGGGACCCGGGTGCCGGCGGGCGAGGGTTTCCGCTTCGACGAGACGTTCATCCACCGCATGCGCCGCGAGCCGGATGCAGGCCCCACGGTCACCATCCACGCCTACTCGCCGCCGCTGGAGCGGACCGGCCAGTACGGCGAGGCGGAGGACGGGTTGCTGCACCGCGTGCCCACGAGTTCCGAGGAGCACCTTTCCCCCAAGGGCCGCCAGGGCACTCCCAGCACCTTCTCTGACGGTGATGCCGAGGCCGAGGTAGGGGTTGAAGCAGACGAGCGCGAGAGCGGGGGGCCGGGATCGTGACCACGCCCGACGTGTCCGGCGACACCGTCCGTACGGCCGCCACGCAGCCGTCGCCTCCCTCCCGGCCGGTCGCGCTGGTCGAGGCAGGCTTCCGTGCACTGGCCCGGCTGCGCCGGGCTCCGGCCCTGCACCCGCAGGGGCTGACCTGCGGCGGGGAACTGGAGGTGGTGGACGACGGCGGCGGATCGTGGGACGTGCCGTGGCTGGACACGCCCCGCCGGCTCGACGCCACGGTCCGCCTCTCGCGTGCCGGCGGTCTGCCCCGGCGGCTGCCCGACGGGCTGGGCCTGGCCGTGCGGGTACCGGACGTCGACGGCCCGGACCGCACCCTCGACCTGCTCATGACCAGCAGTGGCCGCGGCCGGGCCGGTCGGCACGTTCCGCTTCCCCGCGCCGACGCGCTGCGCGGCCCGTACTCCAGCCTGCTGCCGTACCGGGTGGCCGGCCGGTCCTGTCTGCTGGCGGCGTTTCCTCGCCGGACCCGGCAGGCGCCGGTACCCGGTGACCCGCGGAGCATGGCCGCCGCGCTGGCCGACGGGCCGCTCGTCTACGACCTGTGCGCCGAGACCGGCGAGCGGGCCTGGCGGCGGTTCGGGGTTCTGACGGTGACGACCGTCCTGCCGGTCGGGCAGGAGGACACCCTGGACTTCGACATCTATCACCACAGCGTGCGTGCGTTCGTCCCGGGCACTGCCCTGGCCGCGACCCGCCGCGCCGCCTACCGCGGTTCCCGGTCGGGCCGGGACGGTGCGTGATCCCACTTCGTGGAGCGACGGAGCCGCCCGGCAGGGCGGACGGCGCCACGATGACACCGGCCGTTCCGGCGAGTGGCCCGTGCGCGGCCTGAGCACGCCGAGCTCCGACTGGCCTCCCGTCTGGTTCGTCCGTCCCCGCTGGACACGGCACCGTCGCAGCGCTCCGCAAGGGTCGCGCCGCGTTCCGCCAGGACATCGAGCTGGAGGGCGAGGGGAAGGCTAGGGGCTGACCGTCACCGGCGGCTTCGACTTCCCGCTCAACCACCCCGAGCACCTCCTGGAGCAGGTCGCCGCGATGCGTGAGGTGTCCCGGGAGGGCGAGGAGAACGTCCGGGGGTGCGGGCCGTGCGCCATCGTGGCATCCTCGACCACCGCACCTTCACCCTGCGCATGGTGCCGGACGTGCGCACGAAGACGGACCAGGGCCGTGACGCCCTGGGCAGCGATCTCCCGGTCTTCGCCGACGCCTGGATCGACAGCAGGGGGTGGCCGGTGCAGACGCACGCAGGTGAAGTGTCCGGTACGCGCTCGACGCTGACCATGGGCCTGTCGGACATCCGTGAGCCGGTCCGTGTGACGGTTCCGCGAGCGGCGGACACGGTGCCCGTCACCGAGGTCGGCGGCATCCTGAACGGCTGAGCCCCCGACGCCCGGCCGCCTCCCCGACGCCCGGCCGCCTCCCCGACGCCCGGCCGCCTCCCCGACGCCCGGCCGCCTCCCTGGTCCGATCCCGTCGTCGCGGTTGACCCGAGGGTTGTTATGACCGCTGTCATGATGGATGCTGCCTCGTGGTGTTCGCCGCAGCGGAGCAGGACGAGCCGGGAGGGCCGGAGATGAGCGACAGCGTCGCACGGGTGATGTGGGAGAGGTTCGAACCGGTCCACCAACTGGTGTATTTCAGCGCCGAGGTGCGCGAGGCCCTCGACGGTCTGGGGCTGCGGGGCTACTGGATGGGCTACTTCGCCCAACGTGCGGCGCCCCTCGGCCCGGCCCCCGCCTCCGTCGTCGCCGGCTGCTTCTACGTCTTCCACCCCGACCGGGTGGCGAGGGCGCTGCCGGACGCCTGGGCTCTCGCTTCCCCGCAGCAGGTGATCGAGGCGCGCGAGCGGGCCGTGGACGCCGCGATGACCGGCCTCTTCGGTGCCGACGTCATCGCCTCGGCCGAACTGGCCGAGGCCGCCGACCTCGCCTGGGAGGCCGCCCAGGCCGCGGACACCGCCGGCCGGGTGCTCGGCGCGGCCAACCAGGCCCTGCCGCGCCCGGCCCAGCCCCACGTCAGGCTGTGGCAGGCCCTGACCACCTTGCGGGAGCACCGCGGCGACGGGCATGTCGCCGTGCTGGTGGGCCGCCGTCTGGGGCCGGTCGAGGCGCTGGTCCTCAAGAGCGCGACGGGGGAGACCGACGCGGAGTTCCAGCGGCACATCCGTCAGTGGGACGTCGGGCAATGGCGTGCGGCGCGGGCGGAGTTGCGCGGGCGCGGCTGGGTCGACGAGGAGGGGCGCCTCACCGGAGCCGGAGCGGCCGCGCACGAGGCGATGGAGGCGGACACGGACGCCGCGGCGGCCGTGCCGTGGCGGACGCTGGGCGCCGACGGCACCACCCGTCTCGCCCGCCTGCTCGAACCGCTCGCCCGGCGGGTCCTGGACTCCGGAATCGTCCCGGCCGGCAACCCGGTCGGCCTGACGCAGAGCACGTGGGGTTCCACCGGCTGACCGGGTCGCCGCAATAGGGCGCCAGGATCGTCTGAGCGGGTGCACGTCACGGCGGTCGGAGCACAGCGGGGTAGGCCTTTCCCATGAAGGCATTGGTGATCAACTGCACCCTCAAGAAGTCCCCTGAGCCGTCCAACACCGCGGCCCTCGCCCAGGTGGTCGGTGAGTGGCTGGCGGAGCACGGCGGTGTGGAGGTGGAGCACCTGCGCGCCGTCGATCTCGACGTGCACCCGGGCGTCGTCAGCGAAGCGGTGGCCGAGGGCGACGACTGGCCCGCCGTCCACGCCAGGCTGTTGCAGGCGCAGATCCTGATCATCGCGTCTCCGACCTGGCTGGGCCGGCCGTCGTCCGTGGCCCAGCGCGTGCTGGAACGGATGGACGCGATGCTCTCCGAGACGGACGACGACGGGCGTCCCGTCGCCTACAACCGCGTCGCGGGCGTCGTCGTCACCGGGAACGAGGACGGCGCGCACCACGTGATCAGTGAGATCAACGGCGCCCTGTGCGACATCGGCTACACGATCCCGGGACAGTCGTGGACGTACTGGCACCTCGGTCCCGGCCCCGGGCCGGACTACCTCGACGATCAGCGGGGACACGACTGGGCCCACAGGACCGGCCGGGCCATGGCGGCGAACTTGTACGGCACGGCCCGTGCCCTGGCCGCCCACCCCTTGGGCGCCCCGCCGCAGTGACCTCGGTGAGGGGCGAAGGACACGGCGCGGCTTGTCCGGCATGAACGGCCGGATGCGGGTTACAAGAAAGTGGCTCGGGGTGCCCGGGGGCAGCCGAGGTGTCACATGACCGCAGTGCAGCCAGGTCCTCGTTGTGCGCTCAGTCGCCGGGGGGAAGGGCTCTGAGGGGAGAGGCGTCACCATGATCGTTCCGGCTGAAGGGCAGCTGCGGGCCGCGCTGTCCCGATTCGCTTCTGCTCGCATCGAGCACGATGTGCGTCCCACCGGCCGCACCAGCCGGGCGCTGGAAGACGCCACGTACACGCTCTGTGTGATGACCGGATCCCGTACGGCGGAGCAGGCACTGGCGGCAGCCGACGCACTGCTGGAGCAGTACCGGGCCGACCGGGCGGGCGCCTCGGCGAAGGACAAGACGCTGGCCGCCTAGCGGGCGGGTCAGGGGCGGCGCGTCCACACGTTCCCGAGCGGTGGACCGCGCGGCCGTCCTCGCGACAGCGGCTCAGGCCGGCCTCGGGCGGGCGTGCCGGCCGGCGATCGCGCGTGCCGCCCGCGCGGCCTGGTCGGCGACGGACCGCGGGGTGCTCCAAGGGGCGGGGAGCATGCCCCGCTGCTGGAACAGGGCCAGTCCGTGGGCCGCTGCGGCGATTTGGACCAGCAGGTCGAAGGCGTCGTCGGGATCGTCGGCGACGAGCCTGGTGACCGGCATCAGATCGTCGTGGAGGGCGGTCCCCGCCGCGGCCAGCTCGGGGTGGCGCTCGGTGTCGAGCCCGGCGAGGAAGGTGATGTCGAAGAGCGCGCGCTCTTCGGCCGCGAAGCGCACGTAGGCGGTGGCGAACGCGGCCAGCTGCTCCACCGGGTCGGTGCTGGAGGAGAGAGCGGCACGGTAGCGGCGCCGCTGCTCCTGGTAGCCCTTCAGGGCCAGTGACGCGAGCAGCGCGTCGCGGTCGGCGAAGTGCTTGTACGGCGCGGACACGCTCACCCCGGCTCGCCGGCACGCCTCGGCGAGGGTGAAGCCGTGCGGACCCCGCTCCCGGACCAGGGCGAGTGCGGCCTGTTCCAGCGCGTTGCGCAGATCTCCGTGATGGGTGCCGGTGGGGCGTCGTTTGACTGTCACACCTCCAAGGTTAACACTATTAACCAGATGGTGAATGAGATTAACCAGCGAGCGGTCCGGTCCGACCGCAACGCAGCTCACACCTCAGGCCCCGGCCCCCCGGCCCTCCTCTGAACACACGGAGCACCCATGACCCAGTCGACGACCACGCGCTGGACGGCCCAGGACATCCCCGACCAGCAAGGCCGCACCGCCCTCGTCACCGGCGCCAACACGGGCATCGGCTTCGAGACCGCCAAAGCACTCGCAAGCCGCGGTGCGACCGTCGTCCTCGCCGTACGCGACGCGGACAGGGGCAAGCGCGCCGCCGAGGAGATCGGGGCCGCCGTCCCGGGGGCGGACCTGCACGTGCAGCGCCTCGACCTGTCCTCACTGGCCTCCGTCCGCAGCGCCGCGGAGGACGTGCGCAACACCTGGAGCCGCATCGACCTGCTGATCAACAACGCGGGCGTGATGTACACCC
The DNA here is from genome assembly GCF_044540525.1 of Streptomyces sp. NPDC085932. NCBI lineage: Bacteria > Bacillati > Actinomycetota > Actinomycetes > Kitasatosporales > Streptomycetaceae > Streptomyces > Streptomyces sp. NPDC085932. The sequence continues at coordinate 284,207 of NZ_JBITSJ010000006.1, forward strand.
CGTACAGCAGGACCCCGGACGGGTTCGAGCTCCAGTTCGCCACCAATCACCTGGGGCACTTCGCCCTGACCGGGCTCCTGCTCGACCTCGTCCCCGCGACGGCCGACTCCCGCATCGTCACCGTCAGCAGCGCCGGCCACCGGATGGGCGGCCCGATGGACCTCGACGACCTCGACTGGAGCAGACGCCCGTACAACCGGACCGCTGCCTACGGGCACTCCAAGCTCGCCAACCTGATGTTCACCTACGAACTCCAGCGCAGACTTCCCGCAGCCGGTCCTCTCGCCCTCGCCGCCCATCCCGGCGGTGCCGACACCGGCGGGTCCAAGAGCGCCATGGCGCACTCGTCCGCGCTCACCCGGGCGGCGTTCGCCATGATCCGCCCGCTGCTCCTGCAATCGCCCGCCATGGGAGCCCTGCCCGTCCTGCGGGCGGCCACCGACCCCGCCGCCCAGGGCGGGCAGTACTACGGCCCTCGCGGATTCCAGCAGAGCAAGGGGTACCCCACCGTCGTCAGGTCGAGCGCCGCGTCGTACGACCTCGCCACACAGCGGCGTCTCTGGGCCCTCTCCGAGGAGCTGACCGGGGTCACGTTCCCCGGCAACTGACACACCGGCCGGCCCGAGTGGAGCGTCGTCACCTCAGGCGGGGGGCAGTTGCCGGCGGGCCTTTGCTGCGGACGTGTCCGTGGCGAGGGCGACCTCCTTCACGTCGGCGCCGGCGTCGGTCTTCCGCACGGCGGCCGCCAGTTGCCGCGACTGGTCGAGGTGTTCGATCAGCGCGGACCGCAGCAGGCGGTCGAAGCGCGGCCCCCGGGCGTGCTGCAAAGCCCGCATCTCCTGGGCGTCGACCATGCCGGGCATGTCATGCCCTTCATGCGGGTTGTCGTCGGGTATGCCCTTGCCGGCCAGCAGGGTGCGCAGGACGGCCAGTCGGGCGCGGTGCCGTGCCGCGGTCTCTGCCGCCCAGTCCTTCATGCGTGCACTGCCGCTCCGCTGGGGTGCCAGCTCCAGGATCCGTCGGGCCTGGTCGTCCATCGCGATCGTCAGCTGGATCCAGCCGACCTCCGTGGCGTTCGGTGTGCCGGGTGAGGCCGCGCCGACCGGGCGGCGCGGCTCGGCCGGGTGGGCGGAAGGAGGCGAGGTGGCGCACCCCGACACGGCCAGCGCGCAGAGCAGAGCAGCGACGGCGATCTTCCTCGTACCGCCGCGCGAGGGGTCGGTCATCGCTGCTCCTCGGTTCGCTCGCCGTGCCGGGGTGGTCGGTGGGTCATCGGCCGGATCAGGAAGGGTTGCCGTCCGCGCCGCACTTGACGATGGCGTTGATGCAGGTGGTGACCCGGCGGGCGAGTTCGTTCTCGGGCCAGGCGTTGAAGAAGTCACCGTGCATCGTGTAGCCGGGCCCGGAAGCCAGTCGCAGCCCCTGGGTGCTCCCCGAGACGGGGTAGCGCAGGACCTGGCGGAGTTTCGGCACCGGCACCGGATGGCTGGCCGGGCAGGCGCCGTTGACCGGGTAGGACATGTGGCTCTTGTGGTCCGCGGAGTCCAGGTTCCTGCCGTCCCAGCACTGCGGGAAGTCCAGGTAGGACTCCAGCATCGATCCGGCCGGGCAGGTCACGAAGTCCTTGGAGGGGTTGACCTCCCCATGGTGCAGGCAGGACCAACGGGCGATCGACGTCGGGTCGTTGACGCCGGTCGACTTGGCGTTGCCGGCCACGATGCGCAGGCCCTGCGGGAACGGGCGGATGCGCTGGATGACGTCGTCGCGCACCCCCTCGCCCAGGTAGTAGAAGGTCGTGCCGGTGGGTTCCACGGGCTGGCCGTCGCGGTAGAGCGTGGGCACCCAGTACGAGGACGTGTCCACTGCCGGAGCGCAGGTCGAGGACGAGCCGAGCAGGTCGGTGACGTCGGTGTGCGCGTTGGTCACCCGGCTGCCGAAGAAGCTGTGCATGTGGGAGGCCCCGGGCAGGCCGGGGAAGACGATCGGATCGTCGGGGAGCCGGTGGCTGTAGGGGCACTCGGCGAGGAACTCCGCCACGCGGATCACCTGAGCGGCTTGCGGCGCGGCGTCGAACTCGGTGGAGCTCGCATCCGTCCGGGGCGCACCGGCGCCGCTGTACAGCGTGGCGAGTAACAGGGCCAGTGCCGCCAGCGCGGTCGGCCAGGCACGTCGCCTGCGCTGACGGCCCGTGGGCGGACGGGGGGAAGGGGTCGGCACAGCACTCCTCCTGGGGAAGTGGTGGGGGCTGTCTCCCGGAATCGGTTCCGGAACCGGTTCCGGGCTTGGCGAGAGTGAACGGCACTGTCATGTCGGCGTCAATACTTCTCGTAGTGATCGGTACATACCGAAGCCCGGACCCCTTCAACGGTTGACGCCGGGACCCTGTGGCGCCCTCGCGCCGAGGGTGGCGCGCGTCGGGCTGAGCGCAGGGCCCCATTCGTCCACGCCGCATAGGGTGTTGCCGTCGGAACCGGCCGCCGGGGAAGGGATGCCATGCGGGTCACCATCGCGGACGTGGCTCGGATCGCGGGCGTGAGCAAGACGACCGTCTCGCGCGTCCTCAACACCCGCGGCGAGGTGGACCACGCCACGCGCGCCCATGTCCGTGAGGTCATCGAGCGGCTGGGCTACGTGCCCAGCTCGGGCGCGGTGGGCCTGGCCCGCGGGAGCAGCCGTACGGTCGGCATGCTCGTGCCCTCGCTGACCTGGCCCTGGATGGGGGAGGTGCTGCAGGGAGTCGTCGACACCGTGGAGGAGGCCGGGTTCGGGCTGCTGCTCTTCACCTGCAATCGAGGCACCGACTCGGTCGCACGGTTCACCAGCCAGGTCTCCGCCCGCGCCTTCGACGGTCTGGTCGCCGTGGAGCCCGAGGACACCCTCGCCATGCTGGCGGCGCTGCACCGCAAGGGACTTCCCGTCGTGCTGATCGACGATCGCGGCCGGCATCCCGAATTCCCGCACGTCACCGCGGCGAATCGCGAGGGAGGCGCCGCGGCCGCGCGTCATCTGCTGTCCCTGGAGCGGCACCGGCCGCTCGTCGTCGCGGGGCCGCTGCGCTTCGGTTGTGTCCGTGACCGACTCGACGGCTTCGGCGGTGTGTACGCCGAAGACGGCCACCCGCTGGATCCCGCGCTCGTGGTCGAGAGCGACTTCACCGAGGCCGGCGGCGGAGCGGCCGTGCGCCGGCTGCTCGGCGAAGGCCGCACGTTCGACGCCGTCTTCGCCCACAACGACCTGGCTGCCATCGGCGCGCTGGCCGCCCTGCGCGCGGCCGGTCTGCGCGTACCGGAGGACGTGGCCGTGATCGGCTTCGACGACATCCCGATGGCCGGCCTGACGCACCCTGCCCTCACGACGGTCCATCAGCCCATGCGGAAGATGGGGGAGACGGCCGCGCGGATGCTCCTCGCGCAGCTGACGGGGGAGGGGTTGTCCGGTTCGTCCGTCGCGCTGCCCACCTCGGTCGTCGTCCGTCAGTCCACGGTCGGCTTCTGACCCGTTCTTTGGTGCGTTTTATTGACGGGTTCATGTCGCGTCAGTTTAATCAGGCCTTAAGTTAAGGCACTTGGGCGAAGTCGATCGCTGGACTCGTCCCTCGCCCGCGCCTTCAAGGCGTGAAGGTGAGCACCCCCCACAGAGAGGTCCGTCATGACCCGGCTCCTCAGACTCCCGCTCCTGCGCGGAACACCCCCGGCCCGGCGACGGCCCGGCGCCGCCACAGCCGTCCTGCTCCTGGCGCTGGCACTGATCACCGGCCCCGGCCTGACCTCACCGGCTGCGGCGGCGGGGGAGCGCGTCGACGTCTGGCTCACCACGACGTCGGACTCGGCGGGCCGCAACGTCACCCGCGGACTCGCGCAGCAGACCCCCGTGACCTTCGGCTCCTCGGGCGGCAGCGCCGACCAGACGATCAACGTCAACGAGTCCACCACCTACCAGCAGTTCGAAGGCGGTGGCGCCTCCATCACGGACACCACCGCCCACCTGCTGCGCGGTGGCGCGATCAGCGCCTCGACCCGCGACACCGTGATGCGCCGCCTGTTCTCCCCCACGGACGGCATCGGCCTCTCCTTTGTCCGCAACCCCATCGGAGCCTCGGACCTGTCCCGGCCCGGCCACGTCTCCCTCGACGACACGTGCTGCGACCTCAACGACTTCGGCGCCAACGGCTACGACACCAACGTCCGTCTGCTGACCGTCCAGGCCAAGCAGCTCAACCCCGCGCTGCGCGTCAAGGGCGTGCCGTGGAGCGCGCCGGGCTGGATGAAGGACAACGGCCGCATGGACCAGATGGGCTGGCTGAAGTGGGAGTACTACCCCATGTACGCCCAGTACCTGGTGAAGTACATCCAGAGCTACCAGGCGGCCGGTGTCGACATCGACTACCTCTCGGTGCAGAACGAGCCGAACTGCTGCCAGGCGAGCAACCCCACCGCCATGAACTACCCGGGCATGAGCTGGAACGCCTCCGGGCTGATCGAGTTCACGAAGAACCACGTGTACCCGGCCTTCCGCGCGGCCGGCATCGACACCAAGGTCCTCGTGCACGACTGGAACTACGGGGACTACCCCACCATCGGGGCCCCCATCCTGGCCGACGCCGGCGTGCGCAACGACCCCCTCTTCGGCGGGATCGCCTGGCACGGCTACGCCGGGGACCCGGCCGTGGGCAGCCAGGTGCACGACCAGTACCCGAACGTACGGCAGTTCAGCACCGAGCACTCCGGCGGCACCTGGATCGGCAACCAGCACAACGAGGACCTGGCGGACATCGTCAACTACGCCCGCAACTGGAGCGGCAGCCTGGTCAAGTGGAGCCTGGCCCTGAACCAGAACATGGGCCCGCACAACGGCGGTTGCGGCACCTGCACCGGTCTGATCACCGTCCAGGAGGGCGGCCCGCGCGCCGGGCAGGTGGACTACACCGTCGAGTACTACACCACCGGCCACCTGACCAAGTTCGTCAGGCCCGGCGCGTACCGCATCGCCTCCACCGCCTCCACCACCGTGCCCAACGTCGCCTGGCGCAACCCGGACGGCTCCAAGGCCCTGATCGCCCACAACGGCAGCGCCTCGGCCCGCTCCGTCCGCGTCGACTGGGGCGGCCAGTCGTTCCACTACACGCTGCCCGCCCGCACGACCGCCACGTTCACCTGGTCCGGTACGCCGTCGGGCAACCCGGGCGGCGGCACGGGCAGCCTGGTCGGCCTGGCCGGGAAGTGCCTGGACGTCGCCGGCGGCAGTACCGCCGACGGCACGGCGGTGCAGCTGTACGGGTGCAACGGCTCGACGGCCCAGCGCTGGACGGTCGGCACGGACGGGACGGTCCGCGCCCTCGGCAAGTGCCTCGACGTCAATGGGGGCTCGACGGCCGACGGGGCCAGGGTGCAGCTCTACACCTGCAACGGCACCTCGGCGCAGCAGTGGTCGTACAACTCCGCCACCCACGACGTCGTCAACTCGGGAGCGGACAAGTGCCTGGACATCACGGGCAACAACTCCGCTGACGGCACACCCGCCCAGATCTGGACGTGCACCGGCGGGGCGAACCAGAAGTGGACGCTGAACACAGCCTGATGCCAGGGGCCGGGCCCTTCCGGGCCCGGCCCTCCCACCCGCCTTCACGCATCCGCGGGCCGATCAGGGCACGGTGCTCACCGGCGAGGGCGCAGGTCGCGCTGAGCCTCGTACAGGTTGCGCGGACGCACCACGTCGGTCGTGCCGTACAGCTCCAGACGACTGCGCAGGTCACCGGCGAAGTCGGGCACATCGACCTGGTCGAACTCCCGGACCTCGTTGATGCCGACGGTCGCGGAGAACGGGGCCAGGCCGTCGATCTTCATCAGACCCGCGCGCCCGTTGGTGACGCGGATGTTCCAGTGGGTGAACCGGGCGCCGAAGAGGGGACCGGCGCTGGCGTCCCCGCCGTGGCGGCCGTTGTTGTGCACCGTGATGTCGGTGCGGACGTTGGCGAAGGGCATGCCGCGGTGGCTGTCGAACGTCCCCATCCGCATGTCCCCGCGCGACCAGACGTTGTAGGAGGACAGACCCTCGACGTTGATGCCGTGCAGTTGGGTCCCGGCGGGAGCAGGTGCGGTGCGGTCCTCGACGGTGAAGTCCTCGATGAGGTTGTCGTGCGAGCCCTCGCGGCAGAAGTACGGGTGGTGGGCGCCCCGCCCCGTGACACGGGTGCGGCGCAGGGTGCAGGCGGACGCGGCGACCAGACCGAAGCCGTTGTCGGTGTGCCGGACCGTCACATCGTCCACCCAGCAGTCGTAGGCGCACTGCAGCACGACGCCGTTGTACCCCAGGTCGAGCAGATGGGGCCGCTGCGGGGTCTCCACCACCTCCAGGGTCAGCCCCTCGACACCCGCGCCCGTCAACTCCGGGACGTGCGTGGTCAGCCGCGGTTCCCACTCGGGGCGCACGTCGAGCGGGAGGGGACGCTCCAGGGTCACGCGCCGCCCCCTGACCCGGGTGACCCGAACGGGCCACTCGTAGGGGACGTACGACAGCAGCTTGCTCTTGTCGCTCCACGTGTAGGCATCGGGGCCGGGACCGTCGCCCGCCATGTGCTTCAGCAGGGTGTGCCCGGGGTCGTCGGAGAGGCGGAGCAGCACCAGCGCGCCGGGGCGCAGAGCGGCCGGGTCGGCCACCGTCACCGTCCAGTCGCCCCTGCGCGCGGGTTCCACGGCGGTGAGCGCGCGCCACTCGTCCCGGCGGTTCCCGGTCCAGCCCTCGAACGGCCACGCCTGCGCCCTGATCGCGGAAGTCAGGGAAGCGAAGCGGGCCTCGGGGGCCAGCCAGATGAGCCCGCCCGCCCAGGACCAGGAGGACTTGTCGCCGCCGTAGCGGGAGCCGTACGGGCCGATGAGTTCGGTGAGGTTCTTCGTGGCGTGGAGCGTCGTGCGCCCGCTGCCGGCGCCACGCAGGACGACGTGGGAATGGCCGAGGCGGATCAGGTCGTCGATGCGGAAGGTGCCGGGCGGGATGACGACCGTGCCGCCACCGGCCCGTCCGGCGGCGGCGATGGCGCGGTTGATGGCCGGGGCGCAGTCCGTGCGGCCGTCCGCGACGGCGCCGAAGTCGCGGACGTCGGCGACGACCGGGCGGCGGGGCAGCCGCGGCGATCCGCCGCCGAAGCCCGCCCGTCCGACGAACGGGATCTGCGGGTGCCGGTACGGATCGCGCGTGAACTCGTGCCACAGCTCGGGTACATGCCCGGGTGCGCCGGGAGCGGCGGACGCGGGCCCGCCTCCCGCGACGGTGCCGGCGACCACGGCCGTGGCACTGCCGAGCAACGCACGTCTGCTGATTCCGGGGGTGTTGCCGGACTCGGTGCCTTCCATCTCGCGAACCTCCCGATCACACACAGGACGCCTTCGAGCAGGGAGCCTGACACAGAGACGGAGCCCAGTACACCCACGTGCACAATGTTCATGTACATGATCTGGTGCGGTGTGCGAGCTCCTCGGTTGCGGGCCTGACGGTCCAGGAACTCGATCAGCCGTGTCTCGGAACGGCCCAGCCGCTCCCGTTCCTCACGGGGAAGGGAAGCCAGTGCGTCCACGAGAACCCGCGTCCGCGGGACATGCACCATGTTCCCGGAGTAGATGCGGCATCCCGAACACCAGGCGAGCCCGACGCACCGCTCGAACATCGGGGACTCGCGCGGATGGAAGCGGTACTGGTACGAGCGGACGGGCGCACGGCAGGTGGCACAGAACCGGCGGTCGCCGTCGCAGACCGTTTCCCAGCTCCCGACCTTGCGCCAGTGCGCCCGTCCGGCAGGTGCTCTTCAAGTCGTCATGCTCGTCATGGTCGGCATTGTCTCCCGTCGACGGGACACCTTCACCTGGCTCAGTTCGGATCGGTCCGCTGGATGCTGTCCCCGCGGTTGTTGAGGGCGATGTAGGTGCCGATGCGCCGGAAGTCGTTGATCACGCCGAAGAGGCTCTTGTCCGTCGGCAGCAGGGCCTTCAGAGCGGGCTTGTCGCCGAGGCGGGCCTCCAGCATCTCCTTGTAGGCGTTGTACACGCGAGCCGTGTAGTTGGGTTCCTTCGCGGCGTTCATCCGGTAGTCGTTGGTGATCGCGATGGACGCCAGGTCCATGAGGTAGCAGTCGAACAGGTCGGTGACGTCCGAAGCCTTCGCGCCCTCCTCTCCCGCCTGCGCCTGCCGGGCGAGGGTCTCGGCCATCTCCACGACGATGTTCCGGTAGATACCGTGCCGTGTGCTGCTGGGGAAGGCGGCCATGATGTGGTCGGCCTGCCCGGCGCCCCGGGTGCTCATCGTGCGGGGCGTGGCCAGATCCGCCAGACCCGGCACGGGCAACGGGATGTCCTGGAACATCGACTCCTCGTCGGGGATGTTGCCGTTGCGGGAGGCGAGGGGGTGCAGGCCGATCTCGTGGGCGAGCATGCCCATGAGGTAGCCGGTGTCGTACTTCTCGAAGTAGTAGCTGGCCAGGTTGATCTGCACGCCCTGGTCACCCAGGTCACGCACGTCGGCGGGAGTCTCGGTCGTGCGGACGTGGAGGGTGATGCGGACGGGCCGGGAACCGACGTAGGCCCGGATGGTCGGGTGCTCCTGGAGCAACTCGATGACCCGGACGGCCTTGTCGCGGTACCTCTCCTCGGTGTGCTTGAGGTTGGTGAACTCGTAGTTCCCCGACCGGAAGGGAGTGAAGGCCGGCTGTGAGGCAGCGGGCGCGGGGCCGGCGCTCTGCGGCATCCGGGCGGGCACCTCCGTGCCCGGGGTGCCGTTCGTGGGGTCTTCCGTGGCGTCTTCCGCGGCGTTGTCCGCGGTGGGCAGGGAGACGGGGTCGACCCAGACGGCGGAGCGCGGGACCGGGGTGGTCCCTCCGCGGGCCTCCGCCCAGGTGAGCTCCGCGTCCTGCTCGCCGTGGCCGGGCCGGGGCTCCACCTCGCCGATCAATGCCTGCAGCAGGTGCAGATGACGGCCGCGCAGGCCGGCGGGCGCCAGGAAGGAGTCCTCGGGCGCCTCGTTCAGGTCGCCCAGCAGACTGCCGAGGACATGGGGGCGGTGCGGGGCGTCGCCGTCGCGGTACTCGTCGCGCAGGCCGAGCTGGTGGGTGAGTTCGTGCACCAGGTGGACGGGGTCCGCGTCCGCCCACCAGGTCGTCTGGTCCATGGGCCGGTCCCGGCCGACCAGGTCCACGGTCAGGTGCGGAGCCTTGCCGGTGGCGTCGGATCCGGCCGCGGCGGGGCCGACGCGCTCGACGGTGACGTGGAGACGGTCGCCGCCGGGGAGGAGGTGCCCTGGAGCGTTCAGGAACTCCTGCACACCCGCCTGGAGCGCCGCGAAGACGCGGGCGGCCTCATCGTCCGTGCCGCGCAGGGCCACGCGGACCGTCAGGTCGGTGACGGGTTCGCCATCGTAGGTGAACCGGCGTGCGTCGAAGCCCGAACGGACGACGAACCGCGGACGCCGGTCCCGTGCCCTGGCAGGGTGCGAAGCGCCGGGTGAGCCGTGCGACGGCGCCGGGGCGTCACTCGCGGGAGCGAGGCGGGGGCGGGCCTCGCCGGAGTCACCGACTTGTCGCGGCGGGGCGGTCTGGATGCTGTCGCCCTGGTTGTTGAAGGCGAAGCTGGCTCCGAGGCCGAGGAAGTTGTTGGTGACGTTGTACCAGCTCTTGTTCGCCGGCAGCAGGCCACGGACCGGGCTGTCGGCCGGCAGCAGCGCGGCGAACTGCTCCTTGTACGCGTTGTACACCCGGGCCGTGTAACGGGGTTCCCAGGCCGCGTCCTTGCGACGGTCGTTGGTCACCGCGATGGTGGCCAGGTCCATCAGGTAGGTGTCGACGAGGTCGGTGACGTCCTTGGCCTTGGCGCCCTCCTCACCGTTGCGGGCGTCCTCGGCGAGGACGCCGGCCATGGTCAGGACGATGTCCCGGTAGATGCCGTGGCGGATGGTGTGCGGGAAGGCGGCCATGATGTGGTCTTCCTGTCCGGCACCCTCGGTGTTCATGAAGCGGGGTTCCTTGAGGGTGTCCAGGCCGGGGACCAGCAGGGGCATACCGCGGTAGAGGTCCTCCTCCTCGGGGATCTTCGTGTTCCGGCTCGCGAGGGGGTGGAGGCCGATCTCGTGGGCGAGCATGCCCATGATGTAGCCGGTGTCGTACTTCTCGAAGTAGTAGCTGGCGAGATTGATGTCCACGCCGTCATCGCCGCGGTCGACGACGTCCGCCGGGGTCTCCGTCGTCCGCACGTGCAAGGTGATACGGACGGTCCGATCGCCCACGTAGTCACGGATCGTGTCGTGCCTGCGCAGCAGTTCGATGATGCGGATCGCCTTGTCGCGGTACTTCTCGTTGGTGTGCTTGAGGTTGGTGAACTCGGAGTTCCCCGACTTGAACGGGGCGAGGACCGGCTCCGCCGCCGTCGGCGTGGTGTTGCTCGACTGCGGCATGCGAGGCGCGACAGCCGTGGCCGCTGTGCTGTCGGTCCCGATCCCGGTTTGCGGTAGTCGGGGGCGTGCCTCGTCGGTTGTGGTGGTGGCGGGGGTCGGTGGGGTGGGTTGTTGGATGCTGTCGCCGCGGTTGTTGGTGGCGATGGCGGTGGCGAGTTGGGTGAAGTTGCGGGCGACGCCGAAGAGTGTCTTGTTGGACGGGAGGAGGTTTTTGAGTGTGGTGTTGTCGCCGAGTGTGTCGCGTAGTTGGTCTTTGTAGGTGTTGTAGACGCGGGCGGTGTAGTTGGGTTCCTTGACGGCGTTGAGCCGGTAGTCGCTGGTGACGGCGATGGAGGCGAGGTCCATCAGGTACGTGTCGAACAGGTCGGTCACGTCTTGGTTCTTGGCTCCGGGTACGCCGACGCGGGCGCGTTGGGCGAGGACGTGGGCCATTTCGATGATGATGTTGCGGTAGAGGCGGTGGCGGATGGTGGGCGGGTAGGCGGCCATGATGTGGTCGCGTTGGCCCGCCGAGGCGCTGTTCATCACGCGGGGTGGGTTGAGGTCGGTGAGGCCCGGCACGGTCAGGGGCATGCCCTGGTAGGCCTCTTCCTGTTCCGCGATGTTCGCGTCCCGGGAGGCCAGGGGGTGCAGGCCGATTTCGTGGGCGAGCATGCCCATGATGTAGCCGGTGTCGTACTTTTCGAAGTAGTAGCTGGCGAGGTTGATGTCGACGCCGTTGTGGCCGCGGTCGATGACGTCGGCGGGGGTCTCCGTGGTGCGTAGGCGCAAGGTGATGCGGACCGTGCGGTCGCCGATGTAGTTCCTGATCGTGGCGTGCTCGTCGAGGAGTTCGGCGATCCGTACCGCCTTGTCGAGGTAGCGGTCCGTCTGGTTGAGGTTGGTGAACTCGAACCGGCCCAGCTTGAAGGGCATCGGGGCCGCGGTGGATGTGTCGGGCTCGGTGTCCGTGCTCTGCGGCATGTGGACCGGGACACCCGTGATCGCCGTGCTGTCGACGGTCTGCGGCAGGGAGACGGGGTCGACCCATACGGACTCGCGGGGTTCACGGATGGCGGTGTTTCGTGCGGCGCTCCAGCTCTGGTGGGTCTTGTCGTGGTTGGGCGTTTGGGGGACGTCGCCGATGAGGGCTGCGAGGAGGGCGAGGTGGCGGTCGCGTAGGCCGGCGGGTGCGAGGGAGGGGTCTTCGGGGGCTTCGTTGAGGTTGCCGAGGAGGCTGCCCAGGATGTGGGGGCGGTGGGGGGTGTCGGTGTCGCGGTATTCGTCGCGCAGGCCGAGTTGGTGGGTGAGTTCGTGTACGAGTTGTACGGGGGCTGCGTCGGTCCACCAGGTGACCTGGTCCATGGCCTTGTCTCGGCCGGTGAGGTCGACGGTCAGGTGTGGGGGTTCGGCGTTGGCGTCGCTGGGGTCGACGTGTTCGACGGTCACGTGCAGGCGGTCGCCGTTGGGCAGCTGGTAGGCGGGGGTGTTGAGGAACTCCTCCACGCCGTCACGTAGTTGCTGGAAGACGTGGGTCGCCTGGTCGTGGGTGCCGCGCAGCGCGACGCGGACGGTGAGGTCGGTGACGGGGCGACCGGCGTGCGTGAAGCGGCGTGCGTCGAAACCCGAGCGGACGACGAAGCGGGGACGAGGGTCGCGCGACCCCCGTGACGGCGACACCGCCGGCTCCGGTGAGACCGTCGTCGTGCCGCTGTCGCTCCCAGGGAGCCGGGGTTGTGCCGCGTCGCTGGTGGTCGGTGCCGGAGGGGTGGCCGGGCTGGGCTGCTGGATGCTGTCGCCGTGGTTGTTGGTGCCGACGCTGGTGGCGAGTTGGGCGAAGTCGCCGAGGACGCCGAAGCGTCCCTTGTCGCCGGGCAGCAGCGCGCGCACGGGACTGTCGGCCGGCAACTGTGCAGCGAATTGCTCCTTGTAGGCGTTGTAGGCCTTCGCCGTGTAGCTGGGGTCGAGGATCGCCTTGGCGCGGTGGTCGTTGGTGACGGCGATGGAGGCGAGGTCCATCAGGTAGGTGTCGATCAGATCCGTGACGTCTTGGCTCTTGGCCCCGGGTGCGCCGGCGTGTGCGCGTCGGGCGAGGACGTGGGCCATTTCGGCCACGATGTCGCGGTAGATGCCGTGGCGGATGGTGTGGGGGAAGGCGGCCATGATGTGGTCTTCCTGGCCGGCGCCCTCGGTGTTCATGAAGCGGGGGTTCTTGAGGGTTTCCAGGCCGGGGACCAGCAGGGGCATGCCGCGGTAGAGGTCCTCCTCCTCGGCGATCCTGGTGTTGCCGGAGGCCAGGGGGTGCAGGCCGATTTCGTGGGCGAGCATGCCCATGATGTAGCCGGTGTCGTATTTCTCGAAGTAGTAGCTGGCGAGGTTGATGTCGATGCCGTTGTCGCCGCGGTCGATGACGTCGGCGGGGGTCTCTGTCGTCCGCATGTGCAGGGTGATGCGGACGTTGCGGTCGCCGATGTAGTTCTTGATGGTGGTGTGCTCGTCGAGGAGTTCGGCGATGCGGACGGCCTTGTCGAGGTAGCGGTCGGTCTGGTTGAGGTTGGTGAACTCGAACCGGCCCAGCTTGAACGGACGCAACACCGGACCTGCGGTGGCGGGCGGCGGGGCGCTGCTCTGCTGCATCCGCGGGCGGACGTCGGTCGTACTCTGGGGCAGCCGGGGGCGCGCTTCGCCGGGCGTGCTGGTGGTCGGTGCCGAAGGGGTGGCCGAGGTGGGCTGCTGGATGCTGTCGCCGCGGTTGTTGGCGCCGACGCTGCGGGCGAGCTGGGCGAAGTCGCCGAGGACGCCGAAGCGTCCCTTGTCGCCGGGCAGCAGGGCACGCACGGGGCTGTCTGCCGGCAGTTGCGCGGCGAATTGCTCCTTGTAGGCGTTGTAGACCCTCGCCGTATAGCTGGGGTCGAGGATCGCCTTGGCGCGGTGGTCGTTCGTCACCGCGATGGAGGCGAGGTCCATCAAATAGGTGTCGATCAGATCCGTGACGTCTTGGTTCTTGGCTCCGGGTACGCCGACGCGGGCGCGTTGGGCGAGGACGTGGGCCATTTCGATGATGATGTTGCGGTAGAGGCGGTGGCGGATGGTGGGCGGGTAGGCGGCCATGATGTGGTCGCGTTGGCCTGCCGAGGCGGTGTTCATGACGCGGGGTGGGTTGAGGTCGGTGAGGCCCGGCACGGTCAGGGGCATGCCCTGGTAGGCCTCTTCCTGTTCCGCGATGTTCGCGTCCCGGGAGGCCAGGGGGTGGAGGCCGATCTCGTGGGCGAGCATGCCCATGATGTAGCCGGTGTCGTACTTCTCGAAGTAATAGCTCGCCAGGTTGATGTCGACGCCGTTGTCGCCGCGGTCGATGACGTCCGCCGGGGTCTCCGTCGTCCGCACGTGCAAGGTGATGCGGACCGTGCGGTCGCCGATGTAGTTCCTGATCGTGGTGTGCTCGTCGAGGAGTTCGGCGATGCGGACTGCCTTGTCGAGGTAGCGGTCCGTCTGGTTGAGGTTGGTGAACTCGAACCGGCCCAGCTTGAACGGACGCAGCTCCGGCTGCGCGGTGGCGGGGGGCGGGGCGCTGCTCTGCGGCATCCGCGGGCGGACGTCGGTCGCACTCTGGGGCAGCCGGGGTTGCGCCGAACCTGTGGCGGTCGGTGCCGCAGGGGTGCGTTGTTGGATGCTGTCGCCGTGGTTGTTGGTGCCGACGCTGGTGGCGAGTTGGGCGAAGTCGCCGAGGACGCCGAAGCGTCCCTTGTCGCCGGGCAGCAGCGCGCGCACGGGACTGTCCGGGGAGAGACGCTCGGCGAACTGCGTCTTGTAGGCGTTGTAGACCCTCGCCGTATAGCTGGGGTCGAGGATCGCCTTGGCACGGTGGTCGTTCGTCACCGCGATGGAGGCCAGGTCCATCAGATAGGTGTCGATCAGATCCGTGACGTCCTGGTTCTTCGCTCCGGGCACGCCCACCCTTGCGCGGCGTTCGAGCACCTCGGCCATTTCGGCCACGATGTCGCGGTAGATGCCGTGGCGGATGGTGTGGGGGAAGGCGGCCATGATGTGGTCTTCCTGGCCGGCGCCCTCGGTGTTCATGAAGCGGGGGTTCTTGAGGGTTTCCAGGCCGGGGACCAGCAGGGGCATGCCGCGGTAGAGGTCTTCCTCCTCGGCGATCCTGGTGTTGCCGGAGGCCAGGGGGTGCAGGCCGATTTCGTGGGCGAGCATGCCCATGATGTAGCCGGTGTCGTATTTCTCGAAGTAGTAGCTGGCGAGGTTGATGTCGATGCCGTTGTCGCCGCGGTCGATGACGTCGGCGGGGGTCTCTGTCGTCCGCATGTGCAGGGTGATGCGGACGTTGCGGTCGCCGATGTAGTTCTTGATGGTGGTGTGCTCGTCGAGGAGTTCGGCGATCCGTACCGCCTTGTCGAGGTAGCGGTCCGTCTGGTTGAGGTTGGTGAACTCGAACCGGCCCAGCTTGAAGGGCATCGGGGCCGCGGTGGATGTGTCGGGCGCGGTGTCCGTGCTCTGCGGCATGTGGACCGGGACACCCGTGACCGCCGTGCTGTCGACGGTCTGCGGCAGGGAGACGGGGTCGACCCATACGGACTCGCGGGGTTCACAAATGGCGGTGTTCCGTGCGGCGCTCCAGCTCTGGTCGGTCTTGTCGTCGCTGGGCGTTTGGGGGACGTCGCCGATGAGGGCTGCGAGGAGGGCCAGGTGGCGGTCGCGTAGGCCGGCGGGTGCGAGGGAGGGGTCTTCGGGGGCTTCGTTGAGGTCGCCGAGGAGGCTGCCCAGGATGTGGGGGCGGTGGGGGGTGTCGGTGTCGCGGTATTCGTCGCGCAGGCCGAGTTGGTGGGTGAGTTCGTGTACGAGTTGTACGGGGGCTGCGTCGGTCCACCAGGTGACCTGGTCCATGGCCTTGTCTCGGCCGGTGAGGTCGACGGTCAGGTGTGGGGGTTCGGCGTTGGCGTCGCTGGGGTCGACGTGTTCGACGGTCACGTGCAGGCGGTCGCCGTTGGGCAGCTGGTAGGCGGGGGTGTTGAGGAACTCCTCCACGCCGTCACGTAGTTGCTGGAAGACGTGGGTCGCCTGGTCGTGGGTGCCGCGCAGGGCGACGCGGACGGTGAGGTCGGTGACGGGGCGACCGGCGTGGGTGAAGCGGCGTGCGTCGAAACCCGAGCGGACGACGAAGCGGGGACGAGGGTCGTGCGACCCCCGTGACGGCGACGGTGTGGCCTTCGGCGTACCGCTTTCGGTCCCGGTCCCGATCCCGGTTTGCGGTAGTCGGGGGCGTGCCTCGTCGGTTGTGGTGGTGGCGGGGGTCGGTGGGGTGGGTTGTTGGATGCTGTCGCCGCGGTTGTTGGTGGCGATGGCGGTGGCGAGTTGGGTGAAGTTGCGGGCGACGCCGAAGAGTGTCTTGTTGGACGGGAGGAGGTTTTTGAGTGTGGTGTTGTCGCCGAGGGCGTCGCGTAGTTGGTCTTTGTAGGCGTTGTAGACGCGGGCGGTGTAGTTGGGTTCCTTGACGGCGTTGAGCCGGTAGTCGCTGGTGACGGCGATGGAGGCGAGGTCCATCAGGTAGGTGTCGAACAGGTCGGTGACGTCTTGGTTCTTGGCTCCGGGTACGCCGACGCGGGCGCGTTGGGCGAGGACGTGGGCCATTTCGATGATGATGTTGCGGTAGAGGCGGTGGCGGATAGTGGGCGGGTAGGCGGCCATGATGTGGTCGCGTTGGCCCGCCGAGGCGCTGTTCATCACGCGGGGTGGGTTGAGGTCGGTGAGGCCCGGCACGGTCAGGGGCATGCCCTGGTAGGCCTCTTCCTGCTCGGCGATGTTCGCGTCCCGGGAGGCCAGGGGGTGCAGGCCGATCTCGTGGGCGAGCATGCCCATGATGTAGCCGGTGTCGTACTTTTCGAAGTAGTAGCTCGCCAGGTTGATGTCGACGCCGTTGTCGCCGCGGTCGATGACGTCGGCGGGGGTCTCTGTCGTCCGCACGTGCAAGGTGATGCGGACGGTGCGGTCGCCGATGTAGTTCCTGATCGTGGTGTGCTCGTCGAGGAGTTCGGCGATGCGGACGGCCTTGTCGAGGTAGCGGTCGGTCTGGTTGAGGTTGGTGAACTCGAACCGGCCCAGCTTGAAAGGTCGCAGCACCGGCTCCGTTGCTGTGGACGGTGTGGCCGTCTCGGCGCCGGACAGCGTGCTCAGGTCGCTCGCCTCTTCCTCCTCCTGCTGAGTTGTCGGCACGGGCGCCGGGGTGCGTGGCACGAGGGGGACGATGTCGCCGCCGCGGCGTCGCAGCCGCAAGTGGGGGCTGTCGGAGGACGGACCGGCGTAGGTGTGGGCGGTGCCGTTCTCCTCGATCAGGGTGACGGTGGTGCCGGTCGCGGCGGCGGCCCAGCGTGCCAGCGCACGGTCGGCCTCGGGACTCCACGGCGCTTCGGACAGGTGACGGCGCAGGTGCCCTTCGAGGGCCTCGGGGCTCGGTGCGGGGGCACCGGGCCTGGTCCGCAGGGGCGGGGGCGTGAAGAGCGTGGCGCGTTCGGCAGGGTCGCCGGGCAAGCCGTTGAGGCGCATCAGCTGGGTGGGCGTGACGCCGGCCCGGGTGCGCAGGCGTGCGGCCTCGCGGCGGTGCAGCCCGGGCTGCTCGGCGGCTTGGCGCAGGGCGGTGGAGAGCGCGCCGAAGAAGCCGTTGCCACGGCCGGTGTGCGGGCCCTGGGTGTAGGTGGCGCCGTCGGGTGCGGTGAGGACGCCGTCGCGGTCGAGGCGGTAGCGCGGGCCGGAGGTCTGGGCCGGCGGCATCCACGGCGGTGTGGCGTGGCTGCGGTGCGGGGTGGGGCGCGGGGCCGGGTTGTCCGTAAGGGGAGTGGTGAGGACGAGGGTCGGCAGTGGGGTGGTGACCGGGGGCGGTGTGCCCGGGGGCAGGGCGGCGTGGAAGAAGTCGCCGGCGGCGAAGAGGACGGGGTCGGTGGCCGCTCGTACGGTGGCCGGGTCTGCGCCGTGCGGGAGGAAGAGCTGGCTGCGCCCTTCGCCGGTGACGACGGTGAGGGGTGTGCCCAGGACGCGGGCGGCGAGGGCGGGCAGCAGGTCGGCGCCGCCGTGGTCACCGGCGCGGCGGGCGGGCGGGGTCTGCTCGCCGTCCGTCGGGTGGGCTCCGGTGTCCTGGCGTGGTTCGCTCGCGAACGGGCGGGACAGGGCGAGGGCGGCCAGGGCGACGCGCTGGCCGGGAGTGGGCCAGAAGGTCTGCGGGAGACGCCCGAAGGCGTCGAACTCGGCCTGCTGGGCGGGGGTGAAATGGATTCCCGCCGCGTCGATCTCGTCCTGGGAGAAGGTGTCGGCGGCGTCCAGGGCGAGCGAGTCGAGCAGGTCCTGATTGCTGTCCTCGCCCAGTGCCCAGGCGAGGCGGTCGCGTGCGGCGCCGACGGCTTCGGCGGTGATCGTGGGGTTGCCGGGGGCGGCGGTGAACCGGTCGGCGAGGTCGGTCCCGAGCAGGTGGGCCAGCCGGCCCCGGTCCGCCGCGACGGCGAGCAGGGCGTGGAAGAACGAGGCGCCGTCGTGCGGCACGTCGTGCACCTCGCGCACGGTGGCCCCGTCCGGTGAGGTGAGGGTGCGCGGCGTGGAGTCGGTGGCGGCGCTGACGGTGTAGGGGGCGGGGGCTTCGGAGCGCCAGGCCGGCTCGGTGTAGGCGGGCCGTTCCGGTGCCGGAGCGGCGGACGGACCGCGGTGGTGGGCGGTGAGGCGGGTCGCGGCGAGGTGCAGGCGGTGGTGTTCTGCGGCGGCGGCGTCGGTGCGCTGCTCCCAGAGGCGCGCCTCGTCACGGGCGGCCCGCCAGGCGGTGACGGCCGGTGAGGCGGGCACGGATGCCTGGTCGGTGGTGGGGTCGCCCAGCGCCGTCTGTTCCTGCGGGGTCAGGTCGAGCCAGGTGTCGCGGGCGCGTGCGCGGGCGTCGTAGTAGCGCTGTTCGGCCGTGGCGAGGTCGGCGGTGGCCTTCGCCTGGGCGTCCCAGGCGGCACTCACCTCGTCGGGGTAGGTGGTGTCGTCGAGGAGACCGTAGTCCCGGGCGATGTCCTCGCGCAGCCAGACCAGGGCGGTCGTGCGGGCCTCCGCCGCGCGGGGGCCGCGCCGGGCCTTGCCGAGGGCGTGCAGCGGGCGGCTGTCGGTCACCTGGTGGTGCACCTCGGAGACCGCCAGCCAGCTCACCGGGACGGCGAAGAGCATGCTGCGGTCGGTGACGACCTTGACGTGGGTACCGAGGGTGGTGTCCGCGGAGCCCTTGAGGACGGTGCTGTCGTTCGCACCGCCGATGGGCACCGTGGCGCCGGGGTTGGTCACGCCCGCGTTGCTGTTGCCCGCCAGCGGGGAGGTGCCCACCGCGCCTTCGACGTTGTCGGTGATGCCGGCCTCCAGCGCGTCGGAGGTCTTGCGTCGCTGCATGGCCTCCATGCGGGGCTTGTTCTCCACGGCGAGCAGGCGGGCGCCGGTGCGGTGCATCTTCGCGTAGAGGCGGGAGTCGGCGGTGTGGGACTGGCCGAGGAGGCGGGCGGAGGACTGGGTGGGCAGGGGCGAGCCGTCGGGGCCGAGTGCCTCGCGGAAGCCCGCGGTCAGGCCGCCTTGGGAGGTGGCTTCCTGCTGGGCCTGGGCGGGGGCGGTGCCCAGGCCGGTGAGGGGGGTGAGGCGGGCCATGCGCACGCGGGCGGCGAGGAGGTCGCCGGTGTGGCGGCGGCCGAGGTCGCTGTCGCCGAAACCGTCGGCGCGGGCGGTGGCGAGGGTGAGGCCGTCCCGCACGTTGTCCGCGCCGAGGATGTCGACGGCGAGGATGCCGGAGCCGATGGCGTCGTCGAAGGGGAGGACGTCGGAGTCGGTGGGGTGGGCGTCGGAGGTGGCCGGGCCGGTGGTGAACGGACCGGTGGTGGCCTGGCCTGCGGTGGTGCGGTCGGTGGTGGCCGAACCAGCGGTGGCTCCGCTCGTGGTGATCCGGCCGGTGGTGGCCGGACCGGGGTTGGCCTGGCCCGTGGCGGCCTGGCCTGTGGTGGTGCGCCAGGCGGCGATGGCGGCGGGACGGGCCTGGTCGGCGGTGAGCAGCGTGACCGCGCGCTCGGGTTCGGGCACGTCCTGTTCGGTGAGCGCGGTGTCGGAACCGTCCCCGTTCGGGGTGAGCAGGCCGGCCGGGAGGATCTCGTTGAGGGTGCCGACCGAGGCGCCGACGCGGGGCGCGAGGGGCGTGCCGCTCACGTCGGCCATGGTGACGGTCAGCACGTAGCTGGTGACGATCTCGGCGTGCGCCTGGGTGGTGGCGACGTTCGGCATCGCGGTGCTGCCGTGCGTCTCGCTGCGGGCGCTGGAGCGCTGTTTGGCCGCGGTGCCCTGCGCCGAGGGGCTGGCGGTGAGGACGTTGGCGTTGTCGCCCGCGGCCCGCTGGGCGGCGCTGATCGTCACGTCGGCGCCACGGTCCTGGGAGGCGGCGATGGCGGTGTCGCGGGCGATGGTGCGGTAGTCCTCCAGCTCGAAGCCGGTGCGCAACCGTTCCACGGTGGTGGTGACCGGGGTCAGCTTGAAGTGGAGCTGGGCCGGGCTGCCGCCGACCGGCAGGTGGTGCGGGCTCCGCCACGTGCGGTGACGCACCGGCAGGGTCATCCCGTCGGTGGTCAGTTCGTGCAGGTGGGCGCGGAGGAAGTCGGGGGAGAGCCGCTGCAGGACCTGCTCGCGGTCGTGGGAGGGCACGCCGATCTTCTCGAGCTGGGGCAGCAGGTGCTGGGCGGCGCGGCTCGCGTCGAGCTGGCCGCTGGGGTGGGTGGGGAAGCGCCGCCCACGCAGGAAGCCGGGCAGCCGGTAACCGCCGCCCAGGTTGCGCGGCGTGGCGGTGCCCAGACCGTCCGGGGCGAGTCCGGCCTCGATGGCGTCCTGCATGGGCAGGTGGAACATCACCGCGTCGCGGACGCGCTGGAGCGCTGCTGCGGCCCGGCGGGGAGCCAGGCGACGGCCCAGGTGCTCGGACAGGCGGCCGGCGGCGGAGCTGATCCTGCCCCCTGCGCGCGTCCCGGCCAGGCCCATCGCGGCCGTCCAGCGGTCGCGCACCGCGATGGTCTCGGCGGCGTCGGCGACCACCAGGTACATGCGTCCGGCGAAGGTGAGGGTCGTGTTGCGGCCCCGGGTGAGGGTCTGCGCCATGCTGCGCCCGCGGCCCCAGGCGTACTGCAGAGCGGTCGAGTAGGTGCCGACCACCGGCTGCTGCCCGGGGGCCTGCTGGAGCGGCATGTCCGAGCCCTGGAGGCCGACCGTGGCGTGCGAGACGGTGCTGGCGCTGCCCACGACGCGATGCTCGTTGCCGATGGTGGCTTCCAGGCTCGCCGGCTTGGGGTCGCTCTTGACGCGCAGGTTGTGCAGTTCGCCGCGGATCGCCGCCTTGAGGTAATGGGTCTGCAGCGGTCCCGCGCCGGTCAGTCCGGCGATGCGGGAGCCGAACGGGCCGAGGTACTGGCCGAGTTGTCCGGCCACGGAGAGGTTGGCCATGGCCCGGCGCAGTGCCGTCCGGGCCGGGGCGCCGGGCGCGCCGACGTGCCAGGACGAGCCGGTGGCGCGGTCGGCGGTGTCCTGCATGAGCTGCTGGCGCTGCGGGCCGCCCTCGGTGCTGAGGACGACGTGGGGTGCGCTCAGCAGTTTGAGGGTGAGGCGCCGGTCGGCGGAGCCCACGCGGGGCAGCGGGCGGGTGCCGTCGAGGAGTTGGTCCGCCTCGGTGGCGGAGAGCTGCCGTGGAGCGGCGGTCGTGGGAGCGGGCGCGGACCGGCCGGGTGGCGGGTCGGCGGGCGCGTGGCGTTCGGAGCCGTGGGCGGCGGGCACGGCGAGTTCCACCCGGCCCACGGTCTCGCTGCCCTGGGTGAACAGGGGCCGTTCCGCGACCTTGCTGACGAAGACGCCCGCGCCGAGCAGACCGACGGTGGCCAGGCGCGCCCAGCCCCTGGGGCGGCGGTGTCCCTCGAAGGTGGCGCCCAGTTCCACCCGGTAGCTGTAGAGGTCGGCGCCGTTCTGGAACGTGAGGTGGTCGTGGGCGACGGCGACGGTGTTCCTGGTGGCCTTCTGATCGGTCTTGGCGTAGCGGGCGCCGAGCGTGACGTTGCCGGTCTGACGGGGCAGCCCCGCCTCGGGCACCTTGTCGTGGTCGCGCGGGGAGATGCCGAGCTCGACGCCGCCCGAGAGCGTGAGGGAGGCCTGCTGCCCCTGGCCGGAGATCTCGGTGCCGATGACCGCGTTGCGCAGGGAGCGCTCGCTCATGGTGGTCTCGAACTGCCGGTCGCTGAGCCGGGCCCGCAGGACGAGGGTGTGGTGGCCCCGGCGGACCTTGCCGTCCTCGGTGAGGGTGACCGGGACGCCGGTGGTGGTCAGGTCGTCCAGGCTCTGCGCCAGGCTCGGCCGGTTGAGGGCCTCGCGGATCTGACGGTCGTTGTGCAGCGCGGTGCGCATCCGGCCGTCGCCGTACCAGAACTTGGCCAGCCGCGGATGACGCAGCATCAGCGGCGGGACGAACAAGGACGGGTAGGAGCGGTGCAGGGTGTCGAGGACCGCGTCCGTGAAGGCACGCATGGGGTCCGGCGGCGCGGGTTGCCGAGCCGTGTCGGCGGGCGCGGGCTGCCGAGCCGTGTCGGCGGGCGCGGGTTGCCGAGCAGTGTCGGCCGGTGCGGGTTGCCGAGCAGTGTCCGCCGGTGCGGGTTGCCGAGCCGTGTCCGCCGGTGCGGGTTGCCCAGTCGTGTCCGGGGGCACGGCTTGCCCAGCCCTGTCCGACGGCATGGGCTGCCGAGTCGTGTCCTGCGGGGTTCTGCCCTGTTCCTGTGGCGGGTCGGTGCCGGGGCCGAGGGTCAGCGGGCGGTCGGGGCGGAAGCCCTCGGCGCGGACCTGGCCGCTGAGGTGGACCGGGTTCTCCCGGGTGAGGTACCACGGCACGGGCGGCTCGGCGTCCGGGTGGGGCCCCGTCCGGCCGGGCGTGCGGTCGTCCCAGCCGGCGAGACGGCGCGCGTCCTGCGTGGCCATCCAGTCCAGGCTGACGACCCGGACCGGACGCGCCGCCGACGCCGGCTCGCCGGGCATGCGCACCATCAGGGTGCGCTCGACCCGGTACAGCGCCACCGGGTGGTTGCGGATCCGGCCGGTGGTCTTGCGGGCCGCGTCGGCGCCGAGGTAGTGGCCCCGACCGCTGGTCAGGTCGGCGCGGACCAGCGGCCCGCCCTGGAGGCGCACGTCCGTCTCCGGGCCCACGAGGGTGTGGTTGGGACCCGCGGTGACCTGGATGCCGAAACGGGTGTCGCGGACGTGCCCGCGTTCGTTCTGATAGGTGGTCTGGGTGAGGTCGCGCAGTTCCGCCTTGACCGACTCGGTGACCAGGGTGGCCCGGTGCGGCACCGACCGTTCGACGATCAGGTGGCCCAGCGGATGCTGTCCGCTGCCCCGGGTCAGTTCGGGTCCTGTCACCGGGCCCGTCATCCGCCCGAACAGGGCGAGCAGCCGGGTGGGGCGGACCCAGGAGATCACGGTGCGGTGCGCCGAACTGCCGGGCCGGGAACCCGAGACCGCCAGCGCGATGTCCTCGGGCGGGTCGATCAGGTGCAGGCCGGTGATGTCGGTGACCCGCGGCTCCGTCCCGTCCGGGAAGGTGAGCGTGCGAGGGGCGCGGCGGGGGCCCTTGAAGGGCACGGTGAGGTCGTCCGGCAGCCGCCAGCTCAGTCCGTCGCGCATCCCGAAGCCGGCCGCGTGCACCTGGGTGCGCCGCCACGCCGGTTGCGGGGTGCGGGGGTCGGGCTCGCCGGTCGTGCCGGAGGGCGCGGCGCTCCTGGGGGATTCGGTGACGCGGTCCACCCGTACGCGGTAGTACACGTCGTCCAGGTGGAGGTGGGAGCCCTCGTGCGCGCGCCACTCGGTCTGGTTGTACGCCTGGGTGCCCTGGGTGTAGTCGGTTCTGCGGGTCCAGCCCAGGGATACGCCGATCTTCAGCAGCCAGTTGAGCGGAGGGCCCATGCTGAGCGCGCCGGCGATGCGGCGGCCGACGCCGACGCTGCGTCCTCCGCCGGTGCCGGCCTGGCCGCGCCGCATGGTGTCCACGCGAACCGTGCCGCCGTTCACGTCGGAGAAGCGTTCCCAACGGTGGTAGGGGACGGCTTCGACGGTCATCTCCAGGCCGACGCCGGACTTCTCGCGTCCGACGAGGCGGGCGCCGCGCGGGGCGGTGAAGGCGCCGGGCTGGTCGGTCAGCAGCCGGAGCAGTTCCGTCTCGTCGAAGCGGGTGCGCAGGTTCTTGGGCAGGGTGCCGATGATCTGCCGGGCGACCAGTTCGGGAGAGCGGAGTGTGGTGACGCCGGGGCCGTTGAACAGTCCGGCGGGGCCGGTCCGTGCCTGCCCGTCGATCCGGGTGCCGTCGGTCCGGGTGCCGTCGGCCGGGGTGCCGTCGCCGGGGTCCGCGTCCGGGTGGAGCAGGACCTCGGGCAGCCGGCTGCCGTCGGAGAAGACGACGGTGCGTGGCGCCGGGGCCGGGGGAGGGGCGTCCGGGCCGGTCAGCAGACGCGCCGGACGGTGCCGGTCGAGCTGGGTCTCCAGCGGGACCGGATCGCCCCGGTCGGCGGTCTCGGCCCTGGTGTCGGCCCCGGTCTCGGCCCCGGTCTCGGCCCCGGTGTCGGCCCCGGTGTCGGTCCCCTCGGAACTGTCGTCGGTCGTCACCTCGGCGTGTTCGCTGCCGTCGGAGTCCTGCGCGGTGAGGTCTGCCCCGACGGGGACGTGCTGCGACATGTCCTGAGGGGCGGTGGAGTCCTGGGTGCCGGCGTCCTGGGACGTGACCGGGTCCGCTACGGGAGGAGGCGGGGCCGGGGCCGGGACCAGGGCGTCGTAGTGGTCGGTGCCGTTGTAGGCCAGGTGCAGGGTGCCGCCGCTGCCGCCGGGGTGCAGCGAGGTGACGGTCGAGCCGCCGGTGCGCGGGTCGGGCTGCACCAACCGCAGGTCCAGGTCCAGGGCGTGGGCCAGGGCTTCCGGGAGCAGGTCGGCGAAGGGGGAGGCCCACAGGCCCGGGTGTTCGGCGGCCGCGGCGACCAGGGCGCCCGGGCCGAGGCGGCGGGCCTCGGCGGGCGTGGGGGCGATGTCGGCGAGCTGGGGGTAGTCGCCGGAGCGCAGCAGTTGCCGCCACGTCCGGGCGTCACCTCGGGTGACGACGGCGCGGGCGATGTCGTTCCACTCGGCGGTGACGCTCGCGCGCTCCTCGGCGTCGGTCACGCCCGCCAGGGCCCGCATCCGCAGGTCGTCCACGACGGAGTACACCGGGTCGGGGAACGCCATGGTGGCGGCACTGCCCAGTTCGGTGTCAGCGATCCGGTCGCGCAGCAGACGGCGCAGACCGGCGATGTTCCGTGCCGCCCACGCGGGTGGGACCGGCCGGCTGCGGGCGCTGTCGAGCAGGGCCCTGAAAAGGCAGTTGCCGCCGCCGGGAGTGTCCAGTCGGGTGAAGGCCTGGCCGTCGGCGTGCACCGTGGGGGCGGGTGCGGTGCCGGTCTTGCTGAGGGTCAGCTCCTCGGCGAGGCTCTCCGGGCGGCTGGGCGCGGGGGCCAGGTCGGGCCTGCGGCGGGCGAGTTCGGCGGTGTCCTCGGGGCTGAGGGCCAGCTCCGACAGGGGCAGCGGGGTGTCGGACAGCGACCAGGTGACCTGCGCGGAGGGCGCGTAGGCCAGTCCGTGCACGTCCTGCGGGGACACGAGGGCGGTGGGCGGGAGCGCGGGCGGCGGCGGGGGCAGCAGGGTGTCGAGGGTGGCGTCGGAGCCCGCGGTGGAGCGCAGGTCGGCCGCGGCGCGCAGGAACCGGGTGTACTGCTCGGGGGTGGGCCCGGTCGCGGGGTCGCTGCCGGTGGCCCCGGTGGTGCCGCTCCAGTCGGTGACCATCCGGCGGAGCAGGTCGGGGGTCATACGGCCGTCGCCGTAGCGGGGCGCGGTGTCGGGGCTGCGCCAGCGCAGGCTGTCCACCAAGGCGAGACCGGCGAGCAACTCGCGGTTCTCCGGACGCTGTTCGGCGTCGGGGCCCAGTGCGTCGCGCAGGGTGCGGATCTGCTGGAGGGTGCGGGCCAGGGTGAAGGCGTCGGCCGGTTCGGGTCCGGCGTGCAGCCCGGCGGCGCGCGCCAGTTCCTCCAGACGGGCACCGGTGGGCTCGGGGGTGAACAGCCGCCAGCGGCCCGGCCCGTCGGGGCCCTCGGTCAGGACCGCGCGGACGTTGCCGTCGCGGTCGCGGGCGGTGCCGGCCTCGGTGGTGGGCGCGTACACCGACCGGCCGGTGCGGTTGGCGACGTGCTGGGCGACGGGCAGGCCCGCGATCCGCGGCTGCTGTCCCGTCTCGCAGGAGAACAGCACGATGGGCCGCTTCGGATCGCCGTCCCGGAACCAGGACTTGAGGACTTCGCCGAACTGGACGCCGCTCACCTTCACCGTGGGATGCGCGGCGTCGTCGGTGCCGAGCGTGACGGTACGGGAGGTGCCGTGCCCGGCGAAGTAGTCGGCGCCGTCCTCGGTGCCGGAGCCGGGCAGCGGGGTGGGCGGGCCGGTGAAGACGGTCCGGGGCGCGACGGGCGTGGCCTCGGGATCCGGGGCGGTGGGAGCGGACGTGGTGCGCACGCTGCGGAAGGTGTCCTGTCCCAGGAGTGCACGGCGCCCTTCGCTGTGCGTCGTCGCGTCCTCTGCCGGGCTCTGCGAGATGGTCAACGTCCGTACGGGGCGTCCGGGTTGCGGGGGTGCCGCGGCGCCGGGCATCCAGCGGCGCAGCTGCGTGACGGGCACCGTGTGGCCGGTGAGGGTGGTGACGACCGGCTGTCCCTGGGGCCGGGGCCGTGTCGTGGTGCTGTCAGCGCCGTGTGTGTCGTCCGCGGGCCGCACGATGATCCGGGCGGGCGCCGGGGTGACGGGCCCCGGGGTGACGGGCCCCGGGGTGACGGGCCCTGAGGTGACGGGCGCCGCGGTGACGGGAGCGTGGGGCTGGGAGGGCTCGTCATGTGGTGTCGTTGATGACGGAGGCAGGACGGTGCCCTCGCCGGACTCCAGGTGGATGTCGGTGGCGGGTTCGGCCCACGGGCGCGAGAGCGTGGCGAGCTTGGCCGCGGCGGGGACGTCGACGGCGGTGTCCGGAGCCGTCGGGGTGGCGTGTGCCGGGGGCTCGGCCTTGGGTGGCAGCTTGACGGACAGGGGGTCCGCGCTCGGCGTCGCCGACTCGGTGCGGAGAGGCTTCTCGCCCGGGGAGGGCGTGGTGTCGGCGCCGTCCGAGGTGGTGGTGGGAGGGGTCGGTCCGCTCTCGGTGGCGGGCCGGGACGTGGGGTCGGGGGGAGCGGGTGCCCCGAGGGCGTCGGCGAGCGGCAGCAGCACGTCGGAACCGGGGAAGACGGCGTTGCTGTCCACGCCCGTGTCCACTCCGGCGGTGGGCGGCAGGCTCTCGAGCGGGCGCACCTGGACGGGCCGGGCCGGTCCTTCGCGGGTGAGCTCGACGGCCGCGCGCACCGGACGTCCCGCTCCGTCCGTCGCGGTCGGCGGGCCGAGTACGACGGCCCGGTCGGTGCCGGCCTCGTCCAGCAGGGTCGCCGCTTCCGGCGACCCCTGCACGGGCGGCGGCTGCTCGGAGACGACGACGGTGAACGGCGCCTGGGAGGGCTCGGTGAGGACGGGGCCGGGCTCTTTGTCGACGCTGCCGGATGACGAGGGGTCGTTTTCCGGCGCGGTGCGTACGTCACCGGGGGAGGGGGCGGTGTCGGCGGAACTGGTCGTCGTCACCCTCGGCGGTGCGGACGTGAGGTCGTGGGCGGCATCGGGGGAGGACTGCGTCGAGCCGGTGGTGCTGGTCTCGGCCGGGCCCTCCGAGGTGTCGGTCCGGATGGGGCGGAGGGAGTCGTCGCCGGTGGCCGGGATGGCCTGGTCTTGGTCCTGTTCCTGGCCGTCGCTCCGTTCCTGCGACTGCTCCGGCAGCGCGGCGGTCTCCTCGCCGTCCGTCGAGGCAGGGGTGCCGTCCGGCGTGCCGGCGTCTTGGGACGACAGGGAGGAGGACGTCGATGAACCTGTGGTGGTGACGCCGCCCGACTTGGTGCCGCTGCCAGTACCAGTACCAGTACCAGTACCAGTGCCGCTGCCAGTGCCAGTACCAGTGCCGGTGGTGGGTGAGCCGCCGGTGGTCGAGCCGGTAGCGGCGGGACCGGTCGCCGCCTGGGGCGGAGGCGTCTGCACCTGGTCCTGGCTGACCGGAGTCTCCGCGGAGAGCGTGGTGTCCGCGGGGAGCGTGGTACCGCCGGACAGCGGCGCGTCCACGGTGACCGTCACCCCGAGCGAGTCGAGAGCACGGCGGACGCCATCGGCGTCGATCTGGGCGGCCGGGCTGTTCCCGGCGGGCACCACCCGCACCTCGGGTCGCTGCGCCAGATTGTCGTGCAGGGCGTCGCGCACGCCGATCTCGGTACTGCCGGGAGACTGCGAACCGCGCAGCGCGGCGATGTCGCGCAGCGCCGCGTCCCGTATCTCGGGTGTGCCGTGGTGGACCTGCTGCCACAGCGCACTCTCGGCGGCGGTCACCGGCAGCGGGCCGGGGGAGTACGCCGGCGGGTCCACGCTCGTGTACGGCGGCGGGGGCGTGCCCTGGGTGAGGTCGGTGGACGGTGAGAGGGTGCCGTCCAGGGTGTCCGAGCCGGTGGTCGACGTGTCGGCGGGCGTGGTGGAGTCGCCGCCGCCGGGGGCGTGCTGGGAAGGGCCGCCCGTGCGGTCGCCCTTGCCGGTGCCGTCACCGGAGCGTGCGGCATCGGCGTTGCCGTGGTCGCCGCCCGAAACGGTCGGCGGTGCGAGGCGCAACTTGTCGATGGCATGGCGCAGTTCCGCACCACTGTTGATGGCGATGTCCGTGAGCGTCGCCTCGACCTGGCTGCTGATGCCCGCACCGACGAACGTCGACCAGCTGGTGGACCAGTCACCGTCGAACGCGCCCTTGATCAGGATCTCCGCGAGGGCTTCGCCGGAGCCGGCGGCGAGGAAGTCGGCGGTGCCCTTCAGCCCGTAGTGGCCTGCCAGCGCGCCCGGCCGGTCGGCGTTGTGGCGCAGGAGCTGGTTGTTGCGCCACAGGGTGGGGTTGTTCCGGAAGGAGAGGGGGCCGTCCCGGAAGGTGGTCGGGGTGTCGCGGTGCGGGGTCGGGCCGTTCGGGGACGGGTCCGGGCCCGGGCGGTCCTTCGGCGTGTGGTCGAGGTGGGGGCCTGGGCCGTCCTTCAGGTCCAGGTTCGGGGGTTTCTTGAAGGAGCCGTCGGGGCCGTTCTTGAGGAAGTTGTGGTCGTAGCTCTTGACGATGCTCTTCGCGAAGTCGTCGAAGACGCTGGTGAACAAGCCCGCGGCGGCGCCGAACGCGGCGGACTTGAGGATGTCGTTCCAGTCGAAGCCGTCCGGGCGGCGGCCGTCGGGGGCGAAGTTCATCATCGCCAGGCGCACCGCGAAGGTGGTGAACGCCTCGGCGAAGGCCTCCGTCAGGGACGGCGCCAGGTGCAGCCGCTGCAGCAGATGGCTGAGCGTGGTGAGGATCATGAAGCGGCTGCGCAGCTTGGCCATCATGATCTGGCTGGCCGAGGCGCCTCCGGTGAAGAAGGACATCGCCAGGTAGATGGCGATCTCGATGAGCAGCCGGATGACCTCGGCGATGACCTGCCACTTGGACTCCATGATGTCCATGGAGGTCTTGCGCCGGCCCTCGGCGATCTTGTCCAGCTGCTCGGCGAACTCGCGCAGGTAGTTCTTGCCGCCGTCGTCGATGAGCATGCCCATCGCCTTGGCGTACGACTTGGCCAGGTCGTCCGGCATGGACTCGGCGATGTCGTGGATCGACTTCTCGATCAGCGAGGAGAGCCGGTCGAGTTTGCGGCCCAGCCCGGAGTAGGGCGTGCGGCTGTCGTAGGCCAGGTCCTCGTCCGCGTCGATGAGCTTCTCCCCGGTGAGGATGAAGATCATCGCGTTGACCTCGGGCGATGCCTGCAGACTCATCGGGGGCCGTCCTGAACGGTGTGCGGGCAGCAGGCAGTGGCCGCTCCCGGCACGGTGCGGGAGCGGCCGGGGCGGCTGCGGTCAGCGGCGGCCATGCCCGGTCGGGCCCCCGTCGCCGTTCAGCCCGTCGGTCTCGATCCGGCTGTTGCGCTGCTCGATGCCCTCGATGTTGCGGTCACGGGTGTCCTTCATCATCCGCACCTGGCCGAGGGTGGCGTCGGTGATGCCCAACAGGGCGTCGCGAATGGACATCATCGTGTCCTTGGTGGTCTGCCGCTCCTTCTGCTCCTGCGGCTTGGCCTTCTCGGCGAACTCCCCTTCCGTGCCGGGCCAGCGGACGGTGGGCGCCAGCTCGTCGAGGAACTCCTCCGTCATGCTGCGGGCCAGCGACCCGATCTCCTCCAGCTGCCCGGCCAGCGCCTCGATGCGGTGCGGGTCTACGTAGTACCGCTGTCCCAACGCTCAGTCCTCCCCGTCCTCGTCGAGCGCGTCCCGCCAGGCGGGGCCCTGCTCGGCGCCGCGTGCCGTGTCCTCGTCGTCGTCGCGCAGCACCTCGGGGCCGAAGATCCGCTCCCAGTCGACCTCGAAGCCCTTCAGCTCCGGCACGTTGCTGCTGGGCTCGGTGAAGGGCGCCATGGCCTTCATCACGTGCCGGTTCATCTTGAGCCGTGCCGCACCGGCCGCCTCCAGGACGCTGGCGGCCAGCTCCTGTGGCGACATGTCGCGGTACTTGTGCTCCAGGAACTCGATCCCGGTCAGTTCGCCCTGCGGGCCCACGGTCGCCCGTACCGCGCGGTCGGAGGAGAGCACCGCGAACGACGCCTGCCGCAGCTCGCGTTCGGTGCGCGCCACCGCCTCCTGGGCGGCCTGGAGTTCGGCCATCGCCTTCTCCAGGCGCTTCTCCAGCGGTTCCGTCACGTCCGGCCCCTCCCTTCTGCGTCCATCCGTCCGTGCGGGCGGACGTCCCTGCGTCACCCGGTCCGGTGGCCCGGACCGTCAACCGTCCTGACGATCTTGCCTCGTCGAGCCCTCGGGGAGAAACCCGGGGCCGGCCGGCGGTGCGCCGACCGTGCCGGTCACCGGCCGATGACGGCCGGTGCGCCGCCCTCGTCGGTGCCCCACACGTCCGCGTCCTCCTCCAGGTAGTCGGCGGACGTGGTGGACCTGCGGCCCGGCTCCGTCTCCTCCTGGGGGGACTCGCCGCCGGTGGTCGCCACCCTGGAGGCCGGTGCGAGGAAGGTGTCGTCGTCCTCCTGGCGGTTCCACGGGCTGCGCCGGCGGCGGTTGCGCCGCTCGCTCTCCTCGGCCGCGTCGACGAGGACGGCGCGCACCCGCTCGCCGTTGCCCCGCTCACCGCCCGCACCCATGCCACCCATGCCGCCCATGGGCATGCCGGGACTGCCGGGCATGCCGGGGCTGCCCGGGGCGCCGGGCAGGGCGGCGGGACTGAGCGGGCCGCCGGTCTGGCTCTCCGCGAGCGGGGCGACGCCGGAACCGTCCGCGGGGAAGGAGTCTCCCGCGGAGAGGCCGCCGGGAGCCGCTGTGCCGGCGGAGAAGCCACTGCCTCCGCCGAGCCCGAGGTCGGACAGCGGCACGTCCCGGGAGGTCGTGAAGTCACTCCCGCCCCCGGTCGTGTTCAGGTCGCCGAGGTTGCCCAGGCCGTCGAGGATGTCCGAACCGCCGCCGCTGTTCCGCGCGTTGAGGTCACGCAGGTCCACGGTCTCGGTACGGCCCTGCGGGTCGGTGACCGTGGCGACGCCGGTGTCCGGGTCGATGACCTGGGTGCTGCCGTCCGGGAAGGTCGTGGTGAGCATCCCGTTGTCCAGGCGGGTGGTGGAGCCGTCCGGGTTGGTGACCTTCGCCCCGTGGGTGAGGTCGGTGGTCGTGGTGGTGCCGTCCGGGTGGGTGGTGGTGAGCATCCCGTTGTCCGGGTCGAAGACGCTCTCGCTGCCGTCCCGGAACGTGGTGGCGAAGTCGCCGTCGGCGTCGAGGGAGGTGTGTCCCCCGGTCGGCGTCTCCAGGCCGGACCGGTCGGTGTCGAAGCCGTTCAGATCGCCCAGGTCGCCGAGCGACTCGGTCGTCACGTCCCGGTCGAGGCCTCCGAGGTCATTCAGATCGCCGAGATCACCGAGATCGCCGAGCCGGTTCTGGGCGTTGAGGTTCCCCAGGCTGCCGAGGTTCTCGGTGGTGGTCGTCCCGTCCGGGCGGGTCGTGGTCGCCTGGCCCGTGTCGGGGTCGACGGTCTGGGTGGTGCCGTCGGGGAAGGTGGTCGTCAGCTTGCCGTCGTCGCCCAGGGTGGTGGTCGAGCCGTCGGGGTTGGTCACGGTGGCGCCGTTGCCGAGGTCCGCGGTGGTGACGGAGCCGTCCGGCAAGGTGGTGGTGAGCACCCCGGTGTCCGGGTCGAAGGAGGAGCGTCCGCCGTCGGGGAACTCGGTGGTCAGGTCGCCGCCGCTGGTGAGCTGCGCGTTGCCGCCGGTCGGGGTGTCGAGCACCCCGTCGCCGCCGTTGATGCCTTCGAGGCTGCCCAGGTCCGTCGTCGTGGTGGTGCCGTCCGGGTGGGTGGTGGTCGCCTGGCCGGTGCCGGGGTCGACGGTCTGGGTGGTGCCGTCGGGGAAGGTGGTCGTCAGCTTGCCGTCGTCGCCCAGGGTGGTGGTCGAGCCGTCGGGGTTGGTCACGGTGGCGCCGTTGCCGAGGTCCGCGGTGGTGACGGAGCCGTCCGGCAAGGTGGTGGTGAGCACCCCGGTGTCCGGGTCGAAGGAGGTGCTGCTGCCGTCCGGGAAACCGGTGGTGAGCTTGCCGCCGTCGAGCTGGGTGCTGGCTCCGGTCGGCGTGCGCAGGGAGGCGCCCGGACCGTTGTTCAGCGCGCCGAGGTTGCCGAGGTTCTGGGTGATCGCGTCGTCGGTCGCGTTGTTGTTCGTGCCGCCGGGACCATTGTTGAGCGGACCGAAGCTGCCCAGGTTCGTGACCGGGGGGACGCCGCCCGGTGTGCCCTGGCCGTCGCCGCCCGTGCCGTTCACGTCGCCGAGGCTCTCGGTGACCGGGATGTTCTGGTTCAGCAGGTCGTCGAGGCTGCCGAGGTTCTGCTGCTGGGGCCCGTTCGGGTCGTTCAGGCCGCCGAGGCTCTCCTCCATCGCCTTGCGCTGCTCCTCGGCCTCGCGCTTGGCTTCCTCCTGCTCGCGCCTTTGTTCCTCGCGGAGCTCGTCGGCGTACTTCTTGTCCTCGTCGCGCTGCTGGTTCTGCTCGTTGCGCAGCTCCTCCTGGTACTTCCTGGCCTCTTCCTGCTCGCGCTCCTGCTCGGCGCGCAGTTCGTCCTGGTACTTCTTGTCCTCCTCCTGCTGCTGTTTCTGCTCGTTGCGCAGCTCCTCCTGGTACTTCCGGTCCTCCTCGCGCTGGCGCTCCTGCTCCGCGCGCAGCTCGTCCTGGTACTTGCGGTTCTCCTCGTTCTGCCGGTTGATCTCCCGCTTCTCGTCCTCCAGCTTCTTCCTCTCGTAGTCGTCGGCCGCCGTGGTGGTCGACTTCGGTTCGGGCAGGTTCTCCGAGAAGTCCTTGCCCAGATCGAGGAAGTGGTTGTTGAGGGAGGACTGCACCTGCGCGGCGGGCTTGCCCAGGTACTCGTCGACGCCCTGGGTCCAGATCTTGACCGCCTTGTCACCGACCTTCGCCCAGTTGGCGATGTCGGTGAGGTCGCCGTACTCCGGGTGCTCCTGGAGGAAGCCGGCCTGCGGCGTGTGGTAGGTGGAGCTGCTGTAGCGCGAGTACGACACCTTGATGTCGGTCTTGGCGACGTTGTTCGCGTCCACCCACTGGGCGAGGTCGTCCAGCACGTAGCGCAGCACCTGGTGCGGGTCGTAGTAGGGGGACTTGGCCCAGTCCAGCCAGGCCTTCAGCAGGGTGTCGGCGGCGTCCTCCAGGTACTTGCGGCCCAGGGACAGGGCGCGGGAGTAGACCGTGTTGCCCGTGCCGGTCTCGCTGCCGGAGCCCGGGCTGGAGTTGAAGGTCTCGACGTAGTTGTCGTAGTTCTCGCGGATCTTCTTCAGCAGGCTGCGGAAGACCTCGGCCGCCTCGCCCTTCCAGCTGGCGTCGTCCCGGCCGAAGCGGTCCTCCCATTCCTTCAGCACCACCGCGTGGTCCTTGAAGAACTTGGCCGCGTAGTCGAAGGACTCGCCGGCGGTGTTGAAGGAGTTGAGGTCGACCACGTCGCCGCCGCCGACGCCCAGGTTGCTGAAGCGGGCGTCCTGGGTGCTGCCGCCGAGCAGGGCGAGGAGCGCCGCCCGCGGCCCGTTCATGTACCGGGCGAGCGGGATCGTGCTCATCTTGTCCTTGTTGTAGTCCGTGAACTCGTTGCCCTCACGGACCTGGGCGTCGCGCACGTTGTCGGCGTTGGGATTGGCGAAGATGATTTCCTCGCCGGCCTTCACCCGGCCCTCGAAGACGATCCGGGCCTGCTTGATCTGGGTCCTCTTGCCCCGGTCGAAGAACCAGATGTCGTAGTCCTCACCGGTGTTCACCAGGAAGCCGGAGTCCTTGACGAGCACGCTGAGGCTGCGGTCCTTGATGTCCATGCGGAACAGCTTGCCGCCGTGGTCCGAGCGCAGGGTGTCGAAGATCGTGCTGCGGTCGGGCACCGGATAGCCGGTGATGTGGGTGACCAGGGTGGCCCAGGTGTCGGACGACGGATCGCTGGCGTTGTCGAACTTGTCGAGGTTCGCAACGGAGTTGGGATCGTATCGATCGGCCACCGGGCGCCCTTTCTGGTCGGTGCCTGTCATCCGTGCCGGTGCACGGCGTCCTCATGCCGTGTGCAGCCGGGGTGTGCCACGGGGGCGTGCCCATCGGCCCGGGAGCGGGCCGGCACGCGCGGCGTGATGTCAGGTGTCGTCGTCGGTTCCGCCGGAACCGCCGGCGGTGAGGGTGTCGACCTCTTCGAAGGTCATGAGCAGCGTCTGCGCGTCGATGGCGGAGAGGTTCTTGTCCTTGGTCTTGTTGGCCTCGTCGATGGTGTCGCTCAGGGCCTCCTTGAGCTCTTTGAAGAGCTCCATCTGGTCGCCGAGGAGCTTGTCGATCGACTCGGCCGCGGCGCGCACGTCCTCGATCAGCTTCGGGCCGGAGACCAGCGGTTCGGTGACCATCTTGCCGATGCGCAGAAGCTGCTGGTTCTGGTCCAGGTTGCCCGGGGTGGTGTGCCCGTCGATGAGGTGGCCGAGCGGGCGGATGTGGGCGCCGTCGCCGTCCTCGCGGTGCTTCTTCGCGGCGGTGTACACCGGCTGCACCTCGTTGTCCCGGAAGTTCTCCATCTGCTTGAGATCAAAGTGCTTGACGTCGGCCTTCTCACCGGCCATGGGACGTCCTCCTGCGACTTGGTGCCGGACGGGGGCGAGCGGCACCGGTACGGCCGGGCGGCGTCCGGCGCGCGGGAGGCCGTACCGGTGAGGGGGGCGGGCCGGTGCTAGCGGGCCCGGACGTTGCCCCAGTTGTCGGCGCTGCGGCGCTCGTCACGGGAGTGGTTGTCGTGGATGCTCTGGATCAGCTCGCCGCTGTCGCCCAGCAGCATGGCCATGTTCTTGGTGGCCTGGTCCCACTCGGCCTGGACCTGGACGTACATCTGCTGGTCGGAACCCTCCCAGGAGCTGACGAGCGGCTTGAGCTCGTCCTCCAGGGTGTTGAGGGTGTTGATGATCTGCTGGGTCTGGTCCCGCAGATCCTCGATGGCCCGCTGGACCACGGGGTACTGCACGTCGATGATGCCGTCGGCCATGACGTCTCCTCTCGGGTGGCCGGGCGCCCTCGCCCGGGAAGCTCACGGGGTCCGGCCTCGTCCGCAGGCCGACGCCGGAGGGGGAAATCAGCGCAGTGCTTCGAAGACGCCCTGGGTGGTCTTGCTGTTGAGGACCTCGGTCAGGTCCTGGTTCTCCTTGGCCAGCCGGTCGGCGGAGGTCACGTTCTCCTGGAGCGCGTCGATCATCTTGCTGATCTGCACGACGACCTTCTGCGCCTCGGCGTTCCAGCTGCGGAAGAGCTTGAGGAGGGCCTGGCCCTCGTCGCCGCCGACGCCCGAACGCGCCGCCAGTTCGGCCACGTTGGTCTGAATCTTCTCGACCTGGGTCCGGGCCGACTCCAGGGACGAGACGCCCCCCAAGCCCTTGGCGTAATCCGCTTTCCTCGCGGCACTGTCCGCCACGTCGCGCTCCCTTCGTTCGAGCGAGTCCTGATCGCCACGTTGCCCGCCGAGGCTAAAGAGAACCTCGCGTTCCGCGCAACGCGCGCAGGGATGTTTTTGAGCTTCGGTCGCTTCTTCAAAGACCTTACATACAAGTCGAGTTGCGGGGAGGTTTCGCCGGGGTGAAGGTATCGGCCCGTCCGTCCGACACGTTCACGACCGTCTTTCCCTCGTGGCGCGCGATGCGGGCATGAAACGGGCACGCGAAGGCGGGAAACGGTCACCGTGAAGGTGCGTTTCCGAAATGTCCGCGTAGCCCGCGGAATTCGCCGCGGGGCTGCCCGTCGGCATTCTCTGAGCTTTATCTGAGGTTTCTTCCCGGCTCCGGGCATTCCCCGGGCCGGCTTTCGGCGGGAGCGCGGGCCGGCCCCGGGTGTTCCGCTGCGTCCGGTGCCCGCGCCCGGCCCGCCGACTACGCGCCACCGCAGATCAATTCGGCTGGAATTCGCCCTCGCCGTCGACCCTTTCCTTTTCGTTCGGTGCGTACGGGCTCCTTGTCCGGATCACCGCGAGGTGCCGACTGTGTCGGCCTTGTCCGCCCCACCCTCCGCCGCGCGCTTGCCCGCCGGCGCACCGGTCGCGCACGCGGGGGCCGTGACCCTGGTCCCGGCGGCCCCGGAGGCGGCGGCCGGGTCCAGGTCCGCGCCCGTCGGGAAGGAGGCCAGCAGCGGCGCCGGCACCGAGTCGATGTCCCCGGTCTCGTACCCGAGCGCGGACAGCGCGTCCTTGGAGGCGACCCGGTACTTCACGCCGTTGTCCGCCACCAGGTAGGTGGTGCCCGCGTGGGCGGCGCCGCTCGCGTTCAGAGCCCGGACCAGCGCACCGTGTCCCGGCCGCACGACCGCCGCGTCCGGCGGCGCGCAGGCCGGCTCCAGCGGCTCGTCGGTGCCCTCCGGCACCGCCACGGGGGCGAGCCGGGACAAGGGGACCAGCACCGAGCTGATACGGACGCCGCCGTCGGCGCCGTCGACCTTCGCGCACAGCGCGCTGCCCCGCGGCGTGGACAGGGCTGCGGGCGGGGCGTCCGGCAGCTCCGCGGACCCGGCCGGGGGCGCATCCTTCGCCCGGTGCTCGCGCAGGGTGTCCGCGCCGACCGTGCGCACCTCGGGCGACTTCCCCTGGTAGGCATCCTCCTGGGTGGCCGGATCGCCCAGCACCAGGGCGGCGCCGAGCCGGGTCAGCGGCACCAGGCCGTCCTTCCGGAGCAGGTGGTACGTGCTGTCCCCGCCGGGCACGCTCACCTTGAACAGCTGGCCGATCCGGCTCGCCTCGCCGCCGAGTTCGGGGCCGGCCTCACCGCGTCCGGGCACGTCGGGCGGGCTCAGGGCGGGTCCGGGAGCGAGCGCGTCGAGGAAGGCCGCGGAGACCGGCATCGGCCGCTGGGAGCCGTAGCCGAGGGCGTTGCGGGCGTCGGAGGCGCGGTCCAGGGGCAGCCGGCTGCCCCGCCAGACCAGGTACTCCACGCCGTCCGGGCCGCGCACCAGCACCGCGCGGTCACCGTCCATGCCGCGAGAATCCACGGGCGCCCCGGCGACCACCGTGGTCGCACCGGGCTTGTTCACTCCCGTGTCCGTCGCGGCCGGGGAGGTGCTGGGCAGCGCCCCCTGCGGCCCGGTGACGCACATGTGCCAGGCTCCGTCGTCCAGCTGACCGGCGTCGGGCACGGTGTCCGGAGCGCCCGGGATGCCGACCGGGGCGCCCACCGGGGTGTCCCGCAGCGAGGCGCTTCCCACGTCGCTGGTCTCCAGGTCGGAGCCGCCGATCAGCCGTGCGGAGGCGTAGTTGCGCACCGGGTGAAGCACCCCGTCGGTGCCCGTCCACAGGTAGCGGGCACCGGTGTCACGGTTGATCACCAGGTGCTCGCCGTCCCGCCAGCCGTCGTTGCCGCCCGGACGCAGCAGGCCGTAGACGGTCGCGCCCGCGCCGATCAGGACGGTGAACAGCACGCCGAACACCACACCGCGGGTGGTCCGTCCCAGCGGGCTCTCCGGGGCGTCCGGGTCGGCCGTCAGCAGGCCCGAGCTGAGCCTGCCCATCATGAAAGCGTGGGCCTGTACCTGGTCGCGCTTGGACTGCACAGCCTCTCCTCAACTCGTTCTCGGTGAACCGGTGTCCGGGCCTCAGCCGAACAGCCCGCGCAGCCAGCCGAACAGACCCGCCACCCACAGGCTCAGCGGCAACAGCGCCACCGCGAGGCCCGTGTGCGCCAACTCCGCCGCCCGGCCCCAGTACGGCAGCACCCGGCGGCCGGGCACCACCCAGGCGGCCACCACGAGCGCGGCGGCGGCGCCGAGCAGGACGGCCGTCACCACCGTGCGGCCGACGCCACCGCTGTCGACCGCCCAGGCGCGTGCCAGCAGCAGCAGGCCCCACACCCCGGGCACCGCGAGGGCGAGCCGCTGGGCGATGTGCACCAGGCCACGGCTGTGCAGGAGCAGCAGCAGGCTCAGCGCGAGACCGGTGAGCACCTCGGGCAGGTTCGGATGCTCGGCGAGGACCACCAGGGCGGCCGCCGAGACGGCGCCGGTGGCGGCGAACAGCGCGGTGACCCAGCGCCCGGCCAGTTCGGTGCGTTCGGCGACCTCGCTGCCCGCGTAGGGCTCGATGCCCTCCTGGAGCTGGCCGGCGGACGACGGCAG
Organism: Streptomyces sp. NPDC085932; assembly: GCF_044540525.1. NCBI lineage: Bacteria > Bacillati > Actinomycetota > Actinomycetes > Kitasatosporales > Streptomycetaceae > Streptomyces > Streptomyces sp. NPDC085932. The sequence goes on from NZ_JBITSJ010000006.1 coordinate 322,451, forward strand.
CGCGGGCATCCGCATGCCGGCCAGCTTGAAGGCGAAGGGCGCCACCGCGCCGGCGCCGAGCGCGACCACCGTCGCCACCAGCGCCGCAGAGGCCGGCGCGTCCAGGCCGCTGTAGCCGATCAGGGCCCCCGCCACGGCGGCGGCCACCGAGACGACGGCGGTGGCCGTGAGGGCCGGTGCGCCGACCGCGGTGGCGGCCAGCGCGAGGACGGCCCCGCCCGCGCCGGCGGCACCCGCCGCGAGCAGCCGCGCCCCGACCACCTGCGCCGCGTCCGGGCCCGTCAGATCGCCACCGGGCAGCACCCAGCCGGCCAGAGCCAGGCAGGGCGCCACCAGCAGACCGAGGGCCGCGGCCGAAAGCCGGTCACCGACCGCACGGCTGGCCGTGCCCGCGCCCGCCAGCAGCAGCAATCCGGTCACCCCCGCGTGGACCGGCCGCACGGAGGAACCCACCCCGGGCCAGAACACCAGCAGCAGAGCCGTGAGCACGGTCGCCACCGCGGTCCCCACCAGCAGGCCGCGGGCCGCCCCGGGGTGCCAGTCGTGCAGCCGCCGGCCCGTGGTGTCGGCTATCCCGTCCACGAGGTCGTCGAGCCGGGCCTCCGGCAGCGCCTCGGTGTGCGGGCGCAGATACAGCACCTCGCCGTCGGTGAGCCCGGCGTGGGCGAGGGTGGTCTCCTCGTCGAGCGGGGCGTCGCCGAGCCGCTGGAGCACCCAGCCGGCGTGGTCGAGACCGGACTCCTCGGCCTCCTCGCCGACGTAGCGCAGGAGCGTGGGCAGCAGATCGGCGACCGGCACGTCGGCGGGCACCGCCAGATCGACGGAGACGCTCGGCGCGCGTACGGTCAGGCGGCACAGTTCGGCCACCGCACTGTCGGTCATCAGCTGAACTCTCGTCTTCCGTGGGGGGCTTGGCAGGGAAACGTCCCCCGGGAATGGGGAACGGGTGCAGAGTACGTAAGGTATATGCGGGCCGGGAACACCGGCCCGGGGCAGGGGAATTGCGCCATACGCGGCGGCAGGTACCCCTCCCGCGTGGACAGGTCGCGTCGGGTGAATGCAGACTACTGCCGACGCCCGCCGGATTGTGCTGCGGACCGGACCCGCGCCGGCCACGGAGCCGATCCACACGTGTAGTTGACCGCCCTTCCCGCCCGGAACACGCCCCGCATTTCGCCGTGCCCGGAAACCAAGCCGCGTCGGCACGGTGCGACACTTTCCCGCTACCGCCCGTAGCGGCATTCGGAGCGGGCCGGAAAGCCCAGTGAACCCGGAGGTTCTGTCCCTTGAGCGTGGTGCTGTTTCGCCGGCCGGCCCGCCGGCGCGGACCGGAGATGCCCGAGGGGCAATTGACCCTCCAGGAACCGCCGGTCCTGTCCGAGACGGTCCCGGACACCTCGGCGATATGGACCTATCTGCCGATGGCGCTCATGTCGGTGTCGATGATGCTGATGTTCCTGCGCCCCGGCGGCGGCAACGGCGTCTTCATCTACCTGGCCATGGGCGTCATGGCCCTGTCCGCCGCCGCCATGCTGCTCGGCCAGCTGATGCGCCGCTCCAGCGAGCGCAAGCAGCGGCTCAGGGGCGAACGCCGCGACTACCTGCGCTACCTGGCCCAGATCCGCAAGCGTGTCCGGACCACCATCGTCGAACAGCAGCGGGCGCTCGCCTGGCGCCACCCCGAGCCCGCCTCACTGCGCTCGCTCGCCCGCACCTCGCGGCTGTGGGAACGCCGCCCCGCCGACGAGGACTTCGGCGAGGTCCGCCTCGCCGTCGGGGAACAGCAGCTCGCCCTCACCCTGCAACCGGTCTCCACCCGCCCCGTGGAGGACCTCGAACCGCTGTGCGCCCACGCCCTGCGCCGGTTCATCCGCGCCTACTCCACCATCCCCGAGCAGCCCCTCGGCCTCTACCTGCGCTCCTCCGCCCGGATCCTGCTGCGCCCCGAGGAGACCTCCGGCGACCCGTCCGCCGAGCCGGGCACCACGGGCGCCCCGGCCGGGGACGCGGGAGGCGACGCCGTCCGCGCCCTGGTGCGCGCCGCGCTCGGCCAGCTCGCGGTGTTCCACGCCCCCGAGGAGCTGTGGCTGGCGGTGTGCGCCAGCGACGAACGCCGGCCCGACTGGGAATGGGTCAAGTGGCTGCCGCACGCCCTGCACCCGCACGAGGAGGACGGCGCCGGCCAGGTCCGCCGCATCACCGCCGACCTGACCGAGCTGGACGACCTGCTCGGCGCCGAGTTCGCCGAACGCCCCGGGTTCGACGCCGACGCCCGCCCCGGCCGCGACGAGCCCTACACCGTCGTCGTCCTGGACGGCGTCACCGTCCCCGAGGGACACCGCTGGGAAGGACACGGATACCGCAACGCGGTGGTCCTCGACGTCTCCGGGGCGCTGCGCTGGCGCCCCGGCCGCAACACCCTGCGGCTGACCGTCGGCCCCGAGCAGGTCAGCCTGGTGCGCACCGACCGCAGCCGCAAGGAGCGCTCCGTGCCGCTCGGCCGCCCGGACCGGCTCGGCCCGCTCGGCGCGGAGTCACTGGCCCGGCTGCTCACCGCCCGGCGCATCAGCCTCGGCACCGACATCGCACAGCCCCTGGACACCGACGTCGAACTGACCACCCTGCTCGGCATCCCCGACCTGCACCGGCACGACCCGCAGACCCTCTTCGCCCGGCACACCGGCTCCGCCCGGCTCCGGGTGCCCGTCGCCGTCGGCGTGGACGGCCGCCCCGTGGAACTCGACATCAAGGAGTCCGCGCAGGGCGGCATGGGCCCGCACGGCATGCTCATCGGTGCCACCGGCTCCGGCAAGAGCGAACTGCTGCGCACCCTCGTCCTCGGCCTGGCCCTGACCAACTCCTCGGAGACGCTCAACTTCGTCCTCGTCGACTTCAAGGGCGGCGCCACCTTCCTCGGCCTGGAGGAACTCCCGCACACCTCCGCCGTCATCACCAACCTCGCCGACGAGGTCGCCCTCGTCGAGCGCATGCAGGACGCCCTGCACGGCGAACTCATGCGCCGCCAGGAGCTGCTGCGCGCCGCCGGCAACTACACCTCCGCCCTGGAGTACGAGCGGGCCCGCGCCGCCGGTGCCGATCTGACCCCGCTGCCCAGCCTGTTCGTCGTCGTCGACGAGTTCAGCGAACTGCTCTCCGCGCACCGCGAGTTCATGGACCTGTTCGTCATGATCGGCCGCCTCGGCCGTTCCCTCGGGGTGCACCTGCTGCTCGCCTCGCAGCGCCTGGACGAGGGCCGCATGCACCAGCTGGAGAGCCACCTGTCCTACCGCATCGGCCTGCGCACCTTCTCCGCCATGGAGAGCCGCGGCGTGCTCGGCGTCCCGGACGCCTACCAGCTGCCCGCGCAGCCCGGCAGCGGCTACCTGAAGGCCGGCGTGGAGGCACTGACCCGCTTCCGCGCGGCCTACTCCTCCGGCACCTACCGGCGCCGCACCGGCGCCGTGGTCCAGGCGCGGGTGGCCAGCCAGGTCGTGCCCTGGACCAGCGGCTGGGTCGTGCCGCGCACCCTGGAGGCGGCGCCCGAACCCGAGCCGGAGACCAAGGAGACCGGCGACGAGGAGACCCTGCTCGACGTGGCCCTGGACCGGCTGCGCGACTCCGGCCCCGCCGCCCACCAGGTGTGGCTGCCGCCGCTGGACGAGCCGTCCCCGCTGGACGCCCTGCTGCCCGGCATCGCCCCCGACCCCGAGCGCGGCCTCACCGCCACCGGCTGGCCCGGCACCGGCAGGCTGCGTGTCCCCGTCGGCCTGGTGGACAAGCCCTTCGAGCAGCGGCGTGACCCGCTGATCGTCGACCTGTCCGGGGCGGGCGGCCACGTAGCCATCGCGGGCGGCTCGCAGAGCGGCAAGTCCACCCTCGCCCGCACCCTGATCGGCGCCCTCGCGCTCACCCACACACCCGCCGAGATCCAGTTCTACTGCCTCGACTTCGGCGGCGGCGGCCTCTCCCAGCTCGCCGGGCTGCCGCACGTCGGCGGTGTGGCGGCACGCCTGAACCCCGAGCGGGTGCACCGGGCCGTCGCCGAGGTGATGACGCTGCTCGCCCGTCGCGAGCAGTTCTTCGTCGACCACACCCTGGACTCCATGCAGTCCTACCGGCGCCGCCGGGCCGCCGGCGAGTTCCCCGACGAGCCGTTCGGCGACGTCTTCCTGGTGGTCGACGGCTGGTCCACGGTCCGACAGGACTACGACGACCTGATCCCGAAGTTCAACGAACTCGCCGCCCGCGGCCTGAACTACGGCATCCACCTGCTCATCACCACCACCCGCTGGGTGGAGCTGTCCGCCCAGGTCCGCGACCAGGCCGCCACCCGCCTGGAGCTGCGGATGGGCGACCCGATGGACTCCGAGATCGACACCCGCAAGGCCCGCTCCGTGCCCCGCAGCGGCGGCCGCGGCATCACCGCCGACACCAAGATGCACTTCCTGGCCGGACTGCCCCGGCTCGACGGCAGCGGCTCCCTCGACGATCTCGGCGACGGCGTCGCCCACCTGGTGGCCGAGGTCGCACGGCACTGGCCCGGGGCGTCCGCACCGCAGGTCCGCATGCTGCCGCACCGGCTGCCGCTCGCCGAACTGCCCGCCCCCGAGGCCACCGAGGGCGGCGGCATGCGCCTGCCGCTCGGCATCGACCAGGACGCCCTCGAACCGGTCTGGCACGACTTCAGCCGCACCCCGCACCTGATCGTGGTCGGCGACACCGAGAGCGGCAAGACCAACCTGCTGCGCCGCGTCTCCGAGGGCATCACCGCCCGTTACGCCCCCAACGAGGCGAAGATCATCGTGGTGGACTACCGGCGCACGCTCGTGGACACCGTGCCCGAGGAGTACCGCATCGGGCACGTGATCTCGCTGGACAACCTCAAGGAGACCGTCGAGGGCGCGGCCCGCGCCATGAAGACCCGCGTCCCCGGGGCCGACATCGCCCCCGCGCGCATGCGCCAGTGCGACTGGTGGAGCGGCCCGCGCCTGTTCATCCTGGTCGACGACTACGACATGGTCTCCGGGAACGCCTTCCAGAGCCCCTTCGAGCCGCTCTTCGAGCACCTCACCCTCGGCTTCGAGATGGGCCTGCACCTGGTCGTCGCCCGCAGCGCCATGGGCGCCGGCCGCGGCCTGAGCGACGGTCTGCTGCGCCGCCTCGACGAGGCCAACAACCCGGCCGTCCTGCTGTCCTGCCCGCCCACCGAGGGCCGGCTGTTCGGCAACGCCAAACCGCGCAACCTGCCCCCGGGCCGGGCCCTGCACATCGCCCGCCGCCGCGAGCGGCTCATGCAGACCGCCCTGGTGGGGGAGGGCGAGGGACAGCAGACCTGAGGCGGCGGGCGCACGCGGAGCGCACGGAAATGCGAGCGGGGGGCCACGTGCACGTGGCCCCCGCTCGCATTTCCGCGCCTGGACGGTCAGCTCTTCAGCGGTCCGGCTCGCCCGCACCCGCCGCTCGCCACCCGCGTGCGCGAGCCCGCGGAACGGCGAAGGCGGCCCACAGGACGGACAGCACGGCAGCGGTGCCCAGCAGGACGAACAGAGTGGCGCGGCCGGTGGCGCGATCGGCGGCGGAAGTGTCGTGCAGGGACACGGGGCCGGAGCCGGCGCGGCCCGCCGTCGCCGGGGTCGCGTCGCCGAGGACGGCGGTCACGGCGGCGTAGGGATCCAGCTGCGGCAGGTCGGCGGGGTAGGCCGTGGCGGTCAGACGGCGCGTCACGACCGCCGGGGAGGCGCCCGGGTGGGCGGCCCGCACGACCGCTGCGGCCCCGGCGGCGTAGGCGGTGGCCACCGAGGCGCCGCCACCGAGGTAGTGGCCGTCTCCGCGCGGGCCGCCGGAGACCACTCCGGCGCCGGGGGCGGCCAGGTCGATGCCGCCGGTGCGCAGGGAGCCGTCCGGGCGGGCCCCGTCGGGCAGCATGTCGGCGACGGACAGCACACCGGGTTCACCGGCGGGCCAGTAGGTGCGGGCCGGGATCTCGTCGCCCGAGCCCCGGGACGGCGGGTCGGGCGTGGCGGCCGCGAGCACCACCGCGCCCGCGCGGCGGGCGTCGGCGATCGCGCTGGTCAGCCCGGCGTCACGGCGGGGCAGGGCGACGGCGATCGCGATCACCTCGGCGTCGGCCCGGGTCGCGTCGCGCACCGCTTCCGCGACCAGGTCCGCGTCCGCCCGCCCCCGCTCGTCGGTACCCCGCAGGGCGAGGATCCTCGCACGCGGCGCGACTCCGGCAAGGCCCGGTGTGCTTCCGCCGTCCCCGGCGATCAGTCCGGCCAGGAAGGTGCCGTGCCCCACGCAGTCGGCACCGGCCGCGCCCTCGGCGGTGACCCGGCCGTCGAGGCCGGTGGCGCCGGCGACGACCCCGGTGTCGATCAGGGCGACGGTCACGCCCGCGCCGGTGCCGTGCCGGTGCAGCCGGTCGAGGTCGAGGCGCTGGCGCGACCAGTCCTGCTTCTTCGCCTTCTCGCCGGAGGCGGGGGTGCAGGCCTGGCCGGCGTCCGCGTCGAGCGTGGAGGGCATGCCGGGCAGCTGCTGACCCGGCCCGTCGGCCGCGGGCAGCACGGACGGGGTCAGGGCGAGCGCCGGAGCGGCCGGCAGCAGCAGGGCGGCGGCGAGACCGGCGCCGGACAGCAGGCGGGCGGTCCCGCGGACGGAGGACCTCATCGGGGTGCCGCCTTCGGGTTCGCGGTCACGACGTCCTCGGGCAGGAGGACACGCAGGTCGTCCAGGGTGGGGGCGGCCAGCGAGCTGAGCCGTCCCGCCTGCCGGGTGACCATCGACTCGACCACCTGGCGGGCCAGCCGGGCATTGCCGAAGGAGCGGTCCCGGGGCAGCGCGTCGAAGTACTCCTTGAGCAGCGGCCCGGTGCCCGGACCGCACTCGTAGCCCATGCCGGCGGCCTGGGCGCGCACGATGGTGACCAGTTCCTCGGAGGAGTAGTCGGCGAACGCGACCCGGCGGGGGAACCGCGAGGACAGGCCCGGGTTGGAGGCCAGGAAGCGTTCCATCTCGTCGGTGTACCCGGCGACGATGACGACGACCTCGTCGCGGTGGTCCTCCATCAGTTTCAGCAGGGTGTCCACCGCCTCCTGCCCGAAGTCGTTGCCGCCGCCGCGCGGGGTGAGGGTGTAGGCCTCGTCGATGAACAGCACACCGCCGCGGGCCCGTTCGAAGACCTCCCGGGTGAGCTGCGCGGTGTGGCCGATGTAGCGGCCGACCAGGTCGGCGCGGGCCGCCTCCACCAGCTGGCCCCGTTCGAGGATGCCGAGCTGGGACAGGATCTCTCCGTAGAGCCGGGCGACGGTGGTCTTGCCGGTGCCGGGCGGGCCGGTGAAGACGAGGTGGTGGCTGAGCGAGGGCACCGGCAGTCCGGCCGCCGCGCGGTGGCGGGCGGTGGTGATGAGATTGACCAGGTCCGCCACGTCGCGCTTCACCTCGGCCAGACCGATCATGTCGCCGAGGCGGGTCAGCGGGTCGTCCGCGGGAGCGGCGCTCTCGCCGGCCTTCGCGGCGGCGGTGGCGGAGACGTCCTCGGGCAGCAGCAGCCGCAGGTCGTGCTCGCCGACGTGCTGCTGGGAGGCGAGCCGCACCGCCTGGCGGTCCACCATCTCCTCGAACACCCCGCGGGCCGCACGGCCGTTGCCGAAGCCGGCGTCCCGGGGCATCGCCTCGAAGTGCGCGGCCAGGGCCTGTGCCGTGCCCTCACCCAGCTCGTACTGGTGCTGGGCGCACATGTTCTCCATGATCGCGACCAGTTCGGGCACCGAGTAGTTCTCGAACTCGACCGTCCGCGAGAACCGGGAGGCCAGGCCCGGGTTGGAGGCCAGGAAGGACTCCATCTCACGGGAGTAGCCCGCGGCGACCACTACCACGTCGTCGCGGTGGTCCTCCATCAGCTTCAGCAGCGTGTCCACCGCCTCGCGGCCGAAGTCGGCACCGCCGTGGTTGCTGTCGGACGTGAGGGTGTACGCCTCGTCGATGAACAGCACACCGCCGAGCGCGCGTTGGAACGTCTCGGTGGTCTTGATCGCGGTTCCGCCGACGACCTGGGCGACCAGGTCCGCGCGGGAGACCTCCACCAGGTGCCCGCTGCGCAGCGACCCCAGCTCGGCCAGGATCGACCCGTACAGCCGGGCGACGGTGGTCTTGCCGGTGCCGGGCGGGCCCGCGAAGACGAGGTGGCGGCTCATCGGAGGGGCCGCCATGCCGAGCTGCTCACGCCGCTGGGCGAGCTGCGTCAGGTTGACCAGGGTGCGCACCTGCTGCTTGACGTTCTCCAGGCCGATCAGCGCGTTGAGGGCGCCGAGCGGCCCGTCGGCACGGTCCGCCGGGGGCGCGTCCGCCGCGCCGGAACCGGCCGGGTCGGTGTTCTCGGCACTGCCGCTGCCCCAGGCGTCCCGCTTGCCGTTGCCGGTGCTGTTCAGGCCCTCCACGGCGAGTCGCTCACCGGGAGCGGTCTGCACCAGGCCCCCACCCTCGTTCTCCCGGGCCAGGCAGTTGACCAGGGAGACCGGTGCGGTGGACTCCACCCGGAAACCGTCCTGCGCGCCGCCGGTGACCTCACAGCCGCTCAGCGAGGCGAGCGCGCCCTCACGCAGCAGGAACCCGTGGCCCTGCGGGGCGTGCACCGTCGTGCGGTTGGCGGTCAGCTCACCACCGGCGGCGACGACCACGCCCTCCTCGCCGGACATCTCGACACGGAGATCGCGGACGGTGACATTGCCGCCGTCCTCCACGACCAGGCCGCAGGCCGCCGCGTCGGACACCGAGCCGCCGGCCAGGTAGAGGGTGCTGCCCGAGGCGACCCTCACCCCCGCGCCCTGAGGCCGGACGACCTCGCAGTCCTCGGCCCGCCCCCGGGCGTCCTTGGTGGCCGACAGACCGTCACCCGAGGGCTCCACCAGCCGGGCCCGGCGCAGCAACGGGTTGGCACCACCGCGCACCAGGACCGCCGGCGCGCCGCCGATGACCTCCAGTCGGTCCAGCTCCGGTGCCGAGTCCTCCTCCAGGAGCAGCCCGGTCTGCTCGCAGTCGCGGACCGTGAGCCCGGTGAGCGCCGGCGAGGCGGCCCCGGCCACCCGCAGCGCCGCCCCCTGCGCACCGTCCACCCAGCAGTCCTCGAAGGTGCCCCGGGCCCGGTCGGTGACCAGCACGCCGTGGCCGCGGGTGCGCGAGACGCGGCAGCGGCGCAGCACCGGGTCCGTGCCGGCCGCCAGCGTGATGCCGTTGCCGGAGGCCCCGGTGACGCGCACGTCCTCCAGCGTCGTACGGCCCGCGCTGCTCAGGTGCACCCCGGTACTGGTGTCGTGCACCACGGTCCGGATCACCGACAGGGAGCAGTTCTGCTCCAGCGCGAGGGAGGGCTTGTCGGTGGAGGAGAGGTCGCAGTCCTCCACGGTGCCCCGGGACTCGCCGTTGGCGAGCAGGCCGTTGCCGCGGGCGTCGCGCACGGTGCAGCCCCGGATCCGTGCCTCACCCTGCTCGGCGAGGACCACACCGCTGGTGCCCAGGTGCTCGAACGTGCAGGACTCCACGGTGGTGGGGGTGGTCGAGGTGACCACGACACCCGCCCCCTGCGCGTTGCTCACCCGGCAGTCCCGCAGGGCGAGCGAGCCGGTGCCCCCGGCCAGCAGCGCGGTCCAGGAGGCGCCCACGATCTCGCAGCCGTCCAGCGCGGCCTGCCCGCGCCGCACGTCCACGGCCGGCTGCTCGGCGTCGCCGCCGCGCAGGGTGAGTTCGGAGAGCATCACGGCGTCGGCGCGCAGCGCGAGCACGGTGCCCGAGCGCGGCCTGATCTCCACGGTGCCCCGCCCTTCGGCGGCGGCGAGGGTGACCCGGGTGTGGATCACCAGATTCTCCGCGTAGGTCCCGGGCCGGACGCTGATGAGCGCGCCGGTGCGGGCAGCCGAGAGCGCCTCACCGATCGTCCGGTAGCGGTCCCGGTCTCCCGGACCGACCGTCAGTACCTGGCGCGACACGCACCAACCTCCTTGCTACGGCGTCGTCCTCAGCGTGCGCCCCGCTCGGACCGGGGGCGCGTGTCGGCGAGCCGACGGTTGCCATCATGTCCCGCGCTGACGCGGGCGGGTGCCGGGAGGGGGTCTCCCGGTGGGCGGAGCCCGGTCAGACGCTCCACTTCTGGTTGTCGGTGCCGGCGCACGTCCACAGCTGCAGCACGGCCCCGTTGCCCCGGTTGTTGTCCTTGATGTCGACGCACTTGCCCACCACGGTGTTGACCAGGTCGTGGCTGGCGTTCAGCGTGAACTTCTGCGCGGCGTTGCCGTTGCACCAGGCGATCTGGATCGGGGTGCCGTCGCCGTAGTTCGCGCCCGCCACGTCCAGGCACTTGCCTCCGATGCGCATGGTGCCGTCCGAGGCGAACTGCCACTTCTGGGCCGGGCTGTTGTTGCAGTCCCACACCCACAGCTGCTTGCCGTCGCTGAAGTCGCCGTCCGGCACGTCGACGCAGCGGCCCGAGAGATGACTGCGCAGGGACACCGGGGAGCTGAACGTCACACCCGAACCGGCCGCGGCCGGACGGTCGTTGCCGCCGCCGGACGTGCCGCCACCACCCCGCGCGTCCTGCCGGCCCTTCGCCGGAGCCTTCGGCTGCTCCTTCGCGGCGGTGTCCTTCTTCGGCTCGTCCTCGCTCTTGTCCCCGCTGCTGGGGGAAGCGGGGGTGTCCGGCGTGGTCGTCCGGGGTGTGCCGGCACGCTCGCGCGCCTTGGCGGAGGGGCTGCTGTCCGGTGACGACACCACGAACTGGCCGGGCGCCTCCTGGCCGTCGTCGCCGAGCACGGTTCCGGCGCCTGCCGAGGCCTTGCGGCTCTCGTCGTCATTGCCGCCGAGCACCAGGAACGGCACCGACACCAGCAGTGCGCCCGCGACGGCCGCTCCGGCCAGTACCGCCTTGCCGGGCCGTCCGACCGGGGCGGCCTGCTGCCGAGGCCGGTCGATGGCGGTCTCGGTCATGGTCCGCACGAGCGCGGGCAGCCTGCTCTTGGCCGCCGCCGCGGCCCCCGGATCGGCCTCACCGGTGGAGCGGGGAGCGGGGGAAGCGCCCGTCTCGGAGTCCGCGGCGGTGGATGCGGCGGTCCGGGACGGGGCAGCCTCAGGCGCTTCCGTCCCGTCGCCGCCGTCAGCGCCCGTGGGCCCGGAGGACGGCCCGGTGGCGGAGACGACCGCCGTGGCCGGGGCTCCGGCCTCCGCCTTCCCGGTGGTGGCCGGCGGCGCGGACTCGTCGCCGGAGCCGGAGCCGGGGACAGGGGCTCGGGAGGCCACGGCGGTCTTCGCTGCGGGCGCCCGCCCGCCCTCGGCAGCGGACTCCGTACCCGCCCCCGGGGATGCGGAGGGCTGCTGGGCGGATCGCGTCACGGGGTACTCCCTGAGGTGGAAGGCCAGGGTTCGGGTAGGGCGTCGTTCCGGGGCCCGACGGGGGACGCGGCCGCGGAGGCGCCCGGGTCCGCCGCCGAGGTGGCTCCGGGCAGGTCGTCCGCCGGGACGAGCAGGGGAGCCGCGGCCCCGGCGTTGACCATCAGCAGGGTGCCGGACCCACTCAATGATCGGACCAGCTTCCGCACCTCCACCGTGTCGTGGTGAAGTGCCGGGGACATGAACGCGTGGACCGGCGAGGTGAACAACAGCACCACGGGCGCCCCGTCGCGTCCGGCGGCCACGAGCGGTCGGCCGTCCGGCCCGCGCACCACGTCGACCTCCGCCTCGGCCAGCACCGCGAGAGCCTCGTCCACCGTGCCGTAACCGGTGGCGGCACGTTGTGCCGCCGCGTCCACCGGATCGGTGGGCTCGGGCCAGCCGAGCGCCCGCGCCGAGGGACGGTAGGCGGGGTTCGCGCGGAACTCCGTGACCTCGCCGCTCTCGTCCGCCTGCCATTCCCCGACGAGCGCCCAGTCCGGCGGTGGCCGTCCCTCGGCCCACTCCGGGTCCACCACACCGATCCAGTGACCCGGCGCCTGCCGTGCGGCGGCACGCACGGCGTCGGGTATGTCAGGGGTGTCGGCGGCCTCGGGCAGGTCGCCTGGGCTGACCACGTGCCGTTCCTGGGGCCGCATCTCCACTGAACTCTTGGGTCCCTACGCCTACTTGGGGTGCCGAACGGCATTGCTGGATGCCGACGCTGATCAGTCGGGGGCCAACAGGATGCCACACGAACTCGGCCCGTGGGCGCCCGGGTTGGCTCCGTTTGGGCCGCTGGCATGCCCGTTTCCCGCCCGGGTGGGGAACGTTCCGGGACCAGCGCGGCGACGGGGGTCAAAACGACGGAGGCGGTTGAGGCGGCAGCGCGGTCGTCGTCCGGGATACGGGCTAAGTTGGCCTTGTCGTCGATCTCGTCGACGTACAGTGCGTGCCGTCCGGCCGGATGGCCAGGCCGGAGCCGTACGGGGGAGCGGGCGATCCGCAGGGCGTCGGACCGGCTGCTGCCTGCCCCTGCCGGGCCGGGGCCGGGCGTACGACCGGGGCGACCGGAACGACCGGGATGCATCGGCGGTTCTCGGTACGGCACCTGTCCGAGGCTCGCCGGGTACGACGGCCCGTGCCGTGCCCGTCAGGCCGTCGCGCAGTCCCTGCCCACCATCGAGAGCTCCGCCACCGAGGAGGAGTAAGCGCATGTCCCCCCAGCACCACACCCCCGGCGCGAAAGCGGAGAAGGCCGCCGGCCCCGGCGCGGAGGAGGCCGGTACCCCACCGGAACGCTCCGCAGCGAACGGGGAGGAGGCCGGCCGGGCCACCACGTCCGAAGCGCCCTCGGGTACGGCCGCGGCTGCGAAGCCGACCGCGTCCGAAGGGGAGCCGGGCGGCACGGAGCCGGTTGCCGCGCCGGATGGGAAGCCCACCGCGCCCACAGCCGAGCCCGGCAGCGCGCAGAGCGCATCCAAGGCGCCGGAGACCTCCACGGGGCCTGGCACTGCCACGGCGCCTGGCACTGCCCCGGAGCCCGAGGCGTCCACCGCGCCGGAGACATCCGAGACGTCCACCGCTCCCAAGACGTCCACCGCTTCCGAGACGTCCACCGCTCCCGACGCGGCCCCCGCAACAGACGTTTCGGCCACGCGTATCGGCGTGGCGGCAGCTGTCGCCGCGGCCCCTCCGAGCGTCACCTCCGCAACCGGCGTGGACACGGGGCGGCCCAGGAAGCCGGTCCTGGCCGGAGCCGCGGTCGTCGGCGCCGTGCTGATCGCCGTACCACTGCTGCTCGCCGGTGGAGGGAACGACGACGGCCGCGACCCCTCCCGCACCGTGGCGGCGGAGGATGCCGACACCGTGCTGAGGCAGGAGTCGGCGCCCGCCGCCCTGGACGACTACGTGGCCGAGAAGCCCAGCGCGTCCCCGAGCAAGGCGAAGCCGACCAAGAGCGCGGCGCCGGTCGCCGCCGCGCCCCCACCCGCGCCGGCCGCACCGCAGCCCAGCAGCTCACCCACGAAGACCGCGAAGCCCAAGCCCAAACCGAAGCCCAAGCCCAAGCAGACCCCGCAGCCGAACTGGAGCACCGAGACCGTCTCGGCGGTCAGCGTCCTGGAGGTCAACCAGGCCTGGACCACCAACCGCATCCGCATGGTCATGCAGACCGACGGCAACCTCGTCGTCTACAACGAGAAGGGCAAGCCCATCTGGGCGTCCATGACCTTCGGCCAGAACCACAGGGCGATCTTCCAGGGCGACGGCAACCTCGTCATCCACAACGCCGCGGACCGCCCCATATGGGCCTCGAAGAGCCATGGCCACGACGGGGCACAACTCGTCCTGCGGGCCGACGCCAAGGTGGTCATCGTGCACAACGGCCGGGTCGTCTGGTCGACTTGACCACGGGTGCGCCAACGCTGCCGCCGTCAGCGGCGCTTGACCCCCGGCCGGGCCGCCGGAGCGAGGGTCGGCTCGGTGACGGGAACGTCCCCGAGTGCCTGGTCGACGGCCGCGAGCACGTCGTCGGACAACGCGACACCGGAGGCGGCGGCGTTGGCGTGGACCTGCTCCGGACGGGAGGCGCCGGTGATGGCGGACGCGACCTCGTTGCGGCGCAGGACCCAGGCGAGGGCCAGCGTGGGCAGGCTCAGCCCGGCCTCCTCGGCGACCGGGACGAGCCGCTGCACCGCCTCCAGGGCGGCGTCGCTGTAGACGAGGTCCTTGGACACCGCCATGTCAGCCGACGCGAACCGGCTGCCCTCCGGCACGGGCTGCCCGGGCTTGTACTTCCCGGTGAGCACGCCCTGAGCGAGCGGCGACCACACGATCTGGGAGATGCCGCTCTCGGTGCAGAGGCCGAAGACCTCGGCCTCGGGGGCCTGCCACAGCATGGAGTACTGCGGCTGGGAGGAGACGAACAGGTCGGGGCCGGCGATCTCGACGGCCGTCCGGATCTGTTCGGGGGTCCACTCGCTGAAGCCGACATAGCGCGCCTTGCCCTGCTCGACGACCTTCCGGAACGCCTCCACGGTGTCCTCGATCGGCACGCTGGGATCGAAGCGGTGTGCCTGGTAGAGGTCGACGTGGTCGGTCCTGAGACGGGTGAGGGAGGCGTCGATCTGCTTCGCGATCTGCGCGGGGGACAGGCCCCGGTCCGCCGGGTCGTCGGACATGGGGAAGTAGACCTTGGTGGCCAGGACGTAGGAGTCGCGCGGGTGCTTCGAGAGGATCTCGCCCCAGGCTGTCTCGGCGGCCCCCTGCCCGTAGACGTTGGCGGTGTCGAAGAAGTTGATGCCGGCGTCGAAGGCCGCTTCGGTGCAGGCACGGGTCGCGTCGGCCTCGATGCCGCCGGAGTAGGTCAGCCATGACCCGAGCGAGATCTCCGAGACCTGGAGGTCCGAGTTGCCGAGTGTGCGGTACCGCATGGATGCTCCTCGCTTCCGTTGTGCGTACCTGACGGCGGTTACCCCGTACCACCGCCGGGCCACCGGCTCCCGGGGCGGAATCGGTGAAGCCGGGAGGTCCGGGCCCCAGGGGTGAGAGCCGCGCGCAGGGTCGGTGAGCCGCCGTGCCCGGTCACCCGGCCGTGCCCACCGGCCCCTCCCGAGCCCGGTCGGTCCCTTCATCCAAGCCCGAGCATCGCCTCCGCGACCTGCCCGACCGCCGCCTCCGGGATCGTGGTGGCGGCCTCCTCCAGGAGGAGCAGTCGCGCCCCGGGGATCTCCCGCGCGATCGCCTCGGCGTTGCCGACGGGGAAGAATCGGTTGCGGCGGCCGTGGACGACCAGCGTGGGGACCCGGATCCCGGGCAGGCGCTCGCGCCAGCGGGGTGCGCAGTCCAGCCTGGAGAACACCATGCCCATCTGGTTGGCCATCTGGACCTGGGGCGCCGTGCCGGGCGTGCGGTCCCAGATCCGCGCCGCCAGGGCGCGCGCCGTGACGGGATCGTCGCCCAGGATCTCCGCACCCGCGGCCATGAACCCCGCGACCGCCTCGCGGTCCGTCCACTCGGGCAGGGGACGCGCGAACAGCCGGCGCATCGTCGCCCCGTCGTGGTCGGGAAGGTCGTCGTCGGGCGGACCCGGGGCGACCGCGCGGGTGCCGACCAGCGTGAGCGCCGAAAACGCGGCCGGATGGTCGAGCGCGGCCACCTGGGCGACCATCCCGCCCACGCCGATCCCGGCCAGATGCGCGGGCCCTCCACCCAGCGCGTCGGCGAGGGCAGCCGCGTCGGCGGCGAGGTCGCGCAGAGTGTAGGCAGGCGCCTCCGGGTCCGCAGTCGTCGACTCCCCGCTGTCGCGCAGGTCGTAGCGCACCACACGGCGCCCGCCGGCGGCGAGGCGCTCGCACAGCGCGTCGGGCCAGGAGAGCATCGTCGTCCCACCCGCGAGCAGGACGAGGGGCGCGTCGCCGTCTCCGAACATCTCGATGCCCAGGGTGATCCCACCGACGTCGATCGTGGTCACCGGATCACCTCGACAGGGCGCAGGTCAGTGATGATGCTTGTCATGCGGGGGCAGACCCGTTCCAGCGCCATAAGTCATCGCTCGTACGACCCCGGGCCGGGATGCGCGAGGCCACCGGCGGTTACTCAACCGACGGGGCCCGCCGGAACGGCGGGCCCCATTGGGTCGTGCGGGCGGTCAGGCGGGCGCGGGCCGGGCCCGGTCGCGGGCCGGCTCCAGGCGGACGACGATGCCCTTGGACGTCGGCTGGTTGCTGATGTCGGCGACGCTGTCCAGTGGCACGAGGACGTTCGTCTCCGGGTAGTAGGCGGCAGCCGAGCCCTTGGCGGCCGGATAGGGCACGACCTTGAAGTCCTCGGCCCGCCGCTCGGTGCCGTCCGCCCACACGCTCACCAGGTCCACGAGATCACCCTGGGCCAGGCCGAGTTCGTTGAGGTCGGCCGGGTTGACGAGCACGACGCGGCGGCTGCCGTGGATGCCGCGGTAACGGTCGTTGTCGGTGTACGGGACGGTGTTCCACTGGTCGTGCGAACGCATCGTCTGCAGCAGCAGGTGCCCCTCGGGCGCGCGGGGCACCACGGGCTCGTTGCAGGTGAACAGGGCCTTGCCGACCTTGTTGTTGAACACGCCCTCGTTGACCGGGTTGGGCAGCTGGAAGCCTCCGGGGCGGGTGACCCGGGCGTTGAAGTCGTGGAAGCCCGGCACGACGCGGGAGATACGGTCGCGGATGGTGCCGTAGTCGCCCTCGAACGTGTCCCAGGGGATGTCCGGCTTGCCGTCCAGGGTGAGGCGGGCCAGCCGGCACAGGATGGAGACCTCGCTGAGCAGCAGCCGGGAGGCCGGTTCGAGGCGGCCCTGGGAGGTGTGCACCTCACTCATGGAATTCTCGACGGTGACGAACTGCTCCCCGTGGGCCTGGACGTCGCGCTCGGTGCGCCCCAGGGTCGGCAGGATCAGCGCGGTGTCGCCGCACACGGTGTGCGAGCGGTTGAGCTTGGTGGAGATGTGGGCGGTCAGCCGGCACGAGCGCATCGCCTCCTCGGTGACCTCGCTGTCGGGAGCCGCGCGGACGAAGTTGCCGGCCAGGGCGAGGAAGACCTTGATGCGGCCCTCGCGCATCGCCTTGATCGCGTTCACCGAGTCCAGGCCGTGCGGGCGGGGCGGGTCGAAGCCGAACTCCCGCTGCAGCGCGTCGAGGAAGGTGTCCGGCATCTGCTCCCAGATGCCCATGGTGCGGTCGCCCTGCACGTTGCTGTGGCCGCGCACCGGGCAGGCGCCGGTACCGGCGCGCCCCAGGTTGCCGCGCAGCATCAGGAAGTTGACGATCTCCCGGATGGTGGGCACTCCGTGCTTGTGCTGGGTGATGCCCATCGCCCAGCAGACGATGACGCGTTCGCTGTTCAGGACCTCGTCGCGGACCTTCTCGATCTCCTGGCGGGTCAGTCCGGTCGCGGTGCGCACGTCGTCCCAGTCGATCGTGCGGGCGTGCCGGGCGAACTCCTCGAAGCCGGTGGTGTGGGCGTCGATGAAGTCGTGGTCGAGCACGGTGCCGGGCCGGGCGTCCTCGGCCTTCAGCAGCAGCCAGTTGAGGGCCTGGAACAGGGCGAGGTCGCCGCCCGGCTTGATGTGCAGGAAGCGGTCGGCGATCTGGGTGCCGCGTCCGACGATCCCGCGCGGCTTCTGGGGGTTCTTGAAGCGCCGCAGTCCGGCCTCGGGCAGCGGGTTGACCGCGACGATCCGGGCGCCGTTGCGCTTGGCCTCCTCCAGGGCGGTGAGCTGGCGCGGGTGGTTGGTGCCCGGGTTCTGCCCGACCAGGAAGATCAGGTCGGCGTGGTGGAGGTCGTCGAGGCTGACGGTGCCCTTGCCGGTGCCCAGGGTCTCGCTCAGGGCGAAGCCGCTGGACTCGTGGCACATGTTGCTGCAGTCGGGCAGGTTGTTGGTGCCGAAGGCGCGGGCGAACAGCTGCAGGACGAAGCCGGCCTCGTTGCTGGCGCGGCCGGAGGTGTAGAAGACGGCCTCGTCGGGGGAGTCCAGCGCTCGCAGTTCCCGCGCGAGGACGCCCAGGGCGTCGTTCCAGCCGATCGGCTCGTAGTGGTCGGAGCCGGGCCGCTTGATCATCGGCTCGGTGAGCCGGCCCTGCTGGTTGAGCCACTTGTCGGAGCGGGCCGCGAGGTCGGAGACGCTGTGCTCACGGAAGAAGCCGGCGGTGATCCGGCGCGTGGTGGCCTCGTCGTTGATGTGCTTGGCGCCGTTCTCGCAGTACTCGTTGCGGTGGCGCCGGCCCGGGGCCGGATCGGCCCATGCGCAGCCGGGGCAGTCGATCCCGCCCACCTGGTTCATGGCCAGCAGGTCCACCCCGGTCTTGCGGGGGGAGGTCTGCTCCAGGGAGTACTCCAGGGCGTGCACGACCGCGGGGACTCCGGCCGCCCACTTCTTCGGCGGCGTCACGGAGAGGGTGGTCTCCGGCTCCTCGCCGGGCGGGTTCTGCATCGGTTCGCCTTTCTCTCGCCGTGTCCGGCACACCGTTCAGCCGACGGGCCACTGGGCCACGCGGCTCCTGGGCGGTTCCGGGTGGTCGTGCTGCACGCGCCCGTTGCGGATGGTGCCGCGCCAGGCCCCGCCCTCCTGCCCCAGACCCTCGATGAAGTGCTTGAAGTTCAGCAGTTCGCCGCGCACGAGCCGGGCCGTGAGCCGGGTGGCCCCCGACGAGCGGGTGAGGACCCGCGCGGCTCCCCGCGGCTCCAGGAGGATCCGGACGGTGATCGCGGTGCCGCCGGAGCCCGTCGGCCTGAACTCGACCTCGCCCTGATGGGAGGGGTGCTGCTCCAGGCCGCGCCAGGCCAGGTAGGCATCGGGGTCCTGCTCCAGGATCTCGACGGCGAAACGGTGGCGCAGGGGCCCGTAGCCGATGCTCCAGGCGGTCACGGTGGGCCTGATCTGCTCGACGTCACGCACCACGGCCGAGAAGCGCGGGAACGTCTTGAACTGCGTCCACTGGTTGTACGCCGTGCGCACCGGCACCGCGACCTCGATCGTCTCCTCGACGTGCCGCTCCCGCAGCGGACGGCGGCGCGTGACGCCGTCACCGTCGGTGCGCGTCCCCGGCGTGTTCGGCACGGCCTGCTGGGCGTCGTCTGCGTGCGCCATCGCGGTCTCTCCTCCGGTGAGGGAGCCGGGCGTCGGGGCACCCGGGCCTCCCCTCGTGCGTCAGGGCTGCTCTTCCGGTTCCCTCATCGAGTCCTTCGAGTCCCCCGGATGCGTCCGTGTCTTCGGGCGACGCCCTCCGCAGCAGGGCGGACCGGGTGACGGTGCCGGCCCACGGCGGCCGGCCGACCGCTGAGCCCGGGCCTCCCGGGCGCCCGGGAGGACGGCGTTCCGGCCGGGACCGTGGGAGATCAGCGCTCACCACCAGCGTCGTCCCCGGCCCGCCCATCCGCCACTCCCGTGATCCACCAGGGGGGAGGATCACCCCGTCCGGGTCTCAGCGCAGCCTGCGCACCCGCAGCACCAGGTCGTCGGTGTGGTGCGCGCCGGCGCCCCCCTCGGGCATCGCCCGTGGCCGCTGCTCGTCCACCTCCACCTCCCAGTCGTCGTCGAGCAGGTCGACGACCGTCGAGGGCCACACGTAGTCGGCCGGGTCGAATCCGCTCTCCTGGGCCTGCCGGGCGTCCACCCCCGCGTGGTGCACGAACAGCAGCACGCCTCCGGGCGCGACGGCGGCGAGCAGCGCCCGCTCGGCCGCCGCGTCGGGGGTGCGCAGCAGGGCCGGGTACTGGGCGGACACCAGGTCGAACGAGCCCGGCGGGAGCACCGCCCCGGTCAGCGCGGCATGCACCCAGCGGATCGTGACGCCGGCGTCCCGCGCGTGCCCGGCCGCACGCTCCAGGGCCACGCCCGAGACGTCCAGCGCGGTCACGTCCCAGCCGGCGCGGGCGAGCCAGATGGCGTCCGCGCCCTCACCGCAGCCGACGTCGAGCACGCGCCCGGGTGCGAGCCCGGCCACCTCGGCCACGAGCGCGCCGTTGGGCCGGCCGCTCCACAGCTGCTGCCGGTCGGAGTACCGGTCGTCCCACTCGGCCCGTACGGCGGGATCGCCCACGTATCCGTCGGCGGGCGAGGGCAGGTCGGAAGCGGGGGGTCCCGCTGCGATGTCGGATGCGGGCTGTCCCGCTGCGATGTCGTCGGTCACCCACCCACCGTCGCCCACTCCGCGCGGGCCCGCCCAGTCCTCTTGCCGGTTCGGCAAACGGCACCGGGCCCGGGCTGCGCGCTCACTCGAAGAACTTCAGGCTGAAGCCCACGTCGGTGGGGGATCCCGGCACGTTGGCCCGGCGGTAGGTCGTGCCGCCCCACCAGACGGCCGTGCCGGTGTACCAGTACCGGTTGGCCCAGGAGTACGGCGTCCCCTTCTGGACCGCGTGGAACATGGTCGGGAAGCGAGGACCCGCGGGCGGACCGGCGGCGACGTCGCCGCGCGGCAGGACGAAGGTGTGGTGCCCCGGGCCGTCGACGTACAACGTGGGGTGCCACCCCTCCATCATCGACGAGGCGCGCGATCCGAACAGGCAGCCGTTGCTCTTGTACCAGTCCCACACGTAGGTCGGGTCACCGCCGGCCCGCAGCCTGAGGTCGGCGATGCAGTAGTCGCTGCTCCAGCTCCCGTTGGCGGAGTAGGCGATGTGCAGGCGGCCGTCCGGGTCGACGACCGGCTGCGGCGCCTCGTTGATGTACGGGTTGCCGACCACGCGCTCCCAGGGCTCGCGCGGCTGCGAGATGATGTGGCGGCCGCCCGTGGCCGCGGTCGGGCTGCTCATCCGCGCGATGTACAGGTTCTGTTCGACGTTGGTGTCCCCGGCCCAGCCGGACCACACGAACCAGCGCTGGCCGCCGAAGGTGAACGGCACTCCGTCGATCGCCCACTTGTCGTCGGGCAGGGCGACCTTGGTGGCGGGGGAGTAGCCGGTGTCCGGACGGGAGGAGCTGATGTGGTACATCCGGTGGGCGGCGCCCGTCCCGGCGGCGAAGTAGATGCGGTACTGGCCGTCGTGGTGCACGATCTCGGGGGCCCAGACCTCGCCGAGCCCGCCGGTGTCGTTCCAGACCTGGCGCTTGGGAGCGGCGGCGATGCCCTCCAGCGTCGTCGCCGTGCGCACGGCGATACCGCCGTCCACGGACTTGGCGGCCACGTACAGGTCGCCGACCTTGATGACGCTCGGGTCGGCGCCGCCGAGGGTGGTGCGGCCGCGCACGGAGGACGTGTCCTCCGTGCCCGTGGCGGCGGCGTGCGCACGCCCCGCGGGAGCGGAGACCTCCCCGACGACGAGCGCTGCGGCCAGGGCGAACGGCACGAGGGCCGCCAGCCATCGACGGGAGGGGGACATCCGGGCCTCCTAATCATGCTCACGTCAGAGAGCGCTCTCAGATGGTCCCCGCCCGGCGGAGGAGCGTCAAGGGACCGCGTCGGGCCGGGCCCCGCACCGGCGACGACATCAGCGCCCGCAGGCGCACCACGCGCGGCTCAGCCGCAGACGCTCCTCAGCTTCTCCTCCTCAACCAGGCAGGT
The DNA here is from genome assembly GCF_044540525.1 of Streptomyces sp. NPDC085932. Taxonomy (NCBI): domain Bacteria; kingdom Bacillati; phylum Actinomycetota; class Actinomycetes; order Kitasatosporales; family Streptomycetaceae; genus Streptomyces; species Streptomyces sp. NPDC085932. The sequence continues at coordinate 343,900 of NZ_JBITSJ010000006.1, forward strand.
GATGCGAGACGCCCACCTCGTCGACCTCCACGTCATCGGTGAACGGGCCGCCCGCCGCAGCGAGGAGCGCGCCGGCGAGCGCCAAGGCGCCGGCGAACGCCCGACAGCGCTGCCAGGACCACCGCTTCCGCGAGGAGCGCGTCGTCACGACGGGCCCTCCGCACGCGATGGTCACCCGTGCGTCCAGCCACGCCTGCGCCTCGTCCCCGCGCACCCCGCAGGCCGCGACGAACGCGGCGACCAGTTCCTGGCGAGGCAGCCGGTCCCTGCCGAGCATCGTCGCCGCCGTGGAGTAGGGCAGGACGTGGCCCGCGTCCTTAGCGCGGCGTTCCAGCTGGCGGTAGCTGAGGCCCGACCACGCCTTGAGGCGACGGAGCGCTGCCACGAAGGCTGCCGCGTCGGTGTCCGGCGGTGTGGGCGGTGCTGTGGTCATCGCGGTTCCCCCTGTCGACCTGGACGTACACGGGCTCGCACAAGCCCGAACACCATGATGGCTTGAGGAACGCCTGGAGCGGTGGCCAACCTCCGTAGGAATCACCGACATCGGAGGTCATGTGAGCACCACCGTCTCTCGCCCTTGCCCGCGCCGCCGCACCGCCCTCGCCGCTGCCGTCGCCGTGGCGCTCACCCTCGGCGGGTGTACCGAAGGGCGCGGCGGCGCGCGGGCGTCGACGGCGCGCACGCCGAACCCGCGGTCCCGCGACGGCAAGACGGTCGCCGACTTCATCCGCCGTACCCTGCCCACTGGGCCCAGCGGCACCGTGGTCGCCGCCCGCGGCGACCGGCTCGTCCACTGCGGCGGGTTCGGAACGGCGGTCCGTGCCACCGGCACACCCGCGAGCTGCCGGACCGTCTACGACGTCATGTCGATCACGAAGCAGTTCACCGCGGCCGCGATCGTGAAGCTGGAGGTGATGGGCCGGCTCCGCGTCAGCGACCCGATCAGCCGGTTCCTCGGGCCCCGGCGGCAGGTGCCCCGGGACAAGCGGGGCATCACGATCGAGCAGGTGCTCACCCACACGTCGGGTCTGGCCGAAGGGCTCGGCGGCGACTACGACCCCATGACGCGTGAGGAGTTGGTGCGCCGCGCCCTGTCGTCGGAACTGCTGTCCGACCCCGGCACGAGGTTCCACTACTCCAACACCGGCTACAGCCTCCTCGCCGCGATCGTCGAGGAGGCGTCCGGGGAGTCGTACGAACGGTTCCTGGCCCGGCACCTGTTCGCCCCGGCCGGGATGAAACAGACCGGATACGTCCTGCCGCGCTGGCCGCGCCACTTCGTCGCGGTGGAGTACGACCGCAAGGGCCGCAGTCAGGGCAGGCCCTTCGACCACCCCTGGGCCGCCGACGGACCGTACTGGAACCTGCGCGGCAACGGCGGCATGCTCTCCACCGCCCAGGACATGCTGCGCTGGCACCGGGCACTCCTGCGCGACGACGTCCTTCCGGCGCGGGCCAGGAGCAAACTGTTCGCACCCCGTGTACCGGAGCCGGAATCGGACAGCGCGTACGGATACGGCTGGAGCATCCGGGACACCGCACACGGCCCTCTCGCCTGGCATGACGGCGGAAACGACTGGTCCCTCGGGTTCCTGGGCCGGTTCCTCCGTGACGGCCTCCTCGTCTTCTGGATCAGCAACCACGCCCACCGTGACGGGGCGTGGAACCTGGAGGACCACGCGGAGGCCCTGACGCTGGGCATCGCGGATCGCATGCGTGCCGGGGGGTGACACCCTGTCCCACTTCGCTTCAGCAGCGCGCCAGCGGTCAGCCGTCACGTGGCTCACCCGGTTCGGCGACCGGCGGGTCGACTGCACCCGACGTCTCACGGCACACCGCAGACGATCAGCGCACCGCACGCCACCCCACGGAGGGCGCGGCATGGTGTGCTGCGATGGGGGGTGCGATCCGACCGTGTCACCGCCGCAAGCTGTCCGCGAGCCTGACGGCGTCTTCGGTCTTCGGGTGACTCGCGCCGAGTCGGCTGCGCAAGATGTCCGCGCCTCGACGCGCCGGTTCCCAGGCAGCCGGGTCGTTGACCGCGTGGAGGGCTCTGGCGTGGAACAGCAGGGCGTAGCCGATGTACAGATGGTCCGACGGGTAGTGGGCCTCGCGGATCCGCAGGGCCCGTTCGATGTACGGCAGGGCCGCCGCCGGATCGCCGAGGTCGAAGTGGACCGTCGCCAGGGCGACCAGGTCGAAGCTCACATAGGGGTCGTCCGGGCCGTGCGCGGCCTCGTCGATCCGCAGCGCCCGCTCGGCCAAGGGCAGTGCCGCCCGGTGCTCGTCGAGCATGCACAGCGTCCGGGCGAGGGTGGCCAGGTCCGTCGCGATGACGGGGCTGTCGGCGGGCAGGCAGGACTCGTGCAGGCGCAGTGCTCGTTCCGCCAGAGGGCGTGCCGTCTCCGGTGCTCCGAGGTCCCGGTGGATCTGCGCCAGGGTGATCAGATCGAAGCCGATCTCCGCGTCCCGGTCGTCGAGGGTTTCGTCGAGTGCGAGGGCGCGCTCGCACAGGGGCAGCGCCAGTGCCCGGTCGCCGATCGCGAGGAGGAACTCGGAGGCGGGCCGGAGCAACTGTGCCGTCTCGGCCGCGTGTTCCACCGGCGGGTCGTCCTTGGTGACGGCCAGCACGTGGGGGAGCAGGGTGTGCCAGCGTGGCTGGGCGTCCGGGTCGCCGTGGATGTCGCGCGGTACGACCTCCAGCAGTGCGCGGCGCAGCCGGGACCGGGACGTCGTGAGTTCCTCCGGTGTCATCGAGGCGCGGACGGCCGCCTGTACGAGCCGGTGCACCACCAGGGCGGAGTCCTCGCGCCGCGCCAGGCCGAGGCCGGCCAGCGCACCGACCGTCGCGTCCCACGCCAGTGGGTCCCGGGCCGCCGCGATCAACGGGTCAGGGTCTCCGGTGAAGAGATCCAGCGGGACGGGCTCGGGAGCCAGGAGGGCGCACAGCCGCAACAGCTCCACAGCTTGGGGGTGTTGTTCCTGCAGCCTGCGCACGCTCAGCTGCCACAGGGTGGAGACGACCACCGCGGGCCGGTCGGCCAGTTCACCGCGCGCGATCATCTCTTCCAAGCGCGTGGCCAGCAGCGCCGCATACGCGTCGGCGGACGTGTGGTTGAAGTTCATGTAGCCGGCGGCCTGCTCCAACGCCAGGGGCAGGTCGCCCAGGTGCTCCGCGATCCGGTCCGCCGTCCCGGCGCTCGTGCCGGGCACCCGGCGCATGAGCAGGTCGACGGACTCCTCCCGCGAGAACTCGTGCAGATCCAGCACACCGGCCGTGCCCGACCACGCGCTCACCCGCGTGGTGACGAGGACGTGGCCGTTCTTCGCCAGGTCACCCGACGGCAGTGCGTGCAGCAGGGGGCCGGGCTTCTCGGCATTGTCGAAGATGATCAACCAGGGTCTGCGGTCCCGCAAGGTGGCGTACACACCCGGGACGACCTGCCCCGAGCCCGCGTCGGCCAGACCCAACTGACGGGCCAGCGACGCGAACTGCGAGGCCAGCAGGTCGGGGTCCTCCGCGTCGACGAACCCGACGAACCGGTACTTCGACAGGTGGCGGTACGCGTACTCCACCGCGAGCTGTGTCTTGCCCACACCGCCCAGCCCGTGCACGGCCACCGTCGTGACCTCACCCGCCGAGCCGAACTGCCGTCGCAGCTCCCGCAGCGCGACGTCGCGACCGGTGAAGTGGGTGTTGCGCGGCGGCAGACGGTACGTCATCGGCGCGGCCGGACGGTGCGGCGGGCGGTCACCGCGTGCCTCGGGGCGCAGGCCCAGCCAGGCGAGCGGAACCAGGAGCAGCAGCACCACCCACGGATGGAGGCGCACGAAGTCCAGCGGCCCGGGCCACCGGCTCTGCTCCGAAGCGGCGTTGAAGGCGAGACTGCCGACGAACAGCACCAGCAGAGCGGCCACCGCGCCGACCAGCCTGCGCCACATGGGCTTCCTCCCCGGTCGGTTCCACGACGGCCGACGCGATCGTAACCGAGGACCGGCTCCTCGACGCATCGGCGACGGGAGCCGTACCGGTAGTCAGGCCGCCGTCAGCGTGGCCCGTCCGCAGGCTCCTGGCCGACGCTCGCCAACAGACGGGTGACCAGGGGATTGAGGTCGTTCTCCCGCCATGCGACGGCCACCCGCGTCCGAGCCGTGCCGGGCTCGATCCGGCGGAAGGCGACACCCTTGAGACGGATGCGCCGGATGCCCGCCGGGGCCAGGGAAACGCCCAAACCGGTCTCCACGAGGGCGCACACGGTCTGCCACTCCACCGCGTGCTGAACGATCCGCGGTGTGAATCCCGCTGTCGTGCACAGGCCGATGATCCGGTCGTGCAGCGCCGGACCCACCGCGCGGGGCAGCAGGACGAAGGGCGAGTCGGCCAGCTGCGCCAGCCGTACGCTGCGTTGCCCGGCCAGCGGATGGGCGGACGGCAGCACGGCCACGAAGGGTTCGCTGACCACCGTCCTGAAACACAACCCGGTCTCCTCGCCGGGAGGTTCGCGCAGGAGACCGACGTCGATCGTCTCGTCGCGCAGGGCGGCGATCTGTGGAGTGGTGGTCATCTCGCGGATGTCCAGGTGCACGTCCGGCGTCCGGTCACGGAACGTACGCAGCAGACCGGGCAGGACCGTCAGGGCGAGGGAGGCGGCGAAGCCGATCCGCAGGCTGCCGGCCCTGCCACTGCCTACGGCCCGGGCCGCGGCCAGGCCGTCCGCGAGCTCGGTGAGGGCCCGCCGGGCGGCGGGCAGCAGTTCGTTGCCCGCCGGGGTGAGGGTGACCCGCCCCGGGGCGCGGGTGAACAGCGCGTGCCCGACCCTGTCCTCCAGGCGGCGGATCTGCTGACTCAGCGGCGGCTGGGCGATGCCCAGGCGGGCCGCCGCGTGGCCGAAGTGCAGTTCCTCCGCGAGCACGACGAAGGCGTGCAGCTGCGGCAGCGGGATCTCGGGGCGCTCCATACGCCCAGGGATATCAGGTGATGCGGGTGGCCGTATTAGACGTATCAGTGCCGGGCACTTAGCGTGCGGCGCATGACAGAGCGACGCGCCATCCTCAGCGGCTCGACCTTCGAGGAGCAGATCGGCTATGCCCGCGCCGTGGTCGACGGCGACCGGGTGCATGTATCCGGGACGACCGGCTTCGACTACGCCACCATGACGATCTCCGACGACGTGGTGGAGCAGGCCGAGCAGTGTCTGCGCAATGTGCGATCCGCACTGGCCGAAGCGGGCTGCACCTTCGCCGACGTGGTGCGCGTGCGCTACCTGTTGCCCGAGCGCGAGGACTTCGAGCCCTGCTGGCCGGTCCTGCGCCGCTGCTTCGGCGACGTCCGGCCGGCCGCCACGATGCTCGTGTGCGGTCTCGCCGACCCGCGCATGAAGATCGAGATGGAGGTGGAGGCGCGGCGGCAAGTCCCGCCGCACACCGACAACGCCACCCGCCGGTACTCCACAGCGCCCGTCCGTCCGGTCGAGGCCTTCGAACCCCCTTACTACGTCGCTGTCTTCACCACCGTGCGCAGCCCGAACCAGACCGACTACGGCGAGACCGACGCCCGTATGGAAGAACGGGTGAAGGACCTCCCCGGATATCTGGGCATGGACCACGCGCAGACCCCCGGCGGTCTGGGCATCACCGTCGGCTACTTCCGCGACGCGGACGCTCTGACGGAGTGGCGGACGGACGCCGAGCACCGCGCGGCGCAGGAGCGCGGGCGAGCCGAGTGGTACCGCAGCTACACGCTGCACGTGGCGAAGGTGGAACGGAGCAGTGGGTTCAGGTCCGTTCGGGCCGCGAGCGAAGCGCCGGCCGCACGCTCCGCCGGGTCTCCCACCCCGGGTACGGGCCCCCGCTAGCCGCCGATCGCGTCCAGCTCGGCGAGGTCCTCCGCGGAGAGCGACAGTCCCGCGCCGGCGACGTTCTCGCGCAGGTGCGCCACCGACGAGGTGCCGGGGATGAGCAGGATGTTCGGCGACCGCTGCAGCAGCCAGGCCAGGGCGACCGACATGGGCGTCGACCGGAGCCGGGTGGCGACAGCGGACAGTGCCGCGGACTGCAGCGGGGTGAAGCCCCCGAGCGGGAAGAACGGCACGTAGGCGATGTCCTCGGCGGCGAGGTCGTCGATCAGTGCGTCGTCGTGGCGGTGGGCGAGGTTGTACAGGTTCTGCACACACACGATCGGTGCGATGTCCCGCGCCTCGGCGACCTGTTCCGCGGTGGCGTTGCTCACCCCCAGGTGGCGAATCAGTCCCTGCCGCTGGAGTTCGGCGAGCGTCTCGAAGGGCTTGGCGAGGGAACCGGGCCGGGGACCCTGGGCGTCACCGAGCCGGAGGTTGACCACGTCGAGCACGTCGACGCCGAGGTCTTCCAGGTTCTCGTGGACGGCGCGGCGCAGTTCATCGGGCTCCCGGGCAGGGGGCCAACCGCCCTGCGCGTCGCGGACCGCACCGACCTTCGTCACGATGCGCAGCGACGCGGGGTAGGGGTGCAGCGCTTCACGGATCAGCCGGTTGGTGACGCGTGGCCCGTAGGCGCCGGCGGTGTCGATGTGGGTGATGCCGAGCTCGACGGCCTCCCGCAGCACATCGAGTGCCCCTTCGCGGTCGGCGGGCGGGCCCATGACCCCGGGACCGGCGAGCTGCATGGCTCCGTAGCCGAAGCGGGTGACGGTGAGGTCGCCCAGAGGCCGGACGCCGCCGGGCAGTGGGGTCGTGACTGTGTTCATGCTTGTCTCCTCCTGGCTGAGCGGGATGTCCTGCGGGGCTGCGTGTCACGTGGCCCACCGCGGCGCGTCCCACCGCTCAGCGCGTCCCCACCGCTCGACGCGTCGAAGCGCTCGGCTCGCGGCAAGCGCCCGTGCCGGCCACGGGACCGCGATGCGCTGCCCCCGATGCCGTCGATGTTCACCCGCCCGGAAGGGATACGACCAATACCGATGCGGTGCCCTGTCATACCCGGCGGGTATCACCGCGTACGCTGAACCGATGGAGACCCTGGAAACCCTGGAGACCCGGGAGCTGCGGTACTTCCTGGCCGTCGCGGAGGAGCTGCACTTCGGCCGCGCCGCCGAGCGCCTCGGCATGGCCCAGCCGCCTCTGTCCCGGGCCATCCAGCAGCTGGAGCGGCGGCTCGGCGTCCGCCTGCTGGATCGCAACCGCCGCGGCGTCGCCCTGACCGAGGCCGGGGAGATGCTGCTGCACGAGGGGCGCGCAGCCCTCGACGCGGTGACCGCCGCCGCGCGCCGCACCCGCCGCTCCGCAGGCGCCGACGGTTCCGGCGGCCGCCGCAACCGCCTGGTGCTGGCGGTGAAGGCCGCCGCCTCCCACGAACTGCTGCACAAACTCCTCGACGCCTACGCCGCCGAGCCGGACGCGGTCGAGGTCGAGGTGCTGCCGAGCGGAACCTGCGAGCAGGGTGACATGCTGCGCGACGGCCGCGCCGACGTGGCGCTCATGCACGCACCGTTCAACTCCCTCGCCGGGTTCGACAGCGAGGAGCTCCTGACCGAAGGGCAGATCGCCATCCTGCCCGCCAGACATCCCCTCGCCGCGCGCAGGACACTGACCCTCGCCGACGTCACCGACATCCCGGACCTCCCACTGGCCCGCTGGACCCGCGACGGCACCACCCTCCCCGGCCCGGGCCCCGAGATCCACGACCAGACGCAACTGGCCCAACTCATCGCCCTGGGACGCACCGTGGCGATCTTCCCCGACTCGGCCCGCGCCTGGCTCTGGGCCGAGCACACCGCCGTCCCCCTGACCGACGCGCCTGAGGTCGTCACCCACATCGCCTGGCCCGCACACAGCCGCTCCCAGGCCCTCGCGGCACTGATCCGCACGGCCACACGTCTCTGAATCCTCCACGAGGAGACGCCTGGTCCTTCCCGTACGTCTCGCGGATGCCGGCTCGCAGGTTGGTCAGGAACGCTGCTCGGGTGGGTGCGGCCGTGCCGCCGCCTGGTGGGCGTCGTAGTCGGCCCTGCCGCCCGCGCCCAGGACGCCGGTGTCCGCCGCGAGCCGGCTCGGTGGCTGCCGGCGCAGCTCCCGGCGGGCCAGGCGGGAGACGAGGGCGGGGAAGGCGGGCCGCAGCGGCTGGCACCAGCGCAGCCACGGGGGCGCGTAGATGTGGCGGGCACGGCGCCTGATGCCGGAGGCCAGCCATGCCGACACCTGCTCGGTGCTGTGGACCTTGCGAGCGAAGGCGGGCTGATTGCGGCGCAGGGCCTTCAGGACGGGGTGGTCGTCGATGCCGGTGATCATGTCGGTTCCGGTCCAGTGCAGGTAGGCGATGCCGACCCCGACCCCGTCCGGTTCGACCTCGCCGCGCAGGGCCAGAGCGAACGACTCCGCTCCGGCCTTGGAGGCGCAGTACGCACTCATCATCGGGGACGAGCCGAAGGCGGCGGTGGAGGCGATCTGCAGGAAGTAGCCGCGGGTGTCCCTGAGGTGAGGCAGGAAGGCCCGGGCGGTGTTGGCGGAGCCGGTGAGATTGACGTCGATGACCCGCTGCCACAGGTCGGCCGGCGTGTGGACGAAGGGCCCGCCGGTGGCGATCCCGGCGTTCGCCACGACCACGCTCGCCCGTCCCAGGGCCTCACTGATCTCGCGGGCGGCACGGTCGAGCGCGTCCCGGTCGGTGACGTCGGTCTCGACGCAGAGGCTGCGGCCCGGCAGAGCCGCGGCGGCCTGGCGGAGGGTGGCCTCCTCGCGCCCTATCAGCGCGACGAGCATCCCCGCGTCCGACAGGCGCCGCGCGAGAGCCGCACCCACACCGCGGGCGGCACCCGTCACGACCGCGACCCGCCCCGCCAGCGGCGAGCCCGCCACCTCCGGAGCTCCTCCCGACCCGGGGATCTCACTCATACGTCCCTCGCTCCGTACCCACACCGTCCCGCCGACGGCGCCTTCGCACCCCTTCCGTCATACCCGGCCGCATGGATGCGTTCGAGATACAACGCGCATTCGGCGGCACCGCCACCCAGCCGCCGAGCAGTGAGCAGCGAGCAGCGAGGGCGGAAGCCGGGAAGCCGGCACCTGCCCACGGCAGCCGCGTCAGCATGCCGTCAAGGCGGCCGGGAGTTCCGTCAGTGTTCCGTCAGAGGCGTCCAGCGACACGGAGCACCGGGCATAACGTCGCTGGTGAGCCCCGGTCCGCCTCCCCGCGTCCGGGGCCTTCGACAACACACCTTCCGACCGCTGGAGGCCCCCATGGCAGTACTGATCGACGGTGACACGTCCGAACCTCCGGATCGGTTCCCGGCCGGAGCGCTGTACGTGCCGGTCCGGCCGGGACCCACCGGATACGTGACCCGGCTGTTCCGCACGCCCCTCGGCGTCCGTACGGCCGTCGGCTTCACCTGCGAACGCACACTGACCGGCACACTCGGCCCCCACCAGCGGTGGATCCGACTCGCCGAACCGGCCCTGCGCGCGCTGACCGCCCCGCTCGGCATCACCACCGTCACGGTGGACCCGCTCTTCGCCGCCCCGGCTCCCACGCCGGTCACCACTCCCGCATCGGCGTCCAGCGTCGCGCTGCTGACCGCCTGAGAGGGGCCGACACCATGACCACGGTCCACGAACCCGCCACCACGCCCACACCCGCCGGGGTGCCGGTGTGGCCCGCGTCCACCACCGAGCCGGTGCGCGGTGATCTCGCCGTGGGAGGCGTTCCGCTCAACGAGATCGCCGACCGTTTCGGCACACCGGTCCACGTCCTCGACGAAGCCGAGGTCCGCGAACGCTGCCGCACCTACCGCCAGGCCTTCCCCGACGCCGAGGTCCTCTACGCGGCCAAGGCGTTCCCGTGCCGGGCCATGGCCCACTGGACGGCCGAGGAGGGTCTCGGCTTGGACGTCTGCTCCGCTGGGGAACTGGAAGTGGCCGTCACCACCGGTTTCCGGCCGGAGCGCATCGTGCTGCACGGCAACGCCAAGTCTCCGCGCGACCTGGACACCGCACTGCGCCTGGGCGTCGGACGGGTCGTCATCGACAGCCCCGCCGAGACCGCCCGGCTCGCCGCCGCGGTCGGCCCGGACGGGCACCAGAGGGTGATGGTGCGCGTCGTGCCCGGTGTCAGCGCGGGCGGACACGAGAAGATGCGCACCGGCACCGACGACCAGAAGTTCGGCCTGTCCATCGCCGACGGCCACGCGGCGCACGCCATCGCGCGCATCCTCGGCCAACCGCAACTCCGGCTCACCGGCCTGCACTGCCATGTGGGCTCGCAGATCACCAGCGTGCGGCCGTACCTCGTCGCCGTCCGCCGCATGGTCGGCCTGATGAGCCGCCTCCACGAACAGCACGGCCTGGTCCTGCCCGAACTCGACCTCGGCGGCGGACACGGCATCGCCTACCGCCCCGGTGACCAGGTCCTCGACCTGACGGCCCTGGCGAGCGGGGTCCGCACCGAGCCGGCCGAGGCGTGCGGCCGGGCCGGCATCCCGGTGCCGCGCCTCGTGATCGAGCCCGGGCGGGCGATCGTCGGACCGGCCGGAGTCGCCCTCTACCGTGTCCTGTCCGTCAAACACACGGGCCGTACCGTGTTCGTGGCCGTGGACGGCGGCATGAGCGACAACCACCCCGCCCTGTACGGAGTCCGCTACGCACCGCGCCTCATCGGCCGCCGCAGCACGGCGGGCCCGGCCCGGGCGACCGTGGTCGGCCGCCCGCCCGTGGTCGCCGTACGCGGCGGTCTGGCCCGCCTCCTGGTCCGCCGGGAGTCCCTGGAGGATGTCCGCAGCCGGGACATGGGCCTGTAGCGGCGCGGGGCCTAAGCTCCTGCCATGACCACTTGGTACGTCCTCGTGGAAGAGGACACACGGGAGACCAAGTACGCCGAGGGCGTGGAACTCAAGTTGCACCGGTGGAAGTTGGTGGCCACCCGGGGCGTCGGCTCGACCGCGGAGGAGGCGGCCGCGGAAGCCGAGCGGCTCGCCCTGCGGCACGTGCCGGCCGTGATCGCCCGGCATGCCAGACCCGGCGATCAGCCCGCGAGGGAGGCCTATCTCACTCCCGACGGCTCGTGGGTGGTGTCCGTCAGGCAGCGCGGCCGCGAAGCCCACGTACGAGTGAGCGTCGCCCGACTGATGCACCAGCAGGCGGAGAGCGAGGCCGAGGTCCCTGCTTCTGCGAGCTGGAAGGAGAAACTGCGCAAAGCCTTCTGACGCACAGTCGGCAAGGAGAGCGGGCAGGGTGCATGGCACCCTGCCCGCTTTCACGCCTCCCCTTCAATTGTTGCGGGAGAAAACAGATGAATCCCGGTTCATCGCCCACGCATTTTCCGGGGTTCCAAACCGGCCTGCTTTCCGGGCCGCGACGCGGTCTGCACCAATTTCAGGCCCGGTCGGACCGCCGGTTCCGCAATCGCTTGCTGTGAAACCGGCGGCGCCTACCCGCATTTCGCACGGCCACGTCGGCCTCTCCTGTATGGGCACATATTCTCGACACGATGTCCGCATGAGCGTCGGCCATGTGAGGGCCAAGTGTGCGGACGTGATGGCTGGTTCACGTGCTGTCGACCTGCGCTTACGGCACCGATCCGCTTGAAGTCCTTGATCTGCGCACATCAATCAGTCAGGTTCGAGGCGGACCCGACGCAGGTTCGGTCCGAACTCCACACCCCCCACACCACCTGACGAGGAGAACCCTCACATGGCATCTCGCGCATTCACACGCAGAATGCAGCTCCTCACCGCTACTGCTGTCGTCGCGACCCTGACGACCATCGGTACGGCCCACGCGCACACGGCACCCGAACCCACCCCGGCAGAAGGCACCGTGTACGGACTCGGCGCAAAGGACGCCGTTCCCGGCAGCTTCATCGTCACGCTGGACGAAAAGGCGAACAAGTCCGCGCTCGCCAAGGAGTACGGCGGCAAGCTCCGGCGCACGTACTCGACCGCCGTCAACGGCTTCTCCGCCAGTGGCCTGTCATCGGCCGAGGCCAGGCGGCTGGCCGCGGACCCGGCGGTCGCCAAGGTCGTACAGGTCAAGAAGTTCAGTATCGACGCCACCCAGGACAACCCGCCCTCCTGGGGCCTGGACCGCCTGGACCAGGCGGACACGGCCGGCGACAGCAAGTACACCTACCCCGACGGCGCGGGCGAGGGGGTGACCGCGTACGTCATCGACACCGGCGTACGGATCTCGCACAAGGACTTCGCGGGACGGGCCAGTTCGGGCTTCGACGCGGTGGACAACGACAACGACGCCAATGACGGCAACGGCCACGGCACCCACGTCGCCGGTACGATCGCCGGCACCGCCCACGGAGTGGCCAAGAAGGCGAAGATCGTCGCCGTCCGGGTGCTCGACGACAACGGTTCCGGAACGACCGAGCAGGTCATCGCCGGCATCGACTGGGTCGCCAAGAACCACCAGGGCCCCTCGGTCGCCAACATGAGCCTGGGCGGTGGCGCCGACCCGGCCATCGACGAAGCCGTGAAGAAGGCCATCGCGGCCGGTGTCACCTTCGGTGTCGCCGCGGGCAACGACTCCGCCGACGCCGGGCAGGGCTCCCCGGCCCGTGTCGCCGAGGCCATCACCGTCGCCTCCTCGACCAAGGACGACCAGCAGTCCGACTTCTCCAACTTCGGTTCGGTCGTGGACATCTACGCCCCCGGCTCGGACGTCACCTCCGCGTGGAACGACAGCGATGACGGCACCAAGACCATCTCGGGCACGTCCATGGCCACCCCGCACGTCGTAGGTGCCGCGGCCGTCTACCTGGCGGGCCACAAGGACGCCACGCCGGACCAGGTGGCCAAGGCCCTCACCGACGGCGCCACTCCCGACAAGATCTCCAACCCGTCGCAGGGCACCGCGAACAAGCTGCTCAAGATCGTCGAGTAGCCACAGCCGACCCGGCGCCCGCCGTACCGCCCCCGACCGGGGCCGCGGCGGGCGCCGGCCGTTGCCGGGACGGCTGCCCGCCGCCGACCGCCGACGGCCCTCGTCCGTGCGCCGGCAACCCCCCACCCCCGCACACCGCACCGCCGGCACCGGCCGCGGCCGGCAGTCGCCGTCAGGTGGTATCGAGGGCGGCGGCGCGGAGGGCAGCCGCCACCCGGGCGACCGGCTGCGTGGACGGGCGATCGAGGCGGGCCAGGAGCAGGCGCCGTTGTTCCTGAGGTCCGCCGCGCACCGGCAGGATGCGGACACCCTCGGGTGCGGCCGGGGCGAGCGCCGCCGACACGGTGGTCAGCCCCAAACCCGCGGCGACGAGGTGGAGTTTGGCAAGCCAGTCGCGTGCGGTGTGGGCGATCTCGGGGCGTTCGTCCAGGCCCGGCCATACGCCCATCAGGCGGTCCTCGCCGGAGGAGGGGCCCGCGATCCAGCGCTGTCCGCGGAGATCGGCCACATCGACGAAGTCGCCCCGGGCGAGCGGATGGGAGACCGGTACCGCCAGGCGCAGGGAACGCTCGGTGAGTGTCTCCACCACGAGCGGGGGCGTCTCGGTGTCCGGCGAGCGGAAGGGCGGCGCTGAGCCGAGCAGAACCACATCCAGGCTGCCGGCGCGCAGGGCGCGTACGAGGACGGGGGTGGTGCCCTCACGGCTGACCACGCGCAGACCCGGGTCGGTGCGGCTGAGTTCGGTGAGGGCCCGGGGGAGAAGGACGGCTCCCGCGCTGGGGATCCATCCCAGGCGGACGGTACCGGCCGCTGGGGGCAGGCCGGACAGTTCCCTGGCGGTCGCTTCGATCTCGTCGAGCACGACCGTCGCGTGCCGCAGGACGGTGCGGCCGGCCGCGGTCAGCCGGACGCCTTCGCGCCGGCGCTGCAGCAGTTGCGTGCCCGCGGCCCGTTCGATCGCGGCCACCTGCCGGGACACGGCGGACTGGGTGTAGCCCAGAGAGGCGGCGGCCGCGGTGAAGGTCCCGTGTTCGGCGACGGCGCGGAAGACGCGCAGCGCGGTGAGGGAGACATCCTCGAAGTCCATGACGTTTACGCATACCAGATGTGCCGAACTTTCGTTGGACGCATGACGCGCCGCGTTCTTAGCGTGGCAGGCATGAACGCTTCTCGTATCGCTCTCGTCACCGGCGCCAACCAGGGGCTGGGCCGCGCCCTGGCCGAGGGGCTGGCGGCCCGTATGAACGCGGACGATCTCGTCCTGCTCACCGGCCGCAGCCACCGGCGGGTGGGGGAGGCCGCCCACGAGGTCGGCCGGTTGCCCGGCACACGCGCCCGCGTCGAGGGCCACGTCCTGGACGTCACCGACACCGATGCCATCGCCCGTCTCGCTGGCGAGCTCCGAGCGCGCCACGGCGGGGTCGACGTCGTGCTGTCCAACGCGGTCGCCCGGTTGTCGCCCGAGGAGTCGCAGGCCGAGCGGGCCGATGAATTCATCGACGTCTCCAACACCGCCACGCACGCGGTGCTGCGGGCTTTCGGCCCCGTTCTGCGCCCGGGCGGCCGGCTCCTGGTCGTGGCCAGCAGCCTGGGCACGCTCGGCCATCTCGACACCCGGCTGCATCACCTCTTCGACGGTGCGAGCCTCGACCAGGTCGAGTACGCCGTGGAGTCCTGGCGCAGCGCAATCCACAGCAGGACGGCGCAGGAGGCGGGCTGGCCCCTGTGGCTGAACGTGCCGTCCAAGGTCGCTCAGGTCGCCGCCGTCCGTGCCGTCGCCGCCGAGCGCCGTGCACGCGACCTGGCCGACGGCACCCTGATCGCGGCCGTGTGCCCGGGCATGGTCGACACGGCCACCTCGCGGCCCTGGTTCGGTGACCACAGCCGGGCCCAGACCCCTGCCCGAGCCGCCGAGGCCGTGCTCGACCTCGTCTTCGCCGAGCACGTGGATCCCGCCCTGTACGGCGAACTGGTCCGGTTCGGAAAGGTCCTGCCCTGGCACGACGGCACACCTCCGGTGGAACAGGACCGGATGCTCACCCCCTGACCCCCGAAGACGCCGAGTCAGGACGCCAACTCAAAAAGCCGGGTCGTCGCGCCGGGTCGTCACGCCGGCCTGCAGACACGGCCGGTCGAAGGCATGGCCCGCTCCGACCACACAGAACATCCACATCGAGGAGTTCACCCATGAGCCTCATCACCACCCCCTTCGGTTTCTCCAGCACGACGGACGAGGTGACGCAGGGCGTCGATCTCACCGGCCGTCGTGCGGTGGTCACCGGTGCCTCGTCGGGGCTCGGCGCCGAGACGGCCCGGGCCCTGGCGGCCGCAGGGGCGGAAGTCACTCTCGCCGTGCGGGACGTCGCCTCCGGCGAACGCGCGGCCAAGGACATCGCCGCCTCCACCGGACGTGACGAGGTGCACGTGGCGCACCTGGACCTGACCGAACCCGCCGCCGTCAGTGCCTTCACCGCCGCCTGGCGCGGCCCACTGCACGTCCTGGTGAACAACGCGGGCGTCATGGCCTGCCCCGAGCGGTACACCGTGCAGGGCTGGGAGTGGCAGTTCGCCACCAACCACCTGGGGCACTTCGCTCTCGCCACCGGCCTGCACCGGGCGCTGGCCGCCGCCGGCGACGCGCGTGTCGTCGCGGTGAGCTCCTCCGGTCACCAGCGCTCCCCGATCGTGTGGGACGACGTGAACTTCGCCTTCCGCCCTTACGATCCGTGGCTCGCCTACGGCCAGTCCAAGACCGCTAACGTCCTCTTCGCGGTCGAAGCGACCCGCCGCTGGGCCGCGGACGGCATCACCGTCAACGCGTGCATGCCCGGAGCCATCCACACGAACCTGCAGCGCCACACCTCCGGCCGCGGCAGCGGGCTCGTGCCCGACCATCTGATCAAGACGGTCGAGCAGGGAGCGGCGACCTCCGTCCTGCTCGCCGCCTCACCGCTCCTCGACGGCGTGGGCGGCCGCTACTTCGTCGACTGCAACGAGAGCGACGTCGTCGACCGCCGCACCGGCACCCTGCACGGCGTCGCCCGCTACGCCGTCGACCCGGACAACGCCGGGCGCCTGTGGGCGCTGTCGCGGGAACTCCTCGCGCAGGCTCACTGAGCACCTCTGCCGGCCACGACCGCCGCCCACCGTCAGCACGCGGTGGCCACCCAACCTCCGGCCGGTCGTCACCCGGTCTCCGGCCGGTCGCCACCCCGGTTTCGGGCCAGTCTTCTACTGATCTCCGGCCGGTCCTCATCGATCTCCGACCGGGCCTCAGCGCTGCGGCTGTGCGCGCAGCCCGTCGAGGATGAGCGCGAGCATGCGGGGAGCGCGGTCCTCGGGGACGGCGGCGGCACGCCACAGCGCGCCGGTGAGCTGGAGAAAGTCACCGGGCTCGGCGTCCGCGCGGATGCTTCCGTCCTTCTTGCCGGCGTCGAGGAGCTCGGTGATGGCCGTGATGACCGGGCCGTAGCTCTGTTCGCTCATCGCCTGGTGCGCGCTGGGGCTGAGGGCCTCGCCCAGGCCGTGCTTCCTGCGCATGGCCTCGACCAGATCGAGCGTCCAGGTGCGCAGCGCCTCCAGCGGCGGCAGCTCACCGAGCAGGTCGGGCACGGTGCCGGTAATGCGGGTGACCTCGTCCTGGTAGACGGCCAGGACCAGCGCCTCGCGGGTGGGGAAGTTGCGGTACAGCGTGCCCGGGCCGACGCCGGCGCGCCGGGCGATCTGGTTCATCGACGTGGCGCCGTCCTCGCCCAGCGCCTCGCGGGCGGCAGCGAGGATGCGCGCCCTGTTCTCACGGGCGTCGGATCGGACCACGAGATCTCCCCTTGCTAAGTGGAGAGCTCTCCACTACGTTATTCGGAGAGCTCTCCACTTACTTTAGAGGGGCACCATGCGCTACATCAAGCTCGGCACCACCGGCCTGGACGTGTCACCGATCGCCATCGGCGCCATGACCTACGGCGAACCCGACCGCGGACACCCCGTGTGGTCGAAGGGCGAGGAGGAGGCCCGCCCGCTCATCAAGCACGCCCTCGAGGTGGGCATCAACTTCTTCGACACGGCGAACCTGTACTCCTACGGCTCCAGCGAGGAGATTCTCGGCCGGGCGTTGAAGGACTACGCCGACCGCGACGCCGTGGTCATCGCCACGAAACTG
Source organism: Streptomyces sp. NPDC085932 (assembly GCF_044540525.1). Lineage (NCBI taxonomy): Bacteria > Bacillati > Actinomycetota > Actinomycetes > Kitasatosporales > Streptomycetaceae > Streptomyces > Streptomyces sp. NPDC085932. Next base: position 360,913 of record NZ_JBITSJ010000006.1, read on the forward strand.
CGCCACCCGATGCGGCCGGGCCCGAACGGCCGCGGACTGTCACGCAAGGCGATCATGACCGAGGTCGACCACTCCCTGCGCCGCCTCGGCACGGACTACATCGACCTCTACCAGATCCACCGCAACGACCACTCCACCCCCTGGGAGGAGACCCTTCAGGCCCTCAGCGACGTGGTGCAGGCCGGCAAGGTCCGCTACCTCGGCGCCTCCTCCATGCACGCCTGGGAGTTCGCCAAGGCGCTGCACCTGCAGAAGCGGCACGGCTGGGCGCGGTTCGTGTCGATGCAGAACCACTACAACCTCCTCGCCCGCGAAGAGGAACGGGAGATGATCCCGCTGTGCCTGGACGAAGGCGTCGGCACCCTCATCTGGTCCCCTCTGGCCCGCGGCCGCCTGGCTCGGGCCTGGGGCGACGCCCGCTCCACCCAGCGCTCCGAAACCGACGCGGCCTACGCCGACCTGCTCTACTCGCCCGCGCAGGAAGCCTCCAACAAGGCGATCATCGACGCGGTCGGCCAGGTGGCGGACGCGCACGGCGTGAGCCGCGCCCAGATCGCGCTGGCCTGGCTGCGCCGGCAGCCGGTCGTGACCGCGCCGCTGGTCGGCGCCGGCTCCATCCGCCAGATCGACGAGGCCGTGGCCTCCCTCGACATCGACCTCACCGACGACGAGGTACGCACCCTGGAAGCCCCTTACACCCCGCGCCACGACTGGCAGGGCGTCTCCGACGAGGCGGAGCTGGAGGCCATCCGCCGGCGCGTCCCCGGAATGGCCCTGTCATGAGCTCGATCGTCCGCTCCGGCCCGGCCGCCCGCGCCGGAGGCCTCCTCATCCTGCTCGGTCCGCTGGTGTCCTGGCTGGCGGAGTTCGTCACCGCTGCCGCATGGCAGGACCCGCCGTACTCGCCCTTCCACAACTGGGTCAGCCACCTCGGCCTGACCGGCCCGCCCCAGACCGCGTTCGGGCAAGTCGCCAACTCACCCCTCGGCGCCGTCATGAACACCGGCTGGGTGGCCTACGGCGTCCTCCTGGCCGTCGGCTCTTTCCTCGTGTTCGACCTGCGCAAGGGCCTCCGCCCGACCGTCATCGTGATCCTCGCCGTCCTGGCAGGCGCCGGAGTCAGCCTCGTCGGCATCTTCCAGGGCTCCAACGCCAACGTCGACAACGGCCTGATCGCCCTGCACACCCTCGGTGCGCAGACCGTCATGGTCGCCGGCAACCTCATGGCCATCGCCGCCGGAGCCAACGGCGCCCGCATCGGCCTCAGCCGCCGCCGCTCCACCGCGAGCATCGCCCTGGGCACCGCCGGCTTGATCGCCTTCCCCCTCTTCATGGCGGACGCCCTGACCGGCTGGATGTGGAACATCGGCCTGCTCGAACGCGCCGTCATCTACCCGATCATGATCAGCCACGCCCTCCTCGCCAGCAGCATCGCCGCCCGGCGCCTGCCCGCGACGCCCCCACCCACTCCGCTCCCCAACCATGCCGCAAGCTGAGGAGACACACATGACACCGGTCCTGGTCACCGGAGGAACCGGCTTCATCGGAAGCTGGTGCATCCTCGCCCTGCTCGACGCCGGCCACACCGTCCGCGCCACCGTCCGCGACCTGCGACGCGAACCGGACCTGCGCTCCTGGCTGCACCAGGCCGCCACCTTCGACGACGACCGTCTCACCGTCGTCCGCGCCGACCTCCAGCACCCCGACGGCTGGGACGCCGCAGTCGCCGGCTGCGACCACGTCCTCCACGTCGCCTCACCCACCCTGCGCCACACCCCGGCAACCGACGACGAACTCATCGCCCCGGCCCGAGAGGGCGTCCTGCGCGTCCTGCGCGCAGCCCGCGACGCCGGCGTCCGCCGCACCGTCCTGACCAGCTCCTTCGGCGCCATCGGCATCGGACACCCGCCCCGCATCACCCCGTTCACGGAGGCGGACTGGACCAACACCGACGCCGACATCCCGCCCTACCAACGCTCCAAGACCCTCGCCGAACGCGCCGCCTGGCGGTTCATCACCGAGGAAGGGGCAGGCATGGAACTGGCCGCCGTGCACCCCACGGGCGTCTTCGGCCCCCTCCTCGGCCCCGACGACCCGCCCTCCCTGCGCCTGATACGCAGAATGCTCGAAGGGAAAATGCCCGCCAGCCCACCCTTCGCCATGGGCTACGTCGACGTCCGCGACGTCGCCGACCTCCATCTGCGCGCCATGACGGACCCCGCGGCCGCCGGCGAACGCTTCCTCGCCGTCGCCGGCCCCAGCCTGCGCGTGGCCGACATCGCCCGCATCCTGCGCGACCGCCTGGGCGAACGTGCCGCGAAGGCCCCCACCCGCGAACTGCCCGTCTGGCTCACCCGCGCCCTGGCCACCGTGAACCCCGAACTACGCCTGCTCAAGCACCAACTGGGCCGCGACCTCGACGCCACCAGCGCCAAGGCGGAAACCGTCCTCGGCTGGAAAGCACGCCCGATCGACGACACCATCGCGGACACGGCAGAAAGCCTCCTGGCCCACGGCATCGGCACCTGACGAAGGCCGAAAGCCCACCCCCTAGCAGCGGCCTCCCACGCTCAAGGCAGAAGCGTTCTCCTGGGAATCGGAAAGTCGGTCACGACCACCACGTCGGTCGGGCCTTTCCCGCCATGACCGAAACACCTGGAAGGGAACCTTTCGCCGGGATCCCACAAGGTCCCCTTCGGCGAGGACGGTAACGTCCCCCCTCGAATCGCGTCCTGGGTGTGAGCTGGCACCACCCTCGGAACGGGGTCACATGTAGATCGTGGACAAATAGATCCCGTCCACTCCGGTGATCCCCTTGATCCCGTCCGGGCCTGCCGAGGGGTCGACGTCGAACTCGATGTCGTCGTGGCCCCAGCCGGCCATGGCCACCGTCGAGTACTTGACGCCGGAGGTGGTCTGCCAGCCGATCTCCCACATCACCAGGGTGGCGCCGAACGCGGTGCAGTGGACGTCGCCGTAGGCCCGGGCGGAGCCGTCCTCGTTCACGCACACGGTGATCGTTCCGTAGCCGTCGCTCACCTCCTGGGTCTCGGTGACGCAGCCGGGCGCCGCCGAGACGGTGGTGCCCGGCGCGGTGGCCGCCGAGGCCGCGGGTGCGGCGGCGACGGACACGCCACCCAGGAGAACTGCGGAAAGCAAGGCGCAGGCAAGCTTGTTCACGGAGTTCCTTTCACTGACGTGACAGGGGAGCCGCAAACCTAGCCGCGGCCGTTATCGGCGCAGTATCCGAGCCGGATTACAGGCCCTTGGCGGGCAAAGCTTGTCGGCCAACCGTCCGCCCTTGGTCGGCTCGGTTTCCGGCCAACGACGGAATGGGTCCGCACGTACCTTCCGGGTCGCACGGGTTGTTCGTATGCTCCTGCGGCGGACGCGATGGTTACCTGCGGTAAGAGGGGGAGTGGATGGTCGGCTCAGGTTCCTCACGACGGACGTTCATGGCCGGGACCGCTGCCGTCGGTGGCACTGCCGCGCTGGGCACCGCCCACTCGGCACAGGCGGCGGCACACGCCCCCCTGGCGCGCGTTCCGGAGTCGGTCGCCGTGCTCGGCGGCGGAGTGGCCGGCTTGACCGCCGCACACGAACTCGCCGAGCGCGGCTTCCGCGTCACCGTCTACGAGCGCCGGGCGCTCGGCGGCAAGGCCCGCAGCATGGGGGTGCCGGGCAGCGCGCGCGGCGGTCGCCGGGAGTTACCCGCCGAGCACGGCTTCCGCTTCATCCCGGGCATCTACCACAACCTGCCCGACACGATGCGGCGCATCCCGTTCCCGGGCAATGCCCACGGTGTGTGGGACAACCTCGTCGCCCCTTCCGAGATGTCCTTCGCCCGCACCGGCCGGGAGGACGTACGCCTTCCTCTTCCCTGGCCCGGCCACCAGCCGCCCGACCTCACACTCGACGACGTCCGCCGCGCGCTGACCGCCGTCATGGAGACCGCGCGCGGCATACCGCCGCACGAGACGGCGTACTTCGTCAACCGCGTCCTGGTCTTCCTCACCAGCTGCGACGAGCGACGCAACGAGGTCTGGGAGAACACACCCTGGTGGGACTACATCAGAGCCGGGCGAATGAGCCAGGACTACCGGCGCATCCTCGCGGTCGGCGTCACCCGCAACATCGTCGCCACCAAGGCGGAGGAGGCCAGCACGCGCACGGTCGCCCGTCTGCTGGAGGCGTTCGTCTTCAACGGGCTGGGACGAGGCGCGGACGGCCCGCTCGACCGCATCCTCAACGCACCCACGAACGAGGCGTGGATCGACCCGTGGGTTGCCCATCTGACCTCACTCGGTGTCGTGTTCGAGGTCGGCAGGACCGTCCGGGAGGTGCTGTACGACGGAGGCAGAGTCACCGGAGCGCTGATCACGGACCCGGCCGGCCGGACGCGGACCGTCACCGCCGACCACTACGTCTGCGCGATGCCCGTGGAGCACGCCCGCCGTACCTGGGGTCCGGCCCTGCGTGCCGCCGACCCCCAACTCGCGCGCTGCGACAAGCTGGCCACGGACTGGATGACCGGCATCCAGTTCTACCTCACCCAGTCTGCACCCCTCCTCGACGGGCACCTCAACTGCGTCGACTCGCCCTGGGCCCTGACGGCCATCCAGCAGGCCCGACACTGGCCGGAACGGAACTTCCCCGCCGACTACGGCGACGGCGCCGTCGCCGACTGTCTCTCCGTCGACATCTCCGAATGGGACAAGCCCGGCATCCTGTACGGCAAGACGGCCAAGCAGTGCACCCGGGCCGAGGTCGCCAAGGAGGTCTGGGCACAGCTGAAGGCGGCGCTGAACGACACGGGCAAGGTGGTGCTGAAGGACAGCACCCTGCACTCGTGGTTCCTCGACCCCGGCGTCGACGGCATCGGCACCCCGCACCCGGTCAACGAGGACGAACTGCTCATCCACCCCGTGGGCACCTTCCACAACCGCCCCACGGCGGCGACGAAGATCCCGAACTTCTACCTCGCCGGTGACTACGTCTCCGTCGACATCGACCTGGCGACCATGGAAGGCGCCAACGCCTCCGCACGCGCGGCGGTCAACGCGCTGCTGGACAGCACGGGTTCGGGCGCACCGCGCTGCACGATCACTCCGCTGTACCGGGCGCCGGAGTTCGAGGCCCTCAAACGCCACGACCGAACCCGCTACCGCTGGGGCCTGCCCAACGCACTGGACCTGGGCTAGCAGGCTCCTGTACGGCAACATCCCCAGGTGGCCGTCGTGCCTGCCCTGGGCACCCGCCGCTGACCGCTCCACTCCGTCGCCGCCAAGCACCGGATGGCTCCAGCGCGATGAGGTGCAGCAGGCACGGCGCTGCCCAGCAGACCCGGCGCGAGGTCTCGGTTGCGTGCGAAACGGCCCTTGACCACCCGCGCCGAAGCAGCACGGCAGTGTGTCCATGAGGCCCCGGGACGGGTCGGGGAGCCGGCTGCGCCGCGGCGGGCCGCGTAGGTTCACGGCGTCCTTGAGCCGACGCCGTGAACCCGTTCGTCGTCAGGTGGCGAGTACGGGGTGTGAACACCCGCCATCCTGACACTCACCGACCCCACCGACGGACGGACTGTCCATGACCGACCAGGCCGGCGGCGACGCCGAGCTCATCGCGGCCTCTTTGGAGGAGCCCGAGCGTTTCGCAGCGCTCTTCGACCGTCACGCCCCGGCGATCCACCAGTACGTCACCCGGCGGCTGGGCCGGGATGCGGCCGACGACGTCACCGCGGAAACGTTCCTGACGGCCTTTCGGATACGGTCCCGGTTCGATGCGGCCCGGGCCGGGGTGCGGCCCTGGTTGTACGGCATCGCCGCCAAGGAGATCGGCCGGCACCGCCGGCAGGAGATCAAGGCACTCAAACTGCTCGCCCGCACCGGCCACGACCCCGTTGCCGAGAGCTGGACCGACTCCGCCGACGATCGTCTCGCCGCCGAAGCCGCCGCCCGCCCCCTCGCAGGAGCGCTGGCCCGGCTCTCCGCGGGCGACCGGCACGTCCTGCTGCTGTTCGCCTGGGCCGACCTCAGCTACCAGGAGATCGCCGAAGCCCTCGACATTCCTGTCGGCACCGTCCGCTCCCGCCTCAACCGCGCCCGCCGCAAACTGCGCACCGCGACCAGCGCGGCCGGCACCCCTCTCGTCGACGCTCGCATACACGAAGGTGACCCCGCATGAACGAGCTCTCCGAACTCCGCGGCCTGCGCGCCGACACGCCCCCTTCCGGCGCCGACCGGCTCGTCTCGCCGCGCGCCCGCCTCACCGCGGCGATCCACCGGGACACCTCCCGAGGACGCGCCGGACTTCCCCAGCGCCGGATGATGCTGGTCGGCGCCGCCACGGCAGGGGCCCTGGCCGTGACCGCGGGGATCATCACGGCCCTGCCCGGAGACGTTACCGGCGCCTCCGCGCCGAAGGGCCCCCAGGTGCTGTCGGCAGGAGCTGCCGCCGACACGCTCGAACTGGCCGCCGCCACCGTCGAGAAGCACGACGGGACCGAACCCGGCCCGAAGCAGTGGGTGTACGAGAAGGAGACCGTCTTCGGCCAGGGCGGGCGGCAGCAGATCAGCGACAAGGGGATCGTCTCCAGCCAGGACAAGTCGCGCACCAGCGAGGAGTGGACCCGCTGGGACGGCACCGGGCACGCCAATCTGCCCGGCATCCCCCCGGCCGGTGACGTCTCGGACTTCGACCCGGACGAGCTCCAGGTCTGGTATGGCCCCAACCAGGAGGAGAAATGGAAGAAGGAGGGCTACGACGACCGCTCCCAGCGGCAGTTCTACCGCTTCCTCGACACCCTGCCGAGCGACCCCGACCGCATGATGAAGCGCATCCGCGAGGAGCATGCCATCGGAGACATCAAGGGGGAGACGCGCGCACAGCGCGACTGGCGGGAGATCAACGTGCTGTACCGGTCGGTGCTGATCCCGCCGAAGGTCCAGGCGGGCCTGTTCCGGGCGCTCGCGAAGATCCCCGGTGCCCGGGTGACGACCGGTGTGAAGGACCCGCTCGGCCGTGCGGCGATCAGCGTGAGCGTGAACTATCCCGAGAAGATCCCGTCCGGCTGGCAGGGCAAGCAGGAGATCTTCTTCGACCCGGAGAGCTACGCCTACCTCGGAGACAGCAAGGACGACGGGCTCATCGTCAGCGCCCGCGACGCCTGGGGCGTCGTGGACAAGCCCGGCGCCCGCCCCTGAGCACTCGCGAGTGGCGCCCGGTGCGGTCTCCGGTGCGGTGCCCGATTTCATGCCTCGGGCGCCCCGGACCCCGCATCGGGCATAGGGGCGGCCGCAGCCGCAGCCCGTCGCTGCCTGCCTGCCTGCCGCCGTCGGAGCGGTTGGCTTGCTCACGGGCGAGTTCACGAGGCTGAGGGAGGGTCATGCCGTGTCCGGGGCGGTGCCGGTGGCACCGACGGAGCGCAGTGAGCTCCCGAGGTCTCCTGTGAGCATCCGGGGGTGCCTCCGCCACCACCAGAGGTCGGGGCCGGGCAGCCCGTGGAACTGGTCGAGTGCTTGGCCGTCGTCGTCGACGGTCACGGCCTTGTACCGGTCGTCCAGAGCTTTGATCCGCGGGGTCCAGAGCTGGACGACGTGTTCGTCCAACAGGAGCCACATCGCTCACCCATCCTTCGTGCACCTGGCGGACGCCCTGATCGACAAGCAGACACCGTGCTGCCTCCCCGTGACCCGACCCGTGCAAGAGCGCCCGACCCTGTCAGGTGGGTCGGGCGCTCGATCAGGGCCCGCATCGGATTACGTCCTGCCTGCCCATGCTTCGCACGGCGGGACGGCCTGGCGCGCGATTACCGGCCCAACGGTGGGGCGCCGCCACCGCGTCGGGTACCTGAGGTCAGAACCAGCCCGTGCACTCGATGCTGCCGCCGCGGCCGTTCGTGCCGCAGGCGCGCATCACGAGGCCGGCGTCGTTCCATTGGGTGGTGTGCGCGTCATTGCCCGAGGTGACGGTGGTGTAGCCCAGCATCGAGTCCCAGGTGTTCCCTCCGTCGGCACTGCGGTCCACCCAGATCTCGTCGCCGACCGTGCCTCCGATGATGCGGCCCCATGCGCACTGGGTGGTGCTGTTGTAGCGGAGTTCCACGGTACGGCCGAAGACGGTGGTCGACTTGGCCGTCCAGGCACCCGCGGAGTCGGGCTGAGTACCGTCGCCACAGGACGTGTTGTTCTCCGCACCGGCCAGGGTCCCGCCGATCGGTGGGAAGTCACCGCAGGACGGTACGTCCTTGAGCAACGCCGGCCCTTGGACGAAGAGATTGCTGATCCAACTGTGATAGTCGGGCAGGTATGACCAGACGTTGTTCACCATGCCGTCGACCGTGGCCCGTTCGCCGACCCGCTGGCACAGCACCCGCACCTGTACGGAGATGCCGTTGCCGTTGGTGAAGTTGATCGCGCTGCTGGTGTTCGAGTCCTGCCGCAGATTGGGCTGGCCCCAGGTCTTGTGGTACGAACCGCGGCCGTCCCAGGTCCAGACCATCGGCACAGCGTCGGCATGCGGACGGAACGCACCCTGGTAGCGGTCCCAGCGAGCGCTGATCGTGTTGACCTGAATCTTCGCGCCGGACTCCGGTGCCTCGACCATCATCCCGTTGCCGAGGTAGAGCGCGACGTGCGTCGGCCCGAAGCCGTCACGGCCGAAGTACATGATGTCGCCGGGCAACAGCACGGCCGACCCTTGCGACTTCAGCAGCTTCGTGTGCGCGTACCCCGGCGCCGCGAAGGTCGCCTGCGTCGTGCGCTCCGTGATGATGTCCCGGCCGGTCGCCTTGTACCAGGCCCAGCGCACCAGGCCGATGCAGTCGAAACTCCAGTACGTCGGGTCCGCGGCGGTCTCCGGGTAGATGGGGTCGTACATTCCCTGGCTGGGACCGGGCATCCCCTGCGCGTGACCGCCACCCCAGGCGTACTGCTGCCCGACGTAACGGCACGCGACCTGCACGGCCGCCTGGGCCGCCTGGCTCGCACCGGACTGCAACGGCGCGCATCCCGTCGCGGCGGTCGCGGGAGCGGCCGAGGCGACCGGCAGGCCGAGACTCACCACCGTCACAAGCGCGGCCAGCAACAGCCGAACCCGGCGCCCCCATCGCCGCTCACCCCGTCCCGCTCCACCCGATCTCCAAGATCTGTGCACTCTGTCCACGGCACTCCCCCTGGTCTCGACGGTCTCCCGCGAACGTACGCACTCGCGCCGCCGAAGGGGCCCTGACATCTGTCAGGACCTGCCGCGTCCACCCGCTCCGTAAGGTCCCCGATCATCACCCCATCCCACAGCGGAGGAATCACCTTCCATGCGCACCAAGCTGAGGCGCGCCGCCGCGCTGGCCTTCGCCGGCATGACGGCAGTCATCGTCGCGACGGGCACCGCACAGGCCAAGTCCGCCGACACCTGGGCAGGCTGCCCGTACGGCGCGGTCTGCATCTACCCCCAGAACCAGAACCCGGCCGTGTCGCCGAGCCACATCTACTGGACCTATGGCGCCCACAACCTCAGCAACCAGGTGGGCAACCACTGGGTACTGAACAACCAGTACGACGGCGCGGTGGTGGAGCTGTGCCTCAGTTACAACGCGAACGACTGCACGTCGTCGATCCCGGCCGGACACGGCGAGTATCGCGATCTGACGCCCATCAACTCGTTCCACCTGAGGCCGCACTACAACTAAGGAGCGGACATGGCCTTACGCAGCGACGGGAACCAAGTGCGCGGCCTACTTCCTTAGTTGACGGGGGGGAGGGGGGGAACCGCGTCATTTCGCCGGACCGACGGCCCCGACCGTGCCCGGATGCTGCCCAGCCGGCGTACGGGCACGAGCTTCGCCATGCGGTTCATGCGGAGGCAATTCCCATGGCAGGCTCATGCCGCATGATCGATGAATTCGCGAAGGACACCCTGCATGGGAGACTGCGGCGGGACCGCAAGGCGCTGCTGTGGAAGCTCGACGGCCTGTCCGAATACGACGCCCGGCGACCCTTGACAGTGACCGGAACCAACCTCCTCGGCCTGGTCAAACACGTGGCCAGCGTTGAGGCCAGATATCTGGGCGAGGTCTTCGACCGGCCGTCCCCGGAACCGCTGCCCCGGTGGCAGGACCACGACGGCAGCGATCTGTGGGCGGCCGAGGACGAGGCGCGCGATCAGATCATCGGGTTCTGCCGGCGCACGTGGGAACACTCCGACGCGACGATCGACGAGCTTGCCCTCGATGCCCCGGGCCACGTGCCGTGGTGGCCGGAGCCCTATTCCAGCACGAACCTGTTCGCCGTCCTGGTCCACGTACTCGGCGAGACCAACCGGCACGCCGGGCACGCCGACATCCTGCGCGAAGGCGTGGACGGCCGAACCGGGATGCGCCCCGAGCACGAGATGCAGATCGATGAGGACGCCCGCACCGCCTACTGGGCGAAGATCGAGCGGGCCGCCAGATCGGCCGCATCAGCCGAGGCGTAGAAGGCTGTCTGCCATGCGTGATGCTTGATGGTCGAGTGGTGTGGTGCCAGCCGCGTGTGCTGATCTGTCGAAGCGTCTGGTATTCGATGAACTCTGGGAGCTGATCCCCTCCGTTACGAACTCGGCGCGGACAGGGCGTACTTATCCGCCGGACACACCATCTGGTCGCACGAGGGCGGGCTCGTCGCGCACATCGCTCGGCCAGGCGTCGAGTCGGGGGAACGCCTCCGCCAGCACCGCTGGAAGACAGAGCGGTGATCGCATGGCTTTTCGGCTCCCGCCGTCTGGCCATCCGGTACGAACGAGCGCGCTCGCACTTGCTCGCCTTCCTCGGCTTGGCCGCTGCCCTGACCTGCTACAGCGCAACCCCGACATCAGAGCCTGCCCGGAAGAGCCGCTTACGTAAATGCGTCGACAATGCCCCGGGATATCCGGCAAAGTGGCCGTCCGTGACGAGCAGTGAGCTGTGGACCCGTGCGACCGCCGACCGCTACGACGCCGAGGAAACCGAGATGTCCTCGGCTGACGTTCTCGGACCGACTCTCGCCTTCCTCGCCGAGCTCGCCGGAGACGGCAGGGCGCTGGAGTTCGCCATCGGAACCGGACGCGTGGGAGTTCCGCTCCGGGAGCACGGCGTGCCGGTGGTGGGCATCGAACTGTCCGAGCACATGGCAGCGGTGCTGCGGCGCAAGATCGACGAGGACACGCTCCCGGTGGTGATCGGAGACATGGCCACCACCGCCGTTCCCGGTGAGTTCTCCCTGGTCTACCTCGTCTACAACACCATCACGAACCTGCTGACTCAGGACGAGCAGGTCGAGTGCTTCCGTAACGCCGCACGGCATCTGGAGCCCGGAGGCCGATTCGTCATCGAACTGGGTGTGCCGCCGCTGCGGCTCCTGCCGCCCGGCCAGGTCGCGGTGCCGTTCGACGTCTCCGAGCAGCATCTCGGCTTCGACACCTTCGACCTGGTCGAGCAGATCCTCGTCTCGCACCACTTCACCCGCGACGGCGACGACGGCCACTACCGCCGCGACAACTCCCGGCACCGGTACGCTTGGCCGGCAGAACTCGACCTGATGGCGCGGATCGCCGGGTTGGAGCTGGAACGTCGAGTCGCCGACTGGGACGGGTCCCCCTTCACGCAGGACTCGACTAAGCACATCTCCGTGTGGCGCAAGCCAGTCTGAAGCCGCCGATCAGTGCTGATGTGGGCGTGACATCCGACGGCACCTCCTAGGCCTGCACTCGATCCAGCCAGGCGTCACAGGCAGCCGCGAACAGGGCAGGTTGCTCGATCCAGGGCATGTGGCCAGCACCGGCGAGAATCTCCAGCTGCGAGGTGGGCAGAACCGCGTGGGCGCGCTCCCCCTGGGACACCGGGTCGCACTGGAAGTCGTCGTCACCGTAGATGAGCAGAGTGGGAGCGGTGATCCGGGGGAGTTCCGGGAGCAGGTTCCTGCTCTGGAACCCCGACGCCTGGGTGTACGCGAGGACCTGGTCGTCGAACTCCATCGCCGCGAAGGCGTCGGCAGCGAGCTTCGGGTCGTGGAAGTAGAACGCTCCGGTCGCGTCGAGAACCTGCTCGATCGTCGGCTGCGTGCCTGCGCCCGTGCCGCTCATCAATGCCATCGCGTTGTCGATGTAGGCCGGGTGCTCCAGGTAGAACGGCTGTGTCCGCCGCTCGTTGATCCGTCGCATCATCTCGCCCATGCGGACGTCGTCGGCGGCGATGATCGCGTCGATCGCGATGATGCCGAGGAGTCGGTCACTGTGGGCGATGCCGTAGGCGAGGACCTGGTGACCGCCTCCCGAGTGACCTGCGAGAAACACACGATCCTGCGCGAGGTGGATGCGGAGCGCGTCGATGTCGGCGACGAAGTGCTCCAAGGTGTACTGGCCCGGATCCTCCGGCCCGGAGGATCTACCGCTGTGCCGGGTGTCGAAATAGACGACCGTGCACCGTTCCTCCAGTCCCGGCATCGGGATGTAAGAGGCAACCGCGGGGCCCCATCCGGGAGACGGGAAGAGGAGCACAGGGCCGGCGCCGCGCACGGTGTAGTGCAGGGTGAAACCGTTGATCTCGGCCGTGTGCTCGCCCTGGTTCAGGTGGGGGTTGGAGCCACCTACGAAAGTCATTGCTTGCTCGTTTCTCTCGATGTTCTTTGCGTGACGACGCCTGCCGTCAACAGCCGATGACCGTGGGCGGATCGACGCATTCGCGGTGGCCAAGACAGCGGATGCGGGGCGCTCGGGGGCGGGCTGGCCCCGGCATGAGCAGACGAGCCATGTGCCGGCCGAGTGCGAGGACGAATACCGGCGAGCGGCAGCGCTGTCTGCGGCGAGGTGGATCCTCGTGGTCAGTCCGCCGCGGGGCCGCCCGAGGGCATAGCGGTCCGGTGCGCCGGCAGAGGCCTCTTCTCGCGGACCAGGGCGGCGTGCAAGGTACGTCCGCGCGCCGGGAGGAGGGGGCAGTCGACATGGGACCGAGCACGGTCCGCGGGTCACGTCGTGTGGGGCCGCGCATCCTGGGTGAGCCGGGCGACCAGTTCGAGCCAGCCGCTCTCCAGCCGTTGGAGGGGTACGTTGCACTGGTCGCTCAGGTGCCAGAGGAGGGCGGGCTCCAGGTAACCCAGCAGCGCGTGGCTGAGCAGTTCTGCGTCTGCTTCCGGTGCAGCCAGGCTGAGCAGGATGCTGACCCGCTCATGGTAGGTGCGGCGGGGTGCGCGCCGGTGGCGCTGGCGGGGGGAGGGCTCGGCAGCCAGCTGCAGCTCCATCTCCTCGGCGTAGCGTCGTATCGCGGTCACCCCGAAGGCGTGTAGTTGCTCGATGGCCTTGGCGCGGCTGACGGCCTGATCCAGGCCGTTGAGGTGAGCGGCCTGGAACGCATCCTCGGAGCGCTGCAGCAGGGCTTGCAGCAGACCTGTGCGGTCGCCGAAGCGGCGAAAGACGGTGCCCTTGCCTACACCTGCCGCGGTGGCCACCGCTTCCATGGTGAGGTGCTGCAGTCCACGCTCCCGCAAGATATGTGCCGCGGCGTTGAGCAGACGGGCGTGATTGCGTGCCGCGTCCACGCGCATGCGTCTGCCGTCCTCGGTGGGACGCGGAGACCGGGGCGGGGTCACTTCACTCCGATCGCCGTCTGCCCGGCTCGGACAGGGGCGGGCTCGCGGCGGGGGAGCGGTTCGTGCGTGCGGTTCCGTCTGTGTGATCGTCTCGACGAGGTCCAGGCCGAGACCGGCCGTGTGCAGCGCGGTCGCGTCGGGCTTCTCGATCAGCGGCAGCAGGTCGGCCAGCAGGGTGATGAAGCGTCCGCCGTTCTCGTGGACGGCCGCCATCGAGCCCTCCCACAGCGCGGCCCGGATAGCGGCCGCACTCAGCGACCCGGTCCCGGCGGCCGAGTGCGCGAGAAGCTCGGCCAGGCGATGTTCGAGGGCGGTCGGCTGCCAGGCGCCGTGCCGGAAGTCCCGTATGAGGGCCTTGAGCTGTTCCTGGACGCTGTCGAGATGTGGGTGCTGAGGACGGTCAGGCTCATGGGTGGTGGACACGTAGAACGCTCACAAACGGGTGGTGGAGTGCGGGGGTTGGGGCTAAGGGGGTAGCCGGCCGTCAACGGTGGCTTCCTGAGTCAGGGCCGTGGAGCCGCGTCCGCGGCGGTGATGCCGGAGCCGACGGGTCCCGGGGGTGGCGTCCTGCGGTGGAAGGGCGCCACCCCAGGGGGACCGTCTGACCCTGCGATCAGTCGCCGGGAAGCAGGACGGTTTCGTCGCCCTCGAACCAGGCGTTGTCGATCGTCAGCCGGCTGATGCGCCATGTGCTGCCGTCGCGCGTCAGGTCCGCGTCGTAGCGGTTCATCATCAGCGCGTGGCGGGTCCGGTCCGGCTTGGGGCCTTCGTGAGGCAGGTAGTGCTGAGCCATCGCGTAGCAGTTCACGTGGGCGGTGTCGCCGTCCACGGAGGCGCGGATGTTGCTGATCACGTGGCTGGTGTCGAGCGGGCCGACCGCCGGGATGAGCGCTCCGACGATGGTGTCGCGCGGCTTGAGCACGGGGAAGTCGAGACCGATCTTGCTCGTGGCCGGTGTCAGATCGACCATGGCGTCCTCGGTCAGTGACGAGGCGAGCAGATCGGCGTCGCCGTGGTCGAGTCCGGCTGTGTAGCGGTGCAGGGCATCGGCGATCGCGGCGTGGTCCAGCAAGAGCTGCAGTTTGTCGTCGGGCATCGGGCGCTCCTCGGGGGGAATGTTGTGGTTCAGGCGGAAGAGGTTGTGCGGGTCGAAGCGCCTCTTGATGCTGCGGAGCCTGCGGTAGTCGCCCTCCTCGTAGGCCGCGCTCACATCGGAGACTGCGATGTCCTGGGCGGCCATGAAGTTCAGATAGCGTCCGCCGGTGGACCAGGGACGCATCCGCTGCAGGAGTCCGTCGGCGTAGGCGTTCATCGGGGCGAAGGCATCGGGTGCCCCGACTCCCACGGCCCAGAGTGCGAACTGGGCGTCCCGGTGTCCGACGGCGTTGTCGGCGGGGCGGGCCAGGGCACCACCGAGGTGACGCAACTCGACGAAGTGCAGCGGGCAGTCGGCGGTCGGGCCCGCGGCGGCCAGGAGCTCCTCGACGGCCTCGGCGGACAGGGAGCGCAGCATCGCGGTGCGTTCCATGAACGGTGCCGGGTCGGTCGGATCGTTGTGGATCTGGGCGAAGGATGCGTACGGCATGGGGCCGAGAGTGTCCACGAGGACGGGTGCGGCCGCCCGCAGCGGCGCGACCAGCCGGGCTGCCTCCGCGGCCGGGCCGAGGCAGGAGATGCGGACGTGCACGGCGAACCGGCCGGCGAGGAAATCGGGCACGCCGGGCAGTGCCGGCAGGCGCAGCAGGGCGATCGACGAGCTCAGCTCATCCGGGGCCTCGGACGTGACCTGGGCATAGGCGTGCAGGACAGCCGCTGCGTCGTCACCGTCGAAGAACAGTCCGCCCGCCCACAGCTCGTCCACCGGGAAGAGGGCGAACTCCATGGCGGTGACGACACCGAAGTTGCTCTTTCCTCCGCGCAGCGCCCAGAACAGGTCGGGGTCCGACGTGGCGTCGACCAGGCGAAGCTCGCCGTCGGCCGTCACGACCTCCAGGGAGGTGACGTGGTCAGCTGCCCATCCGTGGGCGCGGCCCATGGTGGGGCTCAGGCCCCCGCCGAGCGTGTAGCCGATGACCCCGACGAGGGGCGAGGAGCCGTTGAGCGGGGCAAGCCCGAACGGAGTCGCCGCGTCCATCACCTGCTGCCAGCGGGCTCCCGCGGTCACACGGGCGGTGCGGGAGGTGGGGTCGATGCTCACCTGCGCCATGCGGTGAGTGGTGATGAGGACCGCGTCGTCGGCCGGGAGCGTCGCCTGGTGGCCGGTGGCCATCACAGCGACCGGCAGACGCCGCTGTGCGGCGAAGCGAACGGCGACTTGCACGTCGGCATCGGTCGCGGCTCCGACGACGACATGAGGGAGGTGGGACACGGCAAGGTTGAAGGGCGCGCACTCCGCGGCGAACCCTTCGTCCTCCGGCCCGAGTACGGGCCCGGTGATCTGCGCTGCCAGGGCGGCGCGCGTTGGTGAATCGAGCATGCGTGCATTGCATCGAACGCGTGTCGACGTGGCGTCGATGGTGCGTCGACGGGCCGATTCGCGCTCGGGCCGCAGGTCGTCATCCGCACGTTCTCGCTGCGCGTGCTGGCGGTGGCTCGTGCGCGTGTGTCACCTCGCGGGCCGCTGCGGGGGTCAGGGCAGCGAGAGCGACACCATGTCCACGAGGGTGTCCGGGAGATCGGTGATCTGATCCAGTACCGCGCGAAGGTCCTCTTCACCGACCGTGTGCGTGTCGGTCAGGCAGTGGCGCAGCAGCCGGTGCAGCGCTTGCTGGCAGTGCTCGTGTCCCAGCCCGTTGAGGGCCTGGCGCCGTGCGAACGCCTTGACGAGCCCGAGGAAGTGGTAGGCGCCGTCCTCGCCGATCTCCACCACGTGAGCGTCGACCAGGGCTTCCATGACGGCCGTGGCTTCGTTGACCGGCAGATCCAGCACTGCCGCAGCCATGGCGGCATCCAGCCGGCTGCAGGCGGGAACGGCGGCGAGGTGGAACGCGTCGCGGTGGGAGGCGTCCATGCGTGCCTGAGCCTCACGGAACGGCCGATCGACGATCTTGCAGTCCTCGTGCATGACGACCGGCTGGCGCAGATCGTCCTCGAGCTGGGCATAGATCTGGTCGATCGTCCACGACGGCCGGGCATCCAACCGGGCGGCCGCGACATGTACCGAGAGCGGCTGACAGGAGCAGGCCTGCACCAAGCGCATGGCCGCTTCCTGCTCCGCGAACACCCGCCGGGCCCCGGAGATGGCAGCGAGCAGCTGCAACGCGTCCTCGGGCTGCAGAACGCCGAGACGCAGCCAGGGGATGCCAGGCAGGTCGACGATGCGACGCGGACTGGTCATGATGACGGCACAACCCGGGGAGGCCGGCAGCAGGGGACGTACCTGCTCACTGGTGGAGGCCGCGTCCAGCACGATCAGCATGCGGCGTCCGGACACTGTCGTACGCCACAGCGCGGCACGTTCGTCCAGCGACGCCGGCAGCCGGGACACCCCGACCGCTCGCAAGAACTGGCCGAGCACCTCCAGCGGGCTCACCGGAGCCTTGAAGCCGCCGAGGTCGACGAAGAGTTGCCCATCAGGGAACTGATGACGTTGGGTGTGTGCGAGACGTACGGCGAGCGCGGTCTTGCCCATCCCGCCCAAGCCGGTGATGCCGACGACCGGAGCGTGGGCCGCATCGCGCAGTGCCAGGGACAGTTCCTCGATCTCTCTGCGGCGCCCGGTGAACACTGCCAGGTCCGCCGGGAGCTGGGCCGGAACCGGCGCCGGCGCGAGGGCGGAGGACAGCCCGCGGCCTGCGGGAGCGGGCGAATCCTCACTCTCGCTGAGAATACGGCTGTGGAGAGATCGAAGTGCCGGCCCGGGGTCCACACCCAGCTCTTCGCGCAGAAGCCGCCGTGCGTGCTGGTAGGCGGCCAGAGCCTCCGCCCGCCGTCCGGCACGGAACAACGACAGCATGAGCTGTTCGTGCAGGCGCTCCCGCAGCGGGTGCTCCATCACGGCCGCCCGGATCTCGGACGTCAGATCGGACTGCCCTCCGACCTCCAGCTCAAGATCGAACACTTCCTCCAGGGCAGCCAGCCTCAACTCCTCCAGCCGATCACGCTCAAGATCGAAGAAGGGGCCCCGGACACCCGACAGGGCCCGTCCCTGCCATGTGCCCAGGGCCTGGCGCAGGAGGTCGGCAGCACGCGCCGCGGCGCCGTCGCGGCGCGCTCTGTGAGCCTGGGCGGTCAGCTCCCGGAACCTTCTCAGGTCCAAGGTCCCGTCACGAACCGTCAGACGGTAGCCACTGCCGGTCGACTCGATGACCGCCATGTCGCCGAGGATCGGGCGCAGGCGATAGACGTACGTGCGAACGGTGCCCCGAGCACCTCTGGGCCCGTGCTCGCCCCACAAGGCCTCCACTATGGCCTCGGTCTCGACCGGGCGTCCTTCGTGCAAGAGCAGCAGCGCGAGCAGACCACGCTGTTGTGGAGATCCCAGATCGATCTCCTCGTCCCGTCGCCATGCACGGACAGGACCGAGAATCGCAAGACGCATCACGCGACCGATTATGAACCGGTGCCGACTTGGGTCCCACATCACCGGCCTGGGTTCCCGGCGGCCGGCCCTGCACATGGTCCTGCCAGCCCGGCCCGGACCGCCCCGGCGGGCGGGCCGTCGCCCGGACCGCCCCGGCGGGCCCGCCGCCGTCCGTGCCGCGCGCGGCGGTCGCTGAGCGGACCCACCCAGGGCCGACCTTGACCATGGCCACGGCAGATGTCATCGCCTGGTCCGCGATACCCCGGTGAGCCGTCGATCGCCTGCCGCGGCACCGAGCACGAATCGGCCCGGGCACCCCGCGCCAGGCAACCCACGCACGTACACCCACCCGCACCGGCTCCACCGTCCGGGAGGGCCGACACCAGGGTCAGATTGCACCCCAGGGGGCCGTCACGCGGCGTCGGAGGCGAGCGCTTCCTTCACGGCGGCGAGACCGGCGGCGTGCGGGACGATGGGCCGGTATCCCAGCTCGGCGACGGCTTTGTCGGTGCGCAGCGTGCACGGCTGTCCGACGAACCACCGGGCGGGTACGGGCACCACCTTGGCAGCGGTGTCGGCGTCCATGTCGGGGATGGGCGCGTCGACGCCGTAGAGCGAGAAAACCGTCTCCAGGAAATCCCGCAGGACGACCCGGTGCTGGTCGGTGACGAAGTACGCCTGCCCAGGCCGTCCGTGCCGCCATCCGAGTATCAGACCCTCGACGGCATTGTCCACGTACGTCACATCGGTGGTGTGACGGCCGCCGTCGATCCAGGCGAACTGCCCGGCCTTGGCCGCAGCGGCCAGGCCTTCGGTCAGGCTGCTGTCGGGGCCCCAGACGAACCGCGGCCGTATGGAGACGGTGGTGAAGCCCGGGGCGCCGGCGTCCAGCACGATCTGCTCGGAGACGGCCTTGGCCGCGCAGTAGGCGGCTTCGGAGTCCGGCCGCAGCGGTGCGGTCTCGTCCACGTCCAGCAGCGGGTCGCCGGCCAGGAGCGCGGACTCGCTGCCGCAGTGGACGAAGGTGGCGACCCCCGCGGTACGGGCTGCTTGCACAGCCGCGCGGGTGCCACCGACCGTCACCTGCTCGTGGCGCTCGCGGTCGGCGGTGATGTCTGTCTCGGCGGCGAGGTGGAACAGCACGTCGCTGCCCGCCACCGCGTCCTGCCAGCCGGCCGGCTCCGTCAACCGGCCCTGCACCGGCTGCGCGCCGAGGGCCGCGACCTTGTCGGCCGACGCTTCGCTGCGCACCAGTGCGCGGACCGTATGGCCTTCTTCGACAAGCCGGCGGATGAGGGCCTGTCCGATGAAACCGGAGCCACCCGTGACGAATGCCTGTGACATGGGAGCCTTCTCTCTCGTGTAGGACGCTTCCCGCTCGCTGGGGGGGGCGGGAGGCCATGTGGTGTGCAGCGATCTCCGGCTGCGTGCTGTTCCCTCGAAACCATTCATGATGAGACGGGCAGCCAAAGAAAGTTTTGATGGCTACGGCTGGTGCTGGTGCTGGCTCGGGGTGTCGGCAAGGCTGACGTCGTGCTCGTCGCGTCGGCCGCCCGGCAGAACCTCGTCCGCGCCAAGGGCGGAATCGGGATCCGGTCTTATCCGAAGAGGACACCGTGCCGCTGGCCCCGAACAAACTCCTCGGACAGGCGATTCGAGGACGTCAGTCGTCGCCTTGCTTGGGCGCAGGGCGGGCGGCAACAGCGAGGAGGACCAGGGCGAGTCCGGTGGCCACCGCGCCCATCCAGATGGGGGAGGTGTAGCCGAAGCCGGCCGTGATCAGAACTCCGCCGAGCCATGAGCCGAGGGCGTTGCCGAGGTTCACCGCCGCGATCGGGGCGCCGGACGCGATCGCACCGGCGGCGCGCGCGTGCCGCATCACCTTCTGCTGGTACCCGGGCGCGGCTGCGAAGCCGAACATTCCCATGAGGCCCAGCGAGAGCGCCGCTACGACAGGATGGCCGGCGAGCGTTCCCAGGAGGATCTGCACGGCCAGCAGGCCCACGAGCGACCCTGCCAGGGTGGCGTCCAGGGAGCGGTCGACGAGCCGGCCGGCCAGCGCGTTGCCGACCATGAGTCCGATGCCGAAGAGCACGAGCAGCCAGGGAACGGCGCCGGCGGGGTAGCCCGAGACCTTCGTGAGTGTCAGCGCCACGTAGGTGAAGGCGCCGAACATGCCGCCGAACCCGAACGTCGCGATGCCCACCGCCAAGAGTGCCTGCCGGTTGAGGAGATGCCGCAGGTCGGCGAGGGAACTCGTCGGCGCGGACGCCACGTGGGGGACGACCGCGACGATGGCGAGGGTCGCGACGACCGCGAGGGCCGCGATGATGCCGAAGACGGCCCGCCACCCGAGGTACTGTCCCAGTGCTGTGCCGAGCGGCACGCCGAGCACGTTCGCAAGTGTCAGGCCGCCCAGCATGGTGGCGATGGCCCGGCCGTGCCGTCGTGTGTCGACAAGGCTGACGGCGACGACGAGCCCCATGCCGAGGAACGCCCCGTTGGTGATGCCAGCGATGATCCGTCCCGCGAGGACGATCTCGAAATTCGGTCCCAGTGCGCTGAGGAGGTTACCGATGATGAAGATGACACTGATCCGTATCAGGGCCGACTTCGGTGGAACGCGGCTGAGAGCCGTGGTCAGGGCGAGGGCGCCCACGATGATGCCCACCGCGTACGTCGTCACCAGAATGCCCGCGTTGCCGGCACTGACCGACAGATCGGTGGCCACGTCCGGCAGCAGGCCGGCGATCACGAACTCCGCCAGGCCGACGGCGAAACTGGCCAGAGCGAGCGCGTACAGCCCGAGGGGTGTCCTGGGGGTTCGAGTGACCGCCTCGTGGGTTGTCTCAGAGGTGATGGGTTCGTGTGTCATGACGAGCAGAACCCTCGGGCGTCACCTCAGGATTCCTGGGGGCTCGACCCTTACCGATCCAAATCTTCGATGTCTCCTCGTCCATGTCTTGATAGGTGCAGGTGACCGCCGCATGAAAGGGGCGGTGGTCCCCCGCCGGTGTCGGCACCGGGTCGAGCGCGGCAGACCGGGACCATCAGAAACCTGCGTCCCTACCGGTCCCAGAGGGTCCGCGGTCACTCGCCCCCGGCCACGACGCCTTCGTCGAGCTGCGTCTGCACGCTGCGAGGAACCCGCACTCCGCGGCGGCGCAACCCCGCGACGAACCGAGCGACGAGCGGATCGGTGTCGCCGGAGGTCACCGCCATCAGTTGCCTGGTCCACCGCGGTGAGAACCGCCGCACCACGCCCGGAAAGCCGGCACTGACCGCACTCACCGGACAGACCGCGACACCCAGCCCGGCGGCGGCGAGCTGGGGTGCCGTAGCGGTGACGGACGTGCGCATGACCGGCTCCGGCTGCACCCCGGCCCGGGCGAAGGACTGGTCGAGCCATGCGCCGAGGCGGTTGTGGGCCGTGTAGTGCACGAGTGGTGCGCCATCGAGGTCCTGGATCCGCACTGATGCCCGTTGGGCCAGCGGGTGGCCGGTGGGCGCAGTCAGCACGATCTCCTCCTCGGCGACGGCAGTGAGCTCGAAACGGTCGGACGGGGGGTCCGGCAGCACCGCGACGTCGACGTCATCCGACTCGACCAGCTTCAATGCCTCGTCCATCACGGCGAGCTCATGCAGGGTGATGGTCACTTCCGGGTGGCGTCGGCGCCAGTCGCGGAGCACTGGGGCGAGCAAGGCGACGGTAAGGCTCTGCGCGCAGCCGATCCGCAGCAACCCGCCCCCGGCTTCTCCCACTGCCCGTGCCGACCGTACGGCGGCCGTGGCCGCCTCGACCGCCCGCCGGGCATCAGCGACGGCGACCCGCCCCGCGGCGGTGAGCCTGACCCCGCGTGCTTCGCGACGCAACAAGGCCGTGCGCGTCTCGCGCTCCAGGGAGGCGATCTGGTGCGACACCGCGGGTTGCGAGGAGTGCAGCAGCAATGCGGCCTGAGTGATCGACCCGGTGTCCGCGACGGCGATGAGGCATTCCAGGGCGCGAAGAGAGGGCATCCATGGATTCTATGGGAAAGGAGCCAAGCATCGATGCCTGGATGGGCGGAAAGAAAACCTGTCTGATGTCAGGGAGGGGATCCCAGCCACGCCTGCAGGGGCCGAGCCTTCCGGATCCGGTCGGCGCGACACCTGGGGTGCAGCAGTGACCGTCGGGATGGTGGCGTTGGGAAGCATGGCGCGTCCGCACCGCTGCGGTGGTCGTCGATCAGGAGCAGGACGTGGCAGCGACTGCGATCACCGGCCGGAGGGGGCCGCACCCCGGGAGCCAGTGGCTACTCGTCCCTGCCGATGCGGGACACCCGGTGAGTCGACTGCGCGCCGTGCGTCGGGCAGGCCCTGTGGGAGTGCCTGCCCGACGCCAGTGGTCAACGTCGGCGTTCCCTGATCCGCTGCTCGGTGGTGACACCGCTAATGCCCCCAGCAGCACTGCGGTGGCCGCACGGTGTGCGGTGGGCGTACCGACTATGGGTTGCATGAGGCGGCAGGCGGCGCCGTATGCGCGGATCGCCGCCCCACTCCTCACGGCGCCCAGGGCCCGAGCATGTCCTTCATGGCGTCCGCCAGGGCGAATTGCAGCAGCGGACCGTAGGTGACCCGGCCGACGCCGAGACGGCGGAAGCGATCGAGATCGTGTCTGACGGGATGGGCCGTGGAGTTCACGGGAACGTTGACGGCGCCGGTCACGGCAGCGAGCAGCTCGTCGTTGTCCTGAATGCTCACCGGGTACACACTGTCGGCTCCGGCCTCCTCCAAGGCCCGCAGTCGTTCGATCGCCTCGTCGAGGACGCCGGAAGCATCCTGTGCGTGCATGAAGATGTCGGTGCGCGCGTTCACCCAGACCGGGACCCCTGCGTCGTCAGCCGCTTTGCGCAGGTCGGCCACGAAGCTCGCGTGCTCCTGCGTGCTGCGTACGCGGCCACCGTCCGAGTGGACGGTGTCCTCGACGTTGAGACCGACCCCGCCGGCCTCGATGAGCCCGGTGATGAGATCAGCGGGCTTCTGGCCGTACCCGGCCTCCAGGTCCACGGACACGGGGACATCGACCGCGGCGATGATCGGCCTGACGGCGGTCAGCACCTCCTCGAAGGTCTGCCCCTCGTGGTCATCGGCCCCCCGGGAGTCCGCGAGAGGATGACTGCCGACCGTCAGCGCGGGGAACCCGGCGGCCACTGCCGTGCGTGCAGACCAGACGTCCCAGACGGTCGGCAGCACGAGCGGCTTGTACTGAGCGTGCAGTTTCTTGAGGCGCTGAGCGCGCTCGACGGTGGTGTGAAAGTCCATGCCAGGCACGCTACCTCGGCATGCTCGCGCACAACATGTCCACGGGCGCTGCCCGCTGACGGAACTCTCACAGCCGACGTCGTCGGGGATCGTCGTCCGCGCCAGACCAACTGTGATATGCGCCTTTGCTCGCAGAGCGGCCACTGTGACCAGCGGTCGAGAGGTCGTGCTGTTCCGGCTATTTCAGGAGCCGAAAGCCGGGCTGTCGGGCCCACGTGCGGAGGAACTCCGTAGAGCCATAGGCCGCGGGCCACGGATCGGTCGTCGTTGCGACGATGCCGGGAAGACCGGCCACGATGGAAACCTGATCCTCTCGCAGTTCGGCCTGGGCGACACCACCGACGACATCCATCACGGCGGCGGTCAGCAGGGCCGTGACGAGGTGGTCGACAGGACGGTTGCAGAACGCGATGACGTCGACCGCGTGGGTGGGGGCGGGCCGGCATCCGTCCACGTCCCGGTATCCGAGATCCCGAGGCTCTCCGCGGCAATGCTCAGGTCGTACTCACCGACCCGCTTCTCCTCGAACTGTGTCGAGGTGCGCAGCAGGAACTCACGGAGCCGCTCGATCGCCACACGGGGCACCGCCTGCGCCGACTCGATCACCAATACCGGTCCGCCCATGGGCCGGAGCCTAATCGGCTGGGCCTGTCACCCCCAGCCGATTACTTCATGTCACCGCCTCTGAGAAGCGCCCACCGCACCAGGGCCGGCACGCCAACCGACGCTGCGACCCCGGAGAGGTCGCTCACTGGACCGTGGCGGAACCGGTCCCCGGTCCCCGATCGAAGCGGCGTCGGCGCCGGAAGGACTGCCGTCGGGTGAGGAGGGTCCGCATCAACGGCTGGATTCCGTCACGGCGACGGTATCCGGCCAACAGTCGCCTCCCTTTCCTTCGGCCGAGCAACCGCGCAACAGGTCTGTTCCTCTCACAGCGCGGGCGGAGCAAGCGCCTCTCACGCGACGGCCCGGGCCCGGACCTCGCGGTCGTGCCGTGCCGCCTGCCGCCTTCTCACACCACCGGAGGACGAGGGAACCATGACCAGAAAGCGCACCGCCCGGCTGCGGCGAACGCTGCTCGCCGGCACCACGGCCGTCGCCGTGACGGCCGTGACGGCCGGCATCGTGGCCGCGGCGCAGGAGCCCGCGAAGGCCGCGACAGGCCCCAAGCTGAGCCTCGTGGCGGCGACCACCTCGGTGACGCTCACCTCCTGGAAGGAGGAGCCGGGGGTGTATCTGGACCTCGGCACCTACCTCGTCTCCGAGGGGAAGCCGCTGGAGCTCAAGGTGACCCGGAAGTCCTACAAGGACCCGGTGGCCGTCGCCCAGACCGTGTACGAGGGCGGCAAGGCCAAGACGAAGAAGCTGCCCACGGGCACCGTGAAGGACTTCTCCGGGCTGCCCGGCTTCTCCGAGATCACCCTCACCGACAAGGCCGGCAAGAAGGTTCTCACCCGCAGTGAGAGCTTCTGCCCCAACAACGCCAGCGGACGCGTGCGCCCCGACGCGCCCTCCACCTCCAAGTATCCGGAGAGCTGCCCCACCAACCCCTTCACCCTCGGCTCCGTGTGGGGCATCGAGAAGGGTTGGGCGGCCAACACCTATGCGGGCTCCTACACGGAACCGGCCCAGCTGCCGGCCGGTACGTACACGGCCAGGGTCGGTGTCGCCAAGAAGTACCGCGACCTGTTCGGCATCGCCGACAAGCCGGCCACGGTCAAGGTGACCGTGGTGGAACGAAGTGAGGACGACGAGAACTCCAACCGGGCGTTGCGTCGCTCCGCCCAGGCCGGCGAGCACGCCGGGCATGCTGCCGGGCACGCCGCCGGTCACCACGCGCCGACCGCGCACTCCGGTCACGGGCCGGGGCACGCCCCCACCCCCGCCGAGGCTGCCGCGCCGGTGACGAGTGGGGCGGGTCCCTCGTACAACGTGGGCCACGGTCCGCTGAAGGCCGCCCCGCCGGCCCTGCCATGGGCTATGAAGAAGCAGCAGAAGTCCGCACTGTCGCAGCAGGCCGGGGACACCGCCGGCCAGACCGACGGCTCGCGTCAGGCGCCCGCGCTCAAGCCGCTGTCGAAGCGGCCCA
Source organism: Streptomyces sp. NPDC085932 (assembly GCF_044540525.1). Classification (NCBI taxonomy): domain Bacteria; kingdom Bacillati; phylum Actinomycetota; class Actinomycetes; order Kitasatosporales; family Streptomycetaceae; genus Streptomyces; species Streptomyces sp. NPDC085932. Next base: position 386,417 of record NZ_JBITSJ010000006.1, read on the forward strand.
CCGGCAAGCCCGCCGTCCCGGACGTCCCCAAGCCGGACCTGCGCTCGCTGCCGGCCTACGGCATCACCGTCAGCGACGGCGGCAAGGACATCCCGGGCAAGGACTACCTGGCGTTCAGCGCCAACGTCTGGAACGCCGGTCCGGCGCAGCTCGTGGTGGACGGGTTCCGCTCGCCCGGCAAGGCCAAGATGGACGCCTTCCAGTACTTCTACGACGCCAAGGGCAAGCAGGTCGGCTACACCCCGACGGGCACCATGGAGTGGGACCCGCGTCCGGGCCACGTGCACTGGCACTTCACCGACTTCGCCAGCTACCGGCTGCTGAAGGCCGACAAGAAGGAGGCCGTGCGCAGCGGCAAGGAGGCCTTCTGCCTGGCCAACACCGACGCGATCGACTACACGGTGAAGAACGCCAACTGGCACCCGTTCAACACGGACCTCTCCACCGCCTGCGGCGAGGAGAACTCGATCTCCGTGCGTGAGGTGCTGGACGTGGGTTCGGGCGACACGTACACCCAGGACCTGCCGGGCCAGTCCTTCGACATCACCGACGTGCCCAACGGCACCTACTACATCCAGGTGCTGGCCAACCCGGAGAAGCGCCTGAAGGAAACCAACCTCGACAACAACAGTGCCCTGCGGAAGATCGTGCTCGGCGGCAAGCCGGGCAAGCGGACGGTCACCGTGCCGGCGCACGACCTGGTGAACGCCAACTGACCCTGCCACCGCCCGAAAGGTGTGTCCCCGCCCCGGACCGAGGCGGGGACTCACCTCTGAGTGGTGGCGGCCGCCTGCCCACGTGACTTGTACCTGGTGGTGTCCGGTCTGGGCCGGGAACGGTGGTGCGGTGGGCAGCCCGTGGCGCCGCTGCCCACCGCAGGACCACCCTGCGCCGGTTCAGCTGTAGGGGATCACCACCACGGCCTTGTCCGTGCCGGTCTGGAGCTTCGAGGTGCCGTTGCCGATGGCGCTCCAGACCTCCAGACGGACGGTGCCACCCTTGAGGTTGCCGAGGGTGCCCGTGGATGCCTTGAGGCCGCGCGCCTGCGTGTACTCCTCCCATCCGGCGACCGGGTCGGTGGCGAAGTAGTTGTAGGTCTCGGTCCGGTCGAAGGTGCCGTCACCGGTGAGGTCGTAGCTGATGCGTGCCTGCTGGCCGAGGCCGACCGTGGTGCCGGCGTCCACCTGGAGGCGGAACGTCGTTCCCGCACCGGCGGTGAGCGTCCCGTTGACTCCGCGGACCTCGTAGACGAGGGGCTGGTACGGCGTGCCGTCGTGGTTGGCGCCGCCCCCGGAGGCGATCGTGTCGCTGCCCGAGGTCCCGCCGGTCGCCGTGGTCAGGACTCCGCCGCTGCGCAACTGGAAGGTGTTCCCCGTCGGCGGATCGGGGTCCGGGTCGGGGTCCGAGGAGCCCGACCCGGTGCCGCTCGCCGTGGAACGGGCCGGGACGGAGAGCGTCTTGCCGTCGGAGAAGGTCACGGTGCGCGCCGATGAGCCGTGGTTGTGGGCGACGTAGGTGCGGGTCGTCCCCTTGGTGAAGACGGCCGAGGTGGGCAGGTCACCGGTCACCGTGGCGTCCGGGGCGCCGACCGCGTCCAGAGTGTTGATCCAGTGGTACGTGTGGGCCTTGGATTCCCCCTGCTCCGGGGTGTATCCGGCGTGGCCCGCGTCCCACTTCGACTTGGCCGCGGCAGGGTCGGCCAGGGACTGGAACTCCCAGAGGATGTCGCGCCATTCGACGGCGGGGCCGCCGTTCTCCCGTTCCATCTCGGCGATGTTGCGCCGGATGGCGGCCTTCTCGCCGCCGAGGTGGAGGGAACCGCCCGTGACGGGCAGGACGTTGATGCCGTGGATCTCTTCGGGGTTGGCGGTCCACCAGGTGGAGTAGGCCGCGCCGCTGCCCCACACCATGCCGGCCGTGTCGTGGCCGAAGGAGGACGGGAAGACCTGTTCATCGGCGTCGAACCAGTACTGCGCGATCGACTCCGACTCCGTGGTCAGCAGGTAGGCGCCGAGGTCGCGCAGCGAGGCGTCCCCGGTGGCGGAGCCCCACAGGACGAGGGCGGCGCTGAGGTTGGTGGACTCCGAGGAGGACTCCTGGTTGTTGCCGGCGGCGAAGCCCTGGTGGCCGGAGGCCCAGCTGTGGCCCGCGTAGACGTCGAAGCCGCGCAGGAAGGGGAACGCGGTGTCGGTTCGGCTGGGGTTGGCGGTGTCCCGCACGAGGGTCTTGACCATGCCGCCCCACGCGGAGTCGGCGGCCCAGCCCTGGTCGTACTGGGCGACGATCGCGGCCGCGTAGACGTAGTAGCTGTAGTGGAAGTGGTGGTCGTTGAGTTCGGTGTCGCTGCCGTAGGAGGCGGGATAGCCCGTGAGGGTCTTCCAGTCCTTGTCGTAGCTGAACTCGTTCGCGCCGCCCGCTGTGAACCACTCCTGGAGCTTGCCCTTGATGAGGCCGAGCAGCCGGTCGCGGGTGCCGGTCTCGCCGATCTGCTCGGCCACCGGGACGAGTTGGGCGAGGCGGCCGAGTGCCTTGCCGGTCCAGTAGGTGTCGGTGGCGCCGGAGAAGGGGTCGGAGGCGTTCACGACCTCGTTGAGGTAGCCGCGCAGCCGCGTCGCGTCCACGCCGCTGGACTTGGGCAGCGCGGGCAGCACCGCGGCCGCCTTCTGGCTCGTGGTGAACGAGGCCGACTCGCGGACCTTCATGGTGCCGCGCGGGGAGACGTAGGTGTAGGAGGTGAGGGCGTCGGTGGTGTTCAGCCACTGGTGGCGGTAGAGCGCCTGGAGCGTACCCCGCTCGGTGCCCTCCTTCGCCTCCGTGGTGAGCGTGTAGGTGGCCCGGACGGTGCCACCGGTGTAGCTCCAGGCGACCTTGGAGTCGGTGACGAAGCTGAAGGCGTACTTCTTGAAGGTCGCCAGCGCGTCGGTGGACGGCAGCACGGCGACGGAGAAGTAGTCCTTGGAGCCCAGGCCGGTGGTGACGGTCGAGCCGGAGACGTTCCAGTCGCTGCCGGTCGGGGCGAAGAGGGCGTAGTGGTGTCCGGCGACGGTGATGCCGAGGACGTTGCCCTGGTCGGCGAAGACGCTGGGCGTACCGGCGGTGGTGATCTGGGCGTTGCCGCCGGTGCCCTGAGCGTATACGAACGGGGAGCCGTGACCGATGGTGGTGCGCAGGGTGCGTGCGCCGTCGGACCACAGGGGGGTGACCGTCCAGTCGGACCAGTTGTCGGCCTTGGTGTCCGGGGAGTTGAGGCCGCTCAGTCCGATCGTGAGGTCGCGCTTGTGGGCGTACTCGTACTGGCGGCCGTCTCCGACGATCGAGGGGGAGGTCGGGTAGCCGACGTCGAGCCCGGCGGCCGTGGCCTGGTAGGTCAGGGGGTGCCCGTACATGGGGGTCGACCACGGGTTGTCGCCGTAGCGCTGGAAGGCGAGGGAGGACCACCAGTCGTTGGTGGGCACGGGCCGGTTCCGCGTGGCGGCGGTCACCTTGGGCGTGACGGGAGTTCCCGTGTTGGTGGTGGGGCCCGACGTTCCCGCCGGGCGGGAGTCGGAGTAGCTGCCCGAGCCCACGGGCACGGTGGCCGCGGCCGCCGGGGTGGCGGCCGGGCCCAGGCCGAAGGCGGCAAGGGCCGAGGCCGTCAGGAGTACCACTGCCGGTCTGGTGCGTGTGCGTGTGCGCGTGCGTGGGGATGGCATTGCGACACCTCAAGTCTGCAAAGGCGGGGGGCGTTGAGAGCGCTCTCAGATGGCCGGAACGTAAATGCCGGGTAATGCACGTGTCAATGCCTTGAACACAGCCGATAGTTGACGGCTGATGTTTCCCCCTGTGCCTTCGCAGCTTGACGATGCGGATCGGTGGTCGACCGGCGAGGGCGAAGCAGGCCTCCTCGGTCGGCGAGGACCACGCCGCTGCGCCGCCCCCGTGCACTGCGCCGCCCCCGTGCGCGGCGTCGGCCGCGGGGCGCGCCCGTGGGCTTGGATCGCGCCGGTGTGCCCGCTCGCCCTGACGGGGACCGGGCGAACGGTGGTGACGAAGCCCGAGGCGGCGCGGGCCGCCCGGGCGTTCACGGCCTTGCCTGGGATGTGGTTCTCCGGCCCGCCCGGTTCGGTGGCGTGAGCGCCGAACCGGGCGGCTGCCCTTCCGGTGCGTCATCCGCTGGATGCCGGGCGAGCTCGGGCAAGCTCGTGGGCCGGGAATGCAGACGCTGTCCCGGTATCCGTCGTGGGCACCACGCGCGAGCCTCCCCGGGACGCCGGTCGGCATCGCACCCCGTGCGAGAGGGCGCGGCCTCGACCCCCTGGGGTGGGGCTGACGGTGGTGTCCCGTCGTGGTGAGAGTGACGGGACTTCGCCGTCGACCCGTTTCTCCCGCCCCGCCTCGGGGGACGTCAGGGTCGCTGGGGCAGGCTCGCGCAGTTGGAGGTGGCCTGCTTGCCGTTGAGCCGGTCGGTCAGCCAGCCGATGGCGTCACCCTGATCGGTGAGCAGTGGTGTGAAGTGGTTGATGAGGGCGCTGCCCAGGTCGGGCAGGGCGACGGGCTCGTAGGTCACGTCGGCACCCTTGGTGCACCAGTCGGCCGCGAGCCGGCGCGCCTGGGCGTGGGGTACGAGGTTGTCGCTGGTGCCAGTGGCGACCCGGACGGGGGAGGCGGGCTTCAGGGTGCCGATGCGCTGGTCGTCGAGGAAGTCCTTCAGCGCCGGCTGCGCGTTGATGATCTCGGCGAGTGAACGGCCGTCGACGGTCCACCTGGTGCTGCGCGCTCCGTTGTAGGACAGCAGCGCGTCACCCACGCACATGGTCGACAGGTCCTTCAGGGCCGCCTTGCCCGCCGCGTTCAGGTGGGTGTCGGCGATCGGCGCCAACTCGGGGGCCGACTGCAGGAAACCGTTGACCGACCAGCCCAGGGCACCGGCCAGTTCGCTGCCGTCGATGGCCTTCGTGACCTCGATCAGGTCCGCGGGCGGGGCGCCTGCGGACGTGCCGGCGAGGGTGACGTCGGGGGCGTAGGAGGGCTGGAGTTCGGCTGCCGCCGCGGTGGCGCCGCCGCCCTGGCTGTAGCCGTACAGCGCGACGCGCGAGGCCGGTGTGACCGAGGCGCCGCTCAGGGAGCGCGCGGCGCGAGCGGCGTCGAGGACGGCGTGCCCCGCGTCCACGCGGTTGACGTAGGTGTGCAGCCGGTCGGTGGCGCCGAGCCCCGCGTAGTCGGTGACGACCACGGCGATGCCCCGGGCCAGCAGGCGGTAGACCGCCAGGTTCTCGTAACCGACCGACAGCGTCTTGCCGTTGACCAGCAGGGGGCGTTGCAGGCCGAGGGACGCGGCGCACTGGTCACCCTGTCCCATCGTGCCCGGGGCCACGACGACCAGGGGGCGCGCTCCAGTGCCCCTCCAGGTGGCCGAGGGTTCGATGTAGGCGCCGGTGACCGCGACCGGGCCGCCGTTGGAGTCGGTCGACTTGTACATCAGGCGGGTGGCGGTGCCGGGCAGCGGTCCGGTGAGGCCGGGCAGGCTCAGCGCGAGGGGAAGCGGTTCGCTGCGCACCACGGTGCCGTTTGCCGCGGGCAGGTCCGCGGGTGGGGTGTAGAAGGCCGGGATGGTGACGCCGCGCGAGACGACGGGGTCGGTCTGCGGGGCAGCTGCGGCGGTTGCGGTCGTGGCGCACAGGCAGGTGGCGGTCGTGACGGCTGCGGCCAGCAGACGTGAGGAAACGGGCATGGCGGATCTCCGAGGCGGTGGGGAGGCCGAGCTCTCGGCTGCGGCTCGGGCGACGACGGCGCATGAGGAGGGGCCTGCGGTGTGGAGCCGCGGTCGTCCATCCGTCGCCCCACACCGCTGTTGGACGAAGTGTCAGCACCGTAGTCGTGGAGGTGTTACCCGGGGTAGCCCCCGGTAGGTCACGGTTCGGTAAGGTGCCGTGCGAGGGCTGTCGATCGACGAATCGGTAAATCACCTTCGGGTCGGCTGGGTGAGGGGCCAGGGGAGACGTCATGCCGGATGCCACCTCAACGGACCTGACGCCACCGCAACGGACCTTCCGAGCGCGGCGGAAGCGGGCCGTCGGGCCACCGTGGGGAAAAGCTCACCTACGAGCCGCCCCGAACTCAGGAGGACCTGCGCAGGTACCGGACCATGCCGACGGAGCCGACCACGCGACCGCGCAGGCCGGCGTCGGCGCCCTGCTCTGAGCCTTGAGGCGGCCATGGCCTCCTGAGGTGCTCACACGACCGCCGCTTCTTCGCGCAGCACCTCATGGCCTGACCGGAAGTCACCCACTCTCGGGCCGGTTGGCGCCAATGACTCAGGGGGCAGCCGCGGGAAGACGCGGTTGCCCCCTGCTGTCCGTCTGTGCGGGTATGACCCCTGCGGGGACCTTTGACGGCGGCTGCCCCGAGGCGGCCCGGACGGCGCCCGCGCCACCTCGCATGACGGCACCATGGCGCGGTCACGGCTTGCGGGCGAGGCCCCCGTGTTCGGCGATGATCTCGGGGGCCGGGTCGGTGGGGTCGGGTCGCCAGTGGGGGACTGAGACGACGCCGGGGTCCAGGAGCTCCAGCCCGTCGAAGAAGGAGGTGATCTGCTCGACGGTGCGCAGGTTGTACGGAACGGCGCCGCTCTCGTTGTACGCGTCCTGGGCCTGCTCGAAGACCGGGTCGATGCCTCGCGAACCGTCGTTGATGGAGAGGTAGCTTCCGGACGGCAGTGCTTCCATCAGGCGGGTGACGATCGAGCGGGCCTGGTCGTAGTCCGGGACGTGGCCCAGGATGTTGCTGAGGATCAAGGCGGTCGGCCGGCTGAAGTCCAATGTGTCCGCGGCGGCTGCCAGGATGCGGTCCGGGGCGAGCACGTCCGAGTCGACGTAGGCGGTCGCCCCCTCCGGCGTGGAGTAGAGCAGGGCTCGGGCGTGTGCCAGCACCATCGGGTCGTTGTCGGCGTACACGATCCGGGACTCCGGGGCGATCCGCTGGGCGACCTCGTGGGTGTTCTCAGCGGTCGGAAGCCCTGTTCCGACGTCGAGGAACTGGCGGATGCCCGCCTCGGCGACCAGGTACGTGATGTTGCGGCGCAGGAAGGCGCGACTGCTGCGGGCGATGGTGATGATGCCGGGGAACACGGCGGTGTAGGCGTCGCCGGCCTGCTCGTCGACCGGGTAGTTGTCCTTCCCTCCCAGCCAGTAGTTCCAGATACGGGCCGAGTGCGGCACCGAGGTGTCGATGTTCTGATGCGCTGCCGGTCCGGGTGGGGTCGCGTGGTCGGTCATGTCTGGCGTCTGTCTTTCAGCCGAGGTGAGGAGTTCGGCTTACAACCTATGGTCCGACACCCCTGATGAGTAGGGCAGTTCGCGAATTCGACGCACCCGAGCAGGGGTTCCGCAGCGGCTCCGCCGCCACCCGCGCGTCTCGGCCCGATGCCAGTCGGTCGGATGCCGTCCCGGCAGGTGCCACGAGATCCTCGTGCTCTACACGCCCGATCCCGGCTCGCCGCCGCCGGCGCCCTCGTTCAACGACTCCCTGAATGCGAGCGGTCGGATATCCGGCTGACGTACGGCCAGCGATCCATTCTCGGCACTCTGCCCCAGGCGGTCCTGCGGTGCGTATGCACCGACCACTTCAAGCGGCGGCTGGCTCTGCCGTGCGTGGGGCAGCCGGCGAAAGACGTGGCGGGCAGGCAGTGGACGACTTTCGCCGGGCTCGGTCCAGACAGGCGTACCTGCGTCAACAGCCGCAGCTGTCCCGGGTTTACGGTCGCAGAGCGGCGACCTGCACCCTTCGGGCCGACGATGCGACGGGATACGGTGCCGGGCGCAGACGTCGTTCCGTAGTGCCGCAACCAGAAGGCGGCGACGACGCAGCTCAGCCGCGTCGGTGTGATTCAGCCGACGGTGGGCGTCGGATAGGAATACGGACCCAATAGAGCATAGTGATGCCCCTACGATAAACACCCATGTCATGGCATTCAGCATTTATTCTCCGTGGTTGATTGCATTCCGCTGAATTGTCATCACTGCAACTGGACGACACGCGTCACGTCACGGGCAGGGGCTGAGGTTCTATCGTTCGGTGCAATGATTTCGCCGTGTACGTGCTTGCCTTTGCGGGACGCGGATCCCCTGCGGCAAGGGGGCTTTGCGTGGTGGATCTGACGCCGGGATGGTGGCGGCCGAGTGGTTCCTCTTCGGCCGAGTCTCATCGACCCGTCCCGTGGCGAAGATGCTCCGGGACGAGGCCGTGTCAGGAGCTGCTCGGTGGTGCGTTCATGAGATGACCCCCGTCGCTGCTCGGTCTGCTGCGCGGCCGGTCCGGCTCGATGCGCACCAGGAGGCACCCTGCGTACAACTCTTCGGGTGCCTTCGGAAGTCTCACTCATGACCGGCACGCGAGGCGCTTTCAAGGGGGAACACGCATTGTTACGTGTCCACTTCACCGCCGAGGATCTGGCAAGAGTCACCGTCGCGACCAGACTGGACCCGCTGTGGGAAACGATGCTCGGTGTTCAGCAACTGACTTATTCCGTACAGGTGATGCCCGCCATGCAGGGCTGGCGGCGGCGGGCCACGAGCGTCGTCGGGCAGCGCGGGCTCGTCGGGGCCGTGCGGATGCTCAGCGCACTGCTTCCCGCACGCGGCTACTTCCCGGACTTCCTCACGCCCACGGCCGCCCAGGAGGGTCTCCGCGTGGGGCTGGAGGCCATCCGCAGTACCCCGCCCCGCAGACTGAGAGATGAGCTGGCACAGCTCACGGGCAACGGTGCGGCCCGGCGTCGTTCGGTGCCCGTGTGGATGAGGAACCTCGCCGGCGGTGATCGCGACGGGATGGCCGACCTCACCGGCGTCATCCGGGCCGTGCACGACAGTGTGATCGTCCCGGAGTGGACGGAGGCCGAGGCCCGGGCCGAAGGAGACCGCGCCCGGCGGGCCCGGACGGTGCGGGACGCCGGAGTGCACGGGCTGCTCGGCTCCTTGGGCCCGCTCGTGCGATGGCAACCGCCCGTACTGCGCGTCGACTATCCCGTGGACCGCGACTTGCGCCTCGATGGGCGAGGGCTGCGGCTGATCCCGTCCTACTTCTGTCGCCGCACGCCTATCGCGCTGGCCGATCCCGAACTGCGCCCGGTTCTCGTCCTCCCCGTCGACCACAGCACCTACCGGGCCGTGGCCGATCCGTCCGGCACCAGCCCGCAGGCGCTGTCCGCCCTGCTGGGCCGCACCCGGGCGCGCACGCTGGCGGCGCTCCACGATGCCGCCACCACGGGCGAACTCGCCCGCCGACTACGGATCTCGCCGGCATCCGCCAGCCAGCACGTGCACGTCCTCGCCGCCGCCGGCCTGGTCCACAGCCGGCGCGACGGCAATCAGGTGCTGCACACCCTCACGCCGCTCGGTGCGGATCTGCTGTGCGGCACTCGTGTGCCCTCGCCGTCCTGACCCGCGAGTTTCGGCCTCCGCTGAAAACGGTGGCTCGCCCGGTGTGCCCACCCCCAAGCTGGCAGGGACGCATGGGGGCTCGACCGACCCCCACACCGTCGCCGTGCGCGCCCCGCACACCAGGCCGGACGCGCGGACGACGCCACATCACTGCGAAGACCACACTCTCAGGGGGAAACAGTCATGGCCCTGCGCCGAATTGTCACCGTCCTCTCGTCCGCAGCGATGATCGCCGCGGCCTCGCTGGCCGGCCTGGGCGGCACGGCCCAGGCCGCGCCGGCCGCCGGCTGCACCTCCATCGGCGGAGGCAAGTACAACTGCAACGTCTGGAAGACGGCGTCCACCTGGTGGTGCACCACGACCGACCAGACCGACAGCTGCAACGGCATCCCGGCCGGGATCCTCCGCGCGGGTACCAACTACTTCTACTGCCAGCAGTGGGGCCACGAGTACCGCTACGGCAGCTACTACAACCACTACTGGGCGCGCACGGACGACGACAGCGGCAACAAGCGGGTCTGGCTGCCCGTCGTCTACATCAGCGGCGGTGTGAACGACGGCCGTATCCCCGGTCTCCCGCTCTGCTAGAGCTCCCGCCAGGCACGTGCCCAGTGAGAGGCCCACGTCTTCCACGGAGGGCACGTGCCGCTTCCAGAACCCGGCCACCGAGTGCTGTCTCTGCGACGGGCCGGCCGGGTCCAGCACACAGTTCCGCGACGGGCGGCGAGCACCAGGACCGGGCCGGACGTCCCCACCGACGAAGAGGAGGCGCAATGGCCGACGAAATGGTGGAGTTGGCGCAGCGGTTCATCAACTCCTACAACGTGCCCGGCATCCCCAAGGTGGAGGTGAACGGGCGGACCAGCTGGACCGTGATGTTCGCCCTGACCCGGGCGCTCCAGCACGAGCTGGGAATCACCGCCCTGTCGGACAGCTTCGGGCCGACGACGCTGAGCACGCTCCAGTCCCGGTTCGGGCCGCAGATCGACGACCTGACCCGGCACGGCAATGTCTACCGGATCATCCAGTCGGGCCTGTACTGCAAGGGGTACGACGGCGGCGGCATGGACGGCGTGTACAACGACCGGGTCGCCGAGTCGGTGACCGAGCTCAAGTCCGACATGGGCGTGGGCGGGGCGTATCCGGGCAGCGGGCTCCAGCCCAAGGTGTTCAAGGCGCTGCTCACCATGGACCCCTACGTCCGGGTGGGCAACGGCACCGAGCAGGTGCGCACGATCCAGCAGTGGCTCAACGGGCGGTACGTCAACCGCCGGGAGTTCTTCATCTGCCCGTGCGACGGGAACTTCTCCCGCGACGTGCAGAAGGCCCTCATCTTCGCCCTGCAGTACGAGATCGGCATGACCGATGACGTGGCCAACGGGCGTTTCGGGCCGGGCACCCAGGAGGGCATCAGGACCCAGGCCGTCCTCGGCATCGGTTCGGTCGACGGCAGCAAACAGTTCGTGCACCTGTTCCAGGCGGCCCTGCGGTTCAACGGCTGGGACGTCGCGTTCGACGGCCGCTACTCCGGGGCGCTCGCCGACACCGTCACGGAGTTCCAGCGGTTCGCCCAGCTGCTGCCCGCCAACGGCAGCGCCGATTTCCGCACCTGGGCGTCGCTGCTGGTCAGCACCGGCGACCCGAGTCGACCCGGCACCGCGTGCGACTGCATCACCACCATCACTCCGGCCCGGGCCCAGGCGCTGCGGGCCGCCGGGTACACGACGGTGGGCCGGTATCTGACCAACGCGAGCGTCCCGAACGCGAAGAACAAGAAGATCCAGCCCGGTGAACTCGCCACCATCGTCGCGGGCGGACTCACCGTCTTCCCGATCTTCCAGACCAACGGCGGCGACCCGGAGTACTTCAACGCCCAGCAGGGCGCGCAGGACGCGCTGGCGGCCCTGGAGGCAGCCCGGGGCCACGGCTTCCTGCCCGGCACCACCATCTACTTCTCCGTCGATTACGACGCCGTCGACGACGAGGTGACCAGCCGGGTCATCCCGCACTTCCGCGCGCTGGCCGACCGCATGGCCGGCTACGGCAGCGAGTACCGCATCGGCGTCTACGCCCCCCGCAACATTTGCAGCCGCCTCGCCAAGGCGGGTCTGACCAGGGGAAGTTTCGTATCGGACATGTCGACGGGCTACAGCGGCAACCTGGGCTTCCCGCTGCCGAAGGACTGGGCCTTCGACCAGATCGCCACCGTCACGGTGGGCTCAGGTGACGGCTTCATCGAGATCGACAAGAACGTCGCCTCCGGGCGCGATCGCGGGCAGAACCAGTTCACGCCCCGCGGACCGGACACGGCACTCGACGTGGCCTTCGACATGTCCCAATGGGGTGCCCTCGCCACCGATCTGGTCCATTACATCGAGGACAACGGCCACGACGACTGGTACCGGGATCGCACACCCCGGGAATGCATCACCAAGGTCCTGGACATGGACGCGCTGATCACCGGCCTCGCCCGGTCCTTCCGGATGCGCAAGTCGCTCATCCAGGCCGTGACGTTCTGGGAGTACCAGGCGGACTTCACCGACGACGCCGTGGACGGTCTGGTCGCGGCCTACTTCCGATGGTGGGAGGCGTACGAGCTCTGGCAGCAGAACCCGGTCGGCCAGCCGCCCCCCGCGCCGGCGGTGATCAAGGACGACTCCAGCACGGGGGTCGCCCAGATCTACGGCAGGACCGCGATCAGGGCCCGCAACCACTGCGTCGGCGCAGGCGTGATCCCGGGTACGACCCTGGACCCCGAGGACTGGCGCGCCCGACGGGAGATCTGGCAGCGGCTGCGGGACGACGACGACTACAACGTCAGCACCGTCGCCCTGGTCCACATCCACTCCGCCCACCTCGTCGGCGTCACCACCGATCGGCTGCGCTATTCCGACGCCGACAACGTCGCGGTGCTCGCCCGCTACAACGGCACCAACGAGGACGCCCAGGAGTACGGGCGCAGGGCGCGCGACCTCTACAACATCTTCGAACGCTTCAACGCGGCCTTGCGTGCCTGAGGGGGAACCGGCATGAACACCAGCGACAGAGCGGGCAGCAGAGACGAAGACCCGGGTGACACCGCGGAAGGAACCCGCGGGGCGCTGCCACGGCGCTCCTTCCTGCTGGCGGGACTGGCGGGGGCGACGGCCGGTTTCACCGCCTCCCTCCCGGCACCGGCCGCCGCCGCGGACGGTGGGAGCGCCACCCCGGGCGGCAGGAGCGCCAACGGCTGGCCGGTCACCGGCACCGGCATCACCACCCTGCCGGTACCGGGTACCCCGGCCTCCGTCGCACTGCGGGAGGGCGACGTTTCGGTGGTGCTCGTCCACGTCATACGCCGCTTCCACTACGAGGTCGAGGAGGTCGGCCCGCGTGAACTGGCCGGGCACCGGCCCGCCGCCGGGCTGACCGGGCACACCACCAACTACGCCTCCGGCACCGCGGTCGCGGTGCGCCCGGACGCCTACCCGCTCGGCGCGACCGGTGTCCTGTTCCCTCACCAGGAAGCTGTGGTGCGGGACATCGTCCGGGAATGCGGGGGAGTGGTGGCCTGGGGCGGACGGCTGCGCCGACCGCACGCGGCGCACTTCCAGATCGACGTACGCCCCGGCGATCCCCGGCTGCGCCGCCTGGCCGACCGGATCAGGGGCTGGACTCAGGCCCCCGGGCTGGGCGCGGGGGTGTTCCTGCTGGGTGCCTGACCCGGTCCAGGCGGGTGGGGAGGCCGTGACGGGGCCGATGAGGCCTCACTCAAGCGGGCCTGCCGGTCCAGCCTCCGGTGTGGCTACCGCCCTGACATCTGTCAGGGATGTGATGTCCCTAGCACGGTCTACGTTTCGAAATGCCGACGGGGACGCTCTGGCCTGCTGCGGCGGCTGGAGTGGGAGCCAGCGGTGTCGAGGCCCGGAAACACAGGAGGAGACAGTGCGCAAAGCTGTATTCGGCCTGTTCGTGGCGTTGGCGGCTGTCCTGGCGGTGGCGCCGCTCGCCGGCGCCGATCAGTCCCAGACGGTCGCCTGCTGCGGCCCCAACCCGCCCGGCTGGCCGTAGAGGCCTCACCACTGGTCGCGAGGAGGCTTCGGCAGGGCGCCCTGTGCGTAAGGCCCCGACCACGTTGCCGAATGGCCCTATCGAGCAGGGCAGTCGGGTGGGCAGACAGGGGAGCCGGAGTGGTGAGGGGAGATCGGTGGCTGTTCAGACTTGCTGCTCGAACTCCAAGGCTTCATACCGGCGTGCGGCGATGTCCTCGCGGGTGCCGACGACGAGGGTCTGGGTGTAGACGTTGAGGTCGATCGATTGACCGTGGATCTGCGCAAGGAGGACGAGGTCGCCTTCGTCCGGCGCTGACTGCCAAGGCGTGGAGTATCCGCCCAGTTGGACGGCGACTCCGTGCGAGGCGCCGCCTGCTGCCGCTGTGCGCACGGCTTCCTCGAAATCGTCCAGGATGTCGTCGCGGTTTGCGTCGCTGTCCAGGAAGGCGCTGGTCACCGGGGCGTCGCGCCAGTCGGGTGAGACGGTCAGTCCCGGCACCGGATACAGGACGTCCGGCTGGTAGACCCGGACCTGCTCCGGCTCCCCGTTGAGCTCATACGCCGCCGAGCGTTGTGTGGTCCGCACGCCGGCGGGAACGTGGAGTATCACCGACGACTCCGGCTCGTACTCGATCTCGGTGAAGAACAACAGGCTTCCGTCTCGCGGCAGTTCGATGTCCAGGGCGTCGTGGGGGAGCGCCGCGCAATCGATGGTCAGTACCAGCGGTTCGTGCCCATCGGGCCAGTCGACGCCGTCCGGCAGCCAGGGGAGGCCTCCCGTGCGCGCGGCGGGCCGGGCCTGTTGCTGCTGGGCGGGCGTCAGGTCCTGGAAGGGGACCAGGTGGAGGCACGGCCGGGAGTCCGCCAGCAGTTCGTGTGCTACCGCTCCGGGAACGCCGTGCTTCTCTGCCGTCCTCAGAACGAGCTCTGCCACGATCGGATTGGTCATGCTCGCGATCATTCCAGCACCCACTGACACTGCTTGACTCAACTCCGTCGTCGGCAGGGGCACTTAGCGCACCTGCAGTGACGTGCCGGACCGAGCGGCACGGGCCTCAACGCACCGTCGTTCACCGCCATGGCGATGTCCTCGTCGATCGCGCATGCCGGATTCGGCGGGACCGCGCGCCCACATCTGTGCCGCGGCCATGGCGGTCTCCGGTACGTCGGCGTGATCCACTTGCGGCAAGACGGAAGCACGGTCGGCTGACCGCAGATGCGTTGAAGGGCGAGGATCTCATCAACGCAGGCCTGATGCCCCGGCAGCTCTGCCTCGACGGACTTGCGCCGCAGCCTCCCGGTGCTCGGGCCCTTCCGACTGCCGGAGAGCAACGCCGACCTTGTCGAGCACGAAGCGGCAGCGGCCGTCGTCGCGCTCCAGGCGTCCGAGAGGCCAGTTGACCCGGGACGGTCGCACGCATGTACGGAGCCAGATGGTGGGGGAGGGGATGGCATCGATGACCACGTCGAACTTGTCGTGGCGGGTGGCGGTGGCAGCGGCAGGCGGCAACCGGAGAGCCGGGTTCCGGGACGGTCGGCTCCTGAGCAAGGACCAGTGGCCCCTGCCCGCACCGCTTGACGGGACCAAGACTCGAAGCAGCCTGAAGGAGGATTTCCATGACCCGCACTATCACCGTCGGACTGGACGGCTCGCCGGCGAGCCTGGCCGCCTCGGACTGGGCCGCGCGCGAGGCACAGCTCAGGGACCTGCCTCTGCGACTCGTGACCGCGTGGGAATGGCAAGCCCCCGCCTTCGCGCCGACGACCGGACTCGGCGTGCCGGTGCCGCCGAGCGACCTGCAGCGGGCATCGGCAAAGCGACTGCTGGCCCAGGCGTGCTCCCGCGTCGGCGAAGCCCACCCCGGGCTGCGGATCGACACGGATGAGATACCCGGTCTGCCCGTCCCGGCTCTGCTGAAGGCCGCCGAGCTGCTGGCACTGGGCTCGCGCGGACTGAGCAAAGCGGCCGGATTCCTGCTCGGCTCCGTCTCGCATGCCGTCCTGGCCTCATGCGAGCGACCCGTCGTCCTCGTCCGTGCTGCCGAGCACGGGGAGCACGAGGCGCCGACGGAGACTTCGGAACGCCAAGCCACCGGCGTCACCCACCCCCGTGACGTCGTCCTGGGGCTCGACCTGCTCAGGCCCAACGACGCGGTGATCGACTTCGCGTTCGACGCCGCCTCACGACGCGCCTCACGCCTACGGATCATCCACGGCTGGACACTGCCGCCCTACTACTACGGCGGCGAGCTCATGCCCGACCTGAATGACGGCATGGCCGAGCAGGTACGGAGCGAACTGTCCGATGTCCTGCGACCGTGGCAGGACAAGTACCCCACCGTGGAGGTCAGCGCGCAGGCCACGATCGGTGGTGCCGGGCGCCACCTGGTCGACGCCTCTTACGACGCCGCCCTCGTGGTGGTCGGCAGGCAGATCCGTCATGCGCCGGTCGGCGCTCATATCGGTCCGGTGACCCAGGCGCTGCTGCACCATGCCGTCGCCCCGGTGGCGGTGATCGCACACGACTGATCGAGAGAGGACCGCCCAGGACAGCGAACGCCCCCCGCGAGGGCCCCCTCTGACTGATCCTCAGCCCACCTGCACGCGGTTGGTAAGACACCGCCGCATACAGGTGGGCCTTTCCTTTCCTCCGGTGGTGGCCGAAGGTCCCCTGTGGATCGGGGTTGTCGAGGCGCTGGAGTGTGGATCAATGGCGTCGTTGTGTGGTGGTGAGGTCCGGGAGAGTGAGGGGTGTCCGGAACCAGCCGGCCATCGACCGCGTCACCCCGGTCTCGCGGTGCGCGCGGTGGCCGTGCGTCAGGAATCGGAGGGCGCCTGGTTCCGCTTCCACGCGTGTATCCACGAGCACGGTGTCGACCTGCCCGAGGTCGCCGACTGGACGTGGGACGGCTGACAGGCCTCATGGCCCGTGTGAAGAGGGCCCGTGCGACCCCGCGGTCCGTCAGTCGGTCCCGCCTGGCACGGCGGAGCCACCGCGCGGAAGCTGTCAGGTTCCCGCGCGGCGGCTTGCGGCACGGCCGTGTTCAGCCGTGGTACGCCGTGCGCATGAGCTCCTGCATGTCGTCGAGCATCGGCATGCGCGGGTTGGCCGGCGCGCACTGGTCCTCATAGGCGTTGAGGGCCTGCTGGGGCAGGGCGTCGAGGAAAGCGCGCTCGTCGATGCCGAGGGCCTGGAACGTCGGCTCTATGCCGACGGAGTCGCGCAGTCGCTCGACGGCTGCGGCGAGGGACTCCACGCCCTCGGCTGGAGTGGCCGCGGGCAGTCCGAGGGTGCGGGCGATGTCCTGGAAGCGTTCGGGGGCACGGTAGTTCTCGTATTTCGGCCAGCCGGTCAGCTTCGTCGGGACGGTGCCGTTGTAGCGGATGACGTGCGGCAGCAGGACGGCGTTGGTGCGTCCGTGCGCGATGTGGAAGGTGGCGCCGAGGGTGCGCGACATGGCGTGGACGATGCCGAGGAAGGCGTTACCGAAGGCCATGCCCGCGATGGTGCCGGCGTTGTGCATCTTCTCCCGCGCTTCCGCGGCGTCTGCATGGTTGTTCACGGACGCCTCGAGATGGTCGAAGATCAGGCGGATGGCGTGCAGGGCGAGGCCGTCGGTGAAGTCGTTGGCGTAGACGGACACGTAGGCCTCGATGGCGTGGGTGAGGGCGTCGAAGCCGCTGTCGGCGGCGAGCGCCGGGGGCAGGGCGGTGGTGAGGAGGGGGTCGATGATTGCGACGCTGGGGGTGAGGGCGTAGTCGGCGAGTGGGTACTTCTTGCCGGTCGCGGGGTCGGAGATGACGGCGAACGGGGTGACCTCGGCGCCCGTGCCGGAGGTGGTGGGGACGCAGACGAGGCGGGCCCGGCTGCCGAGGGTGGGGAAGCGGAAGGCGCGCTTGCGGATGTCGGAGAACTTCTGCCGCATGTCCGCGAAGTCGATGCCGGGTTGCTCGTACAGCAACCACATGACCTTGGCGGCGTCCATGGGGGAGCCGCCGCCCAGTGCGATGATCGTGTCGGGGCGGAAGTCCCGCATGAGGTCGGCGCCGTGCTGGACGGAGTCGATGCTGGGTTCGGGCTGGACGTTGTCGATGATCTGGAGGGTGACCGGTTCGCGACGCCGTTGCAGGACGCGGCTGATCCTGTCGACGAACCCTAGGCGGGTCATGGTGGCGTCGGTGACGACGGTGACGCGGTGGACGTCCGGCATGGAGGTCAGGTAGCGGATGGCTTGTGGTTCGAAGTAGATCTTCGGGGGGACCTTGAACCACTGGAGGTTGTTGCGGCGGGTGGAGACTCGCTTGATGTTGAGGAGCTGGGCGGCGGAGACGTTGTTGGACACCGACGTACTGCCCCAGGAGCCGCATCCCAGCGTGAGCGAGGGCAGCAGACCGTTGTAGACGCCGCCGATGGCGCCCTGTGAGGACGGTGAGTTGACGATGATCCGTACGGTCTTCATCCGTGTGCCGTACGCCTCCGCCACCGCCGCGTCCTCGGTGTGGATGACGGCGCTGTGGCCTTGGCCGTGGAAGGCGACCATGTCGGCGGCGAGGTCGAACCCGCGGTGCTCGTCCTCGGCGCGCAGTACCGCGAGGACCGGGCAGAGCTTCTCCCGGGTCAGCGGCTCGTCCGGGCCGACCCGTTCGGCTTCGACCAGGATGACCGAGGTGTCTGCCGGCACCGAGAAGCCCGCCCTTTCGGCGATCCACGCCGGACTCTGCCCGACGGCGGCCGCGTTGACCTTGGGTTCGCAGCCGGCGCCCGAATGACCGGTGCTGGGGAACAGGAAGGTCTCCAGCTTCGCCTTTTCGTCCGGGGTGGCCAGATGGGCGTGCAGGGCGTGAAATTCGGTGATCGCCGCGTCATAGATCTCCGTGTCCAGGATGGCGGCCTGTTCGGAAGCGCAGATCATGCCGTTGTCGAAGGACTTGGACAGCACGAGGTCGTTGACGGCCCGGCGCAGCTTGGCACTGCGGTGGACGTAGGCCGGGACGTTGCCGGCACCGACCCCGAGGGCCGGCTTGCCGGCCGAGTAGGCGGCCTTGACCATGGCGTTGCCGCCGGTCGCGAGGATCAGCGAGACGCCCGCGTGACGCATGAGCGTGCGGGTGGCCTCGACGGACGGAGCCTCGATCCACTGCACGCAGTGCTCAGGCGCTCCGGCGGCGACGGCCGCGTCCCGCACGACGCGGGCCGCTTCGGTGCTGCACTGCTGGGCGGAGGGATGGAACGCGAAGATCACCGGGTTCCGGGTCTTGAGCGCCATCAGCGCCTTGAAGATCGTGGTCGAGGTCGGGTTGGTGACGGGGGTGACCGCGGCCACCACACCCACCGGTTCGGCGATCTCCACCATGTCCTCGATGTCGTCCCGGCCGATGACTCCGACGGTCTTCATGTGGCCCATGCTGTGCGTGACGTGCTCGCACGCGAACATGTTCTTGGCGGCCTTGTCCTCGAAGACACCACGCCCCGTCTCCTCGACCGCCAGGCGGGCCAGCGCGGTGTGCTGGTCCAGGGCGGCGACCGACGCCTTCTTGACGATGTGGTCGACCTGTTCCTGGGAGAAGGCCTCATAGTCGGCGAGTGCCTTGAGACCGGCCGTGACCAGACGGTCCACGGCGACCGCGGTGTCGGACGGGGCGTCGGTCCCGGCGCGGTCCTCGGCCCGCGTGTCCTGTCGGGTCATGGTGGTGTGCCTCCGTTGTCAGGGGCCGCCGTGCTCATGCGGCGGCTCGGTGCGGGAGGAACAGCGCGGGGGACCGGCGCCCCTCCCCGACTCCACTCTGCGGCGGATCCCGGTGCCGTGGCAGGCGCCGAAGGGCCCCTCGCGTGCCCGTCCGGCCCGGCGCGGCAGGGACCGTCGGCCCCCGGTCCGATGGAGCCATGGCACGACCGGGCTCCGCCACTGCGCTCACGGGCTCGCGGCCCGGTGGGACGGGGTGGGCGACTCGCAGTCGTCGGTGACGAAGCCCAGGCCGTTCACTACGCCGACCACGCCGTCGAGGCGCCAGACGGCGTGCACGAGCTCCGGCACCTGGCTGCGCGCGTCCACCCGGCCCTCCAGGGTGACGACGCCGTCGCGGACTGAGACGCGGACCGCGTCGGACGGCAGATCCAGCGCGGTGATGACGATCTCGTCGGTCACCTGGCGGCGGATGTCGTCGTCCGCGCGCAGGAAGACCCGCAGGAGGTC
This sequence comes from Streptomyces sp. NPDC085932, assembly GCF_044540525.1. Taxonomy (NCBI): domain Bacteria; kingdom Bacillati; phylum Actinomycetota; class Actinomycetes; order Kitasatosporales; family Streptomycetaceae; genus Streptomyces; species Streptomyces sp. NPDC085932. The sequence goes on from NZ_JBITSJ010000006.1 coordinate 406,058, forward strand.
GCGACGGGTGGCGATGCCGATGAGACGGTCGGCCTCGTCGACCACGGGCAGCCGTTCGACACCGCGGCGTTCCATGAGCCGGGCGGCGTCCGGCACGGTCTGCTCCGGATGGACGGTGATCGCGGGGCTCGACATCACGTCGCCCGCGGTCACGGCCGGGGGAGGGGCCGTACCCTCCCGGTACGCCTGGCAACGCACCAGGTCGCTGCCGGACAGGACGCCGAGGACCTTGTCATCGGCGTCGACCACCGGCAGTCCGCTGATCCGGTGGTGGTCGAGCAACCGGACGACCTCCTTGAACGGTGTCGTCCGGCGTGCTTGGACGACGTCCCTGGTCATTACCTCGCCGACAACGTGAGCGGTCATGGCGGATCTCCTTCACCAGCGCGGGCCGGGGAGGGGCGGAGCCTGGGCCGGCTCCGGCTCCCCACCAGTCGGCAGGGCGCCGCGTGGCGCCTACTTCTGCGGGCGGCCGCCGCGCCACGGGGGCGGGGCGGCCGCCCGGCGGTCGGTGTTGATTCGGTGGGCGACGCGTTCGACGGCGGAGCGCAGCCTGTCGTGGAGCCGGTCGGCGAGTTCCCGGGCGCTCGCCTCGCGGGCGTGGACGACGACGAGGTCGTTGCCGACCCGGATGTCGGTGCGGCCGGACCAGGGCAGTTCGATGTGATGGGCCGATGCCCTCCGGACGCGCACCTCACCGTTCACGGGCGGCAGGCCGGGGCGGTCCACAGCAGCGGCGACCTTCTCCTGGAGGTAGGCGAGATGTTCCCGCCCCACCTCGCCGTCGGCGCGGATCAGCACGGCGACGGTGGTCCCGCGGGCACCGATGTCCTTGGCAGTCATGTGCTCCACTCCCTGTGATCGTTCTGCGTCGCCTCGAGCCTGCTGCGTCGGCCGCTCTCGTCCCAGGGGCGACCGGCCCTTGGAGGCAGGAGCGGTCGGTCCCTGCCCTGAGGGCCGAGCGGCCCCGTCTCCGGGTCACCTGCTGTCGCTTCCCTCGGTCCCCTCCAGCGCTGCCCGGCCCGCTTCCAGCCGCGCCACCGGCACCCGGAACGGCGAGCAGGAGACATAGTCCAGTCCGGCGGTGTGGAAGAAGTGCACCGAGTCGGGGTCGCCGCCGTGCTCACCGCACACCCCGATCTTGAGGTCCGGGCGGGCGGCACGGCCCTCGGCGACAGCGATGCCCACCAGCCGGCCGACTCCCTCGCGGTCGAGCGTCTCGAAGGGGGAGGTGGAGAAGACGCCCTTGTCCAGGTAGGCGGAGAAGAACTCCGCCTCCACGTCGTCGCGGGAGAAGCCCCAGGTCGTCTGGGTCAGATCATTGGTGCCGAAGGAGAAGAACTCGGCCTCCTCGGCGATCCGGCCCGCCGTCAGGGCGGCCCTGGGCAGCTCGATCATGGTGCCGACCGGGCAGTCGAGGGCGACTCCGGCCGCCCGTGAGACCTCGGCCAGCACTCGCTGCACCTCCTCACGTACGAGGCGCAGTTCGCGGACGTCACCGACGAGCGGGACCATGATCTCGGCCTTGGGTGTGCCACCGGCCAGCAGGCGCTCGGCGACGGCCTCACCGATCGCCCGGACCTGCATGACGACCAGGCCGGGCACGACCAGCCCCAGGCGCACACCGCGCAGCCCGAGCATCGGATTTGCCTCGTGCATGCGGTTCACGGCACTGAGCAGTTCGACATCGTGCGCGTCCGGCTCCTCACCACGGGCCTGAGCGGAGGCGATCCGCACCGCCAGTTCGGTGTGATCGGGCAGGAACTCGTGCAGCGGCGGGTCCAGCAGCCGGATGGTGACCGGCAGACCGTCCATGGCCTCCAGGATGCCGACGAAGTCCTGCCGTTGCAGCGGCAGAAGATCCGCCAGGGCTTCCTCACGCTCCGCGTCCGTGCCGGCCAGGATCATCTGCTCGACCAGTTTGCGGCGCTCGCCGAGGAACATGTGCTCGGTGCGGCACAGACCGATGCCCTGCGCTCCGAACCGGCGGGCCCGTGCGGCGTCCTCGGGGGTGTCGGCGTTGGCCCGCACGTCCAGGCGCCGTACGGTGTCGGCGCGTACCAGAGCCCGTGCCACCGCGTCGACCACGCCCCGCGCGCCACCGTCACCCGTACCGTCCTCCAGATATCGGATGACCGCCGAGTCCACCAGCGGTACCGGACCCGCGTACACCGCTCCGGCGGAGCCGTCCACCGAGACGATGGTGCCTTCCCTGATCACGGTGCCGTCCGCGGCGGTGAAGCGGCGGGCCTCGGTGTCCACGGTGAGTTCCTCGGCGCCGCACACGCAGACCTTGCCCATGCCGCGTGCGACGACGGCCGCGTGGCTGGTCTTGCCGCCCCGGCTGGTGAGGACCGCTTGGGCGGCGATCATCCCGGGCAGATCGTCGGGCGTGGTCTCCTGACGGACGAGCACGACCTTTTCGCCTGCCGCTGCGCGGCGTACGGCCTGGGCGGAGTCGAAGACCGCGGCCCCGACCGCCGCACCGGGAGAGGCCGGGACCCCGTGAGCCAGTGCGGTACCGGTCGAGGAGGTGTCGAACCGGGGGAACATCAGCCGGGCCAGGCCCTCGCCGCTCACCCGGTCCAATGCCTCGTCCGGGGTGATGAGCCCTTCGTCGGCCAGTGCGGCGGCGAGGACGAAGGCCGCCTCGGCGGTGCGCTTGCCGACGCGCGTCTGGAGCATCCACAGGGTGCCGCGCTCGATGGTGAACTCGATGTCGCACAGGTCCCGGTAGTGGCGTTCCAGAGTGCGCATGTGCGTGCGCAGCCCGTCGTAGGACGTGGCGTCCAGACGCTCCAGCTCGGCCAGCGGCACGGTGTTGCGGATGCCGGCCACGACGTCCTCGCCCTGCGCGTCGGGCAGGTAGTCGCCGTACAGGCCGGGGCGACCGGTGGCCGGGTCGCGGGTGAAGGCGACGCCGCTGCCGGAGTCGGAGCCGAGGTTGCCGAAGACCATGCGCTGGACGTTGACGGCGGTGCCCAGGTCGTCGGCTATGTGCTCACGGCGCCGGTACAGGCGGGCACGTTCGCCGTTCCAGGACTCGAAGACAGCCATGACCGCCCGGCGCAACTGCTCGGCGGAGGACTGGGGGAAGTGGGCACCGGTCTCCAGGTGGATCAGGTTCTTGTAGGTCTCGACCAGCTCGGCCAGGTCGGATGCCGTCAGGTGCACGTCGTCCTGGACGCCGCGCCGGACCTTGAGAAGGGCGAGGGACCGCTCGAAGCGGGAGGAGTCGACGCCCATGACCGTGCTGCCGAACATCTGGACGAGGCGGCGGTAGGAGTCCCAGGCGAAGCGTTCACTGCCGGAGACCTTGGCCAGCCCGAGGACGGAGTCGTCGTTGAGGCCGATGTCGAGGATGGTCTCCATCATGCCGGGCATGGAGAACTTCGCGCCGGAACGGACGGACACCAGCAGCGGGTCGTCCGGCTGCCCCAGTGAACGGCCGGCGGAGGCTTCGAGGGCCGCCAGGTGGGCGGAGACCTCCCTCCACAGGCCCGCGGGTTCGCTGCCCGTTTCCAGGAAGGCGCGACAGGCCTCGGTCGTGAGGGTGAATCCCGGCGGTACGGGGAGCCCGAGCCGGGTCATCTCCGCCAGGTTCGATCCCTTGCCGCCGAGCAGATCAGCCATGTCACGACCGCCCTCCGTGAAGTCGTACACGTAACGGACCATGACGCTGTGCTCCTCAGACGTTGGGGCGTGATGACTCCAGCGTCGAAGAGGGCCGTGCCCGACGCGAGGTGCCGGCCGTCCCGCATCAGGGACCGGTCGGCCCGGATCCGCGCCTGTCGTCCGGGGGACCATCGGCGCCCTGCCGGGGCTGCACGGCCCGTGGACCTCCGGCACGCCCGGGGTGAGGCTCGAAGCCGTTCGGAGCTTCGCGACCAGGGAGGGGACACGTCATGCAGCACGACATCGTGGTGGGGATCGACGGATCAGCCGAAGGGCTCGCCGCCGCGCACTGGGCGGCTCAGGAGGCTCAGCGGCGAGGAACCGGACTCGGCGTGGTCCACGTCTGGCACCGTCACCCTCGCCCCGCGCCGTACGTCCCCATGGACGGCACCGAGCGCGAGCGGGCCGACCAGGTCCTTCGCGAGGCCGTACGCAGCGTCCGCGTCGCGCACCCGCAACTGCGGATCACCGACCGACTCGTGTGCGACGCGACGGTGTCCGGACTGCTCGAGGTCGCGGCCGACACCGACCTGCTGATCCTCGGTTCCCGTGGCTTCGGAGCCCTGGCCGGCTTCCTCACGGGCTCCGTGTCCCAGCGCATCGTCAGCCGGTCCACCCGCCCGGTCGTACTGGTGCGCGCGGGACGGTCCGCCGCCGACGAGCACCTGCCGCCCACGGACGGCGTCGCCCCGGAGGAGATACCGAAAACGCCCTACCGCCGGGTCGTTCTCGGGCTGCGGACGGACCGTCCGTGTGACGAACTGATCGAGTTTGCCTTCGACGCCGCCCGCCGGCGTGGCACCGGCCTGGCAGTGGTCCACACCTTCCGGACCGCTTTCCGGCCCGCCCCCGCTCCGTCGGTGCCCCTGGTGTCCGCGTCCCCCGAGGGCCCTCCTGCCGTTTCCCGGCCGCAGGCCCAGGTGCTGGCTGACCAGGAGCGCACCGTGGCGGCGGTGCTGCGCCCCTGGCGGGAGAAGTACCCGGCCGTCCCCGTGACCGAGACGGTCACCGAGGGCCGAGCCGCGGTGGTCCTGGCGCAGGCCGCCCAGGACGCAGGCCTCCTGGTGGTGGGCCGGCGCGGCATCGATCACCAGGTCGGTGTCCACGTGGGGCCCGTCACGCACGCCGTCCTGCACCACGTCGGATGTCCCGTCGCGGTCGTCCCGCACGACTGACACCGCGCACCGGGCGGCCGGTGCCCGCCGGCCGAGACGGCCGGTCCGGACCGGCCCGCCGAGCGCGAAGGGCCACCGGCACCGCGGCGCGAGCGCGAAGGGCCACCGGCGCCGCGGCGTTCCCGCCACGGCGCGACCGTCGCGGTGCGACTTCCCCTCCCTCCACGACGGCCCCGCCCCTTGCGCGCGCGGCTGAGGAAGCCGGGGGCCGAAGGTCCCGGCCGACCGGGGCCGCACGGGACCGCCGGGTGCCCTGTCCGGCACTCCTCGCCGCGGACCCGCACGACGAGCATCTTCAGTGACGAGACCGATCGACGAGAGGACCTGTGATGACCGCGACGGTGACAGCCGGCCCCCGGACCGCCGACGCCTGGCGGCAGTTCGCCGGGAGCGGGTGGCGTGAGCGCATCGACGTGCGCGATTTCATCCAGGCGAACTACACGCCCTACGAGGGCGGCGCCTCCTTCCTGGCCGACCCCACGGACCGCACCCGCGCGGTCTGGGAGAAGGTCAGCGCACTCTTCCCCGAGGAGCGGCGCAGGGGCGTCCTCGATGTGGACGCCGCCGTTCCCTCCACGATCACCTCGCACGCCCCGGGCTTCATCGATTGTGACCGGGAGCTGATCGTCGGCCTGCAGACCGACGCCCCCCTCAAGCGCGCGATCATGCCCAACGGCGGCCTGCGCATGGTGGAGACCGCGCTGAAGGCTTACGGCTACGAGCCCGACCCGTTCGTGACGAAGGTGTTCGGCACCTATCGCAAGACACACAACGACGGTGTCTTCGACGCCTACACTCCCGAGATGCGCGCCGCGCGCAGGGCCGGCGTCATCACCGGCCTGCCGGACGCCTACGGCCGTGGCCGGATCATCGGCGACTACCGTCGCGTCGCCCTCTACGGCACCGACCGGCTCGTCGAGGCCAAGCGTGCCGAGCGGGCCCTGCTCGACACCCGGCCCTCCACCCCGGGCGTCATCCGTGACCGCGAGGAACTGGCCGAGCAGATCAAGGCGCTGGGCGAACTGACCGAGATGGCCGCGTCCTACGGCTGCGACGTCGCCCGGCCCGCGACCACCGCGCAAGAGGCGATCCAGTGGCTCTACCTCGGCTTCCTCGCCGCGGTGAAGGAGCAGAACGGTGCCGCGATGTCCCTGGGCCGCACCTCCACCTTCCTCGACGTCTACCTCCAGCGGGACCTGGACGAGGGGATCATCGACGAGACCCGCGCCCAGGAGCTGATCGACGACTTCGTGATCAAGCTGCGCATCGTGCGCTTCCTGCGCACCCCCGAGTACGACGCCCTGTTCTCCGGCGACCCGACCTGGGTGACGGAGTCCATCGGCGGCATCGGCGCCGACGGCCGGCCGTTGGTGACCCGCACCTCCTTCCGCTTCCTGCAGACCCTGTACAACCTGGGCCCCGCCCCTGAGCCCAACCTGACGGTGCTGTGGTCGCCCCGGCTCCCGTCCGGCTTCAAGGAGTTCTGCGCCCGGGTGTCCATCGACACCAGCGCCGTCCAGTACGAGTCCGACGACCTGATGCGTCCACGCACCGGCGACGACACCGCCATCGCCTGCTGCGTGTCCGCGATGGCGGTGGGCAGGCAGATGCAGTTCTTCGGCGCACGCGTCAACCTCGCCAAGGCGCTGCTGTACGCGGTCAACGGCGGCCGCGACGAGATGACCGGTGAGCAGATCACCCGCGGGATGCCGCCGCTGACCGGCGAGTACCTGGACTACGACGAGCTGTCGGCCGCCTACGACCGCGTCCTGGACTGGCTGGCGGAGGCGTACGTCAACACCCTCAACGTCATCCACTACATGCACGACAAGTACGCCTACGAGCGCATCGAGATGGCCCTCCACGACCACCCGGTCCACCGCTTCATGGCCTGCGGCATCGCCGGCCTCTCCGTCGCCGTGGACAGCCTGTCCGCCGTCAAGCACGCACGGGTGAAGGTCATCCGCGACGCGACCGGACTGGCCGTGGACTTCCACACCGAGGGTGACTTCCCGGCATACGGCAACAACGACGACCGCGCCGACGCCCTAGCCGTCGAGCTGGTGGAGTCCTTCATGGCCAAGGTGCGCAAGCACCCCGCCTACCGCGACGCCGAGCACACCCAGTCGGTGCTGACCATCACCTCCAACGTCGTCTACGGCAAGCACACCGGCAACACCCCCGACGGCCGCCGCGCCGGACAGCCCTTCGCACCCGGCGCCAACCCGATGAACGGCCGCGACAAGCACGGCGTGGCCGCCTCCGCCCTCTCGGTGGCCAAGCTGCCCTACGAAGCGGCACGCGACGGCATCTCCCTGACCACCACCATCACCCCGGAAGGACTCGGCCACGTTCCCGAGGAGCGGGCCGGTCACCTCGTCGGCATCCTCGACGCCTACATGGCGGCCGGCGGCTTCCACATGAACGTCAACGTCCTCGACCGCGCCCTGCTGGAGGACGCCATGGAGCACCCGGAGAAGTACCCCGAGCTGACGATCCGGGTCTCCGGCTACGCTGTCAACTTCGTCCGCCTGACCCACGAGCAGCAGCTCGACGTGATCAGCCGCACCTTCCACGGATCGCTGTGAACACCATGCCCGCGACCACGGCAGCCGGATCGGTCACCGGCCGGATCCACTCCTGGGACCTGTCCACCGGCGTGGACGGTCCCGGGACCCGTTTCGTCCTCTTCACCAGCGGCTGCCCCCTGCGCTGCCTCTACTGCGCCAACCCCGACACCTGGCACATGCGCGACGGCCGGGAGGCCACCGTCGACGAGGTGATGGCGGAGATCGACAAGTACCGGGGCTTCGTGCGTACGGCAGGCGGGGGTGTGACCCTCACGGGCGGTGAGCCCCTGCTGCAGCCGGCCTTCACCGCAGCGGTGCTGCGCAGGTGCAAGGAGGCCGGCCTGCACACCGCGCTCGACACCTCCGGTTTCGTCGGGGCCCGCGCCACGGACGCGCTGCTGGCCGACACCGACCTGGTGCTCCTGGACATCAAGTCCTTCGACGTCAACACCTACCGGAAGCTGACCGGCGGCGCCCTCGCCCCGACCCTGAACTTCGCCACCCGGCTCGACCGGCTGGGGAAGCGCGTGTGGATCAGATACGTCCTGGTTCCCGGCTGGACCGACGACGAGGACGCCATCGACGGGCTGGCCGGATTCCTCTGCGGCCTCGCCTGCGTGGACCGGGTCGACATCCTGCCCTTCCACAAGCTAGGCGCCGCCAAGTACGACGCCCTGGGCGTCCCCTTCCCTCTGCGTGACGCCCCGGTCCCCGACAAGGCGCTGGTGGAGCGGGTACGGGGCCGGTTCCGCGAGCGTGGCCTCCCGGCCTGCTGACGCGGGCGAAATGAGGGCCGACCGGCCCTGGACCCCGGCCATTGCGGCAAGAAAGGATTCCGGCACAGGCCGAGGCATCACAAGGAGTACTCGATGGCGCACGACGAGCAGGGCGACGGCAAGGGAAGCCCGATCAAGGTCTTCCTCCTGGACGACCACGAAGTGGTGCGGCGAGGGGTGCACGACCTGCTGGACGACGAACCGGACATCACCGTGGTCGGGGACGCGGCGACGGTGGAGCAGGCCCTGGTGCGGGTCCCCGCCCTGCGACCCGACGTGGCCGTCCTCGACGTGCGCCTGCCCGACGGGGACGGTGTGACCGTCTGCCGTGAACTGCGGTCGAGGATGCCGGATCTGGCCTGCCTGATGCTGACGTCCTTCGACGACGAAGAGGCACTGCTGGACTCGATCATGGCGGGGGCGGCCGGATACGTCCTGAAGCAGATCCAGGGCTCCGACCTGGTCTCGGCGGTGCGGACGGTCGCCCGCGGCCAGTCCCTGCTGGACGCCAGTGCCACGAGCAGGCTGATGGCACGGTTGCGGAGTGGCGGACAGCAGCCGGCCGAGGAGTCGGAGACGCTGCCGGGACTCACCGACCGGGAACGCGAGATCCTGGAACTGATCGGCGAGGGGCTGACCAACCGGCAGATCGGTCAGCGGCTCTACCTTGCCGAGAAGACGGTCAAGAACCACATCTCCCGGCTGCTCGCCAAGCTCGGTGTGGAGCGCCGCATCCAGGCCGCCGTCATCGCCACCCAGGCACGGGACCGCTTGCGCACAGAGGGCCGGTAGCGGGACGGGCCGCCGCCCGTCGACCCCGCCCGGTCCTGGAGGGGGCCGAAGGTCCCGGAGTCCACCCCCGCCCGGCCCATGCCCGACCGGACACCCGAGCGGCAGGCTGAGAGCGATCCCGGAACACCGGCGGGCATCGCCGCACCAAAGGGGAGGACGGAAGACATGACCGTGCGAGTGGGCATCAACGGCTTCGGCCGCATCGGCCGGAACTACCTGCGCTGCATACTGGAACGGACCGGCGCCGCGGCGCCGTCACTGGAGGTGGTGGCGGTCAACGACGTCACCTCCCCGGCGGCGCTGGCGCACCTGCTGAGCTACGACTCGACGTATGGACGGCTCAACCGCCCCGTCGAGCACGACGACACCTCGCTGACTGTGGACGGGCACCGCATCGCGGTGACGGCCGAGCGCGACCCGGCGGACCTGACCTGGGGTGATCTCGGCGTGGACGTGGTGATCGAGGCCACGGGCCGCTTCCGCACCCGCGAGCAGGCCGGCCTGCACCTGGCGGCCGGCGCGCGCAAGGTGCTCCTGTCCGTGCCGGGCAAGGACGTCGACGCCACGGTCGTGATGGGTGTCAACGAAGGAACGTACGACCCCGAGCGCCACGACGTGATCTCCAACGCCTCGTGCACGACCAACTGCGTGGCCCCCATGGTCAAGGTCCTCCACGACCACTTCGGCGTCGTCAAGGGACTGATGACCACGATCCACGGCTACACCAACGACCAGGTCGTCCTGGACGGCCCCCACAAGGACCTGCGCCGGGGCCGCTCGGCGGCGGTCAACATCATTCCCACCACGACCGGGGCGGCCCGCGCCGTCGGCCTGGTGCTGCCGGAGCTCGCGGGCACGCTCGACGGCAGCGCCGTACGCGTCCCGGTCGAGGACGGCTCGCTGACCGATCTGACCGTGGTCCTCGACCGGTCCGTGAGCGCCGACGAGATCAACGCCGCCTACCGCGAGGCCGCCGAGGGACCGCTGAAGGAGGTCCTGCGGGTGTCCGACGCCCTGATCGTCTCGCGTGACGTGGTCGGCGATTCCGCCTCCTGCGTCCTGGACGCCCCCCTCACCCAGACCCACGGAGACCTGGTCAAGGTCTTCGGCTGGTACGACAACGAGTGGGGCTACACCAACCGCCTGCTCGACCTGACCTCGTACGTCGCGGCCCGACTGCCCCGGAGCTGACAGTTCCGGCCGTCGGCCACGCGGCGGCGCTGATTCCTCGTCGTCTCGCTGTGTCCGAACCGCTACCGTGGCGGGTGCAGAGTATGGCTGCGGACATGCGGTGAGGCGTTGGAGGAGCAGCGGTGGAGAACGCCGAGGAGGCCCGCGAGGCTCGGGTACGGCTGCCGCAGCTGCGGCTGGACGAGCTGCTGGAGGAGTTGCAGGCCCGTCTGGACGCGGCGCGCGGCACCCGGGACCGGGTACACAGCCTGCTGGAAGCCGTGCTGTCCGTCGGCCGCGAGCTGGACCTGGAGCAGGCCCTGCGCAGCATCGTCGAGGCTGCGGCGGCTCTGGTCGACGCGGAGTACGCGGCGCTCGGGGTCATCGGTCCGGACGGCAAGCGCCTGTCGGCCTTCCACACAGTGGGTGTCGACGCCGAGCAGATCGCACGCATCGGCCCCTACCCGGAGGGCCACGGCATCCTGGGCGAGCTGATCCGCCACCCCGAGCCATTGCGCCTGGCCAAGCTTTCCGACCATCCCGCGTCATACGGATTCCCGGCCCACCACCCGCCGATGAACACCTTCCTCGGCGTACCGATCAGAGTGCGCGATCACATCTTCGGCAACCTGTACCTGACGGAGAAGCGCGGCGGCCAGCAGTTCGACGAGGACGACGAGTCGGTGCTGGCGACACTGGCCGTGGCGGCCGGCGTGGCGATCGACAACGCCCGTCTCTACGAGGAGTCCCGGCTGCGCGAACGCTGGCTCCAGGTGAACGCCGAGATCACCCACTCCTTGATGTCCGGCGCGGACCAGGGCGGGGTGCTGCCGCTGATCGCCGAACGGGCCAGGGAGATCACCGGTTCCGCCCTGAGTGTGGTGGCCATGCCGGTGAGCGGAACCGACAATCTTGCCGTCGAACTCGCCATCGGCCAACAGGCCGACGCATGGCGCGGGATCGTACTGCCCACGGAAGGCACGCTCATCGGGCAGGCGTTCGCCCGGCGCGCACCGGTCAGCAGCCCGGACGTCTCGTGCGACCCCCGGATCTCAGCCGGTCCGCCGCGCTTCGAAGGGCTCGGACCGGCCGTCGCCGTGCCGATCGGCACGGGCGACACGGTCCGCGGTGTGGTGCTGCTGGTCCGGCTGTCGGGCGGCCGGGAGTTCTCCGAGAAGGAGACCGAGCCGCTCCAGGTCTTTGCCGCCCAGGCCGCCGTCGCGATGGAGCTGGCGCAACGACGCGAGGACGCGGAGCAGATCGCCCTGCTGGAGGACCGCGACCGCATCGCACGCGACCTGCACGACCTGGCCATCCAACGGCTCTTTGCCACCGGCATGACCTTGCAGAGTGCCGGTCGCCGCGTCCAGGATTCGATGGCCTCTGAGCGGATTCTGAGGGCGGTGGACGATCTCGACGAGACCATCAAGATCATCAGGTCGACGATCTTTGGTCTGCGTTCCCGCGACGACCACACGGCGCCCGGCCTGCGTTCCCGCGCGGTACGCACGATCGGCGAGGCCGCTCCGCTCCTGGGCTTCGCTCCCAGTGTTCGCATGGAGGGCCTCCTCGACACCCACGTGCCCAGGGAGACCGCCGACCAGGTCATGGCCGTCCTCACCGAGTCCCTGACCAACGTCGCCCGGCACGCCGACGCGGGCCGTGTCGACATCGTGCTGGAGACGGACGGCAAGCAGGTCCGCCTGACGGTCACGGACAACGGCGTCGGTATCCCGGACGGAGGCCGCCGCAGCGGGCTGGCCAACATGGCCGAGCGAGCGCGGAAGCTCGGCGGCGGCATGGAGTTGGAGAGTCCCGGTGGGAAGGGAACACGGCTGGTGTGGCATGCGCCGCTGGCGCAGTCCCCGGACACGGCAGGAAGCGGCCGGTCCGCCCGGTGACGCACGGCGTCGGTGGGCAAGCACCGATGGCCGGGATCGTCCCGGCCCGCTGCTCTGGCTCGGGTGGGCGGAGCACCTGTGACGAGCATGCTGGAAGCTCGCGGGTAGGAAACGTGGTAGCGCCGTCACGAAGTTGATGCCCGGGAGCACGGGAACGCCGACGCCGGGCGACACGCGGCGGACGGGGGCAATGAGTGCCCATGTCGGCCGTGACGGGAGCGGCGCGCGCGATCAAACCTCTCCCTCCACCACCACCTCCTCGGCCGGGCGGCGCGGTGAGACGGGGCCCTCGGGGCCGTACCCGAGCCGGACCACCATCTGCGTGTGCGCGTGAGGGCCGTCGGCCGGGAGACCGTCGAGGGCCCGGCGCAGATCGGGCCACTCCATGGCCTGGTGAAGAAGCGACGCGTGCACCCCGCGCCCGGTGGCCGGCAGAAGTACGCGTTTCAGGGCCTGACCGGCCCGCAGCCAGTCCGCCCGCCGGTCGTGTGCCGTGGTCAGCAGCGCGAGCGTCGGATGCTTCTCGAAGGCGCGGGCGGACAGCATCTCCGGATGCCGGTGGGCCCCGAAGTCCCGCATCGGCATGCGGTCCAGCGCGTCCTGCGGGCCCAGAGCCGCTGACGGAAGTCCCATCGACCGGGAGTGCGGGCCACTGATCAGCCGGCGGCTCTCGGCTGCGCGGTCGGCGTCCGCCCGGTTGCGCCACTCCGCATCCCGTAGGGAGCGCAACACCCGGCCCGTTTCGACGCGTCCAGGGAAGCGCAGGGTCGCGCCCTCCACATGGGCCGCCTCGGCCAGTTCCGTGAGCAGGTCCGACGGCAACGGTCGCCCGGAGAAGGGGAAACGACTGCTGTGCCGGCGACACCGCCTCGTACAGGCCGGTTGACGGTGCACCGCGCACCGATTCAGCGAGCCGGACCGTGGCGAGCAGAGCGGAACGGTCCGGGCGCGGGAGCAGCCGGGTCACCGGCTCCCAGCCGAAGTGGGCGGCGGCGACGCGCAGGTTGAGGACCGCGCAGCCCACGGACAGATGCACGGCGCGGCCCACCGGGTAGGTGTTGCGCAGCGCCCGGTGCGCGGCGGCGTGGACGCGCACCGTGCGGGTGTCGATGTGGAGGAGGAAGCGCCAGGGCTGGGTGTTGTGCAAGGACGGTGCGGCCACGGCCGCCGCCACCAACCGCTCCATGGCCGGGGCGTCGAGGGTCGAGCTCATCGGGACTCCTTCCCGCCCACGTCCGGGGGCCGGCTGGGTCGGTGAGTGAACGCTTCTCGGCCTTGGTCCTCGCCGGCGCACGCGTAAGGGCCGTACGGGCACCGCCCGGCACCGCTCGGCCTTGTCGTCCGGTGGTGGCCGAAGGTCCCTGTGGGTCGGGGCTGTTGGGTCCCTCGGGTGTGGACCTTCGGCGTCGGGTGCCGCGTGCCGGGTTCCGGGAGAGTGAGTGGTGTCCGGAACGAGCCGGATCATTGCTGAAGGGGTCACTGTCATGGCCGTGCACCAGTCCACGCCTCGTGGTTCGGGTTTCCGTCTGCCGTCGTTGCGCCGTAAGGGCGCCACTTCCTCTTCGCGGGTGGCGGGGGCGGTGGAGGCCGGCACGCTCACCGCGCGGGCTTACGTCTTCGCGTCGGCCCGGGTGCTGATGGGGTTCGTGTTCCTGTGGGCTTTCCTGGACAAGACGTTCGGATTCGGTTACGCCACCGCGTCCGGCAAGGGCTGGATCGACGGGGGTTCGCCCACGGAGGGGTTCCTGGGGCATGTGGCGGTCGGCCCGATGGAGTCGACATTCCACTCGTGGGCCGGGGACGCGTGGGCGGACTGGCTGTTCATGCTGGGTCTGCTGGGGATCGGGCTGGCGCTGACGGCGGGCGTGGCGCTGCGCCTGGCCGCGGTGGCGGGGACGGTGATGATGGCGTTGATGTGGATGGCGGAGTGGCCGCCGGCGAAGCACCTCTCCGACGGGTCGGCGAGCATGTCGACGAACCCCTTCGCCGACTACCACCTGGTGTACGTGGTGGTGCTGATCGTGCTGGCCGTGGTGTCGGCCGGTGACGCGCTGGGTCTGGGCCGTCCGTGGACCAGGCTCCCGGTCGTCCGCGACCACGCGTGGCTGCGCTGAACACGACCCGTGGGGCGGGCCCAACCGAGGACCCGTCCCACGTGCCGGCAGGGACCGTCGGCCCCATCCCGGGGACGACAGGCCCTGCCCCTGCGGGGCCCCGCGAAGAGACGCTGAGAACAGAACGAATGACACAGGAGGTGGCCAGGATGGCCCGCACGATCACCGTGGGAATGGACGGCTCGCCCGAGAGCCGGGCAGCCGCGGAGTGGGCGGCCCGCGAAGCCGCGCTGCGCCAGGTGCCGGTACGGCTGCTCCACGTGTGGCAGCCGGTACCGGAGCCCATGGCCCAGGCACCGCTCCTCGGTGCCGAGACGCACCAGCACTGGACCGAGCGCATCCCGCGGGAAGCCGCCGAGGGTCTGCGGCTGCGACACCCCGGTGTCGAGGTGACCACCGAGCAGCGGGCCGGCACTCCGGCAGAGGTGCTGCTCGAAGCCGCTCGCGACGTGGAACTGCTGGTGCTGGGCTCGCGTGCCCTCAGCGGCCTCGCCGGCTTCCTGGTCGGGTCCGTCGGTCAGTCGGTGGTCGCTCGCGCCGAGGTGCCAGTAGTGCTCGTCCGAGCTGGTGAACAGGCCGCCGACGAACACGTCAAGGACGCCGCCGGCATACCCTCCGCCGCGACCGGCTTCCGGCCCGTGGTCCTGGGCCTCGACACCGACAGCCCCGACGACACGGTCATCACCTTCGCGTTCGAGGAGGCCCGGCGTCGAGCGGCCATGCTGACCGTCGTCACGGGCTGGAGCCTGCCGCCCTACTACGTCTACAGCCTGGCCGCCGGTGTCGACCCCCGCGAGGACATCATCCGCGAGCAGGCCGCCACCCTCACCGAAGTGCTCCGGCCGTGGCGGGAGAAGTTCCCCGAGGTCGAGGTGACCGAACAGTCCCGGCTCGGCAGCCCCGCCAACCACCTCGTCGACGCGGCCCACGAGGCGTCGCTCGTCGTCGTCGGCCGCCGCGTCCGGCGCAACCCGTTCGGCGTACGCATCGGAGCGGTCGCCCACGCGGTCATGCACCACGCCACCACCCCCGTCGCCGTCGTCGCACACGACTGACGCGGTCCACCCGAAGAGAAGCACAGAAGGAGACAGGACCATGAAGGCAGCGGTCGTCCGGGAGTTCGGCAAGCCCCTGGTCGTGGAGGAGAGGCCCGATCCGGAGCCCGGCCCGGGGCAGGTGCTCGTGGCCGTCGAGGCATCCGGCCTGTGCCACACCGACATCCATGCCGCGCACGGGGACTGGCCGGTCAAGCCCACCCCGCCGTTCGTCCCCGGCCACGAGGGCGTCGGTCTGGTCGAGAAGCTCGGTGACGGCGTGACCCACCTCGCCGTCGGGGACCGCGTCGCCGTGCCCTGGCTCGGCAAGGCGTGCGGACGGTGCGAGCACTGCCGGTCCGGCTGGGAGACCCTGTGCGAGAGTCAGGTCAACACCGGGTACGGCTGCGACGGCGGGTACGCCGAGAAGATGCTGGCCTGGGCCGACTTCGCCCAGCCGGTGCCCGAGGGCGTCAGCGCCCTCGACGCCGCCCCGCTCACCTGCGCGGGGGTCACCACCTACAAGGCGCTGAAGGTCGCGGAGGTCAGGCCCACCCAGCTCGTCGCGATCTCCGGTGTGGGCGGACTGGGGCACCTCGCCGTGCAGTACGCGAAGATCGCCGGGGCGCGGGTCGCCGCGATCGACGTCACCGACGACAAGCTGCACCTCGCCCGGGAGCTCGGCGCCGACATCGTCATCGACGCCCGCACCCAGGACGTCGGCGCCGAGCTGAAGCGACACGGCGGTGCGCACGCCGCCCTCGCCCTCGCGGTCAGCCCGGCCGCTTTCCAGGCCGTCAACTCCGGTCTGCGGCGCGGCGGCAAGCTCGTCATGGTGGCCCTGCCGGCGCACGGCACCCTTCAGGTCCCGATCTTCGACACCGTCCTCAACGGCACCTCCGTCATCGGCTCCATCGTCGGCACCCGGCAGGATCTCGCGGAGGTCTTCCAACTGCACGCCGAAGGCCGCACGAAGGTCATCCGGGAGACTCGCCCGCTCGCCGCTGTCAACGACTGCATCGACGAGGTCCTCGGCGGCCAGGTCAAGGCCCGGATCGTGTTCGACCTCAACGCGGGAGGCTGAGAACGATGAACCGGCCTGTGATCGTCGGCGTCGACGGCTCCGAACCGAGCCTGCGGGCCGTCGACTGGGCGGCCGATCATGCCGCCCTGCACGAGGTACCCCTGCGGATCGTCCACGCCTACCGCTGGGACCGCTACGAAGGCGCCTCGCTCACCCGAGAACTCGGCACACCGTCCGGTCGCGTGACTTCGGACGACATCCTCGCCGTCGCCACCGGGCGCGCCCGCCGTCACCATCCGGACCTCGGTGTCACCACCGAGGCGCTGGCCGAGGAACCGGAGTACGTGCTCCTGCGCGAGGCCCGCACCGCCTCCGCCGTGATCGTGGGCACCCGCGGACGGGGCGAACTCGCGGACCTCCTGCTCGGTTCCGTCAGCCTGGCCGTGGCCACCATGGCGGCCTGTCCCGTCATCGTGATCCGCGGAAACCACCACAACCGGGCCGCCGGCGGCCGGCACGGCCGCCTGGTCGTCGGCGTGGCCGACGCCCCCACCGCGGCGGTCCGCTTCGCCTACGAGGAGGCCCGGCGGCGAGGTACCGCTCTGGACGCGGTACGGGCATGGCGATGCCCCACGCACGACACGGTCGACCACCCGCTGCTCGCCGGCACGCCCGAGCGTGTGCACGAGGAACGGGCGGTCAAGGAACTGGAGGCCGCGCTCGCCGATGCCCCGGCGGACGTGCGCCTGCACCGCCACACGGTCGAGGGACCCGCCCGCCGAGTGTTGCTGACCGCTTCGCAGGAAGCGGACTTGCTCGTCGTGGGCCGACGGCGTCCCGGGCAGTACGGCCACCGCCTCGGCCGGGTGGCCCACACACTCCTGCACCACTCCGCCTGTCCGGTCGCGGTCGTACCCGACACGGCGTGACGATGCAGAGCAGCCGCGGCACTTGCGCAGCCAGGGCCCGTCAGGACGAGGGCCGGACCGCGACCATCCAGGGACCATCGGCCCTCCCCGCCGGCCGCCGCACGCGTCGAGGACGGAAGACATACCGGACGGCACACGGAAAGACGATCGGCTGATGCACCGCAATGACGGATGCGTCCGCACGCGCGTCCAGGAATCGATGTGACGCCTCGGGAGTGATACGGCTTCCCACGGGGCGAGCGAGGGGAGGCAGTGGCTCATCTGCACTCAGGTCAGATCTCGTTGCCGGGCCAGCCGAGCAGCCGGGCGCCGATGACGGCGGTCTGCAGCGTGTAGCGGTGGACGGGGTCGGCCGGGTTGGTGCCGGTGAGCTTGTGGATGCGTTCCAGGCGGTAGGTCAGGGCCCGCACGCTCAGACGCAGGCGGCGCGCCGCCTCGGCCGCGATGCATCCGGAGTCGAAGTACGCGGTGAGGGTGTCGAGGAGCGGCTGGGCGCCGTTGCGTGCGGCCTGCAGTGGACCGAGGGCACTGTGTACGAGGTCGGCCATGGCCTGCCGGTCGCGGGTGAGAACCGGGTAGACGAGCAGGTCGGCGGCGCGCAGCACGGGCTCCTCCAGTTCCAGACGGTCTGCCAGGTCGAGGGAGTTGAGGGCTTCCTCGTAGGAGTGGACGACCCCGCCGGCGCCGGGGTGGGCGCGGCCGAGGGCGACCCGGCCACCATCGGTGGCGGCGTGTGCCTGCTTGGCGAAGTACACGAGCACGTCGTCCTGGTCGCCGGGGGCGACACAGACCAGCCGGCCGTCCTTGGTGGTGAGCAGGATGTGGCGCCTGCCGAACCGGGCGATCAGGGCGCTCTCCACGTGCCGGGTCGCGGGGTGCGTGTCGTCGACGGGCGCGGCGCCCTGGGCGACGGCGACCGCGTGGGCACGGGAGAGGAGCAGGCCGAAGCGTTCGGCGCGTTCGGCCAGGCGACCGAGGTCGCTGCGGCCGTAGAGCAGGTCGTCGATGAACTCCCGCCGCGCGGCCTCTTCCTGCCTCACCGCGAGTTTCTGGGACCGTTCGTATCCTTCGGCGAAGGCGTCCACCGCCTGCTCCACGGCGGCGAGCACACGGTCGGCCCCGGCGGACGGCAGGGCGGGCGAGAGCTCGCGGGCCGCGGACAGATGCCGGCGGACCAGAAGACGCAGTCCCAGGCCCGCCTCCGCGGCACGCTCTCCCCGGGCACGCAGGGACTCCAGCTCGTTCCGGGTGAGGCGGCGGCCCGTGGCGCAGACGTCGGCCAGGATCCCGGCATAGCCCTCCAGGTACTCGTCGGGTACGTCTGACCGTGTCACGCGACCTCCTTGATGCTGCTGCTCCGCCGGCGTTGCACCGCGCACAGCGGACCAGAGTGACAGACGCCCGGCCGGACTCGCGCTTCCCACCTCACCTCATGCCTCCGGCACGTCATGGCTGAGAGAGTCCGGCCCAGCAGGGCAGCGAAGTGATCGCGCTCCCGTTGGTCGTCGAGGTTCACACGCTCGTACGGTTACCGCGGCCACAACGGACGGCCGTCGATGCATGGCACGACGGTGGGCGCGCTCTTCTCCCACCAGCCGCGCAGCTCCAGGATGCCGACGGGTGGCGGCATGCCCTGCCGGGGGTGTTTCGGATCGCCGGGCCGGTGGACCTCCGGGGAGGCTTCCGGCAGGTCTTCGGGACCGCCGTGAGCGGGAAACAGGAGGAGTGCCGGCCCGTTTGCCGAAGCCAGGGATCGAGGGGGGCTCGGGAGGGTCCAGGCGCGGCACCGCAGGAGGAGCCGGCAGTCACTGGAACGACCGGCGGCGCCGTCTGCCGCGATCGCCCCAGGACGGGGCCCGGCGGCTGGATGCCGCGCGGGCCCGGGTGCCGACTGCCTGCTCTCAGCCGATCTGGATCTTTCCGTTGGCCTCGGCGGCGACCGGCGTGGTCGAGGGCGGGACGTCGCCGTTGCGCCGGGTGATGCTCTTCAGCAGCTCGGCGAGGTCGACTCCCGTGGTCGAGCTGAGGAGTTCGACGCCCTGGGCCACGTTGTCGGCGACAGTGCGGGAGAGCTGGCTCGCGCCGTCGGTGGAGATCACTGTCATTTTGTCCACGGCGCTGAGCGGCTCGGACGCCTTGGCCACCACCTGCGGCAGTACCTCGACGAGCATCTGCAGCACGGCTGCGTCGCCGTACTGGGCGAAGGCGTCGGCCTTCTTCTGCATGGCCGCGGCTTCGGCGGCACCCTTGGCGTCGATCGCCGCCGCTTCCGCCTCGCCCTCCAGCCGGACCGCTTCCGCGATGGCCGCGCGCCGGGCCTTCTCGGCCTCGCCCTGCTTGAGTCCCTCGATGGCCTGGGCGTCGGCCAGCGCGCTGCGGCGCTGCTTCTCGCCCTCACCGGTCAGCCGGGACCGCTCGGCCTCCGCCTGCGCTGCCGCGATGCCGGCCGCCTTGTCCGCTTCGGCCTGCTTGACCCGGGCGACGCGCCTGGCCTCGGCCTCCTGTTCGGCGGCGTAGCGCTGGGCGTCGGCGGGCTTGCGGACCTGGGTGTCGAGCTGACGGTCGGTCAGCGCCGCTTGCCGTTCGGCGACCTTCTCCTGCTGGGTGAGGATCTCCTGCTGCCGGGCCGCCTCGGCCAGCGGGCCGGCTGCGGCCGCGCGAGCGGCGGCCTCGTCGGTCTCGGCCTTGATCTCGGCCTGCTTGAGGGAGAAGGTCCGCTGGGCGACGGCGATCTCCTCCTCGGCCTTCAGCCGAGCCTGTTCGGCGGCGCGCCGGGCGACCGCCTCGGCGATGTCGGCCTCCTGCTTGGCGCGGGCGGCTTCGGGCCGGCCGAGGTCCTCGAGGTAGGAGCCCTCGGTGGTGATGTCCTGGATCTGGAAGGCGTCCAGCACCAGACCCTGCCCGGAGAGGCTGGCCTCGGCCTCCTCGGCGACCTGCCCGGCGAAGGCGGCCCGGTCGCGGATGATGTCCTCGACCGACATCCGGCCCACGATCGCGCGCAGGGCGCCGGAGAGCACCTCCTGAGTGAAGCCGACGATGCCGTCCTGCTGCATCAGGAACCGCTGGGCGGCGGCGCGGATGGCGTCCTCACTGCCGCCGACCTTGACGATGGCGACGCCCTCCAGGTTGGCCTTCACCCCGCGCAGCGTGACCGCGCCGCGCACCGCGACGGGGATGTGCCGGGAGGACAGGTCCAGGGTGAACCTCTGCTGGACGAACGGCACGACGAAGACCCCGCCGCCGACCACGACCTTCTGGCCGCTGTTGTCGGTGAAGACCCGGCCGGTCTCCGGGTCGGTGGCCTTCTTGCCGCGCCGCCCGGTGACGATGAACGCCTCGCTGGGGCCGGCGACCTTGTACCGGCTGACCACGACCAGCGCGATCAGCACGAGGAGTACGAAGACCCCTCCCGCCGCGATGGCAACAGAACTCATGGTGATGTCCCCTCAGCCCTCCCTGAGGACGGCATGCGGTGAAGGATGTGTGGATGAGAACGGCACCTGGGCCGGGTGCCGGGAAGAAGGACCGTTTCGCTGCGTCAGCGAGGACCGTTTCGCCAGGGCAGCGAGGACTGTTTCGCCGGGTCAGCGTTCCACCGGGCGGACGGACACCGCCGACTGCGACAGCGCCTGCTCGACCCAGACGTCGGTTCCCCGGCCCACGGCAACAGGGCTCTTGGCCGCGAACTTGCGCGGCTGCCCGGCCACGTGCACCAGTACCTCGCCATAGCCCTCGGCGGGGATCGCGGTCACCACCGAGCCGGACGCGCCGATCAAGTCGGCGTCACGCGGAACGGCGCCCGAGGAGTCATGTGCCAGAGCCCGGCTGAGCCGGTAGGCGAACCAGCCGGTGAGGACACCGGCCGGCACTCCGATGACCGTGGCTCCCACCGGACCCAGCCCGGTCGTCCCCAGCACGATCGCCCCCGAGAAACCGAGCATGGACACGAAGCCGGCGATCACCGGCAGGGACAGGAGCCCGTCGAGCAGGCCCTCCGTCACGCCGACCCCGTCGAGCAGCCCGTCGATCACGCCGTCGAGGACGAGTGACAGGGCAAGGAGGACGACCCCCGTTATGCCGAGCCCGAGAAACCAGGCCATCCGCACACCGCCTCTCCTTGCCCTTCCCCCGTTGTCGCAGGCATCGTCACACGCGGACACCGGGCGGGACATTGCCTGATTCCGGCAATCTTTACGCGGCTTTGATGCCGTACCTCGAACAGTTGGACGGTCGGCGGGTGAAGCCTGTGTCCAGGCTCTGTGACGCTGCGTCAGGAACCTGTACCGTTCCCAGCGGTGTGCCGGGAAGTCTGGTCGGCGATCTTGACGGAAGAAGGCGGAGAGGCTTCGCCGAACGGGGGTCCCGACGTGCTGCGTGACGGTCTTCAGAATCGCTTCCGGCGTGGCACGCGCCCCTGCGCGGGGCCTGCTGCACCTGAGCCGGGGGTCTCGTCCGGTGTGATCACGTTCCCTCAGCCCGCGGCTGGCGTGCCGCGCCCGGGCCACATGATCGTGTGCGGGGACGACGCGCTCGCCGAGCGGCTGGCCGCCGAACTCGCCACGGTGTACCGGGAGCGGGTCACTCTCGCCGTGCCGTCCTTGCCGCGGTCCGACACCAGCACCGGAAGGGCGCGGGCCGCCGCGCTGCTCGGCCGGATACAGGCCGCCGTGAACCGCACGGCTGACTCGACCGATGCCGGCGGGATGGGCACGGCCCGCATCGTCGAGACGGCCGTCCTCGACGAGGCCGCCCTGGCCGAGCTGGGTGTGCGCGAGGCCGCCGCGCTCGCGCTCGTGCATGACGACGACGAGACCAACATCCACGCCGCGCTGGCCGCCCGCCGGCTCAACCCCCGGCTGCGCCTGGTCATCCGGCTCTACAACCGCAAGCTCGGGCAGCACCTGGAAGAACTCCTCGACCAGGCTGCCACTCTCGCCGTCCCCGGCCTGGACCCCGAGGCTCTGGACACCTCCACCACCGTCCTGTCGGACGCGGACACCGCGGCACCCGCGCTCGCGGCCACGGCCGTCGCCGGCACCAGCAAGGTCATCCAGGCCGACGGACTGCTGCTGCGTGCCGTGGAACGCACTCCACCCGGCCACGGCCGGGTCGCCGATCCGGGCCTGTGCACCCTGGCCCTGTTGTCGTCGACCATCAACGACCCAGCCGGGGCGGAGGGTTCGGACGCCAGCGGCCGTGAGGCGCCGGTCCTGCTCCCGGACGACGACACGATCGCGCGCGCCACCGGGCGCGGCACGGTGGTCCTCGAAACGGTCACGCACACGGCCTCCGCTTCGGCACCGCGTCGGCCGGCGGCGCGCGGACTGCCGCTCGGCTCCCTGTTCTCGCGTCGGCTGCGCTGGTCGCTCGCCGGGCTCCTGGGCTGTGTCCTGGGGGTGGCCGTCGCGACCTGGTGGACCACCGGCGACCACCCGCTGCACGCCGCCTACCTGACTCTTCTCGACCTCTTCGCGATCGGTGACCCGGCCGTCGACGAGCCCACCGCGCGTCAGGTGCTCCAGCTTCTCGCCGGACTGGCCGGTCTGCTGCTCATGCCCGTCCTCCTCGCGGCGGTCCTGGAGGCCCTGGGTACCTTCCGCGCGGCTTCCGCACTGCGCCGGCCGCCCCGCGGTCTGTCCGGCCACGTCGTTCTGGTCGGTCTCGGCAAGGTAGGCACGCGGGTCCTGTCCCGTCTGCGGGAGCTCGACATCCCGGTGGTGTGCGTCGAGGAAGACCCGGAAGCGCGCGGCATCCCGCTCGCCCGCCGACTGCGGGTCCCCACCGTCGTCGGCGATGCCACACAGGAGGGCGTGCTGGAGGCCGCGAAGATACACCGGGCGCACTCCCTGCTGGCCCTCACCAGCCACGACACCACCAACCTCGAATCCGCCCTGTACGCACGCTCCGTCGAACCGGATCTGCGGGTGGCCCTGCGCCTGTACGACGACGCCTTCGCCACGGCTGTCTACCGCACCCTGCGCACCGCCCACCCGGGCGCCCTCACCCGCAGCCGCAGCGTCTCCACGCTCGCGGCCCCCGCCTTCGCCGGCGCCATGATGGGCCGCCAGGTCCTCGGGGCCATCCCGGTCGAACGCCGGGTCCTGCTCTTCGCCGCTCTCGAAGTCGCCGGGCACCCGCAGTTGGAAGGGCGTACCGTCGCCGAGTCGTTCCGCCCGGGCAAGTGGCGCGTCGTGGCACTGGACACGGCCGGACCGGGGGAGAGGCTGCCGGACCTCGCCGCCACACCGGCGCACCACGGTCCCGACCGCCCCCGCGGACTCGTATGGGACCTGCACCCCGGCTACGTCCTACGCCCCGAAGACCGCGTGGTACTCGCGGCGACGCGCCAAGGCCTGGCCCAACTCCTCGGCCGCCGGCCACGATCGAGGTCGTGAGCCGCTGCGCCCGGCTGCTCGCGGAGCGAGCGCACGCGAAACGGCTGGTATTACTGGGGTATGCAGGAAGAGATTGCACGCTCCGCGATCGACACGTTCATCTCCGCGTTCAACGCCTCGGACGACAGCTATGTGACTGCCTTGCTGTCCCAGGCTCTGACCTCGGACGTGGTCTTCTGGGGGCCGTTGGGCCGCAGCGAGGGCATCGCGGCGGTCGAGCGGTTCGTGCTGGACATCCGGCGCCACCCGGCGGGGACCGGCACGATGGTGCGCTGCTCGGCGGTGGACATGCCTGACGAGTGGGCCCGGTACCAGTGGGTCTTCACCACGCCGGATGGAGGTCCCCGCCTGGCGGGAACGGACGTCGTCCATCTGCGGCGGAGCCTCATCGACCAGGTCATCGTCTTTGCGGGGGAGATCGAACCGTCCGCCTCCGTCTGACCGGCCCCCGGCGGCCCGTACGCCTGCCGTCTACGACCGCTCGTCGAGCTCCGCCCCCTCCCGTCGCCGGTCCAGGTGCCCGATGGCCGGCGACGCCATCACCCCGTGCACCACCACCGAGATCACCACGGTGAAGGCCACGACCGCCCACAGCTCCCGTTCCAGCCCGCCGAAGGAGCCCTGCCCCAGCGCGTAGGACAGGTAGAACAGCGAACCGATGCCTCGGATGCCGAACAGGGCGACCACGGCACGCTCCTTCGTCCCCGCGACGGACCGTACCTGCGCCAGCCACCCGCTCAGTGGCCGTACGACCAGCAGCACCAGCACCCCCAGCAGCGCGCCCGCCGGTGTCAGGGCGGACAAGGCGCCGGCCACCAGGTAACCGCCGAGCAGGAACAGCAGCACGGCCGTGAGCAGCCGCTCGATCTGTTCGGTGAACTCGTGCAGCACCTTGTGATAGCCGTGGCTGCGCTCGGCGGCCCGGATGACGCACGCGGTCACGAACACCGACAGGAAGCCGTAACCGTGGAGCACCTCGGCGATGCCGTACGAGACGAAGGTGGCGCCCAGCGCCACGAAGCCCTCCATGTGCTCGGACAGCCGCAGCACCGATGTGCGCACCCGGAAGAACATCCACCCCAGCAGCCGGCCGACACCGCCCCCGACGGCCAGCCCCACGGCGCACTTGCCCAGCAGGTCGGTCAGCGCCCATGAGCCGATCCAGTCCGCCGACCAGCCCGTCCCGGCCGCCGCGGCGAGGGCGAGCGCCGCGTAGACGAACGGAAAGGCGAGTCCGTCGTTCAGCCCGGCCTCACTGGTCAGGGAGAACCGCACCTCGTCCTCGTCGTGCTCGGTGCCGAGCGGCTCACCCACGCGCACTTCACCGGCCAGCACGGGATCGGTGGGCGCCAGCACGGCCCCCAGCAGCAGAGCGGCGGCGGGGGGCCAGTCGAGCAGCCCCCAGGCCAGCAGGGCGACGGCGGCCACGGTCAGCGGCATCGTGATGCCCAGCAACCGCCAGGAGCTGGACCAACGGCGCCACCCGAAGGGCCGGTCGATCGCGAGCCCCGCACCCATCAGCGACACGATCACGCACACCTCGGTGGCGTGCTCGACCCACAGGCGCTCACCGACGGGATCCACGGTCGGCACGCCCACCGGCACCAAGGCGACCAGAACCCCCGCGGCAAGGAAGACCATGGGCAGGGACAACGGGCGCCTGGACACCAGCCGGGGCAGCACGGCCGCCCCGAGCGCGCCGAGGCCCAGACAGACGTAGACCACGTCGGAAAGTGTCACCGCATCCTCCTACCCGGGCATCACTCCAGGCCACGTGTGTACCCCGTGTGCGCACATGCCTCGCCTCCGCAGCCCGTTCTTCGCTCGGCACCGACACGCCATGGCGTTCAACCCCGAACTGGCCGTGCCGTCGCGGCAGCACACGACGCTCGCCGCCGCTGTGAGTGGTCGCTGACGACCGGGCCCGCTGTACCGGTGGAATCACCGGGACCCTGCGCACGGGTCGGGCCATGCCGGCGCGGCCTTCGTGGGTGCGTCCACCGGGCTCCTCAGAGCGTTTGCCAGACCTGGGTCAGGGCCGACGTGGTCAGGACTTGCTCCGGACGTCCCTGCCCGGTGAGGCGTCCGTTCTGGAGCAGGAGGCAGGCGTCCGCGGCGCGTGCGACGTCAAGGTCGTGCGTGGCCTGGACGACCGTCACCCCGTCCGCGACGAGTGCCGTCAGCAGTTCCCCGATGCGCTCCCTCGCCTCGATGTCCAGGCCGGTGGTCGGCTCGTCGAGGAGCAGCAGGTCGGACTCCTGCGCCAACCCCTGCGCGATGAGGGCGCGTTGGCGCTGGCCACCCGAGAGCTCACCCAATTGCCGGGAGGCGAGTGCGCCGATGCCGAGCCGGTCGAGTGCCGCGTCCACGGTCGCGTGGTCCCGGCGGGTCAGCCGGCGCCAGGGGCCGCGATCGCCCCAGCGCCCCATCTCCACGGTCTGCCGGACCGTGAGCGGCAGGGTGTCGCCGACCGCGCCGCGCTGGGGTACGAAGGCGGGTGGCCGGTCGCCGGTGCGGAGGAGGACGCCGGATGTCGGCTTGATCACACCGGCCAGCACTCCGAGGAGGGTCGACTTGCCGCTGCCGTTCGGGCCGACGAGCACCGTTGTGGCGAACTGGGGTATTTCCGCGGTGACTTGGTGGAGAACCGGACGTCCTGGATAGCCGGCGCACAGCCCCGAGAAGCGGATGTGAGCGGTCCGCTCGGGGGGCGGGGCGGGCGAGGAGGGCGGTTTGGTGAACATGGTTTTCATTGTAATGTCCTGGCCATGGAATGGTTGACGGTCCCGTTCGAGGTGACCTTTGTGCAGCGGGCCCTGTGGGGCGGGATCCTCGTATCCGCCCTCTGCGCGCTGGCGGGCACCTGGGTGGTGCTGAGGGGGATGGCCTTCCTCGGGGACGCCATGTCGCACGGGCTGCTGCCGGGCGTCGCAGTGGCCGCGCTCCTCGGGGGAAATCTGTTCGTGGGCGCGGTGATGAGCGCCGCCGTCATGACGGCCGGCGTCACCGCGTTGGGCCGTACGCCGAGGCTGTCGCAGGACACCGGCATCGGGCTGCTGTTCGTCGGCATGCTCTCGCTCGGTGTGATCATCGTGTCGCGCTCGCAGTCCTTCGCGGTCGACCTGACCGGGTTCCTGTTCGGTGACGTTCTCGCCGTCCGGCTGCAGGACCTCCTCCTGCTCGCGGCGGCCTTGCTGGCGGCGCTGCTGGTGTCGGTGCTCGGTCACCGTGCCTTCCTGGCCCTGGCCTTCGACGCGCGCAAGGCTCACACCCTCGGGCTGCGGCCGCGCCTGGCCCACGCCGTGCTCCTCGGCCTGCTCGGCCTGGCGATCGTCGCCTCGTTCCACATCGTCGGAACCCTGCTGGTCCTCGGCCTGCTCATCGCACCGCCGGCGGCCGCCCTGCCCTGGGCGCGCTCCGTGCACGGCGTCATGGCGCTCGCCGCACTGCTCGGGACCCTGGCCACGTTCGGCGGCCTGCTGCTGTCCTGGCACCTGAGCACCGCCGCCGGCGCGACCGTCGCCGCCCTGGCCGTGAGCCTGTTCTTCATCTCCCACGTGCTGTCGGCCCTGCGTGACCGCCGTACGCGCCACGCCCACGCCCCGGTCCCCGTACCCGAAGTCAACTGAAAGAAGCCAGAGGCGATCGTCATGACCGTCCGCACGAACGTCACTCCGTGGGCAGCGGCCGCACTGGCGCTCACCGCGCTGCTCACCACGAGCTGTGCGGCAGAGAGCAACAGCGCCGCGCGGCCCGCCGCGAGTTCCCCGTCCGCCACCCCGCACGGGTACGTCGAGGGAGCCCGGGAGGCCGCCGAGCAGCAGTCCCGGCTCCTGCTGAACGACCCCGGCAGCGGCAGCACCGGAGTCCTCGACCTCATCACCGGCAAGGTGCACAGGACGGCCCAGGTGAAAGACGCCGATCGGCTGGGGACGGACGGCAGGTTCGGCTACCTCCGCACACCCGGGGGCACGCATGTCCTCGACAGCGGCACCTGGATGGTGGACCACGGCGACCACGTCCACTACTACAGCGCAGCGACACGGGACGTGGGGAAGCTTCCCGCGGGCAGTGGAGCCCAGGTGCGCAGCGACGTCGCCGTGACCGCGGTGACCGACGCGGACGGGCACGCCGTCCTCTATGACCGGACCGAGCTGGAGAAGGGCACGATCAGCTCTTCACGGACGCTGCCGGGCACCTACGCCGGTGCCGTCGTCCCGTATGAGGAACACCTGCTTGCCTTCGCACGCAAGGGCGGTAGCACAGAACTCGTCGTCCTCGACCGCAAGGGCGGGCGTGTCGCCTCACCGGACGTGAGGTGTGAGGACCCCCGAGGGGACGCCGTCACCCGGCGCGGCGTGATCCTCGGCTGCGCCGACGGCGCCCTGCTCGTCCGGACCGAGGACGGTGCCTTCACCGCCGAGGAAATTCCGTACGGGAGGCACGTCCCGGCGCGGCAACGGGCCACCGCCTTCCGGCATCGACCCGGCAGCGACACCCTCACCGCCCCGGCCGGGGACGACGCGGTCTGGGTCCTCGACGTCACCGACCGAACCTGGAAGCGGGTGGACACCGGAGACGTCGTCGCGGCCAACACCGCCGGAGAGGGCTCCCCGCTGCTCGTTCTGGAGACCGACGGTGCGCTGCACGGCTATGACATCGCAACCGGAAAGCAGACCGCGCGGACCGAACCGCTGCTGACGGAACGGAAGCGGGCCGGCACCGACGACAGCGCCCCCGTCATCGAGGTCGACCGCAGCCGCGCCTACGTCAACGACCCCGAAGGCAAGAAGGTGTTCGAGATCGACTACAACGACGGCCTGCGCATCGCGCGCTCCTTCGACCTGGACATCCGGCCGGTCCTCATGGCGGAGACCGGCCGATGAGCCGCACCGAGGCCAAGCACCGCGCGAGGGTGGGCATCGCGCGCCTGCGGAGCCTGATCGCGGGTCTGCTCGCCCTCGTGGCAGCCGCGACCGTCACCGCCTGCACTCCCGGCGACGACCAGCCCGGCATTGTCGTCACGACCAACATCCTCGGCGACGTCACCCGGGAGATCGTCGGGGACGAGGCCGACGTCACCGTCCTGATGAAGCCCAACGCCGACCCGCACTCCTTCGGTCTGTCGGCGGTGCAGGCCGCCGAGCTGGAACAGGCGGACCTGGTCGTCTACAACGGCCTGGGCCTGGAGGAGAACGTGCTGCGGCACGTGGAGGCCGCCCGCGAGTCCGGCGTCGCCACCTTCGCGGCCGGCGAGGCGGCCGACCCGCTCACCTTCCACACGGCCGGCGACGGCGGCCCCGAGGGCGAGGAGGAGCAGCCCGACCCGCACTTCTGGACGGACCCCGACCGGGTGCGCAAGGTCACCGGCCTGATAGCCGACCAGGTCATCGACCACGTCGACGGCGTCGACGCCGACACGATACGCGCCAACGCGGACCGCTACGCGAAGCAACTGACGGACCTCACCACCCGGATGGAGACGTCCTTCGGCCGCGTCCCCGCCGACCGGCGGGCGCTCGTCACCAACCACCATGTCTTCGGCTACCTCGCGGACCGCTTCGGATTCCGCGTGATCGGCGCTGTCATCCCCAGCGGCACCACGTTGGCCTCACCCAGTTCCTCGGACCTGCGCTCCCTCACCGAGGCGATGCAGCGAGCGGGCGTGCGCACCGTCTTCGCCGACTCCTCCCAGCCCAAACGGCTCGCCGAGGTGCTGCGAACGGAGATGGGCGGCGGGGTCCGCGTCGTCGAGCTCTTCTCGGAGTCCCTGACCGCCAAGGGCGAGGGTGCCGACACCTACCTGCGGATGATGCGCGCCAACACCACTGCCATGGTCACCGGTCTGACCGGCGACTGACCCACCCCGAACCTTCCGGCACACCGGTCATCGGGCCGGCACGTCACGTCTCCATGCCGCCACCCGCGCGGCACAGAAAGGAACGCAACGATGAACATGGCGATACGCGGCAGAGCCCTGACGGGCACGGCACTGGCTCTGGCGGTGTCGGCGGTCCTGACCGCCTGCGGCGGAGAGGGCTCCTCCACGGCCGGTACCGAGTCCGACGCCACCGCGGGCGCCACGCCCGCGGCGACGGTCAAGGATCCGGTGGTCGCCACCTTCGACGGTGGCCTGTACATCCTCGACGGCGAGAGCCTGAAGCTCGCCAGGACCATCGACCTGCCCGGCTTCAACCGGGTCAATCCCGCGGGCGACAAGGACCACGTCGTCGTCTCCACCGACAGCGGATTCCGTGTTCTGGACGCCACCGGCCAGACCCTCACCGACATCGAGTACAAGGGCGCCAAGCCCGGCCACGTAGTCCGTCACGCCGGCAAGACCGTGCTCTTCACCGACGGCACAGGAGAGGTCAACGTCTTCGACCCCACCGACCTGAGCGGTGGCAAGAAGCCGCAAGGGCGCATGTACACCTCCGCCGAGCCGCACCACGGCGTCGCCATCGAACTGGCCGACGGCAAGCTCGTGAGCACTCTGGGCACCGAGGAGAAGCGCACCGGCGCTCTGGTGCTGGACAAGAACAACAAGGAGATCGCGCGCAACGAGGACTGCCCCGGTGTCCACGGCGAGGCTGCCGCCGAGAACGAGGCCATCGGCATCGGCTGTGAGGACGGCATTCTGATCTACAAGGACGGCGAGTTCACCAAGATCGACGCACCCGACGACTACGGCCGCATCGGCAACCAGGCGGGCAGCGACGCCTCGCCTGTGCTCCTGGGCGACTACAAGACCGACCCCGAGGCCGAGCTGGAGCGACCCACCCGTATCTCCCTCATCGACACCGGCAAGAAGAAGCTGCGCCTGGTCGACCTGGGCGCGAGCTACTCCTTCCGCTCGCTGGGCCGCGGTCCGCACGGCGAGGCCCTGGTCCTGGGCACCGACGGTGCCCTCCGCGTCATCGACCCGAACACCGGCAAGGTCGAGAAGAAGATCCCCGTGGTGGGCCAGTGGCAGGAGCCCCTGGACTGGCAGCAGGCCCGGCCCACCCTGTTCGTGCGCGGACACGTCGCATACGTCTCCGAGCCCGGCAAGAAGGCGCTGCACGCCATCGACCTGGAGACGGGGAAGAAGATCACCTCCGTGACCCTGCCGAAGAGCACGAACGAACTGTCGGGCGTCGTCGCCGGACACTGACTCCGCAACGTGCCCTCCCACATCGGCCTTGGTGCCGCGGTGGCGAGGGCACACCGCTGCCGGGAGACACGCGCCGATCACGGACTGTACGGCAGCCGGCCGTATCGCCCCTGCCGAGTGGTGGGTGCCACCCCGCCGTGTGGCTGGAGCTGCCGCTCGCCGGGCCACAAGGGCTCTACGTGGGCTTTAGGGTCGAGTCGGCAGGGCCGCACGGCAAGAACGAAGGTGAGGCGGGGCGCGTGATCCGGGTAGTGGTGGTCGACGACGAGGCACTGGTCCGCTCGGGCTTCGAACTCATTCTGGGCGCGTCCGAGGACATCGAGGTCGTCGCGACCGCGAGCGGCGGCCACGCGGTGGAGACCGTCCGGCGGGAACGGCCCGACGTGGTGCTGCTGGACATCCGGATGCCGGACGTCGACGGGCTCACCGTCCTGCGCGAGCTGCGGACCGTGCCGGATCCGCCGGTGGTGGCCATGCTGACCACGTTCGACGCCGACGAGTACATCCTGACCGCGCTGCACTCCGGCGCGGCCGGCTTCCTGCTCAAGGACACCGAGCCGGAGCAGCTTGCCCACCTCGTGCGGACCCTGGCCGCAGGCGGTGTCGTGTTGTCCCCCAAGGCATCACGGGCCCTGCTGCACAGTCACCCCGGCACCGCGGCGGCGGTCGATGCGGAGGCGGCCCGGGTACGGCTGCTCACCGCACGGGAGCGTGACGTCCTCGTCCTGGTGGCGGAGGGGTTGTCGAACGCGGACATCGGGGCGCGCGTCCACCTGGGAGCGGGCACGGTGAAGGACCACGTCAGCGCGATCCTGACGAAGCTGCGGGTGGCGAGCCGGGTGCAGGCCGCGCTGCTGGCGCAGCGGGCCGGACTGCTCGACGAGCACCCGCGGCCGGGGGCCGGTCGATGAGCCGTGCACGTGCCGTGTGGCAGCGGGTTCCCATGCCGGTCGTCGACCTCGTTCTGGTGGCGGTGGCGGCCGTGGACGTGCTGGTGGTGAACACGTGGGAGTACACGGGGCCCGAGGTGGCGCTGGCCACGGTGGGCTGCGTCGCGTTGGCGTTCCGGCGGCGGTTCCCGCTCGCCGTGTTCCTGCTCACCCTGCCCGTCGCGCTGATGCAGGAGGTCGCCGTCGCTGTGCTCGCGGCGCTGTTCACACTGGCCGAACGCTCCCGCAACCGCCGTCTCCTCACGGTGTGCGTCGTCCTGGCCGCCGTGGCGAGCAGCACTCCGTGGCCCCTGGCCGAGGCGGACCGGACGATGACGCTGGTCTTCTTCGTGTACGGCCTGGCAACCAGCGTCGCCCCGGTCCTCTTCGGTCAGCTTCTCCAGGCGCAACGGGACCTGGCGCGCCGGCTGGCCGAGATCGAGGAGGCCAGGGAGCACGAGCGGAACCTGCATGCCCAGGCCGTGCTCGCCCGCGAACGCGCCCAACTGGCCCGCGAGATGCACGACGTGGTCTCCCACCAGGTCAGCCTCATCGCCGTACGGGCCGGGGCGTTGCAGGTCGCCGCCAAGGACGCGGACGCCAAGGACGCTGCTCGCACGATCCGTTCGCTGAGCGTCACGACCCTCGACGAGCTGCGCACCATGGTCACGCTGCTGCGTGCCTCCGGGGGCGACGCCACCGAACTCACCCCGCAGCCCACTTTGGCCGACCTGCGCAAACTGGTGGCATCCAGCGGCACTCACACAGAGCTGACCGGTGAACTGCCGCCCACGGTGGGCACCCCCGCCCAACGCGCCCTCTACCGCACGGTCCAGGAAGCCCTGACCAACGTCCGCAAGCACGCCCCCGGCGCCCACGCCCGCGTCGAGCTGTGGCAGGACGGGGACGGCGTGGGAGTGACCGTCACCAACACCCCTCCCACGCGCCCCTCCCTCTCCTTGCCCGGTTCGCAGCAGGGCTTGGTCGGTCTGCGGGAAAGGGCCGAGATCCTGCACGGCACCCTGGACGCGGGCCCGACCGCGGAGGGCGGCTACCGGGTGCGGTTGAGGGTCCCCCTCAGCGCGCACTGACACGCCGTTCCGCCTGCCTCGGCTCACGAGGCTCACGCGTGAACCCCAGCCGGCAGCGGGCGCCGACTCCCTGGGACCGCGCTCCGCCGGATTGCCTCGTCCAGCTCCCTGTCCCGGCCGTTCCCCGTGTCGCGTCAGGGGCGGTGAGGATTCCGGCACGTGGGGGAGCGGACGACCGGACAACCCGGCGTGCGGTGGGTCATCGCGTGGGGGCCAGGAGCTGGGTGGCCGCCAGCCGCGCGTACAACCCGTCCTGGTCCACCAGCTCCGCATGGGTGCCCACGGCCCGGACCCGGCCCGCGTCCATGACGACGATCCGGTCGGCACCCGTCACCGTCGACAGGCGATGAGCCACCACCAGCACGGTGATCTCGCGCGCCACCTCCGCGATGACGTCCCGTAGCGCGAACTCGTTGACGGCGTCGAGTTGCGAGGTCGCCTCGTCCAGGAGCAGCAGCCGGGGCTTGCGCAACAGGGCACGGGCGATGGCGACGCGCTGCCGCTCGCCGCCCGACAGCTTCGACCCGCGGTGTCCGACCGGGGTGTCCAGGCCGTGGGGCAGGCGGTCGACGAGGGTGTCGAGCTTCGTCCGTGCCAGGACCTCGCGGATCTCGTCGTCCGTCACGCCGGGCGCGGCGAAGACCAGGTTCTCGCGGAGCGTGCCTGCCAGCACGGGCGCGTCCTGCTCGACATAGCCGATGGCGGACCGCAGTCGGCGCAGCGGCCAGTGCCGTACGTCCTCGCCGTCGACCAGGACCCGGCCGCCGGTGACCTCGTGGAACCGCTCGATGAGCGCGAACACCGTCGACTTGCCCGCGCCCGAGGGGCCGACGAAGGCCGTCATCCCGGCCCCCGGTACCTCGAAGCTCACCTGCTCGTGAACGTACGGCAGGCCCGGGCGGTAGCGGAAGGACACGTCCTCGAAACGGACCGACGCCGGAGCCGGCACCGCCGGCAGCCGCCCGGGCAGGGCGCCCGTTCGCCGTTCGGCCGGCTCCGTCGACAGGCGTTCCGCCTGCGCGATCCGGGAGACCGCGGCCGCACCCTCCTGATAGGAGGACACGGCGTCGACCAGCCTGGACACCGGCTCGATCAGGTAGAAGAGGTACAGCAGGAAGGCGATGAGGGTGGACACGGGGATCTCCCCGGACGCCACCCGCGCCCCGCCGACGGCGAGCACCGCCAGGAACGCCAGCTGGACGGCGAGTTCGTCCGCCGAGCCCGCCACGGCCTCCCACTTCGCGCTCTTCACACCGTGCCGCCACGCCCGCCGTGCAGCCGCCTCCACCCGGGCGGTCTCCCGCTCCTCGGCACCGGACGCCTTCACCGTGCGGAACGCCCCGAGGGACCGCTCCAGCGCGACGGAGATCTCCCCGACCGCCTCCTGCGCCCGCTCGGTGGCCCGCGCGATCTGTGGCATCACCAGCGCGGCGGCCCCGCCGACCAGCACGACCACACCGAGCGTCACACCCAGCAGCACGACGTCCAGGAACGCCATCACCACCACCGCCGCGACGAAGGTCACCGCGCCGGTGGCCGCGGAGACGACCGCCTGGGTGCTGACCGCCCGCAGCAGTGTGGTGTCGGAGGTGACCCGGGACATCAGATCACCCGGCGGAATCCGCTCCCACTCCGCGATGCGCAGCCGCAACAGCCGTCCCACCAGGGTGCGCCGCGCGGCCAGGACGACCGACTCCGCCGTCCGCTCCAGCACGTACGCGCCGAACGCCTCGACCGCCGTGCCCAGCAGCACCAGCGCGGTGAGCGCGATCAGGATCCCGGCGATGGTGTCACCGGAGGCGAGCCGGTCCACCAGTGTCTTCGTGGCCAGCGGCTGCAGGAGTCCGCCGGCGGCCCCGACCAGGGCGCACAGCAGGCCGAGGGCGACGGCCCACCGGTGCGGCCGGACGTACGCGTACAGTGCCTTGGCCGTCTGTCCGGCGGTCAGGGAGGTTTCATCCGGCGCCGGGGCGGATGCGGTGTTCACGAGATTCCTTTCTTCTGCAGTCCGCCGGGCACCGCATCAACGGTGACCGGCGGACCAGGCATGGGCAGGGGTCGGGTCAGTGTGCGAGTCCGGCGGTGCCCACGGCGAGCTTGTGCACCAGCGCCTCGGTCACCTCGGGACGGACGGCGACGAACAGCACGAAGGCGCCCGCCGCCAGCGTCATACCGAGCAACTCAAGGAACTCGCCCCTGCCAGGAACTGCTTCACGGCCTGGTATGCCGGCCGAGGCGCCGAGGAAGTCCTCGCGCTCGTCGTGTCGTGCACGGTGTGTCATGCCTCCAGCCTGGAAGCCCGTCCGCCCCGCGCCCATCCGGCAACTGTCGGGTCCACCCCCGCCGACTGGCTGGAGAAGACAACCGTCCGGCCCCACCGGACGGGCCGGGGACCGACGCTCCGCCGGTCGGCAGGGCGGGACCCGCCGATCGGCGGGGCCGTTCCCGAAGACTGCCGGATGGTCCGCGCCCTGACGTCCACGCGAAATTCTCCGTATGACACAGACACAGCCACCGCAGGAGACGTCTGCTCCGCAGGAGACGTCTGCTCCGCAGGAGACGTCTGCTCCTCAGGAGAACTCGCCTCCGCCGCCCCGGACCTCCACCGGGTCCGCCGGGCCGGCCTCGCCCGGTGCCTCGATGGGACGCCTCGTCGGGGTGGACCTGGCCCGCGCGCTGGCCGTGTTCGGCATGTACGTCGTGCACATCGGCCCCCCGCTGTCGGCCACGTCCGGCGTCGCCGGCTGGATCCGTTACCTATCGGACGGTCACTCGTCGATCCTGTTCGCCACCCTCGCCGGGTTCTCACTGATGCTGCTCGCCGGCCGCCGCGAGCCGAAAACCGGCCTGGCCGGCCGGCAGGCGAAGGCGCGGATCGCGATCCGGGCCGTGGTCCTGCTGGCGCTGGGCACCGTGATGGCCATGGAGTACGGGGGAGTGATCATCCTCGGCTTCTACGGCGTCTACTTCCTCCTCGCCCTGCCCTTGGTGCGACTGCGCGCCAGGACCCTCGCCTTCCTCGCGGCCGCGTTCGCCCTCGTCACACCGCAGCTGGCGTTCGTCCTCACCTCGGCGCTGACCGAGTCGGTCCGGCAGAGCATCAACACCTACGACCCGCTCCGCCACCTCAGCGAGGTCGGCGTCCTCGATCTGCTGCTCACCGGCTTCTACCCGGCGCTCACCTGGATGTCCTTCGTGATCGCGGGCATGGCACTGGGCCGCCTCGACCTCTCCTCCACCACCATCCGGAAGCGCCTCGCCGCACTCGGCGCCACCCTCACAGCGGCCGCCTACGGCATGTCCCTGCTGCTCGCCGGCCCGGGCGCGTTGCGCAGCCTCGCGGAAGACGGGCCGTCGTCCGGCGGCTCCGGGGCGATGCCCACCGGCAGCGGGTCGATGCCCCCTGACGCGGGCTCGCTCCCCGACATGTCCGCCTCGCTTCTCCTGAAGGCAGGACCGCACAGCGGCACCACGTTCGACATCATCGGCAGCGTCGGAATCGCGATCCTCGTGATCGTGGGCGCGACCGCGGCGATGGACCGCCTGCCACGACTGCGCCGCCTGGCCCAGCCGGTCATCGCCGTGGGCACCATGTCCCTGACCGCCTACGTCGGCCACTTCCTCGCACAGTCCGCACTGTCCACGCCCGCCGGAACCGGCACGCAGCAGTCCTGGCTGCCCCTGATCATGTACGTCCTCGGAGCCATCCTGTTCGCCGCGATCTGGTCCCGCTTCTTCCGCCGCGGCCCCCTGGAGTACCTGCTCAACGCCGCCACAAAGCCCACGAAGCACATCCGATGAGACCCGGCCGGGGCGGGGCGCCACCACACTCCACCCAGGCCCCGGCCGCAGCTGACGACTCCACCTCTTCCTCCAGTGCGCAGTGAGTGGATGCCCACTGGATCACTCCCTTACGGGCAGGCACTCGGTGAGCAGGTCGACGACGTCGCGCCAGGCACGCTGCGCGTGCTGCGGGTGGTGACCGACTCCGGGGAGCGTGGTGTGGTCGACGGGTGGGTGAGGGAAGGCGTGCAGGGCACCGCCGTAGACCACGAGGCGCCAGTCGACACCCGCGGCCTGCATCTCTGCGGCGAATGCGTCCCGTTGCGCGGGTGGCATGATCGGGTCTTCCGATCCGACCCCGGCCCACACCGGGCAGCGGATGCGCGCTGTCTCGTCTGGCCGGCCCGTGGTCAGTGCGTTGAGCGTCGCGATCGCCCGCAGATCGACGCCGTCGCGTCCGAGTTCCAGCGCGATGGCGCCCCCGGTGCCGTAACCGACGGCTGCGATCCGGCCGGGGTCGGTGCGTGGCTCGGCGCGGAGCACGTCGAGCGCCGCGTGGCCGATGCCTCGCATCCGGTC
Source organism: Streptomyces sp. NPDC085932 (assembly GCF_044540525.1). Taxonomy (NCBI): domain Bacteria; kingdom Bacillati; phylum Actinomycetota; class Actinomycetes; order Kitasatosporales; family Streptomycetaceae; genus Streptomyces; species Streptomyces sp. NPDC085932. The sequence continues at coordinate 443,148 of NZ_JBITSJ010000006.1, forward strand.
GGGGTCGGCGAGCAGCGGGAGGCAACGGGCCAGCATCTCCTCAGGGTCGCCCAGATAGCGCCCGCCGTGGAGGTCGAAGGCCAGGGCCACGTATCCCAGCTCGGCGAGCGCGTCGGCCCGGCGGCGCTCGACGTCGCTGAGCCCCACGCCCTCGGGCCCGACCAGGACCGCGGGCCGGCGGTCGGCACCGGCCGGGAGCGCGAGGTGCCCGATCATCGTCAGGCCGTCGGCGGCGTATTCGATCGTGCGCGTGGCAACCGTCGTCATGAGCCTGGACTGTAGTGACCTTCGCGCCCGTTCAGGCCGGTGCTCTGCTGCCGGCAGAAGGGGAGATCTCCTGTCGGGACCGGGGTCTGACCAAGGCGCCGTTCGTCACTTCCTCCGTCAGGTCGAGCGTGGGGAGGACATCGAACTGCTCGCGGGTGAGTGCGTCCGTGCCTGGCCTCGATGAAGAGACCAAAACCGCACCGCGCGCCCGCCGGTGACTGGAAGTGCTGACCAGCGCCGTCCAGGGCGTCCCCTGGCCGACGCACCACCCTGCCCGGCCGTCGTCCGCTGACCAGGCGTACCTACGCCGAGCGCATCCCGATCTCGCACTGCGGCTCGTCCAGGTCGTGCCGGCCCCACGGCGGCGGCGCCGCGACACGACTCAGGCGCAAGCAGCCAGTGGAGGGGGCAGGCTGTCAGGGCCTGTTCGAGGGCGGGATGGCAGCCGACGGCGAAGATGTTGATGCCGCTGGAGTCCATGAAGGTCACGCAGCTGAGGTCCGCCACGATCCGCGGCGGCCTATCTCGACATGGGGCCTTCTACGGCAAGGCCGTAGCCATCCAGGACGAGTTGTGGGCGGAACGGCACGCGGGGGATCTCCGATGCGGAGCACTCCCCGGCTGAGTTGCACCTTTGACCTCAACCTTGGTTTAGGTACAACACTCGGTGTATGGAGACCACAAACACCAGCACCATTCTCTTTCGCAACACCATGCGCATCACGGACGGCCACCTCGACGGCTTCCGGCGCGCCATCGCGCAGGCGGTGGCATTCGCTCAAGAGCACGGCCCCCAGCTCATGGTCGACGTCTTCATCGACGAGGAACGGATGCTGGCGCACAGCTTCCAGCTCTACCGCGACTCCGATGCCATCCGCGCCCACTGGCGGCTGTCGGATCCGTACATTCGCGAGGTGATGGAGCACTGCACCGTGCAGCACTTCGAGATATTCGGTGCACCGGACCACGACATCGTGACGGCCCTCAAGACCCCCGACGGCGCATCCTTAACCTTCGCCATCTCGCCCCGCCTCGTCGGCTTCAACCGTCTCGAGACGCCTGGCCGGAGCGAATCACCCTGACTTGTCGGACGAGCAGTAGTCGTTGATCGGGCCGGTGATCACGGCGTGGAGAGACCGGCGCCGCTCGGTCAGCGGCTCACCGGGGCTCCCCGAGCCCGTCAGCCCGCCCCACGGCCGCGCCGCACGATCTCGCAGCGCGTGCCAGGGCTGGACACGGGCGGGATCCGCGCCCGGGACGCCCGGTCCGGTGGCCGTGCTCGCCCCGCGGGCCAGCGTGGAAGGGGTCCGCACCCGAGAAGGCACTCACCGGGGTGGCTCCCCGTGCCCGACCGGGCCGCCCCCCCCACGACGAGTACGTCCGGTGCGTCACTGAACTGCACGCGCCGATCACGAGGTACCTGGTGCTGCCAGATGCAGTATCTGGTGGTGGCGGTGATGTCGGATCAGAGCGGTGGACTGGCCGGGCGCCGTGACCGTCACAGGGCTCCGGCGTCCCGGGCCGTCCAGACGCTCGGATAGATCGGCCGGAAGCCGAGCTCCCGGCGGATCCGCTGGTTGGACATGATTCCGAGCCACGGGTCGGGGTCCGTGAGCTCGTGGAGCCCGGCGGGCACCTCGACGCCGTTGAGCTGGTACAGCTCGACCGTCGTGACGGGGGCGTCATCGGCGATGTTGTAGATCCGGCCGGCGATGCCCGGTGCGTAGAGCAGGCGCATCAGGCCCTGGGCGACGTCCGCGTGGTGGGCCATCTGCAGGCGCTGGTGCGGCGCCCAGCCAGCGGCCCAGTGGAGGGAGTCGGCGAGGTGCGGGTCACCCTCGCCGTAGACGAAGGGGAGCCGTCCGATGCGTACGTCCACGCTGTCGAGTGCGAGCAGTTCGCGCTCGGCCTCGGCCTTGGACGCAGGGTAGGCGCCCCACATCGCGCCGCCCGGTCGGCTCTCGTCCTCCTCGGTCAGCGGGCGGCCCCGTCCGACGCCGTACACGTTGCCCGTGCTGACCTGCACGAACCGCTTCACTCCCTGGGCCTGCGCGGCGCGGCCCAGGGCCACCGCGGCGTCCCGGTTGACGGCCCACGCCTCCTCGTCCGGCACCCCGCGGAAGGAGGCGGCGACGTTCACGACGGCGTCCACGCCGGCGAGCGCCTTGCCGAGGGTCTCCTCGTCGCGCATGTCTCCTACGGCGACCTGAGCGCCCAGCTCCGCGAAGTGCTCGCCTTGGGCCGCGTCCCGCACCAGGACTCGCACCTGCTCGCCCGGCTGCCGCTGGGCCAGCAGCCTCGGCACGAAGCGGCGTCCGACCTGTCCCGTCGTACCGGTCACCAATGTCAGCATGATCTGCTCCTTGCGTACTGTGTCGCCAGTGATCGGTGACCAGCCTCGAACGACGCGGGGACGAGCGGGAGAGACCTCTCCATCAGGGGATCGGAAGTCCCTGGATAAGTCGCCCGGCCTCCCGCACCCTGGAGAAGTGAACCGAGCCGAACTCGCCGACTTCCTGCGCCGCGCCCGCGCCCGCCTGGCCCCCTCCGACGTGGGCCTCACGGCAGGCGCCCGCCGCCGTACGCCGGGGCTGCGCCGCGAGGAGGTGGCCCAGCTGGCCGGCATGTCCGTGGACTACTACACGCGGCTGGAACAGTCCCGGGGCCCGCGCCCGTCGCGCCAGATGCTCACCGCGCTGGCCCGCGCCCTGCGCCTGAGCGAGGACGAACGCGACCACCTCTTCCACCTCACCGGTGAGGAGCCGCCGCGCCGGGAGGCGACCGGCACGCACGTGCGCCCGGGCCTGCTCCTGGTGCTGGACCGGCTGCACGACGTCCCTGCGATGGTGGTGACCGACTGCGGCGAGGTCCTGGCCCAGAACGCGCTGTCGCGGGCGCTGAGCGGAGACGTCCTCGCCCGCCCGCCCCGAGGACGCAACATGATCCGCCGCTTCTTCCTGGACCCGGCGGCCCAGGAGCTGTTCCCGCCAGAGGACCGCCCGGAGCGCGCCCGCGAGCAGGTCGCCGGCCTGCGAGCCGTGGCCTCGGCCCGCCCCACGGACCCCGAACCGGCCGCCCTCGTCGCCGAACTGCACGCCGCGAGCGAGGAGTTCGCCCGCCTCTGGGACGAACACGAGGTCGCTGTACGCCGCGCCTCCAGGAAGCGCTTCCGGCACTCTGTGATCGGCATCCTGGAGCTCGACTGTGAGGTCCTCGTCAACTCCGACCACAACCAGCAGCTCGTGATTCACACGGCCCGCCCGGGCACGGACTCGTACGAGCGCTTGCAGTTGCTGCGGGTGGTGGGCTTGCAGGACCTGACGTCGACGGGCTCCTGACCACGTGCGCGCCTTCAGTTCGCTCCCAGTCACCGCACGTCGCCCACGGGGCGGACAGGCGGCGGGCGGCGAACAAGGACTCGAGCGCGGCCCTGCGCCGCTGGTACGGCCGGCTGCTCCAGCGCCCTGCCCGTGAACTGCCGTGCGCGGGCCGCGCACCCTCCACTACATACCGTCCTCCCTGCTGACCCGGGCGGCGCGGACCGCGACGACGATGAGAGACGCGGGGTTGCCGAGGCCGGGATGTGCCCGGGTCGTGTGTCGGCAGGGTCGTCGCTGCCCACCGGGCCCAGTCGCCCGCCGGCCTCACTGCTGACCTGACCCGGCCGGTGAAGGGTCAGCGAGCGGTGCCGGCCTTGACGGCTTTCGTGGCGAAGTAGCCGGAGAGCCAGCCGGCGGTGGCCTCCGAGTGGTGCGGCGCCTCGGCGAAGCCGGTGATGGCGAAACCCGCCGCGATCTGCCCGCCGATCTGCTCGGTGAGCGTGTGGCTGTACTCCACCGGCGCGTCGAGGCCCCACAGCCGTTCCCGCTCGGCGGGTTCCAGGTGGGTGAGGTCGCTGTAGGGCAGACGGTGGCGCACCACCAGCGCGCCGCGCGCCTCCAGGGCCTCCGCGTCGAAGAGGTAGACGTCCGGATTGAGGAAGCCGGACAGCAGCGTTCCGCCGGGGCGCAGCACGCGGTGGCACTCGCGCCAGACCGGCGCCAGCTCCGGGATGAACAGGTTGGAGACCGGGTGGACGACGAGGTCGAACGAGGCGTCGGGGAACGCGCTCAGGTCCCGCGCGTCGCCGAGCACGGTGCGTAGGTCGAGCCCTTCCCGCGCTGCGACCATCTCGTCCTGCGCCAGCTGGCGGGGCGAGTTGTCGAAGACGGTCACCCGCGCGCCCGCCGCGGCCAGGACCGGACCCTGCTGCCCGCCGCCGGAAGCCAGGCAGAGGACGTCGCGACCGGCGATGTCCGGCGGGAACCACGTCGGGTCGACCGGCTCGTACCCGATCAGGACGATGGACCACTGTCCGGCCCGCGCCTTCGCGATCACCTCGGGGCCGACCGGGCGTGACCACTCGTTGCCCTTCTCCACCTCACGGTCCCAGGCGAGGCGGTTGTGCGCGACGGGGTCGACGGGATTCTGGCTCATACGTCGTACTTTAGTAGCGCCCTGTCGGGCTCTGGCTCTGTTTTTGGCACGGGGCCATCGAGGCGCGGGTGGGAGGTCCAAGCCTGCATTCGGGCTTTCTTCCCGTTCGTTGCTGGGCGGTGCGGGTGGCTCCATTGCCCGATGGCCGTACCTCAAGCACAGCCTGGCTGCCGACGCTCCGGAGCAGTTACGGATGCTCAGGAGCAGTTACGGAATAAATGGATCTCACGAAAAAGGAGATGCGCTTCAACCGAGCTGCCGTGTACTCTTCCGCGGTGGATACGACTGGAAAACCGCTCTTTTGTGACATCGGCCTGGCTGAGCGGATCGAGCGGGCCGAAGTGCAGCTCGTCACGAAGGGAAGTGCGGCCGCGCATCGCCGCAATGGAGACGGCGGGGGTTTTCTGAAGCCGCTCGCGGGAGGCGTGGCTGCCTTCGCCGAGCATGCCTCACCGCTCAACAAGGTCGCCGGGCTCGGATTCGGCGGCATGCCGGATGACGGCCTGCTCGACGAAGTCGAGCAGGCATTTGCGGACCGGGGCGCACCCGTGCAGGTGGAGTTGGCCCATGTGGCTGATCCGGCCATCGGTGCAGCGCTGACAGAGCGCGGCTACCGGCTCACATCGTACGAGAACGTGCTCGGCTTCCCGCTGTCCGCGGTGCACGAGCGCTTCGCGCCCGAAGGGATCGAGATCAGGCCCAGTGGCGAGGAGGAGTTCGAAGACTGGCTGGAAGTCGTCGCTGACGGCTTCGCGCACCCGGACACGCAAGGCGTCCCCTCTCATGAGGAGTTCCCGCGTGAGGTGATCGCGGCGGCGGTCCGTGATCTGGTGGGCGCTGCCGGAATGAGGCGGTACAGCGCGGTGTGCAACGGTGCGGTCGTGGGAGGAGCGAGTGTCCGCATGACCGACGGGATTGCCCAGATGACCGGAGCGGCCACAGCGCCGGCTCACAGACGCCGAGGCATTCAGACCGCCCTTTTGGCTGTCCGGCTCGCCGAAGCCGCCGCAGCAGGGTGTGATGTCGCCGTCGTTACCACGCAACCAGGTTCAAAATCGCAGGAGAACGTACAGCGCCAGGGATTCCATCTGCTCTACACGCGCGCCGTACTCGTGAAACAAACCTGAGCCAACGTAAAAGGATACCCTCGGTTGTAACCGACCTACCTTTACCGGGTGCGACCCGGCACTGGAATGCGAACACCGGGCGCCGCAAAACAAAGGCCGAATGCCAGGGCCCCTGCTTGGCGACGAGGACAGTGGCTGTGGTGGCCCATCAGGTCCGAGGGTGCGGATGAAGCTCCTGGGGATGGTCTGAGCGGTCTTGAGGCCGGTGAAGTCGAGGTCGTCCTGGACGATTGAGGTCGAGGCTGACGCCGTTCTCTCGACGGCCGAGCGTGAGGGTGGCGCGGCCGTCCCTTGGAGCCCCACCGACGTGCGCCCGGTTGCGCACCGCAAATGCACGTCATCCGTACGCCTTTGGTATGTGCCTGGCTCCCCGCTGCAGCAGCTGCGAGGCCGTCCGCGAGCAGTGGTGTGGGACGAGTAAGTCGCGCCTGTGATCGATGAGTTTCCGACGACGTATCACTCCACCATGATCGACCACCCGAGGATTTTCGAAGACGACCCGGTCGACCGGCTTGGGCAAAGCGGAGTCGACAGCCGGCAACGACGACGTCTGTCAGGATTTTTCGACGGTTGTAGATGCCGGAGGGGTTGACGGAGTGGATCAGGAGGGCTTGGGTGGAAGCACCGCTTTCGTAGCGAGGCGTCCTACGAGCCAGATCGTGCGTTCGAGGAACTGGCCGGCTGTTCGCGATGCGGGTACGACGCGCAGCTCACCACCGCCAGAATGCCTGACACAGGGGAGAACGCAGTGCGTTGCACCAACAGCTCGAAAAGGAACCTGATGTCCGCGGCCGCAGTCTGCGTGATGCTGGCAGCCTCACTGTTCGGCGGCGGAGGAGTCGCGTCGGCAACCGACCCCGCTGATGCCCCGCCTGGTTACGCCGGACCCTTCTCGTACTGCAAGGGCAGTGAATACGAAGCCATCGGCATCAACGGTACGTCCGCCGCGTACATCGGGGTCTGGCGATCACCCGAAGGCAGCGGCACCTTGTGCGCGATGACCATGGACCGCATGGACGGCTTCCACCACATGGAGGTCCGCATTCGCCGTGATGGTTGGCAAACTTCCTGGTACGACAACGGCTACTACGACAGGTACGCCGGAGCCATCTACGTTGCCGATGCATGGAAGTATTGCGCGTATATTTCCGGATGGGTCGAGATAAATGGCGTCAAGCATTACGGCGGCGAGACTGTCTGCGGCTGACACGTGGGGTGGTACGCCGTCTTGCAGTCCGATACCTTCACCTGCTCCAGGACCACAATGAGCCCAGGCGGTGTCGTAGCTGCCGGGCTTGAGGTGGAAGCACAGGCGGGCCCCGTGGGCGGGGGCGGATCAGTGGGAGTCCAAGGCTCCGGCCATCGAAGCGCGCTTCCCGTCCAGGCGGTGCCGCAGGAGCGAGTCCGCCCTCGGGGCGAGTAGGTGCGGCAGATTTGAGGGAGCAGGGAGACACCTGATTCGTCGAAACGATCCAGGAACGTGTATCCACGGCCTCTTTGATGAGCGGCCACTCGTGCGCGATGCAGCGGGCGCTCTCCAGTTCGTCCCGCTCGACTGCCCCGCTCGGGCCGTTGCAGGCTTCGTTCGGGAGCGGCGTCTCGCATGCGGAAATCGCGAGGCGGTGGAGCGCGTGCCGAGACTATGCGGCGCAGGCGGCGGGTGCGGGAGCAAGGCGGTGCTTCGGGCCTACGGAGACGCGTAGCCACCGGACGCCCACCCAAGCTGGACGACACCCAGGTCGAGATGGTCCGCGCCGCGTTGGAACAAGGTGCCCAGGCTCGTGGTTCGGCTGCCCGAACACGACGCGCCTCGGCCAACAGAGACCCAGACAAAGGGGGAAGCGCGGACGGACCGGCAACCGAAGAGCGAGGTCGATAAGCCACCCCTGCAGCCTCCCACCCACACGACCACCGCACCGAACCTTACGGCTGAGATGATCTCGCGGTGTCTGGTGAGGTCACGACGTCGATGTCGTCTCGGACAGCCCCGTCTGACCACCGCCCGGGCCTCACTGATCTGCAGCCCGTGGCTCGCTGGCACCGGCCGGTGAGTCCGGCTTCGGTGACGGCACGGGCTCCCGGTGCCGAAAGCATCGTCCGTGGTGACGCTTGAAGTTGCCGCACGCGGGCATAGGTCGCAACGCTTGATCCCTGCCCGACGCGCCCGTGGGGGGCGCTCGTACGTGAGGACGACATGCGTATGCGACGCATCCGGCTCAGAGCCATGCTCGGTGCCTTACTTCTGGCCCTGTTCGCCCTCGTCGGCGCCGCGCCCGGTGCCGCGGCGGCTGCACGGACCGCCCCGAGCACAACCCTGCCGTTCGAGTACCACGCCGACATGGCCGTCGACAGCGTGCACCAGCGGCTGTACATAGCCGACATCGTGACCGGCTCCGTCGTGGTCACCGACTTCGACGGCCGCATCATTCGGACACTGACCGGCCTGCCGGGCGCCGCCGACCTTGTGTTGAGCCCCGACGCCCGCACGCTGTACGTGGCCCTCAGCAGAGGCGATGCCATCGCCGCCGTGAACACCGCCACTTACCGGACGACGGCGCGCTACGCCACCGGCGCGGGCACCGCCCCCCTGCGCATGGCCTTGGCGGGTGGAACCCTCTGGTTCTCCTACGGTGACCAGTGGGAGAGCAACCTCGGCTCGCTCACCCTGGGCACCCGCCCACGGGTGAAACTGGCCCACCTTCCGGAAGGCACCTGGCCCGGGCCGCCGATGCTGCTGTCCGCCCCCAATGCGCCGGGTCTGGTGATCGCCGCCGACCAGCACTCGACCGCCGGCACGGTCACCGTGTATGACGTGACCTCCGGCACCCCCGTCGTGCGCACCACGCAGAACAACCCGGGTGGCATCTCCGCTGTCCGTGACCTGGCCCTGTCGCCCGACGGGCGGACCCTGTTCGCCGTGAGCGGCGCGCCGTACCACCACTTGGCCTTCCGCCTCTCCGACTTGTCGGTGGAGCACGTCTATCCCACCGGCACCTATCCGGTCGCTGCTGCTGTCGCGCCCGACGGCACGGTGGCCGCAGGCATCGACAACTCCTACGGCCCCGACGTCTACCTCTTCGCCTCCGGCGCCGACGCGCCCTCCCAGGTTGTCGACCTGGATCCAGGCACCGCTCTGTACCTGCGCCCGCACGGGCTGGCCTGGTCCCCGGACGGCAGCCGGCTGTTCGCCCTGACCGGGCAATACGGCGTCGCGCTCAGCCTGCATGTGATCCACCACTGACCGCACGGGTACGCGGGGCGGGCGGCCGACACGCCGCCCGCCTCAGCACTCGACAACCGCCGACCCGGGCTGCCGGACAGCATTGCAGCGGGCCCGCTTTCGCGGGTCGGGGGGGCGGCGATGACGGGGACGTTGGCAAGTGTCACCGCGGTACCTCAGTACTTCGGCGGGCCGTGACGACGCTGAGGAGGGGGAGCGCGATGAGCAGCGCGACCGTGACGAGGAGTCCGCTCGCCCAGAGCGGTCCGAGGATCCCGGCTTCGGTGCCGAGCGTGGCCGCAGCCACAAGGGGGCCGACGGCGGCGCCTACGTTGAGTGCCGCCGTCGCGTAGGAACCGGCCATGGTGGGGGCTCCGGCGGCCTCGTAGAGGACCCGCGTAATCAGGGTGCTGCCCAGCGCGAACGACAGTGCGCCCTGCACGAATACGAGGGTGAGCAGGGCGGCCGGCTCGTCGGCCAGCACTGCCAGAGCCGGCCAGCCGATGAGCAGCAACGGACCGCCGACCGCGATGACCGGGCCGGGACTTCGGTCGGACAGCCGTCCGGCGGCGGTGACGCCCACGAAGGAACCGGCACCGAAGAGCACCAGAGCGACAGAGATCCACAACTCGCCCAGCCCGGCGCTGTCGGTCACCACGGGGGCGAGGAAGGTGAGGCTGCCGAAGGTGGCCGCGTTCACCAGCGCGCCGAGCAGCATCACCAGGAGCAGCCGCGGCCGGGTGAGTTGGGCGAGCTCCGTTCGCAACGCCGGCCTGCCGGTCGCCTCGTCCTCGCCACGTCCTGCCGGGACGCCTTTCAGGATGCCGAGAGCGGCCGGCAGGCAGAGCACGGCGACGGCCCAGAAGGTGGCTCGCCAGCCGAGTGCCGCGCCGAGGACCGACCCACCGGGGACACCGGCGATCGTGGCCACCGTCGTGCCCGACAGCAGCACGGCCAGCGCGCGTCCCTTTCTGTCGGGGGAGACCAGCCCGGCCGCAGCGGTCAGAGCGACGGCGAGGAACCCTGCGTTCGTGAGCGCGGCGACGACCCGGGTGGCGAACAGGAGGGGGAAGCTGGTGGTGACGGCGCCCGCTGCGTGAGCTGCCGCGAACACGAGGACGAAGCCGAGAAGGGCCGGGCGCCTCGGCCAGGTGCGGGCAAGCGCGGCCACCAGGGGAGCGCCGACGATCATGCCGATCGCGAAGCCCGAGGTGAGCGTGCCTGCTGTCCCGACGGTGACGTCGAGATCCGAGGCGATGTCCGGCAGAAGGCCGGCGAGCATGAACTCCGAGGTGCCCATGGCGAAGACCGCCAGGGCAAGCAGGTACAGCGGGAGAGGCATCGAGTGGCTCCGAGGTGAGGAGAGGCACGAGGAAACTCATCTCGTCACCGCGGCCGGCCCCGAGCGCACGCTCGTCCCACCGCGGAACGCGGCGTGACGACAGGGCTACGAGCTCAGTGGTGCAGGGGGCTGACGGCGTGACCGAAAGCCCCCACCTTGTCTGACTCAGGACTCGACATGTCCCGCACGCTACCCGACCGACGCCCGTCGAAGCATCCTGCTTTCACAGCCGTCGGCTTGCACCACCCCCTGTGTCATGCGTCGGCCTTGGGGAAGACGGACCGAGATCGAGGTGCGGGAGACGCCGTCCGATGACCGGCGCGCGGCCAACCCGACGGATCACGCCGGCCGGCTGGCCGACGTCCCTGCCCGCCCTCCGGCCCCTCCGCGTCCCTGCTGACTCCCTGACATCTGTCAGGACCGGACCCGGCGGCACTCTCCTAGCCTTCCGTCCACGAGCGGATCGGCCGCGCGGCACGGGTACAGCACCTCCGCGTACGTGGCAGAGACCGACCCGCCCATCTGCCGGCCTCAGCCCACCACTGACGACGGCTGCACGAAGAGGGGGGATACTTCATGCAATTTCACCTGCGGGCACGAGCCGTGGCACTGACCGTCGCCGCCGCGCTGGGAAGCCTGGGCCTGATCACGCCCACAGCCTCGGCGGGCGCCCAGCACCAGTGCACGCTCGAGACCAACGCCTACTACTGCTACAACGTCTACGCCGCGAAGGTCTACGACAAGTTCGACGGCACCGGCAAGGTCGTCGGTTACATGTACACGACGTACAGTTGGTTCAGTTGCCGCCTCGACCACGGCGGTTACGTGGGCGGCCCGCACCCCAACCGCTGGTTGTTGACCAAGGCGGACAACGGAGTGTGGGGATGGATGAAGGACACGTCCGTCAGCTCCGAGACCAACCCCCTGATCCCTTGCTCGCCCGGGTGACAGCAAGGGATCACGGCCGGCTCCGTCGCCATCGTTCACGGATGCCGATCCGGCATCGATCGTCCAACCGTCCCGAGGGGGAAACCAACATGATCCGTTCCGTGAGAGCCGCTGCCGCTGCCGTGGCGTCCACGGCCATCGCCGCCGCCGGCCTGGTCTTCGGCACGGCGGGCTCTGCCCACGCGACCGGACACGGCGAGGGCCTGTACGGTGTCTGGGCCTCCGGCGTCAACGTCCGTGCCGGCGGCGGGGAGCAGTGCTATCTGTACCCGTCCGCCGCCAACTGTCCCTCCGTGCAGACAACGGTGAGCAACCCGGCCAAGGTGTGGGTGTACTGCCAGCAGGAGGGCGCGCAGACCGTGGGCGGCAACCCCTACTGGGTGTGGGTGCTCACCCCGAGCGGTCACCGCGGTTACATGGCCAGCTACTACCTCGACAACGCCACCAACTGGATCGACGGCGTCGAGTACTGCTGACGCCGTGGCGACGTACATGGTCGAGAGAACGACCTGCTGAAGAACGCCTCCTCGCGGGCCGGTGCGCGCACCGGCCCGCGAGGAGGCGTTCCCGGCCGTGCCACGCTTCCGGCATCCGCGCGAACCACGACGGATCCGCCCACCCCATCGTCTGCACCGCCTGGTGGCAGCCAACATCTGCGCTCGCGCCGGCCATCCGCCGCGTGCCTGTGAGAGGACCCAGCATGGCCGATCAAATGGTCATCGAGGCACAGAAGTTCATCAACTCCTACAACGTCGGCGGAATCCCCAAGGTGGAGGAGAACGGCCGCACCGGCTGGGCCGTCATGTTCGCACTGACCCGGGCGCTTCAGTACGAACTGGGCATCACCGCCCTGTCCGACAGCTTCGGCCCCACCACGCTCGCCACCCTCCAGTCCCGCCACCCCGTCATCGACGCGGGCACCCGGCACGAGAAGATCCTCAAGATCGTGCAGTCGGCGCTGTACTGCAAGGGATACGACGGCGGCGGCATCGACGGCACCTACAACAGCCTGGTCGCAGCCTCGGTCCGCGAGCTGACGCAGAACATGGGCGTCGACGGAGCCTTGGCGGACGGTGTGACGCCGAAGGTCTTCAAGGCGTTGCTGACCATGGACGCCTACGTCGTCACCGAGGGTGGCAGCGAGCTGACCCGCGCGGTACAGCAGTGGATGAACGGCCGCTACGTCGGCCGCCGGAACTTCTTCATCGTCCCGTGCGACGGCCACTTCTCACGGGACGTGCAGAAGGCCCTCATGTTCGCGATCCAGTACGAGATCGGTATGAGCGATGACGTCGCGAACGGCGTCTTCGGCCCGGGCACCCAGCAGGGCATCAGGAACAACCTTCTGTCGGAGGGGTCGTCGGGCACGTGGGTGAGTCTCTTCACCGCCGCCATGATCTTCAACAAGCGAGGCGGGGTGTTCTTCTCCAGTCAGTTCGACGCGGATCTGGCCACCCGCGTACGCAGCTTCCAGAACTTCGTGAAGCTCCCGGTCACCGGCCGCGGCGACTTCCAGACCTGGGCCTCGCTGCTGGTGTCCACCGGTGACGCCACCCGCAAGGGGACTGCGGCGGACTGCGTCACCGAGGTCACCAACGAACGGGCGGTGGCGCTCAGGGACGCGGGGTACCAGATCGTGGGCCGCTACCTGTCGAACGTTCCCAACACCTCACTCGACAAGAAGATCAAGTCCGGTGAGCTGGGCCGGATGGCCGCGCACGGCCTGAGCTGCTTCCCGATCTACCAGACCTGGGGCGGGGAAGCGGCCTACTTCCGCCGTGAACAGGGCGTCGCCGACGCCTTCGCCGCCATCGAGCGGGCCAAGCACTACGGCTTCAAGCCGGGCACACGCATCTACTTCGCTGTGGACTTCGACGCGCTCGACTACGAGGTCACCGACAACATCCTTCCGCACTTCCGGGCGATCCGGGACGTGATGAACGAGCACGGCCAGGGGTACCTGACGGGTATCTACGGGCCCCGCAACGTGTGCAGTCGCGTCGCCGCCGCGGGATACACCTCGGCCAGTTTCGTCTGCGACATGTCCACGGGCTTCTCCGGGAACCTCGGGTATCCGCTGCCCAGTGACTGGGCGTTCGACCAGATCTCCACCATCTCGGTGGGGGCGGGCAGCGGCCTGATCGAGATCGACAACAACATCGTGTCCGGCCGTGACTCCGGCCAGAACACGTACAACCCCCAGCAGATCACCGCTGACCTGGACGTCAGTATGGACATGTCCAGACGGGACGCCCTGCTGGCGGACGTGCAGTCGTATCTCCTCAACTCCCTGGGCGTACCGGAGGAAGGCGGGGACGAGGGCGCCCAGTCCCTCACCTACCGGTCGACCACCAAGTCGTTCGACATCCTGATGAGCTTCGACGGGCTGGTCACCCGGCTCGCCCGCACCTTCAGAATGCGCAAGGCCCTCATCCAGAGCCCGCTGCTGTGGGAGACACGGATGTACAACAAGCTGGATGTCCTCGGTGACGAGGCGGTCATCGACCACTACGACGGGACCGGACTCAGCACCAAGAACGATGCCAGCACCGGCCTCGGGCAGATCTTCGCCGCCACCGCCATCCGCGGCCGCAACCACTGCATCCGGGCGGGCCTGATCGGCGGCACCATCATGGACGCGGCCAACGAGAACGACCTCTGGAACGTCTGGCAACGACTGCACAACGACCACGAGTACAACATCAGCACGATGCCCACGGTCCTGATCGAGGGAGCCGCCGATGTCGGCGTCCCACAGCCGTCCATGTCGACCAGTGAGGAGCACACCCGTCTGACACTGGCCCGCTACAACGGCACCGACGAACGAGCCCAGAACTACGGCAGGGCGATGCTCGGCCTTCACCAGGTCTTCGAGAAGTACAACGCGCCTCTGCGCGGCCTCTGAGGCGTCCATCGCCACCCATCGCAGTCCACACTCCCAGACAGGACGGGCATGACCATCGCATCCTCACCCCCCTCGCGCCGTGGCGTGCTGCGCACCGGCCTCGGCCTGACCACGGCGGCGGGCCTCACCACGCTCGCGATCCCCTCCTCCGCGTCCGCGTCCACACGGGCGGCGGCCGCGGACGGCCCGCCTGCACAACCCACGAGCGCCAACGGCTGGCCGATGGAACGACAGGCCGACACCGCGGGAGCCATCTGGACCCGAAAGGTGGCGGGCAGTTCCGTTTCCGTGGCCCTGCGCATCGGCGAAGCGGCGACCGTGCTCGTCCATGTCATCCGCCGCTACCACTACGAGATCGACACGCTCGTCGACGGTGAGGTGATCGGCTTCCGCCCTGCGGACGGCAAGCTGAAGGGTTACGCGACCAACCACGCTTCGGGGACCGCGGTCGCGATCCGCCCGACCTGGTACCCGGAGGGCGTCAAGGACGGTCTCTTTCCCCACCAACGGGCCACGCTCCGAGACATCCTCAAGGAATGCCAGGGCGTCGTGGCCTGGGGCGGAGACTTCCGGCGCCCGAACGAGTCACACTTCCAGATCGACGTGCCTCCCTCGGACGCCCGCCTGAAGCGACTCGCGGCCAGGATCCGCGGCTGGGATGCCGCACCCGGCCAGGGTGCGGGGACGCTCGCTCTGGGCGCTTGACGTCCCTGCAGCGCGACCGGTGCCGGCACCGATACCTTCCGGCCGGCACCGGGACCCTGGCCGCTGTACGCAGCGACTGGATCAGGTCGTTCGTGCCCTACTTGATGCGGTCGAGGAAGCCGAGCACCCGATGGGTGACCTGCATCGCGGCTTGTTCGTCGTAGGACGGCAGGCTGCTGTCGGTGAACAGGTGTCTGTCGCCGGGGTAGAGGAAGAGCTCGGCATCCGTCACCGTCTCGACGACCGCGCGGGCGGCGTCCGCATCGCCCTCTCCGACGAAGAACGGATCTGCGTCCATGCCGTGAATCTGAACAGGGACGTCTCGAGGCCAGGTGGTGCCGAACTCCGAGACCGGGACGCACGCCTCGAGCAACAGCGCACCCTTTGCACCGGGGCGAGTCTGGGCCAGCTTCTGCGCCGGCAGGACGCCGAGCGAGAAACCAACATAGATGAGATCCGCAGGCATTCCGTCGGCGGCGGCGGCTCCGCGTGCGGTGATGGTGTCGAACCCGACGCTCTGGGCATAGGCGGCGCCCTCCTCCAGACTGTCGAACACCTGCCCTTCGTACAGATCTGGAGCGTGGACGGTGTGTCCGGCCCGTCGCAACTGCTCGGCGAAACTGCGAACGCCGGCGGTCAGCCCGTGTCCATGGTGGAAGACCAGCACCTCAGCCATGATGCTCCCCTCGCGCTGCGATGCCCTGGCGGCGCCGCTGCACAAGTATGGGCCGCAGCACTGACATCGACGCGCCTCGGCCGGGCCTTCCTGTGCAGACCGATGCTCATCCCGGCGCGCTGGTCGGTCCGGGCCGCCCGCTGCGCCGGGCCGATCCCGGCTTCGCTCGTCCACCGCGAGGGCGCCGGCGTGAGGGTCGGGGCGCTGTGTGTGGTTCGAGATGCACGGGTGGCCGATCGCTGCCGGGTGGCTCGGCCACGATTCCGGCCGGTGTACCGACGCACCACGCGCACGCGGGTCATCCCGCGGCGCCCGCAGCGGGATGAGGCTCCTCGCCCGGCATCGGCTCAGCCGGACTCGCGTAGCCGCAGTGTGGCTTTGACCGTCGCTTCGTCATGGCTGAGCGGTCCGCTGCGGGCCAGCAGTCGTCCGGCCTGCTCGACGGCCAGTGCGCCGAGTTCGCGCGTGTCCATTGCCACGGTGGTCAGAGCGGGCTCGACGAGGGTGCCGAGTTGGAGGCCGTCGAAGCCGATGACCGCCAGGTCCTCCGGAACCCGACGCCCGAGGCTGCGCGCGGCGCGCAGTGCCCCGATGGCGATGATGTCGTTGAACGTGAACACGGCGGTCACGTCGGGGTGGTCGGTGAGGAGCGCACGCAGCGCGTGTCGTCCTCCCTCGACGCTCTGTTCGGCACGGCTGACCGCAGCGGGTTCCAGGCCGCAGGCGGCCATGGAGGCGGTGTACCAGTGGTAGCGGATGCTGGGTTCGGAGCGTGCGGCATGGTCGAGCATGCCGATGCGGCGGTGTCCTGCGTCGGCCAAGTGCCGGATCGCGTCGTGGACGCCCGCCTCACCGTCGATCCTGATGGCGTTGAACCGCTCGGCGCGGTGCTCACGGCCGATGAGTACGACAGGCAGCCCGCGGAGCAGCTTGTCGATCTCGTCCTCGGGCAGACTGAGGTAGCCCACGACGGCGTCCACCTGTGAGGCGATCACCTCCAGCGTGCCCCTTTCCTCCTCCGCGCGGTCGCCGGTGTCGTAGACGACGACGTGCCAGCCACGCTTGCGCGCGGCCTCCAGTGCCGCGGCGGCGACCTCGGTGAAGAAGGGGTTGAGCAGGTCGGGGATCACCAGACCGACGCTTATGGAGTCCTGGCGTACGAGCCCCCGGGCGAAGCGGCTGGGCCGATAGCCCAGCTCCTGGGCCGCGTCCAGTACGCGCTGCTTTGTGGAGGCGTCGATCTCGCCCTTGTCGTTCAGCGCCCGTGACACGGTCTGCCGTGATACGCCGACGGCCCGCGCCACATCGTCGATGGTCACCCTGCGTGGACCGCCCGCAGACGACGCCATCACTCACCCCTGTCCGTTCGGTGCCACTCCAGAGCCTTGACTCTTGTCCGCACATAAGCGCAAACTCTGAATCGTTTAGCTCCCGTGAGCGCTCACGTTACCGCTCACGGCCGTTGGTTCCAACCCGCCCAGGCATCCGCCGCCAGTCGTTCTCTGGGAACGGAAAACATGAGCAACACAGTTACGCGCACGCGTCTCGCCGCCCTTGCCACAGCCGCCGGTATCGCCGCGCTCCTCGCCGGCTGTTCCTCCTCGCCCACGGGCTCGGACAACGCCTCCGCAGCGTCGTGTGCCCCGGCCAAGGGGAAGGTCGTCCTTCAGTACTGGAACACCGTTCCCGGCATGGACAAGGTCGTCGCGCTGTGGAACCGGAAGAACCCGAACATCCAGGTCGAGACGAAGAACATCTCCAACGACCAGTACGGGATCCTCGGCAACGCCCTCAAGGCGGGCAAGGCGCCCGACCTGGCGCAGGTCGGCTACGACCAGCTGCCCAGCCTGCGCACGCAGAGCGCCTTCGTCGATGCTTCCGGCTGCAAGAGCGCCATCGCCGCCAAGTCCAAGTTCGTCCCCTGGACCTGGTCGCAGACCAGCTTCGGCGGAACCGGAGTGTTCGCGCTGCCGCAGGACACCGGCCCGATGGCGCTGTTCGTACGCAGTGACCTCTTCAAGAAGCACGGCGTCGCGATCCCCAGGACCTGGGCCGAATACGCCACCGCTGCGCAGAAGCTGCACAAGGCGGACCCCAAGCTGGACATCACGTTCTTCGACCCGAACAACGCCGAGTGGTTCAACGGCCTGCTCTGGCAGAACAACGCAAAGATGTACGGCTACGCAGGCGACAAGTGGCACGTGACCGTCGACTCGGAGCAGAGCAAGCAGGTCGCCGACTACTGGCAGAAACTGATCTCCGACAAGCTGGTGCGCACCGACCTGGCCCATGGTTCCACGCAGATGTACGCCGCGTACCAGAAGGACCAGATCGCCAGCTACGTCGGCGCCGCCTGGGGCTACAGCATGTTCCGCGACAACCTGCCCAAGCAGGCGGGCAAATGGTCGATCGTGCCCATGCCGACATGGGGCTCGAACGACTCCTCGGGCAACTGGGGCGGCTCGACCGTGGCGTTCATGAAGGGCAGCAGGCACCTGTACGAGTCGGTGAAGTTCAACACCTGGCTCAACAGCGACCCCGAAGCCCTCGCGATGGAGAACGAGCTCGGCGGTCTCTACCCCGCTGCGCACGCGGGGCTCCGACTGCCCGCCCTGTCCAAGGGCGTTCCGTACTACGGCAACGAGAAGATCTTCGATGTCTTCGCCGACTCGTCCCGGAAGATCGACACCAGCTTCGCCTGGGGCCCGACCCAGAAGACGGTGAACCTGGCCCTGCAGGACGCGATGGCCAAGGCCACGGCCGGGGACGGGACCCTCAAGGACGCTCTCGCCAAGGCGCAGGCGACCGCACTGCAGTCCATGAAGGACCAGGCCATCCCGGCCGCAGCGGGCAAGTGACCTCGGCATGACCGACATCGCCACCCAGGCCGGCCACACCCTCCGTGCGGTGCACCCGCCCAAGAGCCCTCGCCGCCTCAGCGGCGGCCCGCGGGCCGGGACCGTCCTCGCCTTCGTGACCCCCTTCTTCCTGCCGTTCGTGCTGTTCTACCTGGTGCCGGTCGGCTACGCGCTCTGGCAGAGCTTCCGTGTCGTGCGGCGCACCGGTGGCCAGTACGGCACCTCCTACACGACCTTCGGCGGTTTCGAGCAGTACGGGCAGGTCTTCCAGAACAGCGAGTTCTGGGCCAGCATCGGCCGCATCGGGCTGTTCGGCATCGTCCAGGTACCGGTCATGCTGTTCACCGCGCTGATCATCGCGCTGCTGCTGGACACCCCCCTGCTGCGGTTCAAGGCCTTCTTCCGCATCACTGCCTTCATGCCCTACGCGGTGCCCGGTGTGATCGCCGCGATCATGTGGTCGTACCTGTACTCGCCGCAGCTGAGCCCGGTCGTCGAACTCCTCGGGGGCATCGGCGTCGAGGCGGACTTCCTCGGTCCGGGCGCGGTGCTGTGGTCGGCGGCCAACGTCTCCACGTGGCTGTGGACCGGCTACAACATGCTGATCATGTACTCGGCGCTGCAGTCCATTCCGCAGGAGCTGTATGAGGCGGCCCGCATCGACGGTGCGACCAACTGGACGATCGCCTGGCGCATCAAAGTGCCGATCATCCTCCCGTCGATCGTCCTGACCACGGTCTTCTCGATCATCGGCACGCTCCAGCTGTACGCCGAGCCGGCCGTGCTGCGCCAGATCTCCTCACACATCTCCAGCACGTTCACGCCGAACATGCTGGCCTATGCGGTGGCGTCCGGAAACAACTACCAGCAGGCCGCGGCCATTTCGGTGGTCATCGCGGTCATCACGTTCGTCCTGAGCTTCGGCTTCATGCGACTGACCTCGAAGAGGGCGGGGCTGTGAGCACGCGATCCACGATGCGGGAAAGCCGTGTCAGCCGCACGGCAGTGATGGCGCTGATGCTGCTGCTGGCCGTCTACTTCCTGCTGCCGGTCTACTTCCTGATCGTCGCCGCGACCAAGCCGCAAGGTGACCTCGCCTCCACCAACGGGCTGGCCTTCTCGCACTTCAACCTGTTCGAGAACCTGCGCATCCTGTTCACCCGAAGTGACGGCATTTTCGGCCGGTGGGCGCTCAACACGATCCTCTACGCGGTGCTGGGCGCCGCGGTGGGGACGCTGATCTCCGCGTTGTGCGGGTACGCCCTGGCCACATTCCCCTTCCGGGGGCGGGAGTTCCTGTTCTCGGTGATCCTCGGCGGTGTCCTCGTCCCCACGACCGCGCTCGCTCTTCCGCTGTTCTTGCTGTTCTCGGCGACCGGACTCGTCAACACCTATCTCGCGGTCTTCCTGCCCAGCATCGTCAGTCCCTTCGGCGTCTACCTCGCACGCATCTTCACCAACGCCGCAGTCCCGCAGGAACTGATCGAATCGGCGCGGCTGGACGGCGCGGGCGAGTTCCGCACCTTCTTCTCGGTGGCCCTGAAGTTGATGACGCCCGCCCTGGTGACCGTCTTCCTGTTCCAGTTCGTGGCCATCTGGAACAACTTCTTCCTGCCGATGGTGATGCTGCAGAAGGAATCGCTCTTCCCCCTCACGCTCGGCCTGTACCAGTGGAACGGCCAGACGGCACGCGCCCCCCTGCTGCAGCAGTCCGTGATCACCGGTTCCCTGGTGTCGATCGTGCCGGTGATCATCGTCTTCGTCCTGCTGCAACGGTTCTGGCGTTCGGGACTCGCCGCCGGATCGCTCAAGTGACAGCACACCCCACCGCCCGCCCCGCACACAGAAGGTCCCCGACGATGCCCGACTCCGCCGTGTTCGTGCCCCACTTCCATTGGGACCGGGAGTGGTACGAGCCGTTCCAGGTCTTCCGGCACCGGCTCGTCCAGGCCCTCGACACCGTCCTGGAGACGGCCGAGACCGATCCGGACTTCCGGTTCACCGTCGATGGGCAGATGGCCGCCGTCGAGGACTACCTGGAGATGCGCCCCGAGAACCGGGACCGGCTCGCGGCGCTGGTCCGCGAGGGACGTCTCGCCGTGGGCCCCTGGCTCATCCTCCTCGACGAATTCCTCTGCTCCGGCGAGACCATCGTGCGCAACCTGCGGATGGGATGGGCAGCCGCTGAACGCCTGGGCGGCGCGATGCCGATCGGCTACCTGCCCGACATGTTCGGCCACGTCGCACAGATGCCCCAGATCCTGGCTCGCGCCGGCATCGAACACGCGGCGCTGTGGCGGGGCGTGCCCGGCACCGTCGACGGCCACGCCTTCCGCTGGCGCGCCCCCGACGGCTCGGAGGTCCGCACCGAGTTCCTTTTCGACGGCTACGACAACGGCCTCGACGTCCTTCTCGTGCCCGACCGGATCGGCACCGCGCTCGGCGAGTATGCGGAGATGACAGCCCGGCGGTGGGGCGGTGACCCGGTGCTGGCCATGGCCGGCACCGATCACAGCGCCCCCGATCCGCGCCTGGCGTCCTGGCTCCGGCGGGCCGCCGAGGAGGGTCGTGCCATCACCGTCGCGACGCTCGACGAATACATCCGCCAGCACGTGCGGGACGAAGTGAGCGCCGTCGTCACCGGTGAACTGCGCAGCCACGTGCGCGGGAACATCCTGCCCGGCGTGCTGTCGGTGCGGCTCGGCCTCAAGCAGCGGATGGCGCTCGCCGAACGCACCGTCGACCACGCCGAGCGCATGAACGCGATGTGCTCCGCGCGGGACGACTCCGCATTCCTCACCCTCGCCTGGCACAAGATCGTCGAATCGACGGCACACGACTCGGTGGTGGGCTCCGGCACCGACGAGACCTGCGAACAGGTCGCCGCGCGCCTCGCCGAGGCCGCCCAGACGGCCCGTGCGGTGCGGGACGCCGCGCTCGCCGGGCCCGCCGCCCTGGTGCCCGCGGACGGACACCTGGTCGTGAACCCGCTGACGTCGGCGCGTACCGCGCTGGTCGAGGTGGACGTCGTGGCGCCCGTCGAAGGATCGGTCCTGGTCGCACGCTCGGCCGAGGGGTCCGCGCAGCCCGTGCAGCTGGTCTCCGAGGCCCCGACCGTGCTCAGCGACGAGCGCATGGACGCCTCGCAGCTGGAGCGGGTACTGCGCCGCATCCACCGCCGCGAGCTGTTCGGCCGGCTCATCGACCGGTACGAGCTCACCCCCCACTCGCTCGTCTTCCACCTCGCCGAAGTCCCCACCAGCGGTCCTTTCGACCTCATGGTGCTGCGTCGGGACGTCGCCGCCGCAGCCGCCGCACACCCGGGCGAGTGGCAGGTGCGGACGCTGACGCAGGCCCGCGCCAGCGCGCTGGTCCCGGTGCGCGTCCCGGCCCTCGGCCTGACGAGCTTCCGCGTCGAGGCGAGCGAGCCGTCCGCCGCCCCGGACACGCCGGTCGTCCCCGCCACCGCCACGTCGCGCACCCTGACCAACGGACTGGTCGAGGTCGAAGTCGCCTCCGACGGGACCCTGGACGTGACCGGTCCCGACGGGACGATCCTGTACGGCGTCGGCCGACTCGTCGACGGCGGTGACCGGGGCGACAGCTACAACTACGCACCCCCGGCCGCCGACGTCCTCGTGTCCGAACCCGTTCGGGTCGTCGTCGACGTCCTCGAAAGCGGTCCGCTGCGCGCCCGACTGCGCGTCACGCGCGTCTTCGCATGGCCGGCCGGCCTGTCCAGCGATCGTGACGTGCGCAGCGAACAGAACGTGCCGACACCGGTGGAGATGCTCGTGGAGGTACGCACCGGGGAACCGTTCATCCGTGTCTCCACCTCGTTCCTCAACCGCTGCGCCGACCACCGGCTGCGCCTGCACGTGCCGCTGCCCGAGCGTGTGAACAGCTCCGCGGCCGCCGGGCAGTTCGCCGTCACCGATCGTGGTCTCACCGCTGAGGGCGGCTGGGGCGAGTACCCCCTGCCGACCTTCCCCGCCAGTACCTTCGTGTCGGCGGGCCCGGCCACCGTGCTGCTCGACCACTCCACCGAGTACGAAGTGGTGGAGGACGGGGCCGCCCTCGCCATCACCCTGCTGCGCGCCATCGGCTCGATCAGTGTCAACATCCACCCGCTGCGTGACGAACCCGCGGCGAGCGAGATCCCCGCGCCCGGGGCGCAGGAACTCGGCATGCGCATCGAGCACCGCTTTGCCGTCGTCCCCGCGGCAGCAGGCTGGCAGGGCGCCCACGCCGTCGGCCTCGCCGACGAGTTCCGCAACGAGGTGCTCGTCGCCCGCGGAAGCGGACCCGCCGGCGGACAGCTGCCGCCTGCCGCGACCGGGATCCAGGTCGACGGTGAGGACATCCACGTCTCGTGCGTCCGTCGCGTCGCCGACGACACCCTCGGCGCGGGCACCGAGATCCGCCTGACCTGCATGCGCGACACCGCGTCCGTGGCCCGGCTCACCGGGGCGTTCACCGAGGCCACCACGGTTGACCTGCTCGGCAGAGTCCTCGCACCCGTACCCGTGGCGCGCGACGGCCTGGAACTCTCCCTCGGCCCCTGGGAGATCCGGACCCTCGTGCTCAGGTGACCGTCAAGTCCCCCACCCCACACGCCTGTTGCCAGCAGAAAGTTGTCACTCTTGCCTTCCGAGCTCACCGACCTCGTGTCGGACGTCACGCCGGGGCGTGGCGCACTCCGCCCGGCCCGCTCCTGGCTCCACTCCGACGCCCCCTCCCTGTCCCTGAACGGCTCCTGGCGGTTCCGGCTGTCCCCGACGGCGTCGGTGACGGAGGACTTTGCCGTCGAGGACTTCGACGACCACGACTGGGAGGACATGGCGGTGCCCTCGCACTGGGTGCTCGAGGGTGACGGTGCCTATGGCCGGCCGATCTACACCAACGTCCAGTTCCCGTTCCCGATGGATCCGCCACACGTCCCCGACGAGAACCCGACCGGGGACTACCGGCGCGTCTTCGAGCTGCCCGCAGGGTGGACGGACGCGGAGCGGGTCGTGCTGCGCTTCGACGGTGTCGAGTCACTGTTCCGGGTGTGGGTGAACGGGGTGGAGATCGGCAGCGCCAGTGGCAGCCGTCTCGCCCACGAGTTCGACGTGACGTCGTCGGTGCGTCCGGGGGACAACGTCGTCGCCGTGCGAGTGCACCAGTGGTCGGCGGCGAGCTACGTCGAGGACCAGGACCAGTGGTGGCTTCCCGGCATCTTCCGCGACGTCACCCTCCTCGCCCGCCCTGCGGCCGGCATCGATGACGTCTGGCTGCGGACCGGGTTCGACTCCGGTCGCGGGCACATCGACCCCGAGGTGGTCGCCGACGCTGCGGCCTTCCCGATCACGCTGCGCATCCCCGAACTCGGCGTCGAACAGGTATGGGCCACGAAAGACGACGTCGCGCCCCTGGACATCCCCGAGGTCACGCCCTGGTCGGCCGAGCGCCCCCACCTCTACCGGGCCACGGTGTCCAATGCGGCCGAGACCCTTTCCCTGAGCGTGGGCTTCCGCACCGTCGAGATCCGGGGCGATCAGTTCCTGGTCAACGGCAGGCGCGTCGTCTTCCACGGCGTGAACCGCCACGAGACACACCCCGAGCGCGGTCGCGTCTTCGACGAGCAACACGCCCGCGAGGACCTCGCCCTCATGAAGCGGTTCAACGTCAACGCCATCCGCACCAGCCACTACCCGCCCCACCCACGGTTGCTCGACCTCGCCGACGAGCTCGGCTTCTGGGTCGTTCTCGAATGCGACCTGGAGACGCACGGATTTCACAAGGTCGACTGGAAGGGCAATCCCAGCGACGACCCGGCGTGGCGCGAGGCGTATCTCGACCGCATCCGGCGCACCGTGGAACGGGACAAGAACCACCCGAGCATCGTGCTCTGGTCGCTCGGCAACGAGGCGGGCACCGGCAGCAACCTGGCCGCCATGTCCTCCTGGGTCCACTCCCGCGACGCCGGCCGGCCCGTGCACTACGAGGGCGATCATGCCGGTGAGTACACGGACGTCTACTCCCGCATGTACGCGTCCGTGCCGGAGACCGAGGCGATCGGCACCGACGGCTCTCGGGTGCCGCTGCTCGGCTGCACCCCTGCGCAGGGAGCACGGCAGCGCACGAAACCGTTCCTGCTCTGCGAGTACGCCCATGCCATGGGTAACGGTCCTGGCGCTTTCGACCAGTACGAGGAGCTGGTACGTGCGCACCCCAGACTGCACGGCGGGTTCGTGTGGGAGTGGCGTGACCACGGCATCCTGGCGAGGACCGCGGACGGCAGGCCGTTCTACGCCTACGGCGGTGACTTCGGTGAAGCCGTGCACGACGGCAACTTCGTGATGGACGGCATGGTGCTCAGCGACGGCACGCCCACGCCGAGCCTGCACGAGTTCAAGGCGGTCGTGCAGCCCGTCATGTTCTCCTTCGAGGCGGACAAGGTCGCCGTCACGAATCTGCGGCACTCGGCCGACACCTCGGACCTGCGGTTCCGATGGCGTGTCGAGCACGACGGCAGGGTCGTGGAGTCGGGCGAGCTGGAGGTCCCCGTCACCGCGGCGGGAGTGTCGGGGCGGGTGCCGCTGCCGCCGGTCACCGTCGCCCCGGACGCCGAAACATGGCTCACCGTCGAGGCGGTCCTGGCCGCGGAGACCGCCTGGGCTCCGCAAGGGCACGTGGTGGCGACGGCCCAGGTCGACCGCTCGGTCCGCCGTCGCGTCCCCGCCGCACGGACCCGACCCGAGTGGCGGGCGGGCACCGGAACCCTGGCCCTGGGCGTGGCGGACTTCGTCGGCGGGTCGTTGGTCCGCCTGGCCGACCGTGCCGCGTCGGGTCCACGGCTGGAGCTGTTCCGGGCACCGACCGACAACGACGAGGGCGCCTCCGACGAGGTCGAGCACAGCGACGCCGCCGTGCCGGGCGTCTCGAACGCCGAACTGTGGCGGCGTGAGGGACTGCACCGGCTGACGACGCGGCGCGTGCGTGTCGAACAGGCCGCGGACGCCCTGCGCACCGTCGACAAAGTCTCGGCGGCGAACTCCGCCCTGTTCGTCATGGTGGAGTGCGTCTGGACGCTCGACGGGGGAGAGCTCGAACTGCGCGCGCAGATCGAGCCGTCAAGCGGCTGGCCGACAGTGTGGCCACGGGTCGGAATCCGCTTCGACCTGCCCGACGGAACACAGCCCATCGACGGCGCCGAGTGGTTCGGGCTGGGCCCTCTGGAGTCGTATCCCGACAGCATCCGGGCGGCACGCACCGGCCGCTTCTCCGCCTCCGTCCGCGACCTGTCGGTCGACTACGCCCGCCCCCAGGAGACAGGGCACCGTTCCGCACTGCGCGAGCTGTCGCTGACGAGTGGCGGCATGGAGGTGCTGCACCTCGTCGCGCTGCCCGACACCCGTGGGCGTCGGCCCGGTTTCGTCCTCAGCCGGCACACGCCCCAGGAGATCGCCGCAGCCGATCACCCCCATGAACTCCCCGCGTCCGTCGCGACGCACCTTCACATCGACGCGGCCCAGCACGGACTGGGCTCGCGGGCCTGCGGTCCGGATGTCTGGCCGGACTTCGCCCTGCGCCCGGAGGCGTACACGCTCCGGCTGCAGATCAGCGGACCGAGGTGAACCCGCCGGTCAGATGACGCGCCCGGCGACAGCGGTGCCCGCCGGAACGGCATTTCGGCTCGGCATTCCACGGATCGGGCGCGGCACCCGGCGGCCGGCAAGTTGACCGAGGCGCAGTGTGGCACCGAGCGCGGCGCAGCCGTGGCCTGAGGGTCAGCTTCCGTTGGACAGGGTGAGGCCCAGCCGGAGCTGGCTGTCCGCGGTCGCCAGGATCGTCTCGCGGACGTCCCGGGGCTCCCAGCCCAGTACGGATCGGGCCTTCTCGTTGCTGATCACAGGGATCCGGCCGTGCAGGGCTGCGGCGTCCCGCAGGGCAGGCGTGGTCCTCGCCGCTTCCTGCACCTGCTCGACCGTGAGTTCAACGGAGGGCAGGAGATCGGCGGCCGTGGGGAAGTGCTCGCGCAGGATCTGCGCCATGCCGAAGAGGCTCACCGATGGTCCGCCCACGGCGAGGAAGCGCTCGCCTGCGGCCTTCGGGTGCACCATGGCGCGCAGGTGCAGATCCACGACGTCGCGTACGTCGACGACGCCGAAATACATGATCGGCACCACCGGCATCCGTCCGGCCAGCATGTTTCCGACCAGGCCGACGGAGGCGGACGGTCGGTCGCTGAGCTGGGGGCCGAAGATGCCGGTCGGGTTGATGACGGTCAGTTCCATGTCTCCATGGGCACGGACGTAGTCCCAGGCCGCACGCTCGGCCAGCACCTTCGACTTGTGATAGGCGGGCAGGCCCTCGGTGTCCGGGTCGGTCCAGTCGGCCTCCGAGTAGTGGTTGTCGGGCTTGAGGGTGTAACCGACCGCAGCGTACGAGGACGTCATCACGACCCGAGGGACGCCGGCGTCGCGGGCCGCGGAGATGACGCGCAGCGCACCGTCGCGGGCGGGAAGGATGACGTCGTCCTCCTTCTCGGGCGGGGTGGTCGGAAAGGGCGATGCGTGGTGCAGTACGTGGCTGACCCCCTCCATGGCGTCCTGCCAGCCGCGGTCGGAGGAGAGGTCGGCGACGGCGAACTCCAGCCGCCCGGACGGGTCGACCTCCGCCTGCCGGAGTGCGGCCACGACGTCGGCCTGCTGCCCGGGCTCCCGGACCGTCACCCGGGTCCGATACCCCTCACGTACCAGCCGGGCGACCGAGTGGCTGCCGACGAACCCGGTAGCACCCGTGACAAGTACCGTCCCGTGGTGCGACGGAGAGACGGTGGAATCTGCAGTGCTCAATGTGTTCAGTCCTTCAGCATGAATTGGTCCATGACGCGTACGACGGCTTCGACTGCCTGCTGCTCGGCGTCCAGGTCCCCGCGTACACGGGCGTCCCACAGGTCGGCCTTCCGGCGCAGATACGTCAGGCGCAGTTGCAGTTGTTCGATGTCGGCGGCCAGTTTCTGCGCCTGCGAGGCGAACAGGTCCCGCTGCTCAACAGCGGCGGAATCGCCCTGGGCCAGCAGGTCCACATAGCGGCGCATCCCGCTGACCGTCATTCCTGCCGAGCGCAGGCAGGACAGCGCCTCGATGCGCTCCACGGTCGCGGGTGTATAGCGACGATGCCCGCTCGATTCGTCCCGGGCCACTTCTCCCAGCAGGCCGATCTTCTCGTAGTAGCGCAGCGTGGGTTCGCTGAAGCCGGATCGTTGCGCCATCTCCTGGATGGTCAGATCCCTGCTCGGTTCCCTGCGTGCTCCCGCCATGCTCACAGCCTCCGGTACTTCAAGCGCTTGAAGTCAAGCTCGTTTTTTCCGCGGCTTGGAGCAGCCGCTCACGGTCCGACTTGCGTGCTCAACTGCCGAAGAAGCGCTCCGTCACACCAGGTCACTCCGTCTTAGAGGTCGGGCCACCTCACGCGAGATCGAATATCCGTTCGATGGTGGGGAGGGGGGAGGAGGTGGGGGATCGGCCGTCCCTCACGGTCGCGGCCACCGCCTCAGCCCAGATCACCGGCCCGGGCACACCGCGGCTGCGATCCGGAGGGGAGCGAAGGGCCCAGGCCCCGGTTGTTCCGGTGCCTGGCAACGGGCTCCGGCCGGAGGCAGTGAAGCGGGCGCAGATTTAGGCTGGAACCAGCCCTCACGTGTACGGCTGCCCGGACGGAGGCATGGCGCGTGGAGATGGCCGACCAGCGGGACGCCCCGACTGCCGTCGCAGTGATCGACGCGGACGGCACGGTGAGCGGCTGGAGCGAAGGGGGGCGCCTGCTCCTGGGCTGGACGGCGGAGGACACCGTGGGACGCCCGGTGACCGACCTGCTGGTCGATCCCCCGGCCCTCGGCCTCCCCGAGGGCCATGGCACCGGCCACGCGGAGATCATCGCTCTGCGCCACCGGGACGGGTCCGCCGTGGACACCGTGGTAACGACTCAACCGCTGGCTGGCCCCGACGGGCGGGCCATCGGCCACGTGGTGACCTTCCAGCGTTGGGAAAGCCGCCCGCTGATCGCCGACCGAGCCTTCGAACAGTGCCCCTTCGCTCTCGGCGTCTACGACCCTGACCTGCGGTTTTTGTGGATCAACGCTTCCTCGGGCCGGGTGATAGCGCACTCCGAGGAGCAAGTACTCGGAAGGCAGTACCGCGAGGTGCTGCCCGAATTCGACCGCACACTGTTTCCCGAACGGGACGACAAGCCCTACACCGACAAGCTCTCCGAAGTGGCGAGGGCGGGTGAGCCCGCGCGTCTGATCACCGTCTTCCGCCCCCGCGGCAGTGACTACGCCAACGCCTGGGCCACCAGCATCTGGCCGGTCCGAGACAGCGAGGGCAGGATCCGCGCGGTCGCCAACTGGGGGTTCGACATGAGCGCCGAGTACTGGGCTCGGCAACGCCTGCTCATGCTCAACGAGGCCAGCGGCGGCATCGGCCGGACACTCGACGTGACCGGCACCGCTGAGGAACTGGCCCGGACCTCGGTCCCGAGCTTCGTCGACCTCGTCAGCGTGGATCTCTTCGACGAGGTTCTGCGGGGCGAGGAGCCTCCCCCGGCGTCCGCGTTCACTCCCGGCGAGACGGTAAGACTCAGCCGTGCCGCCCGATACACCTCGAAGGAGGACGCCGACCGGGACGCGGGGCCCACCACACCGGTCACGCACGCTCCCGGTTCGGTCGCCGCCCGCTGCATGGCCACCCGCAGGTCCACGGTCGAACTCGCCGCCGAACCGGGCCAGGGCAGCGAGTGGGCCTTCGGGCCCGGGCTCGCCGCCGACCCGGCGCACTGGCCGCCGGGCAACCCGGTGATCGACGAGTCCCTCGCCGCGCAAGGCCTGACCGGGCGGATCACCGTGCCGCTTCAGGCGCGCGGTGCGCTGCTCGGCGTTGTCGCCTTCTGCCGCCTGGACAGGCCTGAGGCCTTCACCGCCGACGACCTGATCCTCGCCGAAGAACTTGCCGCAAAGGCAGCCGTGGCCATCGACAACGCCCGCCGGTACTCGCGAGAGCGCACGACCGCCCTGACCCTGCAGCGCAGCCTCCTGCCGCAGGGGCTGCCGCACCAGGAGGCGGTCGACGTGGCGTCGCGCTATCTGCCGAGCGGGACCGACACGGAAGTGGGCGGCGACTGGTTCGACGTCATTCCCCTGTCCGGAGCCCGGGTCGCCCTCGTCGTCGGCGACGTCGTCGGCCACGGCCTGCACGCCTCGGCCAGCATGGGCCGGCTGCGCACCGCGGTTCGCACCCTCGCCGACGTCGACCTGCCCCCCGACGAACTGCTCACCCACCTGGACGACCTGGTTCTCCACCTCGCCAGCGATCTCCAGCCCGGCAGCCACTTCCAGCCGACCGGCGAGTCCGGCGCCACCTGCCTGTACACCGTCTACGACCCTGTCTCCCGGCGCCTCACCTTGGCCAGCGCAGGCCACCCCCTGCCCCTCGTCGTCCATCCGGACGGCACCAGGCCCCTGGTGGCCGCACAGCCCGGGCCCCCGCTCGGCATCGGTGGGCTGCCTTTCGAGGCCACCGAACTGGAACTGCCGGAGGACAGCCTGCTCGCGCTCTACACCGACGGACTGGTGGAAAGCCGCGAACGCGACACCGGCCAGGGGTTCGCCCGACTGCAGCAGGTGCTGAACCACTCGGCGACCTCGTTGGAGGCCCTCTGCGACACGGTGATGGACGCCCTGCTCTCCGAGCGCCGCACCGACGACGCCGCCCTGCTGCTCGCCCGCACTCATGGCCTGGATCCCGACCATGTCGCGGACTGCGACGTCGAACCCGACCCGGCCCAGGTGCCGCTCGCCAGGAAGTTCGCCGTCGACCAGGTGGACGCCTGGGGCCTGGAGGAGGCGTCCTTCGTCACCGAGCTCGTCGTCAGCGAGCTGGTCACCAACGCCATCAGATACGGCGAACCACCGATCAAGCTACGGCTGATCCGTGACACTTCCCTGATCTGCGAGGTCTCGGACGCCAGCAACACCGCTCCGCACCTGCGCCGGGCCCGTGTCTTCGACGAGGGCGGCCGGGGTCTGCTGCTCGTCGCCCAGCTCACCCAGGGATGGGGGACCCGGCACATGACCAACGGCAAGACGATCTGGTGCGCACAAGCCCTCCCCGAGGGGGCGCTGTCGGGCGAGCGGAACCGCGTCACCCGCCCGTCGGCAGACGAGCGATGAACAGGTGAGCCGGCTGGCCGTGGGCCGGTTGCCGAGGCCGCCTCGTCACGGTTGCCGGAGGCGGACCAGGCCGCTGAACCCGCAGCTCGTCTCAGCCCGACTGGTTCAGGAACCCTCGCCGGGCCTGGGATCATCAGAGGTGAGCAGTCTCTGCACGGCCTGTCTGTCCGTCTTTCCGTTCGTGGTGAGGGGGATGGCGGCAACCGCCGTCACCCGGGAGGGCACCATGTAGGGCGGCAGGAGCTCGCGGAGTGCCTCGCGTAGGTCCGGGCCGGGCGCTGCGGCGGGTGGGCCGTCCATGCCGGTGTGCACGGCCGCGAGCTCGGTGCTGCCGTCCGGGGTGGGGAGGGCGACGACGACCGCGTCGAGAACGCCGGGCAGGGTGCGCAAGGCGGCCTCGACCTCACCCAGTTCGACCCGATAGCCGTGCACCTGCACCTGCTGGTCGACCCGGCCGAGATGGACCAGCACCGTCCCCGGAGGAAGCGGCCCGTCGGCGGGGGGCGAGGCGGCCCGGGCGGGGCTGACACGGTCCCCGGTGCGGTACCAGTGGGCGTCGGTCAGCGGCGTCGCAGAATCGTAGGGGGCGCCGTCGGGCGTGAGGAAGCGGCCGGCGTTGTCGGCCGGGTCGAGGTACCCGGCGAAGCGCTGAGGCCCGCGCACGCAGAGTTCACCGTCGAGCAGCCGGCCCTCCAGAGTGGGGTGGAGGGCACCGATGGGCACCGTGCCGTTGGCGGGCCGGGGCCAGGCCGCGTGGTCCCGGGGCAGGCGGTGGCCGGTGCATGTGATGGTCAGCTCGGTCGGGCCGTAGGCGTTGTCCACGGTGCTGTGCTCGGCGGCCAGCGCCCAGGCCCGTGCCTGGGGGAGCGTCAGCGGCTCGCCGCAGAACACGCTGCGGCGCAGGCCGGGCAGGCTGCCGGGTCTCAGGGCCCGCAACCGCTGGGCCAGCGTGACGACGGAGGGCACGGAGTTCCAGTGGGTCAGGGCGCGGGTGGCGGCGTACCGGACGGGGCGCAGCAGGTCGGCACGGGTGGCGGGGACGAGGGTGGCGCCGGTGCCCCAGGCCGCGTACAGGTCCAGGACCGACGGGTCGAAGGTGAGGTCGAAGGTCTGCGAGACGCGGTCACCCGGGCCGGGACTGTAGTGCGCGACGGCGTGGGTGAGGTAGGCGCAGACGTTGCGGTGGCTGACCGGCACGCCCTTGGGCCTGCCGGTGGAGCCCGAGGTGAACAGCACGTAGGCGAGGTCGTCGGGCCCGGCACGGAAGGCCGGCGGGCCCGGTGGTCGGGTGGCGGCGAGCGCGTCCGGCTCCGTCGCGGTGAGGGTGAGGACCGGCGCGGGCAACAGCGCGGCGTGGTCGCAGGAGCCGTCCGTGAGGATCACGTCGAGGCCCGCTGCCGTGGTCACCCGTGCGTTGCGGGCGAGCGGAGAGCCCGGGCCGAGCGGCACGACCGTGGCACCGAGGCGGTGGACGGCGAGGTATCCGGCGTAGGCGACGGTGGTGCGTGCGGCCAGCAGGCCGACCCTGCGCGGGCGTACCCCCGAGGTGCGGTCCAGGAGCCGTCCGGCCACGTGGTCGGCGAGGGCGTGGAGTTCGTGGTACGTCAGTGTGGTGTCGCCGAGTTCGAGCGCGACCGCGTCGGGGAAGGCGGCGGCGGTGAGTGTGAACCAGTCGTCGAGGGTGCGTCGTTCGTCTTCCATCAGCGGGCTCACGTGTCGCTCATGCCTTTCGCGAGGGTGCGTGTGCGTGGTCCGTGTTCGCGGCGCTCGGCCGGGCCGGGAGCGGGGGAGGGCCGAAGGCACAGCTGAGGGGGGTGTCGGAGACATCGCGCAGGGAGATCCAGCGGTATGTGCCCCAGTGGCCGGTACGGTGGCCGGGCGGCACGTCGATCTCCCAGGGGCGGCCCGCCAGTCCGGTGCCCGCCGCTTTCACGCACGCCTCCTGCGCGGTCCACACCCAGGCCACTTCCCGCGCCGCCCGCGCGGGCGGAAGGGCCAGGACCCTCGGCGCGTGGGAGCGCAGCAGCCGTCGGGCCAGGACACGGCCGGCCGATTCCGAGGGGTGCTGGAGGTCCACCCCGGTGGGTCGGCCGGGGGCGAAGGCGCAGGCCGCGGCGCCGTCGCTGTGGGAGATGCTGATCCCGGCACGCGGGAAGCCGGCGAGCCGGGGCTGCCCGCGCGCGTCCGGGGCGATGACGGCTTCGGCCATCGGCGGTGCGACGATGTGCAGCAACCCGCGCAGCAGTCCCCGGCCGCGCAGGAAACGCTCGGTCCGCCACGGGGGCAGGGCGGTGGACCGGCGCAGGTCGTCGGGGTGAGTGCTGAGCCGCCCGGCCCCGGCCAGCACCCAGACGCCGTCGGCGACTTCGAGCGGCCCGATCACCAGGCCACACCCTTGCGGCCGAGGTCGTCCAGGACCCGTTCGGCACGGTCTGCGAGGGTCTCCAGAACCACCTCGGTCGCGCCGCCGCCGATGCCGAACAGCGCTGCCTGTGCCCTGGTCTGCTGAATGCCGCCGTCGACGAACCCGGCCGCCCCCCACAGCTGGGCGCACTCCCCGAGGACGTGGGGGACGGTGGTACCGGCCGCCGCCTTCAACGTGGCCGCGGCCCGCGCGTCGTGACGCAGGGCCACCTCGGGTGCCCACCGGGCGGTCAGCGCCTGCAGTTCCTGCACCCGTACGAGGCAGGCGGCGAAACGCTGCCGCACATGGCCGAGACTCCACAGCGCACCTTGTCCGTGCGCCCGGTGCGCCAACCGGTCTCGCGTGTCGGCCAGCACCCGCCGGCACAGGGCGACGCCCCACAGCGCCCCGGCCAGGCGCTCCACGGCGATGTGCCGGGCGAACACCGGCAGTCCCAGCCCGACGCGCCCCACCACGTGGTCCCGGCCCAGGCGCACCCCGCCGAACGACACGTGCCCCACGCCGGAACCGGCGTACAGGCCGCTGGGTGCCGGCCGCACCGTCACCCCGGGCGCATCCGCCGGGACCAGGACCCAGGTGAAGTGGGTGACATGCCGGCCGGGCCGGTGCCGGGCGAGCACGAGGAAGGACTCGGCGGTGGTCGTGTTGGCGATCCACTGCTTCTCGCCGGTCACGGTGACGGCGTCCCCCTCGATCGTCACCTCGGTCCGCAGTGCCGTCAGGTCGGTGCCGGCCGTGGTGTCGGTCGCGGCCAGGGCCAGCGTGGCCCGGCCGTTCAGGACGCGGTGCAGGCAGCGTTCCACCGCTGTGCCCGAGCCGGTGGCCAGGACCGGCAGGGCGGTGGCCAGTTGCACACTGGCCGACAGGGTGGCGGGGATGGACCAGCGGCCGTCGATCGCGGCCAGGAGGTCGGCGAGCCGGTCGGGATCGATGCCGTCTCGGACGGTGCCGCCGCGGTAGACGCGCGCGAGGTGCCCGGCCGCGCCGAGCGCCGCCCACACCTCGGCGCCGGTGGCATCCGCGGGCAGTTCGGCCGGGTGGGGCGTGGGCGGCTCGGCCGGGTGGGGCGTGGGTACCTCGGCCGGGCTGAGTGAGGGCATGTCAGGCAAAGGTGACCCCCTGGTCGCGCAGGGTCAGCCGGCCGTCCGCCAGGTGGAGACGGTCGTTGTGGTAGTTGAGACCGGCCGAGCGCAGGTCCCGTACCGCCAGTTCCAGCCGGGTCGGCGAGTCCTTGAGGTAGCCGTGCCGCAGCCCGACCGCCTCGACGAGGTCGTCCACGGCGGCCGGGCACTGCTCCGACGCGGTGATCTTGAGGGAGTTGAGCAGGAGCTGCCGTGCCGGGCGGGACAGGTCCGCACCGGCCTCGACGGTCGCCAGCGCCTGCTGGAGCAGTGCGTGGACGGTGTCCAGCCGCTGCCGGGACCGGGACAGACGGGTCAGCAGCAGCTCGGAGCCGACGTCGAACCGCTCCCGGCCGGCGGGGCTGCGCAGCATTCGCAGGACCCGTGAGAGCGCCCCGGCGGCGGTCCCGAGCCATGCGGCGGACCAGCCGAGATGTGCGAGCGGACCGAAGACGTCCGCGGCGATCTCGTGGAACCGCCCCGGCGTGCCCACGATGTGGTGGGCCGGGACGCGGCCGGTCAGCCGCAGGGGCACGCTGTGGCTCGCCCGCATGCCCATCGGCTGCCAGTCACCCGACGTCTCGACGCTCAGCTGGTCGCGGTTCGCGTAGACGAGGGACACCTCGTGCGCGGTGGCGTCCCCCGCGGCGCGCATCGTGACGAGGAAGCCGTCCGCGTGGGCGCCGCCGGTGACGACCGGCGCGAACCGGTCGATCTCCAGCAGCCCGCCGCTGTCGGTCAACCGGGCGTCGGCCGTGCCCAGATGACCGCCCTTGCCGGCCTCGGTGGTGACGGACGCGAGATACACCTCGCCTCCGGCGACGCGGGGCAGCAGGGACGCGGCCAGGCGCCGGTCGGCGTAGCGGACCAGGGCCGCGGCCTGCTGGCAGTGCATGGCGAAGACCATGGCCACGGACAGGTCCGCGCGTCCGAGCGTCGACGTCGCCGCGACCAGGTCCCGCGCGGTGCCGCCGAGACCCCCGTGCGCGGTGGGCACCAGCAGCCCCAGCAGTCCCGTGCGGCGCAGCGCGGCCAGCGCCTCCACAGGGAAGACGGCGTCCCGGTCGGTGCGCGCGAGATGGGCCTCGGTGACCGCGGTGACCTCCGCGAGCCGGGAGTCCAGGTCCGGCAGGACGACGTCCGTGCTCACGCCGTCACCCGGCCGGCGTCGCCGTCGGGCAGCTGCGCGGCGACGACCCGCCACAGGCTCCCGGCGGTGGCGAACGTGGCGTCGTTCATGTCCTCGTCGGGCAGCTCGATGCCGAAGGTGTCCTCCAGACGGAAGAGCAACTCGATCGCCTGCATCGAGTCGACGCCGAGCCGTCGCAGGTCGGTGCCGGCGGTGATGGCGATCTCTTCGGGACCGGCGTGTTTGAGGAAGGGCCGGAGCAGCTCGGTGAAACGGGCGTCCATGGGGAGCGGTTCCTTTCGGTGCTGGGCTCGGTGGAGACGAGGTCGTCGGTGCCGGACTGACGGGAGACGGCCGGTGCGGCCGCGTCCGCGGTGCCGGGCTCAACGGTCACGGGCGAGGCGGCAGAGGTCGTCGATCCGGCGCAGCCGCTCGGGGACCAGCTCGTCGGCGGCCAGTTCCCGGCCCAGCTCGCCCTCGACCCGTTCGACGATCTCCACCAGCCGGAAGGACGTGAAGGACGCGAACGTGTCCAGGGCGGCACCGGACGCGAGGTCCTGGGCCGTGACGCCCAGGACGTCGGCGACGATCCGGGTGATGCGGCGCCGCAGCTCCGGGTCGGCCGGGTGACCTTCACCGGACTCCGGCAGCGGCACCGGCTCCGGTAGCGAGGTGAAGACCTGCTGGTCGGCGGCGAGCAGTTCCCGCAGGCGGTCGACCGTGCCGGACGGTTCGGCCCGGCCGCGGGCGACCCGGCGGTGCGCGAGGTAGGTGTGCTCGACGAGCCGGTCCCACGAGGCCAGGTGTGCCCGTTCGGCGTCCGTCTCCGTGCTTCGTCCGGCGCACTGCGCCCGGTACGCCGCGTGCAGCTTGCGGGCCCGGGCCAGCAGCCAGGTCTCGGCCGCGAGCTGTTCCAGCGCGCGAAGACGGTCCGGCCACTCGGCGTACGCGGTGAGGTAGGGCTCCGGGTCCCGGGCCGCCACCGTCGGCGGCGCCGGCACCGGGGCGGCCGCGACGAAGGTGACCAGCTCGGCCGAAGCGAACCTGGACAACTCGTGCGCGCTCAGGACGTGTTCACCGGGCACGGCCGCGCCCCACCGGGTCTCGATGCGGTAGGCGTCGGTGACGTGCCATCCCGAGGGACCCGCCGCCAGCAGGAAGCTGTGGTCCATGTGGGCCTTGCCGTGGTACGGCAGCCACGGCAGGTGGAAGCTGTCGGCGACGACGTAGTGGACACCGGTGTGCCGGGCCGCCTCGGCGAGCAGGTCCGCCGGGGCCAGACGGGCCCGGCGGACCGCGATGAGTCCGGCGAGGGGGGCGTCGCTCGCCAGCCGGGTCTCCAGCGCCGGGTCGGCCGTGGGCAGACCGTCGGGCAGTGGGCGTACCGGCAGGTCCAGTCGGGAGCCCAGGCGCAGATGGGTGCCGGGGCCGTGGAAGTGGTCCGCCAGCACGGCGAGGTTGGCCTGCACGCAGTCCAGCAGGCCGGTGCGGATGCCGTCCAGGCGGAGTGCGGCGGGGGAGCCGGTGCGGGGGGTGGTGGGCATGTCGGTCGCTGATCCCTCGGTCGTTCGGCGGCAGGGCGGGTCGGACGGGCCGGCGGTGGTCAGATCCATGGGGGCAGCACGGGGAGCCCGTGGGGCGCGTGCAGTGCGTCGCCGCTGCCGCGGCCGCTGAACCAGGCGAGGAGGTCCGCCGGTGTTCCGGACACCACCGAGGCGCCGCTGCCGAAACGGGCCAGTTCCGTGCCGTCGGTGGTCCGCACCGTGAGGGACGGCATCCCGTCGGCCTGGGTGTAGTAGCCGATGACGTCCGCCAGGACGATGTCCCGCGCCGACGGCGGTGTGTCCGCGACCTCGTGACCGGTGTCCAGGTCGACCAGGTGCAGCGTCAGTTCGCGCAGCCGGATGACGAGGATGCGGCGCGGTGTGCACACCTCGCCGGTGAACGGGACGACGGTGGCGTCCCAGGCGGATGCCGGCAGGGTCTGCACCGCGTGCTGCCAGTGCGCCGCGCTGTCCCGCAGCCGGGCGAGCAGGTCGGCGGCGGGCAGCCGGGCCCCCGCCTCGATCTCGGCGTCCCGGGCCTCGCGGCTGGTGTACTGCGGTGTCCTGACACCGGTGCGCGCCCAGGTCAACAGCCGTTCCAGGGCGGGTGCCTGGGCGGTGAGGTGGCTGAGCACATGGGCGCGTGTCCAGCCAGGCAGCCGCGACGGCGCACGCAGGTCCGCCTCGCCGAGGCCGTCCACCGCGCGAAGCAGCCGGTCGGCGGCGGCGGCGAGTTCGCGGAAGGCCGCGGGGCCGGGGTTGATCTCCTTCATCGGGCCGTCTCCGGGGAGTCGTGGGCGGGAGCCTGCCGGCCGGTGAGCCGGGCGAAGGCGGTGGCGATACGGGCGAGCCGCCCGGCGATGTGGGGCAGGCGCAGCGGGTCCTCGGCGGCCAGGGCTTCCCGCTGCTCCTTGTCGTCCCCGTAGAGCAGGCTGGTCGCGGCCTTGAAGCGCAGCGCCCGGGGGTCGTCACCGAGGAGGTGGCCGCCCAGGACCACGACGCCGGACTCCTCCAGGAGACGCCGGGCCAGCGAGGCGGAGTCCGTGACGCCACGGTCCGCCAGCTCCCGGCGGAGCGGGCCGAAGTCCGGGTAGACGTAGAACGCGCCGGTGGGCGGCCGGCACAGGGCCCCGGAGTCGAGGGCGATCCGGTGCACGGCACGCGCGACCGCGCCGTGCAGCCGGGTGGCGTCGCGCAGTCGCTCGACCACCTCCGGCGGTTCGGCGAACGCGTAGGCGGCGACGTCCTGCATGGGACCCGACAGCGCCGACCACAGCTCACTCGCGGCCGCCACCACGCCGTCGCGCATCCACCGACCGGACTCCCCTCGGGGGAAGCGGGCGGCGCCGATGCGCCAGCCGCCCAGGCCGAGGCTCTTGGACAGGCCCGTGGTGATCACCGTGCGGTCGGGCGCGACGTCCGCGGGGCTGAGGAACGGGGTGGCCGCCGAATCGTGCAGGACGTCCCGGTAGATCTCGTCCGAGATGATCACGAGGTCCTCGCTCCGGGCGATGTCGCACACGTCCCGCACCAGCTCCGGCGGCGCGAGCGTGCCGGTGGGGTTGTCGGGCAGCGTCAGCACCATCAGCCGTGGCCGCAGTCCGTCCGCCCGCGCCCGGCGCAGGGCGGTGCGCAGCGCGGCGGGGTCCGGCACTCCGCCGCAGGACGCCGGCACCGGTACGCCGACGGCCCGTTTGCCTGCGAGGGCGGCCTGGGGAGCGTAGGTGTTCCAGGCGGGCGCGGGCAGCAGGACGTCGCCGGGGAGGGTGAGCTGAAGGGCCATCAGCAGGGGCTTGCTGCCGGGGGCCAGCACGATCCGGTCGGCGTCGGTGGGCAGGCCCCGCCGTGCGAAGTACCCGGCGACCGCCTCGCGGGCGTGTTCCCGGCCCGCCACCGGACCGTAGGCGGTCCGCCGTGCCCCGGCCGCGAGGGCGTCGGCGACACCGGGCAGCAGCGGCAGCCGTGCCTCGCCGAACGCCAGGTGCACCAGCGACTCACCGGCGGCCCGGCGTTCTCGGACCAGCTGGTCGAGGGCCAGGTTGGGCGAGGGCGCGAGCTCGGCCGGACCGGCCCCGTGCCGGTCCCGCTCGTGGGGGGTGACGCGGGGCGTGGGGGAGAGGGGCGGGCTGGTCATGCGGCCGCCTCCCGCTCGGGCCCCTCGCCGGCGTCCGGTGCGGATGGCTCCGACGAGGCCGTACCCGATACGGACGCCTCGGGTGCGGTCGTCTCCGATGCGGCCCTCTCGGGTGCGGGTGGCGCACCGCGCAGGGCGGCGGCCAGGTCCGGCGGGGTCGCCGGGTCGATCTCCAGGTCGTCCAGCCAGGCGGCCGCTGTGCTGAACGGCGCCCGGAAGGGACGGCCCACCAGGGCCGGATCGCGTGCCTGGAGCATCCGCAGCTGGAAGAAGGAGCCCTCGGGCGTGCGCTGCACCCCGTCCACGACCACCTTGCCCGGCGTCGCCGACATCACCGGCCCGCGCACGGTCCGGGCGAGACCCGGCAGGGTGCGGTAGGCCGCCTGGAAGATCTCCACCGCCCGCGCCAGCGGCACCTTGAAGTACTCGTGCGGGCCGGTGTCCCGCTCCACGAACAGGTAGTACGGGACCGCGCCCGCGGCCAGTTCGGCCCGCCACAGCGCACTCCAGATGGCCGGGTCGTCGTTGACCCGGGCGATCAGAGGGGCCTGGCAGTACACGACCGCGCCGGTCGCGCGGATCCGTGCCAGTGCCCGCCGCGCGGGCTCGGTCTCCAGCTCGCGCGGATGACTGAAGTGGGCCATCACGGCGAGCTGTTTGCCGGCCGCCACCACTCGTTCGAAAAGGCGCAGTACGTCGTCGGCGTCCTGGTCGGTGGTGAAGCGCTGCGGCCAGTAGGCGACCGACTTGGTGCCGATGCGCACGGTGGAGACCGACGCGACACCGAGCAGGGGCTCCACGTGGCGGCGCAGCCGCTCGGTGGTCATCACCATCGGGTCGCCCCCGGTGATCAGCACGTCGCTGACCTCCGGGTGCGCCGCCAGGTAGGCCAGCAGTCCGGAGGGGTCCGGCGCGGCGAACCGCAGGTCGGCGTCGCCCACGAACTGGGCCCAGCGGAAGCAGTAGGTGCAGTACGCGTGGCAGGTCTGCCCCTGGCCCGGGAAGTACAGGACGGTCTCGTGGTACTTGTGCTGCAACCCCGGCAGGGCGGACCCCTCCAGGTGCGGCACGTTGTACTGCTGCTGACCGGACGGGTGGGGGTTCAGACGCGCCCGGACGTCGCCGACGAAGTCCCGCAGCAGCAGCCGGTCCCCAGGGTCCGCGGACAGCTTGCCGAGCTGCTCCTCGTCGGCCGCGTCGAGCATGCCGGCTTGCGGGAACGTCAGCTGGAACAGCGGGTCGTCCGGCACCCGGTCCCAGTCGACGAGATGAGTGAGGACGTACTCGTTGACCCGGAAGGGCAGCACCAGCGACAGGCGGCGCACGGTCTCCCGGACGTCGTCGGGAAGACCAAAGCGGACGGCGATGTCGTCCAGCTGCCGCGGGCCGTAGGCACGGAACCGCTCCGCCGCGGGGAGCCCGGCGGCCATCAGCCCACACCTCCCGCCGTGCCCTTGCGGTACAGGGCGTCACCCAGCACGAGGAAGTCCAGGTCCATGCTGCGGAACGCGGCCAGCGCGTCGGCCGCCGAGTCGACGACCGGTTCGCCGCGGTCGTTGAAGGAGGTGTTCAGCAGCACCGGCGGTGCGCCCTGGGCGTCGAGGGCGTCCAGGACCGCGCCCACGACCGGCGCCTCGTCGCCGCGCAGCACCTGCGGGCGGGTGGTGCCGTCGACGTGGACGACGCCCGGCGCCACCCGGCGGCCCAGCTCGGTGGCGCGGGCCGCGCCCAGCATGTACCGGCTCAGGTACTCCTGCTGCTCCCACAGCCGGATGCCGTAGGCGGGCCGGGTGACACCGGCGAACGGCCGCCACTGCTCGCGGCTCTTGACCCTGTTGACACGGGTGTTGACTTCCGGGGTGTCCGGAACGGCGATGATCGAGCGGTGGCACAGCGCCCGGGGACCGATCTCGGCGCGGCCCTGTGCGACTGCGCCGATCCGCCCGTCCAGCAGCAGCGCGGTCAGCTCGTCGATGTCCAGGGGCGTGCGCACCAGGCCTTCGGTGTCCGCCGCACCGGTCGCGCTCGCCGCGACGTCGCTGCCGAGGTAGGGGCTGAGCGGGGCCGTGCGGGAGACCGGCGGACACACCGTCCAGGCGGCGCCGAGGGCCACGCCGGCGTCGTGCGGCACCGGCGGGATGTACAGCGGACCGGGCAGGGTGCCGTTGGTGGAGCAGTTCAGGGCGACGCCACCGCTCATGCACCACTCCTCGACCCCGGCAGCCTTGCGCGTCTGCGCGGCGAGATGGGTGACGGCCTCCTCGACGACGCGCTGCGCCGTGTAGGCCACCAGCACCGAGCGGGGGTCGTCGGCGAGCCGGTCCTCGGGCGTGTCGGGGCCGTCGGCCCCGGCGATGCGGCTGTACCGCTCGCGCCAGCGGCCGACCGTGAGCTCGTACTGCTCCTTGACGTCCGCGGCGGTGGCCCGTCCGGTGTTCTCCGGCAGCGGCTCGACGGCGAGCCGGAAGTCGTCACCGCGTGTCTCCACCAGGGGCTCCGTCGGCACGCCACCGGCGCGGCCGTAGGCGGCGAGGCCCATCGTCTTGCCGGCGTTGAGGAAGGAGAAGCCGAGCCAGGTGGAGGCGGCGTCGTACGCGTAGCCCAGTGAGGCGGTCCGCTGCCAGGAGCGTTCGAGCCGGGGCGCGCGGCCCTCCTCGTAGGTCCAGATGCTCGACGACTCGTTCTCGCCGTGCCCGTCGACCACGAGCACGCCCGCCTTGCGGAACGGGGAGGCGTAGAACGACGAGGCGGCGTGGGCGCGGTGGTGCCCGACGCGGACCACCTCGGGCAGCCGGTCGCCGAAGTCCAGGCCTACGGCGTGGGCGAGGAACTCGGCGTCGCCCGCCCACCGGCCCGGATGGAGCTGGTGGTCGTCCCAGCCGACGGCCACCACGTCGATGTCGGCGGCGCTGATGCCGGCCCGCGCCAGGCACATGCGGGCCGCGCCCAGCGGCTTGCGGTACAGCGAGTGGCGCCGGCGGTTGAGGCGCTCCTCCTCCGAGAAGGCGACGATCCGTCCGTCGCCGTCGATCAGGCAGGCCGCGGTGTCGTGCCGGCCGGCCGGTGGCGCGTTGACGCCCAGGATCCACATGTCGGGCAGCTCCTTCGTGGTGGAGGTCAGGGGGACAGCGGCGCGAGCGTGTACCGCACGGCCCGCTCCGCGCGGTCCAGGGCCGTGGCGCACTGCGCGGGGGTGTCGCCCACGGCGACGAGCGCGGCGAGGCGGGGGACGATGCCGCGCGGCGGCAGCCGCAGTTCGGTGCCGGGCGGGGCGAGTTCGACGGTCTCCACGATGCCGGGGACGGCTGCGGCGGCCGTGACGTCCAGCTCGCGCACCACGGCGTCGTGGCCGGGGTAGAGGAAGCGGACCTCGGCGCACCGGTCGAGGTGCGGCACCAGCGTGGGGGCCCGGCCCAGGGCGAGGTCGGCGGCGGCCGCGACCTGGTCCACGCCGGTGGCGAGGGCGCCGAGGAGCGGGATGAAGTCGCCGCCGAGCCGCCCGTTGACCTCGACCACGCATGGTCCGGACGGGGTCAGGCGCACCTCGCTGTGGGTGATGCCGGTGCGCAGCCCGAGCGCGGCGTGTGCCGCCGCGACCACGAACTCCACGTCGTACGCCCAGCTCTCGTCCCGCCAGGGCGCGACGAGGTGCCCCGTCTCCTCGAAGTGGGGCGCGAAGCCGAGCCGTTTGCGGGCCACGTTGACGATGTGCACGCGGCCGTGGTCCACCGCGCAGTCCACACTGATCTCGGGTCCGGTCAGGTACTCCTCGACGATGGCGCCGTCGAGCCGCCGGATGCCCGGGAAGGAGGACGTTCTCGCCTGCTCGAAGGCACCGGCCACCTCCTCCGGGCGGGTGGCGAGGGTGACGCCGATGGAGCCGGCCAGGCCGCGGGGCTTGACGACGACGGGCAGACCCAGTTGCTCGGCGGCCGCGAGGGCCTCGTCGTGGTCGTGGACGTGGCGGAAGCCCGCGGAGGGTACGCCGGCCGCGGCCAGCGCCCGGCGGGTGGCGAGCTTGTCGCGGCAGTGGCGCACCGCCTGCGGGCTCAGGTGCGGCAGCCGAAGGCGCCGGGCGACCTCGGCGGTGGTCTCCAGGAGCGTCTCGTCCCAGGTGAGCACCGCGACCGGGCCCGCTGCGGGCGCGAGCAGGTCGGCGACCGCGGCGGTGACGGCGTCGGCGTCGGACGTGTCGGCGGACCGGAACCGGCCACCGATGTACGGGCGTTGCCACTGCGGCGCCGCGGGCTGCACGAGCGCGGTCTCCACCCGCTGCGCCAGCGCGGCGAGCGCGTACCTGCGGTAGGGCGGGTTCCCGCAGCCCACCACGGCGATCCGGGCGGGCGCGCCGACGTCGACCGGGGCGCACAGCACGGACGTGTCGCGGGCGGTCCGCAGTACGTCCGCCTCGACCTCTGCGGTACTCGCGCCGGAGAACCGGAACCGTGCGCCGGCGTGCTCGTAACCGCCGCCCGTCAGCAACCGGCCCCGAGGCGGGATCCTCCGGGCGTAGGCCCTCCCGTCGTCCGGCAGGCGGACGGACCGCACGCGGCAGGGCGTCGGCGCCGAGGGCGGCACCAGCAGCCAGCCCCCGACCCGGCCCGTGTGCGGCAGTGCGGCCGGTGTCGGATCGGGCGTGCCGGTCTGGTGGGCGAAGGCGGCGGCCATCAGGTCGACGCCGTGCACCTCCCGCCACACGAACGGCACTTCGGCCCCGCCGGGCCGGGCCCCGAGTTCCAGGACGGTCAGCGCCCCGGTCTCGCTTTCGAACAGCTCCAGATGGAAGACGGAGGGCCGTGCCAGCAGAGCCCGCGTCGCCGAGGAAACCAGCTGGAGGAGCCCGGCCGGCAGGGAGTGTTCGTCGATCTCCACCGAGCCGAGC
Source organism: Streptomyces sp. NPDC085932 (assembly GCF_044540525.1). Lineage (NCBI taxonomy): Bacteria > Bacillati > Actinomycetota > Actinomycetes > Kitasatosporales > Streptomycetaceae > Streptomyces > Streptomyces sp. NPDC085932. Next base: position 487,124 of record NZ_JBITSJ010000006.1, read on the forward strand.
GCCTCGCCCTCCGCGAATTCCAGGCAGGTGCTCAGGTACCGCGAAGCCCGCCAGAGCCCCGGTTCGCGCCCGGTGAACACGCCGTCGACGTGCAGGACCCGGTCCGCCACCCACGGCTGGACGATCAGGTCGACGCCGTCCGGGAAGGCGAACTCGGCCAGGGCCATGGGCGAGTCGAGGCGGGTGACACCCGCGCTGGCCGTGCCGCGCCGGGGTTTGACGAGCAGCGGCCAGCCGTGTGCGGCGGCGAACCGCGTGACGGCGGCGTGGTCCGGGGCGGCGGCGGTCGGCGGGACCGGGACCCCGGCGGCCTCCAGCCGCTGCGCCATCAGCAACTTGTCCCGCACGGGCCGCAGTTCCTCGGCCCCGGGCCCCGGCAGGGCGAACTCGTCCCGCAGGAGGGCCGCCAGGTCCAGGTCGGTCTCCTGCAGCGCGACGATCCGCGTCGGCGGCCCGGACCGCTCGGTCAGCCGGTCCACCGCCTCGCGCACCGCCTTGACGTCCTCGGTGCTGTCCACCAGCTCCACTCCGGCTGCTCGGGCCACGGGCAGGTGGCGCAGCGCCTGCTCGGTGGTGACGTAACTGACGCGGTGGACGGTGTGGTCGAGGTAGCGGCCGTAGTCGGCGTAGCGGTCGGTCCAGCGGTGCAGGACGACGACATGGCCGCCTTCGCGGGGGGAGCCGGGCACAGAACCTCCTGGGAGCACGGGCAAGGGCTTGGGGCGCCGGGCGGGCGCCGGGCGACGGCGGGTGTCAGGCGGTGGTGAGCAAGGCGTCGTGCAACTCCCAGAGCAGGGCGGCGCACTCCGCGCGGCCCACGTCACGCGTGGTGAGCCGCACCGTCAGCACCGGCCCGTCCTCCTGGGAACGGGCGTAGCAACGTGGACCGATGGTGGTGAACGGCGTCTCGAAGAAAAGGGCGGGTTCCGCCGGCCCCTGCGCGTCCGCGGCCGCACGGGCCTCGTCCCCGGGAGGCGCGGCCACATGGTTGAAGGCGCAGGCGGGTTCGAGGGCCCGCGGTGCGCGGGTACGCAGGGCGGCGACCGCGGTCACGTCGGACATGCCGTGCCGCACGGCGCGCAGGCTGTTCCAGTGCACTGTGCCGGCCAGGGCGGTGAGATCCGCGCGGGCCCCCTCCACCAGGGCGGGAACCCACTGGTTCATCGAGGTGACCACGTCCTTCCAGCGGCCGGCGAACCGGTTGGCGCTCATCAGGTGCACCAGCAGCGCGTCGCTGCCGCACCGGCGCGCCACGGCCCGCACGTAGGCGGCCATGACCGCGCTCGCGACGGAGACGCCGGCCCGGCCGGCGAGTGCGCGTGCCGCGGCCAGCGCGGGCGCCGAGCGCAGCGTCGCTTGCACCACCTCGCCGGGAGCGTCGCCGCTGTCCGGCAGCCGAGCGGCCGGCGCCCGGCTGCCCAGCCGCTCCCAGTGCTCCAGCGCGGCTCGCTGCCGCCGCAGCCCGGTCGGTCCGTGCTGCTCCGCGGCCAGGTGCAGGGGGCCCGGTGCCGTCGCCCGCAGGCTGCCCGGTGCGGCGATCTCCCGCAGGAGTTCCCGGCGCAGCACTTCCTGCGCCCAGGCGTCCGCCAGGATGTGGTGCTTGACGAACACCAGGCGCTGTGAGCCGGATGCGTCGCCGACGAGCCGGGCCCGCCAGCCGTCCTCCCGGCCGAGGTCGAAGGGCTCACCGGCCAGCACGCGGGCCTGGTCTTCGACCGGGGCGCCCCCGGCCGGGGCGGCGGGCAGCACCACGGGCGCGGTCTCCTCGGCCACCCACTGCCGGGGCGCGTCCGGGTCGCGCAGGTCGTAGCGGGTGCGCAGCGAGGGGTGGCGGCGGGCGAGGCAGGCCAGCGCCGCTCGTACCGCATCGGGGGCCGTGCCGGGGGGCAGGTCCCACACGGCCGCGTTGTTGGGCTCATGGTGCTGGGACGGCGGCAGCTCGCGGATGTCGTGCCAGACCGAGAGCTGGCCCAGGGAGAGAGGTCCGGCGTCGATCGGCTGCACGACGGGTGACCTCCGATTTCATGATGCGGAAACGCTTTTCCGCTGTGAGCTCCTTAAGCTGCCACAAACTGTTGAAGCCTGTCCAGGGATCTCGAGGCCGCCGCATCAACGAGGCTGCCGTCAAGGGCTGTTGGGCCCGCGCGGTGGTCACGCCGGGTTCATCGAAGGGGGAGTGGGGTGGCGCTCCTGTGGGTGGCTGTGGCACCGTAAGCGCCCGCATCGCGGAAGAGGAATTCCGCAAAGCGAAAGAATGAGTCTGAAGTCACCTCGTACGAAAGGAACCCGTCAGTGAGCCGACCGCCGGCCGCCACCGCCGCGGCAACCGGTGAGTTCCTCCACGACCTCCTGCTCGATCCGGCGCGCCACGCCCCCGGCCGGCCCGCCGTCATAGAGCCAGCCGCCCCCGGCGGGACGACCGTCACGACCTACGCCGAACTCGCCCGCGCGGTCGACGCCTACGCCACCGCCCTGCGCGCCCTGGAGTTCGAGCCCGGCACGCGCGTGCTCCTGGAGGCCGAAGCCGGCGCCGAGGCGATCGCCGTACTGCTCGCCTGCTCCCGCGCCGGGCTCACCTTCGTACCGATCGCTCCCGACACCCCACAGGAACGTCTGCGTACCCTCGTCGGCACCGCCCGCCCCGCCCTGCACCTCCAGGCGAAGACCGGCGAGCGCACCGACCTCCCGCCCGGCCTCGGCACGGCCCGCTTCGCCGCGGGTGAACTGGTCGTCGAACGCACCCCGGCCGCGACTGCCCGCCGGCGCCGCGTGCCCTGCGTCACCGACCCGGCGTACATCGTCTTCACCTCCGGCACGACCGGCCGCCCGAAGGGCGTCGTCATGAGCCACCGCGCCGTCACCGCCTTCTACCGCGGCATGCTGGCCCACCGCCTGGCCGCCCCCGGCGACCGGATCGCCGGCACCTCACCCCTCCACTTCGACTTCTCCCTGCTCACCATCGGCCTGGCGCTGGCCAGTGGTGCCGCCGTCGTGCCCGTGCCCCAGCGCGCGGTGCGCTGGCCCCGGCGCTTCCTGCGAGCCCTGCACGACACGGGGGCCACGCACGTCAACGGCGTACCGTCCATCTGGCGTCAAGTGCTGCGACACGAACCGGACCGCCTGGCCGGGCTCGCGACGCTGCGGCAAGTCCTCTTCTGCGGAGAGGAGTTCCCGCTGCCCGAGCTGCGCCGCCTCCAGGAGCTGCGCCCCGGCATGCGCATCGTCAACTGCTACGGCGCCACCGAGTCGATGGCCGCCTCGTTCGAGGACGTGCCCGATCCCCTCCCGGCCGACCTGGAGCGCCTGTCGATCGGCACCGCCCACCCCGGTGCCGAGATGATCCTCGTCGACGAGGCGGGCGGCGTCGTGGACGGACCCGGGGCGCACGGGGAGATACTCCTGCGCAGTCCCGCCCTGTTCACCGGCTACTGGGACGATCCCGAGGCCACCCGGGCCGCACTCGTCCCCGACCCGCTGTGCCCCGAGTCCGGGCAACGCGTACTGCGCACCGGCGATCTGGCGGTGCGTGGGGAGAACGGCGAGCTCTACTTCCTGGGACGCACCGACTCCCAGGTCCAGATCAACGGCAACCGTGTGGAACTCGGCGAGGTCGAACGCCGCCTGCTGCAGCACCCCGCGGCCACCGCAGCCGCCGTCCTGCGACGGCCCTCACCCGAGGGCGGGAGCTGCCTCGCCGCCTTCGTCGTCCTCGCTCCCGACGCGCTACGGACCGGCGCGGCCACCACGAACTCCGCCTCGGCTGCCGAACCTGCCGCGCCGGACCAGGACATCGCCCCCCTCCTGCGCGCCTTCTGCGCCCGGACCCTGCCCTCCTACATGGTCCCGGCCGAGGTACGCGTCGTGCCCACCCTGCCCCTCACGGCGAACGGCAAAGCAGACCGTGCGGCACTGGCGGCGAGTCTCACCGACCCTGAGGGAGCAGCGCGTTGACCCGGACCCCGAGCCCGACTCCGATCTCGGCTCCGGTCAGGGCCGGCCGGCTGCGCACCATCATCCGCGTCCGTGTCGGCGGGCTGCCGGGCTCCTTCTGGGTCCTGTGGACCGGCAGCCTGGTCAACCGCCTCGGGGCCATGGTCAACCCGTTCCTCAGCCTCTACCTCACCCAGGCCAGGAACGTTCCCCTCCACGCGGTCGGTCTCATCCTCGCGGTCGTCGGCGTCGGCTCGGTCCTCTCCCAGCCCCTCGGCGGATTCCTCGCCGACCGCTTCGGCCGTCGCGCGGCCCTGACCGGTGGGATGCTCGCCAACGCCGCCTCGCTGCTGGCGCTGGGCAGCGCGCACACGCTGCCCGCCCTCACCGCGGCCGGTTTCGCCCTCGGCGTCACCATCGACCTCTTCCGGCCCGCCGCGCAGGCCTTGGTCGCGGACGCCGTGCCCGCCGCCGACCGCACCCGCGCCTTCGGCCTGCTGCTGTGGTCGGTGAACCTCGGCTTCTCCGCCGCCATGATCCTCGGCGGCCACCTCGCGACCCGCGGCTTCCACCTGCTGTTCTGGGCGGACGCCGCCGCGTGCGCGATCTTCGGCCTGCTGGTGTGGTTCGCCGTCCCCGAAACGCGTCCGCAGGCCGCCGACCGGGGGAGCGGCAGCTACCGCACCGTCCTCGCCGATCGCGCCATGGCGGCCTTCGCCGGCGTCGTCGTCCTGTACGCCGTCGTCTTCCAGCAGGCCTTCGCCACCCTGCCGATCGCCATGGCCCGCGACGGCCTTCCCGGCGACGTCTACGGCCTGGTCATGGCGGTGAACGGCGTGGTCGTCATCGTCGTACAGCCGCTGATCGGCCACCGGCTCGACGCCTACGACAAGAGCCGGATCCTGGCCACCGGCTTCCTCCTGGCCGCCACCGGCAGCGCCCTCGTCGCCGCCGCCTCCGCCGGACCGGCCTACGGGGCGGCCGTCGCGGTGTGGAGCCTGGGAGAGGTCCTCGTCTTCGCCGTCACCGCCGCCATCGTGGCGGACCTGGCCCCACCCACCCTGCGCGGGCGCTACAACGGCCTGCTCGGAATGGCCTGGGGCACCGGCTTCCTCATCGCCCCGCTCCTCGGCACCCGCCTCCTCGGCATCGGATCCACCGTCCTGTGGCTGTCGTGCACCGCCCTGTGCTGCCTGGCCGCCCTCGCCCAACTCGCCCTCCGCCCGACGATCAGAGCCCGGGGCGCCCTGGACGCCGACGACCCAGAGCCGCGGCGGGCCGACGCGTCGTAGCACGGAAGCGCCGACAGCGGCTCCGGACTCGGACATGCATGCTGAGGCATTGAGAAAGCCCGTGCCGCCGCCACAGCGGTGCCCCTCCCTCAGGGCCCCGCCCGAACTCTGAATCCCATCCTGAAGCGCCCGCACCGCCAATAGCCCATGAACGTGAGGGCGCTCCGGTCTGGGTGTAACTGCCCGTGCCCGACGGCCCGGGGACTCCCGTACCTGCCGACTGAGTGGGAACGACGACGCACAACACGCGGCTCGACAGGCCCAGATCCCCACGGCGCTGGCTTTGACGCTCCCTGCCTGGCCAAGGCGACGTAGCGGCCGTTGAGGCCGAGCGGGCTAGGGTACTGGCCATGGCTTTGGACCGAGATGGCGTGATGCTGCCGCGCCTGCGACCGACGGAGGTGGCGCGACGAGGGGTGATCTTCGGGCTGCTGGGCGTGGCGCCGCTTATGGTGGCGACTTTGAGTATCAGCGGCCACAGCGACCGCGAAGAGTTCCTGGCCGTCGTGGGTGTTATCGCCGGACTCTTCGGTCTCAGCCTGCTTGTGGTCGGTGCGGGCTTCTGGTGGGTCAGCGCGGGGGACATCCGACGCCTGCGGGACTGGCGCACCCTCACGACCCAAGCCGCCTCGGTCACCATCATCGGTCCCACCTTCCTGCGCTCCGGGCTGTTCCTGACCGTCCTCGGGACCGCTGCTCTCGTCCTGAACCAGCTCGTGGACACAGCGCCCTACGGCAGTCGGTTGTATGGCTAGTGGCTCATCTCGGAATGCTGAACAGTCGGGAACGTGGCGGAATGCCCACCTAGCGACCGTCGCTGCGGCTTCGCTCGTGAAGGGCGGCCGGGCCATCACCCGACCGCCCCCTCTCACGCTCTGTGTGCGTCAGCCGGTGAACTGCTGCCACATGACGGCCTCATCCGATGCGAGCGGCGGCCCCCACACCAGCCGGCCGCCGATCAGCCCCGGCAGGTAGCCGGTGGCCAGCTGCGGATGCTCCAGCTTGTCGGCCATCTCCTCGAACAGCATGCTCAACGTCTGATCCCCGACCGTGCGCACACTCGTATCGTCCCAATGCCCGATCCTGCCCGTTTCGGCGTCGAGGAACAGACCGTAACTGGTGTCGGTCATCGACCACGAGCAGAGAGGAATCCATGACGGCCTCCACACCGTCGCCTCTTCGAAGCCCTGGTGGGCCTGTAGATCGCGTTGATGCTCCATGTGCCGCCGATACACCGAAGCCACCGTGTCCAGCGGCATCAACGCCCAGCCGCCGTTATCGGGCATGAGAGCCGCCCCCGCGGTGTCCTCCGCCCCCGCACACAGCAGCCACAACGCCCGCAGCTCTGCGGGGATACGTAGTCCGAGTGCCTGCTCCAGTGCGACAATCCCGTCTGGGGACGCGCCGGGCAGCAGCGCTCCATGGGTAACGGGCGTGTGCTGTTCAAGCCAAGTGATGATCCGCCGCCACGCTTCGCTCACCTGGCGTGCTGCGATCTGCTCAAAGCGGGGTTCCGGCTCGACCGTGGGAGCCTGCCTGTCGTCGGCGTCGGGAAGCGGCCCGCTCGCCTCGACGTCGCGGATCTCGACCCGGTCTGCGTCCAGCAGGGGCGGTCCGTAGGCGTAGCGCACGATCAAAGGCGGGCACTCATCGAAGGTGTCACCGTCGATCGTCGCCATATGCAGGCCGCGTCTGCCAGCCTGCTCGCCCAGACGTGGATCCTCGGCCAGCTGCCGGGCCAGGGTCTTGATCGCGTACAGGACACCGTCACCGAGCTCGCTGCAGCGAGCTTGTATGTGGTCGGGCAAGTCAACCATCACAGTCACTGGGAAGCATGCTCCTCGTGTAGAACTCGAGCGTACCGCTGGGTGCGCAGGGCCATTGCCGCAAGTGAATGACGGGCGGCAGTACGACCGTGAGACTCTTGCTGACCTGTAGCTTCCGTAAGCCACCGAGACCCGCAGTCGCCCGCGAGGTCCCGCAGTCCACGGCCTCTCCGCGCAGGTACGGCGACGACATCAGCGGTCGCCTAGGCGGAGAACTGGCCCAGCACACGCACCAGCGTGGTGGCGTCGAGGTCCTGCCCGGTGAGCAAGGCCCAGGCGCTGCACAGCCGCCGGGCCGGATGAGCCATGCGTCGATGTCCACCCCGGCCCGGCGGAGTCGCAGAGTAGGAGCGCATCACCCAGCTGTTGGCCGACGCGGCGCCGGGCACCGCTGTCCGTGCGGGGCGGTGATGGTGTTGCCTCGTCCGGTTCCCGCGGCTGCGGCGTCGCGGGCCTCCGCGCGCTCGGCCTGAACGACGTCGTCGGTGTCGGGGTCGTGGACCGCATGGCTCGGTCAACCGGCCTGAGCACCGCATTAACAGTCGTCTCAGGTTCGCTCAGTAGGAACTAGCCATCCAGACAAGCGATGCAACTCGTATGGAGGAGGCTAGTGATGGCAGTCAACGCAGCGCCGTCCGGGCAAGCGCCGGCCGGCCGGTTGGCAGGCCGGTGGGTGCCCTGGTTGGTGATCGGCCTATGGCTGGTGCTGGCGGCAGGCATGGTGCCGCTGAGCGGAAAGCTGAGCTCGGTCACCACCGACAGCGCCGTGGACACCCTGCCGGCCGGCGCCGAGTCCACCAAGGTGGCGGTGCTGGACGACAGCCTGCCCGGAGGTGACAACAACACGTTCGTCTTCGTGTACCACCGCGCCGGCGGCATGACCGACGCCGACCGCGCGACGGTCGAGCGCCACTACGACACCCTTGCCAAACGGTATCCACCGAAGGCGACGACGGCGGCCGGCGAGGACGAGGGCAACGAGGGCTCACCGATGAGACCCTCCACCGACGGCAAGGCGATGATGTTCACCCTCGAAGTGAGCACGGCCTACGGCGCGCCGGAGGCCATCGTCGGCCCGTTGCGCGACGCCGCGAAGGACCGCCCCTCCGGCCTGGAACTCGACGTGACCGGCCCGGGCGCGATCGACGGCGACATGGACGCCGTCTTCGACGGTATCGACGAGCAGGTCCTCCTCACCACCATCGTCGTCGTCACGCTCCTGCTCATCCTCACCTACCGCAGCCCGGTGTTGTGGCTCATCCCGCTCGTGGCCGTGGGCGCGGCCGCACTGACCGCGATGGGGACTGTCTATCTGCTCGTCAAGGGCTTCGGCATCGTGGTCAACGACCAGAACTCGGCGCTGCTGACGATCCTGGTGTTCGGCGTCGGCACGGACTACGCGCTGTTGCTCATCGCTCGATACCGGGAGGCACTGCATCACCATGAGAACGTCCGGGTCGCGATGGTCCACGCGCTGCGCGGCGCGGCGCCGGCCATCGTCGCGTCCGCGGCCACCGTGGTCGCCGGCCTGCTCTGCCTGCTCGTCGCGGACCTGAACAGCACCAGCGGGCTGGGCCCAATCGGCGCGGTCGGCATCCTGTGCGCGCTGGTGGCCATGCTGACTCTGTTCCCGGCGGTGCTCGTGGTGCTCGGCAGGCGGATCTTCTGGCCGGCCATCCCGCGGTTCAGCACGGCGGTGGAGGAAAAGCCGGGGCTGTGGGGACGGCTCGGCGCCGCCATCAGCCGCCGCCGCTGGGTGGCGACGCTCGGCTCGCTCGGAGTCCTCGGCGTGCTCGCCCTCGGGCTGACGGGCAACACCGGCGCCTTGCGGGAGCAGGACCAGTTCCTGTCCGCGCCGGAGTCGGTCACGGGCTTCACCGTCCTCCGCCAGCACTTCCCGGAGCTCGGCGGCCAGCCGATGACGATCTTCACGCGGCCGGCGCACCAGGAGCGGGTGCTCGACATCGTCAAGGACACGCGCGGTGTGGCCCTGGCCGTACCGGAGCAGACCAGCGGTGGCTGGGCCAACATCGCCGTGTTCCCCAAGGACGCGCCGGACACCGCCGCAGAGTACGACACGATCAAGCGGGTGCGGACTGCCGTGCACGCGGTGAGCGGGGCGGAGGCGATCGTCGGCGGGCCGAGTGCGGAGAACCTCGACACCGAGGAGACCACCAAGCGCGACGAGAAGCTGGTGATCCCGCTGGTGCTGGCCGTCGTCCTGATCGTCCTCGGGCTGCTGCTGCGCGCGATCCTGGCCCCGCTGGTCCTGATGGCCACCGTGATCGTCTCATTCGCCGCGGCCTTCGGCGGCAGCGTGTTCGTCTTCGACACGATCCTCGGGTTCAAGGGCGTCGACTATTCGGTGCCGCTGCTGGCATTCCTGTTCCTGGTGGCGCTCGGCGTCGACTACAACATCTTCCTGGCCAGCCGGGCCCGGGAGGAGACCGTGCGCCTCGGCACCCGAAAGGGCATGCTCACAGCGCTCTCCGCGACCGGTGGTGTCATCACCTCGGCGGGCCTGGTCCTGGCGGCCACGTTCGCGGTCCTCGTCACCCTTCCGCTGGTGATGCTGATCGAGGTCGGGTTCCTGGTGGCCTTCGGCGTGCTGCTCGACGCCCTGCTGGTGCGGTCGGTCCTGGTGCCCGCCCTCACCCTGCTGATCGGCCGGCGGATGTGGTGGCCGAGCCGCCTGTCCCGTCCAGCGGCGGAACTGCCGGACGGTCAACAGCCGCGCGCCGACGACGAGGAGCCCGCGCTGCAACGGTGAGCGCGGCGGCACGGACGAGATCCGGGACGGGCCATAGGCCCGTCCCGGTTCGTTCATGGGCCCGACGGCCGCCGCCTTCGGTCTGTGCCGTTTGGACCTGTGCCGTGCGGCCGGGGCTGGGGACAGCGCATCGCGGTGTCCTGCCACGACGGTGAGCCGCGCGGGGCCCTGCCCGAGGGCCGCCGTTCGTCGTCCTGCGCCGCGCCGCCGGGGCGGGTCAGCGCACCGTGGTGTCGTCCCCGGCGGTGAGCCGCGCGATCGGGGCGGCCGGGGCCGCGGCCGGAAGGTCGACCTGAAGCAGCGCGCCACCGCGTGCGGAGCGGGCGACGGTGGCCCGGCCGCCGTGGGCGTCGACGACCCGCTGCACGATCGACAACCCCAGACCCGATCCCGGCAACGCCCGGGCGCTGTCGGCACGGTAGAACCGGTCGAACACCCGCGGTACGTCGGCGGCGTCGATGCCGGGCCCGGCGTCGTCGACCTCGAGCACCGCCGACGCGCCCTCGGCCCGGAGCCGGACGTGGACCGGCTGGTCCGCGGGGGACCACTTGGCGGCGTTGTCGATGAGGTTGAGTACCGCTCGCTCGAGCGCAGCGGGACGCCCGCTCACCCACACAGAGGTCACGTCGAGCGCCACCTCGATGTCGGGCATGCGGGAACCCGCCCGGGTCGCGGCGGCCGCCACCACGTCGGCGAGGTCGAGTACCTCGGTGCTCTCGTCGCTGACGTCACCGCGCGCCAGGTCGGTCAGCTCGGCGACAAGGGTGCTCAACTCGTCCACCTGGGCGCCGAGATCGTTGAGCAGCCGGGTCCGGCTCTCCGCCGGCAGTGCGCTGTCCAGGGTGCCGCGCCGATCGAGCCGGATCAGCAGCTCCACGTTGAGGCGCAGGCTGGTGAGCGGGGTCTTGAGCTCGTGGGCGGCGTCCTCGGCGAGCAGCCGCTGGGCGCGCCGGGAGTCCCGGAGCGCGGCGAGCATCTCGTTGATCGACTGGATCAGCCGCCGGATCTCCCCACCGCCCTCATCCGGGATGTCGGCGTCGAGATCCCGAGTGTGCGCGACACGTACCGCGGCGGCGGTCAGCCGGTCGATCGGTGCCAGCCCGGTCCGCGCCACGGTCCGCCCGACAAGGGCGCCGCCGACCACGCAGAGCAGCCCGATCAGCAGCATGCCGAACCCGAACCGGTTGATCGGGCTGTCGTCGACGGCGCGGGCCACTTGGACCGCGCCGTCGCCCGCCCGCAGCGTGTAGATGACGTAGCCGTCCTCGTCGCTGTCGTTCGACTCCATCAGGTCGGCCGACACGCCCTTCGCCACGCGCCCGGCTTGCTCGCTGACCGGGGGCAGCGCGGGTTGTCCGGCCGGAGTCCGGATCGAGCCGTCGGGCAGGATGACCCGCACCAGCCGACCGGATCCGGGATACGGCGGCAGCTGGACCTGCGCCAGACCGGCGCGCTCCGCGTTCGTCGCCAGGACGCGGGAGTCGGCGCGCAGCTGATTCTCGGCGGTCCTCTGCAGCTCCCAGCCCATGAGCTGGCTGGCCACCTGGAAGGCGACGAACACACTGACGGCGATGGCCGTCGCCGCGATCACCGTCAGCCTGGCCCGCAGGGACCGCCGGCGCCACCATCGGGTCACCGGGCGCGATTGCCATCCCGCGGGCCTGCTCACGGAGGAGTCTCCCGCAACGTGTATCCCAGGCCGCGCAGCGTGTAGATCAATCGCGGCTCACCCTCGGCCTCCATCTTGCGGCGCAGGTAACTCACGTACACCTGGAGGTTGTTGGCGGTGGAGCTCATGCCGAAGCCCCAGATCGCCTCGAACAACGCGTCGCGTGTCAGGACCCGGGTCGCGTTGCTCATGAGGACCTGCAGGAGGGAGAACTCCGTCCGGGTCAGGTGCAGCGGCCGACCGCCCCGCCACGCCTCGAACCTGTCCGGATCGAGCCGGACGTCGGCGAACGACAGGATCTGCGACTCCTCGTCGGTCGGCATGCGCCGGCGCAGCAGGGCCCGCACGCGGGCCAGCAACTCCTCGGTGGCGAACGGCTTGGGCAGGTAGTCGTCGGCGCCCGCGTCCAGCCCCGCTACCCGGTCGGAGACCTGGTCACGGGCGGTCAGCATCAGCACCGGCAGATCGCGACCCGCGGCCCGCAACCGCCGGCAGGTCTCCAACCCGCCGAGGCGGGGCATCATCACGTCGAGGAGCAGCAGATCCGGCGCGTCGCCACCGAGCCTGTCGAGCACGGCGAAGCCGTTGGCGACGGTGCTGGTGTCGTAACCCTCGACCTGGAGCACCCGCTCCAGCGACTCACGGATGGCCGCCTCGTCATCCGCGATCATGATCCGCACGCCGGCCCGCCCCCTCCAGTCGGTGCTTTTGCCGCCCATTCTCCCCGGTCAACCTGAGACCAGGATTAGAGGATCGCTGAGGACCGCGCTCCTACGGATACCTAAGAGCAGAACCCACCTGGGCCGACGGCCGGCAAGCCATCTGCCCACCGCCTGGTCCAAGGCGTCACCGTCGATGCGGGTGAGCAGCCGACGGACCGTCGCCTCCGAGTGCACGAGCCTTCGGGGCAGTGATGGCCCTGGGCGCGAGGCGAGTTGCTCCAGTACGTGCGGCGGCGCGTCCGCGATCCTCTCGCCGACCGCCAGTAGCGAGGTGGCGCCAGCCGACACCGGGCAGGCGGTCAGCTTGAGCACGACGGCCAGAGTACGGCGCACGCCTCGCGGACCACGCGGATCCGGCACCTGAGCCAACCGCTCCAACAGACCAGGCACCTCCCCGAGCCCGACGTCGGACTGCACGTGGAGCCGGTCAAGGACCGGCGGAATCGAAGGTGACGCGTCGGCAGGCACGGTCTTCCCACGTAGGTCACGGACGTGAAGCACTTTATGATCACGAGTACCTCTCCTGCACCGCCGGCTCACAGCAACGCCGCGGCCTCGCCCGCAACCCAGGTCTGCCAGACACGACGAGTGTTCGGCAGGTCAGGGCGATCAAGGAGCCAGAGCACGTACCCGGCGTGGCACCGGGCCCACGGACTGTCCGACTCCGCCGCCCGACCGAGCCTGCCCCGTAGATCAGCGCCGTCGACAGCCCGGGCAACCCGTACGTATTCGCGATCCTTGCAGCGATACGCCCGGTGGACGACGAGCTCGACCAGGTCGGTGAGCTTCGCCTTGATTGCTTCGTCCTGGTGAGCACGCGCCACCTTCCGGATCAGGCTCTGCTTCGTGCCCCACGCCTTCGCATGCTGCGTCCACTCCAGCGGGTACCTCGCCTCCCACTCCAGGAAGAGCAACACGTAAGGCAGCCCCGGCCACGTCGCCAGATCCCCGTCCACAGGACTACCCCACACCCCATCAGGCAGCGAACAGCTCTGCGCCTGCTCGTGCATCCGGCGCGCACGCACAAAGGCCGACTCCCGATGCTGCTCGTCCGCTCCCAGGGGCCGCGCCGGCAGCCACATCTCGTTGGACCGGGCGAGCGCGTCCGCCACCTTCCTCCGGGCCTCCACCAGATGGACGAGCGCCGCACCTCTCGTGACCGGATCCTCCGCTATGAGCCCGAACGCCCAACCCAGTCGCTCAGCCCACGCACAAGCGTCGTCCGTATCCGTACCTGCTCCTTCAACCACGCACGGGATCATCTCCTAGCGCGGTCGGCTTGCTCCACCCGACGGCGCGGGCGAGACGCAAGGGCTCCGGGACAGGACGACGAGAACAGGAACAGAAGGCCTCGTCCACGCAGGCGACGGCGAGCACGCCGAACTGAACCCCACCCGAGGCGCCTGGCCGTTCGCGCTACCAGCGCGCAGGCCCGGGGCACCGCCACCCGGGGAGCGACGCGAGAGGCCGACGACGAAGCGGTTCAGGCGGGGTCGGGGGCGCCCTGGTGGGCGCTGAGCGCGTCGGCGGTGCTCGGGTAGTGGGGCAGGAGACTGTCCACTCCGGTGAGGGTGAGCATGCGCATCAGCCGGTCGGGGACAGCGGCCAGGGCCAGGGAGCCGCCCGCTTCCTGGGCGCCGTGCCAGATGCCGATCAGCGCGCTGAGGCCGGCGGAGTCACAGAAGCCCACACCTGACAGGTCCAGGATCAAGTGGTGGTGGCCCTGGCTGATCAACTCCAGCGCGCGGGCACGCAAGCCGGGTGCGGTATGCAGGTCGATCTCGCCGGTGACGGTGGCGGCCGCTGCGGGACCGGGGGTGGCGGTCAGGGCCAGCTCGATGTCGTCGGTCATGGCCGTCAGTGCTCCTCACCGGCGGGCGCGGCGGTGGTGTGGGCGGTGGATATGGCCCCCGTCGCGGCGGCGGCCTGGTCGGGAGCGGGAACAGACAGAGCCAGCAGGGCGACGTCGTCTCTCGCGCCCTCGGGCAGGGTGTCCAGCAAACCGACGGTGTCCTCGATCAACTGCGCCGCCCCACACGAGGCGGGACGAGCGGTGAGGAAGGCCGTCAGGCCCTCGTCTCCGAGCATGGTGTCGGCGCTGGTATGTGCCTCGGTCAGGCCGTCGGTGTAGAGGAGAAGGGCCTGGCCGGGGGCGAGGTGAAGGGTGGTGGAGGCGAAGCGGGCGCCGGGAAAGGCCCCGATGAGCATGCCCCCCTTGGGGTGGACCGCTTCCACCCGCGTGTGCGCGGCGGGCCCGGCCACGGGCGGGGCGGGGCTGAGGTGGTAGGCCGGGGGGTGCCCCCCGGTGGCCAGTTCCACGGTGAAGCCCCCGGCCGCATCAGGGGCGAAAGTGGCGAAGAAAGCAGTGCAGAACCGGCTGCCCGCCCACACATCGGCCAGCAAGGCGCCGTTCAGGGCCTCAAGCACCGCGACGGGATCGTCCGTGTGCTGGGCGGAGGCCCGCAGGGTGTAGCGGGCCAGGGAGGTGATGGTGGCCGCCTCGGCGCCCTTGCCGCACACGTCCCCCAGGAACAGACCCCAGTTCCCGGAGGGCAGGGGGAAAACGTCGTAGAAGTCGCCGCCCACATCGTGCACGGACGCGGCGTGGTAATGACAGGCCAGCTCCAGGCCGGGCACCGTCGGCAGCGCCGGCGGCAACAGAGTGCGCTGCAAGGTGGAGGCGAAGGAGGCGATCGCCGCCTTGTCCCTCTCCGCCTGCTCCCGGGCCGCACGCTCGGCCTCGGCGACCCGCTGCTCCTGGCGCACCGTGCGCAGCGCGGACAGACGCAGCTCCATCTCGTCCATCACGATCGCCGCCAGATCGGTCAGGCCGGCAGTCTGTTCGGAGGTGATGGAGCGGGGCTTGGTGTCCAGGACGTTGACGGTACCCAGCTTGTGCCCGTCCCGGGTGGTGATCGGCGCGGCGGCGTAGAACCGAACGCCCAGCGGACCGGTCACCAGCGGGTTGCCGCAGGCGACGTCGTCGAGCAGGGTGTCGGGGATCACCAGGGCATCGTCGCGCAGCACCGCCGAGCCGCACAGGCCCGGGTCGCGGCCGATCTCGCTGACCCCGTTCAGGCCGTGCGCGGCCTTGAACCAGATCCGGTCCTCGTCCACGATCGTCACTGTCGCCACGGGGACGTCGAACAGGCGGGCTGCCAGCGCAGCCACCCGGTCGAACGCCCCGTCGGGCGGGGTGTCGAGGATGTCGTAGCGGCGCACCGCTTCCATCCGCCCGGCCTCGACGACCGCGTCGGGCACCAGATGCAGGCGCTTGCCAGGAACGCCGTCCTCGGATGCCGAAGCCTGCTCGGGCATCGGCTTTCCACCTTCCTGACCTTCCGCAGCCACCGGGCGCGACGCGGACCAGTGGAAAGCCTAAGTGCAGTGATTGTGCGCAGGACATCCGGGTGGCACCTCGAAGGATCCACTGCTGTTCAGCACCGGGGCCAGCGAGACGAGCGCCGCGGCACCCGAAGGAGACGGCGGGAGCGGGCGGCGGTCCGGTGTCGTTCGGCCGGTTACCCGGCGTGCGGCACCGGCTGGGACGGCCGGTGCCATCTGGCATCCGCGCGCACATCGGCGAGCGCGGGGCACAGCTGTAACCATCCTGGGGTGGCGAAGACACAGCTGGGTGCCCGCGTGGACGAAGACGTCGCGGAACTCGCAAAGAAGCGCGCCGCCGACCTGGGGCTGAGCATCGGGGACTACCTCGCGCGGCTGGTGCAGGATGACGCCAGCGGGCTGCGTGCCCGAGCGGTGGGGGCGGCCGCCCGTTTCCCGGCCGACCACCAGACGTTCTTCGTCGAGGCCGAACAGGCCCCGCAGGCACGCGCGGGAAACCGCGCACAGAACGCTCCCTGGGGGCGAACTCGAAGGGGGAGCCCGGAGCGTCGCCCACCGCTGAGCCGACGACCGCGCCGGCCCCTCGCTGAAACCGCCTCCTCCGCGAAGGCTATCCGGGCCGTGCGGGCGGCCACACGGTCCGATTACTTCCCTCGGCTCCCCGGAAGGGCGAAACGACGACTTCCGTACGGGACATGTGCGCTCAAGAACGCTGATGGTGTTGACGTGGCTGTCGAAGTGACACAATGCGGAAACGTTTCCTTTCGGGTCCATGACGGAGGCCGCGGACGTCCCGTGTCACCCCGTCCCGGGCCGCCCCGTCGTGGGGTGGGCCCGGGGATCCAGCGCGGTCAGGGCGAGGTCGACAACCGAGTCGACGTAGGCGCCGTCCACCGGCCCGCCCGACACCAGCAGTCGGTAGTGCAATGGGGCGAAGACCAGGTCGAGGGCGGTGTCCGGGTCGACGTCCGTGCGGATCTCGCCGGCCGCCTGTGCCTCCCGCAGGGTCTCGCGCACGGGGGCCCGGCGGGGTTCGAACCACTTCTCCTCCAGGGCGCGGGCCAGGTCGGGGTCGCTCTGCGCCGCCCCGATCAGCTCGCGCAGCCGGCGTCCCGCGGTGCCCTCGACGTACAGCGCGAGGAACCCGTGCGCATAGGTGCGCAGACGGTCCGGGAAGGTTCCGTCGGACACCGGCGGCGGGCCGGTGTTCACCTTGTACAGGAACGCCTCGAAGACCAGCGCCGCCTTCGAGGTCCACCACCGGTAGAGCGTCTGCCGCCCCACGCCGGCACGGGCGACGACGGCGCTCATGGTGACGGCCTGGTAGCCGTCCTCCTCCAGGATGGCGTAGGTGGCGTCGAGGATGGCGCGCCAGGAGTCGGGGTTGCGGCGGGCGGGGTCTGCGGCGGGCATGGCGACACTCTACTTCGACGCGAGACGAGATATCTCGTCTTGCTTCCGGGGCAAGGCGGTGTGATGCTCGATGGCGAGACGAGCTATCTCGTCTCGTTGAAAGGAGCTTCTCCGATGACAGGCCCCCGCCCCGCCTTCGCCGTGAGCAACGACGGCCGCTGGCGGCTGCGCACGCCCGACGGCACACCCTTCCTCTCCGTGGGCGTGGTGCACGCCGACGACACCAACTTGCGCTACCCGCACAACATCGACCTCTTCCGCTCCCGCTACGGAGGCTCCCGCCGCCGCTGGCTGCGAGAGGGACTCGTCCACGACATGACGTCCTGGGGGTTCAACACGCTCGGCTGGACCTCCGAGTACGTCAGCGGCACCGGCCTGGCCCTCGATGGCGGCGTCGTCGACCTGGGCCACTCCGACGGACTCCCGCCCGACGACCTGGCCGCCGCCGGCGTCCCGTACACGCTGTCGCTGCGCGTTGCGGAGATCGAGCACTGGAACGGAACCCCCGCCTGCCGGGACCCGCGCGCCCCCGCCTTCGCGCAGTGGTGTGACCACCTGGCGCGCACCCTGTGCCGGCCGGACGACCCGCTGCTGCTCGGGTACTTCCTCGTCGACGTCCCCTCCTGGTACCGCCACCCGACAGGCGCCGGCTACCCGGAATCCGACCTGCCGCGGATCGCCGAGGCCTATTACCGAGTCGCCACCGAGGCCATCCGACGCCACGACCCGCACCACCTGATCCTGGGCGACCGGTACGGTACGCGCACGGGAGTGCCCGACGCCGTGCTCGACGCGATGGCCCAGTACGTCGACGTCCTGTCCGTGCAGACGTTTCCCGGCCCGGAACCGCGCGCCCTGGAGGAGTCTCTCGCGCTGATCGGCCGGTGGCACGAGCGGACCTCGCGGCCGGTGTTGATCGCCGACACGGGCAACTGGTGCCCAACAGTGATGAATCCGTGGCGCACCGGTTCCGCCCGTGACCAGCGTGAGCGAGCGGCGGGATACGTGGCTTCGGCCGAGGCGTTCACGGAGCGGCCCTGGTGCCTGGGCTGGCATTGGTGCAGCTGGCTGGAGAACCCGCATCGGGGCTTCGGCCTGAAGGACCCGTGGGACGAGCCCTACCGCGACCTGACCGACGCGGTCACGGAGACGAACCACCGCCTGACCCGCCTGGTGCAGGGGCGAACCGAGGGGTGAGGCGATCTCGGCCCGGCCGGCGGGGTGAGGGGCATGGGGGCCGGCTTCCGGGCCGGTCCCGACGCACCGCCTCGCGAGTGGCGGCACCTGACCCGGGCACGGCGTGGGTGGGCACGAACCCGCGGGTCAGGGGCTGCGCAGCAGCGGGTTGCGGTTGATCACCGCGTCCCCACTCAGTCTCCAGCGCCAGCGTGTCGCGCCCGGTCTGGGTCATCACCAGGCAGCCCTGGAGCGCGGGGAGCGGGGCGAGTGCCAGGTGTTCAGGGTCGGTGTCCGGCCCGCAGTTCGCCCCGCTCTCGCATCGCGGCGTGGCCGTCGCGGATCGCGTCCTGCCGTTGCCCGTAGCCCTCCACGAGTTCGAACCGAGTGCGCGCCCGGGGTCCAGATCGGCCAGTTCCGACGCCAGTGAGCCCCCCGCTGGGCATCCGCCCTCGCAGTCGCGGGCGTGCTGGGCGCGGACGACGGCGTCCCGTCATGCCTCCAGTGCCTCGAAGCTGTCCACCTGGCTCGGCAACGGCCGCTGGAAGGACGGTACATGCTCAGTCCGGTGCCGGACGACCGCCCGGACCAGCGTCTTCCTGTCGCCGAAGTAACGGTAGAGCTGCGAGGCGTTGGCGGCGCCGGCTGCCTCTGCGCGCCATTTCTAGAGTTGACACTCTAATTTTCACGGTCCAGGATTAGAGGGATCGCTCTAATGAGGTGTGCGGGCCGTTGTACCCGCGTGCCTCCCTCCGGAAGGAACTCCATGACCACCACCCCCATCGCGGACCAGGTCGCCCAGCTCAACGAGTCCATGGCGGCGCAGGCGCCCGCAGAGGTGCTGGAGGAGTTCCGGTCCGAGCAGGCAGGACTGGACGCCGCCGGTGTGCCGTCCGGTGTCGCGGAAGCGGGCACCCTCCTGCCCGACGCGGAACTGCTGGACGCCCACGGGGACGCGACGACGCTCATGCGGACCCTCGCCGGCCGGCCCGCGGTCATCGTGTTCTACCGGGGCGCGTGGTGCCCGTACTGCAACGTCGCCCTGCGTACCTACCAGCGGGAGCTGTCCGCCGAACTGGAGGCGCGGGGCGTCGCTCTGATCGCCGTCAGCCCGCAGAAGCCGGACGGGTCGCTCACCGTGACGGAGACCAACCAGCTGACCTATGCCGTTCTGTCCGACCCCGGCAACCGGATCGGCCGCGCCCTCGGCATCGTCACCCGGCCCGTGGAGGCGGTCCGCCGCGTGCAGCAGGCGGGCGGCCTGGACCTCACCGAGGTGAACGCCGACAGCACCGCCGACATCGTCATGCCGACCGTGGCCCTCGTGGATCCGGCGGGCGTGCTGCGCTGGATCGATGTCCACCCGAACTACACCATGCGCACCGAGCCCGCGCAGGTCCTGGCCGCCGTGAAGGAACACCTGGTCTGAGTCACGCACCCCCACCCACCACTCCATGCCTTACGACCCCTCCAACGATCGGAGCGACATCGTGTCCCTGCACGGCAAGACGGCCCTGGTGACGGGCGCCGGCCGGGGAATCGGGCGGGCCGCGGCCCTGGCCTTGGCCGACGAGGGAGCGAGCCTCGCCCTGACGGCCCGCAGTGAGGAGCAACTCGCCGAGACCGTCCGCATGGTGGAGGAACGCGGCGCGAAGGCCCTCGCGGTGCGTGCCGACCTGGCCGCCCCGGCGGCCGTCGCCGTCGTGACGGAGCGGACGGCGGCCGTGTTCGGCCGCGTGGACGTCCTTGTCAACAACGCCGCCACGGTCGAACCCCTCGGCCGTGGCACGGACATCAATCCCGACGCCTGGGCCGCGTCATTCCGGCTCAACGTGACCGCGCCCGCCGCCCTGGCCTTCGCGCTCCTGCCGGCGATGACCCGGGCCGGATGGGGACGCGTGGTGAACGTCTCGAGCGGCGTCGTCGCCCGTCCCGCCTCGATGGTCGGCGGCAACGCCTACGTCGCCACGAAGGCCGCCCTCGAAGCGCACACCCTCAACCTCGCCGCGGAAATCTCCGGTACGGGAGTCACCGCCAACGTCTACCGGCCCGGCGTCGTCGACACCGCCATGCAGGCCCTGATCCGCGACACCGGCGCGGGCCGGGTCGACGAGAACACCCATGAGCGCTTCGTGCGCAACCACCGCCAGGGCCGGCTGATCACCCCAGAGGAATCGGCGCGGTCTCTGGTCGCCCGCCTCGCCGGCGACACCTCCGGCGAGATCTGGGACGTCTCCGACCCCGGCTGAGACCCGTCCACAGGGCGGCGGCGCCGCGGAGTTCCGGCGGGGGTTGCGCCAACGGCTGTCCCCGGGCGGCGTGCTGCAGCAGACTCACCCACCGGCCTTCGTGCTGAACGTGTGTCTCCCCTGGCCGGATCGAATTCCAGCCGAAGGCCGCCTCCACGTGAGGCAGTTGCCCCACCAGGTGATTAAGCGCGACTGGCTGTTCGAGGTGAATCAAGTCGGGGCGTGGCAGCGGATACGGTCGATCATCGCGTTGAGGACGGCTTCAAGGGCGACGGTGTCGCGCCGCGTCTGGGTCATGAGAAGACCGCCCTGCAGCGCGGTGAGCAGGGCCAGGGAGAGGCCGTCGGCATCGGCTTCCTCATCCAGTTCGCCCCGCTCCTGCATGGACACCAGCCCGTCGCGGATGGCGCCCTCCCACTGGGCGTAGCCGGCCGCGAGCCTCGTACGGGCCTGCGGATCCGCATCTGACAGTTCGGCGGCCAAGGATCCGATGGGGCAGCCGCCCTTGCAACTGCGTGCATGCTGTGCCTGGACGATGGCATCGCGCCACGCCTCGAGCGCCTCGAAGCTGTCCAAGCGCTGCAGCAAGGGGCGCTGGAACCCGAGGACGTGCTCGGTCTGGTACTCGATGACGGCTTGGACCAGGGACTTCTTGTCGGCGAAGTAGTGGTACAGCTGTGAAGGGCTGGTCACCTGAGCGGCCGCGAGGATGTCCTCCGTGCTGGTGCCTGCCACACCGCGTTCGTACATGACAGCTGCGGCTGCGGCCACGATGCGGTCGCGCGTCGCACGCCCCTTCGCCGTCAATCGCCGCGTCTTCGTGCTGCTGCTCATCCGCCCAGGTTAACAGGTCCGAGCTCCATTTTAGAGTTGACATTCTAATCGCTGTCGCCGCAGGATTAGAGTCGCCGATCTAAAAGACTGGTCCCAGGCCATCGCACCTCTTCCTCGCCGCAAGGACGGACATGACCAGCCCTACAGCCGAAGGTCAGTGCCCTCACACGGGCCATGGACACACAGGCGCCCACCGATGCTCTGGAGGCCTTTCATGCCGAACAGGTGACACCGGACGCCGCCGGAGTGCCGGCTGGCGTCGCTGCGCAGGTGCTGCCCTCCTGGACGCCTCATTGCGTGAGGCCCACGGCGCCCCCTCCACCCTGCGGCACACGTGCGCAGGTCCGCCTCGCTGTCATCGTGTTCTGCCGCGCTATGTGGTGCCCGGCTGCGATGTGGCCCCACGCACCGACCGACGCGCCGGTCGAGAAACGGATTGCCTCCTGTGACCCGAGTATTGGCGTTCGACGTCAACGAGACGCTGCTGGATCTGACGGCACTGGACCGGCCGTTCGAGGAACTTTTCGGTAGCACGGCATCGAGAGCGCAATGGTTCAGCCAGATGCTGCAGCTGTCCTTCATCGGAGGCATCACCGGCTCCTACGTCGACTTCACTGCGGCCCAGCGCGCCGCTCTGCACATGATCGCCCAACGTGAAGGAGCGTCGCTGAACCGTGAGCAGGTCGACGCGACCGTGGCCCTCATGAACTCACTGCCGCCCCACCCCGAGGTGCCCGCAGCCCTTGCACGGCTGGCAGCCACCCCCCTGCACATGGTGGCCTTGACGAACTCCGTCCAGGATGTGGCGGAAGAGCAACTACGCAACGCCGGAATCCGGCACGTCTTCCACCGTGTGATGTCGGCCGATGCCCTCCGCCGACTCAAGCCCGCGCCCGAGCCCTACCTCGCTGTCGCCACCGCATTCAACGTCCATCCCGGCGACGTACGCTTGATCGCCGCCCACTCCTGGGACGTGACGGGAGCCCTGCAGGCCGGCTGCAAGGCGGCGTTCCTGCAACGACCCGGCGCAGTCCTCAGCCCCATCGGCCCCAGGCCCGACATCGTCGCCGGCAACCTCGAAGAGCTAGCCGACCTCGTCATCGCACGCGACGTCCGCTGAACGGCAACTCCGGCCGGCCTGCCCCACTTGCGGCGACTACCGCACTGGCCAGCACCGTTTCCCTCTACGGCCGAACGGCACGGCAGATAGCCAGCCAGCCCCCCACACACAGACAGGTATCTCCATGATCGACGAGCACCTTGACCGCAGCGCCGATGCCCTCTCGCGCGTGGGCAAAACAGTCAGTCGCTATGGTCTGGTCGTCGTGCTTGCCTGGATCGGCATAGGCAAGTTCGTGAAGATGGAAAGTCGCGTGCTCATCCAGGACAGCCCGTTGATGAGCTGGATGTACAACTTCCTCAGCTTCGATGCACTCGCGGCCGCCCTGGGAACCATGGAAATCGTGGCGGCCGTCCTCCTCGCCGTGCACCCACTCTGGCCACGCCTCGCCTCCCTGGGCAGCATCTTGGCGATCGTGCTCTTCCTCGGAACCATCAGCTTCCTCTTCACCACTCCAGGAGTCGTCGCCATGTTCGCCAGCGGCGTCCCCGTGCTGTCGGCGCAGCCCGGACAGTTTCTGCTCAAGGACCTGGTCCTTCTTGGCGTGTCCTTCGCAACGCTCGCCGAATCCCTCAAGGCCCAGTCCCGTCATGGACAGCAACTGGGTCGCCGCGTACAGGAATACGTCTAGGCGACGAGGTCAGGAGGGGCATCCGGTGTCCGATCGCCAGGTCAATGGCAGGGCTGTATCAGGCCAACTTCGGCTGAGAGCTGTCCCGCAATGGCCTGCCCCTCCCTGGCATGGTCGACGTGGTGATCCGGATAGGGGAGAGCTACTGCCTTCAGCCCTCCGGGCAGGTCTCCCAAGCCGTACAAGCTGCTTGCCCAGGCCCTGGACAGCTCCGCCAAGGTCGCCGTCGCCAAGTACGCCTGGAGCGGTCGGCAACGCCTGGGGCTGCTGCGTACTGGCGGAGAGCACTTATCCCTGACGTGCGCTATTCCTCGGCATCTGGCTCTCGATCGGGGAATGCACGCAGCCTCAGCTGTGGCGCCCTGTGGTCGGCGAGTCACCGCATCCGGTTGTCATCCGCGGCAATCCCGGCACGTGCGGCTTGGGTCCACTCGTCGCGGTCGAGTACCTCGAGGTAGGTCGCCCGGAGCGCCTCCTGTTGCGCCCCGGTGCACCCCGCTGCCGCGGAAGGCTCCGTAGTCAGGTGCTGAGTGAGCATCGCGATCGTGAAGTAGCGCTCCATGGTCGGGCTGAGCAAACCGACATGGCGAGCATGAGCTTCCAGCACCACGCTCGAATGGGGGTAGTGAGCGAGGGTGAGTCCCATCCCCCCGCAGTCACTCATGAGATGGAGTAGCCGACCGATGTGGTCAACCATCTCGCTGTCAGTGTCGAGCTCTGCAAGCGCCTCATGGAGTCTGGCGACTGTGGCGACCTTGCCCGCGAAGTATCCGTTGAGGAAGTCGCCGTCACAGGCCCTGCGCAGCAGCCATCGTCGGGCAGCTGGGTCGTCGAGTCTGCAGAGAGGGTCATTTCCGGGACAAGCCCTCGACGCGGCGGCGGTGTTGAATCAAACACAACAGTTAGGCGTCAGGGTCGTCGAAGGCGGTGGAGTCGGGAGACAGGCCCCACCGCCCTGACCAGGTACTTCACGCCCTGAAGGCGCTCGGTGTCCAGCAACCCTCTCGCTCGGTCGGAGTGATCATGGTGACTCCCCTCAAGGCCCGTCCCCCAGTTCGGCTGACCATGCTGCACGAGGACCTGGCTGTACCGCCGGTCGCACGGGGCGCCTCAGCTGACTACCGGCCACCTCAAGCCACCTACAGGTCCCCCGTATCGGGCCAGTCATGCCCCCGAGCCTGCCCGGCCAGCGAGGCACCGGGGCACCGGGGCACCGGACAGCAGGTCGTCGCGGACACGGGCTACTCGTCCACGAAGATCCGCTCCTACTCCGCAGGCGAGGCATCAAGGCCGCCATCCCCGAACGGATCGACCGGATCAACGACCGCATCCGCAGAAGCGAGAGCCGTTGCCGGCTCGACTGGGCTGCATACCGGCGAAGCAACCACGTCGAGCGCTGCTTCAACAAGCTCAAGCACAACAAGGCCCTGGCCACCCGCCACGACAAACTCGCCCGCCACTACCAGGCCTTGGTCACCATCGCCTGCCTACAACTCTGGCTGCCCTGACACTGCGGACACGACCTAGCCAGAACCAAGAAAATCCGACGGAGCGTCATGTTCGTCCGTCAGATGGAGAGGCGTACGCCGTCTCACCTCAACCCGAATTTTCGCAATCGAACACCCCGGTCACCCTCCGCGTTCGCTCCCCAAGATCTGTGACAGACCCGCGAAACGACGGCACTCGTCCTTCGCGGCGTCTGCTACTCAGTGGCATTCCAATCGCAAGTTGTTGCTGGCTTCGGGGATGATCAGGAAGAGTTTGAGCATGGTGGAGGGGCGACAACATGGCGATCAGGGGGCTACATCCGGAGAGGACGGCTCGGCTTGAGGCGCTCGTCAACGTGTGCCGGCCGCTGCTGACCGGTGACGGCGGGATGGCTGCTGTGCAGCAGCTACTGACTGAGCGCCGAGTCGAGGTGCTCGATGCGGTCGTGATCACGCGCGAGTTGCTCGGGGCGGGTCCCAAAGCCCTTGGCGAGGCGAAGACGATCGTCCTGACGAGTCCGGGTAGGGGGCGTGAGCTGCGAGTGCACGATCAGTTCATGGATGCCGTCGAGCAGAACGGCGGCCATGCTGAACAATGATTCAGATCCCTCGTTCACTGAGTCGTCAGTCCGCCGCCGGGCGACGGACTCTGATAGCGGACGAGCTCAGGTCTGCTGGCTTTGGCCGACTCCTCGGCTCGGGCTCGTGTGCTGGCGAGGCGGTAGGAGTCGGTGCCGGTGCTCGCCACCGTCCTCGCCGACCTGGACGCCATCGACGCAGCCACGGATGATCCCACCATCCACGCTGCGACCGCACGGATCCGCGCCGCTCCCGGCGGGACCGAGCAGGCCACCACGTAGGCCTGACCAGCCCCAACCCCTGCCGCCGTTCTCCGGTGACGACACCCGCCGCCCCTGCTGGTCCAGGGCGAGCGCGCGCCCGGCCCATGCCGATGCATCACCGAGCGGGAGGAGCAGCGCATCGGATCGAGCGGGCGTCTGTCTGCCTGCGTCCGCGGACCTCAGGCGGTCTGGTCTGCGGACCTCAGGCGGTCGGCGCGAACTGGGCGGCGGCGGAGACGTGCAAGGTGTACGGGTTGCCCCGGCCGCCGTGTGCCGCGTTCATGGCACGGACCACGTCGCCGGCGCTGCCGCCGACCCGCACGGCCGCCTCGAAGTCCGTCAGGTACCAGCGGGAGGCATCGATGATCCCGGCGGCGTCCCCCTCGTCGGCACCGGGCGGCTGGTGGCCGACGACCAGCCGGGCGGGCCGCAGGGCTGCCAGCGTGTCCAGGGCGCCGAGCCACCGTTCGCGTGCCCGGCTGTCGGTCTGCGCGAGCCACATGTGAATGCCGTTGTAGGCGACGTCGCCGCCTACCACCGCGTCGAAGTCGGGCACGTGCAGCACGCTCGACGGATCGGTGTCGCTCTGACCGACCCGCACCGGCCTGAGCTCGAGGTCGATGACCTCCCCGGTCAGGGCTCGCGGCGCTACGGGGCCGACCGGCAGCGCCCCGGGGAACAGCGACCCCCAGTACGCGAGGACCGGCGCGGTCAGCTGCCCCTCGGCGTGCGGCACGACCTCGGGCAGCGCCACCGCCTCGGCCTCGGGGAACGCCTCCAGCACGACTGGCAGTCCCAGGAAGTGGTCGGCGTGCCCGTGGGTGACGTAGACGGTCGTGAGGGTCTTGCCCGTGGCGCGGAGGAAACCGGCCAGCCGCCGGGCCTCTTCGACGGTGATGAGGGCGTCGAAGAGGCCCGCACCGCCTCGCGCCGCCCGCGGACGAGCGTCGCCGTACTGGCCGGCCAGGTCGCCGGCACGTCGGTGTCCCAACCCGGCTCCGTGGCGGCGATGGGCTTGTAGTCGCTGGTGAAGACGTCGATCGTCAGCATGGCATGCGCTCCGTTCCGCAGCGGACCCGTGCCGCCGCACCGCCATCCTCGGCGCGGGAAGTGGAAGGTCTGTGGAGTCCTTCGCACCTCCCGCGCCGCCGGGGACGACGGCCGGTCAGAAGCCGGTCAGCGTGATCTTGCCGATGGCCTTGCCGGACTCCAGGATCCGGTGGGCCTCGCGCAGGTGCTCTGCGTTGATCGTGCCGAGGTCGGTGGTGGCCGTGGTGGTCAGGATGCCGGCGTCGACCAGCCGGGAGACCTGGTCGAGGATCCGGCCCTGCTCCGCCAGGTCGGCGGTCCGGTGCAACGACCGGGTGAACATGAGCTCCCAGTGGAACGAGATGCTCTTGGACTTGAGCAGACCGATCTCGACCGGGCCGAAGTCGTCGATGGCCACGATGCGCCCGAAGGGCTTGACGAGGTCGGCGTAGGCGGCCAGGTTCCGGTCGGTCGCGGTGGTGCCGAAGACGAAGTCCACCCCGTCCGGGGCCACCTCCCGCACCTGCGGGACGAGGGGCCGGCGGTGGTCGACGAGGTGGGCGGCGCCCATGCGCCGGGCGAACTCGACGGTCTCGGGCCGGGAGGCGGTTCCGATCACCGTCAGGCTGGTCAGGGCCCGGGCCAGCTGGGAGACCATGGCGCCCACGCCGCCGGCGGCGGCGGTGACCAGCAGGGTGCCTGTCTGCCTGAGGGCCCCGGTGTGCAGACCGAGGTGCTCGAACAGGCCCTCCCACGCGGTCAGCGACGTCAGCGGCAGCGCCGCCGCCTCGGCGAAGGTGAGCGAAGCGGGCTTGTGGCCGACGATGCGCTCGTCCACCGCGTGGAACAGGGAGTCGGCGCCCGGCCGATCGAGGGCCCCGGCGTAGAAGACCTCGTCACCCACACGGAACGATTCGACCGCGTCGCCGACGGCGACCACGACGCCCGCCGCGTCCCAGCCGAGGACCTTGGGCTCGCCGCCGGGGTCGTTGTTCTGCCGGACCTTGTAGTCGACCGGGTTGACCGCGACGGCCTCGACCCGCACGAGCAGGTCCCGCGGCCCTGGCTCGGGTACCGGCAGGGTCGTGTCCAGGAGACTCTCCGCCTGGTCCACCGGCAGGCTCTTGCGGTAGGCGACGGCGGGCATCGTTGACGGGATCTGGCTCATGATCGTCCTCCAGAAGTGTGGCGCAGAGTGCTTCCGCTGCGCCCGTAACGTAGGCCAGGGGAGGTAGTAACCTGCAAGGTCTACTACTTCCCGAAGGGAAGTATGCTGGTGGGAGAGGTCCGGCAGGAAAGGAAGACCCATGGCGAGGCTGTGCGAGTCCCAGCGGCACGATCATCACGACGTGTACGCAGCCCAATGCCCGTGCCGTGACGTGCTCGACCTCTTGGCGAACAAGTGGTCGGCACTGGCCATCGGGGCCATGGAGGAGGGCCCGCAGCGCTTCGGAGCCCTGCAGAGGCGCCTCGAAGGGGTGAGTCCCAAGGTGCTCACCGCCACGCTGCGCCGGCTGCAGGACCGGGGATTCGTGGAACGGACCGTCTACCCGGCGGTACCGCTGCACGTCGAGTACGAGCTGACCGCGCTCGGCCGCAGCGTGGCCGAACCCCTGGCCCAGCTGCGCGGCTGGGTGGAGGAGCACATGGACGAGATCGCCTGAGGGGCGTCCTCGGGCGTGGGTGCCCTGCTCCGGTCAGCGGTCCAGGAACGTGTTGACCTCGAGGGCGAAGTCCTCCGCGTGTTGGAACAGGAAACCGTGCCCGGCGTCGCTGTAGAGCACCACCTTGGCGTCCGGCAACCGCTGGGACATCGCGTATGTGGCGTAGGCGTGGATCATCACGTCCCGGGCCCCGTTGGCGGCCAGCACGGGGAGCGTGAGTTCCGCCTGCCGGTCCCAGTACCCCCCGAAGCCACTGATGTCCGCGACCCGGCCGCGGACCGCCTCGGGGCCCACCACGGCCACGGACTTCCCCAGCCGCCGGTCGAGACGCCGAAGGGAGGCCAGCCCGGCGCGGTCCAGATCGCCGGCCTCGTCGGCCTCCTGCAGAGCGCCGAGCCCATGGTGGCCGAAGGGCCGCACGACGGGTTCTGGAGGATGAGCGAGTGCATGGCCGCGGGACGCCGTGCCGCCGTCTCCAGCGCTATGAGCCCACCGAAGCTCCAGCCGAACGGGTCCAACCCCTGCTTCGCGTTTTCAGTGGCGACGATCTCGTCCAGCATGCGGTCCGGTCGTCGATCTCGGTGCGCGCCGAGTAGTCCGCGCCGAGCTCACCGCTGGACCGCCGTCCACCCCGGTTCAGCCCGCAGACCGGTCCGGCCGGCTCCAGGACGTCCACGACGGGCTGCCACGCGGCGGCGTCGGCCATGACCTCCGGCACGTTCCGGCCACCCGGGAGGCTCCCCGGCCGGTGGGACAGCGCTCGTAATCCGGCGGAGGCGGTGTGACATGCGGCGACCCGAGCGTTCAGGGCGTCGGTGGCCTCGATGACGTGGTTCTCGACGGTCCCGAGACCACGGACGCGGACGTGGCCATGGCGGCGCGCACCGCGCGGGCCGAGGTGCGGGGCCGGCGCGCGGGGTCGCGCTTCGGACATGGGTGAGGGCCGGGGGTGTCCTCCCGGCCCTCACCGTCAGATGCCGTGTGTCGGGGGATGGCTGCGGTTCACGACGTCAGGGAAGGGTCCACTTCTGGTTGGGGCCGCTGTGGCAGGTCCACAGGTGGACGGCGGTGCCGTCGTTCCAGGTGCCGCCGGAGGCGTCGAGGCACTTGCCGGACTGCGGGTTGCGGATCGTGCCGTCGGCCTGCGGGGTCCACTTCTGTGCGCCGGTGCCGTTGCAGGTCCACAGCTGGATCCTCGTGCCGTCGGCCGTGGCGCCGCCGGAGATGTCCAGGCACTTGCCGAGGGCGCGCAGGGTGCCGTCGCCGGGCAGCGTCCACTTCTGGGCGGCGCTGCCGTTGCAGGTCCAGATCTGTACCTTGGTGCCGTCGGCGGTCTGGGCGTTGTCGACGTCCAGGCACTTGCCGTTGACGCCCTTCACCTCGCCCGAGCGGGGGTCGGGCTGAGTGCCGCCGCCCTGCTTGATGCGGATGTTCCGGAACGACACCGAGTCGCCGTCACCGTGGTTCTGCAGGCCGACGTGGCCCTGCCTGAGGCTGCGCACCGGGTCGGTGTTGGTGAAGTCGTTGATCTTGCGGGCGTTGAGGAAGATCTCCAACCGCTCCCCGGTGACCCGCAGTTCGTAGGTGTTCCACTCACCCGGCGGGTTCAGTGCCGCGTCGCGCGCGGGGAGGTCCGCGGACTTGAAGCCGTAGACCGCCCCGGTGGTACGTGCCGCCTCGTCGGTCGCGTCGATCTGGATCTCGTAGCCGTTGTCCACCGCCGACCACGGGTCGTCCGACGCGGGGAAGCCTATGAAGACGCCGGAGTTGTCGTCGCCGTCAGCGCGCCAGTCCAGTTTCAGCGAGTAGTCGCCGGTGAACTCCTTCGCGGAGTGCCACAGCATGCCGAGCCCGCCGTGTGAGGTGAGGGTGCCGTCGGTGAGCGTGAACCCGCCGGGGCCCGCCTGCTTCCAGCCCGCCGTGCCCGAGCCGTCGAACAGGGACGTGTAGCCGGTCTCGGGACGGCAGTCGGCCTCGGTCATGCCGGCGGCCCAGCGGACACCGCCGAGCAGATGGCGACGGAAGGCGGGTTCACTGTACGACTCGTCCGTGTGGCCGCCACCGGTGTAGAAGGCCCGGCCGCCCTGGTAGTCCTTGCACCAGGCGATCGGATGGTCGCCCGACATGGTGCCGCCGGAGTAACTCGACTCGTCGAGCGCGGCCAGCACATGGGCTGTGGTCCGCGGGTTGGTGCGGTAGTTGTACCACTCGTCGGTGCGCTGCCAGGTGCCGCCGAGGTGCGCGGTGGCGTCGTGCGCACGGTCCTCGACCTCGACGGTGGCGGACTGGGTGGCCGGATGGGAGTGGAACAGCGCGCCCGCCAGACCTTCGTAGAAGGGCCAGTCGTACTCCGTGTCGGCGGCTGCGTGGATCCCGACGTACCCCCCGCCGCCCTGGATGTACTGCTCGAACGCGGTCTGCTGGGTGCCGTTGAGCACGTCACCCGTGGTCGACAGGAAGGCGACCGCCTTGTACTGGGCGAGGTTGCCGGGGGTGAAAGCCGCGGCATCCTCGGTGGCGTCGACGGTGAAGTTGTTCGCCGCGCCGAGGTCACGGAGCGCCGAGATGCCGTCGTCGATGGAGGAGTGGCGGAAGCCCGCCGTCTTGGAGAACACGAGGATCTTGTAGGCCGGGTCGGCTGCCGCCTTCGCCCGGGTGACGGCTTGGGGCTGGTCCACCGGACCCGAAAGGGCGACGGACTGCGACGTCAGGCACAGCGCGGCGCCGGCGAACAGACCGAGGAGCGCCTTGAATCGATTACGCATGATGGGTCGCCTCCTCTCTACGGAAGGGTCCACTTCTGGTTGGGGCCGCTGTGGCAGGTCCACAGGTGAACGGCCGTGCCGTCGTTCCAGGTGCCGCCGGAGGCGTCGAGGCACTTGCCGGACTGCGGGTTGCGCAGGTCACCACCGGACTGGGCCGCCCACCGCTGGGCTTCGGTGCCGTTGCAGGTCCACAGCTGGATCCTGGTGCCGTCGGCCGTGGCGCCGCCGGAGATGTCCAGGCACTTGCCGAGGGCGCGCAGGGTGCCGTCGCCGGGCAGCGTCCACTTCTGTGCGGCGCTGCCGTTGCAGGTCCAGATCTGTACCTTGGTGCCGTCGGCGGTCTGGGCGTTGTCGACGTCCAGGCACTTGCCGTTGACGCCCTTCACCTCGCCCGAGCGGTCGGAGCCGGAGGTGGTGAGGGAGTACTCGTCCACGTCGAACAGCGAACCGCTGCCCCCCTTGAAGACCAGGTGCAGCGTCGTGGAGCCGGAAGGCTGGTTGCTCAGGGCGGTGGTCACGTCCTGGAAGGTCTCCCAGCCGCCGGTCACCGGCACGGTCGCGGTGCCGAGCAGGGTGCCGGTGGGCGACCCGGCGCGGACCTCGATGGTGCCGCCGGTGCCGCCGGAGGAGACCCGGGCGGTGAACCGTGTGGCGTTGGCGAGGGCGTAGGGCTTGAAGGAGATCCAGTCCCCGTTCTCGATATGGCCGACCGTCCTGCCGCCGTGCGCCGGGGCGTGGCTGACCACCTGGACGCCGAAGGAGTCGCCGTAGTGCTCGGCCTGCCGGTGGCTGGGCTGGGTGACGTGCTGGTCGTGCGTGGTCAGCGCCGGCTGGCCGTTCGCGCCCTCGTCGGTGTACTCGGCGTCGATGACGCCGAAGATGTTTGCGTTGGGGTCGTGTTCACCGTCCGCGAGCGTCCGCAGGGTGCCGGAGCAGCCGGTGGCCGACGTCTGGGGATGTCCGTGGCTGTCGTGCCCGACGATGAACGTGACTTTGACCTTGGTGCAGTCGATCGTGCCGTCCTCGGGATCGGTGACCGTCACCTTGAACGGGATCGCGGCGCCGAAGTCGTAGATGCTTCCGTCGGCGGGAAGGTCGAGCCTCACCGTGGGAGCGGTGTTGCCCACGGTGATCTGGACGGATGCCGTGGCCGACTTCCCGGTCGTGTCCGTCACCTTCAGGGTGGCCGTGTACTGGCCGTTGGCGGTGTACGTGTGCGAGGGGTTGGCAGCGGTGGAGGTGGCGCCGTCGCCGAAGGTCCAGGCGTGGCTCAGGGCGTCACCGTCGGCGTCGGAGCTGCCGGCGGAGGAGAAGGACACCGTCAGGGGAGCCTTCCCCGAGGTCACGTCGGCCTTGGCCTGGGCCACCGGGGCGTGGCCGTCCGTGACGTGTTCGATGCGGTACAGCGCGGAGTTCGCGTCACCGTTGAAGTAACCGGTGCCGTAGTCGAGGACGTACAGGGCGCCGTCCGGGCCGAAGGCCATGTCCATCACCTGGGTACCGCTCCAGGGGAAGGCGTTGATGGACTGCACGGTCCCGTCACCGGAGGCTTCGATGCGCTTGATCCAGCGGCGGCCGAACTCGCCGGCGAAGAAGTCGCCGTCGTACTCCTGGGGGAACTTGACCTGGGAGGAGGAGGCGGCGTCGTAGCGGTAGACGGGTCCGCCCATGGGCGACTCGGAGCCGTTGCCGAACTCGGGTACGGAGGCGCCGTCGTACGGGATCCAGGCCGGTTGCGCGGGCGGCAGGTCGGTGAGGCCGGTGTTGCGCGGCGAGGTGTTCTTCGGCGCGGAGCAGTCGAACCTGGCGCCCGAGGAGCCGCCGGCGAAGTCGTAGTCGACGTAGGCGTCGTTCCTGCCGGTGCAGTACGGCCAGCCGTAGTTGCCCGCCTTCGTGATGCGGTTGAACTCGACCTGGCCGGCCGGGCCGCGGGAGGCGCTGGCCGTACCGGAGTCCGGGCCGTAGTCACCGAGGTGGACGATTCCGGTGGCCTTGTCGACGCTCATCCGGAAGGGGTTGCGGAAACCCATCGCGTAGATCTCGGGCCGGGTCCTGGCCGTGCCCGGGGGGAAGAGGTTGCCCGACGGCACGGTGTACGACCCGTCGGCGTTGACCTTGATGCGCAGCACCTTGCCCCGCAGGTCGTTGGTGTTGCCCGACGAACGCTGGGCGTCGTAGGCGGGGTTGCGCGAGGCGCGCTCGTCGATGGGGGTGAACCCGTCGGAGGCGAAGGGGTTGGTGTCGTCGCCCGTCGACAGGTACAGGTTGCCCTGCGCGTCGAAGTCGATGTCGCCGCCGACGTGGCAGCAGATGCCCCGTGAGGCGGGGACGTCGAGGATCTTCTTCTCGCTCGCCGGGTCGAGGGTCCCGGCGCTGCTGAGGACGAAGCGGGAGAGCCGGTTGACGCCGTCGAAGGGGGCGAAGTCCGCCGCCGACCCGTCGGAGGGCGCGTCACCGCCCGGAGTGCTCAGTTTCGGGGCGTAGTAGAGGTAGACGAACCGGTTGGACGAGAAGCCCGGGTCCACGGCGACGCCCTGCAGGCCCTCCTCGTCGTGGCTGTACACGTCGAGTCTGCCGGCCACCTTGGTGGTGCCGGCCGCGTCGGTGAGCCGGACGGTGCCGTCCCTGGAGGTGTGGAGCACCGAACGGTCCGGCAGGACGGCGAGCGTCATCGGCTCGCCCATCTCGGCCACCCCCTTGGCGAGCGTGACCTGCTGGAACTCGGCGGCGGCAGCGCGGGGTGCCGCCTCGGGGCCCGCCGGAGCGGCCGCGGCTGTCCCGGGCACCAGGCAGCCGACGGCACACACCAGCGCCGTCACAAGCGTACGAACGAGTCTGGGTCTGACCACTTTTGTGCGCACAGAAGTCTCCCGGGAGGGTGGGGGACGGCAGGCCGGTGTCGGGTCCGCCGGGGGAGCTCAGGCGCGCGCCGTCGCGCCGTCGAGCCGGTTGCATGTGCATGACCGGTTCGATGCAAGGAAGTTAGCGGCCCAGTTTCGCGGGCGTAACCCCTTTCGCATCGGATCCCGATACTTTTTCCATGATCAGGACAAAGTGGGAGATCGAGTCGGCTGGCGAGGCCTCCGGTTCTCGGATCTCGTCCTGCGGCACTCTCGGCACCGGCTCGACCGCCGCCGGGCGTCGGCCTGTTCGGAACGAGAAGCACCGGATCGACAGGAGCGGCATGCTCCGTCGAGCCGGACAGCCGCGAACGGTCCTGCAGACACAGGGAACCGCGCACAGATGCTCCCCGAGAGCGGCGGCCTACGAGCCGCGCCGGCGCGGGCCCACCGCACTCCGAGGCCGGCGGCCGCGGGCGCCGGTGCCACGCTGTGACTGCCGTGCCGGGGAAAGGGTGAGCCGATGATCCGCAACGGAAGACTTCGACCCGCGTGCTTCTGCTGTCCAGCGTTCCCGTCGAAGCGAGGATGGAGCGCAGTGCGCTCAGGCGGTGGCCACGACATCGACGACGACCAGGCGCGAGGACGGCGGAGATCACCGCGCATCCCACAGATCCCGCCGAGCGCCGTGCTCACATCCGACGACCCGCGACGCAGGTGAGCCCGGCGTACGGCTGCGCTGCTACCTGGACTTGCGGCAGCCGGTCGGCTCGGATGCGCCGGCCCACGTGCCGCCACAGGTCTTCGCAGAGGTACAGCGACGACGATCGCCTGTCACGTGGTGCGGTGCCCGGCCGGTCGTCGCTGTGCGGCGCGTTCCACGAACGGCGCCAGTCCGCTCTCGGGGTGCAGGTACACGTGGCGGTGGGCGGCGTGGACCTGCACGGCGTGAGGCGGTCGACGAAGGTCTGGGGGACGGCCGGGCCGGCGGCGTCTTCCTGCCATGCCGCTTTCCGCCAGCCCGAGTATCTCGCTTCCCCGGGCGTCACCTGTGTTGAGTGGGCGCGTCCCGCTTTCTCGGTTCTTCGAGGAGAACGATGAACAGACGCACCACCTGGCGTACCGCCGCCGCTGTCGTGACCCTGGCGGTGGGCTTGGTCGCGTTGCCGGCCCAGGCACACGGCGCCACCTCCGGCGACCTGAACCCGGCTCAGGCGCAGGCCCTGGAGCAGCGCCTCGAATCACTGCTGCCGGACGGCGCGGCCCGGGCCGAACGGCTCCAGGCGGAGCTGGGCGTGGACGACCTCGTGCCCGGCGAGGTCATAGACCCCGCCGACTACCAGTGCACGACGACCACCCCCGTCCGTGACTGGCTGGCCGCCCTCACCGAAGGATGGGACGCCTCCGACCACGGTGTCGCGACCATCTTTCAGCAGGTCGTGCTGCTGAACGCCGTCCTGTTCCCGGACGAGGCGGGTGACGACTTCGGGCAGCAGGGTGAATTCACCACCCCCATCACCCGCACCACGCGCGATCTGCGTTCCTTCTGGGACGTCGACGGCAACCGCGTACGGGTGGTGCCCATGCACTCCGACGTGCTGCTCGACCGGACGCGCGTCGCACGCGTCTTTCAGATCGGCTTCGGGTTCGACGAGGCCGTCTCGACCCAGCTCGCGAACGCGGTGGCGACCCTCGCCGACCAGGACAAGTTCGAGCACGGCCGGCATCC
Organism: Streptomyces sp. NPDC085932; assembly: GCF_044540525.1. Lineage (NCBI taxonomy): Bacteria > Bacillati > Actinomycetota > Actinomycetes > Kitasatosporales > Streptomycetaceae > Streptomyces > Streptomyces sp. NPDC085932. Next base: position 522,457 of record NZ_JBITSJ010000006.1, read on the forward strand.
GCTGTTCACCTTCAACGCGTTCGCCGTCGACGGCTCCGACCTGCCGGGCGTCGGAACGGTCCCGCCCGAGATCGTGATGGGCGACGGAGTCCTCGAGGGCTTCCGCGCGGTCGGTCTGGACGACGTGGCTCCCCAGGCGATCCTGGCCCACGAATACGGCCACCAGATCCAGTACCAGAAGGGCCTGTTCACGAGCGACCTCACCGGCGCGGAAGCCAGCAGGCGGACCGAGCTGATGGCGGACGCCTTCGGTTCCTACTACCTGACCCACGCGCGGGGCGCGTCCATGCAGTGGAAGCGCGTGCGCGAGTTCTCCCAGGTCTTCTTCCAGCTCGGCGACTGCTCCTTCTCCCTCTCCAGCCACCACGGCACACCGAACCAGCGCCTGCACTCCGTCGAGTGGGCTTACAGCGTCGCCGAGGACGCTCAGAAGCAGGGGCATGTCCTGCCCTCGCTGGCCTTCGCGGCCCAGTTCGATCAGGAGCTGCCCCAGCTCACGGAACCCGACGCCTGACCGGTGCTCCAAGGCGGCGGCAGGCCCCGCACCGCAGTGTCCCTGGTCACGTATGCCTCACGCGCCCGGCGCAGCGGTGATACAACGTGCTCCATGGGCCCCCTGCAAGCTCTCGGCCTGTCCGCCGCCGCAGAGCGCACCTACCTTGACCTTGTGGAGTGCGGCGAGTGCGTCGTGAGCGAACTGGCCTCCCGCATGGACGTTCCCTCGCACGATGTGGCGAGCGTCCTGGAGGAACTGCACACCATCGGGCTTGTCGAGCGGCGGGACGCCGAAACGGTCCTTCCCCTCCCGCCACGTCTTGCCATGGAGGCCCTCGCTGAACGCCGCTCCCGGGAGGCGGCCGCGGCCCGTGACAGCGCCGAGATCCTGTCACAGGTGTGGAGCCGCAGCTTCGGTGAACGTTCGGACTTCGAGCTGCTGCCCTCCCATCAGGCGGGCCGCCGGGTACTGGACAGCGTCCAGCGGTTGGCGCGGGAACGGGTACGAGCCATGACCCTCGGCAACCTCTCAACAGAGGGCCACAAGATCGTCGACGGTCTCTTCGACGCCCTGGCACGGGGCGTCGAGTACCAGGTGATCTACGGGGCGCGTGTCCTGCACGACCAGCAGGCCCTGCGCATGGTGCAGCAGTGCGTCGACGCCGGTGAGGAAGCGCGGGTGTTCGCGCATGTGCCCATGAACATCACGCTTGTCGACGACCGCTGGGCGCTCGTCGCGGCCCGCGCACCCCTCGTAGGCAGGCCCCATGTTGCCGCGGTCGTCGTGCACGACTCGCCTTTCCTGACCGGGCTGGCCGGAGTCTTCGACGCCTTTTGGCGCATGGCCGTGCCGATCACCGCCGCCGACGCGGCCGACCGTGACGCACCCGCCCGGACCAAGCAGTTGCTGACGTACCTGAGTGCCGGTCTGACCGACGAGGCGATCGCCCGGGAACTGGGCGTCAGCGAGCGGACGATCGCCCGGCGGATCAGCAGACTCCAGGAACTCCTCGGCGCCCAGACGCGCTTCCAGCTCGGCCTCCAGGCCTCCCGTCAGGGCTGGCTCTGAGGGGCTTCACATTGCAGAGAACGGGAAGGGAAAGCGCCGAGGCAGTATTCGGCCTCGTTGGCGAATCGAGGCCCCTTGACGCTGCGTTTACGTTTCTTGATATGGGTCAAGAGTTTTTGCTGGAGAACGTTTCCTTCGTTATCCCGTCAGTCGAGGAGTCAGTCGAGTCGGGGGAGGCGAGGAGGCTGCCGGCGGATATCACGGTGAGGGTTGAAAGCGACGGAAATTGGTCGGCTTGGGTGCAGGTCAAGCCGCCTTACCAGGCGCAGGAGTCCGACAGGTTCCAAGATGCCGGCATCGAGTACCGCGGGTTTCACTACCCAGTCACTCGGCATATTCCGGGTGTCTGGATCAATGGATTCCAAGGCGGCTTCGCGTGTCGCGTCCACGGGGTCGGCGCTCCGCCGGATCCCCCACAGAACCCCACTACGATCCGGCATGCGCGACAAGCGGGGAAACGCTTCATCGAACGCTTAGGCGAACGTTTCAGGCGGCGCGGGACATAGAGCCGAGGGTTTCGAAGCCGCCGGGAGCCTGCTCGCACAGTTCCACGACAGAAGGCCCTGCGCGAGGGAGGTCCGGAGTACGTCCTGCTCGACGACGCTCGCCGCGTGCGACCGGGGCGGCGATGGCCGGGCCGACTACTCGGCGACAGCACCGCAGGCAAACTGGTGCAATCGGTGGCGTTGCCGCCGGTGACCACCAGCGCGAGCGGGCGGCCGAAGGCGTCAGGCTGCTCAAAAAGTCTCACGACCGTCCGAGCGCCCGAGCTCCCATTTCGGGCTCCGGCTGCGTGGTGGCGGGTGCGCACGATCGTGCAGTCGACCGACACCAGCCAGTCGATGTCTCCGACCGCGGCCGCCCTGGCCGGCTCCGCCTGAAGCATCCGCGCGAACGTTCAGGAGCCGAGCGCGAGCGTGATCGACTCCGAGTCCGTCAAGGCGGACACCGTCGACACCCTCGGCCCACCTGCGCGGGAGCAGGGGTGCGCAGGGCGGCGGGGTCTGGTGTCTCAGCCGTTGTGGGTCCCCTCTACGCCGTATCGGGCGAGCATGGTCAGCACTGCTTGGTCGACCGCGTTGGTGATGGCGGTGTCGTCGGGTTCCCAGCGTGCGAGCAACATGCGCGGCCAGAACACGTAGTTGGAGATCATCCCGAGGAATTGGGTCGCCGCCATCTCCGCATCGTCGAGCCGGGCTGCGCCGGCGGCGTTCTCGGCTGCCAGGTAGCGGCGGACCGATTCGAAGTAGGGCATCTTGCCGAGCTTGAACTGGGTCTCGCCGAGTTCGGGGAAGCGTGGGACCTCGGCGATGACGATGCGGAAGAGGGCGGCCATGCCGGGCTGGGTGAGCAGGGCCGCATATCGGCGTCCGATGGTCTCCAGCCCGGCGCGGAGGTTGCCGGGTTCGGGGAGGGGTGCCTCCCCGTCGTCGACTTTCCAGTGTTCGGTGACGATCGCCTCGAACAGGGCCGCCTTGGTGGTGAACTGCTTGAACAGAGTTGCCCGCGACACTCCGGCCGCCTCTGCGATGCGGGCCAGCGAGGTGCCGTCGTAGCCCGAGTCGAGGAACAGCTTCGTCGCTGCCTCGATGATGGACGTCCGCTTCTGCGCTGCCACGCGCCGGTGGTACTCCGAAGGCTGTGCCGTCATGCCCTCCAGTATGCCCTCCGCCCCGAGGTGAGTCACTTGACTCACCTCTAGTCCTGTTCCTACCGTGAGTGAGGAGGCGAGTCACTCGGCTCACCATTATCCAAGCCTGAAGGGAAGCAGCGTGGAACGCCGTTTTGAGGGTCAAACCGTCATTGTCACCGGCGGCAGCGGGGGGATGGGCAGCAGTCATGTGCGGGGCTACCACGCCGAGGGGGCGAACGTCGTCATCGCCGGCCGCGACGAAGACGCCGGCCGCGATCTCGCTGCTCAGCTCGGCCAGCGGGCTCTGTCCGTTCGCCTGGATGTCACCAGCGAGGACGACTGGGTGGCACTGGTGCGAGAAGTCGAAGACGAGTTCGGGTCGATCACCGTCCTGGTGAACAACGCGGGCATCCAGAACCCGGCAGCCCCTATCGAGAACACCGAACTCCGCACCTGGGAACACACCTTCGGCGTCAACGTCACCGGCCAGTTCCTCGGCATCAGAGCCGTAGTTCCGTCGATGCGCAGGAGCGGTGGCGGGACCATCGTCAACATCGCCTCGACCATGGCCCACGTCGGCACGGCCTTCTACGCCCCCTACACCGCGAGCAAGTGGGCCGTGCGCGGGCTGACCAAGACGGCCGCGCTGGAACTGGGGCGGGACAACATCCGGGTCAACTCCATCCACCCCGGCGTCGTCTCCACACCGCTGATCAACGAACCCACCGCCGCGGGCCAGCCGGCCATCGCCGACGTCTACTCGCCCGATCCCTTCGCCATTCCCCGGCTCGCCGAACCGTCCGACATCACCCGCCTGTTGCTCTTCATCACCTCCCAGGACGCATCGTTCGCCACGGGCTCGGAATTCGTCCTGGACGGGGGCCTGCTGCTCGGCCCTGCACTCCCACCCGAATCCGACGTCGCAGCTTGAGTCGGCATCGCAGCACCGAGCGTGCAGTCGCGGACGCCCATCGGGACCGGGACAGGCTCCTCGCCGGCCAGGAGAAGCAGAACGCAAAGCGATGCGGATGCCGCTGGGGGAGACTGCCCAGCCACCGCGGCCGCCCTGGTGCGATGCGCACCCGGGAGCAGCAGGCGTCAGGCGCGAAACCACTCCCCGGCGTGACGCGTGAGCCCTACGTGACGTCTCGCTGCACGAGAGCCGCGCAAGAACCCCCGGGGCACGGGGTCGAGAGGCGCGTCTCGGTCCAGTCGACCATCAGCCGTCGCTCGGCGGACATTCCATCGTCGCCGCCCTCCTTGGCGCATTCGTCGAGATAGCGGATGGAGGGATCATGAGCGTGCGCTGCCCGTTCTTGTCGTCCTGAGACGTGGTGGGCCGGGCCGGGCTTGTGCCAGGGTGCCGGCTTGCGCAAACTCGGCCCTCAGCTTCGGCTCGTCGTTGCGCGTCCGCGAATCAACGACCGGAGAGCCGGGCCGGAGGAGTGGACAGGGTTCTTCGTTGTCGTCCCTCGTCCGTCTCGGCTGATGGGCAGCGCGTGTCAGCGTGTCGCGTCGGGCGCTGCCTTCGCGGCGGGCTGGTCCAGGGCTGCCACCAGGTGGCCGAGATCGCGGCGGTGGGAGCCTGCGTTCCACACAGCCCAGGTGCGCCGGACGATGGGGTGACCTACCAGTGGGAACCAGGTGACGGAGTCGGGCAGGGGCTGGGACCAGCCCGGGGGTGCCAGGGTGAAGGCGCGCCCGGCGCTGACGGAGGCGAGTTTGACCTCGGCGATCAACGGCTGCCCGTCGGGGACTTGTGGACCTGGGTCGATTCCATGGCTGCGCAGGATGGCGGTGAGTTCGTCGTACCAGGCGGGGCTGCCGGAACGGGGGAAACCGACCCAGGAGAGTGTGTTCAGCGCGTCCAGGCGGATGCCGTCGGGGCCGGCCAGTTCTGCGGCACGTTCGGCCGCGAGCAGAACGCCTAGGCGCTCCTCCACGACCAGCACTGCGTCGAGTTCCTGCCCCTGGGGGCGTTCTCGTAGCAGGCCCAGCTCAAGGTTGCCCTGGTGGAGTTCCGTGACTTGCGCCGAGGTGGACAGGTGCCGGGCTTGGACCCGCGTGTCGGGGTGGGCGGTGGACAGTTCGAGCAGTGCCTTGGACAGCAGGTCGGCGGGTAGCTCAAGGGGAATGCCGATCCGAAGCGTGGTCGCGCTCTCCCCGGTGCGCGCGGTCATGACCGCAAGGGCCTGGTCGTAGCGGGCCAGTACGGCACGGCATTCCGCGAGCAGCGTCAGGCCGGTGTCCGTGGCCTGCATGCCCGTGGAGGAGCGGATCAGTAGCTGCTGACCGAATTCGCGTTCCAGGGCGCTCATGGTCTGGGACAGGGCGGGCTGGCTGATGTGCAGCCGTCGTGCCGCCGCCGACAGGCCGCCTTCTTCCACCACTGTGACGAACGCACGCATCGCTCGGATTTCCATGCCCCCATCGCATCACGAGCAGCCGGCGGCGCGGTCACGCGCGTTGCGCGGCCCCACGGCGGTATAGCTGTCCGTGAAGCGCGGTACCGCCGGTCTCGGCAGGGGGCCAAGACGGTGCGGGCGCCGCCGAAGCGGTCCGCACGAACCCGGCCAGGGCTCGAGGCGCGCGGCGGCAAACCCCTGCACGACGCCATCACCGATGCTTATGACCGCCCTCGGCAAGCCCTCTGGCCAGGCGCTATGCATTCCGCTGCGGCAGGAGTTGAGTAGGGGCACAGGGCGGATCGACCGCCCGAGATCACCTCAGGAGCCATCCGTGTCTCAGCAGACCCCGTCCTACTTCACCGCGTTCAAGAACCTGGCAATGAGCCGCACGGACTCGGGTGTGCTCACGCTGCGTTTCCACACCGACGCCGGTCCGGCCACCTTCACCGGTGAGACGCACACTGACTTCCCCCGTGCCCTGTTCGAGATCGGTGAGGACCGTGACAACCGTGTTCTGGTCCTGACCGGCACGGGCGACCGGTTCATGACCGACATCGACGGTGCCAGCCTGGGCGATATCACCAAGCCGGCCCAGTGGGACCGCACGCTGGCGGAGGGCCGCCGCGTGCTGCAGCGCCTGGTCGACCTGGAGATGCCCGTCATCGCCGCGGTCAACGGTCCCGTGTCCGTCCACAGCGAGTACGCCCTGCTGGCGGACGTCGTCATCGCCGCCGACACGACCGTCTTCTCCGACTTCCCCCACCTGACCTTCGGCATCGTCCCCGGCGATGGCATCCAGATCGCCTGGGAAGAGGCCCTGGGCGTCAACCGCGCCCGCTATCTGACCCTGACGCAGGGCTCCTTCACGGCCGAGCAGGCCGAGCGCTGGGGCGCGGTTGCCGAGGTACTCCCGCTGGAGCAGGTCCTGCCCCGCGCCCAGCAGCTCGCAGAGGACCTGGCCGCCAAGCCGCAGCTGCTCACCCGCTACCTCGCCGTCACCCTGCGCCAGCGCATCAGCCGCCGTATGGCCGAAGGCCTTCAGCTCGGCATGGCTCTCGAGGGCCTCACCGCTGCTGACCTCGCCTACCAGCAGCAGTGAGCGAGGATGTGACGGCACCCTCACCCCACTGATGCGGCCGGCAGCTTGTCGGTCTGGCTCGAGCCCTCCACGCAAGCTTCCGCCGCTTGGCCGACACCGTTGCTTCCCTGTCCGAGCGGGAGCTGGAACAGCCCTCGACGGCCGACGGGTGGAGTATCGCGCAGGTGTTGTCGAAAGAAACTGCAAGGTTCCCCCGAAGGACACCCGGCCTGCGGCCGGGCTTTGAAGCACAGGGCAACGCACCTTCCCTGAGCACGCCCTGCTGCTCCCGGCGGGAGCGGTACCGGGTCTTCGCGGCTGCCAGGGTTGCGGCCGACCTGACCTGGTGACGATCGTGCCGGTTCGTCGCCGGGCGGCTGGCTTGCCGGCTACTGGTCGGGGTGGACGGCTTGGACGCCGGTTCCGGCGTACGTCTTGGGGGTGAGGGTGAGCAGGTACCGTCCGCCGGGGTGGGCGGGCAGGGCGGGCGGCGTGGATGGCGTGGACGGCGGCCCAGGAGTGCCCGAACCGCAGCAGCTGGGTGGCAGTGACCGCGGCGTCGGTATCGAACGCCTCGATCCGGATGAACCGCAGTCCCTTGATGTAGCCCAGCAGGCCGGGCCGTTCCATGTCGCCGGCCGTCAGGGAGAGCACCGGCGCGTACAGGTCACCGAGTCCGCCGGAGGCCTGGACGTAGAAGGCGGCGACGGCCTCGTTGAACGGGTCCTTCACTGCCCATCGACGGTTCCGGTCGGATGCGAGAGTCGAGCACCGGGCGCCGGGAGGGGTGTGGCTGGTCTCCGTGTCATCGGTTGGATCGCCGTCGCCGCAGTCGGTCAGACTGAGTGCCCCTGCGACCGCAGCCAGCGGTGCACCGTGTCCTTATCAGCCGGTGTGATCCGGACGCCGCTTTCGACGTGAGGGCCCTCATCCTCGTTGAACGCCGTGTCCGTGACACGTGCGGTGACCCAGGTGGCCAGGTCCTGTGCAGCCGGTTCAGGGAGGGAGCCTTGTTCCCAGCCGGCACGGGCCTCGCCGGCGGCATCATGGTCGTGACGTTCGGTCTCGGCCAGCCATGCCCTCACCAACCGCTCTACTGTCCCGCGCTGCTGACCGCCGATCTGCTGCCTGTCGTTGTCTTCCATACCGTCCCGAGTGCCCGCCCCCGCTACCGCCTCCCTTCTGCACTTCAAACTGTGGGCCTGGGCATGAACCTGATCCGAGCGGTTAGAGGGGTGAGCGCTGGCTGAGGGAGGACCGTGACCTGGGGAGGTCGCGCGGTCCCTCCCCCCTCGTGCCTTCGTCGGCAGCAGGCAGCGCACAGCCCGGTGCCTTACGCGGCCGTGCCACGAGGCAGGGCCCTGCCCCGAAGTCTCGGCTGCTTCCGGGGGGTGGGTGGAGAGTCCTGGTGTCGTGGGAGGTGCCGCCCTGAGATGTTCCACGGACCGGGACGCGCCTGCCACTACAGACTGGAGTCTGGGCCGGCACTCCCGGCGGGCTGCAGCGATCCGAGGAAGGCTCCGAGAGCGCGGGGGATCGCTGCGGAGCCGTGAGGGGCAGCGGGTGCGCGTCACTGCGGCGCATCGCGGATGTCTCGGGCAGCCAGACCGACGGCAGTGCTTCCGTGATCAACTTTGGAGTGAGGGCGGTTTGCACCCGGCCATGGATGGCCTCGAGCGACGATTCCCGCGCGGCCCCGGGCTGACTGGGATCTGACAGTCTGTTCCTACGTCGCTGGCAACGCACCCGGTCACAGTGTTCTCCTCCATGATCTTGTCGCATCGAATCCGGCTCACGGCCGACCACACGGAGGAGCGAAGAAACTGTAGTTGGGCACCTGGAAGTGAACAGCCTGGACTTGTAGCAGGAGCCGTTGTCGGTCAGGACCCGTTCGACGGTGATGCCGTGGGCGCTGAAGAAGGCGTTCGCCCGCTGCCAGAAGCCGGCGGCGGTTTCCTTGCGCTCGTCGGTGAGGACCTCGCTGTAGGCCAGGCGGGAGTGGTCGTCGACGGCGGAGTGGATGAACGAGTAGCCGATCACCGGCCTGCAGCTGCGGCGTCGGGCGGTGGTGGCGAGTTTGTTGTCCGTCGCCCGGCGGCGGTCCATGACCTTGTGGCCGCCGCCGTCGGGGATGTTGCCGAGGCGGTTGAGGCCGTGACGGGCCAGGATGCGGTGCACGGTCGAGGCGGGCAGGCCCAGAACCGGTTTGATGCGGACCGGGCCGAGCTTGCGGTCGGTCCTCAGACGGCAGACTCGGGCCTCGAGCGCGGGTGGTGTGCGATGGGGTGTGGTTCGGGGCTTGCTGGAGCGGTCGTGCAGCCCGGCCTCGCCCTCGGCCCGCCAGCGGCGGATCCACTTGTGGGCGGTGGGCCGCGATATGCCCATCTCGGCCGCCACGTGCGCGACGGGACGGCCGGACAGCACGCGTTCGACCAGGATCCGTCTGCCGTGCACGGTCAGACGGGCATTACGGTGGGACACGAAGACCTCCGTGTGCGGTGCAGCTTAGACACCTCCACCACACCGGAGGTCTTCGCCATGATCAAGACCCCGGCCCTGTCAACAACGCTCGTGATCAATACACCTAGGGCGTGTGTCGAAAATCGATCTTGGTCTGCGAATGATCACGGTTCATGGGTCGGGGAGGTCTCACGGACGAGCAGTGGGCAGTGCTGGAGCCGTGGTTGCCGAAGGGTGCCAGGTTGGGGAGGCCGCTGTTCTGGTCTCGGCGGCGGCTGATCGGCGGCATACGATTCCGGGTCCGGACCGGTGTTCCGTGGCGGGACGTCCCCGGCGAGTACGGGCCATGGGGCCGAATCTACGACCTGTTTCGCCGGTGGCAGGGGAACGGGACCTGGCACCGGATCCTCACTCGTCTCCAGACCCGGGCCTACGTGAAAGGCGCAATCGTCTGGACCTGAGCGTCGACTCCCCGGTCTGCCGTGCCCATCAGCATGCGGCCGGAGCCCGCAAGCAGGGCGACCTGCAGAAGGAACCAGCGGGCGGTGTGTTCACCGAACTCGGAGATCACGGGCTGGGACGCTCGCGCGGCGGGTTCACCACCAAGCTCCACCTGGCCATCGAGCAGGGTCAGAAACCCATGTCGATCGTGGTGACGGCAGGGCAACGCGGGGACTCACCGCAGTTCGAGCCCGTGCTGGAGAGGGTCCGCGTGCCCCGCGTGGGGCCGGGCCGGCCGCGCTTCCGCCCTGATCGGGTGCGGGCCGACAAGGCGGACGCCTCGCGCAGGAACCGGGCCTACCTGCGCAGACGTGGGATCCGCTGCACCATCCCGGACAAGGGCGACCACGTCCGCCATCGTAGGAAGCGCGGCTCCCTCGGTGGCCGTCCGCCGAAGTTCGACCGGGAGGACTACAGGGCCAGGCAGGCGGTCGAGTGCGGCATCAACCGCCTCGAAAGACACCGGGCCGTTGCCACCAGATACGACAAGCTCGCAGTCCGCTACGAGGCGACAGTCCTCATCGCCGCGATCAACGAGTGGCTGTGATCAGCACCTTCGGGCCCGGCGCTCACCGTGATGCTTCGTATGCCTCGCGAATGGCTGCGGGGATACGTCCGCGGTCATTGACCAGGTAGCCGTTCGCACGAGCCCAGAGACGTACAGGATCATCCTCCGGGCGCGGATCACGTCTACCGGCTCTGCCGGGTCCATCCCAAGCGCCCGAGGACACTCCCTCAAGTTGGTCAGCCACATCCTGGAAGAAGGCGAACAACGAGGCGTACTCGCGTTCCGCAGGGAGCGATCCCTCGCTCCAAGATCCCACCTCACCGGTGATTGTGTTCACGAACGTCCCGTAGAAGCCATCGCACTCCGAGGCGATTGGCACCCACTCTCTGCGCCAGGACGGGTAATCGGTGCTTACGGATCGTGCCAATTCCTCCATGGCCATCTTGTGGAGGTAGACACGTTCGATATCCAGGAGGCCCAGCAGGAGTCCGCCACTGGGAAGGACGCCTGGGCACCCCAGTGCCACCAGACACGATCCAGCAGGAGGCTGCCGACCTGCATCGATGTCGTGACCCAGAAGCCACTGCCGCAGTTGCTCCGGCAGTTGTAGGCCCATGCGCAGTTCGGCGTCGCAGATGGCCGCCGGACTCCCTGGCCCGCCGAGAGCAGCGAACACCTCAGGGGCATGATTCTCAAGCCACGCGGTCACCCGGCCCCACGCCTGCCGTGCGTCTCCCGCCCTCTGATGATCCATGGGCAGACCGTACTCAACACCGCTGACAATGCAGGACCCAACTGCGGCACTGTAGGTCAGTCGCAACAACCAGCAACTCTGGCCACTTTCGCGGCCTAGTGCGCCAGGTAGAAGGCCTCGAAGTCGATCGGCAGGTCCAGCGGCACGTACATGGACTGGGACAGCCCGAGGTCGTGCTCCTGCGCGGAGCGTTCTGGTGCGTCGTTGTGACCCACGAACGCCTCCCGTCGGCAGGGGACATGAGTGAGTTCCTCTCCATCGAGGGGTATGGAGAGCCGGCGCCGACTCGCATGCGCCGAAAGGCCGTTGGGCCTGCCCTCTACATAAGTGATTCGCGGGCCCGATCACTCATGCCGCCCCGCAAAAAATCACCAACCGTTCCTAACGGCGGCATTGTGTAATATTTAATAAACGCTGCTAGTTACGCTCAGTAGCGCCGTGACCAGGCGTGACCCAGCCCACCGCGACGACGGACACTCCTGCGCATGCCATACGTGTTCTGCGCCGCACCCGTGTTCCACCGGGCGCGCTCCAGCTTTCCATAGCGCGTCCACCACAGCGGGCGCCGTCTCGATCTCCGGCGCAGCGCCCAGCGTGAGCGCGTCGTGGTGGCCTCGCTGGCGAGCGGTCCTTGGTAGACGCCGTTTCGGCTCGGCCGCCCCCGGCGGGTAGCGGCTGGCCCACGGCCTGAGCAGGGCTGCCCTCGGCATCCGACTTGCTGGCCCGATGCCCCGTCACCGGCCTCTGGGCGCAGCGGGTCGTCCCATCTCGCGGGCCGGGCGCAGCAGGGCGTGGCTTCACCAGTTCAAACGACTCCGCCTCCGCTACGAAAGACGTGCTGACCTCCATCAGGGCCTGCTCGAACTGGCCTGCAGCCGCATATGCCTCCGCCCCTGCGGACCTCGTTGTGAAACGATCAGTCAGTCGCCCAGGACCCGCTCCCACAGCAGCCCGTCCCGCCAGCTCCCGTCGAGAAAGATCGAGGAGTGCGCGACCCCGTACGGGCTGAACCCGTTGCGGCGCAGTACCCGTTGCGACGGCAGATTCTCCAGGGCGGTGGACGCCTCAGCGCGGTGCAACCCGAGTTCGTCCGTCATCACCTGGAGTACAAGCCCGACGGCGCGCCCGGCGTGCCCTTGATTCTGGGCGACGCTGGCGATCCAGTAACCGACAGACCCGCGGCGAAGGTGCGGCTGCGGCAGGATGCCGCCGACGGTGATCTGCCCAATCACCTGGTCGTCGGCGAGCACCACGCCTGGCCAGACCGTGCCGGCCCGGTATCCGGTCAGCAGCCTGTCGATCCGCTCCGTCTGGCCCTCCGGGGTGAAGAAGTCGGTTGGCTGGGCGGGTTCCCATGGCCGGAAGGCCTCGAAGTCCCGCACCCTATGCGCGGCGATCGGGGCGGCGTCGCTGGGCTCTATCAGGCGGATCCTGGTGCTGTTGCGCATGGGCTGATCCTCATGGCGGTGCGTCGGATGAGACCAGACAGCCTATGTGAGCTGCACCTGGAGTCCGAAGCGACGCGACCCCATGCATCGCCGATGGTCGCGGCGTTCACGCACCGGACCGCGGCCGTCCGCCCAGCCGGGGCAAGTCATCACCGGCTGCTGCCTCAGAGGCGACGGTGTTCACTCCACCGTGCTTGGTATCGCCCACGTACACCGTTCGGGTGGTAGCGACATTGATCGCATAACACCGAACGAAGCAGGCCGTTTACAGGCTTGTCGGTAACCCCTGCTTGCCAAGGAAGTTGGGAAGAATGATGCGTAGCCTCAAGCCTCTTGCCGTGGCTGTATCGAGCTTCGCTCTGGTCACTGCGGGAATCATCGCAGGTGCCGGAAGTGCAAGTGCTACCTACAGTGCGTGCATCGATACCGTGGCCGCGAACGGGGGAGTTCCTTCCGCTCACATCGTTGAGAGCGCCTGTCAAGAGGGAGTCGCCAAGAGGTTCGAACAGTGCTCGAGCTCGTTGCAGGCCACCTCTGACCCTATGGGCAAGGGCTATGGCCCTGGTCTCTCGGAAGCCAAGGCCAACCTGGCCTGCAAGAGGGCAGCTGTTCTACCCGCCCCCTAAAGCCCGGACGCCCCCGGGATCCGGCGATGCCCCAGTCCCGTGCCGGCGGGCACAGCCGGTACCAGTTAGCATTCGCTTTCTCGTGCAGCTTCGGCTCGAGTGCGTCCAGCATGGCCTCGACGCGCCCTTCCTCGGAAGGGCAGCTCGGTGCCTGTCCGGTGACGATGGGGGGAATGAGCCCTTCGGGCTCGGTCCACCCATCCACGATCCGCAGGCCCACCGCGGCGAGAAACTTCATGAACCTCATCATGCAGTCTCCGCTGATCAGCACACAGGGCAGGGCGGTGCTCGGGTTCGCGCTTAGACCGTTGCCGCCTGTTACGGCAGACGCGGCCATGCGTTCCTCGGCACCACCATCACAGCGATTGCGGTCAACCCGCTCCGCACATGATCGGCAGAACAGGTCCTGGGCGCGGGGGGCGGCCCATCTCTCGGGCCGGGCGCAGCAGGACGCCTGAGCGCAGCCCAGCCCTCCCATCTCACGGTGGGGCGTGGCACCGGCCACCGGCTGGCAGATACGGCCCGCAACGCCGCAGTTGTTCGACACGACTTCGAGGCCGGTCGCGCCCTGCTCGTGCAGGGCCGGGATCGCGGCCTCGGGCACACCGCTGAGTCCGAAGCCGCCAACGGCCAGTGACGCACCGTCGGGGATGCCGGCGACCGCCTCGGCCGCGCTCGCGCGGACCTTGTCCATGGAAGGGAGGGACTTGCTGCTGTTACAGGTGAAGGGCGTCGGAGATCGACTTGACGCCGCCGTGCGCCGTGAGGCCGCCGTCGACCGGGATCTCGGCGCCGGTGATGAAGGACGAGTCGTCGGACAGGAGGAAGACCACGAGCGGAGCGATCTCCTCGACCGTGCCGGTGCGGCCGAGTGGTGTCTCCCGGATGTTCGCCTCGCGAAAGGCGGGCGCTGCGGAGGCGGTCATGTCCGTCTCGATGAAGCCGGGGTGGATCGTGTTCACGCGGATGCCGCGGGGCCCCAGTTCCACGGCAGCGGTCTTCGACAGGCCGCGCAGTGCCCACTTGCTGGCCGTGTAGGCGACCGGATAGTGGCCGGTGAGCGCGGCGGACGAGCCGACGTTCACGATCGAGGAGCCGGGCGGCATCAGCGGCCCCAGGTGCTGGATGCCCAGCAGCGGGCCGGTGACGTTGACCGCGTGGACGCGGGCCATGTCCTCGGGGCGTACGTCGTCGATCCGGGCTCGCCAGGTGATGCCTGCGTTGTTGACCAGGCCGTGCACCTGCCCGTATGCCTCACGCAGGTCGGCGGCAAGTTCCGCCCAATCCTTCTCGCTCGTGACGTCGAGACGGCGGCAGCCGGGTGCCTGCGTGACGTCGGTGGCGATCACCCGGGCGCCTTCGCGGGTCAGCGCCTCGGCCTCTGCGGCGCCCTGGCCACCGGCCGCGCCCGTGACCACGACGACCCTGCCGAGGAGCCATTTGGGATGGAGATCGGTCACGGCCGCTCCCTCGTGCGGCGTCGGGCGACGGGGACGGTCATGGGGTCCGGGCCGGCCACCACGGTGTTGGAGACGGAGCCGATGCCCTCGGCGGTGAGGGTGACCGTGTCGCCGGGCTTCAGGGGAGGCGGGGACTGCTCACCCCGTACACCCCACAGCTCGGCGAGGCAGCCGCCGTTGCCGCAGGTCCCGGAACCGAAGACGTCGCCGGGGCGGACGACGGTCCCGCGTGAGGCGTAGGCGACCATCTCCTCGAAGGTCCAGCTCATGTTGGACAGCAGATCCTTGCCCACGACGTCGCCGTTGATCTCGGCGGTGAGTGCGAGCCGCAGGAAGCCGTCGGCGTCGCGGTACTTCCCCAACTCGTCGGCGGTGACGAGGTACGGACCGAGCGTGGTGGCGGTGTCCTTGCCCTTGCAAGGGCCCAGGCCGACCTTCATCTCAGCGGACTGCAGGTCCCGGGCCGACCAGTCGTTGAAGACGGTGTAGCCGACGATGTGGTCGCGGGCCTGCTCGGGAGTGAGGTCGCGGCCCTCCTTGCCGACCACGGCAGCGACCTCCAGCTCGAAGTCGAGAACGCTCGACCCCGGCGGCATGGGGATGTCGTCGTGCGGCCCGTGCATCGCGTAGGGGTTGCCGAAGTAGAACGTCGGGGCCGCGTACCACTGCTCCGGTACCCCGGCAGCCCCGTCCACGGACCGCCGTACGCCCTCGACGTGTTCCTCGAAGGTGACGAAGTCACGGACGGTGGGCGGCTGGAGCGGCGCCAGCAGTCGTACCTCGGAGACGTGGGGGCCGGCCGGGACGTGGAGAGTCGCGGAGCCCGCGTCGAGCAGTTGGGGCAGACCGCCGCCCTCGACGAGCAGGCCGGTCAGTGAGCTGACGCCGGGTAGGGGGTGGAGCCTGCCGTCCTCTGCGACGACGGCCACTTGGCGTCGGTTGCGGTACTCGTACGTGGCGAAACGCATGGCGGTTTCCTGTCGGCTGTCGGCGTGAGGGATGGCACGAGGACCGGGGGCGCGGCAGGGGAGTCAGGGCGGTGACAGGGTCACTGCGCCCCCGGGGACTCGGGGCTTCGTCGATCAGACCGGCGGGGCGACGAAGACGCCGTGGTCGACGTCGTTGAAGGACTCCTTGGTGACCAGTTCGTTCATGGGGTTGGCGGTGCCCCATTGGTCGGTGACCTCGGGCTGGGAGAAGTCATAGACGTGCGGGTGCCAGGTGTCCTCGTCCAGCAGCTCCAACTCCGTCGTGTACTCGACGGTGTTGCCGTGCGGGTCGAGGAAGTAGGTGAAGGTGTTGTCGCCCGCCATGTGCCGGCCCGGACCCCAGATCTTGCGGGCGCCGGAGCGGATGACACGGCCGGAGCCGCGCATGTACTCGTCGATTCCGCGCATCTCGAAGGAGATGTGGTGCAGGGAGGTGTGCGGACCCTTGGCGATGGCCATGGAGTGGTGCTGGTTGCTGATCCGCATGAAGTGCATGACGTCGCCGATGTGCGGATGGCCGAGTGTGTCGGACAGCCGGAAGCCGAGGTGCTCCTCGTACCACGCCTTGGTCTTGTCCAGATCCGGCGAGTTGAGGACGACGTGCGACAGCTTGACCGGGATCGACTCCTTCTCCTCGATCTTGCGGTGCTGCCGCACCTCGACGTCGGCGGAGACCTCGATGGTGCGCCCGTCCACGTCGAAGAACCGGAAGCCGTACCCGCCCCCGGGGGTGTCCACCTTGCCCGGCTGGGAAATCAACTGCACGCCGGCCGCGAGGAGGTGTTCGGCGAGGATGTCCACGTCGGTCGTGTTCGCGGCGCCGTAGGAGACGAGGTCCAGACGCTTCTCGGCGGCCTTGCGCAGCCGGACGACGTACTGCTCGGGGGAGCCCTCGGCGGCCAGGAAGGAGATGCCGGAATCCTCGGCGACCTTGGTCAGGCCCCAGACTCCGGCGTAGAAGTCGAGTTGCTTGTCGTAGTCCGGCACGGCGAGGTCGACGTGGCGAAGGTGGGTGAGCAGGCGGTTGTTCATGGGGGGAGCTCCTCAGACGAGGTTGAGCAGAGCGGCGGCGTTTCCGCCGCGGACGGAGTGGAAGTCGGTGTCGGGCAGGTCTACGGCGCGCAGCGCGCCGAGCGGATCGTCGGTGCCCATGTCGAAGGGGAAGTCGGAGCCGAGCAGGACCCGTTCCCGGCCGACGGCTCGCAGCAGTTCCCGTAGCACCTGAGGGTCGTGGACGAGGGAGTCGAAGTGCAGCTGCTTCAGATAGCTGCTCGGTTCCCGCTCACAGCCCCGGGCGTCGGGACGGGCCCGCCAGGCGTGGTCGGAGCGGCCGATGTGGGTGGGCAGATAGCCGCCGCCGTGCGCCGCGATCAGCTTCAGACCCGGATGACGGTCCAGAACGCCGGAGAAGATCAGGTGGGAGAGGGCGACCGCGTTCTCGGTGGGCTGGCCGACGGTGTTGGACAGGTACCACTGGTCCAGGCGCTCGTCGAGGGTGCAGCCGAACGGGTGCAGGAAGACCAGGGCGCCTGTCCCCTCCGCGCGGGACCAGAGGGGCTCGTACGCCGGGTCCGACAGTTCGTGGCCGGGCGCGTGCGAGGAGATCTCCACGCCCCTCAGCCCTTGGTCCAGGGCGTGGTCGAGCAGGCTGACCGCGAGGTCGGGATGCTGGAGCGGGACCAGTCCCAGGCCGTGCAGGCGATCGGGCGCCTTCGCACAGTGTGCGGCGGTGCCCTCGTTGGCCAGTCGGCAGACCTTCTCGGCCAGGTGGGGCTCGGCCCAGTAGTGGTAGTGGGACGGCGAGGGGCTGACCAGCTGGACGTCCACGCCCTGCGCGTCCATGGCCGTCAGACGCGCCGCGGCGTCCGTCAGCTTCGGCATGCGTGCCCCGACCATCGGACCGTTCACCGCCAGGGCCGCCGGGCCGTTGCGGCGCGCGTCGAGGGCACGGGCCGCCGCGAGACCGGGATGACCGGCGACGGCCTCCTCGACCTCCGGGAGCAGGAGGTGGGCGTGGACGTCGATGGTCGGCACGGAGGATGCCGTGGCGCTCACGGGCGCTCCTTGAGCAGGTTCATGGTGCGGCCGACCAGCCCGGCCATGTCGGCGTCGCGCACACCGTCCAGCTGCCACTGGCCGATCTGCAGGGACGCCTCGACGACGGTGCGCACCCGGGGAATGCGGCGGTCGTAGTAGTCCTGGAGCAGCTCGTCGTCCCAGTCCCGGCTGTCGGCCACGGCCCCGCTGAGCAGCTCGGCGAGGACGAGGGCGTCCTCCAGGGACATGGCCGCGCCCTGGGCCATGGTGGGCGGGCAGCAGTGGGCGGCGTCGCCGATGAGCACGACCCGGCCCCGGTGCCAGGAGTCCTCTACCAGCAGGCGGTCGAACCAGGTGTAGTTGACCTTTTGCGGGTCGGTGATGTGCTCGGTGATCTCCGGCCAGACCCCGCCGTAGCTCTGCGCCAGGCGCCGCATCTCGTCGGCGTAGGTGGCCGGATCGATGGCGGCGCGGTCGCGGCACCCTTCGACGACGTACGCGTAGATGGTGTTCTCGCTGGTGGGGCAGTAGCCGGCGATGTAGGCGGGGCCGCCGTAGGCGAGGTCGGTGCGCGTCACGCTCTCGGGGCGCGGGGCGGCGATGCGCCAGATGGCCATGCCGGTCGGCTCGGGTTTGTCCGTGATGCCGATCGCGGCGCGGGTGGCGGAGTTGACCCCGTCGGCGCCGATCACCAGGTCGTAGCGGCCTTCGCTGCCGTCGCTGAAGCGCACCGACACGCCGGCGGCGTCCTGCTCCAGCACTTCGGCGGTGATGCCGAGGTGAACGCCGGCGCCGGAGGCGCGAACTGCGTCGATGAGGATCTGCTGCAGCTGGGGGCGCTGCATGCCGAGGGTGGCGGGCAGGTCCTCCCCGCCGGTCTGAATGTCCTCGGCGACGAACAGGACGGTGCCGTCGGGAGCGGTCACGCCCAGCGAGCCGAAGGCGTACCCGGAGGCTTCCACCTGTTCCCACACGCCCAGTTCGCGCAGGACCCGCAGGGCGTTGCCCTGGAGGGTGATACCGGAGCCGGTGGTGGCGTTCCAGTCCGGCCTGGCCTCGATCAGGTCGACGGCGATGCCGGCGCGGCGCAGCAGGATGGTGACGGCGTTGCCTGAGGCGCCCCCGCCAATGACGAGGACTCTGCGTGTCGGGCTGTGTGCCATTTCGGGATCCTCCCGAGGTTGGGCCGCGCGACTTCGGGCGGCGTGGGCTGCGGCTCGCCCGCTGCGAGTGCGGGCCGGGGGTGGGGACGGGCCACACGGCGAAGCGGGTGGGGCCGGGGGGCCGGAGGCGCCGCTGCTGTCCGGGGAACGGCGCCTCCGGCAGTGGTGCGGGCTACTTGACGGCAATAGGGTTGACCGGGGAGCCGACGGCTCCGGTGATGGGGAGGGGTGCGGCGGTGAGCCAGAACTCGTACACGCCGTCGTCGGCGCAGTCAGCGGCCAGGGCGTCGAGGTCCCACATCTCGCCGATCAGCAGGCCCATGTTGGGGATGACGACCTGGTGCAGCGGCTGGAAGGCGCCCTCGAACTCGTTGGGTCGGACCTCGAAGCCCCAGGTGTCAGTGGCGACGGCGGCGATCTCGGTGCCGTGCAGCCAGCCGGCGGTGGTGAACGACAGGCCGGGCGCGGGGCCGCCCGCGTAGTCGCCCCAGCCGTCGCGCCTTGCGCGGGCGAGGTGTCCGGTACGGACCAGGACGATGTCGCCGCGGCCGACGGTCACTCCGTGGGCCTCGGCGGCCCGGGTGAGGTGCTCCTCGGTGATGGCGAACCCGTCGGGCAGCTCCCCGTCCGTACCGACGACGTGGCCGACGTCGAGGAGCACGCCGCGTCCCGCGACGTGTGGCGCCATGTGCTCGATGCCGGTGACGAGGTCGCCTTCGGAGGTGACCACCTTGTCGGCACGCCGCCCGTTCCAGGCGAATCCGTGGTCGAAGATGTGGCCGAGTCCGTCCCACTGGGTCGAGCACTGCAGCGGCATGGCGATCACGTCGTCGGCGCCGCCGAGGCCGTGCGGGAAGCCCTGGTTGCCCAGTGCCGCGTCGGTACCCGTGTCGAGCATGGTGTGCACCGGGTTGGTCCGCCGGCGCCAGCCCTTCTGCGGTCCGTTCATGTCGAACCGCTGCGACAGCGAGAAGCTCATGCCGCGGCGCACGAGCGCCGCGCCCTCGCGCCGCTTGGCCTCGTCGAGGAAGTTCAGTGTGCCGAGCACGTCGTCCTCACCCCAACGACCCCAGTTGGAGTACGCCTTGACGGCCTCGGCTATCGCGCCCTCCGGGTCGCGGCGATCCAGACTCATGCCGTTCCCTCCGCGACGCAGCGGGTGCGCTGCGCGCCCAGACCGGTGATGGAGCCCTCCATGAGGTCGCCGTCGCGCAGCAGGCGCCCCCAGTGGATGCCGTTGCCGGCCGGGCTGCCGGTCAACACCAGGTCACCAGGCAGGAGTTGAGCCGTCTGTGAGGCGTACGACACCAAGCGGGCGACTCCGAAGAGCATGTCCTCGGTGGACTCGTCCTGCATGGTCTCGCCGTTCAGCTTGAGCGTGACCCGCAGGTCACCGGTGTCCGCGATCGACTCCGCAGGTACGAGCCACGGGCCGAGCGGCGTGAAACCGGGTGCGTTCTTGCTGCGCAGCCAGTCGGTGCCGATGGCCTTCATGTCCCGACGGAACACAGTGGCGCGGTCGGTGAGGTCGTTGGCGATGGTGTACCCGGCGACGTACTCCAGGGCCTCCTCGACCGTCACCCGGTAGGCGGGCTTGGCGATGACGGCCGCCAACTCCAGCTCCCAGTCCGGCTTTTCGGCCCAGGCGGGCAGGACCACGTCGTCGTAGGGGCCCGTGATCGCGCTGGGCAGGCCGATGAACACGTAGGGCAGATCCTCGGCGGCCCGGCGGTCCATGACCGCGGCGATTTCCGCTCGTGCCTCCTCGACAGTGCGGGGGTCGTCGGGCGAACGGTGGGCGACCTCCAGATCGATCACATGCTGCCGGTAGTTGGCGCCTGACTGGAAGATCTGCCGCGGCTCGATGGGGGCGTGCACGCGCAGGCCCTCCAGGGGCAGCCAGCCGAGGGAGTCGTCGTCCGCCAGGGTGCGCAGGACGGGGAGGGTCTCCTCCCACCGCTCCAGGACTGCGCGCAGACCCGACGGCGCCCAGTCCAGGGCGCTGCGCAGATCGAGTACCCGGTCATTGGCCAGGAGGCCGGGAAACGACTCCCCGTCCTGAGCGGAGAACGTGCCGAGCGCGAACGGGCCGGCTGATTGCGCGAGCATTGCCATCAGATTTCCTCCTGCGGGATTGGGGTCTACTCTGACCCCGTTCGGCAGATCAGGGAAATTAATCCTGTGGATGCGTCGAATCCACGTCATGGATGACTCTCGTTGCTAGGCGGTTGCCGGTGAACCTGTCCCGACTCGACCTCAATCTGGTCCTCGCCCTTCGCGCGCTGCTGGAGGAGCGCAATGTCACCCGGGCCGGCGAGCGCATCGGCCTCAGCCAGCCCGCCATGAGCGCAGCGCTTTCCCGGCTGCGCCGCCATTTCGGCGACGAATTGCTCGCCCGCACCGGCAACGCCTACGAGCTGACCCCGCTCGGCGCCGCCCTGCGCGACCGCAGCGCCACCGCGTGCGACCTGCTGGAACGGGTCTTCTCCAGCCAGGCCGACTTCGACCCGGCGGCGGAGTCACGTGAGTTCACCCTGCTCGCCTCCGACTACGGTGCGGCCGTGTTCGGTGCCGCACTCGCCCGCACCCTGCACGAGGAAGCGCCCGGCATCCGGCTCACCTTCCAGCACCCGGCACCGTCCGTTGTGGAGAACACCGCCGCGGTGCTGAGCACCGTCGACGGACTG
The DNA here is from genome assembly GCF_044540525.1 of Streptomyces sp. NPDC085932. NCBI lineage: Bacteria > Bacillati > Actinomycetota > Actinomycetes > Kitasatosporales > Streptomycetaceae > Streptomyces > Streptomyces sp. NPDC085932. The sequence goes on from NZ_JBITSJ010000006.1 coordinate 543,773, forward strand.
CTGATGCCGCACGGCGTCATCGACGGCCTGCCTGCCGTCGACCTCCACCAGGACCGCTGGCTGTTCCTGGTCGCCGACGATCACCCCGAGATCGGTGACGAACTCACCCTGAACCAGTTGGGGCGTCTGCCCTGGGCCGTCTACCAGCGTCCCTACGACGCCCCGGCCGCCCGCCAGCTCAGCATGCTGGGGATCAGTCCCCAGGTGGAGGTGTCCGTGCAGACCTTCCAACTGCTGCCCCACATGGTCGAGGGCACCCGCCGGATCGCGATGATCCAGGAGCGCCTGGCGCGCAAGGCGGTCCGATCGGCCGCGGTGCGCGTCCTGCCCTGCCCGTTCGAGGCGGTACCGGTGAGGGAGGCGATGTGGTGGCACCCGGTGCACGCGCAGGACGCGGGCCACATCTGGCTGCGGCAGAAGGCCGCGGAAGTGGGCGCGACGCTGGCGGGCAACGGCTACAGCCATGGCAAAGGCCCGGGGAAGGCCGAGCCCGTCGACCGGAGCGTGGAGCTGCCGCCGGGCCGGCTCTGACCGGGCCGGCGGCAGCCGGTGATCGACGCGCTCCCGGCGGTCTTCCCGCACTCCCTCAGGCCAACTGCTCCGGCAATGGCCGGGGATCGACGGCGCCCACCCGGCGGCCGGCCGCCCACAGCCCCGCCGCGACGAGGGCAGCGGCCAGCCCCAGCACGCCCACCGCACCGGCGAGACTGCCGACCGCGGACTCCCCGGCGAGCAGCACCAGCGGGCAGATGAACTCACCGCCGAAGAAGGCCGCCGTCCACAACCCCGTCCCACGGCCACGGTCCTCGAACGCCAGCCGGGACATGGCACTGGTGAGAAGGGCGGGCAGCAGCATGCCGGTGCCCACACAGTTGACGACCGCCCCGATGACCAGCAGCGGGGCATTGCCCGCGAGGAACATCACTCCGAAGCCGACCGCACAGACCGCGAAGACGGCGGGCAGCATCGGGTCGGGAGAACGCTTGAGCCGGGCGAAGGTGACCGCTCCGCCCACGGTCGCGGCACTGGCGATCGCGGTGGCCAGTCCGATCACGCCCGTGTTCTTCACCCCGAGGTCGTCGAGCAGGTACGACATCTCCACCGGGACGGTGTAGAAGACCATCGCCCCGAAGAAGGTGAGGGCACAGATGCCGCCCAACTGCCGCCAGGGGAACGAGCGGCGGGCCTCCGCCTCGGCCGGAGTCTCCTCGCTGTCCGCACGGGCCGCCGGGTTGGGCAGGGCGAAGGCCATCAGCGGAGCGAGCGCCAGGCTCACGGCGTAGACCCAGAAGGGCACGCGCCAGCCCGCCGATCCGGCGGCGCCACCGATCACGAAGAAGACGGTGGCCGACGCGGAGGCGCACATGGTCTGCAGGGCGAGGTATTTCACCCGCCGGTGACCGCTGTAGTAGTCGCCGATCAGAGTCGTGCAGCAGGTCATGATCGCGGCCTCGGCGACTCCGACCAGGGCGCGGCTGGCGATGATGCCGCCCAGCGAGTCCAGCCACAGCGGTGCCGTGCCGAACAGCGCGTACAGGACGGTCGCCACGACCAGTAGGCGCTTGCGGCCCACCCGGTCCACGATCACCCCGGCGAACGGGGCCAGTAGCGCCAGCGCCAGCGCCGGGACGGTCAGTGCGAGGGGCACCAGCGCCTTGGCCCCCGGGACCGATGCGAAGTGGTCCTGCATCTTCGGCAGTACCGGGGCGATCAGCACCGCCCCCAGGATCGGCAGACAGCTGCCCGCCATCAGAAGAGTCACCCGCAGCAGATGGGCCGGGCCCGAGACGGCGAGGGCTGACGGAGCGGTGGCATCGACCACCGCGGGACGCGGCGGAGGCAGGGGACCGGGCATGGCGACTCCAGGGGGCGGTATAAGGGAGTGCATGCCTCACGGGCGCCGACGGCGCACGGCATGCTGGGGAAGCTCGCACGCCGACAGCGTCCGGACAGCGGTGTGCGGTAGCGACGACTATGGGGACGCCGAAGCGCCGGTGCCATCCCCTGAGCGATCCGAATCCCGTATCCAGGTTATCCACGCTGTGGATGGGATGGGCAACGGTCACACAGACGGAAGACGTGCACGACCGTTCCTGGCGCGAACAGCGGTGTCCCGGAGCTCGGTCGTCCCGACCTCCGGGACACCGCCGGCTGCCGACTGCCGGCGCCGACATCTTGCGCACGCCGGGCAGCGTCAGCGGACAGGCAGCGGCAGGATGCGCCGATAGGCGGCGACGGCGACTGATGGAGCGTCGGGTGACACGGCAATCGCCGGCCGGGACGACCCCGGCCTGGAGGGAGTCTCGATCATGAACCAGACCCGGATCCGCCGCCGGTCGGCCGCGATCATGGCGAGCACGACGGCACTGGCCGTCCTGCCCTCGGTCACCGCGGCCGCCGCCCCCGCGCAGGCCCAGCCCTGCGTGCAGAAGGTCGCAGTCGTCAACAACGCCGGCTTCGTCCTTTACTGGGCCGCCACCGCCCGCACCGGCGAACAGTCCGCCCCGACCGACGAATACCCGATCACCAGACCAGGGTCATCGACCTGTCCACCACCGCATGGCCGGAAGGCACCGACGTCCGTCCCTACGCCGATGCGGTCGCTGGAACCAAGGAGTTCGGCAGCTCCTGCGTGGCCTACTGCGACAACGGCCAGACGGCCACGTACGCCGTCACCGGGACCACCTTCGACTACTCGGTGACCCTGCTGACCTGACCGACCACCGCAGCGTTCTCACATGGTCGTGTCGCGCAGGTACGCCGACCCGGCCCACCTGCCGGTCCGGGCGCTTCACCACCGGAGCGCCCGGACCGGCGCCGCTGGTTGGGGCCCCCGGGGGGCGCCTCCGTACAGGATGGCATTCATGATCTGGCGCAAATCCGGTTCGGGCGACTGGCCGATGTCTCTGGTACCAGAAGGAGCACGCGGAGTCCGACGAGGTCAACGACGAGTGGCAGCACGCCCCGCGGCAGCTGGAGGACGTCTACTCGGTGGCGGACGCCGTCGTCGTCGGCAACCTGCTGATGACACTGCTCAAGCACAGCGACCGCGTCACCTCGGTCTCGCTCGCGCAATGGTCAACGTGATCGCGCCTATCATGACCGAGCCCGGCGGCCCTGCCTGGCGGCAGACGACCTTCTACCCGTTCTCGATCACCAGCCGGCTTGCCGCCGGTGAGGTGATCCTGCCCGTCGTCGAGGCGCCGACTTACACGACGGCACGCCATGGCGAGGCCTCCGTCGTTGACGCCGTCGCGACCGTCGACGAGGACCAGGCTGCGGTCTTCCTCGTCAGCCGCGAGCTGACGCAGGCCACTCAGGTCACGGTCGATGTGTGCAGCCTCGGCTCCTCGCGGATTCTGGAGGCGGTCACACTCGCCGACAAGGATGCGTACGCGAAGAACACGCTCACCGAGCAGGACCGCGTGACCCCACACACCAACCCGAGCGCGATCCTGTCCGACAGGCTGCTCAGCATCGAGTTGCCTCCGGTGGCGTGGACCGCGATCGCGCTGGGGTGACGGGCCACAGGTCGTCGTCCTCGATACCTGTGTCGGCGACCAGAGATGTGAGGTTGCGGGTGCCGTACTTCCGTGCGGCACGGACGGCGACTGCGAAGGATCCGATGCCGCCGCTGAACCGGACGCCATGCCTACGGGCAGTGAAGGCTCGGCGGCCGTTGGCGGGCTTCCGAGTCATGGGCAGGGCTCCTTCGCAATCTCAAGCGGCCCCGCCAGGACCTGCGCGGCCGCCTGGAGCGTGAGGTCAAGAAGCGGTGGCAGCCGCAGGTGCGGGCCAGGCGAAGAAGGCGGCTTCCACCGGCGGCCTGGTTGTCTCCACCCGAGCGCGGTTCGGGTTCGCCGCCGCGCCGGGCAGACCGATGACGCCCGGATCCGCGACATCCCCCAGGCCCTGCCGCCGGTCTTCGCGGGCCGCGTGTTCACCGCGCCCGGGAGCAGGGCGCGCCACCGAGCAGCGCCTCCAACAGATCGCAGCCGAGAGCCTCGCCCAGACGTACTTCCGCATCAACAACACCCGCGCGCACGGCCTGGGCGTGGAGTTCACCGACGTGGAACACATCGAGATCGAGCTGTAGGTGCCCGGCGGCACGAACGCCTCGCCCCTCCGGCGGCTGCCGGGGGCGAAGCGTCCTGCATTCTATGAGCGGGGGGACTGTGTCATCGTTTCTTGGTCTCCTGGCCGTCGTCACCAGGGTTCGGGTTGAGCGCGTCCGCAGCGGCTGCCCAGTCTTTGGGGTGCGAGACAGGCAACAGCCGAAACTGCTGGGGGTGTGTGCTGTCATACGACGTGGTAGCCGTCTTCATTCGGCTGTGATCCTTGATCAGCAGCATCTCGATCACGCGCAGAAGTGGGCTGCCCCCTGTCGCAGGCTCGCCGGCCGCCCGGACGCACGTCCCAGGGCTCGAGGCACAGCGGGGCGGCTTCGCATCCCGGCCGGGTGCAGCAGGGCGCCCGAGCGCCGACCCAGCCCTTCCTTTCCTCGGTGGCGCCTGCGCCGCCTGCCCAATAATGCCCGGCGGGATCGTTGGCCCGCCTCTTCCAGCGAACCCGTCGGTCCGCCCCTGCATGGTGAGCACACCCTGACATCTGACAGGGACGCGACGTGCCTGGCGCGGTCTACGGTTCGAAGTGCCGACTTGGGACGCTTCGAGCTACGGCAGTTGGAGCAGGAGTCAGCGGTGTGGAGTCCCGGGAAAACACAGGAGGTGACCGTGCGTAAAGCTGTACTCGGCTTGTTCATGGCGTTGGCGGCCGTGCTGGCGGTGGCACCGCTCACCGGAGGTGACCCTTCCGAGACCGTCGCGTGCTGCGGCCCGCAGCCGCCCGGCTGGCCGTAACGGGCGCTCCCCAAGAGTGAGGAGACCCGACCATGGTCCCATTCGGTAAGGAGATGTGATGCGCAGAGCAATGCTCAGTGTGTTCGTGGCGTTGGCGGCTGCGCTCGTGGCAGCGCCGCTCGCCGGCCCCGATCAGTCCGAGACGGTCGCCTGCTGCGGCCCGCCCCCGCCCGGCTGGCCGTAAAGGGCGATCGCCAGCAGCCGCGAAGACGCTTCAGCGGGGCGCTCTGTGCGTTTGGCCGTTCTCGTGACTGTGGCGTTGCGGGTGTGCTCGCTGTTGTGCACCAGCACATCAAGCGGACCGTCGATGGCCTCTCGTACCTGTTCAACCAGATGGCGCACCACGCGGGATCACCGAGATCGGCCAGTCAGTTTCGTTCGGATCACCGGGCGGACCACAGGGAGATGGCGACGATCCAAACGAAACTGACTAGCAGACACCGGCCACCATTCAACGCCAGTAGGTACGGCCACGGCAGGAGGCAACGGTTCCACTGGGGCGAGGCGAACCACGTCGGACCGCACCCGGAAACATCGACCTCGCGGGGTGTGTATCGGGGCCGACGATTCAGAGGTGGCGGTCGCAACTCGACCGTGGCCACCCAGCCCTTCGGCAGCCGACAGCCCTGCCATGGCCCCTGCCCTGGCCGGTCGGGTGGAGCGTCCGAGGATCTCGGAGGGCGCTGGGGGTGGTTCGGTCAGAAAATCGCGATGGGGTTGACCGGTACGCCGGTCAGGCCGTGGATGCGGGGTGGGGCGACGGTGAGCAGGAAGCTGTAGCGCTTCAGCCGCGTGCACAACGCCGCGAGGTCGTCCAATTGGGGAACGTCGATCAGTGGCATCGCCATCCGGCCGAGTGCTACCCCGTGCAGCGGGGCGGGCTCGTCCGGGCTCAGGGGAGGGTGCGCGTCGCCCCTGTCCGGGGCGAGGATGGCGACCCCTCGGCGGTGCATCCACCGCACCGCGCCCATGCTGATTCCCGGGCACGGTGTGTCGTGAGGTGCGCGGCCCGTCCAGCCGAGTCGGACCACCAGTGCGTCCCCGGAGCCCACCTGCGCTCCCTGCCGTTTCTCGGCCTGTTCGAAGTCGTGTGACGTCACCGCATAGCCGGGGGGGAAGTGGTCCGTCGACGGCCAGATCGAGTAGGACCCCACGGGTCACTATCCCTGCGGCGAAAGCAGCCGTCGATGCGTGTGTGATGCCCACGGGGGTGACGACCTGCTCCCTGGTTCGGCCCGGATAGACCTGGCCATCGGTCGACCAGTGCGCGAGCGCGTCGAGGTGCGTCGACTTCCAGTGGTGGTGGTAGACCACCGACAGATCGGCTGCCACCGGTCCACCGGTGTGGGACACCATCTGCTGCACCGGCGACGCGTCGATCGTCTCAGGCGAGAACGGGCTGAAGAACATCGCGCTCGGTGTGATCGGCTGTGCCAGTGATACCCACTGACCGGTCCGTGCCTCGGCGGCAGCCCTGGCGCGCACCTCATCGGTGATCAGGTTGAGGGTGCCGAGTTCGTCGTCCGCTCCCCAACGGCCCCAGTTGTCCGGCAGGTCCGTCTCACTGATATCGGCCATGTACTCCTCCGCTCTCATCCCTGCCCTGGGCACGGCTGGTAGCTGGTAGCGCTCGGTTCCATGCGATCAACCGCTCGCCGACCAGGAAGCCGGTACGTTCGAGTGTCGGGGAACCGGATCGCGTTATTCAGGGCCTGACGATCCGCCTCTCGAGCACACCCCCCCCGCGGAGAGCCCGAGGACGGCCCGGATGCCAGCGGATGGGCCAGGCACACTATGCTCTGCGGCGGAACACTCAGAGGACCTCCGAGCTCGCGTTCAGCACCGGGTCCCAGTCCGAAGGTGGGTTCAAGACCGCGCTGCCACCCGTGTTTGGGCCTCCCCGACACAGTTCAGCGACTGTGCCGTGCGAGTTCCTGGCGCAGCCCGGGGGCGCGATGAGGTTGCCAATCGGGCTGCCCAAGGTCGTACGTCGCACCTCGCCGGCTCAAGGGCGCAATCCGGCGGCTCCAGTCCCAGGCGCTGCTGCGTCCCATGTGCACCGCAGCCGGATCGACTGGACGTGATCGGGGCCCGTTGAAGCGTCGACTGCCGGGTATGGACCACTGCGAGTAGGTAGCGATGCGCCGGTTGGATCTTGCCGTCAAGGCGATCCCACGACACTCCCTGCATCAGCGCATGGCGCTCACCGGCCCCAACGACGGGCCCCACTGCCTCGCCGACACCTTCGACACCATGCTCGACCGGCTGGAGCGAGCCTTCGAGAGGCAGCGCCGCTTCGTCGCCAACGACAACACGCTCCTGTTGCTGGCACGTAGCGACCGCGGCCTGGACGAGACCGAGAGCGTGGACCTCGAGGCCACCCACCCGGCTCGTGACGGCCGAACTCACCCCACAGGCGTCGGCCCATGGAGTGGAGTGCACATCGACCTCAGCGCGCACACCCCACTGGTCGTTCGCGGCGACGCCGTCCTGCTGTGCCACGTGCTGGTGAACCTGATGCGCAACGCCATCCAGTACAACCACCCCGGCGGCCAGGTCCGCGTGCGACTCGGCGTCGCCACCGTGACGGTGACCGACACCGGCGTCCGCGTGCCTGCCGAACTGATCTCCGGCCTGTTCGAGCCCTTCCGCCGCCTCGACGCGGACCGAACCGCCACGACCGGCCACGGCCTGGGACTCTCCATCGCCGTTTCCCTTGCCGAGGCCCACCACGCGATGCTGACGGCGCAACCGGGAGCCCAGGGCGGACTCACCCTTACTCTGCGCTTCCCCTGAGTGCCTGGAGTGGCACGAGCACCAGCAGACCGGTGGCGGTCCGGCCTCGACTGTCGACCAGCGTGGTCACCCCGCCGCGCGGACAGTGTGGACGGGGCCGGCGCGGTGGGACAGTGGTTCCCCTCGGCCGCCGTAGCGGGTCGCGATGATCTCGGCGGCGATCGAGACGGCCGTCTCCGCGGGGGAGCGGCCGCCCAGGTCCAGGCCGACGGGGGAGAACAGCCGGGTCAGGGCGTGCGCGTTCACGCCGGCCTCGCGCAGTGCCTGGGCGCGGTGCGCGTGCGTGCGCCATGAGCCCATTGCGCCCACATACGCCACATCGAGCCCCAGTGCCGTCTTCAGCAACGGGATGTCGAACTTGGGATCGTGGCTGAAGGACACGATGACCGTCCGCGTGTCGACCCGCCCGGCGGCCGCTTCCCGGGCCAGGTACTGGTCCGGCCGAGCCACGACGACGTCGTCGGCGTCCGGGAAGCGGTCGGCCGTGGTGAACAGTGGCCGGGCGTCGCAGACGGTGACCCGGTAGTCCATGGTCCGGCCGATCGCGGCGAGCGCCGCGGCGAAGTCGCCGGCGCCGAACAGCAGCATCCGCGGTGGCGGCACCAGCGGGCGGACGAAGACCCGCACGTCCTCGGCGTCGTAGGCGAGTACGCCGCTGTCGCCCCTCCGTAGCAGTTCCCGCGCGCCGTCCATGAGGCCGAGCGGGGCGTCCGACGGGTGCAGGCTGCCGTAGTGGCCGTCGGCGCGCACGACCACGTGGACGCCGACGGCCTCCGGCCGGGGATGGTCCAGCACGGTGGCGACGGCTACGGGGATGCCGGCCCGCGCGGACTCGATCACCTCGGCCAGTTCGGGGAAGGTGCGGGTGTCGGTGGGTTCGACGAAGACCTCCAGGGTGCCGCCGCAGGTCAGGCCCACGCCGAAGGCGTCGTCGTCGCTGATGCCGTACGTCGCCCGCTGGGGCCTGCCGTTCAGGACCGCCTCGCGGGCCCGCTCGAGGACGTCGGCCTCGACGCAGCCGCCCGACACCGAGCCCACCACACGCCCTTCGGCGGTGACCAGCATCGACGAGCCGACGGGGCGTGGGGCCGAGCCGAAGGTCCGCACGACGGTGGCCAGCCCTGAGGTCTCACCGCTCGACCACACCTCGTACAGGGCGTCCCAGACGTCGTTGTGGCCGGTCACAGCAGTTTGTCCTGGGTGATGGGCAGGTCGCGCACGCGTTTGCCGGTGGCGTGGAAGACCGCGTTGGCGATGGCCGCGGTGACGCCGGTCATCGGTGTTTCGCCGAAGCCGCGGGCTCCGAGGGCGTCGCTGGCCGGGTCGGGTCTGTCGATGAACTGCACCTGGATGTCGGGGACGTCCGCGTTGACGGGCATCAGGTAGCCGGACAGGTTCGGGTTGACGATCCTGGCCGTCGCGGGGTCGACGAGGGTGTGCTCGAAGAGGGTGAAGCCGATGCCCCAGATCACGCCGCCGAGGACCTGGCTGCGGGCGGTCTTGCGGTTGAGTACGGTGCCCGGGTCGTAGCAGCCGACCACGCGGGTCACCCGGACGCGGCCGAGCAGTGGGTCGACGCGGACTTCGACGAAGACCGCGCCGACCGAGTAGCCGAGCGGTGTGGTGGTGGGTTCCACCGTGAAGTCGAGGGGCTTGCCGCCGTGGCCGACGACCGAGCGGTAGCTCACTCGGGCGCGCCGGTTGGCCGTGTCGTACAGGTAGCCGTCCGTGGTGTCCACGCGCTCGGCGGGAACGCCGCGCAGGGGCGAGCCGGGTTGGGCGACGGCCATGTCGATGACGGCCTTGCGTGCGGCGGTGCACACGCGGTTGACGGCACTGCCGACGCCGGGCGCGGTGGTGGAGGCGCCGGAGGTGTAGCTCTGAGGGAAGGTGCTGTCCCCGAGCTCGAACGTGATATCGGGGAGGGGCATCCCGAGGACCTCCCCGGCGATCTGCGTCATGATCGTGTATGTGCCGGTGCCGATGTCCTGGGTGCCCACCTGAACGAGCACCTTGCCGTCGGTACCGATGGTCATGCGGGCGCGGGAACCAGGTCGGCCGCCGGCGGTGTGGGCGGACGTGGCCATACCCCAGCCGACGAGTTCGTCGCCGTCGCGCAGGGAGCCGGGGCGCGGGTCGCGCCGGGACCAGCCGAACATCGACGCGGCGCGGTCGTAGCATTCGCGCAGGTGGTTGCTGCCCCATTCCTGGCCGTTCTCCATGTTCCGACTGCTCCAGTTGCGTTTTCGCAGCTCGATCGGGTCCATGGCCAGGGCGTGGGCGAGTTCGTCGAGCGCCGCTTCTTGGGCGTGGCTGGTGCACGCTTCCGGGGAGCGCATGAAGCTCTGGGTGGGGAGGTCCAAGCGCACGGCATGCTGTTCGTTGGACAGGTTGGGGATGTCGTACAGCATGCGGATCGGCTCGCTGCTGTTGAACAGCACGACGTCGTCGCGGGTGATCTGCTGGGTGATGACGTGGTCCAGCGCGGTGATCCGGCCGTCGCGGTGGGCGCCCAGTTCGATCGTCTGATGGGTCTGCGCGCGGTGGCCGTTGGAGGTGTACATGTGCGCACGGGACAGCACGAGCTTGACGGGGCGGCCCAACGCACGGGCAGCGGCGCAGGTCAGCACGGTGTGCGGCCAGACCGGGCCCTTGGAGCCGAAACCGCCGCCGAGGTGGCGGCAGACGACGCGGACGTCGGCGAGCGGGACCTGCAGGGCCTCGCTGACGACGTGCTGGGTGTTGCCCAGACCCTGCGTGGTCTCGTACACCGTCACCTTCGAGCCCTCCCACACGGCCGTGGTGGCGTGGGGCTCGATCGGGTTGTGGTGGTGCATGGGGATGGTGTACTCGGCCTTGATCCGGACGTCCGCCTGGGCCAGGCCGGCCGCCACGTCACCACGCTTGTACGTGTTGGGGCCGTCCGGTCCGTCGGGTGGCAGGAACGCTTCACCCATGGCCAGCTCGCCCTGGGGTTCGCCCGTTTCCTCGTAGTCGACTTCGACCAGTTCCGCCGCTCGCTGCGCCTGCTCCAGGGTCTGGGCGACGACGAAGGCGATGGGCTGGCCCGCGTGGTGGATGTCCGGGGTCTGGATGGGGATGTACGACTTGAAGAACGGCCGGTAGGTGGGTTGCCGCAGACGCGGCATGGTCTCGTGCGTGTAGACGGCGATGACGCCGCGCACGGCTTCGGCGACCCGGGTGTCGATCCGGGTGATCCGGCCGCGGGAGACGGGGCTCACCGCCATGAACGCATGGACCAGTCGGGGAAGTCTCACGTCGGCGGTGTACTCGGCCTCTCCTGTCACCTTCAGTCGGGACTCGACGCGGGACAGAGGGCGGCCGACGAAGTCGGTGCTCATCGGGAACCTCCGGTGAAACGGCCGAGCACGTCCTGGAGCGCGCGTTGTACCAGCTCGACCTTGTACGTGTTGTCCTCGCGCGGCCGGGCGTCCTGGACCAGGAGGCGTCCGGCCGCCGCGATGTTCCGCTCCGTCAGCGGCGTGCCCCGCAGGGCGGTTTCGGCCTCGGGCGAGCGCCAGGGACGGGTGGCGATGCCGCCGAAGGCGAGGCGGGCCTCTTCGACGGTCCGGCCGTTCATGCGCAGCACGGCGGCGACGGAGACGACCGCGAACTCGAAGGTGGCGCGGTCCCGCAGCTTCAGGTAGCGCTGACGGGTGCCCGGTGCCGGCAGCGGCACCTCGACCGCAGTGATGAGCTCGCCGTGCCGCAGTGCGTTCTCCAGGTGCGGGGTGTGGCCGGGTTCCCGGTGGAAGTCGGCCATGGCGATGGTCCGGGCGCCGTCCGGGCCGAGGGTGTGGACCGTGGCGTCCAGGGCGCGCAGGGCGACCGCGAGGTCGGAGGGGTGGACGGCGATGCAGTGGTCACTGCCGCCGAGGACGGCGTGCCAGCGGCTGCGGCCCTCCAGTGCGGCACAGCCGGTTCCCGGCTCGCGCTTGTTGCAGGCGAAGTTCTCGCCCCGGAAGTACCAGCAGCGGGTGCGCTGGAGCAGGTTGCCGCCGATCGAGGCCATGTGGCGGATCTGCGGGGAGGCGCCGGCGAGCAGCGCCTGGGACAGCACGGGCAGCCGTTTGCGCACCACTGGGTGCAGGGCTACGTCGGCCATCCTGGCCAACGCGCCGATGCGTAGCCTGCCCTCGGACTCCTCGATACCGGCGAGTGGCAGGTGGTTGATGTCGACGACCAGGTCGTGGTCCTCGGCGCCGTCCTTCATCAGGTTCAGCAGGTCCGTGCCGCCGGCGACGAAAGCCGCGTCGGCGCTGCGGGCGACGAGCTGGACGGCTTCGGCGGCCCGGCTTGCGCGGGCGTAGGCGAAGTCCCTCATCGCTGTATCACCTTCGTCGCGTCGGCCACCGCGTCGACGATGTTCGGGTAGCAGCTGCATCGACACAGGTTGCCGCTCATCCACTCCCGGATCTCGTCCTCGGAGCCGGTATGGCCCTCCTCGATGCAGGCCACCGCCGACATGATCTGTCCTGGTGTGCAGATGCCGCATTGGAAGGCGTCCCGGCGGACGAACGCCTCCTGAACGGGGTGCAGTTCCTCGTTCCGGGCGAGTCCTTCGATGGTGGTGATGGAGCGGCCCTCCTGCATCATCGCCAGAGTCAGGCACGACTTGACGCGCCGCCCGTCGACGAGCACCGTGCAGGCGCCGCACTCGCCCCGGTCGCAGCCCTTCTTGGTGCCGGTGAGCCCGGCCTGCTCGCGCAGCGCGTCGAGCAGAGTGACGCGGGCCTCGACGCCCGGAAGGCGGTGCCGGGTCCCGTTGACCGACAACGTGAGGTCGGCGACCGTCCGGGGCTGTGCCGCCTGCGGAGCGTCCGGCGCTGCGGCGGCCGGTTCCGTTCTCGCGAAGGGGGCCATCACGGCGGCCGCTGCGACACCCCCCGACTTCAGTACGTCGCGTCTCCTGTGCTGTGCCATGGGTGAACAACTCCTCGTCTACCCCGATACGGCGAGATGGGAATGAGCCTGGCCTCGCCGTGGCCATTCGTCCAACGCAAAGGGTGAATGTCTGTTATGCATTGGATGCATGACCGTGTCAGAGGACGGGGCAGGATCCTCATGCACGACTTGCATGAAGGCGGCATAAGGTATGTCCATGTCGCATCTGCGGAACGCGGACCTGAATCTGCTCGAAGCGCTGGCAGTTCTGCTCGAGGAGAGACACGTGACACGCGCCGCCGACCGTTTCCATCTGAGCCAGTCGGCGATGAGCCGCGTCCTGCAACGGCTCAGGGAGACGTTCGGCGACGAACTCCTGGTGCGCACGCAACGCGGATACGAGCCGACCCCGCGCGGGCAGCAGATCCAGTCGGAGCTCGCCGACCTCCTGCCCCGCCTGGAGACGCTGCTGCGCGGCGATGCCTTCGACCCCGCGACGGCCAGCGGTCATTTCCGCATTCACTGCACCGACTACGCCACATCCCTGCTCGGCCCGACGCTTTTCCGTCGCCTCTTCCGTGAGGCGCCCGGCATCTCACTGGACGTGGCACCCCTGGGGGACGAGTCCTTCGTCGATGTCGAGCAGGGCCGCGCGGATCTGGTCGTCTCCGGCGTCGTGGCGCCCCGTTCCTTGCGCTGGGCGACATTGTTCGAGGAGGACTTCGTCTGTCTGCTGTCCCACGACCATCCCGTCACCGCCGAGCGGCTGACCCTGGACGACTTCACCGCGTACCCGCACGTCGTCATCACCATCCTTGCCGGCGGCCAAACCATGGTCGAACGCCGACTGGACGAGCACGGACTACGCCGCGCCACGGGCCTGCGCGTACCGTACTTCTCCGCGGCGGCGGCAGCCGTGCCCGGCACCGAGCTCATCGCCACCCTCCCGCGCCGCGCGGCCTTGGCGTACGGCGACGACCCCGCCTACCGCATCGCTGCTGCCCCCGAGGAACTCCCGTCCTTCCCCTACGGCATCGCCTGGCACCCCCGCGTCGACAGCGACCCCGCCCACCGGTGGCTGCGGCAGGTCGTGCGGGAGACCACCACACAGGTGACCGGACACCGGGCAAACTGACGAATGCCCGCCCTCGGGTGCGGTGGAGTCCTTCAGTCAGTCCGGGTGGTGCCTCCTGCGGAGTTGCAGCATCGCGTGTTCGGTCCTGGGCAGCGACTCCACAATCCGACGGCTGCACACCGGCGTCGACGACCACGTGCTTGCCGCTGCGGCCCGGACCCGCGCGGGGGCCCGCCGGATCGTGTGGCCTGGCCGGCCCTACGTCCGGGCGGCTTCCCGCGGCTGACCGTCGAGCACGGATATCCTCATCCGTCTTGACGGGCAGGCGAGGTGGGCCGAACGCCCCGTGCCAGCCCGCCGCCGTCCACACCTGCTCGACGCCGGCCACGTCGGCGACGTGGTCGTCCTCCACCCGCGTCAGGCGCCGGACCAGCCAGGCGTGGCGCTGGCGCCGTCGACGGCGGTGGTGCCGGGACGTCAGGCGGGGAATCGGGCACCGATCAGCCGCTCGGACGCCTCCCAGATCTTGCGGGCCTCGTCCATGTCGCGCAGCGGGAGCCACGGCACCTGCTCGGCGGGAGCGCCGCCGACGTCGGCTCGGTTGGGGCCGTAGAACTGGCCGCCCCGCGCGTCGGGGCTGGTGGCGGCCAGTAGTGCGGGGAGGGCGGCGGTGGTGGGGGTGCCGAGGATGCGGAGGCGGGAGAGCACGCGGATCATCCGGACGGCGCCGGTGTCTTTCTGCCGCCCCATGCCGGGCTGGGCGGAGAGGAGGTTGGTGGGGGAGACGCCGGGGTGGGAGAGGTTGCTGGTGATGCCCCAGCCGGCCGCGGCGCTGCGGACGTCGAGTTCGCGGGAGAACAGGCCGACGGCGATCTTGGACTGTCGGTAGGCCTTCGCGACGTCGTAGTCCCGGTCCCAGTTGAGGTCGTCCCAGTTGATCGCGCCGCTGCGGGCGGCGATGCTGGTCTGGTGGGTGACTCGGGCCTTGCCCTCGATGAGCAGGGGCAAAAGGCCCTGGGTGAGGGCGAAATGGCCGAGGTGGTTGGTGCCGAACTGCAGCTCGAACCCGTCCTGGGTGGTCAGGCGGCTCGGGGGTTGCATCACGCCGGCGTTGTTGATGAGCAGGTTGATCGGGCGGCCCTCGCCCGCGAGCTGCTTGGTGAGGGCGGTCACGGACTCGAGCGAGGCCAGGTCCAGGGCCCGGGTGGTGACTCTCGCGCCCCGGACGCGGTCACGGATGCGGTCGGCGGCCTGCTCGCCCTTGGTGGGGTTGCGGACCGGCATGATCACCTCCGCTCCCGCTTGGGCGAGGCGGGAGGCCATGACGAACCCGATCCCGTCGCTCGCCCCGGTGACGAGGGCGAGCTTCCCGGACAGATCGGGGAGGGTGATGTCGATGTTCCGAGCCATCAGTGGTCTCTTTCCTTCGGCGACGCGTCAACCGCGTTCGGCGTGTGCGTCCATGCTGGGCGGTCGTCCGCCGCGCATCCAGGACGCACCGGTCCAGGGCTCGCCGATCCGCCCCTCCGCGCGGTCGAGGAGGGGCGGATCGACGAGCAGGCTGGGCGGGCGCGTGGGCGGTAGGAACGCGCCAGTACCGAGGGAGTAAAGGCAAGGAACCCCTGCTGATCGATCCGATCGGCCTCGCGTGATTCCTCCGACGCCGCCGGGCGTCGCCGCAACCGGAGGACGTCGATCTTCCGGGCGGGCAGCGCCGCAGGACCGGTGGCTGCGGCAGGAGGCGGTGGAGGCGCCTGCCACAATTCGGCCGACCACTACACGCGCTCGGAACCGGAGCGTGGCCCCCGGCCGTCGGAGCAGATGAGCGCCTCGATCACGCGCCTCGATCACGCGGGGACTCCACCTCTCGCTCGACGAGCGCGACCACCTGTCCATGTAGGCGGGGCACAACCCGCCCCAGCCTGGGGGAGTCGGTGAGCCTCAGCCTGCTGCATGTCCTCGGCCGTCTGCACGACATGCCCCCCGGGCCGCCCGGAGTCAGATCGTCGGCGGGGCCATCTTCGGCATCTCGGGCTCTCTGCTGGAAGGGAACCACCTCGAACGCGACACCGGAGGTAGGAATCCGAAGCCTCGGCGCTCGCGGCTGGGGGGAGACCGCCACCGTCGGCTCGGCCGGCGCTGTCGGCAACGCCATCTTCAACGGCACCGGCATCCGGGTACGCAAGCTCCCCATCACCTCGACAAACTGCTCCAGCGGTGTGGGCGGTGACCTCGGTGCCCGCGCCGCCCCCCCAGCTGTGACCGACCCCCCTGGCTGTGACCGAGCCCCCCCGCTCGTCACATCGGCCCTCGACGGGAGCGCCCTCCTGGTCCCGTCGACCTGCCTGCGGCCCGGCGGCGATCGCGTCGGACGACTGGCCGGGGCGGCGGGCGGCGCCCGGACGTCTCCTGGGCCGATCATCCCGACACCCTTGCCGGCCCCCGCTGTTCTCCGAGTGCCGGAGTGAGTGAGGAGCGCTTCCCGGTCGACCGTCGCTCGGACC
Source organism: Streptomyces sp. NPDC085932 (assembly GCF_044540525.1). NCBI lineage: Bacteria > Bacillati > Actinomycetota > Actinomycetes > Kitasatosporales > Streptomycetaceae > Streptomyces > Streptomyces sp. NPDC085932. The sequence goes on from NZ_JBITSJ010000006.1 coordinate 559,912, forward strand.
GGCTCCGCTTGACCTCGGCACCCAGAGAAGGCCGGCCCGGGGTCAGCGCCCGCATGCTCGGGCATGACGAGGCGCTCGGCCGGTGCGGCCTACGTGCCGCGCTGGCTCTGCCACCCGGCGCTGTCGGAGGAAAACGGCCAGCCCGGCCCGGTCGATCGTCATGCGCTGTCGGCAGAGGCCTCACGCCCCTGATTGCCTGCTGCGTTGCTCCTTCCGCCGTGCCACATCGACACCAAGAGGTCACACAGGTTCGCTAGCCGACGATCGACCTGGACCGGTGGACCGCAGGCGCGGCGGCGACGCCGACTCCGCCCCGCACGGGAAGGCCCGTCGACGGTGCCCCGACGCGGCGAGGCGCCTCCTAAGGGGGGATCGGCAAGCCGTGGATACGCGCATGCACGCGCGATAGAAGTGAAACAGCACGGGGAACGAGGCAGAACTCTCGGAAGGGGAGCGCCGTGATCGATCGCGCAGGGCTGGCGGGCTTTCTCCGCAACCGTCGTGAGGCGCTACAGCCGGAGGACGTCGGCATGCCTCGGGGACGGCGCCGCAGAACCACCGGGCTACGGCGGGAGGAGGTGGCGACGCTGTGCAACATGTCGGCCGACTACTACTCCCGTCTGGAGCGCGAGCGCGGTCCGCAACCGTCACCGCAGATGCTCGCCTCCATCGCCCAGGGACTCCATCTGTCCATAGACGAGCGTGACCATCTGTTCCGGCTGGCCGGGCACAACCCGCCGCCACGTGACAGCTCCAGTGAGCACATCAGCCCGGGGTTGCTGCGTATTCTGGACCGGCTGCACGACACGCCTGCGGAGATCGTCACCGAGCTCGGCGAGACCTTGCGACAGACAGCGATGGGCGTCGCCCTCACCGGCGACACGACGCAGTACACGGGTCCTGCTCGCAGCAGTGGCTACCGGTGGTTCACCGATCCCAGTGCCCGGGATCTGTATGCTCCGGAGCAGCACGCGTTCATGACCCGAATGTACGCCGCAGGCCTGCGCGCCATCGTCACCCTCCGGGGTCCCGACTCCCGAGCCGCATACCTGGCGGATCTGCTCCTGGACTCCAGCGAAGAGTTCCGGCGGGTGTGGGACGACCATGAGATCGGGATCCGCCCGCGCGAGGTCAAGCACTTCGTTCACCCCGAGGTCGGTGCCCTGGAGCTGAACTGCCAGCGCCTGATCGATCCGGACCAGGCCCATTCGCTGATGGTCTACACCGCTGTCCCGGGCACGGAGAGCTACGAGAAGCTGCAGGTCCTGTCCGTGATCGGCACACAGACACTGCACTGAACCGGCGAATCGAAGACCGGCTCCGCCGGCATGCCGTCCTGACGACGCCCGAGGTTGGCATCGACTTTCGTCGTAATCGGTCGTCATCCTGCACAGCAGAGCCACTTTCTCCCGCCCGCAGCTCGCTGGTCCTCGTCGCGCACCACGTACGCGTCCGACGTCCTCCGGCTGTAGAGCCGCCTGCCGCCGTCGGAGGAAACCGGCTGGCCCGGCCCAGCCCGGCCCGGTCGGTCGTCATGCGCTGTCCTCCGTGGTCACTGGCCGGGCTGGATGGCCGGACCGTTTCCACCGTCCCGACGCGTGGTGCGTCACATACGGCCGATCCGATCCCGCATCATCCCGCGGGCCCGGATCGATGCCCACTCCGGCTCCTTCAGTTCGACCTCAGCCTGGGATCGGCAGAGCCTGGATGATCCTGCCCCCGGCGGCCAGCCTTGGAGCGGCGCTCGGCCCCGAGACCACACGGATGGTCGCGGCGCCGGCCTTCCCCGACCCGAACTTGCCCTCAGCCAGGAGGCATTGATGAACGAACAGAACGACGTGGGAGGCGCCGGTCCGGGTGTGTCCCGGCGCAGCTTCGTAGGGGGGAGCCTGGCCGCCGTCGCCGTGGCGCCGATGCTGACCGGACAGGCCGAGACGGCAGAAGCCGCCCCGGCAGCCACCGTCGACGGCGTGACGCCGGTGACGGTACGGATCGCCGTCAACGGCGATCCGGTCACCCTGCGGGTGGACCCGCGGGCCACGCTGCTGGACACCCTCCGCGAGCGGCTCGACCTCAAGGGCACCAAGAAGGGCTGCGACCGGGGACAGTGCGGCGCCTGCACCGTGCACATCGACGGCCGGCGCGTGCTGTCGTGCCTCACGCTGGCCGCCACGACGAGCGGCCACCAGGTCACCACGATCGAGGGGCTGGCCGATGGCGACCGGCTGCACCCCATGCAGCAGGCCTTCGTCGACCACGACGGTCTGCAGTGCGGCTTCTGCACCCCTGGGCAGATCATGTCCGCGGTCGCCATGGTCGAGAACGAAGGCCCCGCCCGCTCTGACGACGAGATACGTGAGCGCATGTCGGGCAACATCTGCCGGTGCAGCGCCTATCCCCGCATCGTCGACGCCATCCGGGACGCGCAGCGGGTGATGCGCTGATGCGGCCCTACACCTACACCCAGGCGCGGACGGTCCGTGAGGCTGTGCGGGACGCCAGGCCCGGCACCGCGTTCCTGGCCGGTGGCACCACCCTGGTGGACCTCATGAAGCTCGAGGTGGTGTCACCCGGCCGCATCGTGGACATCAACCGGCTGCCACTGGGCGGCATCACCTTGGACCACGAGGGTCTGCACATTGGTGCGCTCGAACGGATGAGCGACGTGGCCGCGGTGCCTGCCGTGCGCCGGCACTACCCGATGGTCGCGCAGGCGCTGGAGCTGAGTGCCTCGGCCCAGCTGCGCAACATGGCGAGCATCGGCGGCAACCTGCTGCAGCGCACGCGGTGCAGCTACTTCCGCGACGTCACGACCCCGTGCAACAAGCGTGAGCCGGGCAGCGGCTGCTCAGCCCTGGGCGGGATCAACCGCGGCCACGCGGTGCTGGGCACCAGCGACGCGTGCATCGCCACCCATCCCAGCGACCTCGCCGTCCCGCTGGTGGCGTTGAGCACGACCGTCCACCTGGCCTCGGCGCACGGTACGCGCACCGTACCCCTGGAGACGTTCTACACCCTGCCCGGTGACACCCCCGAGGTCGAGAACGTGCTGCGGCCGAACGAGCTCATCACTGGGATCACCGTGCCCCGCTCGCCCTGGGCGGCGCACTCGGTGTACCTGAAGATCCGCGACCGGCAGTCGTACGAGTTCGCGCTCACCTCGGCCGCCGTCGCGCTCCAACTGCGCGGGCGCACCATCGTGAACGCCCGGATCGCCGCGGGAGGAGTGGGGACGAGGCCGTGGAGGCTCACGGCCGTCGAACGCGCTCTGACGGGTCGGCCCGTCACCTCCGCGACGTTCGAGGCGGCCGTCGCCAGTGCCGCGGACGGCGCCCGACCACGGGAGCACAACCGGTTCAAGCCCGCGCTGCTGCGTCGCACCCTGATACGGGCGCTGACCGAACTGGACGAGAACCGGTGAGCGGCCGACGCGGCGGCCCCGCCCGGCCTGACTCCGCCGAGGCGGTCGGTCCCGGATCTGGCGGCGCATATGCTTGAGATCGCGCGTGACCTGGTCGAACGTGTCCGTCGCGGGGTCCCGTTCGTGGCTGCCACCGTCACGAGCGTTGCCGGCAGCGCTCCGCGGCAGCCCGGCTCGTCCCTGGTCGTGGACGCGGACGGCACTGTGCTGGGCAACGTGTCGGGCGGGTGCGTCGACGCTGCGGTCCACGACACGTGTCGGGAGATGCTGGCCGGGGACCACGACCCCCGGGCCCTGCGGTTCGGATACAGCGACGCCGACGCGTTCGAGGTAGGTCTGACCTGCGGCGGCACCATCGAGCTTTTCCTGCGCCACCACGACCCGACGACCGAGCCGTGGCTCGAATCGGCTCTGGCCGATGCCGCGGGCGGCCGGGCGGTGGCCGTGGCCACGATCGTGCGCGGCCCGGATACCCGCCTCGGTCGGGCGATCGTCGTGCGGCCCGGGGGATCCGTCGCCGGCACGCTCGGGGACGAACTGCTCGACCAGGCCGCCGAGGCACGGACCACCGGTGCCCTGCACGCCGGGTGGACCGGCACGCTCGAGCTCGGGGTGGCCGACAGCTACTGCCGGGAGCCGATGACTTTGCTGGTGGAGAGCAGCTCTCCGCCGCCTCGGATGCTGGTCTTCGGCGCCATCGACCACGCAGCCGCGCTGGCCCGGCTCGGCTCCTTCCTCGGCTATCAAGTCACCGTCTGCGACGCCAGGGCCACATTCGCCGCCCCGGAACGATTCCCCGAGGCGGAGGTCGTCGTCGAGTGGCCGCACCGCTACCTCGGGTCCCAGGCCGAGGCCGGCCTGCTGGACCAGCGCACCGTCGTGTGCGTGCTCACCCACGACCCCAAGTTCGACCTGCCGCTCCTGACCGCCGCGCTGCGCTTGCCGGTTGCGTACGTGGGGGCCATGGGGTCCCGCCGCACCCACGAGGAACGCCTGACCCGTCTCCGTGACGCCGGTCTCACCAGCGGGGAGCTCGATCGCCTGCACTCGCCCATCGGCCTCGACCTCGGGGCACGTACCCCGCAGGAGACAGCGCTGTCGATCGCGGCGGAGATCGTCTCCCACCGGCACGGCGGCTCCGGGGCACCCCTCAGCACCGGGGTCCCCATCCACCACAGTGCTCCGTCGACCGGCGCACTCGCATTCAGCAGCTGAAGGATTCACGATGTCCCGTTCCCCAGTCGGACGCGAGACCGAGCGCGTCGACGGCAGGCTGAAAGTCACCGGCGTGGCCGAGTATTCCGGTGACTACCGCGCCGCCGGCCTCGCTCACGCCCATCTCGTCACCAGCACCATCGCGCGAGGCACCCTCACCGGGATCGACACGGCGGCCGCGCTGGCCTCGCCCGGTGTCCTGCGTGTCTATGCCGCGCCAGACCCTCGCTTGGGCCTGTATCCCCTCACCGGCCCGCTCGCCGGCTTCGTCGAGAACTACGTCCCGCTGCGTGACGCGGAGGTCCACTTCCACGGACAGGCCATCGCGATGGTCGTCGCCGCAACCCCCGAGCAGGCACGCGACGCCGCCGCGAGGGTCACCGCGACCTACGACACCCGGCCACCGCGCACCTCGATCACGGCCGAGCCCCACGCTCCGGCCGGCCCCACCATCAGCGGGTCACCGAGCAGCCTCAACATCCTGGCACCCGGCGTCCCTTCGATCGACGCCGCGCTCGCCGCCAGCGACGTCGTCGTGGAGGCCGAGTTCCACCAGCAGATGCAACACCACGCGGCGATGGAGCCCCACGCCGTCCTCGCCGTCTGGAAAGGTGACCAGGTCACCATCTATGCCGGCGCGCAGGTTCCCTCGGCGTACGCCCTCGGGACGGCCCAGCGGCTCGGCGTCCCGCCCCAGAACGTCCGGCTGATCACGAGGTACGTGGGCGGCGCCTTCGGCGCCCGCGTCATCCTGTGGAGCGACACGCCGCTCGCCGCCGCCGCGGCCCGGGAGATCGGCCGTCCGGTCCGGCTCGTCCTCACCCGCGAGCAGATGTTCACCCTCACCGGCCACCGCCCCCAGCTCACGCAGACCGTCCGGCTGGGCGCCTCCCGCGACGGGGTCCTCAACGCCGTCAGCCACCAGAGCGTCTCCGAGCGCCCGACCACCGTCACCTTCCCCATGACCCCGGCGCACGCCACCACGGACGCGCTCTACCGCACGCCGAACCTGCACGTCGATGCACAGCTGGCCACCCTCGACATCCCCGGGAGCCGGGCGATGCGCGGCCCCAACGAGGCACCCGGGTCCTTCGCCCTGGAAACAGCGATGGACGAACTGGCCGTGGCCACCGGCGTCGACCCGGTGGAGCTGCGGCTGCGCAACTACGCCACCAAGAGCCCTTCCACAGGCTTGCCGTGGTCGAGCAAGCACCTCGAGGAGTGCTACCGCGTCGGCGCGCGGCGATTCGGCTGGTCGGCCCACAGCGCCACACCCCGCTCACGCGTCGATGGGCAGTGGCTGTACGGCACTGGCATGGCCACCGCCATCTACCCGGCGCACCGCCGGGCCGCGAGCGTGCGCATCCGGTTGCTCGACGACGACACCGCCGTCGTCTCGACCGGGATCTCGGACTTCGGCACCGGCGCAGCGACCATGGTGAGGATCTCCGGCGCCGACGCCCTCGGAATCCCGCTGACGCGAGTGACGCCCGAGATCGGTGACACCCTGCTGCCGCAGGGCGCGCCCGCCGCAGGATCCAGCGCAACGCACGCCACCGTGCCGTTGATCGTGAATGCCGCCCGCGACGCGATCAACGAGCTCAAGCGGCTCGCCGTCACCGACGACCGGTCGCCATGGCACGGCGCGAGCACCGACGACCTGCGCTACGAACGAGGCGTCCTGCACGGCCAGGGCCGGTCGATGACCTTCGGCCGCCTGCTCGCTGCCGTCGACACACCGAGCATCACCGCCCTCGCCGAGGCATCTGGCGAAGCCGACCCGAAGTACGTGCACCACAGCTTCGGCGCCCACTTCTGCGAGGTGCGGGTCAACCGGTTCACCGGCGAAACCCGCGTCACCCGGTTCACCACGGTCGCGGACGTCGGCCGCGTCATCAACTCCCGGGCCGCCCGCAGCCAGCTCGTCGGCGGTGTCATCTTCGGTATCGGGCACGCCCTGCTGGAGGAGAACCCGCTGGAACTCGACACCGGGCGCCTGGCGTCCAGCACGTTCGCCGACTACCTCGTGCCCGTGAACGCCGACGTTCCCGACATCGACGTGCATCTGCTCGGCCGGCCCGACCCCGTCCTCACCGGTCCGCTGGGCGATGGCAGCGAGGACATCGGGACCAGAAGCCTCGGCGCCCGCGGTCTGGGGGAGATCGGCACGGTGGGCTCGGCGGCCGCGATCGGGAACGCCGTCTACAACGCCACCGGGATCCGGGTGCGCGACGTGCCCATCACTCTCGACAAGCTGCTGGAGCACCTGTGACCGGTGAACCAGCTTGCCCTGAATGGCCGGTCACCGGATCGGTACGGCCGACCTGTGAACGCTGGGCATGGCGAGCTGACCAAGCGGACTCGGCGTGACCGAACCGTTGTGACAAGGTGGCCAAGGACCGTCATGGCGTTTGATTGCTGGCCCCTGATCCACAGCACCTCTCAGCGGCGGGGGTGCCACCGCCGGCATTCGACCGGTCAATGACGCAAGGGAGGAAGGCCCGCGCATAAGCCGGTCGATGTGCTGGAGATTGGCTGGCAGACCGCGATCACACAACCAGCACGCTGCCGTTCACTCAGTTTGCATGTCTCATGCATCGTAAATTGCCTGAAAGGCGCTGTAAATGACGGTGCTTGTGACCGGTGCCTCCAGCGGCGAAGGCCCGGTGTGAGCCATCCTTTGAGGGCTCGAACGTGTGAGCCGTCGATCGCAGTGCCGTCCATGTCCAGCAGTCCAGCCTTGCGCAGCTCGGCCAGGAGCACTTTGTGCAGGCGGGACCACACCCCGGGCCTCGGCCCAGTCCCGCAACCGCCGCCACGCTGTCACGCCGCTGCACCCGGTCTGCTCGGCGGGTGCATCACTCCAGCTCACGTTCTTACGCAGTACCTAAAACGATGCCTCGCAGGGCCACGCGGTCGTCCGCCGGCAGGCGTCCGGGACACCGATGACGACGCGGCGGCCGGGGCGGCAGCAGCGGAGCGATACGTTGACGGATCATCAGGCACAAGATCATCCGATACCTGGATCACTCTGCCGCCACCAGACCCGATCGCCAAGCCCTCACACCGAAATCATCCCGAAACAATCAGCTTCACAGAGTGGGAGGCGGCCCGTACGGTCGTTCGGCCCGAAGCGCCAAACGGATCGTACGGACAACTTTTGCGCTCCACCCGCGCAGGGCGATTCGTTACGGATGCCGGACGAGGTTCGCGCGCAGCACCTTTTCGAGGTTCAGCTCCACCTCGCGCGTGTGAACCCCGGCCGCGAGCGCTGCCCGGGCAAGCTCTCCAGACGCGGGAGTGAACGTTTCGCCGAGCAGGCGGTTCTCCGCACGCAGTGCGTCCTCAAGCGTGCCGTCGGCCGCGTCGATTGCTTCGATAGCCGCGGCGCGGACACCGTCGGGCAGAGACGCGATGGCCAGCGCGACCCACTCAACATATTCATCCAGTTCTGCGGCGGGCAGAGCACGGTTCACCCAACCCCACCGCTCGGCAGTCGCCGCGTCGACGAGCCCGCCTGTCAGCACGATCTCGAGAGCGCGAGCGCGACCCACGAGGCGGGGCAGGTGGGCAGTTGCACCGGCTCCAGGGACGACGCCGATCAGTGCCTCGAACTGGCCGAACGCCGCAGTCTCGAGGGCCGCGAATCGCAGATCCAGGCTGGAGACCAGCTCGGCTCCACCGCCACGGGCGAGTCCCGCGACCTTGGCGATGGTGGTCTGAGGCAGACGCCGCCAGCGTTCATGAAGCCGCATCATCGGGCCCGTCCCGACAAGCGTCTCCTCCGCGACCGGGAGGGCGGCGTAGGTCGCGGGGTCCTCCACGAATGACAGGTCGCCGTGCGCCAGGAAGAACTCCGGATTGGCGCTCTGGACCACGATGACGTGCAGATCGGGATCATTCTCGGCCGATGCAGCGACGGCGTCCAGGTCGAGCATGAGCTGCGCCGTCATCAGGTTGACGGGCGGAACATCAATCGAGACCCAGAGCACTCCGTCCTGGCGCTTGAGATCGAGGCTGGGCAGGGACTGTTCGGTCATGAGATTCCTTTGAGTCGCCGGTATCTCTGGTATACCTGGTACATGGCAGGTACTTCAAAGAAACCTGGTATCCGCGAAGATCGGGTCGGTCACGAGACCATCGTTGGCCCGCAGCGCGAGCTCCTGGATCAGCTGCTGGACAAGTGGGGTCATCTGCTGCTGGCCGCGTTGTGCCGGCAGCCGCGACGCTTCAATGAGCTCAAGAGAGAGCTCGATGGGGTCACTCAAAAATCGCTGACGCAGGCACTGCGGCGGTTGGAACGCAACGGCCTCGTCGAGCGCCGGGTACTGATGCAACGCCCCGTTGCTGTGGAGTACCGGATCACACCGCTGGGCCGCACGCTTGAGGAGCCCTTCTCGATCCTGCGCTCCTGGACCGCCGACCACCTCCCCGAAGTCGAACGACACAGGGAGGCATTCGACAAAGGCGCGGACACCCTTCACTGATTTCTTCGGGATGGGTTCGGTGTGGGGATTTGGCGATCAGATCCGGTGGCGGCAGAGCGGTCCAGGTGTCAGATGCTCTTGTGTCTGATGATCTGTGGGAACGTGTCGCGCCGTTGCTCCCTCTTCGTCCGCCGCGGCGTCGGTCGGTATCCGGGCCGCCTGCCGGTGGATGACCGCGCGGCTCTGCGCGGGGTCGTCTACGTCTTGCGCACGGGTGTGACCTGGGCGGATGTGCCGACCGAGACGACGGCTGCAGCGGGGTGACGTGCTGGCGGCGCCTGCGGGACTGGACCTAGGGCAGCGTCCGGCCCCGCCTGCACTAAATCCTCCTCGCGGAACTCCGCAGAGCCGTTCTGCTGGACATGGAGGACGCCGCGGTCGACGCCTCGCATGTCTGGGCCCTCACCTTCAGCAAGATCGAGCTTGGCCGGGATGTGCTCGTGCGGGGCCTGGGAGAGGACCCGTCCGGCAGAGACATCGACTGCTACCGGTGCCCTGCAGCCATGCAGCGGCTTTGCCCACTTGCCGAACTTGAGATCGCCCAGTACACAGAGGACCGCCGCGACGGCGGCGGCCGGGTGAGGCGAACCTCGCCGGGGGCCAGGGCCTGCTGGAGCCGGTCTCCCGTGTGGAAGTCGATCTCTCCGGCGAGGGTCACGCCGGGTGGGCTTCCGCGCCGGGGTGTGGTGGTCTCAGATGTGGAAGTTGATGTAGCCGTTGCCGTCGGGGTCGTCGTTGCGGTGGGTGTAGGTGTAGGTATGGACGTCGGCGCGGCCGCCTGAGGGCTTGTAGGGGTAGATGGTGTCCTTGTCGTTGTTCCACAGAAAGTTGCAGTTGTTGCGGTAGACGACGTTGTGGGTGTCGGAGTCGGTGCCGTGGCCGTCGCGCAGCTTCACGTAGTCGCCGGGCTGCAGGTGGTGGTTGGCGGTGAAGGTGAAGCGGTTGCCGGTGGCGTCCCTGACGACGTAGCCCTTGAGGTTGATCGTGGAGCGCGGGGAGTAGTTCTTGACCGTCAGGTATTCCTGGTCGCTGTCGCCCGAAGAGCAGCTGTTGGAGTCCCGGCCCGGTGCGTCGTACTGGACTCCGCGGATCTTCAGCGCCGAGCTGTACTCGGCAGCGTGCGCGGGAACGATGGACAGGGCGGTCAGCGCGCCGGCCGCGACAGCGGCCGCCGTGACGAGGCTCTTGCGCAAGAGCGGGCTCCTCATGGTCGAGCCGGTGGTGTCGCCTGTGCAGGACACGCACCCGAGGCTCGGCGGTTGCGCACCACCGTGACCTTCACCCGTTGAAGGGACGAAGAGGCACGGTGCCTACGGCGGTGGAGGCCCGGCCGCCCGCCGCCCAGGCTGCGCCCGCGCGACGTCCTAGAGCGCTTCGAGAGCGCCGTCCTTCTGCGGACCTGGTGGTGGGGCGTTCGCTGAGGCCGCGAGGCGGTGGGGGTATGCGTGTCTGCTGTGCCGCTCGTAAGCTGATGATGCTGAGCGCGGGTCAGGTCCGTGCGGTTGCGTCGGTGGACGGTGATGCGGGCGTCAGCCCACCGGCCAACCAGAGCGCGGTAGCCGACCCATTTCGGCTGTGCCGCTCACCCGGCGGGCAGCGTCGGATCGTCGACCGGCACGGCGTGCATCGACTTGGGCAGCGACCAGCTGGTCGGCGAAGGCGAGGGCATGCTCAACCTCTTCCACCACCTGACTCCGCATCCGAGTGAGGTTCCGGTCGACGGCGGCCAGTACGGGCGGAAGGGTGAACTCCAGCCGGTGCTGGACGGCTCAGTCGGGTCCCACCTGGCGCAAGGTCGAGTGCCCGCGGGCGGCGCCTGGGGTGTGCGAGGCTCCCATCGGTATGCAAGCCACCCAGGCAGAGACCCGCCTCTCACGGTCCACCATGCCATCTTAACGTCCACGTTATAGAGCGCCAGCCATCGTGTATCACCGGCTGGCTGACAGCCCCCGCCGACCGTGTAATAGTCGACGGGCCATCGCCTGATGACTCAGACGGCAAGCCCAGGGGACCAGCACTCCGTCTGCAGATCAGAAATGCATGCCGAGCAACAGTGACTCGCACAAGGAGGAGACATGCGTCGAGCCCTATTGGGCTTGTTCGTCGCCCTGACGGCCGTGCTCGCGGCAGCACCGCTCGCCGGAGCCGACCAGACCCAGACCGTCGCCTGCTGCGGCAATCCGCACCCCGGCTGGCCGTAAAGCGCTCACCACTTGCCTGATCGTGCAGAGGGTCCGCCGACTTGTCGGCGGACCCTCTGACCATCGGTTGGGGTGGCGGATGGGTAGCGTGAACCGGCGGGTTCCGTGCAGGGCTCTGCCGACGGGCTGCCAGACTGCCGAAGTCACAGACTCCGGCACCTCCGGAGTCGCAGATCCCGGACCGGAGGAGGGAGAGGGCATGCCGAAATGGAGCAAGCGCGTAGCCGCCGGCAACAACAAGGGCGGTACGGGCAAACGATCCGTATCGCCGAGGGCTACTACCTTCAGCCGTCCGGGCAGGTCGCCCACAAGCCGTACCAGCTCCTCGCCCAGGCCCTCGGCCGCTCGGCCAAGGTCGCCGTCGCGAAGTATGCCTGGAGCGGTCGGGAGCGACTGGGGCTGCTGCGGGTGCGCGACGACGTGATCGTGCTGCACGCGATGCGCTGGCTCGATGAGGTCCGTGACCCGACGGAGTTGCTGCCGCCGCCGGTGGAGCTGTCCGACGAGGAGGTCGAGGGCGCCCTGGCCCTGGTGGACAGCATGACCCGCGAGGATCTCGAGGGCGGTGAGCTTCAGGACATCTACACCGAGGCCTTGGAGCAGATCATCAAGGCGAAGCGGGAGCACCGCGAGCCCCCGGGCCATGCCGGAGCCGGAAGGGGAGTCTGGCCAGATCGTCGACCTCATGGCCACACTGACCCAGTCCGTGCCGAAGGCGTGGGCGAACCGGGGCGAGGACGCCGACGTGCACGACATTCAGAAAAAGGAGAAGGCCGCGAAGAAGCAGCCGGCCAAGAAGACTGCGGCGAAGGAGACGTCGGGACGCAGGTCACGCAAGAGCGCGTGAGATGCGCCTCTCGCGGGTCAGCGCTCCAACTGGCCCAACAAAGTTTCTGGACGTGGCGGGGGGTGATCAGGCAGGCGGCGAGGCCGAGGAAGGCCTCATGCGTCTCGCACCGCACGGAGGGCCCCGATTTCACCATGCGGGCGCCCACCGCCCCTCCGCTGCTTCCCCAGCACCCGGGGGCGTTTGGTCCACCTCGCACAGGGAGTCCGCCGGCTCAGCCTCCGTGCGGCGACGACACCCTGACATCTGTCAGGGATGCGACGTCCATAGTGCGGTCTACGGTTCGAAGTGCTGACTCCGTGGCCCTGGGCTGCTACGGCGGCTGGGGCAGGAGCCAGTGGTGTCGAGTCCCGGTAAAACAGGAGGAGACGGTGCGCAGAGCTGTACTCAGTGTGTTCGTCGCGTTGGCGGCCGTGCTCGCGGTGGCGCCGCTCGCCGCTGCCGATCAGTCCCAGACCGTCGCCTGCTGCGGCCCGGTCCCGCCCGGCACGCCGTAGAGGGCGCTCGCCACCAGGAACGAAGACCTTTCGGGACGGTGGCTTGTAGGAAAGGCCGTTCTCGCTGTGCTGGTGGCGTTGCGGGTGAGCTTGCGGTACCACTTTTTGCTGCTGGTCCGTCCCAGCGTGGGCCGGTGCCACCGGCTCGTCGCACTGGCCGGGGCGGAGACGTGGAGCAGTACTCCGGCCCGCCGCTTTGGAGTCCCGGACCACCTCACCTCGTAACCCGGACGGCGCTGACGCATGACCGGGCGGCCCGGTGGGGCGGGCGGTGTCATTCGACGGTGGCGTCCTGGCGTAGGCCCAGTGGCCTCGTTCACTTCAAGCGGCCCTGGCACGACTCGGGAATAAAGCCACGCGGCCGTCTTGGTAGCCGATCACCTGCGCCGCCTGGCGCACACGGTGGCCACAAGAACGAGCGCCGGCTTCGTGGTCCTGCCACCGGTGGGTGGAAATCCTAGAGCGACATCTACCGCTCCAACTGCCGGACTTCGAGTACACCATTAGTAGCGGCGGCCGCGAGGCCTGGCGGGTCCGGAGCGTTCAGGCGGCGCCGTCTCCGGCCGGAAGGTGAGGCTGGCGGATCCGCTCACGTTCGACCTCGGCAGCGATAACCGCGCGCTGCGTCTCGCCCCGCTGCTCGATGGCCGTCCGCTGAGTCGCGCTGCGCTGCTCGATGTGCGCTTTCGCCACTCGCCCGGCCACGATGACCACCGTGGCGATGGGCACGGTCGTGGCAAGGATGCCCGGCCAGGCGGAGCCGGTGAGGGAGTCACTCGGCTGGAAGCCGGTGGACGGAACATCAGGCTCGTCTGTGCCCATAGCCCTCATAGTCCGGCCATCGCACCCCTGTTGACCAGCACAGTCACCCGTATGACCCAAGGGAGGATGGTCAGGAATCGCGAGGATCGGTGATGTAGTCGAAGCTCCTCAGCAGCGTCGTCAGCTCCTGAGCACACGCGCACAACGGGCACAGCTGCGTCTGAAGTTTTCCGCGACGTTCAGCGCCTGCTCCACACGCAGCAGCGGCACCCTGTGCTGCTCCCTCGCGGTCCGGCGCGTGCAGCACACCGCTGGCCGGTCCCTGCCCCTGGCGGACCTTCGCCACCACCCAGCCCGAAGGCCGGGGCCGCAAACCAGTGTGACCAAGCCCGGATCGCCTCGGCTAGCAGAACGGGCAACCGGGCCAGGTGGGGCTGCCTGCGGAAAGACATGCCGGATTGATCCAAATCGGGTGCGCGTACGTACCGGCGCCTGGAACCCTTGAGGCTGAACTGCTGCGCCTGTACACCGGCCTGTCCTGGCAGTCCGCCCGCCGCCGGGTCGAGGCCGCCGCGCCTGAGCCCCCGCTGATCCCGCAGCCGAACGCTGACCAGCTGCTGCTGGAGGACCGGGTGATGGCCGCACTGGCATGGCGTCGAATCACCACTGTGCACCCGTCGGGCATCGAATACGTCGACCCGCGCTCCGATCGCCTCCTGATTCGATTCGAGGCCGACCCGGTCGAGCGGCCCGCCCAGAACGAAACCCAGGCCCTGGACTTGACCGAGGCGCTGCTGCCGCGCGCCGACGAGTACGGCGACATCATGGGGGTGACCGGGGCCCGTACCCACGTCGAGGACGGGCAGGTGGTGCTGCGGGTGCCGGACACGTCGGCCTCCGTCATCCTGTCGGGTTTGGACCCGGAAGAGTGGTTGCGCGCGGCCGACGTCCAGGACCAGCGGCTGGGCACCTACGGCATGACGCCGTGTCACCGCGACCGGCTGGCCCGCTGGCACCCGGCCGAGCGTCCCTACCGGCGCCCAGGGCGCCGAGGCACCGCGGCGTCAGCCTGGCTGACCAGCGGGCTGCTACGCCGGGTCGGACTGATCCGCACCCTCGGGGTGCCACTGGCCGCGACCGGCTCTCGGCGACTATGAACGTGACGGTGGCGAACACTGGGCCATCGACCCCACGTTCGCGGAAGGTCACGGCGCCACCGGCCACCGGCGGTTCATGGCGCTGCGCGCGGCACCCGGCTGGGGTCTGCCCGGCACCCCCTGGGACACCCACTGCGACTGCCACCTGCCGCCTGAGTGCAGCGACCAGTGCACCACCATCATCACCGGGGTGGCCGGGCAGCGAGGATCGCTGGAGGTGCGCACCATCCGCCGCAGCGGCAGGCGCCTTAAGTGGCTTCAGGAGGAACGCCCAGCGATCTACGCTGCGAAGCAGCATCTTGCCCTGCCCGTGCCGCCATGGGTCGACGGTTGGCTGGAGCGCGGTGGATCTCCGGCTCCGGGCGCACCGGCGGCGTGACGAGGGCTGGCTCGTCGGGGCCAGGCCGGTGATTGCCTGCCTGCCGACTGCAGCCGAGCATCGACCACCATGCTGGAGCTCGTCCCGCCTTTGCGCCGCACCGTGCCCACGGCCGACTTCTGCAGAACTCCGCTCTGAGCGGCGGTGTCTCCCCCGGGGCTTGCAGCGACCCCAGGGGGGCACCGGGCTTCCGGCGACCGGCGGTGCCGGTGACGGGTGTTTACAGGAGGCATTGGAGTCAGATGAAGGCGAGGCCGATGGCTCCGGTGCCGATGCCGTAGCAGGCGCCGCGCAGCATGTGGGCCAAGGCGATGCGTCGGCGGCGGGCGATCCGCTGGCTGAGCGTGGTGCGTCGTTTCCTGTCCGCGCGGGGCGTGGGGTGGTTACAGTTCATGGCGGACATCCCCTTCTGTGGTGGCGTTTGTTGGGGAGTCCGCCTGGCTGGTGGCCTGGTAACCGGTGGCCTGGGCGGGGCTGCCCTCTTTTCTCGGCTGGTTGAGCTGGTCAGCGCCCGGTGGTGAACTCCTCCAAGCGGGTGACCAGTTGGCGGTCGGGGCGGGCGACGATGACGGAGCAGTCGGGGGTGCGTGCGGCGAGCCGGTCGACCTCGCTTTCGAGGCGGCCGGTAAGCCAGCGGTGTGGAGTCCCGGTAAGACACAGGAGGTGACCGTGCGCACTGCTGTACTCGGCTTGTTCATGGCGTTCGCGGCCGTGCTGGCGGTGGCACCGCTCACCGGCGCTGACCAGTCCGAGACCGTTGCCTGCTGCGGCCCACCCCCGCCCGGCTGGCCGTAAAGAGCACTCACCACCAGCACAGGGGACCTTACGGCGCCACTTTCACATGGACCTGCTGAGACGAGGCCGCCAACCTGGCTTGCGACCGGTACCCAGGCCCAGGCAGGGCTGTCGGTGTTCCCGTAGTGAGCGTATAGCGTGTGAGACGCGCCTCAGGTGCATGCCGTGGTTGCGTCGGTGTCGAGCAGCAGCTGGGACCATTGGTGGGCAGCGCTGAGCCGACAGATGTGCCGGCTGATCTGGCCTGTGTCGAGGGTCCACAGTCGTCGTTCGGCGCTCGCGACTGTGCTGGCGAGACTTGCAAGCGTGCGGCCGTCGGGGCTGACCGCCAGGGAGTGAACGCCTCCCGTATGTCCACTGAGGACCGACGTGGTGCGGCGGGTCCGGACATCCCACAGCCGCAGTGTGCTGTCGTCGCTCCCGGTGATCAAGGTTCGTCCGGTGGGTCCGAAGGCGAGGGCGGAGACCGCATCAGTGTGTCCGGTCAGCACGGCTGTCGCCTGGTGTGTGATGGTGTCCCACAGTCGTGCGGTGTGGTCGGTGCTCGCGGTCGCGAGCATGCGGCCGCGGGGGTGGAAGGCCAGTTGCTGAATATCGGCCTTGTGTCCGGTGAGTTTCGCTGTGGTTCGGCCGGTGGAGACGTTCCACAGGCGAACTGTTCGGTCGCCGCCCGCGGTGGCGAGCATCCGTCCGTCCGGGCTGAAGGCCACAGTGAACACGGCGTCCGTATGTCCTGTCAGCACCGTGATGGTGCGGTGCTCGGGCACGTTCCAGAGCCTGACGGTGCCGTCGTAGGCGGCGCCGGCGAGTGTGCGGCCGTCGGGACTGAAAGAAACCGTCATGAGCGGGCTTGGGTTTCCTCTGAGGACGGCCAGTTGCCGGTGGGTCGCCGTGCTCCACAGCCGGATGGTGGCGTCGGTTCCGGCTGTGGCGAGTGTCCGGCCGTCAGGGCTGAACGCCAGGCCGCGGACGTTGTTGTCGTGTCTGGTTCGTATGACCGTCTCACGCTGTCGGCGCATGTCCCACCATCCGACTGTGCCATCGGGGAAGGCGCTGGCCAGGGACCGCCCGTCGGGGCTGAACGCCACTGCGGAAGCACCGGCGATGCTGTTCCCGGGATCGGCGAGCATCCGGCGCGTCGCTGTGTCCCACACCCGGACCGTGCCGTCGCCGCCTACGGCGATTGCATCCCCGTCAGGACGGAACGCCACGGCGTTCACGGCGACGTCGCTGTGGCTGGTGACGACGCCGATGCGCCGGTGCGTGCCGGTGTTCCACAGGGTGACTGTGCCCACCATGCCGGTGGTGGCGATCATGCGGCTGTCCGGGGAGAACGCGACACCGCGTACCACCTGGCTTTCGCCGTCCAGAACAGCGACCGTTCTTCGTGTCTTGAGGCTCCACAGGCGGGTCGTGCTGTCATCGCCGGCGGAGGCCAGGAGGCGGCCGTCCGGCGAGAAGGCCACCGCTTGGACGGCATCGGAGTGTCCGGTGAGGATGGCCACTGTTCTGCGGGAATGCGCGTTCCACAGGCGCACGGTGCGGTCGGCCCCGGCCGTGGCCAGCGTGCGGCCGTCAGGCGAGAACGCCAGGGACAGAACAGGTCGGCTGTGTCCGGTGAGGGTGGCTGTCGTGCGGTGGGTGCGTATGTCCCACAGCCGTACGGCCTGGTCGCCGCCGGCGGTGGCCAGGAGGTGTCCGTCGGGGCTGAAGGCGAGGGCGTTCACGGCATTGGTGTGCCCGGTGAGCATCGCCACTTCCCGCCGTTCGGCGGGGTCCCACAGCTTGATGCTGTGGTCTGCGCCGGCGGAAGCGAGGGTCCGTCCGTCGGGACTGAACGCCACATCGGTGACGGTGTCGGTGTGTCCGCTGAGGGTGGCGACCAGTTTCCACGTGCTGGTGTTCCACAGCTTGACGGTGTGATCCTCGCCCGCCGAGGCCACCGTACGTCCGTCAGGGCTGAACGTCACCGCCTGCACGCTCTTGGTGTGGCCGGTGAGTACGTTCGCGCGGTACATGCCGTAAGCGCTGATCAAACTCGAGCGGGCCTCCAGCGTGGGGCTGCGCTGGAAGCCCTTGAGCGCCGTGAGCATCGCCGCTTCCGGTCGCTGGGCGAGCAGCGCGTCGCTGCGGGCCGCGTACTCGCGCGAGAACGCGACATCGCGCTGTGCGTTCGCGCCCCGCTGCGCCCGCACTGCCCACACCGCGGTGGCGGTCGCCACGAGAAGCAGTACGGTCAGCAAGGCCACAGCCTGCCGCCGCAGCCGTCCACGCCGCCGGACCGCTGCTTCCTCCGCTGCCCGCGCAGCCAGCCCGGCATCGAGAAAGGCCGACTCCAGGGCGGTCAATGATCGTCGGTCCAGACGGGTGGCCAAAACCAGGTGAAGCCCGCGGTACAGTGCCCCAGCATCACGGCCCAACTGGGCCCAGGCGCGGGCGGCTTCGGTCAGCCGCCGGTGAACGAGTAGGCGTTCGCGGCCCTCGTCGATCCAGGCACTCAGTCGGGGCCATGCGCTGATCAGAGCCTCGTGTGCCAGGTCCACCCTCTCATCGTCCAGGGACAGCAGCCGGGCGGAGGTCAAGCGGTCCAGGACGGCGTCGACATCCCTGTGGGGCGCGAAGTCCAGCTCGGCACGATTCACAGGGTGGCGGGTGTCCTGGGCGCCCTCCCCGGGCGTGACCAGACGCAGCAGAATGTGCCGGGCCACCTCGGCGTGTTCAGGGGTGAGCGACGCAGCCGTCGTGACTGAGCGCCTCGGCTGTTGAGCTGAAGCGCGATAGGTGTCACAAAGGCAGGTGTGTTGTCACCGAGGTCGGCGGCCACGTCCTTTACCGAGAGTCTTGTCCGCCGACCCCGGAGTCGTGTCCCCCAGCGGGCCGATGTAGTCGGCGCTCCGGAAGCCGTGTGATCGCGGCGCTCGCTGCCAGCCCAAGCGTGACACCGACAGCGGCGGCGACACTCTGCGCCCAGGCATTGTCGAGGGAGCCGGGCAGGACAGCGCTGGTGAGCCGGGTGGCGCCCCACAAGACTGCTACCGCGGCCAGTGCGGCCGGCCAGCGGTGCCGTACCCCGTCGCTGATGTCATCGACGATATGGAAGAGGAGCAGCAGCACCATGAGGTGGCTGCCGCCGAAATCATCGTCCCAGTCGAGCGCGGTGAGCCCGGCCCCGAAGGCAAGCACGAACAGCCAGAACCCCACCAGTCGCCGGACGGACGTGGGTGGCTGTCGCCTCGCACCACGCGGCAGCCAAAAGAACGGTGAGATGCGCTGGCCGATCGTGTACTTCTGCATAACTCGCGTCCTGATCCCCCGGGGTAGCCGACTCCTGTCGGCGCTCAGTAGTAGGACGCGCAGGAGCAGGACGCGGTTGTGGTGAAGTGTCGCCGCACGGACCGCCCCGGGGAGCCAGAGGCTGTCGATCTTCGCTTGTGGTGACAGAAGGGCCGCCGAGTGAGCATGTGTGACAAGCCGCCTGCTTCGCTGGTGACAACCAGGCCGCTTCGACCGGTCCTGTACACCAGTTCTTCTGGCTCCCCTGGCGACAACTTCCGTACTTCGGTTCACGCCCTGAGCCGAAGCGGGACGGTTGTCAAAGAGGCGCGCTTGTTATCACAACGGCGGACGTCTGTTCACACGCGAGGGGTGCACTGGTCCAGGATTACCCTTAGCCGATCGATGTCCCCAGCCTCATGCACGCCCCGCTTGGGCAGGACGTCGACGCACATGATGTTGGGATCCCGGCTGAGCAGGACGAAGTGACCTGCCGTTTCTCGGTACCCCTGGAAAACGGACCACTTCTGGATCAGTGTGCTGTCGTTGGTACGGCATGTGATCCCGGCCGGAGACACGGTGGCGCGGTACTCGCCCTGCCATCCGACGAGGCGCTGCACGTGGGCAGCTTGCAGCCGCGGGTAACCCCACACCAGCAAGACGACCAACATGAGCACGGCTGTCGAGAACACGTCGACACTGCCGCGGACGGCGGCGGAGACCAGCCAGTTTCCTACCGACAGGAAGAGGAGTGCACCCCTCAGTAGTAGCCCGGCCCGCTTGATCCGCTCGCGGACTCGGAGGCCGACCAGGGTGTCGGCAGACTGGGGCCGGTACGCCAGTTCAACTATGGTCCGCCCGTCCACGACATGGTCAGAGGATTCCGCATTGTTGATGCCTTGGTCGCTGTGGCCTTCGGCCATGGTCCCTCCCCGGTATAAGGCATGCGGATCATAGCGAACTGAGGTTCGCACTCAGCCCGGGTCGGGACCATCACTCCGTAAGAGTCTGCCAGCGCTGGAGCTGGTAAGCATCACCGTGCATCGCGCAGTTCTAGCTACAGAAAGACCGCCGATCCGCTGGTAACCAGCGCGCTTTACCCGGTCGAAACCGCAGATCAGTGGACACCACCGGTGACAACTATGTTCACGGGGTGTTTGGGCTGCTGTCTTGTGTGGGGGTCGGTGAGCGGGTGCTGGTTTTTGGGTGGGTGTGGTGGTTTTAGGTGGGGGTGTTGAGTTCGGTGGGTGGGGTGCGGTGGGTGTCGATGGTGTGGGTGTGGGTGAGTTCGCCCCACACGATCAGTCGGTAGTCGGAGGTGAGGACGGGTGTGCAGGTGGTGAGGGTGATGTAGCGGCCGCGGGTGTGTCGTCCGGAGCCGCGGGGTACGGCTTCGATGGCTGCCACGTTGTCTGCGGAGGTTTTGGGCAGGGTGGCGAACACGGTGTAGACGTACCATCGGTCGCGGGTTTCCACCACGATCACATCGCCGGGTGTGAGCCGGTCCAGGTGGTGGAACTTGGCGCCGTGTCCGTCGCGGTGGGCGGCCAGGGAGAAGTTGCCTTCCGCGTCCCAGGGCATCGCCGAGCGCAGGGGGTGGGTGTAGTAGCCGGCGACGCCTTCGTCCAGGCGCTCGGGGTCGGTGCCTTGGACGATGGGTATCTCGCGGGCGTCCTCGCCCAGGGCGGGAATGTGCAGGAAGCCGATGCCGGGCGCGGCTGACGGCGACGAGGGTGGTGAGGACCACTGCTTGCGGATCGCCGACGCGGTCGATCGCGCCTGGCGGTCCGCTTCGAGATTGGTCCACCAGATGCTGTACACCAACACCAGGGCCAGCAGGGCCGCTGCGGTGACCAGTGCCTCTCCCAGGATTGCGATGATCTGGCCGGGCCCGGTGCGCCGGTGTCCCGCGCGCTGCGCGGTGCAGGACAATCGCCGGCGCACCGTCATGACATGCCTCGCCGTACGGCCGCTGCCGCCCCGGCGGGCTCACCGGTGGGCTCACCGGTGGGCGGCGTGCTCCGGTTCGGCTGCGATGGGCATGAGTGCATCGGCATAGTCCTCGGCGGTGGGAACGGAAAACACCCCGGACGGGTGTGCGTCCGGGACCGCGTCGGCCCGCGGGCACGCCACCGTGCTGGGCCACAGCGCCACATCGGCGATTTTACGAGCGGTGCGTGCCTCCAGCACTTCCACGCGGTAGCCGCCGTGGTGCAGCCGCTGCGAGGTGCCCTGTGCGGATGGGCAGCTGAGCCCGGTGGGCTCTGCCCGGACCCGCTTGGAGCAGGCCACCAGCTGCACCGCCTGCGGGTGGGGCGCGTCGAAGGGCGTGCCCCGCCAGTCGGGGTCGCTGTAGCTCACCCGCCTGGCCGGGCGTGCCGGCGGTTCGTGGTGCTCGTAGAGGGCGATCGGGTGCGGTCCGGGTCCTCGATAGGGTGCCTGGGAGGGGACGTATCTGCGGGGCCGGGCGCACAACACGCTCAGGTCCGCCACGGCTCCGGCCGGTTGCGGACGGTCCTGCGCGGTGAGCAGGTACCCGTAGCCCAGGGCCAGGGCGGCGAAGAGCACCACCGCGGCTGTGACGCTTGCGCCGCCCCACCGCGGGAACAGGGCAAGCGCGCGGCGGCCGTGCCACAGTCGCGACAGTACCTTCATGGACGTAGTCGACCGTGCCGGCCGCCGCGCGGCACCGGCACACATCCGCCCGGCCCCTTTACGCCATACGGCTTTTCCCGCCCGCCGGCCGGCCCGCTCGCCGCCGCCGCCCGATCACCTGCGATCGGCGTGGTCCCAGGTCCACACACGCGCGCGGCGCTGCTGGAACACCTGCCGTTGATCCGCAAATATGGCAACTGTGAAGGATGCGCCGATCAGGGCCGGTATGGCTGCGCGGGAAGGGTCAGGGCGGACACCGCAGAGGTCACAGCGGCTTCGTGAAAGAGAATCAGCATGGGATTGCTCGTCGAGGCGCGAGGGGTGAGCGCCCTGGGCGCTGACGGTCTGCTCTTCACCTGCGTCAGCGGCACCGTCCACACCGGTCAGCTCGCCGTGATCAGCGGCCGGCCCGGCCTTGCGCGCACCGCCCTGCTCCTGGCCCTGTGCGGGCGGTTCGTTCTGACCGGGGGATCCCTGCACACCGACCGCGACTACAGGCTGCACGGCCCACGGGCCCTCAGGCAGCGCATCGCGGTGGCCCGTGCCAAGCCTTCCATCATGCTGGACGGCGCCCTGCGGATCGGTGAAGCGGTCACCGAGCGGCGTGTGATGTGCGGCCGCAGGAGAGGCTTTGAGCAGGCGTGCTGGCATGCCTGGGCCCGCATGGGTCTGGAGAAGCCGCCGGTGCGGGCCCTGGTGTCGGACCTCGATCCGGTGGAGCGTGTGCTGTTCGCGGTCGCGCTGGCGCAGGCGCAGGGCACGGACGGTATCGCCGTCGACGACATCGACGACTCGCTGGGTGCCGAGGACCGCGCCTTCGTGCGCCAGGCGCTGTCGTCGATCGTCGAGGAGGGCACCGCCGTCCTTGCCACCTGCGCCGACGACGACTGGGCGGAGGTCCGCATCCCGCTGGAGGCTCCCCACGATCCCGGCGACGACCACCCCGGCGGCTCACCCGCCTCCCCGCAGCCGGCCGGCGACGGCGACGCCGCCCGTCCCGCGCCGGCCGGCGACGCGATCGAGCCCGCCCACGACGCCGCCCCCGCAGCCGCCGCCCAGCCGTCCGCAGCCGCCGCGCCCCAGCCGCCCGTGGGCGCCGCGCAGCCGTCCCAGCCGCCCGTGGGCGAGGAGACAAGGCCCCGGCCCGCGCCGGCCGGCGAGCACGGGCCGGTGCAGCGGCCGACCCTGGACGCACCTGGTGAACGCGCTCCCCGGCCGGGCCGGTTCCGGCGCAGGGGCCCGTCACCGGCGGACGGGGACAGCGCGTGAAGAGCCTGCGCCTGGCCTGGCTGGAGCTGCAGCGCTTGCGGGGCCCCCGCCTTCAGTGGGTGCCGGCCCTGCTGGTGATTCTTCCCGTGCTGAGCGCCGGCATCGTCATGGCCTCCCTGTGGGACCCCGAGGGCCGTTTCGGCCGGGTGCCCGCCGCCATCGTCAACCTCGACCAGCCCGTGACCGCCGGCCCTGGCACGCCCAGCCCGTCCCCGGCCCCCGCCCGCAGCGAGGCCGGCACGCGCCTGGTGCAGCAACTCCGGCTCCAGGGGGCCTTCGCCTGGCGCACCATGGACCGCGAAACCGCACGCCGGCAGCTGCGCGACGGCGACATCTACTTCGCCCTGATCATCCCCGAGACCTTCTCCCGCGACCTGGCAGCCGCCGCCGGCCAGGACTCCGGTACCCACGCGGCCCGCCTCACCCTCGAACTCAACGACGCCAACGGCTACCTCATCACACGGGCCGCCACGGCCCACCTGGACACCGTCCGGGAACAGGCCACCGCCATCGCCCTGCACGCGCGGGCCGAACACAACGCGGACACCTGGAAGGAGGTGCGCCGCACCGTCGATGAACTCCTCAACACCGACATCACCGCCACCCCCCGGCCCGGCGCCTCCCCCCAGCCCGCCACGCCCCCCGACACGTCCTTCGGCGTCAGCCGGCTGGCCTCCCGACTCAACGAGGCCACCGACACCATCAGCAAGGTCAACGACGTCATCCAGGAAGCCAACAACAACAGCGGCACCATGACCTTCCAGCTCAACGACGCCGCAAGCAACGCACAGAGCGCCCAGGACAGCGCGGGATCGAACAACCAGGCACTGGTGCAGCACAACACCGGTCAGGCCAGCACCTCCGTACGCCTGGCCCAGAACACCGTCACCACCGTGAACTCCAAACTCCAAAGCGCCGCCGCGGACACCAAAGGCCTGCTGGACAACGTCACCCGGCTCGCCGCCGACGCCAAAACCCTCGATGCGGCCCTGAGCGGCCTGAACGAACAACTGCGGCACCTGGCCCGGCTCGTCCCGCCCGCCCAGGCCACCGACGCCGCACGCCGAGGCGACATCGTCACCGTCGATGAGGACAACCTCCACCCCGCCCGCAGCCTCGGCCAAGGCCTGGCCCCCCTCGCCTTCAGCCTGCTCGCCTGGGCCGGCGTGCTCCTCACCCTGTCCGTCCTGCGGCCGGTCAACCCCCGCGCCCTGGTCTCACCGATGAACACCTTCGCCATCACCAGAGCCGGCTGGCTGCCGATGGCCACCCTCACCACGTTGGCGGTGAGCGGATTCTTCGCCCTCACCCAGGCCCTGATGCACCTGGGCGCCCCGCACCCGTGGGCCACCCTCGGCCTGTGCACGCTGATGGCCCTGGCCTTCGCCGCCGTCGGCCACCTGCTCAAAACCCTCTTCGGCCCCCTCGGCGAAATCGTCCTGGTGCTGCTCGCCGCGCTGCAGCTGGCCTCCTGCGGCGGCCTGTACCCGGTGCAGACCACCAACGCCCTGTTCATCAATCTCCACCCCTACCTGCCCATGACCTACACCGTCGACGCCCTGCGCACCCTCCTTACGGGCGGCCCGGTGAGCACCCTCTGGTCGGCCGTCGCCGTGCTGATCACGCTGACCGTCGTGTGCCTTGCCGCATCCGCCCTCTGCCTCACCCGGCGCCGGCAGTACACCGGCGAACGCCTCGCCCCCGCCTTCCGCGAACGCTGCTGAAACACCGTCACCCCACTGCGCTGCGCGCACCGCCGCCGCCTTGCGCGCCGCACCACCGCCCCGCCCCCTTGGAGGGAGCGAAGATGACCAAGACCGGCCTCGCCCGAAGCAGTACGCCCTTGCTCCTGTGCCTGGCAGCTGTGCTGGCCTGCGCGCTCACCGCGCAAGCACAGCCCCGCCCCGTCCGGCAACCCTCCCCGGACATCTCCTGCGAGAGCGAAGCCCTCCTGAGCCCCCTCCCGCCGCACAGACCGCCCACCGGCGAGCCGACCGACCCGCCCACGGCCACCGGGCCGACGAGCCCGCCCACCACCACCGGGCCGACGAGCCCGCCCACGGCCACCGGGCCGACGAGCCCGCCCACGACCGGGTCACCGACCACCGGCCCCGACGTGCTCACGCCGCTGGAGCCCATGACCACACCCCCCACGGAAGCCCCCCTCAGCCCGGTCACGCCCCCCACGGCGCCCACCGGCACCCCGACCCCCGCACCGTGCCCCAGCACGAACGCCCCCACCGGCACCCCGACCTCCTCCCCCTCGAAGGACCTGGCCCCCACCGGCTCCCCACGCGCCGCCGACGTCCTGACGTGGTGCCTGCTGCTGGCCGCCCTCGGCCTGGCTGCGCTCCTCGTGGCCTTCCTGCGCCGCCGCCGGGGCCGCAACCCCAGACACTGACCCCGGGCCCGGTCGGGCCGGCGCGCGAGAGGATCCGGGGCGCACCCGAGCCGCACCGCCCCGCCACCACGCGGCCGCCTCGGTGACACGCTGGACACAGCACCACACCCCCCGGCGGGGCAGGCGCGAAGAGGGGACATGAACCCCGCATCGGCGCCCGATGCGGCACCACCGCCCCCTGCCGGCGGGGCGGGACGGGCGCATCCCGTCCGCCGGCTCGCCGCACCCTGCCGCGTCACCGGCACGCATCACCCCCTGCACAACGACCGTGAGCAGCCCCCCGGGGGGCGGCGATGTGCGCGGTGGATGCCCCCGCCACCACCTTGCGGCATGCTGGAAGAGGACAAACCGGCCACGTGTGAGGCATCCGTCCACCGTGGCCCCGAGCAGCGCACCCCACCCCGGCAGGGGCACGGGCCGCCCTGTTGCGCCCGCAACCACGGCTGATCTGCTGCCCTCGCGCCGACGGGAGGCCCAGATGCCGAGCTACCACACGAAAACGCCACGTCGGGGGCGCAGCGAGGGGAGAAGGAAGAAGGTCCGGGCCTGGGGGGCGTCACTGGCGGTGCTGGCCGGACTGCTCGTGCCGGCGGCGACGATGACACCGGCCGCAGCGGCTTCCTCCAACCCCACCTTCGCCTACGTCGTGAACGGCTCCGGCACGGTATCGAAGATCGACACCGCCACGGCCAAGGTCACGGGCGACGACATCACCGTGGGCAGCCTCCCCCTGCGCGTGGCGACCACCCCGGACGGCAGACACGCCTACGTCACCAAGGGCGACGGCACGGTGTCGGTGATCGACACCCTCACCGACCAGGTCGTCGGTGACCCCATTGCCGTCGGCCAGTCCCCCCTGGGCGTGGCGGCCACAGCCGACCGTGTCTATGTCGCCAATCTCGGCGACAACTCCGTCTCGGTGATCGACACCGAAACCAACACGACCATCGGCGACGCGATCGGCCTCGAAGGGGCGCCCTGGGATGTGGCGGCCGGCCCGGACGGCAAGGTCTATGCCACCGTTACCGGCTCCGACCAGGTGTCGGTGATCGACACCGGCAACGACAACAGCGTCGAGAACCTGACGGTCGGTGAGGATCCCAAGGGCGTCACGGTCTCCGGCCGGCAGGTCTACGTCGCCGACCATGGCTCCGATGCCGTGTCGGTGATCGATACCGGGGCAGGCGGCCGGGTCACCGACATCCCCATCGCCGACGACGCCGCACCCAGCGACGTGGCCGTCGCCCCGGACGGCCGGCACGTCTATGTCACCGACCAGGGAACGAACAAGGTGTCGGTGATCGACACCAAGGACGAAAACAAAGTCACCGACTTCTTCTCCGCCGGTGACGGCTCCGGACTGAACACCCTGGCGCTCACCCCCGACGGCCGGCACGTCTACGTCACCGAGGGCGGCTCGGGCACGGTTTCGGTGATCGACACCGAAACCAAGCAGGCAACCACCCTTTCGGGTTTCGTCCAACCCGACGGGGTGGCGTTCGCGACCGTCCCCCAGGCCTAACGGCAGCCAAGCGATCGGCAGCCAGCCGCGCACGGCGGCAGGCGACCGTGCTGCCGCGGTCAAGAGCGCGGCGGCCGCACCCGCCGGCCACCTCGCTCGCACGAGCCCGTGACACGGCCCGGCTGCCGGCCGGAAAACCCCCGCCGCGCGGGCCGTGATGCCGCGCGCTGCCCCCGCTCCCGGCGGCCGCGCGGCGAGCCGGCCGGCCGCGGCCGCGCAGGACCGTTCGGATCCGCACGCCTGCCGGCTCAGGGCCCACCGCGCGCCCTCGAAGAGCCCTCGAACGCCGCGGCGTCCGCTCGGGCCGTGCCCGCCGTGCGCATGCCCGCCGTGCGGCGCAGCCACGCAGACCACACGCTCCTGCGCGTGCGCTGCCGCACGGCCGGCCGGACAAGCCCCGTGGGGCCGGGACGCGGGCCGGCGTCCCTTCGTGCCCGGCAGGCGGTGCGGCACGTGCCGCACCGCGCACAGAGGGCAGGACGAACCACGCGGTGCGGGGCGGGTGGTGATGCTCGCGGCGCCGGCCGTCGCCGGCACGGCCCCGTCGACCGCTGATGCGCAGGGCGGGCGGCGCTCCCCGCCGCTCGCCCACGGCCCCCACGGCGCCGGCCCGATCGGCAGGCCGCCCGGTGACGTGGAATCCCGTGCGGCTCCCGCCGACGAGCGGCCCGCGATCCTCCGCTGCGCGCATCGCGTGCACGCCGACGCCCCCGGCCCGCCGCGCCCCCGCCCCGCCCCCGCCCCGGCCGGGGTGGGCGCTGCTGTGGCCGCGTCGAAGGCCAGACCGCGCCGGCCGGCCGCGTCCTCACCCCTGGTCGCCCTGTGCGCTCTTGCCCTGACGGGCGGCTGTGCGGCGGCCACCGGCGCAGAGGAATCCGAACGCGGCCAGCGCCGCCACCAGGAGGCAGCCGCCAAGGACGGTGAAACCGAACGCGACGGCCCTCACGAACGCCTCGTCGGCGGCCTGCACGACGGCGTCCCGGGCGCCTTCGGGCAGCCGGGCCAACAGCTCACCGCGTTCCGGCTCCCTGCTCAGCGCCGCATCCAGCGCGCGGTGCTCTTGGGGCGTGAAGGCCGCATCGGGGCCGGTGAGCAGGGCGGAGCGCCGGCGCCATTCCACGCTCGTCACGGAAGCGTTCACCAGGGCCAGCCCCAGCGTGCCCCCGATCTGCCGGCTCTGCACCGACAGACTCGCCCCCACCCCCCGCGCACCGGCGGGCAGCGCATCGATGATCAACGCGGCCGACGACGGATACACCAGCGGCGTGGCCATTCCCACCACGAGCAGCGCCGGGACGAGCAGCATCAGCTGACGGTGCTCGAGGCCGTGGGCGAGCCACAGCACGGACGCCCCCATCACGGCCAGGCCGGTGACGATCAGCCACATGCCGTGGCCCTGACCGGTCAGGCGCCCCACGGCCGGCGCCAGCGCGAGCGTCGCCACGTTGGTGCACACCAGGAACAGCCCCGCCTGCAGCGCGCCCAGATCGCGCACGTGCTGCAGATACAGGGTCACGTAGACCGTCACGGCGAGCGAGGCGCACTGCACGACGGCCAGGGCGATCAAAGGGGCCGCCACGGCGGGGCGGCGCAACGGCCGCACGTCCAGCAGTGGATCGGCGGTGCGCAGCTGCGTCACACAGAACAGGGCCAGCAGGACCACGCCCACGCCCATGACCCCCAAGGTGTCCGCAGAGGCCAGACCCCACTGTGAGGACCGCTCCCAGGCGAAGACCAGCACGGTGAGCCCCGACCCCAGCAGCGCGCACGCGGCCGCGTGCACCTTCGTCCCCGCCCGCCCGCGCGACTCCCGCACATACCGGCGGACCCCGGCGACGACGGCGAGGGCGGCAGGCACGTTGACGGCGAAGGCCCAGCGCCAACTGCCGTACTGCGCGAACAGTGCCACCACCAGGGGTGCCAGGATGCCGAAGCCGGTGGAGACGCCGGTCTGCACCCCGATCGCCCAGCCGCGATGACGCTCGGGCAGTGCGGTGGTCAGATTGGCCAGGGCCAGCGGCACCGCCAGGGCGACGCCCAGACCCTGCACCACCCGCGCCGCCACGAGGAAGTCCCCGGACGCAGCGAGCGCGCACAACGCCGACCCCGCCGCGAAGCACAGCATCCCCGCACCGAACACCCGGCGGCGGCCCAGAACATCGCCGAGCCGGCCGCTCACCACCACGACGGCGCACAGCGGCAGCAGCGCCGCAACGATCACCCAGTGCACCTGGGAGCTGTCCAGGCCGAGGTCACGCTGGATCGCGGGGAGGGCCACGACGACACTGGTCAGACTGGAGAACAGCACAGCGGTCGCGGTGACGGTGGCCGCCAGGGCGAGCCGCTGCCGCGACGTCAGGTGCCCGAAGTGCCGCATCTCGCGCCCCGCGTCCCTCTGCGCTCAACGGCCTCGGCCCGCGACAGGCGGCCCGCAGCGGCCCCCCCTGGCCCCTCGCGCCGCCCCCGGCGGCCGCCGCACCCGCCGCGAGCGCCACCTCCCCGGCCCTCGACGCGCCGTCACTGTGCCCGCCAACGCCACCCCTTCGGACACCAGGGACGGCCGCCGTCGCCGAACCGGCCCGCACCGCAGGCGGTGTGGGCGTCCGCGTCTGCGGCCCGCCGCCGACTCAGCCCGAGGGGACGCTGCCGATCGCCACATCGACCGGGGTCCCACCGCCGGCCACCGGCTCACCCTGAACGGCCGGGGGAGTGGTGTTCTCGATCAGGGACAGGTTGCCGGAGGCGGTGTTGGTGACACAGGCGCGGGAATCGTCCGGAGTGAGCGCCACGTCCTGCGGCTGGCTGCCCACGGTCAGGCTCGTGACCGTGGGGGTGTCCTCGCCGACCTCGATCACCGACACGCTCTTCGACGCGAAGTTGGCGACATACAAGCGGGCCGGGTCGGCTGTCAGGGCCAGCCCGCGCGGCTGGCTGCCCACGCCGATGGGCTCACCGACGACCTGGCGGGTGGCGGCATCGATCACCTTCACGGTCCCCGAGGCCGTGGCGTCGGTGACGTAGACCCTCTTCGCCGACGCCGTCACCCCCCAGGGCGTGCCGCCGACGTCGATGGGCTCACCGGCGACCTGGCGGGTGGAGGTGTCGATCAGCGACACACTGCCCCCGCCTGTGTTGGTGACGTACACCTCGGCGCCGTCCGGGCCGACGGCCACACCCTGGGGTGAGTCGCCGACGGAGACGGAGTCGACCACTTCGCCGTTCTCCCCCTTGCCCGTGTCGATCACCGACACCGTGTCCGAGCCGGAATCGGCGACGTAGACGCGGGAGTTGTCCGGGCTGACGGCCACACCGGCGGGTTGGGCACCGACCTTGAGGGCATCACCGAGGACTGCCTGCGTGGCGGTGTCGATCACCGACACGCTGCCGGAGGCGCTGTTGGTCACATAGACCCGTTCGCCGTCCGGGCTGATGGCCACACCAGCGGGCTCCTCACCCACATCGACGGGATCGCCGACGGCCTTGCCGGTGGCGGCATCGACGACCGAAACGGTCCCCGGAACGACGTTGGTGACATAGGCCAGGACCCGCTCGTCCTGCGCAGCGGCAGGCACGGTCACGGACACCGCCGCCACCAGTGCACCCAGCACGGCCAGGTTCGCCGCCCTGGCCCGCAACCCCCTCCGCCACGGCTGCCGGTCCCCGCCGCCCCGCCCGGCGCCCACGCGCCCCGGCTGCTCGCATCCCGCGTCATCGGGCATCGTGACCACCTCGCAGGCACCCCGGGGGGTGCGCAGTGCGTCGGACTGGAAAGCGGCACGAACCCTGCCGGAACACCCCACGCCGGCGCGGCACGAGGACCGCCGCGGCCGGCAGAACCACAGGGGGCGAGACCGAAAGGCCCGGCATCGGCATGCCGGAACACGGCCCGTGCGGGTGAGACGCCTCTCGTAGGCCAGCCTACGACGCCGCCCCTCCCGCCGCGAGTGACACCGGCTCGCCGCCGGCGGCTGCAGCCCGCACGGGGGCACCGCCGCACACCGTACGAAAGGGGCCGGACCGAGGTGGAAAGCGATCCACCTCGGTCCGGCCCCTTTCGGCGTCCGCCGCCCACGGGCCGTCGAAGCGGTTTTCCGGCTGCTCAGCGCCGGCGGTCCGAGCCTCGCGCGGCCACGCAAGCGCGCACCGGCTCCGTCACGAATTCGGGGTGGTGGCGGCGGCGATCTCGGCCGGAGGGACGAAGCCCTCGGTCACGGGCATGTCCTTCGGGAGCTTGTCGTACTGAATGGTGAAGTTGGCGTTCCCGTTCTTGTCGGGATTGTCGAAGTGGACGTCGTGGAGGATCCACTTGGTCGTGCCGAACTTGACCGTGAAGGTTCCCGTGGCGCGGAGCATCGGCTCCGTCGCCCATACGGAGACCCTGGTACGGGCCGGGACGGGCGTGTCTATCGAATGAGTGAACTCATGCTGCTTGGTCAGCTGATACCCGAACGACTCCTCGAATTGCATGCTCACGAGCTTTCCGAGGCCGGCCTCGGTCTGGAGCCGGATCCCGAGGCTGTTCGTCTCGGAAACAACGTCCTTGATCTCGATCCTCGAACTGGGGCCGTCCTTCTTGCTGGAATTCGTCACGCTTGCGCCGATCTGATGGGTCGGCAGATGGAACTGAACCGGCTTCTTGGTGGCATCGAAGGAGCACTTGACGTCGTTCTTGTCGCACAGCTGCCTGAGGACGTCCGCCTGCTTCTGGCCCTTGCCGTCCCCGATCTCGATGACCGTGCCGGGCTTGTCCCCGATCATTATCTTGTCGCCGTCGACCTTGCACTGAATGTCAGGGTTCTCGGTCTTGCCGTCATTCTTTACGGATTTGCAATCCGCCCACCCCTGGTGGACGAGGTTGTTGTGCAGATTGACAATGACCTTGCCGGCGGGCTTGTCGGACGCCCAATCGATCATCTGGTAGGTCAGCTGTCCCTCACCCCAGCGAGCTGCCCTCCACGGCAGCTCCCAGTGGTTGGCGTCGGCGGCGGGCTTCATGACGTCACCCACCTCGGGCAGATCATTTTCCGCGTTCTCCCAGCCCTCCTTCCCCGTCGCCCCGCCGTTTTCGACATCCCCGGACTTGAAGGACTCCAGCTTCGCGAGCTGGCCGCTGACGTTGTAGACGTGGAAACCGTTGCTGTCGCCCTGCGGGCGCACGTCCTCGCCGGCGGCCGGCGTCTGTGATGCGCCGTCGGCGGCCGGAGGAGACGACTGGCCGGCGGCGGCCGGCGGATTCGACGAGTCGGCGAGCGCCAGGGGGGCCATGGCAATGCCACTGCCCAGAGCACCGGCGGTGGCCAGCCCGGCGATCAGGGCCCTGCCGCGGCGGGAGGAGGCGGCCTTCGGGCCGGAGGTGGACTGCTTGAACATGAAATCTTTACCTTTTCGGCTGGATCGGAACTGCGTTCCTGTGAAGTGGCGTCCTCATCGGCCCCCGCCTGCGCCCCGGCCGCTGCGGTTCTTGCGGCGTTACCGAAAATGCTCGCGGTCATGGCTCGCCGGCAGAACCCGCCGATCGGCGGGCTGAAGGGGTGACGGCTGCCGCTGCTGTGGGTGGAGCAATCGCGCCGGGACGGGGGACGTGCCTGGTGCCTGTGAGCCCTTCACCGCCCGGTGCCGGCAGCACCCACCTGTTCAGCCGGGGCCGATCAACGGGGAAGAACCAGCCCCGAGTTCGCCCCCCCGGGGGGAACCTGACGCGTCCTGCGGGGCCGGCGCCGCCGCGGGCGGGACGCTTGGCCGCGCAGGCCGGGAGCCGGCCGCGGGCATAGACTCGTGACCATGACCTTGACGGTCGGCGCTGTGTGAACGCCGGGCGGTCACGCCGCTCAGCGGCGGCGCGATGACCACCGATGACGCGGCCGGCCAGGGACGTCCCTGACCGGACACGCGGTGGCCCCCTTTGCCAGGGGCGCGGGAGCACGTGGCGTTCGTCCGAAGCCGGGACGTGGGTGATCACAGTGCCGAGAACAGCCGAGCGCGCGGAGCGAGGCGGTGAGGGCTCAGGCCGTCGCCGCGGCCGGATCAGTCGTGGGCTGCGCGCGTGCGCGGCGGGGCTGGTCGCGGTGGTCATCCCGCTCATCGTGGTCACTCCCGCCCACGCGCAAGCCCAAACGCTCGCGTATGTCGCCAATGTCGGCTCGGGCACGGTGTCGGTCGTTGACACCGCCACCCACACGGTCACCGACACGGTCGACACCGGTGGCAGCCCTGAGAACGTGTCGCTCACGCCGGACGGCTCTCGTCTCTACGTCACCCTGACCGGAGGCGGCGTGGTGGTGATCGACACCGCCCGCAACACCGTCACCGACACGATCGACGTGGGGCCCGGCCCCCGGGGGCTGGCGCTCACACCGGACGGCTCGCACGCCTATGTCACCCGTGCCGGCGGCACCGTGGCGGTGATCGACACCGCCCGCAACACCGTCACCGACACCATCGACGTCGGCTCCGCTCCGCGGGGCGTGGCGGTGGGGGACAGCGCCTATGTCGCCGATACCGGATCGGACACCGTGTCGGTGATCGACACCGACACCGACACCGTCACCGCCACCCTCGACGTCGGAGACTTCCCCCAAGGCGTAGCGGTCAGCCCGGACGCCGCCTACGTCACCAACTCCAACGCGGGCACGGTCTCGGCGATCGACACCGGTACCCATGATGTGTCCTCCATGAAGGTCGGTGCATTCCCTCTGGGTGTGGCGGCCGCCTTGGTCAATGGCGCAAACGCCTACGTCGCCGACTTCGACGCGGGCACCGTATCGGTGATCGACACGGCGTCCGGCTCCGTCGCCGGCACCGTTGATGTCGGCGGCAACCCGCAAGGGGTGACCGTGAACGGGGACAGCACCCGCGTCTATGTCACGAACGCCTCCACGGACCGGCTGTCGGTGATCGACACGGGGACCAACAGCGTGTCCACCACCGTCAAGGTGGGCGAGGATCCCTTCGGCGTGACGGTCGGGTCCGTGCCCAAGCCCTAGGCGCGCACCGCTCCGGCTCAGCGTCCCGTGGCGCGCAATTCGCCCTGCCTGCCCCCTGATCGGCCGGCTCCGCTCCGCCCGATGGCACCCCATCCTGAAGGCGCGGGGCAACCGCCCGGAGCAGGGCCCCCGGGGATCACACCACCCACCGCGGCAGCCCGTCCTGCCGTGGCCTGTCCAGGAGGGCACGGATGCAGTCGACCACAGCCGCCCGCGCACCGGACACGGCCACGGCACCGCTGAGCCGCGCCGGCCGGCGGCCGTGGTGGTCACGGGCACTGGCCCGCGCGGCCGTCCTCATGGCAGCTGTCGCACTGGCCGCCCCGCCGGCGGCAGCGGTGAATGCCACCGCCGGCACCGCCCACCGCACCCAAGCCCGGCACGGTGCCCACACGGTCCACGCTCGTCAGCAGGAGCACACCACGAGGTGACCTCCCGCAGGCGCGGCAGGAGAACCGTCCTGGGCCCGGCGCCACCGCAGGCCCTTGCCGCGGGCGGCGTCCCGCCCGGCCACCGCCCGTGCGGGACGCCGACGGCTGGTGTGCCGCACGGTGAGCGACTGTGGCCGGTGGCGGGCCGTGCCGCTTTCCGGTGCCGCCCGCTTGGGCCTGCCCGGCTTGGCCGGTGCCCGCCGTGCGGGCAGGCTGGGAGGAAACCAGCCTGATGCGGCGGGCCCCGCTTCCGTGGGCCGGCGCAGCCGGTGGCCGGCGTGTGCGGTGCCCGTGCGGTTCTCACCGGCCGCCCGGACGGGCGGACGCCGCGCCGGGCCGCATGCCCGGGGAAGCGAGCAGGACATGGCCAGCCAGCAGCAGCCGCGTCGACGCCTGCGGGCCTGGATGCTGCAGGGGCTTGCCGAGACAGGCCGCCCGGGGGAAGCGAAACCCGCCCAGCGGCCGCAGCCCCCGCACGCCGGCCAGCCGTGGTACCGGGTGATGTGCCTGACCGGGGTGGACTACTTCTCCAGCCTCGGCTACCAGCCCGGCATCGCCGCTCTCGCCGCCGGTCTGCTCTCGCCGGTGGCGACGATCGTGCTGGTGATCGTCACCCTGGCGGGTGCTCTGCCCGTCTACCGGCGGGTGGCCCAGGAAAGCTTCCACGGGCAGGGGTCGGTGGCCATGCTGGAGCGGCTGCTGACGTTCTGGAAGGGCAAACTCTTCGTCCTGACCCTGCTGGGCTTCGCCGCGACCGACTTCCTGATCACCATCACCCTGTCCGCCGCGGACGCCTCCACCCACCTGCTGCACAACCCGCACCTGAACGCACTGCGCGAGCAGCAGATGCTCGTCACCCTGGTGCTGATCGCCCTGCTCGGTGCGGTCTTCCTCAAGGGCTTCATCGAGGCCACCGGCGTGGCGGTGGCCCTGGTGGGCACCTACCTCACCCTCAACGCGATCGTGGTCGGCGCGGGCCTGTGGCAGGTCGCCGAGCACGGGCACCTCGTCACCGACTGGCAACGCGCCCTGAGCGCCGAACACTCCAACGTCTTCCTCATGATCGGCGTGGCCCTGATCGTCTTCCCCAAACTCGCGCTCGGCCTGTCCGGCTTCGAGACCGGCGTGGCCGTGATGCCGCACGTACGCGGCGATGCCCGGGACACCGAAGCAAGACCGGCGGGCCGGATCCGCGGCACGAGGAAACTCCTCACCACAGCCGCGCTGATCATGAGCGCGTTTTTGATCACCACCAGCTTCGTCACCACGCTGCTGATCCCGCAACGGGAGTTCGAAAGCGGCGGCCAGGCCAACGGCCGCGCCCTGGCCTACCTGGCGCACCGGTACCTGGGCACAACCTTCGGCACCGCCTACGACATCGCGACCATCGCCATCCTGTGGTTCGCCGGCGCCTCCGCGATGGCCGGCCTGCTCAACCTCATGCCCCGCTACCTGCCCCGCTACGGCATGGCCCCGCACTGGGCCGGCGCGGTGCGTCCCATGGTCCTCATCTTCACCCTCGTCGGCTTCCTCGTCACCTGGATCTTCGACGCGGACGTGGACGCCCAGGGCGGCGCCTACGCCACCGGCGTGCTGGTCCTGATCACCTCGGCGGCCGTCGCGGTGACCATCGCCGCCCGCACCGCCGGCCAGCGGCGCTGGAGGAACGCCTTCGCCGTCATCTCCGCCGTCTTCCTCTACACCACGGTCGTCAACGTCATCGAACGCCCGCACGGTCTGGTGATCGGCGCCTGCTTCATCACCGCCATCATGGCCGTCTCCCTGCTCTCCCGCCTCGCCCGCTCCTTCGAACTGCGCGTCAGCGAGGTCCGGCTGGATCACACGGCGGAAGAGTTCGTGAGGGATCTCGCCTCGCGCGAGGTGCGGTTCATCGCCCTCGGGCCGGACCACCGGGACCCCGCCGCCTACCGCGACAAGATCGAGCAGATCCGTGCCGACAACGACGTCCGCCTCACCGACGACGTCGTCTTCCTGGAGGTGAAGGTCACCGACCCCTCGGAGTTCGAGTCGGAACTGACGGTGCACGGCGAGACCAGGCACGCCCGCTACCGCGTCCTGACGCTGCCCAGCGCCTCGGTCTCCCACGCCCTGGCCGCTTTCCTGCTGCACGTGCGTGACCTCACCGGCCGGATCCCCCACGTCTACTTCCAGTGGACCGAGGGCGACCCCCTCGCCAACTTCCTGCGCTTCTTCCTCTTCGGCCAGGGAGAGGTCGCCCCGGTGACGCGCGAGGTGCTGCGCAAGGCGGAACCCGACCGCGCGCGCCGCCCCCGCGTCCACGTCGGCTGACCCCCCCGCCCCCCCGGGGGCCCGGACCCGTCCTCCGCCGACCCCGCCCCCGGGCACCTGGCTCACCCGGGCACCGCCCCCGCTGCCGGCAAGCGGCCTTCGCACCGGCTGGCCCGGCGTCCCGCCAGGTCACCGGCACCGGCCCCCGAGCGCGCCGCAGACGTCAGCGAACCTCCCCCGCCACGTGGGCCGGCCGGGGGATGCCCCGGCCGCGGCAGACCGGTCAAGCTCGTCACAGGGGGCCGTCGGCGGGGATGGTTCGCCGCAACGCGAGCATCCGCCAGTACCGAGGAGTACTGCTGTGATCACTGCGTATGCGAGCATCACCGCAGGCCGGACGAGGACACCAGCCTCGCCGCGCCGGCCGCGGCCGGCGCGGGCGCCCGGAGCAGGCGGCCCCGGAGCGGTGCGGCCCGGCACGCCTCGCCCGTTTCGTGACCGCGCCGGCGCGCCCGCCCGCCACCGTGGCCGGCCCGCGGGCGCGTCGAAGCCGCCCTGCCCGTCCCCGCGTCGGCGCCAGGAGGGCGGCTGCGCCGTGAGCGCGGCCTTCGGGGCCGCCCTGGGCAGCCTGTCCCTGCCGCTGATGATCTGCCTGCAGAGCCGGTTCGGCTTCAGCCCGGTGACCACCTCGGCGATCACCCTGGTCGTGATCGCTCTGTCCTGCCTGACCGCAGGCCGGGCGGGCAAGCCGTCCGGCACCCGCACCCCCGGCCGGACCGCCTCTGCCGGCGGCGCGCTGCTGATCGCGGGCGCCGCCGCTCTGGCAGCGCTCGTGCACCAGGGCGTCGCCCTGCAGACGCTGGCGGCCCCCCTGCTCGTGTCGGGCCTGGGCCTGGGGCTGGTCTCCGCCTCGCTCGCCGCGATCACCCCGCGGCCTCTGCACGGTGCCGTGGCCGGCACGGCACCGAGCGTCGTCAACCTCGCCCGCCGGGCCGGCGCAACCCTCGACGGCTCCGGCACGGTCTTCCTCTTCCAGGACCGCATCGGCGCCGCGCTCACCGCCGCCACCCAGGCCACCCTCGCCCTGCCCGCCGTCGCCCTCCTGGTGGGGCTGGGCTGCTGCGCCGTCCTGCGGTCGGCTCTCCCGCAGGTCGAGTAGGCGCCGAGAACCCCTCGGCCCGCCTGCCGTTGTACTGATCGCCGCTCCCCGCCCCCGGCAAGGACGGGGAGCTCGCCTTCATCACCGTCGCACCAAACCGCTGCGCCGGATTGCGGCCCGCGGCAGGAAGAACCCTCGCCACGGGCCGGCCATCGCTCAGCGGGCCTGCAGGTACACCCGGTCCGTGCCGGCGGCGGAGGAGCAGGACGCCCTCTCCTCGGCGGTCATCTTGCGCGAATCGACCATCACCGCGCTGCGCCTGCCGTCGGTTC
This sequence comes from Streptomyces sp. NPDC085932, assembly GCF_044540525.1. Lineage (NCBI taxonomy): Bacteria > Bacillati > Actinomycetota > Actinomycetes > Kitasatosporales > Streptomycetaceae > Streptomyces > Streptomyces sp. NPDC085932. Next base: position 597,888 of record NZ_JBITSJ010000006.1, read on the forward strand.
CGCTCGGCGCCGGGCTCGTGATCACATCCGGCACGTACCAGAAGTAGTGGCCCCACTTGCGGTCCTCGTAATGGGTCTGCCAGGTGCCGGACACCTGCCGCATCAGCTGCGCCCGGGAGATCCATCCCACTTCGCCCGGCGCCACCGTCACCGTGGCCGTGCTGCTCTCGGTGTGCGAGGTCTGCCAGGTGTAGTTGTACGTCGCGGTGACACTGGCGGTGAAGATGCCCGCCAGGCCCCCGCCGGTGGTGACCGACACTCCCGTCGAGTGACTGGAGCCCACGGTGTCGGACCAGGTGATGGACTGCGAGGCGGGGGAGGAGGAGCAGTTGAACAGCAGATCCGACACCGGGCGCCGCTCACCGAGGTAGGCCTTTCCCACCTTCGGGTCGTTGAACGTGCACTGGCCCTCGCCGGATTCGCAGTCCGCCATGATCTGCTCACGGGTGGGCCCCCGGTCCTCCTCGGCCGCGGCGGGCAGGGCGGTGGCAGCGACAGTACCGACCGCGAGCGCCAGCAGGCTCACGGTGCGTCCGCCACGACGCGCGATGCGGTTGATCGTCATCAATCGACGCCTCTCACAAGTTGGGGGGAAAGTGACACACCGGAAAACCGCCGTGGCCGGCGGGCCGGTGGCACCGTCTTGTGCTCATGAGGCTCACGTGACCAAAGCCGATACAACACCAAGGAATTGCAAAATGTCTGACGGAAATGCGAACTGATTTATCGTCAGGCGGCGTACGGGTCTCGGGAATTGTCACGCTGTCATAAAAGCCGGTTTCTTTTTGACACCCGTGTTCTTCCGGTACCGCAAAGAACACGTCATCGTCTCGCGGCGTCCCGTGCGATGCCGCCGCGGAGCCGAGAGCGCGGGGCGGCGTGACGGGCGGTGGTGCGCGCCGGCCCGTCCTGGTCGCCGGGGCGCTGTGCGGCCGCGGCGCGGCGCAGGCGGAGGTAGTCCTCGGCCCCCCAGCCGAGCACCGCCTCGGTGAGCAGCAGCGCAAGACGGCCGTCGCTCTGGTCGAACTGTTCGGCCGCGTGGCGGCAGTGCGAGCACCGCACGCAGTGGGCATGGACGTCGGCCGGCGTGCGGCGCCCGCAGGAGGCCTCCAGCAGGCGGGTGTAGCGGGTGCATTCGCGCGTGGGGGCGAGTTTGGCGTGCAGCTCCGTGCACCGGCTCAGCAGCAGACCGCGGCAGTAGGCCGCCCGGGTGGCGGCCGTTGCGGCCTCCATGCCCAGCAGCGGGGCGATCCGGGCGCAGTCCTCCTTCTCCACTTCGCGGTGCCACAGCAGGCACTGGGCGTCGGGCGGCAGTTCGCTCAACGCCCGGGCCAGCAGAGCGCGGTGGGGCGCCGGACGTACCGAACCGGCCAGGGCGGCCCGCTCCAAGGAGGCCGACAGGGCGGCGTGCGGAGCCTGCAGCAGCTGCTCCGCCGCCTCGCGGACCGCCACCACCAGGCGGGGCCGGGCCACCGGGGGCAGATCGTAGCGCAGCAGTTCACGAAAGACGCCGCGGGCCGCGGCCGCCTCCAGCCGGGCGGCGGTGCCCGGGGTCCTCGCGCACAGCCGCGCGTAGGTCCGCATCGCGGTGCGGTGCCGGGCCAGCAGAACGACGGCGAAGCCGGTGGTGGCGCCCCTGCTCCGCGCTGTCTGCGTCATCAACTCGGCGTCCGACAGGTGGGTGAGGCAGGGCGGCTGCGGTGCGGGGCGGGGGAGGGGGGAGGTGAGGGGGTGCATGCACTCATTTCCGATGGACGGGGCAGGCCGGGGCGTCACCCCGGGGTGGACCGCCCGGGACGATGCCGTCCCGGGGCGGGGCCCACTCCTACCTGGAGTGCCGCCCGATGTCACCGCACGCCGTGACCGTGGGTGCGGATATGGACACGTCCGGTGATCCGGGGGGTGGGTCCGGCGCGCGGGCCCCAGGTCGCGCGATGCGGCCACGACGCAGGACCGGACACCCGCCGGAGCGCGATCCGTTCAGGACCCGGGCGGGTGCATGCCACATGCCGACGCCGCTGATCATTTGCGGTCACCGGGCGGCGTCCTCATGCCTATGTCAACTCGGCCGGAAAGTGCCCGCACGGCGGCCGAGCCCCGGGCGGGTGCCCGGGGCCCTGCCCGGACCGGACCGCACTTGCGCCGTCCCGCCCATCCCGGCCTCACGCCAAGTCCGCTTTACACGCTGCCAATTTTGCGGGCGAGAAGTTTACGCAGGCGCTCCGGCGCACATTACGGTGCGCCGGCCGATGCGATATTTCCCCTTGGCTTAACGGGGCGCACTTCCACGGCGGAGGGCTGCTGATGAGGCAGGAAACGGCCCGGGGCGGGGGCGAATTCGCCCGTCCGGCTCCTTCTCGGCGTACCCACACCACATGAGAGAGCGATGCGCGCACAGGACGAGTCATGGATGCCTTTGCTGGACATGCTGCCGCTGGCCTGGTGGCAGACGGACCCCGGCCTGCGCATCACCGCTGAGGGCGGGGCGGCGGCACGGCACGCACGAGGCTGTGACCCGGCCGGGCGGATGCCTGAGGTCCACCACCACGGCCCGGACCGCCTGGAGCCGCCCGCCCTGGACACCGTCATGCACGGCCATGCTCTGGCCGGCCGGACGGTCCGCTGGCGGGCGAAGAGCGCCGGCAGACTGCTCGATGTCGCCGCCGGCCCGCGCCGCGACGCAGCAGGCCGGGTCGTGGGCATCTCCGCCCTGGCCGTCGACACCACGGCCGCAGCACTGGAGCGGGAACGGTATGCCGCCCTCGCCGCCTACCTGCCCGCGGCCGCCTTCATCCGCGACGCGGACGAGCGGTACCTGTGGGTGAACGAGGCGTACGCCCACCTGTACGGCGCGCCGCCGACACAGATCGTGGGACGCAGCCTGGCCGAGGTCGTCCCGCCCGAGGACGTGCAGCGGTTCCGCTCCCTGGACCGCCAAGTCATGGCCTGCGCACAGCCGATGCGTCACCGCCTGTCGTTCCTGCGGCCCGGCGGCGGGACGGGACAGGCGGTCGGTCACCGATTTCCCCTGGCCGGTCCGGCCGGCGGGTGTGTGGCAGGGATATACGTCGATGTCACCGACCACGCGCGCACCCTGCAGGTGAAGGCGCGTATGGAGGAGGACCTGTTCGCGCTGCGCGACCGCTCCGGGGCGGCGTCGCTGACCCTGTCGCTCAGCGGCAGCATCGAGCGGGCCAGCCCGGGAGCGGCTGAGCTTCTCGCCACCACCGTCGCCGCGTTGGAGGCCAGCGACCTGCGCGACCACCTGGCGCCCCTGCCGCCGGCCGAGGCCGAGCGATTGCTGGCCCTGTGGCGTGCGCTGGCCAGGGGACGCTCGACCCGTGGCCGTCTGCGGCTGCGGTGCCGCACGGCGAGCGGTGCGCTGCGCATGGTCCGCGTCGATCTCGCCGTCGCACGGTCGGCGCGGCGGCCGGTGAGGCTGCTGACACTGATGGTTCCCCTCGGCGCGGAGCACCCGATGGTGCCCCGCCTGGCGCCCATCCAGCAGCGGGTGTTGCTGGCGCTGGCGCGAGGGGAGTCCAATGCCCAGATCAGCAGCGCGCTGAACGTCTCACGGCAGGCACTCGACTACCATCTGCGGCGGCTTCGTGTTCTGCTCGACGCCCCCTCCCGTCCGGCCCTCGTCGCCCGCGGCTACACACTGGGCCTGCTGGATGCCTCGGTATGGCCGCCGGCGTTCACCACCTGAGGCACCCCGCACGAGCGACCACAGGATGCACCGCGCCTTGTGCGGCAGACGCCCTCGCGCCCGGCGGCCCCGGCGAGCCGCGATGACCCGGGTACGCCTCGATGCGGGCAGCGACGCCGCCCCCGGCGTTCCCAGCCCGCCCTCGCGGGGGTGGGCGCTGCCGCTGCGCGGGAAGGGACAGCCGAGCCCGCACCGCCCGCCGCGTGCCCCGGCAGCCGCACCTTGCGCGGGCACGTCCCCGGTTGCGCCCAGGGCAACCACGCGTTGAAGGACCTGCCGGGCCCTGCTTACCGTCCGCCCGGCGCGCCCGTGACGTGCGCTGGACGCAGCGGGCGAGGCGCGCGGGCCGGCCGGTGGCCGATCGCCCCGGAAAAAGAGGGGGAAGCATGCTCACGACGGACGCCGGGGCGCGTCGCAGCCGCACGGCGGTCGCTGCCGCACTGGCCTGCGCCGCGCTTGCCGCCATGTGCCTGACCGCCCCCCGGGCTCACGCCGAGGACGTGTCGCATCCGTGCTCGCCGCGCGTGAGCATCACGTCCTTCTCCGACGCCCTGGACAAGAGCACCGTCTCGGGCAGGCAGGTGAGCGGACTGTCGGCGCTGGCGGTGGATCCCGCAGGCGGCCGTGTTTCCGCCCTCTCCGACCGTTCCACACTCTTGGAGCTGTCAGAAGACCTGTCCCGGGCGACGTCGCTCGTGCGGCTGACCGACCGGACGGGCCGGACCCTGGACTCCGAGGCCCTGGTCGTCCAGGCCGACGGCTCCCGGCTGATCGCCTCGGAGAACGAGCCGTCCATCACCCGCCACGCGCCCGACGGCAGCCACCTGGACACGCTGGAGGTGCCGGGGAATCTGCGGGTGTATCCCCGCGGACCGGCCTGGGCCAACCGGACCTTCGAAGGGCTGAGCGTTCACCCGGCGGGGCACACGCTGATCGCGTCGATGGAAGGCGCGATCACCGGGGACAGCAGTACCGTCCGGCGCCTGCAGACCTGGGACCACGATGCCGCGGCCGACCGGTGGCGGCCGGCACGGCAGTACGGATATCGCGCGGACGCCGGCCTCGACATCTCCGACATCGCGGCGACCGGCGACGGACGCCTCCTGGTCGTCGAACGGGGCTACAGTTCCCGCCGCGGAAGCCTGGTGCGCCTCTACCTCGCCGACCCGGCCAAGGCCACGGACGTGCGCACCATCACGTCGTTGACCAGCCGTTCCTCCGCCGCCCTCGTGCCCAAGACGCTGATGGCCGATCTCGGCACCTGTCCTTCCCTGGGGGCGCGAGCCCTTCAGCCGCAGGACAACCCCCTCCTGGACAACATCGAGGGCATGACGGTCACCGGCCGGACGCGGCAAGGACACCTGCGCCTGCTGCTCGTCAGCGACGACAACGGCAGCCACGAGCAGATCACCCGCCTGTACCGCCTCACGGCGAGCCTTCCCCCTCGTGCCTAGCCAGGGCCGGGCCCGTGCAGCCGTCCTGGCCCGGAGGTGATCACGCGGGTGCGACGCTCCCTCAGGACGCCGGTGAGCGGGCCTCCTTGGCCAGCAGCAACGGCGTGCCCAGGACCAGGACCACGACACCGGTGATCGAGCCCCATCCCGCGTGGAACAGGCTGGACCACAGCACCCAGCAACTGCCCAGCGCCAGCAGCGCCGGCGTCAGCGGATACAGCGGCACCCGGTAGTGGCTCTCGCCGCCGCTCTCGCGCCGGCGGAAGATGTACAGGCTCAGCGCGACCAGCAGCATGAACGACCAGAACACCGGGGCGGTGTAGTCGACCATCGCCTGGAACCCCTCGCGTGTGGCCGCCCCGAGCACCACCAGCACGGCCGAGGCCGCACCCTGCAGGACGAGCGCGCGGGCGGGGGTCGAGCCCTGCTCCTTCCAGGTGCCGATCGCACGCAGCACGGCCACGTCCCGGCCGAGCGCGTAGGAGGAGCGCGATCCTGTGATGATCAGCCCGTTGAGCGTGGTGAGGGTGGCGAGCACCACGACAACGCTCACGATCGTCGCACCGGTGTCACCGGCCACGGCCCGCATCATGGAGGCGCCGACCGCGTCGCTGCTGCGGATGCCGTCCAGGCCCAGCACATGCAGATAGGCCGCGTTGATCGCCAGGCAGGCCGCGATGACGATCAGCACACCGACCATCAGGGCACGCGCCATGTGGTGTCCGGCGTCGTGAAGTTCCCCGGACAGATAGGCCGCCTCGTTCCAGCCGCCGTAGGTCAGGAGAATGAACATCATCGCCACACCCACCTGGCTCAGGGAAGGCGTATGCGCTGCCGCGGCGGGCGCCGGCGCGGGGTCCGCCACGATGCCGCAGACGATGATCCCCGCCATGCACAGCAGGGCGAGGATTTCGACGACGTTCTGCACCCGCTTGCCCAAGGGGGTGCCCAGGCAGTTGACCCAGGTGAACACGCCGACGGCCACCAGCGCGTAGAGGCCCGGACCGTACGTCCCCAGCGGCCGGAGCACACTCATGTAGTCGCCCAGGACGAAGGCCGCGGCCGCGATCGCACCGGGCTGGATGACGCTGCAGCGCGCCCAGGCGAACAGCAGCGCCACCTTCGGCCCGTAGGCGGCCCGCAGGAACGCGTACTCCCCTCCGACGTCGGGGCGTGCGCTGCCGAGTTCGGCGTAGCACACGGAACCGATCAGCGTGAACAGGCCACCCAGCAGCCACAGCACCAGGTACACCGTGGTGTCGCCGGTGTGGCTCGCCACCAGCGACGGTGTTTTGAACACCCCGATGCCCAGGACGATGCCCACCACCATGAGGGTGACGTCGGTGGGGGTCAGGCCGGTCCGGGGTGCCGAGCGGTCGGCTTCAGGCATGCAGGTCTGGCCTCGGTGGAACAGGGGCCGGCACCGAAGGGGCAAGCGGGCCGGCCGAACGGTTGACGAGGCGCCGGGCCGTGACACACGGTCGGGCGAGGCGAGTGAAGGCTAGCCGACCGGGGCGGTCTTCCCGGTGGGGCACGTCGGGCCGGGGGCCGCGCACCTGGGTGGCGTGAGCCGTTGCGGACCGGCACCAGACCCAGCCACCGCAGCCTGTCAGGTGGCAGCCGCGGACGGGCCGGCGCCGTCAGGGACGACGACCGCCCGGACCGTCTTGCCGCCCGTCTCGTGGGGCAGGACCTCGATGCACTGGGCCAGCACCGCGACGATGCCCAGTCCGTACCCGCCGCACGTCACGCTCTGGGCGCACGGCTCGACCGGAAGCGCCTCCGGCAGGGCCGGCAGGTCGGAGCTGGTGTCCCAGACCTCCACCACCGCCGTGTCCGCGGACACTTCAAGGCTCATCCTGCACGGCCCGTCCGTGTACCGGCAGGCATTGGTCACCAGTTCGGAGACGACGAGGACCAGATCCTCCTGCGCCTCCCGCGGCCACCGGGCGTTCCCGGCGAGGTGACTGCACGCCCGGCGTGCCGCGCGGAGCGCGTCATGGCTTGCGTCGATCCACAGCGCAACGCGTTCCCACACGGGTTTCGTAAGAGTGCCTTCTGCCACGATCATCTCCAGTCCCCTTCGACGACCGCCCGGGGCCCTCAAGGTAGAAAGTGGTGGATTCGGGCAACAGTCCGGGTTGTGTCCATCGCAACTGCCCCCCATCGCCCCGCAGGTGCGGGACACGAGGCCGGGGGGGGGGGATCCCCGATCAGCCCGTTTCGGGCCTGGGCGCCGGGTCCCCGACGGGGCCGCGCACTGCTTGGCGGTGGCAAGCCGGCCCGCCCCAGGTGATCCAGCTGCACGCATCTGCGGAGGTCGTCCGGGGGTCGCTGAGGAGTTCCTCGCTCCGCACGTGAAGGTCGTATCCGTCGAAGATCTTGTGAGTGTCCATCGTGGGCTCCTTATGGGGGAGGGTCAGCCGCCGCAGGGACACCGGCCCTTTGTTCCTTGCTGTATCCATGCTGCGCCCGGCTCCGGTGACCGGGAGCCCCCCATTCGGCCGGTCGCAGGGGGGACGTTACTTATGTCACAGCGCCCGGTGTGCGGCCAGGAAGAGTCGGCCCGCAAGGGCCGGTCAGTGGGCCGCTCGCCACCCGCACGATCTTGAAGACGACCAGCGCCGATACGACGAGCAGGTACGCACACAGCGCGCCCATGCCCACCGCGCGGCCGGTGGACTTCACGGGCGGGTCGAGGCTTCGCAGCGGTGGCATCCGCCACGAGGAGCGCCCTGCGCGGTCGATGGGCCGGCGGCGGCCGGCAGCGTCTTGATCCAGGACGGCAGTCCACGCCGCTCGCCCCGGCCGCCACCCGGGACGGGTGCCCGGCGCGCCGCGGATGTCGCCGGTGTGGGCCTCGTCCAGCACGGCCGGCGGGCAGGTGTCGTCCTCATCCGGGGGGGGTGCCGGTGGTCATGATGTGCCTTCCCGCGCTCACGGGGCGTCAGAAAGCCCCGGCTGTCGGCAGGGAGCCCTGCACGAGGGCGGCGCAGGGCGGGCGCGGGCGCGGGGCGCAGTGGTCAGGTCGCAGGACGGCTCGTCGCCGCGTGATCCGCGTGCGGTGCGGCGCCGCTCGGCTGACGGGGGTGGGGCCCTCCGAGAAGCGGAGCGGCCTGCAGGTGGCGGCCGATGCGCTCCACGAAGTGATACGTGACCTGGACGGCTGTGATGATGCGACCGGGCATGACAGATGCTCCTCTCGTCCGCTGCACCCGATTGTGGTCGGGACAGGACCGTCGGCCGATGGACCGGACGGGGGAACGGCCGGTGGACGGCGCAAGGCGCCCTGCGGGCCCGCACGCGTCCCCTTGCGCGGCCGGCAGGGCCGCCCGGGCGACCGCGGCACCGGATCAGGCTCGCCCCCTGCGCCGTCCGCCCGGGGGAGACCACCCGGCCAGGGACGGATGACAGCCTTGACCTGTACGGGCGGTCGGCTCGGACCGCTTCGGCAACGGCCCTCATCCCCTCGGGAGGGCGCTGCCGCCGGAGCCTTGCGAGAAGGCCGGACCCTTGCGAGAAGGAGAGACGAACCTCATGGACCCGCGCGCCCTGTTCACCGGATACGACGTGTACACGAACGCCGCCGACATCGCCGGCGAGTCGCAGCACAGCTACATGCTCAACACCGTCACCACGCACTGCCTGCCCAGCCGCCACTGCCGTCCGGCCCTGCCGGCCCCGGTCACGTGCCCGGGGCTCGCCTGACAGCGGCGCGGGTGAGGCGATGCGACGGGCGCGCCGCCCGCCGCGTGCCCGCTGCGTTGCCGGTGGGCGGGTGGGCGGTCATTCCAGCAGGCCGCGGCGCATCGCCTCCGCCACCGCGGCGGCCCGGTCGGAGACCTCCAGCTTTTCGTAGAGCTTCTGGGCGTGTGTCTTGACGGTGCTGGCGCCCAGGACAAGCTCCTTGGCCGTCTCCGGGATGCTCAGGCCCCGGGCGAACGCATGGAGCACCTGTCGCTCCCGTTCGGTGAGCACCGGGGTGTCGCGTGCGGCCCGCATACGGATCTGGGCGGCCAGATCGCCGGTCAGCTCGGGCGGCACGACCGTGAGCCCCTTGGCCACCTTCATCACGGCGTCGACGATCTCGGCGCGCCGGGACTCCTTGGCCAGGTATCCGGCAGCCCCCTCCTGGATGGCCCGGAAGACCACCGAGCTCTCCGTCGTCGCGGACAGGATGATCACCCGTGTGGGCAGGTCGTCGCGGTGGACGGCGTGGACGACCGCGATGCCGTCCAGGTCGGGCAGCCGGTAGTCGACCACGGCCACGGCCGGTTTCTCCGCCCGGATCGCCGTGAGTGCCTCCCGTCCCGTGGCTGCCTCCGCGACGACCTCGATCTGACCGCTCAGGGCCAGCCCGCGGGCGATGCCTTCCCGGTAGATCGGATGGTCGTCCACCACGACCACGCGCACTCGCGCCGTCATTCCAGACATGCGACCACCACTTCCTGTGCACGCGCTGTCGCGGACGTCCGGCACCTCACCTTCAGCATCCGCCATCCGGGAGGCAGCCGCGCGGTGGAGCAGTGGCGCACCTGCCCGGACCGGGCCCGGCGGCAGGACAGCCGGTCGCACACCCGGAGGTCTCACACGCGTGGTTGCAGCCAGAACAACAGTTCGTTGAGGTCTTGTCCCGGCCACTCATAGCGTGAGCACCCGTTGCTCAGCGCCCACCCCCGAAGGAACGCGTCGCATGCCGGCACCCGATCGACGTCCTCCCCGCTCACCGGCGGTCATCGTGCCACCGCTCATGGACAGCGGCCTGCTGGCAGGACACGACTGCAGCGCTCTGGCCAGGGCCCGCGCCGTCACCCTCCTGGCGGGCGCCGCGGGCATCGGTGCCCGCGACGCACGGGTCATGTTCGACGCGCTCGGCTTCACCGAAACCGACCTGCTCCTGGCCAGGGACCTCCTGCGCGACAGACGCGCGCAGCGACAGGTCGGCGCCGGATGAAGCAGGTGCAGACGTGAACGTCGGGGAAGCCCGCCTGGGCGAGAGTCCGAACGACGCCCACGTCACCACGATCACCGGCTGCCGGCCCGGATGCGTCCGCCCGCCCCGGACGGCGGCTTTCACCACGCCGTTCTCGCCTCCCAGGCCTGGCGCCACCGCCGTGCCGCCGGACATCACACCGCCCCCCGTGATCGTCTTCCTCGGCGCGGGCCCCCTCACCAGCCGACGGCACCGGGACATGACCCTGGGCCCGGCCCAGGCCGGGGTGGCCGCGGGCGTGACGGACGCCGTCCTGCGCCAGGAGATCCCCCGGCACGACGCGGGCTCACTGGTGATCGTGGTCCTGACGGGGGTGAACCCTGCGGCCACCGACCCGGAACAGGTCTACCTCAATCACCGGGGCGCGGTGCGCCGGGCGCTGATGCACGGGGCGACCGGCCCCGCCCCCGGGGGCGGGGCCGCGCCGCAGGCACGGCGCACCCCGCTCACCGACCCGCTCACCCCGGCCCCTGCCGGCGCCACGTGGCCGGCACCCTGGGACGGCATGCACGGGCCGGCAGGACGAACCGGACATGATCGCCGGCCGGGGCATCCGTTTCCCATCCGATGACGATGCGGTCCAGGCGCTCGAGCGATGGTCCGGCACGGGAGCGACGCCGGCCCGAGCGGACCGGCACCCGGTCGCGGGACAGCCGGCCGGCAACTGCACTCCTCAACCGGACTCGCGCGGCCCCTGGTTCGAACGGCTGCCGCACTTGCGCGCCAGGCCCGCCCCGGCGACCGGACGCGAAATCCCACGGCAAGTTCCGCAACGCCATGAACGAGCTGTTCTTCCCCCGGACCCGGCCCGCCGGGAACAGCGTCACGTGCCGTCCGGTGCGCCACCCGGCTGGGACGTGGAGGGGCCGCGCAGCGCGAAGACGGCGAACACCAACGTTCCGGCCGCAAGACCGCTCGCCAGAACGAAACCCGCCCGCGCCGCCGGAACGTTCACGACACCGGCCACGTCCAGTCTGTCGTCGTTGACGGCGAGCACCACCCCTCCGGCCACCGCCAGGCCGAAGGCGCCGCCCAGCTGACGCAGCATCTGCCGCAGCACGGACGCATCAGCCGTCTTGTCCCGGGGCACGACACCCATCAGTTCCGCACTCAGAGCGGGGATCGGCAGACCCAGCCCCACACCCGCCAGGACCATCCCCGGAATCTGCCACAGGTAGTCGTGCGCGGACAGCGCGGCCGTCCACGCGGTCGTCCCGACCGTGGCAGCCACCAGCCCGCACAGCGCGGGCACCCGCACCGACTTGAAGGAGTCCAGCAGGTATCCGGAGGCGAACGTCCCCGCGGTGAGAGAGATCACCAGGGGAAGCAGACACAGGCCCGAGGCCAGCAGCGACAGATTCAGCGACTGGCGCAGGAACACGGCACCGTGCACCAGAACGATCATCTGCGCGGCCTGCACCGAGAAGGTGAGCGTCACCGCCACCGCATAGCGCCGAATGGCCAGCAGGCGCAGATCCACCACCGGGTGCGCGGAGCGCAGCGTCAGCCGCACGGCGAACACCAACGCCGCCGCACCCGTCATCAGCGCCGCGAACGACCTGAGGTCCGCAAACCCCCAGATACCCCAGCCGTACAGTCCCAGGACCAGCATGGCCAGCGCGAAAGCCATGGCCAGCACATGCCCCACCGACAGCGACCCGCCCGCCGCGGTGTTGCGCATGTGCGCCTGGGCCGCCAGCCAGAGGATCACACCACTGAGCGGAACGTTGACGAGGAAGACCGCCCGCCATCCGAACGACTCGGCCAGCACTGCCCCGATGAGCGGACCGAACACGAAGAAGATCTGTGCCAGTCCCGCATAGATCGCCAGAGCGCGGCCGCGTTCCTCCTCGGTGTACAGGTCGGTGATCATCGTGGTCGCCACCGGAAGCATCAGCGCCGCCCCCGCGCCCTGCACACAGCGGGCGGTGAGGATGAACGCCTCCGCCGCGCCCCCGGCCGGTGCGAGCCCGCAGCTCGCGGACGCGAGGACGAAGGTCACCACCCCCCACTGGAAGGTGCGCACCAAGCCGATCCTGCGGGCCAGCATGCCGCCGACCGGGGTGAGGGACGACAGCGACAGCACATAGACCAGCACCACGCTGTGCATCGTGAACGTCGTCAGGTGCAGTGCCCGGGCCATCGGATCCAGGGCGACGGCGACAACGGTCTGGTCCAGCATGACGGTTCCCCCGGCACCTCCCATGGCGGCCAGGACGAACGGCCTGCGGGGCGGGGGAGTCCCCTCCTGGGACAAGGCGTCGGCATGCGGCACACCGGTGCAACGATCGGGAGTACCGTTGTGCAACGGTCCTCGCGACAGGCCGACTCCTCGCGGCTCGCGGCTGGCGCGACAGGTGTCAAGAAGTCTTACACCTGCGGCTGTGCTGCGGTGCCGGCCTTCTCGCGTGGCATCCTCGTGCACATCTTCGGCGAAGCGCGATGTTCGATGTTGACGCCGGACAGGACACAGCTCGCCAAGCTGCACAGTGGGAGGCACAAGGGTGCGCAGACTTCGGGCCGACGTGGGCATGGCAGTGGACCTCGGATCCCTGAAAGGCCATGGGCGATGCGTGGTGCCGCAGGGGCCACCGCCCGCGCACCGCAGCCTCAGGGCGGCCGAACGACCCGTGTCCCCCTCGCAGCGCCGCTGCGCCCCCTGATCGCTCCCTGCGGCCGGCCGTCATCCGCCCGGCCGCGGCGCCAGGTTCCGCCACCCGGACAGCGACCCTGCCCAGGTGACTGCCATGGCGCGGAGCAACCGGCAGGGCCTCCTGGTGGCTCAACCCCCCTCCGAGCACGGCCAGGAGGCCCTGACCGATCCCGTCGCACCGGGTGCGCGCGAAGGCGGTGCCGCCCGGGAAACGGTGTGCGAGCGGCGCCTGGTGTCGGCACGGGCGCGTGCCGTGCGCCGGCGCCGCGGACAACGCCTCCACCGGGTGGGGGAGGAGCTTTCCGCCGGTCGGCCCAGCCGTTGAACCACCACCCCTGTCCGCCGGCCGGCCCGCTGCCCGAGCGGCTGGTCACCCTACGCTCGATGACGAAGAGCTCGGCCGGGCGGGTCTCGTACGGACACCACCGTCGCCGCCACCACGGGCTGCTGCCTTCGCGCGGAGCCGCCGCATCGGCAAAGGTGCGCGGCCCGCTCAAGGCCTCTTCGCCAGGCGTCACGAGCGCCGCCGGGCCGCCCAGTCGGTGCCGGCAGCCATACGTCGTCCGACAGGCGAGCGCTTCCCGACGACGACGGGTCCTGCTGTTTGCCAGGTGGCGGACCGGAAAGCGAGGTCGTTATGAACGTGCGGATGGCTCACGGGTTGCGCCGCGACCTGGAACTGCTGGAGGCGTTGTGCAGCCAGGAAGCGGTCACCCAGTTCGGTCTGGGTGTCAACCGCATCGCGCAGCTGTGCCAGCGGCAGAAGAGCCAGGTCTCACGAGCACTGGCCGGGCTGCTGCAGGCCGGCCTGGTCGAGCGTGACCCCGAAACGCTCGCCTATCGGTGCGGCTGGCGCCTGTTCGACCTGGCGGCAGCCACCCGGGACAGCCAGCTGGTGCAGTCCGCCAGGCCCTGTCTGGAGGAGCTGGCCGCCTCGCTGGGACGGCCCGCCTACCTGTGTGCGCTGCGCGGCTCCGGCGTCACGGTCCTGGTGGCGGAGCCCGTGGCCTTCCAAGGCCGCTGTGTCGTCAAGGAAGGCACGGCCGCCGCGGCCCTGCACACCGCCCCCGGACGGGTTCTGATGAGTGAGAGCGCAGAACCCGCCGTGCGAAGCACATGGGACCAGACCCCGGCCGTACCGCACACAGCCGGCCTCGATCAGGTGCTGGCGCATCTGCGGCAGATCCGCGCTGCCGGATACGCACACCTGGGCGGCGAATACCGCAACGGGCTGGGCGGCATAGCCGCACCCGTGCGGGACTTCACCACCCGCATGGTCGCCGCGGTCAGCGTCCCCGCCCACCCCGACCGGGTCACGTCGCAGGAGGACGCCGTGATCCGCGCGACCCAGCGCTGCGCGGCGCAACTGTCCTACGCCATGGGCTACGCGGAACCCGCCCGCAGGGTCCGCTCGTCGATGGTGACCACCTCACGTCCGTGCACCACTCCCGGGTGCAGCGGCGCGGTACTCGTCTGAGACGTGTTCACCCGCCGCGGGACACCGCCTCGTTGCCGGGCCCGAGCGGCAACGAAGCGGGCGGGGCCGGCCCGTTCGAGCCGCCCGGCCGGAGGCCGCCCTGACCGGCCCCGGCCGGGCCCTCAGGCGTGCCGGGTCACCTGAGCCCGGCCCCTGCCGCGCTCCCGCCGCAGTTCGCTCTCCACGACGCGCACCTGCAGGGTCAGCGTCTGCAGCCGGTGGTACTCCTGCTCACTGAGATCGACGAACTCCTCGACGTCCCCGTCGTCGAGGTCGAGGCCTTCCAGTTCGTCCCGGGCGGTGCGGCTGTTCACGGTGGCGCCCGCCATGCCCGCCTCCAGATGGAAGCGCACCAAGCGGGCGAGCAGCACCGGCCGGCGGTGCAGCAAGGGCACATGCCGCCATCTGCCCGGGCCCAGAGTGAACAACCAGTCCTTCGCCGACCCGACGAACAGGTCACTGCCCGGTGCGCACACCGAGCCGGGCCACACGTGTTCCGCGGGCAGTGCGGTGATGGCGACCACCCTCCTGGCCCCGTGCGGGCCTTTGACCGTGGACGGCGAGGGCAGGTGTCCGGTACGTGGATGCTTCATCGTTGCCGTCCTTCAGGTGGCGACCCTGCCGCCACGTGCTCTCGGGCCGGCAGAGAATTCGGATCGGGACAGGGACCGAGGTGACAACGGGCCCTAGATGGCGCTGAGCTGCCTGATCACATGCAACGCGTGGGTCGCCACCTGCAGGCTCAGACAGGAGCGAGGGTCATCCAGCTTCACCTCGAGGATGCGTTCGATCCGCTCCAGGCGCTCATACAGGGACGGGCGGGAGAGCTGGGCGGCCTCGGCTGCCGCGGTCTTGTTGCGTCCGGAATCGAGATAGTGGGTCAGCACCGACGCCAGGTCGGTGCCGTGCCGGGCGTCGTAGGCGAGCAGCGGGCCGATCTCGTTCTCGACGAAGGTCTGCAGACGGCTGTCGTCGTGCAGGAGCCGCAGCAGGCCGGTGAGCCGCAGATCCTGCGGCCGGATGTAGGGGGCCTTACCGAAGGAGTAGTGACTGCGCAACGCCACTTTGAGTGTCTGAAAGGCACACATCAGGCTGCGTCGTGCCTCGTGGATGGAGGCGACCGTCGGGCCCACCGTGATGACGACCTGGCCGTGCCGCTCACGCTCGCCCCGGGCGCCGAAGCGGCCGAAGTACTCCTTCGTCCGGGCTCTGACCGTGCGGGAGAAGGAGTCGACCACCTTCAACGCATCGGCTTCCTCCACCGTCATGAGCACCGCTATCGCCCCGTTGTCGAGTGCCGCCACCAGCGCACGGATGCGGTGCTGCTGCAGCACGGTGACGACCAGCTCCTCCAGGCACCGCGTGTCGGAGCGCGAGGGCCGGCTGCTGCCGTGCTGCTGCACCGCGAGGCCGACGAGCTGAGTGTCCTCCAGCGGAAGACCCATGGCGCAGGAACGCAGCGCGACCTCCTTGGTGGTCAGGGAGTGCGTCAGCACACCTTGCAGCAGGGCCGCGTGCGCCTGCCGCTCCACGTACTCCTCACCGGAGCCGATCAACTGGTTCAACGCCAGAGTCTGCGCACCCCTTCTCAGGATCAACGAGGGCAGCTCCGAGGAGACCGGCTTGCCCGTCCCGCGGGCGCCGCAGGCGGCGGGCAGCAGAAGAAGACGGCCCCAGTCCTTGCCCCGCGCACCCACGGTGGCCGTCAGCCAGCCGTCCTCCACAGCCGTGCCGTTTGCAGGGGCCGCCGGTATCCGCCGGGACCGCTTCTCCCATCCGGCCAGCAGGCGGGCCGGATCCTCGTTGGCGGAGGCGTAGGCGAGCATCTGGTGAGCGAGGTTCTCCAACACCACCGGACGGCCCGCCATCAGAGCGATCTGCCGTACCACCTCCCACGGACTGGCGCCCTCCAGCGCCAGCTCCGTGAAGACCTGGTGCACGTCCTCCGCGGCGGTCAGTGCGGCCCACCGCTCCTCGGCGATGGCCAGATTGACCGCTTCGGCGATCTCGTTCAGATCGGCCTCGGGCTCCAGCGTCACCAGCACGACACGATGCCGCTCGGCCGCGTCGACCAGGCCCACGGGCAGCACCTGGGGGTAACGACGCCCCAGGGCCACCACCACAGCCGCCACTTCGGCCTCGGCCAGAGCGGCGAACAGCGAGTCGATCTCCGCGTCGTCCGGGGGGAAGGGAGCCCCGCAGGTGAGCAGCAGCTGCCGGGCCTGCCACGTCCGGCCGGCCCACATCAGCTCACTGGTGTGAACCCACTGCACGGGTGCGCTGAGCATGTCGTTGCCGGCGACCACCCGGGGTGCGCTGCGCGCCACGACGTCCAGGCCAAGCACATCCGCCACACTCACCATGCCATGCTCCAGAGAACGCCACACTCGACTCCGCCCCTCGACCGGCTGCGCACGCGCCCCCGAGCGCATCACCGGGCCACAGCGTAGGAACACACCGAGAACGGCTCCAATGGCCGGTTGTCCTGGTTGCAACGGCAAAAGAGCGTTGCGCCGGCCGCAACCCCGACGTCCATGTCCGGAGAATCTCCCGTACTGTGCGTTTCCGACGCCTTTCGGGAGGTCGCGATGGCTCAGCCGTACCGGGTGCAGCGCATCGGCAGGCTCTATGCCGTCATCTGCCTGAGAACACGCAGGATCGTCTACGCCACCACCGACCTGCGCCTGGCCGGCAGGCGGGCGCAGAAGTTGGGCCGGGCCCAAGCCGGTGCCCGGCAAGGCGCCGTGCCGGCGCCACGCCGCCCGGCCGACTAGTGCCAGGATCCGCCGGGCCCGGCGGCCGGACGACGGCCCGCAAAGGCACCCCCCGCCCAGCGTGGACGCCCGGAGCCCGCCCGCGTCCAGCGGTCGGCCGCGGCACCCCCGGGCAAGCCATGGAGCCCTCGTGAGCATCACTGACGCCTTCGGCGGATTCGAGGAACAGCAACGCGTGGCGGCCTGCCCGCAGGGCGGGGCCGTCCGAAGCGGCGTCAGGTCTCCACGTCGACCCACACGGTCTTGCCCCGGCCACTGGGCGAGTTTCCCCAGTCGGAGGAGAGACTTTCCACGATGACGAGTCCTCTTCCGTGCTCCGCGTACTCGTTCTCCTCCTCCAGCGCCAGGATCGAGGCCGGCACCGGTGGGGCGGGGTCGGCGTCCCGGACCTCCAGGCGCAGGTGATCGGGGTACTCCCGAAGGCGAAGATCGACGTCGCTGTCGGCGTGGATCAACGCGTTGGTGACTATCTCCGAGGTCACCAGCTCGATGCTGTCGCTCACCTCGTCCAGGCCCCAGGAGTGCAGGCTCTCGCGCACGAACTGCCGGGCATCTTTGACCGCATGGAGATCGTGGCGCTGACAGCTCATCCGGGATGTGTGGTGACGCGGCCCGGCCTGCGGCCCTTCGTAGTGGGCCAGGAGCAACGCGACGTCGTCTCGCGGCGCCCCGCTGAGGGCCGCTTCGTCGACGAGGCGGTCGGCGATGCGTTCGAGCGAGGTGTCCGCGAGCCTGTTCGCGGACGCCAACGAGGCCTGTGCTTCACGGGTCGTACCGGTGGGGTGGGACTGCGTGAGTCCGTTGGTGTACAGCATCAGCAAGCTGCCCGGGCTCAGCGTCACTTCCGCAGTGGCGTACGTGGCATCCGTCTCGACGCCCAAGGGAATGTTCACCGGCAGCCGTAGGGTGTCGACGGTTGCGTCCGCGGCCTGCACCAGGGGCGGGGGATGGCCGGCGAGAGCCGCTTCGCCGGAGCCGCTGCTGACCTCGAGACTGAGGAAACAGCACGTGGCCATGAGGTCCGTGTCCAGCTCGGACAGAAGGTGATTGGCCCGTCCCAGGACAGCGCCGGGCGGATGTCCCTCGGCCGCGTAGGCGCGCACCGCGCTGCGCAGTTGGCCCATGACGACGGAACTTTCGATGCTGTGTCCTTCCACGTCGCCCACCACGAGGCCGACCCGCCCGTCGGCCAGGGGCAGCATGTCGTACCAGTCGCCGCCGAGACCGGCCGTGGTGGGAGCCGGTACGTAGCGGCCCGTGGTCACCATGCCCGGGACCTCGGCCAGGATGCGGGGCAGCAGCTTCTTCTGCAGGCTCTCGGCGAGGGAACGGGAACTCTCGTCCAGGCTCGCCCTTTGCAGGGCGGAGCCGAGAAGGTTCATCATCATCATCGAGACCGCCCGCTCTTCGGAGGTGAACCCCCGCGGGTGGTCGAAACCGAGGATGCACACCCCCACCGGCCGGCCGCTGACGGTGATGGGCAGACAGGCGCTGGCCTCCAGCTCGTCCTCCACGGCGGTCGGATACGACCGGAGCAGACTGCGGCGGTCGTCGAAGAACAGCGGTGTCTGTCTCAGCAGCGCGTCGGCGTCAGGACGGTGGGCGTCCGCCGTCGATCCGTGCAGGCGTCTCAGTGCCACGGTCGGATACCCGCTGTGGCCCGCCACCCACAGCCGCCCCTCTTTGAGCAGACTCATCACCAGCGCCGTGGCCCCGAAGGGTGCCGCGATCCGCGACCGGGCCACCGCCATGACGTCACCGACGCCGGCGGCTTCGTTGAGTTCGGCAGCCAGGTGATGCACCTGGTACATGAAGCTGACCTCGGTCGAACCGACGAAGTCCGGCAGCCCCCAGCGGACGCCGGCGGCACCGGAGGCCAGCGGCTTGCGATGGTAGATGGGCAGCAGCGCGGGCTTGGCCCGGCTGCGCATGGAGATCTGCCGGTCGGCCAGGGTCTGCAGCGTGCGGCCGAGGCTGTGCGCCTCATCCAGCAGGCCGGTCACCTCCGGCTCGCTGGGGAAGTCGGAGCGTGGAGGAACCCAGATCAGTGTCAGAACGCCGAATCGGCGCCTGGGCGTGCCGACCGGAACGGAGACCACCGAGTACGGGAAGGGGACGCGGCTGGCGAGCGGCAGGTCGGACGCGGCCGGGGCGGTGAAGCCCGCCCATGCCACATCCCCCGTACTGAAGGCGGTGGTTGTCGCATAAGGCGCGTCGATGTCCATCTGCTCGGGCATGGTGAAGATCGCCGGCGGGGCTCCTCCGATGATCACAGCACGCAGGGTCCGGTCGTCGTCGGCCAGCAGGTAGGCGAGCCCGGTATTGGCTCCCCACCCTTCGATGACCCGGCGCAAAACGGTGGCGAGCGCATAATCACGCTGAAGGGTCCCGGGTTCTCCCGTCGCATTCGTCATGGGCCGCGGTTCCAAGTGAGTCACCCCGCAACGAAAGGGGGTGAGGGTTCTTGTGTTGCCTCAATCGTCCCCCTCGGCGAAGTGGCGCGCATCCGCGCTCGCCGCATCGTCGACCACCGCCCGGTCGGCAACACAGGGCGACGGATTGGTCACCTACAGTGCCCGGAGTGGTGAAGGCCGGTGCGGTTCGAGGGTGTTTCTTCGCCGGGGCCGCAGGCGGAGACGGTTCGGCGGCGGGGAAGGCTGACCCGTACCGACGTGCCGCGGGCAACCGGCAGGAACTCCAGCCGCCCGTGCGCCGCCTCCACGCGCACCCGCAGGGACGCCAAACCGATGTGGCCCTGGGCGAGACGGTCACGCAGCATCGCCCTCTCGACGCCCTTGCCGTCGTCGGTCACGGTCAGACAGAGCCAGTCGTCCGTCTCTTCCAGCGTGATGTGCAGGCGGGAAGCACCGGAATGCCGCACCGCATTGCCCACCAGTTCCCGTGCCACGCCGAACAGCAGCACGTCGTGGGTACGGGGCACCTCGGCCAGATCACACTCCGCCTGCAGCCTGCCGCGCTCCCGGGCGGCCTGCGCCAGTGACCTGATCGCCTCGGCCAGACCGGCCGTCTCCAGCACCGCCGGATGCAGCTGGTAGGTGGCGTGCCGCAGATCCTTCGCGACCTGCGTCAGCGTGTCGTCCGCCCGGCTCAGCGCGGACCGCTCGCCGGTCTCGGCGAACTCCTCCAGGTCGTGACGCGCGGCGAGGATCGACTGCAGCGGCCCGTCGTGAAGTGCCTCGGCCATGATCTTCCGCTGGCGTTCCTCCGCTCCGACCACCTGCGCCAGGAGATCCGAGCGCACACCGACGAGCTCACCGATACGGAAAATCCTGCTGCGGTGCGCCGCGGACAGCACGAACACCAACGTGCACACCACCAGATGGGCACACACCAAGATCCACAGACGAAGCCAGGTCAGTTCCCGGACCGCGGCGGGATCGGTCACCAGAGCCGCCACGAAGGCGACCGCGTTGCATGCCAGGGTGATCGCCGTCGTGCTCAGCCGAATGCTGAAGGCGCAGAAGAGAGGAAGAACGAAGAGAAACGGCAGGAAGAGGTTGGGGCCGTGGGAGAGCTGCAGGAGGAGAAACACCGCCGCGACGTCGATCACGCCGGACATCGCATCGGCCGGCACGCAGAACCTGCGCGGGGCACGGGTGCACCACCACAGCAGTCCGCCCAGCGTGTACGCCGCATACGCCGCGATGACCGTCAGCAGCAGCGCCCAGCCGCCCGGGGGAGTGTCGGCGACGGCGGTCACGGCGAGCATCGCTGCCAGCGCCAGCCGGAAACCGTTGCACAGCAGCTGCACCCGCCTGCCGTACTCGGCGAAGACCACCCTCGTCGTGGCGGCGTCCCCGGCGCGGCCCGGCCGGCACCTGCCCCGTGCACCCGTCACCTTCTCGGCCCACGGGTGTGGCCGGCCACCCGGCGCGACGGGCGGGCGCGGCACATCGGCACGCTGCCGTGCTGTCGGATCGCACACGCTGAACATGGCCTCTCCTTCATCCGCGACAGGCTCGGGGAACAGTGACACCGGCAGGCCGTGACGGCTCACGACAGGCCGAAGCACCGGTCCCAGGGCCGGTCGGCAGGTGTGGGCAGGGGGTGCCGGGTGAGGTCGAGCAGCGCGCATGCCACACCGGCGGCGCCTTCCAGCAGGCCTGCCCGGTCGGTCCTTTCCTTCCCGGGCGCGTCGGGGAGACTGCTGCGCACGGTGTGGCGGAACAGGAAGGGAGCATCCTCATCCGCCTCCGCCAGGACGGCCGTTGCGATCCGGTGGCATCCTGCCAGCAGTTCGGCGTCCGCGCAGTCGCGAGCCACCCGGGTGACCGTCTGGAGGAAACCGGCGAACCCGTGGCACATCGTGGCCCCGTCCAGCCCCCACTGCTGCTGCCGGCGTGCCACGTCGATGCGCAGCGTGGCGACGGCTCGTTGACGCCAGCGAGGTTCGTCCAGCAGCCTGCCCGCCCGGTACAGCGCCACCGCCACCGCGGGCGTGCCGTAACACCACGCGGACTGCTGATGCGCCCGGACGTCGAGAGCACCGGTGACCTGCTCCTCGAAGGTGACACGGTCGGGCCAGGCCTCACGGGACCTGGTGGGCAGCCAGTGGGAGAGCCACTCGGCGATGGTACTGATGGCCATGCGCTGGCCGGGCAGTTCGTGCCCGTACTCCAGCGCCGAGCACAGCACGGCCAGCACCCCGGTGATGCCGTGCGCCATACCGGTGTCGAAGAACCCCTCGGGATACAGCACGCGCTCCCGCTCGGTGAACAGACTGGAGGCGGGAAGCCACCATCCGGGAACGCGCCGGCCGTGCACCGGGGCGGGGCGGGTCAGTGCGATCAGATACCGCAGGGACTGTGTCACCGCCCGGGCCACGTCGGCGGTGTTCTCGGCCGGGTCCAAGAAGCTGTCCAGCAGCAGGCGCGTCGTCCCGGACACTCCGCTGATCAGGTCGTACTCGGATGCCGAAGCCAGCCGCGCGCTCCCGCGGCGCATCGAATCCAGACGCCACAGCTGCATCGAGGCGACCGACTGCGCCAGGGCAGCGCGCAGGGAGGCGTAGTCGCCGTCGGGGCCGGCGCAGGTCTGCGCTGCGGCCAGCAGCGCAGCCGGACCGTGGAAGAGCCCGGCCCCGGCTGGTTCCGGCAGTGCCTGCACGGCACGGGTCAGGTGCCGGTGGGCCACCGGACGGTACGCCCGATCACGGCGGGCCAGCTCGCCGTAGAGGAGAGCCGGGCCGGGAAACCCCGTCGCCAGACTCAGCGGATGCCACACCGGCACCCCGAGAGCTGCCTCGATACGGGTCTCGGTCCTGCAGGCCACGGATACGACATCGTCCGGCTGGGCCAGCCGGACGGCCACCGCCTCGATGATCTTCTCGGCCCTGGCCGGCAGGGTGCCGGTGTCGAGTGTCGGGGTTGGCGACATCACGGATACCTCTCTGTCTTGTGTCCCACCGGTCGCTGATGGCTGCGGCCGTCCGGGACAGGCCTCGCGGCCTGCGCCCTCCGGCGAGCACCGCAGGGACCGTCGAAAGCGCGGCCAGGACCGGCAGCCATGAAGCCGGCGCTTCCGGTGACCGTGCACAGGGCAGGACCGGCTGAGACCCACTCTGTCCGGCCGCCGCGCCCACCGGGGTCCGACGATCCGGGGGCCGGGCGGGGGATCCGGCCCGGATCCACCTGCTTCATCGGCGTGCGCACCGCCCTCGCGGCACATCCCCCGGCGGATCGGCCGGCTGGTGTATGCCCGGCACGGCACGGTTCGCCGACTCTGGATGTGTGAGGCCGTGGACGGCGAGAGCTCGAAGCGGATTCCTCGACCCACTCGGTTTCCCTTCGCAGGGAAGCACTACTCAGCGAAAGAAGACGCGCAATGGACACGTTTGATCTTTTCGTCGGTTACGACATCCATGTGAGCCCGCAGGAGCTCGACGCCGAGTCGAATCTCGAAGACGCCGACACCGATGCCTCGCTGTTCGGGACCCGCGAAATCTGTTGACGGCTCGCCCCAAGGCGGCGGAAGCGCATGCTGCGACTCCGCCGCCCCGACCTGCAAGGACCCATGCCGTGAAGACCTCCGACCAGCACGCTGCCGAGAAGGACACCCCTCGGGTGCTCATCTGCGCGACCGGTGCCGCCGCCGTGCTCTCCCTGCCCCAGGTGCTCATCGCGATACGGGCGAGGATGCGATGCCATCTGACCGTGGTGATGAGTGCCGGCGCCACACGCTTCGTCACAGCGCAGGCTCTGCGCCACGTCGCCGATGAACTGGTCGATGCCTCGAACCCCGAGGAGGCATTCGCGGCCGGACACATGAAGCTCGCCATGAACGCGGACCTGATTCTCGTGCTGCCGTGCAGCGCCGCCACGCTCTCGGCTGCCGCCCACGGCCTGGCACATGAGCTGATCCCCGCCATCGTTCTGGCTTCTCCCAAGCCCGTGATCTTTCTTCCCAGCATGCATCGCGTGATGTGGGAAAAGCCCGCCATGCAACGCAATGTCCGGCAACTGCGGGCCGATGGACACGAAGTGCCCGACCCCGTCTGGCGCAAGGGCTTCGAGCTGGCGGACCACTCCTTCGACGCTCATCCCGGGCTGGGCGCGCCACCGGCCCTGGCCCAACTCGTCCAGGCCCGGCTCCAGATCCCTCAGCCGGCTGCCGTGTAGATGTCACCTCGCGGAACAGTCCGCTGCCATCAGTGCCCTGTTCTCCGACCGCCGCCCGCAATGTGCGTGGGCGGCGGTCGGTCTGCCTGTCCGGTCCTGCCCTGCGCCGCGTACCACCGCATCAGCTCGGCGTCCTTTCCACCGGTTCACTGATTCATGCAAGGCCGAAGCACCGGTCCCAGGGCCGGTCGGCAGGTGTGGGCAGGGGGTGCCGGGTGAGGTCGAGCAGCGCGCATGCCACACCGGCGGCGCCTTCCAGCAGGCCTGCCCGGTCGGCTCGTTCCCTCACCGGTGCGTCGGGGTTGCCGCTGCGCACGGTGTGGCGGAACAGGAAGGGGGCGTCCTCGTCCGTTTCGGCCAGGACGGCCGTTGCGATCCGGTGGCATCCTGCCAGCAGTTCGGCGTCCGCGCAGTCGCGGGCCACCCGGGTGACCGTCTGGAGGAAACCGGCGAACCCGTGGCACATCGTGGCCCCGTCCAGCCCCCACCGCTCCTGCCGGCGTGCCACGTCGATGCGCAGCGTGGCGACGGCTCGTTGACGCCAGCGGGGTTCGTCCAGCAGCCTGCCCGCCCGGTACAGCGCCACCGCCACCGCGGGCGTGCCGTAACACCACGCGGACTGGACGGTGGTTCTCCTGCGGAGACTGCCGGTGACCTGTTCCTGAAACCCGACACGGTCGGGCCAGTGCTCGTGGGGGCCGGTGGGCAGCCAGTGGGAGAGCCACTCGGCGATGGTGCTGATGGCCGTGCGCTGGCCGGGCAGTTCGTGCCCGTACTCCAGCGCCGAGCACAGCACGGCCAGCACCCCGGTGATGCCGTGCGCCATACCGGTGTCGAAGAACCCCTCGGGGTAGAGGCCGCGGTCCCGCTCGGTGAACAGATCGGAGGCGGGAAGCCACCATCCGGGCACCTGCCGGCCGTGCACCGGGGCGGGGCGGGTCAGTGCGATCAGATACCGCAGGGACTGTGCCACCGCCCGGGCCACGTCGGCGGTGTTCTCGGCCGGGTCCAAGAAGCTGTCCAGCAGCAGGCGCGTCGTCCCGGACACTCCGTTGAACAGGTCGTACTCGGACACGGTGGTGACCTGAGCAGTTCTTCGACGCACCGCATCCAGACGACGCAGCTGCATCGAGGCCACCGACTGCGCCAGGGCAGCGCGCAGGGAGGCGTAGTCGCCGTCGGGGCCGGCGCAGGTCTGCGCTGCGGCCAGCAGCGCAGCCGGACCGTGGAAGAGCCCGGCCCCGGCCGGTTCCGGTAGTGCCTGCACGGCACGGGACAGGTGCCGGTGGGCCACCGGACGGTACGCCCGATCACGGCGGGCCAGCTCGCCGTAGAGGAGAGCCGGGCCGGGAAACCCCGTCGCCAGACTCAGCGGATGCCACACCGTGTAGCCATAGGCCGCCTCGATACGAGTTTCGGCCCTGGAAGCGAGAGCCTGCATGTGACTGGGCTGGGCCAGCCGTGATGCCACACGCTCGACGACCTTCTCGGCGGCGCGCATCGCCATGGTCTCGGTGCCGAGTGCCGGGCTCTGCGACATCACACATCCCTCTCGTCCTGTGCCGGGGCGAGGCCGAAGCGGTGAACGAACCGGAGCGGACCGTCACCTGTGGAACACCCGGCGGGAAGGCCGAATCCCACTGTGCCGTGCGGTGACGAAAGCCGGGATCCGACGATCCGGGGACCGGCCGGGGGTCCCGGTGGGGGCCAGTGGTGCGGTTTTGTCCCATGCCCACCGCCCGCTCCACCGTTCAGGGGGCACTGCCCGGCCGGGCCGGGCGGCAGCCTTGGAGGGGACCGAGCGGAAGGCTGAGACCCATGGCCACACGGCAGACACCTTTGCCCGTCGATCTCGAAGGCGTCCCTGAGGTCCGCCGTGCCGTTGCGGGCCACGGGCTGGGTTCCCTGCTGCCCGAGACGGTCCACTCCTTCCACGGGCGCAACGACAACTGGTCGGGCCGTACCACCACCGGTGCGCAGATCTTCGTCAAAAGGATCCAGGGACCGGACGCACAACAGCGTTTGCGTCGCACCGTGTTGTTCGAGGAACTCAACGGCACATGCCGTGCCCCGGTGCCCGCGCCCCGATGTCTGGGGTGGGACGAGCCGTCGGGGATCGTGATCTACGAACAGCTCGGCGGGGCCCGGAACGCGGCGGACCTGGCGGATGACGCGGCCTTCACCGAGGACCTCGCCCGTGAGGCCGGGAAGGTGGTCGGCCGCCTGCACGGCATGTCGGTCGACCGGCGTGCGCGGCACGAACCACGAGAGCCGTGGCTGACAGACCCCCGGCAAGCGGTCAGCGCCGAAGCCTACGCCCAGGCCAGTGGAGCA
Source organism: Streptomyces sp. NPDC085932 (assembly GCF_044540525.1). Lineage (NCBI taxonomy): Bacteria > Bacillati > Actinomycetota > Actinomycetes > Kitasatosporales > Streptomycetaceae > Streptomyces > Streptomyces sp. NPDC085932. The sequence continues at coordinate 623,920 of NZ_JBITSJ010000006.1, forward strand.
CTGCTGGAGCTGTGGGGGCTGTTCCAGCGCGACACGACCCTGGCCGCTGCCGTCGACGCCCTGCACCACCGCACCCACCAGGTAACGCCCACACCCATCCACGGCGATCTGCGGCTGGATCAGTTCCTGTGCGCGGACGACGCAGTGTGCATGGTCGACTGGGAGGAATTCGGCTGCGCCGACCCCGCCCAGGACATCGGATCGTTCGTGGGGGAGTGGATATATCGCGCCGTGTCCGCAGGGGTCACCGACTCCCCGGCGGACAGCGAAACGCTCATGAGGTCCTGGGGGCGGGAGATGGACCGCAGAATGCCCTTCATCCGTGCCTTCTGGGCCGGCTACACGGACAACCGGCCGCTCACCGACCCCGAACTGGGCGTGCGCACCGCCGGTTACACCGGATGGCACCTGCTCGACCGGGTCATGGCCGGCTGCCAGGAGCGCTCCCGGCTCACCGCTGTGCAGAAGGCCCAGACAGGCATCGCCCGGACACTCCTGCTCGATTCCGGGCAGCTTTCGGCCATCACCGGGATCGGTGCACACACCTCAAGCAAGGAGATGGCGGCGTGACCACCGAAACCCTTCAGATCACAGACCGTGTACGGCAGGCGCTCACAGCAGTGGAAGTGACCTCCACCGGCGAGACCACCACCTTCCGGGTGGGGGAGAGGCACTTTCGGTCGGAGAACCTCGCCGTGTTCCGCGGCAAGCTCAGCGCGACGCTCTACGACACCTTCCACAGCGGCCGCGACTCCCGGCAGCAGCGCCCCCGCGCCCTTCGCGATCACGCCTTCGAGGAACAGCTCGCCGCGGCCACCCCCCACCGGTACACCACGAACACCGGCCGGTACGCGGGACGCCTGGAGGGTTCCGGCGACATCCTGGTCGACCTCCGCTCCCTGCGGATCAAGCTCGCCCCGGACAACGTCCAGGCCCCGAAACACCCCCGGGCCGGCGATCCGGTCCGGCTTCGCCTGCCGGCGCTGCGACCTGCCCTGTCACCCGGCTTCTACCTCGCCGACGGCCCCGACGGACCTCCCCCCGCAGGCCCCCTGCTGCGCCTGTACGTCCATCTGACGGACCCCGACGCAGCCGCCGCCGCGTGGAAGGCATGCCTGCTCCTGCTCGCCGGGCGGGGTGTACGGTACCGCGCAAAGATCGTCTCGGCTCCCTGGATGTATCCGCGCAGGGACGCTCTGGTGGTCTACCTCGGTCACGACGCCTGGCGCGCGGTGCCCGAGCTGGGGGCCGCTCTGGCGCACCTGCCCGGCAAGGGCACCGCCACCTCTGTGCTCACGTCCCCTCTCGCCCCGGGCGTCTCCTACGCCTGGGAACCGGACGATTCCCGCGCCGGCAAGATCGGCATGAGCTTCGGGCAGCACCGCTGCGCCGCACTCACCGACGGCCTGCTCGCCGAGGCCGCCGATCCGAAGACGGGGGGAGAAACAGCCTTGGTCCAGGCACTGCACGACGCCAACATCGACCCTCACGCCCCCGAACGCAATCTCACCTCCCCGCGCCTGCAGTGGTAGTGGCCGGCATCGCGCAGGGATTCGCCCGGCGCCCGCCGAGGTGAGGCGGGAGACGATTCAGCAGCCGGTGGCCGAGCGGTACGCCGAGCGCAGGTCGGGCTCCGGCTGGCCGAGCACTGTGACGCCGATGCGGCAGACCCCGTCAGGGAACTGGTGCTGCAGGGCGAAGTCGTAGGTGAGGCGACCCGACAGCGAGATGACATAGGCCGCCTGCCGCGGTCCGGGCGAGTCGGAGGACGACGCGTCCGTGGGAGTGTGCCAGGTGACCGTCACGGTGAAGGGCCGGGTCGACGTCGCGACGATCGCGACCTCGGCTGTCGCCACGCCGTCGTCCCCCACACTCAGTGCGGTGACATTGAGCGATTTCAGCGCGTCGGCGGAAGCTCCAGCGGACGCACTGACGCGCGCGGTGGGCGAGGTGCTCGGCCGGAGGGACTGTCTGCGTCTGCCGAAATCCACGGTGTCCCCCGCAGCGCTGCTCCGTGAGGGAAGGGCAACGGCGGTGACCGAAGGCGACGGTGCGGCAGCAGGCGCTTGGGGCTTCTCGGCGCGACGGGCAGGGGAGGGCGCGAAGGTGACCTCCGCTGTCGGCGTACTGGCCGCTGCCCGCTCCTTCCGGCCCGGAGGCGAGGAGCCGGGGCGGCCCCCGCACCACTCGGCGGCCACCGCCGCCAGCACCACGGCACAGGCCGTCACCAAGCCCACGGAGCGAAACCTCGCGTAGCCGCCCCTCTTGGCCCGCCGGCGCCCCGATGCCCTGGGGCGGGGCTGTTGCTGCAGACAGGGCGCGACATGAGCGCCGAGGTGGCTGCGCGCCCGCTCCTCCCAGCCCGTTCCCAGAACCTCGGCCGCCCACCCGTTCAACAACACCCCGGCCTCCCAGGCCTGCACCGGAGCCCGTGCACGGGTCAGCCCCACGCACCATTCCCACAGCAAGCGCTCGGGCTGTCGGTCCATGTCCCCGAGCAGGGGCCATCGGTCCGCCTCCAGCGCAGGGTCCGCCGGGGGGATGCGCCCGGTCAGACAGTGGAACAGCATCGAGACCACGGCCCAGGCGTCCGTGTGCAGCTGTCCCCGCCGCGCCGTGCCCGCCTCATGGCCGAAAGCCCATTCCGTGATCTTGACCCGGCCTCCCGGCGAGATCACCACATGCCGGGCCTCCAGGTGCCTCGGACCGACCCCCACCTGCCGAGCCGCGCCCAGACCGAACAGGGTCTGCACGGCCACCCAGACGGCGGCCTCGACGGGCAGCGGCCCGGCCGACTCCAGGAGGTCGGCCAGGGACCGCCCCCTCACCAGCTCGCTCATCACCGCGACGCCATGGTGGCTGACGCGGCAGCCGATCACCCGAGCCAGGCGGGGATCGTCCAGGACCTGCAACGTGGCCATGTCGGCCTGCACCCGCCGCACGGCGGCGAGGTCGGAGAACGACGAAGCGAAGAGGAACCTGACGATGACTTCGTCGTGGGTTTCCTTCTTGCGCGCCAGCACCGTGCACGAGTCGAGATCACTGCGGAGTTCCCGTACGAGGCAATGGTCGTGCAGCCACCAGGGGCGACGGTCCAGCCCCTGGACGGGGTCGCTGTCAGGGCCGAACCGTCCCCGGTCGTGAAAGTCCAGAGCGTCGTTCACCGCATGCACCAAGGCTCCTTCCGATGCCGTCGGCTGGCATCACCTACGGCACGGAGCCCTCATGGTCAAATCGCGCACGGTTCACGCAGGGCGCACGGACTGCCCGCCCGGGACCCTCCCGGGCGAGGCCTCCTGCCGACTGATGGGGCATCACCGAGGGCCGGATCTCGGGGACTTCTCCTGCCCGGTACCGATTCGCCGGCAGTGCCGGCTCGTGCCCGCGGCGACACCGGCACACGGCAGGTCAGATCCTCGTCACAGGCGGCCGGTACGGCGTCCGCGGTGCCCTACACCCCTACCGGTCCAGCCGCTTGACGATGGTGAACACCGGCAGAGCTGCCGGTCCGGTCACGGGTCCCGGGCCGCCCGTGCGCGACCTGCCCGGGCAGCTGGGTGCCGGGCGGACCGGAGTCGGGCTCCCACCCGGCAAGCGCCCTCATGCGCGTCGCCCCCGGCCTGCAACGGATCGCGGTCGTGCCGACGGTGTAAAGCCTTCTTACAGCAGCGCCGATCGAGCTCGGCGCACGATCGATGAGTCGGCAGGCCGCCGGCCACACCGTCACGTCCAGTGCATCCGCGTGCTGCGTCATGCAGATTCGGGCGGCCCTGAACCGAGTGGCGGGCTGCTCCGCCGCGCTCGCCACGCGGTCCAGGCGAACAACACGCCCGTCCCGATGATCCAGAGAATGCTGGGCCACGCCGATGTCCGCTCGAACACACCCTGGGTCCGTGGATCGGGCCTGATGGCCGTGACCAGGGCGGCGACCAGAGACACCGCGCCGCACACGATGCCGGTCATGCCCCAGTACGGATGGTGGCCGGCCCGGCGGAGCATGTGCCCCAGCAGCACGACGCCCACCGCCCCACCGGTGAAGCACACCCCGGCGGAGAGCAGATGCGCGAGCGGGCGCAGGTTGTAGGGGTTGAAGCCGCTGGAGACGAGTCCCAGTCCGCTGACGGCCAGCACTGCGAAGGTCCACTTCCGAAGCCGGCCGGGCGGGAACGCGGCCACGTTGAGCACCGCTCCCAGGAAGACACAGACCCCTCCGACGATCCAGGCGATGTCAGCGGCTTCGTGCCAGGGGGAGCAGAACCGGATCCCGGCGATGTCGCGGCATCGCGTGATCCCGAGCGCCGAGATGATGACGGCTTCCAGGTCCTGACTCGATGCGTGAGGCAGGACAACGAAGTTGTTCACCACGAGCATCTGGACCAACGACACCCACAGCAGACCTCCGGCCACGAGCCTTCTCGATGCAGTGCCAGTGAATTCGCGCATGTGCTGGTGTCTCGATCGGCATGAGGTTCCAATGGAGCGGACTGCGGCCTGCGCGCACCTGCCGGCCGGACAGCCGGAGCGCCGCGTCGCTTTCCCCTGCGGAGCGCTGCGCCGGCGAGCCTGCGGGTCCGCGAGCCCAGAACGGTTCCCACAGGTTCATCGGCAGAGCCCTCGGCCCGCCGGGTTCCGCGACGGCCGTTTCGCCCAGTCTCGCCTCCGCCGGACGACTACGGGGACATATCGCCCCGGCGAGTCACGGCCGGTCCGCTTCCTCGACAACCGCCCGCGGGCGGTCGACGGCCCGCGGCCGGTCGCCGACCGCCCGCTCGCGCACCACCCGGTGCCGTGAGCGGTCACCGGAGCGGAACGGTCACCACGACCGTCACGCCGTGCCCTTCGCTGCCCTGCATCGTGATGCCTCCGCCCGCGCTTTCGATCCGGGTCCGCTGGGAGGCGATGCCGATGTGTCCCTGCTGCAGGCTGGTGCGCAACTGGGAGGCGGACGCCCCGACACCGTCGTCGCTCACCTCCAGGTGCAGCATGTCTGCGGTGAGCGCCAGGGCGACGCGCAGGGTTCGCGCCCGGGAGTGCCGCACCGCGTTCTCCAGGAACTCGCGTGCCGCGCTGATGACGAGTTTCTGCACGTGAGCGGGGATCTGGACCGCCGCAGGCAGGCCGTCGTGGAATTCCAGGGCGAAGCCCCCTCTCGCCGCCGATGTGTCCGCGAGGTTGCGCAAGGACTCGACCAGGCCGACCTCCTGGGCCACGGCGGGGTGCAGGCCACGGATGGCGGTGCGCAGATCGGACACCGCCACCTGCAGGTTGCGGTCGACGCGCTCTGCGGTGTCCGGCCCGTCGGGCACCGCGTCGAGCTGCTCGCGTATCTCGGAGACGTCCTGCCGCGTGGCGAGCAGGGTCTGCAACGGCCCGTCGTGGATGGCCTCGGACAGCACCTGTCGTTCCCGCTCCTCGATGACGACGTTCTCCTCGAGGAGCTGTGCCCGGGCCTCGGCGAGTTCCGCTATGGCCGAGACCCTGGATCGGTTGATCGCGGAAATGAACACGCACGCCAGGCCGACGACAGCGGAAAACACCACGAAACGTCCGATGGTCGTCCAGTCGGGGTCGATCGTCGTGAATCCTGCCCCGCACAGCCACGCACCGGTTTCCGCGATCGACACGAAAAGCGTCGCGCGCGGATCTATCTGGAAGGCCGCGAGGATGGGAAGAAGAAGATATGCGTAATCCAGGTAGCCGAATCCTGAAGTCGATATGGTGAACTCCTGAAAACCGCCTATGGCGATCAGGATCGAGGTCAGTGCGGCGGTGTCGATGACGATGCAGGGCACTTGCCCCGGGAGGGCCCGGTTCGCCACGACTCTGGCCACCAGCAGGATCAGCCACGCCCCGTACAGGCACGTCACCGTCAGCGAGACGATCCACCTGACGCCCGTGACGGTGGTCTCGGATATGTTGACACACACCATCCCGAGGATGAAAAGGCGCAGCACGCATTGCGCCTGAAGGCTACGGAACTCGTGCCCGCTGATTACCTCGCCGATGCTGCTCCTGGGGCTCAGCACATATATCACCCGGTCCTGCAGTGCCGTCCGCAGCGGGGTCGATTCCGGAAAAATTCACGCGCCGTGATGAGAACCGTAATCCTCATAGACGTTACTCCGCCGCCCGAGGCTCCGCAGCTTTGTCGCCGGCCCGCCGGCCGGGCCGAGGCTCGCCGAAGGGCCCGCATCCCGATCGGAGGAGTCGTCCGCCACCGCCCTCCTTCTCCGTCCGGGCCTCGCCGCGGTTCGTGCAGGGCGGCAGGCCGGCGTGGGGCAGTCGAAGGCCCCGCGCTTCCGGCCCGGCCGGGATCGAACACGACGCCCCGGCGATCCCGGCCGGCTCCTTCCTGTGCGGATTCAGCCAACCTGCACCAAAAGGAAAGGGCTTACTTCTGCAAAGACTAGATCGAGTCACTCTCTCTGGGGTCGCATACACTTCTTCACGAATTCTTCAACTCCCCTGCCACCTGGGCACACACACTTTCAACTTCTTGCAGGACGACCGCGTCCAGAACACGTCGGGCCGGATAGCGGGCTTGACCCGTGCACGCCAGACTCCACGTCGATCCGATTCGTCTGCCAAGGAGCAAAGAACAGATGCGCAAATCCACGGGACTCGCAGCGACCGTGCTCGCCACCGCCGCGATCACCGGCGCCGCCCCGTCCGCGCACGCAGAACCCGGCAGCCTCTACGCCCCCTCCGCTCTGGTGATCACGAGCACGCGGGCCGACGGCTTCGGCACCATCGATCAGGCGACGACCCTGAGCTGCGCCCCCCGCCCCACAGGCACCCACCCCGCGCCCGGCCCCGCGTGCCAGGAGCTGCGACGGACGGCCGGCGACTTCGGCACGCTGCTGGCCGAGGCCGGCGACCACGCCTGCATCAAGATCTACGCACCTGTGACGATCGGCATCGAGGGTGTCTGGCAGGGACAGCGGGTCTCCTGGCAGCGCAGCTTCGCCAACGCGTGTGAGAGGGAGGCGGCAGTTCAGGGCAACGCCGTCTTCGCCTTCTGAGCCGCGGCCACGAGAGGCCATGCGGCGCGGGCGACGTGGCCTTCCAGCCCTGGCCGGCGCTGCTGCACCCGCCGCACGGCTCGTTCCGGGCCGCAGCTTCAGGCCGGGGCGAGACGCCCCGCACGGCCTGTCGCCGTTTTCGAACTGCCCGCCCCGCTTCGGCAGTTCGAGAGAGAGGTGAGCGGTGCCCGGATGCCTGGGGAGGTCCGCCAGGCACCAGCTCACTGCAGGTGGTTCGGCCCGTACTGTGGGGGTACGGGCCGAACAACCACATCTCACCTTGTTCTACCCGCCGCACCTGTCGCTGAAGCGATCTCACGCCCGCCTCGGCACAAGGTGATGCAACTCGGCCACCGGCGCCGTGGATGAAGCACGCCTGCCCACCGCGGCCAGACCACAGCCCCGCAGCGGTGACCAGGCAGGGCACGGGCACTGTGACCCCACGACCTCACCACGCCGATGCATCCACCGGCCGGACAGGCCGCCCGAGGCTGTCTCGAACTGGCTGAGCCGGCCGGCGCCGAACCGGTCGTGCGGGGTGCCTAGCCGATCACCGTCGGCCCAGGCGGCATTCAGCCCATCTCCTCCAGCGCCTTGCCCTTCGTCTCGGGAACCCACTTGAGGATGAAGGGGATCGACAGCAGCGCGAAGAGCGTGTAGATCACGTACGCCCCCGACAGGTCCCAGTCCGACAGGGGCGGGAACGTCACCGTGATCAGCCAGTTGGTGAGCCACTGGGCCGTGGCCGCGACACCCAGCGCGGCGGCACGGATCCTGCCCGGGAACATCTCGCCGAGCAGTACCCACACCACCACACCCCACGAGAGCGCGAAGAAGAGCACGAAGCAATTGGCGGCCAGGAGCGCCACCACGCCCTGGAGATCGGGCAGCCGCACATCGCTTTCGCCCTCGGTCTTGTACGAGAACGCCCAGGCCGCCACACCCAGCGCGACGGCCATGCCGACGGAGCCGACGAGCGCCAGCGGCTTGCGGCCGATGCGGTCGACGAAAAGCATCGCGATCACCGTGCCGACGATGTTCACGATGGAGGTCTCGAAGGAGTACAGGAACGAGCCCTCCGGGTCGATGCCGACCGACTGCCACAGCGAGGAGCTGTAGTAGAAAATCACGTTGATGCCGACGAGCTGCTGGAACATCGACAGGCCGATGCCGATCCAGACGATCGGCCAGAAGAGGAATCTGCCCCCCAGCAGGTCCTTGAAGGTGGGCTTCTCCTCGTGCTGCATGTTCTGTTCGATCTCGGCGATGCGGACATCCAGGTTCACCCTCCGGCCCTCGACGTCGCGGAGCACCGTGCGAGCCTGCGCGTGCCGGCCGACGGAGACCAGGTAGCGGGGGGACTCGGGAATGAGCAGGGAGAGCAGCCCGTAGAGCAGAGCCGGGATCACCATGACGCCGAGCATCCACTGCCAAGCCTCCAGGCCCGCGAGCCTGCCGCGCTGCTCGCCGTCGGCGAGGTTGAGGATGCCCCAGTTGACCAGCTGCGAGACGGCGATGCCGGTGACGATGGCGGCCTGCTGGAAGGACGCCAGGCGGCCCCGGTACACCGGCGGGGAGACCTCGGCGATGTACGCGGGAGCGATGACGGAGGCCATGCCGATGGCCACGCCGCCCAGAACGCGCCACAGCGCCAGGTCCCACAGGGCGACGGGCAGCGCCGACCCGACCGCGCTGATGGCGAAGAGCGCCGAAGCGATCTGCATCACCCGGATACGGCCGATGCGGTCGGCGATCCGGCCCGCAACCGTCGCACCGGCAGCGCAGCCGATGAGGGCCGCGGCAATGACCTGGGCCAGGGCTTCGGAACCGACGTCGAACCGGTCTCCGATCGCCACGACGGCTCCGTTGATCACCGCACTGTCATAGCCGAACAGGAAACCGCCCATCGCAGCCGCCGCAGCGATGAAGACGACCCGGCTGAGGTGCTCCGGCCTGGCCTCGCGGGCTTTTGGCGCGTCCGCCTCGGGCATGCAGGTCACCACCTTCTCGGCGCGGCACCTCTCGGAATCCACGCAGCGTAATGCGCACATCCTCGATATCTCGATCGCACGGTTCCGTGTCGGACAACCGACCGTGCTCAGGCAGCGGCAGGTGGGCGCGCCGTACGGGCTCGCAGCGCCCGGCGAGGGCGCAGAGCGTGTGCCCGTGAGACGGCTGTCCCCCGCAGGCGGGAGCTCACACGCACATGCTGCCGCGGGGGCATGGGCGCAAGGCCGGCCCCGGGTCCGCCCGGCGCCTGCCGGCCTTTCCGCCTGCCTTGTCGGCACGGCCTGCTCCCGCAGACGGTGTCCGGAGCGCCGAGCGCCCCTCGCACGTGGTCCGGGAAGCTGCACTTGTGCCGCAGCACGGCCGACTGCTCCTGCGGGCCTCGGATTTCAGCGGTGATGCGTCTTCGCTCCTCGACGTCGTGGCCGAGCACCCTGGGCTGTGGTGTCAGGAACCGTCGCGCAGGAGAGCGCAGACGAAGTCCTCCTGGATGCCACGCAAGCGCCGCATCCCCTCCGGGTTGACGGTGTCACTGAACTGAGCGGTGACCGAGAACGTGAGAGAGCGGCGGCCGTCGGGGGTGGCCACCGCCAGCTGTGTGTAGCCGGCCGTGTTGCCGGTGTGCCCCAGGACCACACCGCACCGAGTGGCATAGCGGAAGATGCCCAGCCCCACGGCGTTACGTCCGGGACCGGCCGGCTTCGAGGCACCCGGAGTCCACCGCCGCTGTTCCCGCAGCACCCGCTCGCCGTACAGCGCGCCCCCGGCGTAGCCGCGGATGAAGCGGGTCATGTCGGCGGGCGTGGAGATGATGCCTCCGGCAGCCCAGCTACTGGAGGCGCTGAACAGCTCGCTGACGTCCTCCGGCGGCATGGGCGGATCCACCGCATAGCCGTGCAGGTAGGGCCTCGGCATGCGATTGCCCTGGGGAAGACTCGTGTCGCGCAGGTGCAGCGGCCGGTAGACCAGCTCGTGCAGCAGCCGCTCGTAGGGGTTGCCGGTGACTGCCTCCGCCATCAGGGCGACGGCGATGTTGTCGGAGTTGGAGTAGTGGTACCGGCTGCCCGGGCGGAACAGCAAGGGCTCGTCGGCGACGAAGTCCAGCAGCCGGCGGGAGTCGAACCGGTGCTGCGGGTCGCGGGTGAGAATGGCCCGGTACTCAGGGCTCTCCGTGAAGTCCGGCAGCCCGCTGGTGTGGTTGAGCAGCTGCCGCAGCGTCACCCGGCCCCAGGCTTTCGGCAGCTGCGGCAGGTGCCTGCGCAGGGTGTCGTCCAGATGCAGCGCGTGGCGGTCGACCAGGCTGAGGGCCACCGCCCCGCTGAAAGCCTTGGCCGCACTGGCGATACGCATGTGATCCCCGACCCGGGGCGGGCGGCCGCTCTCCAGGTCGGCGACTCCGGCGCGCAGCACCCGGCTCTCGCCGCCCCGGCGCAGCACGGCGATGATCCCGGGCGGACCCCCAGGGCTGTTCACGAACGCGTCGAGCTCATGACGCAACGCGGCGTCGCCCTCGGTGGATGCGTCCGTGGCACCGGCCGGCGTCGGGTACACGGCCGCACAGCAGAGCATGATCACGGTGACTGCACGCAGTCGCGTGCGACGCGTGACACCGGCGAGAAGGGGCATCGCAACTCCTGTTGCCGAGATGAAAAGGAGAGGAGCAGAGCAAGCACGATCACCCTCACACCGTCATGCCACCGATGCCACCGCGTCGCCTGCATCCGGATGCACACCCCTGCCCCGGGCGGCGCCGACCCGTGCGACCGAAATTCCCTACGAGACCGAAAGGGGAATATTCCATCACCTCGAATTTCAACCGATCAGGGGAGAGGTGGGCTCCAGCGGCTGGGGTTTCCTTGGATGACACGGGCACCCAGCCCATCCGGAAAAGAAGGGAATTTTTGTCTATGTTGATTTCAGCGAAGCGTGGCGCCATGGTGTCCGGGGCCGCGGTGCTTGCCGTCATCGGCGGCTCACTGATCGCCGCCAACCCGGCACTGGCCGCTGATGCCGCCGCCCCCGCCAAGCCGTACGGCACGGTCATCAGTCCCGTCGGCGTCAAGGAAAGGGCGCTGCCCACGACGAACTCCGCCGAGCTCGGAGTACTTCCCCACAACGCGCAGGTCGGCCTGCAGTGCAAGGTTCATGGTCAGTCGATCGATGGTAACGATCTCTGGTACAAGCTGCGGAACAAGGTCAAGGACAAGGACGCTTGGGTGTCGGCTCGTTACGTCAAGAACACCGGCGACGTCAAGCTCTGCTCCGGCTCTGACGCCCCGATGCTGTCGGCGGCGCAGCAGCAGCCGGTTCATCAGAGCGACGACGGCCCTGGCCCCGTGGGGTGACCTTCCCTGCCCCCACCACCGTGCCATCGGGTGGTGGGGGGCCTCGGCGGATTCCGGCGGGGGGGGGGGGGGGGGGGGGGGGCCGGGGGGGGGGGGGGGCCCCCCCCCGGGGGGGGGGGGCCCCCACGCCGAAGACGTGAATGAACGCCCCCGCTTGCTCTGACGGGCAGTGAGATGCCGAGAAGGAAAACAAGCCGGAAACGACGCATTCCCGAAATGCGCGAAACGTGATTCTTGAGGTGGGGAATGTGCGGAAGGCGATGCTGGTGCAGGTCTACTCTTCGGACTGATTACCGCTGGTCTTCACACCCAGGCGAGCGGTTGCCGCACACGCTGCTCATGCCCCTCATGAGCGTTACGCCCTCGCTGTCGAGGTCTTTCACATAAAACGTTAGCCGTCGGCGGACTCGCGATCGTCACACGATCAGCCGTTCCACCGTCTGGTGCGGGCTTCCCCCGATCGGCCCCGGCCGGTCAGCGCACATCCCCGGGCATGGCGAGCACGGGCAGTGACAGAACCCGGCTCAGATCGGCGTTGTGCCGGCCAGGGACACCCCTGGGACACGGCGGCAGGGCGCGGCTGCGTCACCAGCAAGGCAGCCTGCGAAAGGGCCGGCACGCGACCCGGGGGAATCCGGTACCGACGACCCCGCGGAGCGGCACGTCACCCCGTCACCGCTCCGACCGCCCCCGCCGACAGGGCACGGCGGCCGGCGGGCAGCTCAAGGCCTCATCCAGGCTTCGGTCCGATCGCCACATCCAATGCGGTGGCGAAGCCATGGATGGGTTCGACCTTGGACGTGCTGGTGTCGATCACCGAGAGGGTACTTGGTTGGTTCAGGCCGCCGGAGACGGCGTAGACATGGGACCCGTCCGGGGTGACCGCCACACCGGTGGGTTCGCTTCCGACCTCAACACTGGTGATGACGGACGGCGGGCTGCGGGTGAGGTCGACCGTCGTGATATCGCCCCAGGCGAAGTTGGCGATATAGGCGCGGGTGCCGTCCCGGCTCACCGCTATGTCCACCAGGTCGGCACCGCCGGCGATGGTCGGGGTGAACTTGACGGAGTTGTTCGCGGTGTCGATCACCGACAACGTGCCATTGAGGTTGGTGACGTACACGAGTTTGCCGTCCGGGCTGATGGCCACTCCCTGCGGCATGTAGGGGCCCTGCTGAAGGTCGATGGCGGTGACAAGAGTGTTGGAGGTGGTGTCGACCACCGCCAGGGTGCCGTCGAGCCAGTTCGCGACGTAGGCACGGCTGCCGTCCGGACTGATCGCCACGGATTGAGGTCTCCCGCCGACATGGATGGTCTCGACGACAGAGGGCGAATCGGAACCGATGTCGACCACCGACATGTTGTTGTCGAGGTTGTTGGTGACGTAGGCGCGGTTGCCGTCCGGGCTGATCGCCACGTCCACGGGGTTGTTGCCGACTTTTACGGAGGCGACGTCGCCGCTGGCGGGCAGGATCCGCGACATGCTGTTCGCAAGCCTGTCAGCGGTACACACCCTGGTGCCGTCCCGGCTTACCGCCACGCCGTTGGGGTCGCTGTCGCTGCCGACGGGGTAAGCGGCAGCGATGGGCTTGTCGGCGCCGGCGTCGACCATCAGCACTTGATCTTGATTGGAGCTGCCGCCGACGACGTTGCTGACGTAGGCCACGGGTTGGGATTGCGCAGTGGTGGGTGAGGCCAGGGCGGAGGGCGGAGCGATCACTCCGGCAACGATGGCCACTCCCGCCGCCCATACCCGCACCGGCGCCCGCCACCAGCCTCTGCCGTGCCGTCTGCCCTGTTTCTTCTGCTTCGACGTGTCCGAGGCTGCGATATCCGACATCAGACCTCCCGTAGTGCATGACACCGGCGGGCGACGTCAGCATCCGTCACGGCCGGAAAACCGATGCTTCCTCCAGACTCTGCGTCGTCGCCGCATGGTGAAACTGCCCGCCTGCGCCGGGAGGACCGACCGTCCGGCCTGCCTCGTTACTACGCATGGCGTCCACGGCCTTTCACCGCCGGCAGCGCACCCTGGCGACGGCCCGGGAAGTACCCGTTCCCTTCGCCCGTCGCGGCCGTCCGGCGTGCGGCGAGAGCCCGCCTGCGCAGAGCAGCGGCCTGTTTCACATAGGCCAGGCCCGTCGCGACCGTCAGGGTCACCGCAAGCGTCATCACCCAGAACCGCATGGTCGCCAACGGGCCCGTGAGCGCCAGTACGTACATGCTGACGGCCGTACCCTGAATGAGCGTCTTGAGCTTGCCGCCCCGGCTCGCGGAGATCACCCCGTACCGGATGACGGCGAAACGCAGCAGGGTGATGCCCAGTTCCCGGCCGAGGATGACGCCCGTCACCCACCACGGAAGGTCGCCCAGCGACGACAGACAGATCAGCGCCGCCCCCACCATCGCCTTGTCGGCGATGGGGTCGGCGATCCTCCCGAAGTCGGTGACCAGGTTGTACGCCCGCGCGATGTGACCGTCGAACAAGTCGGTGATCATGGCGAGAACGAACGCCGCCCAGGCGAACGAGCGCCATGCCGGGTCGTCCCCACCGTGGCTGAGCATCAGCACGACGAACGCCGGCACCAAGAACAACCGGAGCATGGTCAGCATGTTCGCCACGTTGAAGACACCGGCCTGGCCGCCACCGGCTTGGCCGCCACCGGTCTGCGCCGGCACGGCCTGCCGCCCATCCGGCGCGGTGGCGCTGCGCTCCACTTGGCCGGGCCCGGGCCCGGCCGGGCCGGCGCCGGGGGAGGAGCCGGATGCCGGGGGCGACGGTATGCCGGTCATGTGTCCGTCTTCTCGGTCCACGCGCGCGAGCCCCGCAGCGGCCGGGCCGCACGGCCGTCCATGGTCTCGGCCTCGTCGACGGGTTTCACGAGCGCCCCCTCGGTGGGGCCCACCCGCTCCTCGGCGGCGCCGGGCGCCTCAGCGCTGCCGGGTGGTGCCGCACGGGGCTGAGCCTCCGGGAGAACGATCCCGGGGGAGCGGAAGGTTCCTCGCTCACCACACATGCCCGATTGCATAACGTCACGCTCATCCCCTCGGACGCGACCGACGTCACGTCCACCACTCTGCGCGCTCCTGACGGTGCTGTCCACCGCGGCACTCGGGCGAACTGACGGTTACTCAAAGTCGCCGGGCGGGGGAGAGTGCGCCACGGCGAGGCTTCAAGGATGGTTCAGCATGCGGCGCCTCAGACTGTCGTAGATGGGCTCGCTGCCCAGGCAGTCCGCGGTCAGCACCGAGGCGAAACAGGCGATCAGCAAGGGGACCAGCAAAGTGGTGGCGCCTGTCATCTCCACCACCAGGACAAGGCCCGTCAACGGGGCCCGTACGACCCCGGTGAACAGAACGGCCATGCCCACGACGGCGAACGCGGCCGAGCTCGCCGCCCCGGCCGGCAGGACGGGGGAGACCAGCGCGTGGGCCAGGGCACCCCACAGGGCTCCCAGAGCCAGCAACGGGGCGAACAGCCCGCCGGGGGTCGCGGCTGCGTAGCTGAGCGGGCCCGCCACGAACCGGACGGCGAGATAGATCGCCAACGCCGCCGCCGTGAGCTTCCCGCCCGTCAGCAGGCTTTCGCTCAGCGGATCACCGCCCCCCGCCAGCAGCGGGTCGACGGCCAGCAGAGCACCGATCACGGCTCCGATGCAGGCCGCCCGGACCGAAAGCGGCACCCGGGCCGGCCTCCGGTCGCACCACTGCAGCATCCGGACGACCAGAGCACTGTAGAGAGCGCCCAGCGCTCCGCCCGTCACACCGAGCACCAAGAACAGCGGCAGCATCCACACCGGCGGAGCCGGAGTGCCGGGCACCTCGAACACCGGCGCACCACCCACCATGAACCGGGCACAAACCACCGAGGTGACGGTCCCGACCAGTGTCATCAGCACCAGCCGGGGCCGGATCGAACCGGTCACCTCCTCGCAGACGAACATCAGCCCGCCCAAGGGAGCGGTGAACGCCGTGGTAAGGCCCGCCCCGCCGAGCGCGGTGTGCAGCAGCCGGGCGTCCTCGGCGTCCAACCGGCCGTGGCGCCCGGCCAGCGAACCGACAGCGGCGCCCATGTGGACGATCGGGCCCTCCCGCCCCAGCACCAGGCCCGAGCCGATCGCGGCGAGACCGCCGAAGAACTTCGCCGGCAACAGCCATCCCGGGTGCGCCCCGGTCTCCTGCCGCCACACGGCCTCCACGTGCTGGATCCCGCTGCCCGCCGCGTGCGGAGCACGCTGAGCGACCAGACAGCCCACCGCCGCACCCGTTGCGGTGAGCGCGACAGGAATCAGCAGGCCGGCCACGCCCAGTCCGGAGGCGGCGTCCACAACGTCTCCACGCAGCCGGTCCGCCTCCTGCAGGCACCACCGGAAACCGCCGCCGACCAGGCCGACCAGGCAGCCCGCCAGGGCCGTCACCGTGAAGGCGCGAGCGCCGGACTTTCCGCAGCCGGATCGAGCACCGGGCATGCAACTGCCTCCACCGAACAGCAAGAGATCTTCCGGCGAGCCTCCACCTCCGGACCGCTCCCGTCGGCGAAACGCGCCGCCGCCGCCCTTGCACCCACCCCGACCGGCCGAATCCACCGAGCCGGACCAGGTCCGCAGCCGCAGCACCGTCGGCCCTCACACCATCAGCCGATCCCCCGCGAGGAGGGCCGATCGGTGGGTGATGCCTCATCGCGGCGGTTGCGATGATCGCTGAAGAGCCGCTCCGTACGAGCCCGATGCGCGATCACCACGATCGGCACAGGACCTACGGCCGCTCCCCGCCTTCGCAGACCAGCCCGTGGCCTTCCCGGCGGGGACGACCGTGCCGGAGACCGGCCGACCCACCGCTTCCCGCACAAGGGCTTGAGAAGTGTTCACCGCAATCGTCGAAGAGCTGGGCGAGGTCACCGCCGTCGAGACCCTCGACGACGCCTGTCGCTTCCGCCTGCGCGGCCCCCTTGTCACCCAGGGCGCGGAACACGGGGACTCCATCGCCGTCAACGGCGTCTGCCTCACGGTCGTGGACCACGAGGGCGAGGAGTTCACCGCCGACGTCATGGCCGAGACCCTGAACCGCTCCAGCCTCGGTGCCCTGCGGGCCGGCTCCCGCGTGAATCTGGAACGCCCCATGGCCGTGGGTGACCGTCTCGGCGGGCACATCGTGCAGGGCCATGTCGACGGCACCGGCGAGATCCTGGAGCGCCAGCCCTCCCAGAACTGGGAGATCGTGAAGATCTCCCTGCCCGCCGACCTCACCCGGTACGTGGTCGAGAAGGGCTCCATCACCGTCGACGGCATCAGCCTCACCGTCGTCGACGCCGGCCCCGGCCACTTCACGGTCAGCCTCATCCCGACCACCCTCGACCTGACCACGCTCGGCCACAAGCAGCCCGGCGACCCGGTCAACCTCGAAGTGGACGTCATCGCCAAGTACGTCGAGCGGATGCTGGGCGACCACGCGCAGGGGGCGACCCGGTGAACACGCTGAACTCCGAGGCGTTCGCCCTCTTCGGCCAGCACATCAAGTGGGCCGACATGATCGGCAACGTCATCGGTCTGCTCGCACTGGTCCTGGGCCGGCGCCGCTCCCTGTGGAGCTGGCCCGCTCAGATCCTGTCCAGTCTCGTTCTCTTCGCCGCGTTCGCCCCCGCCCATCTGACCGGCAGCGCCGGAAAGCAGGTCGTGGTGATGGTCGTCGCCGCCTGGGGCTGGGCACAGTGGATCCGCGGCCGCAAGCAGGCCCCCGACGGCTCCCTCGACATCCGCTTCGCCACCCGGCGCGAGCGCATCGTCATGCTGGCCGGCACCGTCCTCGGCACCATCGCCGTCGCCACGCTGTTCACCACCTTCCCGACCCTGTCCTGGGACCCCTGGCCGGACGCCTGCCTCTTCGTCGGCACCGTCGTCGCCATGTACGCCCAGGCCCGCGGCATGGTCGAGTTCTGGTTCGCCTGGCTCCTGGTCAACCTGGTCGGCATCCCGCTGAACTTCACCAACGGCTTCGCCTTCTCCGGCCTCGTCTACGCCCTCTACAGCGCGCTCGTCCTGTGGGGCCTGCGCGACTGGTGGCTTCGATCCCGTGCCGTGCGCACACCTGCCCTGCAAGGAGCGGCAACACCATGAACACCTGTCCCTCTCCCGCCACCGCCGCACCGGACATACTCCGCGCCGTCCCCTCGGATCCGGTCCACGCCTCCTTCGGTGACATCGACGATGCCGCGCTCGATCCCGTCGAGCAGGCCGTCGCCGACATCGCCGCCGGCCGCCCGGTCGTGGTCGTCGACGACGAGGACCGGGAGAACGAGGGCGACCTCGTCATCGCCGCCGAGAAGGCGACCGACGAGATCGTCGCCTTCATGATGAGCGAGTGCCGCGGCCTGATCTGCGCCCCCATGGAGGGCGACGAACTGGACCGGCTGAACCTGCCGCAGATGGTCGACGACAACACCGAGTCGATGAAGACCGCCTTCACCGTCTCCGTCGACGCCTCCGCCGCGCACGGCGTGAGCACCGGCATCTCCGCCGCCGACCGCGCCACCACCCTCCAACTGCTCGCCGACGGCGTGTCCGGACCCGGCGACTTCGTCCGCCCCGGCCACATCTTCCCCCTGCGCGCCCGGCCCGGCGGCGTGCTCGCCCGCAACGGCCACACCGAGGCCGCCGTCGACCTGGCCCGCCTCGCCGGTCTGCGCCCGGCCGGCGCCATCGTCGAGATCGCCGGCGAGGACGGGCGCATGCTGCGCCTGCCCGAGCTGGTCCCCTTCGCCCGCAAGCACGGCCTGACGATCATCTCCATCGAGGACCTGATCGCCTACCGGCGCAGCAGCGAACCCACCGTCCGCCGCGAGGCCACCACCCACCTGCCCACCGCCCACGGCACCTTCACCGCCCACGGCTACCGCTCCACCGTCGACGGCGTCGAACACGTCGCCCTGGTGCACGGCGACATCGGCGACGGCAGAAACGTCCTGGTACGCGTCCACTCCGAATGCCTCACCGGCGACGTCTTCGGCTCGGCCCGCTGCGACTGCGGACCCCAGCTGGACGCCTCCCTGGCCCGCATCCAGCAAGAGGGCCGCGGAGTCGTGGTCTACCTGCGCGGACACGAGGGCCGCGGCATCGGCCTGATGTCCAAGCTGCGCGCCTACGAACTCCAGGAACGCGGCCGTGACACCCTCGACGCCAACCTCGAACTCGGCCTGCCCGCCGACGCCCGCGACTACGGCGCGGGCGCCCGGATCCTCGCCGACCTCGGGGTGCGCAGCGTGCGGCTGCTGACCAACAACCCCGACAAGACCGACGCCCTCGCCCGGCACGGCATCACGGTCGAGGCCCGTGTGCCGATGCCGGTCAGCGCCGGCGAGCACAACCTCCGCTACCTGCGCACCAAGCGGGACCGGATGGGCCACGACTTGCCCTGGCTCGACACGACCACCGTGCCGGCCTGCGGCACCCCACACCACAACCCGGCGAGAGAACACAAGGGAGCACCATGAGCGCCCACGGCACACCGGAACGGTCCGCAGCCGACGCAGGCGGCCTGCGAGTGACCGTCATCGCGGCGCAGTGGCACGAGAAGGTGATGGACGCTCCGGTGGACGGCGCCCTGCGCGCCCTGCACGACCTGGGCATCGACGAGCCGACCCTGCCGAAGTCGCTGACGATGCCCCATGCCGTGGCCAGCCGGTTCCGCTCGCGCCGTGCCCACGAACCATGGGCAACGAGTGGATGCCGCGACACCCATACGCCCCCCGCCGCCCGAGGCGCAGCTCGCCCCTCCACATGCAGCGAGGCCGGCAAAGCTAACGTTGACACAGCAGTTGATGCACGATCAGGAACCGGCGGACATCAGCACCTCGGCCGGAGCGGCACGCCGGCCTTCGCCGGACCGTGACAGCCCGTGAGGTCACTCGACAGCACACGAGGACGCCCCAGTGACGGAACACAACGATAGCGGCGGTCCGGAACCGACCGGTGACGGTACTGAGCGGCAAAAGAAGCCACGCTCGCTGTGGAAGGAGGTGCCGCTGCTGATCGGCATCGCTCTGGTACTGGCGCTGCTGATCAAGACGTTTCTGCTGCAGGCGTTCTCCATCCCGTCCGCGTCGATGCAGAACACGCTCCAACCGGGTGACCGTGTCTTGGTGGACAAGCTCACCCCCTGGTTCGGTTCCGAGCCCGAGCGTGGCGAGGTCGTCGTCTTCCACGACCCGGACGCCTGGCTGGCCAACGAGCCGGTGCCCGATGCGTCCTTGGTGCACAAGGTGCTCAGCTGGATCGGCGTGATGCCGTCCGCGTCGGAGAAAGACCTGATCAAGCGGGTGATCGGGGTCGGCGGCGACACCGTCGAGTGCAACGGCACCGGCCCGGTGCGGGTCAATGGCAAGGCGCTGGACGAGCCATACGTCTATCCAGGCAACACACCGTGCAGCGTGGACAGTGAGGGTGGCCAGTTCACAGTGAAGGTGCCCAAGGGATTCATCTGGGTGATGGGCGACCACCGCCAGGACTCCCTCGACTCCCGCTACCACCAGTCCGACCGATACCGCGGCATGGTCCCGGTCGAAAAGGTCGTCGGCCGCGCCATCGTCAAGGCCTGGCCGATCAACCGCTGGGGCACGCTGCCCGTTCCGGGCACCTTCGACCAGCCCGACATCGGCCGCCGACCCCTGGGAGCACCACCGTTGCTCCCGGCCGAAACGCCATGGCGCACCGGCCAACGAACCTGAGGAACTGTCAGGTCGCCGCATCAAGCACCCCCTGGACGGTGAACGACCACGCCCGTCATGGACGTCGCACCTGGTGCTGTTGCGCTCAGGGCAACCACGTAGGGCGACCCCCGTGACACAGTGACAAGCTGCGCCCATGACACGTGCTCAACGCTGGACTGCTGCCGACCTGCCCGACCTCAGTGGCACCACGTTCGTCGTGACAGGTGCCAGCAGTGGCCTCGGTGCCGTCACGGCGCGTGAACTGGCGCGGGCGGGAGGCCATGTCGTCCTCGCCGTCCGAAGCGTGATCCGTGGCCAACGCCTCGCGGCTACGTTGCCCGGAAGCACCGAAGTACGACGCCTGGATCTCGCCGACCTGTCATCGATACGAGCCTTCGCCTCGGACTGGGAAGGCCCCCTCGACGTTCTCGTGAACAATGCCGGCGTCATGGCGACCCCTCACGCCGTCACCGTCGACGGATTCGAAACACAGTTCGCCACCAACCACCTGGGCCCGTTCGCGCTCACCAACCTGCTGCTGCCGTCCATCACGGACAGAGTCGTCACCGTCGCTTCCAACGCCCACCGCGCATCGGGCGTTGACATCAACTTCGAAGACATCCAGTCCGAATCCTCGTACAACCCCTGGCGCGCGTACCAACAGTCCAAGCTGGCCAACCTGCTCTTCACCCGTGAACTGCAACGCCGCCTGACGAAATCCGGATCCTCCGTCACGGCACACGCGGTCCACCCCGGCTATGCCGCCACCAACCTCCAGGGACAAACGGCACACCGCACACAGCGACTCCTGCTCGCTCTCACCAACCGCTTGTTCGCCCAGTCCGACACGATGGGTGCCCTGCCTTCCCTCTACGCAGCCACCCAGCCCCTGCCCGGTGGCAGCTACACCGGTCCGGGAGGACGCGGGGAACTGCGCGGCCACCCGGCTCCCGCCCGCATGAGCCCCTACGCCCTCGACGAGTACAGGGCGCGAAAGCTGTGGGCCATCTCCGAAAAACTCACCTCGGTGAATTTCGCCGACATCCCCCCGTGACAACGGGCAGAGCACGCAAGATGACACAGAACAAAGCCCACGGCCCTCGTCGGCATGACCGCCTGCACAGAACCCGCCCACATACGGCCCGAACCCGAAAACGCCAACTCCACCGCCTCCGCCCCCGCCAGAGGCCATGAGCCACGCCCGTGCCCCCCTCCCCACCGTGACTGGGCCCTGCCAAGACGGAACCACCGCTCGTGCGAAGCCGGCGGGCCCGCACACAAGGCCAGAGCGTCTCCCACCGACATCTGCCTGCGACAGAACGCAAGCGACGGCACGGATACGGACTTCCGGCTCCCAGGCCTCGCCGGCACTGTCACGCGGCGAACGCCCCAGACCCCGGCCACTGGAATCTCCAGCACGTGAAATACCGCCGGGTAGGCCCAACGGATACCGAGACCGGGGCCACCGGCCCAGCGACCGAACCGTCACGACCACAGACGTGCCAGTCCCGGCCTGTATCGCACAGGCACCCCATGCGCCAGCCGCCCCACCGCCCGATGCGCCCGCCGGCCATCCCGCATGGCCCGTTCTACCGGGGTCACCACGTCGTCCTCACCGACAGCCCGCTCGTCCTTTCACGGGCCGAACCCACCTTTGACGCCACTCCCGCCGTCCGAAGAAACCCACAGCACCGCAGCCGCCCATTCAACGACCGGCTGTAAACATTTTTTACGCTCCAGGACATCTTCTGGTTTCGGTCATTCTTTATGCCATCCTCATGCGCATCCCAGGGCGCTGGCATCTTCCAAGCACCGGACGAAGGCCGCTTGCCCACCTCCCCGTCGAATAGTAAGGACCGCACATGCCAAGATGTCGCGCGCGGAGGCGGACCGGAAAGACACTGACACTGGCCACTGCCGTACTTGGCATGGTCGCAATGACGGCGACGCCGTCCGAAGCCCATCATGTCTACCCGGGGCCCACCACACAACAGATCATGGCCGACTGCACTTCCGGGCTGGGCAAGTGCACCTTCGGAGACGGCAGCCCCGTCATGGGCGAGAGCCCCGGTGGCGACCTGACAAGAAAGACGTACATCGACAACTGGAGGAGGGTCTCGAACCTCTCCCCCAACTGCATGAGCGCGCCTCAGCGCAAGTCCATATCCTGGTCCCAGACAACGGGCACAAGCGACACCTTCGGCATCTCGTTCAAGGTGGAGGTCGGAGCAATCGTCAAAACCGGTGTCGAGACGAAGTACGAGCACTCCTGGATGGAACAAAAGACCGTTTCGGACACCTACCATGTCGACGTAAAGCCCGGCACCTACGCCTGGATCAAACGCGGCCAGGTGATGCAGGCCTACACAGGAAAGTGGCGGACCCACTACGACGACCCCAAGTGGGGCCACTACTATTGGGCCACCTCCTACGACACCGTCCGTCAGCCCGCCAGAGAAGGACAAGACGGCCTGTACAGCGAAGTCGGCTGGGATGAACGACCCATGACCCGCGAAGAAATCCTTCGTGACTGCCCCAACTGGTACTTCCCGCCGGGGGTCATCGACGGAGGCACCACCCTCAAAGCGGGCTGGCAGTACCAGGCAAACCTCACCCGCCTGGTCATGCAGAGCGACGGAAACCTGGTGATGTACCGCCTGCGTGACAACAAGGCCATCTGGGCCTCCCGAACCCACGGCAACCCGGGCGCGTACGCCGTCATGCAGAAGGACGGCAACTTCGTCATCTACGACGCCAGCAACCGATTCCTGTGGCACACCAACACCTACGGCCATGAGAGCACCGGCGCCTGGGCCGTCATGCAGAACGACGGCAACTTCGTCATCTACAAGAGCAACGGCGGTCCCGGCAGGGGCGGAGCCCTGTGGGCCAGCAACACCACCGCAGCGGCACAGTGACGACGCGGCACACCTGATCCGGCTGTACCCCGGACGCGCTGACCGACGGCCCCATCCTCTGATGGACGGGGCCGTCCCCATGCGCTCGCAGCACAAAGACGCAGCGCTTCCCGGCGCCATAGAACATGCCGGGTCACCAAGACCACACCAGACACAACCCGTGGTTGTGAATCGCGGCCAGCCACCTGCGCGACACGACCCCGCCTCCCGCGCCCCGCACGACACACGCGGCCGACAGCTGCCAGGGCCCCTCGCCGAGCCCGCCAAGCAGCGCGACTGCGCCCCCACACCCGCTCTCCCCACCGGAGCGGCGGCCGGGCACATGGCGCAGGCACAGCACGGCCAGGCCCGCTGCGCGGCCTACCGGCGGCCTGCCCCGGTACCGGGGCAGACGCTGCGCGCTGCCCCGCCGTCTGCGACGGCCGCGCCCTTGCGGTGACGGTGCGCCGCAGCTGGGCGACTTGCCCGGCCCCGGCGAACTCGACCCATGCCGGCACGTCGCGACCTTGATCGTGCGAGTGGCGCGGCGTCCATGTCCTCGGTCCGTCCCGGTGACGGCGGGTATCGAAGTCCAGGGGAGCGCCTTGAGCTGTGCGTACAACGACTTCTGATTCGCCTTCGCGGTCAGGACATAGTCTCCCCCCGGCCCTGGTCACCAGGGCCGCGGTGTCGTGCTGGGTGTGCAGTGCGTCCATCGTGACGACCACGCCGTCCAGGTCGAGGAGTTCAAGCAATTCCCGGGCGGTGGGGATCTCATTGCTCTTCTCGCTCACCGCGACCTGGCCGAGCACCGCCCCGGACCCGTGCGCGAGGGCGGCGACCAGGTGCGAGCCCGCGAAGCCGCCACCCCGTGCGCCCCGGACCGTCTTGCCGTCGATGGCGATCACCCTGCGGCCCGCGACACGTGCGGTCCTGGTCAAGGCCCAGACTCCCAGCACCGCATCAAGACGGCCCGCACCGCCCACAGTGGCTCCTCCAACCGGGCCACCACCACCCACACCCCACGGGCATGTGCGGCCGACGCCCGCCCACCAGTCGGACGACGCACACGGCCGAGCAAGCCCCGTAGCGTTGATGGCCAGGACCACCTGCCAAAACCACCGGAGGCCGTTTAATGTCGGACACCACCACATCGCAGCCGGCGCAGCCCGGCAACAGCGGACGACGACGCAACGCCAAAGGTAGCGGTAGAGGTACCCGCCGGACGCTGCTGCGGACCTTGACGTCACTTGCGGTCCTTGCAGGGGTGGCCGTCCCACTCGCCACGGCCATACCCGCCGTCGCCAGCGACTCCCCGCAGAACTATCGTCCCTACGCCTATATCGCCAACCAAGGATCCAACACCGTTTCGGTATGGAATCTCGGCTACTCGTCGGACGACCCCGGCTTCTACACCACCATCCACGTCGGTGAAGAACCCCTCGGTGTGGCGGCCGCCCCCGTGACCCGTGACCACACAGGGCCGGATCCCTACATATACGTCACCAACGCCGGCTCGCACTCGGTGTCGGTGATCAACCCCGACACCGACACGGTCATCAAGACCATCGACAACGTGGGGGAAGAGCCCTACGGTGTGGCGGTCAGCCCGGACGGCAGCCGCGTCTGGGTCACCAACAGGGATTCGAACACGGTGTCAGTGATCGACGCTAGCACCAACACTGTCATCAAAACCATCAAGGTCGGCGAGAGCCCCGAAGGCGTGGCAGTGAGTCCAGACGGCACTCGGGTCTACGTCATCAACAGCGGACCGAATTCGAACAACATCTCGGAGATCGACACCGGCACCGACACCGTCATCAAGACCATCGACAACGTCGGCCGAAACCCCCACCAAGTGGCGTTCAGCGATTTCGGCACAGCCTACGTCACCGCCAAGGGCGAAGTCTCGGTGATCGACACCAGCAACAACGGCACCGTCACCGACCACATCCCGATCGACGGAGACCCCTACGGCGTCGTAACCAACCCATGGGCTAGCAGATGGGTCTACGTCACCAACACGACGACGGACAAGGTGTCGGCGATCGACCTGAATTCCAACACAGTTGCCGCAAACATTCCCGTCGGCGGCCCCGACGCCGCCTCCTTCGGTATCGCGGAGAACCCTTACACCAACGCGTATCCAGGGGTCTGGGTCACCAACTCCGGCTTGAACAATGTCACCAGAATTTCCACTGACAGTAACAGGGTGTGGGACACGCTCTCCGACGACCACTTCGATCATCCCGTAGGCGTGGCCATCACGTATCTCACTCACACGGACGCGACGTCGAACACGTCCGCGCGAAGGTCCTCCAGCGAGCAGAGGCCGCCCACATCCGCACAGAGCGAACCTCTGGGCGCGGCTCCTGCCCGAGCAGCAGGAGCGGCTGTCCCAGCTGGGCATCACACCCGCTGAGACGCCGCCTCCCGCACCAGCGGCCAAGGATGCGACGAAGGGCCAGGGGAAGGTGCAGCGGGCGCTCCAGCGGGGCCTGGCGGCGCTCGCGCAGTGGGTGGAGCGGGAAGGCTGTGAGGTCTCATCGATGTTGCGGTAGTCGTACCGTTCTGACCTGCGGTCCCGCGGATGCGTTGAGATGGTCTGAGAGGTAGTTTCCGGGAGCAGGGCTCGCCTGAACTGCGGTCTGCAAGTCGGTTGAGACTGCGGCAGATGGTGTGAGAACGACGCCTACAGGGGGCTGGGGAGTGGGTGCTGCGGACGGTCCTGGCCAGGGCCGCTGTGCGTGGCCTTGGAGGGCTTTGAGTACCGGGCGATGTGGCCGTGGAGCAGGAGTAGTTGGCAGCTGCGGCGGAGGCCGTGGATCGCGTCGGCTCTTCGGGACAATGGGCTGATGCGATACGCGTGGCGACGATCGTTGCGGCCCTTGCCTCCCGATGGCGTCGGCGCACAGCCTGATCCAGTCGACGGCAAGCGGGACACCAGCAGCCTGGTGCGGCTGGAGGAGATGCGGGATGTGCCGGTCGTCGTTGTGCTGGGGGAGCGTGGTGCGGGCAAATCCGTGGCTCTAGAGCAGGAGCACGATCTGCTCACCAGTGAGGGTGCGACGACTGCCCCCTTGTTGCATCTGGGCCGGGACGTGATCGATGCCGCCTTCGCGAGCAGCACCCTGCATCAGCACTTGCACGAGGCAGGAGACGGGCCACGGTATGTGCTGCTGGACGGGCTGGACGAGGGCCTGAGCGACATCTCCGGCCTTGACGCGGCCCTCCTGCTGCAGTTGCGGGCGATGTCGGCGCGCCAGCGTGAAGGGCTGCGTCTGCGGATCACCTGCCGCACCACCCGCTGGCCCGAGACGCTGGAGAGCGGGTTGCGAGGGCTGTGGCCGGATGCGAGCCAGGTGGCGTTGATGGCACTGGAGCCTCTGACCAGGCAGGACGTGGAGAGCGCGGCCGGGCAGCGCGGCCTGGAAGGGACCGCATTCGCCAAGCAGGTGAGCGGCCGGGGTCTTGAGGCCCTGGCGGAGCAGCCCGTCACGCTGATCCCGCTGCTGGATGCCCAGGCCGAAGGTGAAGAGCTCCCCAAGACGGTGGCCGAAGCCTATGACCGGGCCTGCCGCAGGCTGTGCACGGAGAGCTGGTCACAGGGGTTTGCTCAGCGCCAGGAACGGCCGCCGGTGGATCACCTGCTAGAAGTCGCCCGCTGGGTGGCGGCAGCCCTGCAGTTCAGCCACAGCCCTGCTCTCGCCGACCATGAGAGGGTGATGCAGGGTGAAATGTACCTAGATAACCTGGTTTTTCCCGCTATTCCCGGCTCTGCTCCGCAGCTTGAGTGCCGGCGCCATGAGCTGATGCATCTCACCGAATCCGGCTTGCTGACACCGGTGGGTCAGCGGCGCTGGGTGTTTGCCCACCGCAGTTATCAGGAACACCTGGCAGCGCAGTACGTACGCGACCGTATCGCCCCCGCCGTACGAAGCGAGCTCTTGTGGGTTGGCAGCGGCCTCGCACGCCACATCGTGCCGGAGCACGAGGAGATTGCTGCCCGGCTGGCGGTCGACGACCCGCAGTTGTTCGAGGACCTGCTCATCCACGATCCACGGGTTCTTCTCCTGGTTGACCTGAGTTCTCTGCCCGCTGCATCACGCCAGCGGACCGCCCAAGCGCTTCTGGACGCAGCACCCCATGAGGGCTTCGACCGCCTCGACTTCGGGCGCTTGGAGCGGCTGAACCATCCTGCTCTGGCCGCACAGCTGACCCCGTATCTGGTCCGCGACGCCGACCCGGATCAGATGTATCTGGCTTTGTGGATCGCTGCGCAATGCCGGTCGGCTCTGCTGACGCCTGCCCTGCTGTCGTTCGCGGAGGACACCACCCTGTCGACACAGCTTCGTTCCTTCGCCCTGCATGCGATCGCCGAGGAGACCGTGCACGGAGATGAGGTCGTCGAACGGCTGCGCGCTCTGACGGCGGACGCGAAGACCGGTGTTGTCGAAGCGGCACTGGACCTTCTGCGGCCGCAGCATCTCCTGCTGGCCGCGTACTTCGATCTGCGTCCTGTCCAACGGTCGTTCGCCTACCGCCCGGAGCTGGAGCGGGCCATGGACCTGGTCACGGCAGAGGACACTGACGAGGCTCTGGTTTGGTGCGTCGCAGCGCTTGAAGAGCAAGGCCCCAAGTCCCTGACCGCTACTGCGCTGCTGGCGAGGTGTATCGACCTCATCGGCCGGACGGCACTTGACGGTCCGGCGCCTGGCGAGATGCAGGCCGGTCGGGCGCTGGCCGCCCTGGCGGCCTACCCGGAGCTGTCCCATACCAGCGACTCGCACGCTCCGCTCGAGTACCTGCGTGACTCGCTGACTCAGGTGCCCGACCTGCGCCGCCGTCTCGCCGACTACGTCCTGCACCACAGCAGCACAGAGCAGGTCCTGGAACTCACCTTCACCACCCCGCAAGTGGGGCTCTTCCCGGAGGAGGACCTGCTGTACTGGGCCGACCGCTGGCTGGACCTTCCACAAGAGGTGCGGCGTACTGCGCAGCCGCTCTTCGACCGCAGACAGCGGCCGGACGACACGCGGCTGCGCGAAGCCCTTGAGCGGGCCCGGCAGGCCGATCTGGAGCTCAGGGACGCCACTGCCTGGTGGGACGCTCCGCCCCCCGAATGGCAGCTCCGCAGACAAGCCCGGGAGCAAGAGCAGCGGCGCCGCAACACCTTCGAAGAGGACCAGTTCACCGCTGCGCTGGAGGATGTGCAAACGGTCGGCCCGGACCACGTCCGCTCTGCCTGGCGCACGGTCCTCGGCCACCTCAATCGCACCAGTGACGGCCGCCCTGCCGAAGAGGTTTCCCCCCTCACCGCGGTCGCCGCGGCACCGTCATGCCCACCTGAGGGCAGCGCTCTGCACACCCAGCTGACCCGGGCCACCCTGCATGTCCTAGCCACCGCCCCCTTCTGGAAGACGCACGACGTGCAGGCATGGGGCACCGAGTGGACCGACGTACCGGAACTGACTGCGGCCCGATTCGTGCCGGCCCATTCCTGGGAAGCAGCAGTGCCCGCAGACGACGCCGAGCGTTGGGCGGGCTGGGCGCTCGCTCTGGTCACCATGTCGCTCCCCGTGCAGGATCAGGATCTGCGCCACAGCTTGTTCAAGCAGTGCGCCCGCCATGCCGGTTCCGCTTTCGAGACCGCACTCGCGGCGTGCCTGGACCGCCTTGAGCCCTACCGGCTCACTGATCTGGCCCGGTTCCTGCATACCCACGATGAGGTCGACGCCCTCGCCGTCGTGCAGGACTGGGCCGCTGCACCCGGCCGCAGTGACGAGGCCTGGGCTGCCGTGACGATCACCCTGTCCGACCTGGGAGATGTATCTGCCCGCGTCCAGGTCAACGACACCGTGACGGCAGGTGCGCCCCACAATCGGTCAGGGTCGGATCCGGGGCGCTGGATCACCGCAGCCCGTAGCCTCATGTCTTCTGCCGGCCTGCCGGAGAGCTGGCCGCACATCCGCCAGGCGTTCGACGACCCCGAACTGTTCCGGTCCATGATCGACCGCGGGCTCCTCGGCGGCTCCGGTCACTGGCCCGCAGGCGTGGCAGAACTCGGCGCCGATGATCTCGCCGACCTCTACACACGCCTGTGCGAACGGGAGGAACTCCATCGGCCCCGGCCCGAGTACGAGCCCGGTGTGCCCCACCGAATCACACCGGAGGACAACCTTCACAGCCTCGCCGACACCCTGCCCCGACTGATCATGAACAAAGGCACCCAGCAAGCAGCCGACTGCCTCAACCAACTGTCCGCCTCCACCACCCTCCACCCGGCGCGCCTGAGGCGCATGGCCCGCCACACAGCACGCCAGGCCGCCCAGCAACAGAACCGGCCACTGGCCGCGCACCAGCTGAGGAAACTGGCGGCCGACCACAGCCTGCGCGTGATCACCGACGAGACACAGCTCCTGGACGTCGTCATGGAGGCCCTCGAGCACGTCCAAGACACACTCTCGGGCCCCAACGGGATGGCCATCCTGCTCTGGAACCGCCGCGCCGCAACCGCCTACAACGCGATGTGGCCGACATGGGAGGAAGACTTCAGCGACCTCGTCATGGGCCTGCTCAAGAACCACCTCGGCGGACGGCGCATCATCCTCAACCGCGAAGTCCAGGTCGACCGCCCGGGTGCCGGAGGAGGCCGCACCGACATACACATCCAGGCAGCCGACCCCTCCCACAACACGGAACCGTTCACCGTGATCATCGAGGCCAAAGGCTGCTGGAACCGCAGCCTGCCCACCGCCCTCGCCGAGCAATTGGTCGCCCGCTACCTACGCCGCCCCCGCACCGCCGGCATCTTCCTCATCGGCTTCTTCGACTGCGACCAGTGGCACTCCGAAGAACGGCCACGCTGCTCGCCCCGCCACACCCAGCACCAGATCGAGCGAGAACAGGTGCACCAGGCCGCACAACAAGCTGCCGAAGTCCGCGTCGAAGTCCTCGACTGCCGGCCCCCCGGCGTACAGACCGACCACGACTAGCAGTCGAGGAGGCAACTGCCTCGACCCGCCGGAGGCGGGGGAGAGCGCTCCCGTTCCGCGGCAAACGGAAGCGTGTCGGTGCTCTGGAACGCGCACCTGGCCAAAGCCACTTGCCCGAGCGGGCGCGGCCGACCACGGCCGCTCAAGGCCGTACATGCTGGCCTACGGATGACGACCGGGTCCGCTCCCGCACCTGCGCTGTCAGTGCTGCCCTCTACGCTCGGTGGCTGTGACGACAGCAGCAATGCCCGGCGTGGTCTATCCCTGGGCGCGGAAGACGGTGCCGCTCGCGGATTCCGCACTCCGACGGGATTGGACCAGCCTGCCCGCCGCGGGGGAGGGCGGCCAGGGCCGGCGGCTGGAGGAACTGCGGGATGTGCCGGTGCTGGCGCTGTTCGGGGAGCGGGGCGCTGGCAAGTCAGTGGCCCTCCTGCAGGAGTGCCAGGCATTGGAGGCGGCGCAGGCTGCGCCGCGATGGGTGAACTTGGGGCGGTGCCAGACCGAGTCCCAAGTCAGGTCGGCGCTGGCTGATGCCGCCGCGGCCCGGGGGCCGGGGGAGTGGTGGGTCTTTCTGGACAGCGTCGATGAGGGCTTGAACGTCCTGCCTGCCGTGGGCGGGTTGATCGCCGACTGGATCGACTCGCTCCCAGCCGACCAGCGAGGTCGCGTGAGGTTGCGGTTCAGTTGCCGTACAGGGCGCTGGCCCGACCTTCTGCAGGACACGCTCACGCGGCACTGGCCCGAGCGGCTTCAGGTGCAGCACATGATCCTGACCCCCCTCAGCGCCAGCGACGTTGCGGTCGCCGCTGAAGACCACGGTCTGGATCCCGAAGTCTTCACCACGGTGCTGCGCGAACGCAGCCTCATGCAGTTGGCCATCGCTCCGGTCACGCTGCTGCAACTGCTCGACTACCACCGTGTTTATGGATCGTTGCCCGCTACGGCGGCCGATGCCTACGAGCAAGCCTGCCGGCTGCTGTGTTCCGAGAGCAGGCGTCCGACCGACATCCGCGAACTGCGGGCCCAGCCCACCGGCCAGCGCCTGCTGCCGATCGCCGCCCGCGTCGCGGCGGCCATGCAGTTCGGCGCCCAGAACGTGCTCAGCGATGAATCCCGGCAGCTCCCCGGCAGCGGGGAGATCACCCTGGCCGAACTGGAGGGCGGGCAGGAGCCCGGCCTGCAAGGCGACCAGGTCCCGTGCACGACCGACGAACTGCGCCGGCTGACCGAGTCCCATCTGCTCGAACCTGTAGGCCTGTTGCGATGGACCTTCACACACCGTAGCTACCAGGAATTCCTGGCCGCCCATTACCTGCGTACCCACCAGGTCGACCCGCGCGCCCAGGCCGGCCTGCTGTGGGTCGGAGACGGAGCGGCCCGGCACATCTACCCCGCCCACCGCGAAGTGGCCGCCTGGCGCAGCGGCAGCGACAGCACCCTCTTCGAAGACCTGCTGCGTGATGACCCGCTGGTGCTGCTGCTGGCCGACCTGCCCGCACGGCCCGCCGCCGACCGGGCCCGGGTCGTCGACGCCCTCTTCAGCCTGGCAGAGCGAGACGACACCCTCGACTTCGACGACACCAACCTGCACCGCCTCGACCACCCCACACTGCCCCAGCAACTCCTGCCCCGCCTGCAACCAGACGCGGACAGACTCGCCACGACCATCGCGCTGCACATAGCCCGACGCTGCCGCCGCCCGGAGCTGACCAACGCCCTGCTCCAGGCCGCCGAGACCGCCAGCCTGTCTCAGGAGCAACGCGTCCTTGCCCTGCAGGCCGTCGCCGACTTCCGTCCCTCGGATCCCCGGACGGTGGACCGGATCAGACAACTGGCCGCCCATGACCCCTCTGCGGAAGTCGTCGCGGCCGCCCTCGACCGGCTGTGGCCCACCCACCTGCCCCTGCGCGAACTGCTCAACTTCCTGCGCGATCCGGACCCCGACTACTACGGCCACGCGTGGATGCTGCGCTCGCAGATCCCCGATCAACTGACCGCCGCCCAGACCGCCCAAGCCCTGCTGTGGGCCCGCGACACGCTGCAACAGCCGCCGCCCGGGCGCAGCATCGTCCTGGCCACCACCCTGATCGGCCGCGCGGTCACCCTCGCGGGCACCCACAGCCTTCCCGGACTGCCCCATCCTGAGACCATCATCGGCGAGGCCCTCATCGCACTGGCCCACCACAGCGCTGTCCTGCACAGCCTCGAAGGCCACACCGAGCAAAGAGCCCTGGGCGACGCCCTGCGCGCACAGCACACCCTGCGCCGCGCCGTGACGCATCACCTACTCACCCACACCAGCGAAGGGCAGTTCATCGGCATCCTGGCTGCCATCCCGCACGGCTGCCTGACCACATATGACGACGCCTTCTACTGGATGGAGCACTGGGACGAACTCGCAGGCGTGCCCCCCGTACTCGCCCGGCTCGTCGTATCCATCGCCCCACCGGCCGACCCTGAGCTGCAGGCCCGGGCCGAAGCAGCACGCTCCGCCCATCCCACCCTCCGAGAACTCACGGCAAGATGGGACCAAGACCCCGATCCGCAGCCACAGCAGCACACCGACACCGCTCCGGACGACAGCCGCACCTACAGTGAGGCACGGCTGCGCGAAGCACTGGGGGCCGTCCACACCGCTAGCCCCGAGACCATCCGCCGCGCATGGGGCGCTGTCATCGACCAGATGCGATGCACCCAGGACGGGACCGAGCCCCCTCACCTATGGGCAGAGCCGCTACTGCTGGCGGCGCAGCACACACCCTCCCGCCCGGCCCAGGGCAGCAGCCTCGATGCGGAGCTGAAGGCCGCCGCCCGGCACGTCCTTGCGACCGTGCCGCCCTTGCCGACTGAGCTGCTGGCCCACGGCCGGAACGCCCATCCGGTGCGGATGCTGGAACTGAGCGCTTTCGCCGTCCTGGGCACCCCGGCCGAACTCCCCCCGAACCGTCTCGATCGCTGGGCCGGCTGGAGCCTTGCCCTGGCCATCACACACGCCTACAACTCTGCTGCCCAAGCCATCCGGGACGCCTTCATGCCCGTCTGCGCCGAACACGCCGGCCCGGCACTGCTCCCGCTGCTCGACGACGTGCTGCGCGACCCCCATACCGATCCCGCCACCACGCACGACCTGGCCCGCTCTCTCGGCGCCCACGCGCAGCCAGACATTGTCGACGCCCTCATCGCCTGGGCCGACCACCCCGACCGCAACCTCGAACACTGGCAGAGCATCACCAGCGCCCTCGCCTTCACCGGGCACCCCAGCGCCCCCGCACGCCTGCAATCGGTCCTCGAGAGCAATCCGTCGGGGCCGACGGCGACACCCGACACCCGGAACCGATGGCTCATGGCGGCCCGGATTCTTCTGCACTGCCCGGCTCTGCCTAGCCTGTGGCCGCTCGTCCATCAGCGTCTGACCGACGACGCTCTCGCCCAGGCATATATCGACCGGCTCGGCCAGCGCCCCGCCTTCCACCACACGCAGCCACACCAGCTGGCCAGCCTGAACGAGGAAGCCCTCGCCGAGCTCTACCTCTCGCTCGCCCGACATGCGACGGCAGAAACACTGGACCCGCCCCTGCGCTCCGGCTGGAGAGGTGATGACCACTTCGGCGAGCTGATCCGGTCCGTACCGCCGCTTCTGGAGGCCAAGAACACACCGCAGGCAGCGCACCTGCTGCGCCGGATGGCCACCCAGACAGACCTGTGGCGCCTGCGCCACCAAGCCCGGCGCACTGCCCTGGCAGCCGCACAAGCCCGGCACACCCCCGTAACGCCGCCTCAACTGCGGGCACTTGCCGAGCAGTCCCATCAACGGCGCTGGGTCACGGACGAAGGGCACCTCCTGGCGCTCGTGCTGGAGGCACTCGACCGCTTCCAGCAGGCCCTGCACCGCCCCAACGGCTTGAGCATCGCCCTGTGGAACCGATCGGAGGCATCCCCGACCAAAGCCGAGTGGTGGCCCTGCTGGGAGGAGGATCTGAGCGACATCCTCGCCGTGTTCCTCGTACAGGACATCGGTGGCCACCGCGTGGTGGTCAACCGTGAAGTCCAGCTCGACCGGCCGGGCCTTGCCGGC
This sequence comes from Streptomyces sp. NPDC085932, assembly GCF_044540525.1. Lineage (NCBI taxonomy): Bacteria > Bacillati > Actinomycetota > Actinomycetes > Kitasatosporales > Streptomycetaceae > Streptomyces > Streptomyces sp. NPDC085932. The sequence goes on from NZ_JBITSJ010000006.1 coordinate 657,962, forward strand.
CGGCGCACCGACATCCAGATCGAGGTCCCCGCTCCGCCGGGCAGCGGACACGATCCCGTCAAGCTGGTGATCGAGTGCAAAGGCTGCTGGAACAACAGCCTGCCTACGGCCTTGGAACACCAGCTCGTCGACCGCTACCTGCACACCCCCCGAACCGCGGGCATCCTGCTGACCGGCTACTTCGACTGCGACCGCTGGACGGACACCAAGCGACGATCATGCCCTGCCACCCATCACACACTCGAGTCCGTTGACCGCCACCAACAACAACAGGCCCAGATACAAAGAGACCTCAAAGGGATCCCCGTCGCAGCCTTCACCCTCGACTGCACCCTGCCCTGACCGATGCTGCCGAAGCCGGGCCCGGGGAAGCTGACGGGACGGGAGGAGCCCGTTGGGCCGGCTGCCCCTCGAAAGGACTTCACCTTCGAATCGGCTTTGGCCTGACGTCACGGGGAGCGAACGCACCCCTCACGTTGAGCGAGAGCCAGGTCCCAGAGGCACAATCAACGTGCTGATACGCCGGGTTGGCAGTCAGATTTCCGACAGGAAGTTGTCGTCGGTCAGCCATGTCACGCCGGTCGCGTCGGTGAAGACGGCAGTGACGGCGATCTTCTCGACGCGGTCCATCGAGGAGTCATTGGAGGCGAACTGGTAGGGCTGCCGCGGGCCAAGACCACACGGCGCGTGGACGGTGCGGTGATCCGGCACACGGGTCGCCTGCCCTATTCCGCGGTAAAATCACCGGACTCGACGTCGACATCGATGATGGGGCGGTCACTGCTGTTGCTCACGACGGCCTGGGATAGCAGCCGTCGGCTCCGTCCAGCCCGTCGAGATCGATCACCAACCGGGTGCGCAGCGTGACCTGGCGGGCCTGAGCGGAGCGCCGGTCCTGTGCCGCAGCCGCGAGCGCATCACGCTCCGCCTGCAGATTCACCAGCTGCTCGCCGATGAAGCGCGCTACTCGTCCAGCTGTTGGCCACGTGCGGGCACGCGTCGGCGAGGGCGACTTGGGGGCCTTCGGGGTGGGGAGGTGCCCAGCGCGACGGCTCCCCGGGATCCGGCTTGGTGCAGACTCTGTCTAGCATCGGGGCAGCCAGTGGGATGAAACGGGGGCGGAGCGACGCGTGCGGTTCGAAGTGATCAACTACGGGGCCCTGGACCGATGGCGTGGGAACGCCGACGCTCTGCTGGTTCGCGACAGGTGGGATGACTACGGCTACCGCACCACCTTCACCCTGTTCGTGGTGGAAGACGGCGCGGCCCGTGAGATCGGTACCGTGAAGATCGGTCACACCTCCATGGGCCCAGATGGGGATCTGACGGTTCCCCTGCCGGACCGGTTCACCGCACTGGACCACCGCTTCTTCTCGCTCGGCCAGGACGACAGTTACTACGAGCGGCTCCAGGAGGCCTCCGCCTCCACCAGCGACGGTGTCCTCGTCGCGCTGAGGGACATGGCCTTCGACGAGAACATCCTGCGCACGGCCCCTTCGGACGTCACCCGTACGTCGCTGCTGCGTGGCATCAAGCTGGCCACCGTCCGTGGCCAATGGCGCCGCATCGCTCATGGCGGCCTTCGCAGGGTCTCCTTCGACATCGCCTACGAGCCTCCCACACCCCCTGGCACTGAGCCGGTGCTTCTGCGGTTCCGGGTCCAGCCCGCTTCCCAGCCCCCGACCAACGTGCACGCTCTGACCGGCCGCAACGGCGTGGGAAAGTCCTTCCTCCTGTCCCGCCTGGCCCGAGCCGTCGCCGCGGCAGAGCCCCAGCCCGACCTGGGCCGTGTCATCGAATACGGCCGTGACGGCCGCTCGTTCGCCAACCTCGTCACCGTCTCGTTCAGCGCTTTTGATGAATTCCCCCTGGTCGAGGGCGACGACATGTTCACGGCGTCCTACGTGGGCCTGCGCGTCAACAACGCCCGCTCACCCCGTTTCAAGACACCCCACGCCCTGCGCCGGGACTTCCGTAAGAGCTTTGACGCCTGCATGACCCGCGAACGGTCCCTTCGATGGATCGAGGCCCTCAAGACGCTCAACTACTCGGGCAGCGGCTTCCTCGAGGAAGGGTGGCTGGCGGACTTCCAGCGCGCCACCAGCCCGAACGGTCGCGCCCGCAGGGCGCAGAACTTGTTCCGCGGACTCAGCTCCGGACACAAGATCGTCCTGCTGACGATGACCCGGCTGATCGAGCACGTCGACGAGCGCACCCTGGTGATCATCGATGAACCCGAAGCCCACCTCCACCCGCCGCTGCTCGCCGCGTTCATGCGGGCCCTGTCGAACCTGCTGGCGCAGCGCAACGGCCTCGCCATCGTTGCCACGCACTCTCCCGTGGTCCTTCAGGAGATTCCAGCCCACTGTGTGTGGATCCTGCGCCGCCACGGCCGGCACATCGGGGCCTCCAGACCTCGCATCCAGACCTACGGCGAGAACGTCGGCATGCTCACCCACGAGGTCTTCGGCCTTGAGGTCGCAGAAGCAGGCTTCCTGCAGGAACTGCGCCGCCTGACCAGGCAGGGCTACACCTACGACGATGTACTCGCCCACTTCGGGGACCGGCTGGGCAGCGAGGCGCGGCTTGTTCTGAGCGCCTTGCTCACCACAGTCGATGGCATGGACGACGCACCGGAGGGAACCGACTGATGCGCCGCATGGAACTGCCCGCATTCGATGTGCGCACCACCTACACCACATGCATCAGCATCGCCCGGCCCGCGGCCAAGTCCCGCCTGAAGAACCTTGAGGACGCCGTCGTCAAAGCCGGCGAGGAGTACGAGACGGCAGCGAAGAACCACACCCTGCACGACCTCACCGACATAGCAGCCCGCCCCAGCGACCTTACGGACCGCAAGCAGCTCAAGAAGGTCTACACCGACCGCATGGCCAAAAAGGGCACCCCCGGCCACGAGATCTACAACGCCATCAAGAACGCGGCCGAAGACCTCTGCCCCCTGTGCGGCATTGGCAAGGTCGAGACCCTCGACCACCAGCTCCCCAAGGGCAGCTACCCCCTGCTCGCGGTGGTCCCCGCCAACCTCGTGCCCGCCTGCCGCGATTGCAACACCGGAAAGGCGGACGCATCACCGGCAGCCGCCGACGCACAGGCACTGCACCCCTACTTTGACGAGTTCTCCGGCACCCCCTGGCTCGCCGCACGTCTCGTCAGGAAGACCGCGACCACGCCGATGACGGCGCGGTTCTTCGTCGACGCTCCCTCTGCATGGGACCCGGCGTTCGTCGCCCGGCTGCAAGCCCACCTTGACCTGTTCAACCTCAGCGAGCGCTACGCCCTCCAGGTCGGCAGCCACCTCTCCACCCTCTCTTTCATGTTCGCCGCCCTGCCCGGCGGCAGCGACGAGGACGGAGTTGGCCGCCTCCTTGCATCGCATGCCGAGGGATGGACGCACACCAACCCCAACAGCTGGGAGAGCGCGTTGTACAGAGCGCTCGCTGCTGACTCCTGGTACATCGGCGGCGGCTGGCGGCAGGCCACCGGGCTGCAACCTGCTGCCGTTGCGCCCGAAGAGCCGGACCTGATGACGGACCAACTCCCCGTGTAGAGGAGGCAACACAGGGCGGGAAGCCACTCATTCGGCGAGCTGTTGGGCCGCGCAACGGTGCAGGGGGCTGGGGACGGAAGAGCCACCCAGCTCCAGTCCCGCCGAAGGGCCGTTACGTTGCGTCAATCAGGCCGTGCTCCCTCGCCCAGACCGTGAGGGCACCTCGGTTGCGGTCAGTGAAGCCCATGGTCCGCAGCTGCCCGTCCGCGGTGATCAGCCCCGTCTCCGGGATGCCGTAGGCGTGAAGGAGTTCGTCGGCCAGCACGGCGGCGGCCTGGAGCATGCTTCTGCCGTGGTCAGCCACGTCATCGAGCAGCACGGTGGCCTCGGAGTAGGCGTAGTCGCATGGCTGCGTGCTGATTTCCCAGCGCCACCCGGTCTCAGCCCTACGCAGGCGACCCGGTGCCCAGCGCGCCACGGGACCAAAAGCGCAGCGGACTCGCGCCCGCCACGTCCTGCGAGAAGCAAATCCAGCGCTGGCCACGCCCGCAGCGACGGCCATAGATCTCCGCTTCGTAGGCCTCGTCCGTCACCAGCGCCACTACACCGGCAGCGTCGCCCGCGTACGCGTCCTTGAGGGCCGTGGTCTGGGCGTGTGCCCGCAGGGTCCGGACGAAGGAGGGGCTGGAGATACGCGAACCGTCGTATTCACCAAACCCCGCGTGCAAAAGCAGGCGCAGCTGCGGCAGCAGATAGCCGGGCCGGGGAACCGTGCCGGCCCAGTCCTCGCCCATCATCCGGTCCAGTACCGACAGCAGGAGGGCACCCACCTCCCGCAAATCCCCCGCTCCGGCGAACAGAAGCAGCGTGTCCCCGTCGTCCTGTTCCTCACCGTAAGCCACCACGTCCGGCGCACCGAGCTGCTTCAGTGCCTGTTCCACATAGGACTGCACCAGACGGCGGCCGGGGTGCACCGAAACGGCCTGGCCCACCCAGTTGACCAGAGCGATCAGCACTGGCACGACAACCTTGGCGCCGACAGGGAACGTGGCGCCGCCGTCCTCGCCTATCGGGGGCGCCGTACGTCCGCCCCCAAAGATCACATACTGATGGACGATGTTGTGATCGCCCGTCACTGCGACGCCGATATCGCCGCCGGCGGCGATACCCCGGTCTCCGGAGGCCTCAACCGCCGCGCCTGCCAGCATGCCTGACGCCCCTTCTTCCGTCATGACACCCTCCTCTCAATCATCTTTACAGTGTCAACGCTGGCATCACCGGCGCGCCTGCGGAGCCGCCCAGCATAGGACGCGCAACAACGGCAGGAAGCGTCTCTGAAGCGCGGGGTGCCGCGTTGCTTGGCTTGCACTGGTTGGCTGGGGTTCACGATCCCCACCTCTAGACAGACTTTATACAGGCTATGTAGAATACGAGTATGGGTAGTCCGCGTATGACCCTGCAGACCCAACTGGTGCTGCGGGCCTTGCTGGAAGACCCCGCCAAAGAGCGCTATGGCCTGGAGCTGTGTGAGCTGGCGGGGCTGCCGTCGGGCACGATCTATCCGATCCTTGCCCGCCTGGAACAAGTCGGCTGGGTGGACAGCACCTGGGAAGACCCTGCCGTACACGAGGAAGCCGGCCGCCCGCGCCGCCGCTTCTACCGGATCACCGAGGGCGGTGCCGAGCGGGCGCGGGATGCCCTCGCCCGTGTCTACCGCGCCCGCAAGCAGCCCCTGCCGGGCTGGGCCGCCCGCCCGGTCGCCGACGGGGGAGTGTCATGAGGGCCGGGCGCCGGTTAGCGCCCCGGCCGGGCAGGCGCCGCTCCGTCACCCCGTCCCTGGGCGGCATCCTCGCCGTCGTCCGTGAGCACCACCCGGACGCCGACACCTCGCTCATCAAGCACGCCCACGATGAGGCCGCCCGCTGGCATGCGGGCCAGACCCGCCGCAGCGGCGACCCGTTCCTCACTCACTGCCTCGCCGTCGCCGCCATCGTCGCCGACATCGGCATGCCGGCCCTCGTGATCTGCGCGGCTCTGCTGCACGACATTGACGACAGTCCCTGCCCGCCGGGCCGTGTGAGTGAGCACTTCGGACAGGAGGTCGCCGATCTGATCTCGGCTGTCCGCAGTGCCAAGCTCAACGCAATCCCCCTCGCCGCCCTCCACTTCGGCACGGCGAGGCCGACGGGGCTCCAGCCCACGCGTGAGGAGGCCGTGCTGGCCATCCGCCTCGCCGACCGGCTGCACAACATGCGCACCATCGCGTTCGTCGCCCCGACCAGGCGCTATCACGTCGCCCGGGAAACCCTCGACGTCATCGCACCGCTGGCCCGCGCGGCAGGCTTGACCGACGTGAGCCGCGAACTGCACGACCTCTCCTCCGGTGTCCTCCAGCCCGCATCCACCGCCGCAGTCACCACACGCACGCTGTCCATGCTCACCCTGCTGCTTCCCCTCCCGACACGCGCACGGTGGCGCGAGGAATGGCACGCCGAAATTGCCACCCTCCCCACCCGCCGCATCCGTGCTCGCTTCACCCTGCGAGTCCTGCTCGCCACCCCCAGGCTGTCGTGGACGCTGCGCCGAACAGCCTTCCGGGAGCGGCGATGGTGAGCACCGCGGCCCGTATCGGCAGTGTGCTGGGTGCGGCGGCCGGTTTCGCCATCGCCGCGGCCCGTGGCGGCCTGCCTGCCTGGATGACCGGAACTCTCACGGCAGGCGCCCTCGTCCTGGTCGCGATTGTCCTGTTCATTCCCAGCGAGACCCCAGCCCGCCGACTCGGTCAGCTGATCCAGGCTTGGCGTATGCCCGCCGAAGCTCCCATCAGGCCTGGGCCGGTGCATCCCCCCACGGCTCCGCCCCCGTCTTCCCAAGACAACAGATGATGGGCGGCCCCCACTCCGCGCCACCGTGCCTAGCCCGATCTGCGATGTCTCGTTCATCGAAGGCTGCTGATGCTGTCCTGACTGAGACTGCTTCGCCCGCACTGCGGGCGACCGGATGACTCAGTCGTAGAACCGCCTCGACATCCATTTCAAACTCAGGTTCGATTAAAGAGAGTTCGGAAAGGTATCAGAAGCAGTCGCATACCCGTGTACGCATCCCGCTACTGCGGCTGGGACGGCATCGTTAGGCAGCGCACCGTGACGACGACAGGTGCCGAGGCGGCTTGGATGTGAGGGTGGAGGGGGACCGGTGAGTGACCGCAGTTCTATCGAGTGGACCGAGGCGACCTGGAATCCGACGACAGGTTGCGACCGGGTGTCGGCCGGGTGCGACAACTGCTACGCGCTCACACTCGCCAAGCGGCTGAAGGCGATGGGGTCGGCGAAGTACCAAAGCGACGGTGATCCCCGTACCTCTGGTCCGGGTTTCGGGCTGACCGTGCATCCTCAGGCGTTGCGGGTGCCGTTGGGTTGGCGCACTCCGCGCACGGTGTTCGTGAACTCCATGAGCGATCTCTTCCACGCCCGGGTCCCCCTGGACTACGTGCAGCGCGTGTTCGATGTGATGGCGTCGACGCCGCAGCACACCTATCAGGTCCTGACCAAGCGGGCGCGGCGGCTACGACAGGTGGCGGACCGACTCCAGTGGCCGGGGAATCTGTGGATGGGCGTGTCGGTGGAGAGCGCGAAGGAACTGCCGCGCGTGGACGATCTACGGCTGGTGCCAGCGGCGGTGCGATTCCTGTCGTGTGAGCCCCTGCTCGGCCCGCTCACGGGTCTGGACCTTGACGGCATCGATTGGGTGATCGTCGGAGGTGAGTCTGGCCCGGGAGCCCGGCCGATGGACCTGGCCTGGGCTGGCGACATTGTCGAGCAGTGCAGGCGGTCCGGGACGGCGCCGTTCGTCAAGCAGCTCGGCTCGTGCTGGAACAAGACCCATCACAAGGACATCGCCCTCTTCCCCACCGACCTGCAGGTGCGGGAGTATCCACAAGCCCGGGACTGCGCCCCGGCTTGACAGCCGGACATCAGGCGGCAGCAGGCAAACTCACCTGGCTCTTGCTGGTGAGCTTGCCCGACGACAGGACCACCACGGAGCCGTCCTGACGCATCTGCCGCACCGCCTTCAACGCGTGCGTGGGCATCCAGCGGGAGGTCTCGGTCAGCAGCCACTGCCCGACCGTCTCCACCGTGGCGGGACCGGACGCGAGCCGTTGCGCGACCAGCTCCAGCAGCTCCGGGTCGCACGTCTCGAATGCCTGGAAGAGGTCGAGCTGCCCGATGGGCTGGGCGCCGCGAGTGCGGGGATCCTGGAAGCTTTCGCCGTCGCGGTCGTCGACCTTCCACATTGCTTCCTTCATCGCCTTCAGGCCCGCGTCGCTGCCAGTGCCGAACACCAGGTACAGCGGCTGTCCGGTGCGCGGCACCAGCCGGAACTGCAGTTGGTAGGCGAAGCCCGCGCGCCGCAGCGCGCTGCGGTAAGTGCCCAGCCACGCCCGCCACCGTTCATCGGGCCGAGCCTCGTCCGCGGCAGGCACCCAGTGCTGACGGCCGCCGAACACCGTGTCGAGGATATCGGCGTTCAGCTCTTCCCGGCGGCTGAACCAGTTGGGCCCGAAAGTGGTGATGACCTCGCTGGAACGGTTGCGGGCTATCCGGCGCGTCACCTCCAGCGGAACGTTCACGCTGCCCCAACTGTCGAAGATCCCGAGAATGGGATGGCCCCACGCATGCAGTTCACTCAGCACCGCAACGCTGTCCCGTCCCGCCTCCCCGCGCCGGACCTCCACCCGCACCGGAAGCTCCGACAAGTTGCCGAACCGGCCGGTCAGTTCGGACACAAGGTGCTCGTGACGGGCCCGGTCCTTCTCGATGAAAACCAGGTGCACCCGCTGAGGAGTGAGGTTCATCCGGTCAACGGCGGTGTGGTTCAGCAGCCGGTCCAGGATGAACAACGGGGAACCGGGCTCTCCGCCCTCGTATCGGCCCGGTCCGGCGAACGCGTCCAGCAGTGTCACCCGGGGCCGGCTGTATCCGGTGCGCTGCGACGTCTGCAGCAGGATCGGCCACCACGCATCGAGATACCGCTGGTAGAGGCGATGCTTGGCTGCCGTAGCAGGCTCAAGCGGCCACAGAACACCCATGCCGGCCCCCTCGGTCAACAGAATGTGCACCGATTGTCCGCTGCGCATCCGTCAGGCACCAGAGCGCCTTCTGCTCCCGAGCCCCAACACGGCCTTACTGAGTTTTTCGTTAGTTCCGTGGGTGCAGGGGCTTCAGCAGTGTGAGCATGATGGTGTGTCTTCCAAGCCGCAGGATGCTGTTGCTGATGTTCCCTTTCTGCCTGGAACGCGGCCGCAGTTGGCCGAAGCCCGTCGCATGCGCGCGGCCGAGTTGTTCGAGCAGAGACTTCCATCATCCGAGGTTGCCCGGGCAGTGGGGGTGCATCCGGAGAGTGTGCGCCGGTGGAAACGACTGTGGGAGCAGGGCGGGGTTCAGGCATTGCGGCGGCGCCCGGCCACCGGTGTCGGCCGCCCAAGCTGGACGACGCCCAGCTCGAAGCGGTTCGGACTGCGCTGGAGCAGGGCGCCCAGGCGCATGGGTTCGAGGCGGACCTGTGGACGCTGGAACGGGTCGGCGTGGTGGTTGAGCGGGTGACGGGGGTGACGTTGGCCCGCGCCTCGGTATGGCGCCTGCTGACCGGGCGGCTGGGATGGAGTCTGCAGCGGCCCAGGCGCCAGGCCGTCGAGCGGGACGAGTCCGAGATCGCCCGATGGGTCGCCCAGGAGTGGCCGCGCATCAAAAAGGGGCGGTGAAGAAACGTGCCTGGATCGTGTTCTTCGACGAATCAGGCGTATCGCTGCTGCCCGAGGTGCGTCGCACCTACGCACCCCGCGGCCGCACTCCGCTCTTGCGGCACCGGCTGAACTGGAAACGAGCTGGAATGGCCGCCGCGCTGGGTTACCACGCCGCCGACCCCGAATGCGGCCCGCGGCTGTGCTTCCACCTCAAGCCGGGCAGCTATGACACAACTTCCCTGATCGAGGTGCTGGAACAGATCAGGACCTTCTACGCCGGCGAGCCGGTGGTGTTGGTATGGGACGGACTGTCCGCCCACTGGAGCCGGGGCATGCGGGCCTGGGTGGCCGAGCAGGACTGGCTCACCCTCGAGCGGCTGCCGGCCTACGCACCCGAACTCAACCCGGTCGAACTCCTGTGGTCGGCCATCAAGACCCGCGAGTTGGCCAACCTCGGTGGCGACCACCTCGCCGATGTCGTCGACGCAGCCGAACGCGGCATCCACCGCGTCTGCTCCAGCGAGCAACTCCCATGGTCCTTCCTCGCCCACACCGGCCTGACCATTCATTCTCAAACACCACAGAACTAACGAAAAACTCAGTAGTCCACCCCGCCACCACGGAACAGGGCTACGCCATCCGCACCGCAGGAACCCGACGCCGGATCCCCGACGACTTCGACGGCTCCGCACAGCCCGGACGCCGACGGCCGCACGATCTGGTCCTCCCCGCCGACGCGGGGGTGTTCCCTTCACGGCGGGCAGCTTGTCGAGACCGACAAAGTCCTCCCCGCCGACGCGGGGGTGTTCCGTCCGCGCCGATCTCCACCACCAGCGGCGGACGTCCTTCCCGCCGACGCGGGGGTGTTGGAAGGGGAGTCTGGCCTCCTTCCACGCAAGCCACTGTGGGCGCAGTTAGGAAATGGGCCGGTGACGAGGCGCCCCGAACACCGCCATCGCCGACCAGACGCCACGAGGGACAGCAGACGACCAGCACGCCACGAGGGACAGCAGATGAGTAGCACACAGACCGAGACCACGCCCGCCGACCAGGCGCTGGCGCTCCTGGAGCTCCCCAGCCTCGACGGCCTCACTGAGGAGCAGATGCGCGGCTTCGCCGCCGCAGGACGTGGAGGACTACTACCGAACCGGCGTGTGAATCAAGCGGCCCGCTCTCTTTCGGGAGGGCGGGGCCGCTTCGTCGCGTCCGGGCCAACCTGCCGGCCCCTGCTCCCTCGCCGGTTTGGCGGCGTACCGTGACACCGTGGCAAATGACGACCTCGGGCGCATTCTCCGACGCCTGCGCCGGCTGGCCTCCCTGACCCAGGAGGAACTGGCCGCCCGTTCCGGCGTATCTGTCGACGTAATCCGCCAGCTTGAGCAACGCCGCAAACACTCGGCGCGGCTGCCCACGCTGCACGCCTTGGCCAACGGGCTAGGCGTGGAACTGACCACGCTTCTGGGCGATCCACCTGCAGTCTCCTCAACCGGTGAGAACGACGGACCGCGCTTCGTGGCTGTGCGGCGGGCGATTATGCCCGTGCTTTGGGGGCCGGAACCGGAGCCGCCCGAGGCGGACTTCACCCTGGACAAGTTGCGCGGGCAGATCGCCGACGGCTGGACGCAGTACCACGCCGCTGAATTCGACGCCGTAATGAAGGCCCTCCCGGACCTGATCTCTGACGCCCGCACCGCCACAGCATGGGGCAAAGACAAAGACCGCCGCGCGGGCTTCGCCGCCCTGGGCAAAGCCCTCCAGCTCGCCGGACACGTCGCGGTACGGATGGGGAAGACCGACCTCGCGCTGACGAGTCTGGAACGGGCGATAGACGCCGCTGGGCAGTCGTCTGACCCCTTGCTGCTGCCGATGATCGTCAACTCCATGGCGTGGACTTACCAGAGGCAGGGCCGCCTCGAGGACGCGCTGCACATCGCGATCCGCGCTGCCGCCGACGTGAAGGCCCTGGGCCACGACGCAACCGCCGACGGGCTGAAGGTCTGGGGTGCGCTCACCATGAGTGCCGCCACGTCGGCCGCACGAAGCGGCGACTACGACCGGGCAGCCGCGATGATGGAGGCAGCGGAGAAGGAGGCCGCTCGCGTCTCCAAGCTCCCCGAGGGCAGCGACAACCGCATGGTCAGCGTGTTCAGCCCTTCCTCTGTCCGGATCGAGCGCGTCCGGCTCGCTGTCCAGTATGGGCATCCTCACGATGCGCTCGCGCTCGCCAAGGGGATGCGGCTCAGCAAGGAAACCCCTCCGTCCTGGCGGACGTGGCTGCTGCTGGACGTCGCCCGTGCTTACACGGATATCGGGGACGCGGCTGGGGCAGTGAAGACGCTGGAGTCTCTGCGCCGTGTGGCGCCGACCTGGATGCAACACCACACGTTGGCGGTGGCGATCGTGCGGGACCTGTGGGCACTCCCCAACCACCCCCCGGGGCTCGGTTCGTTGGCGGAGTTCCTCGGGGTCAACGATTAGCGTCGAAAAAGTGGGACGCACCGTCCCTGTCACTCTGTGTAGCTCGGCGATTCCATAGCCGGACACGTGCCCCGGCGACCGCGCGAACGGCCCCGGGGCTTGGCCGACTGGTTAAGGAGTCGACGTGCGACAAGCTACAGCCCCACCCCCCTCGGCGGCAGAGCACCAAGCCCGGCCGGACGTCGCCACGATGCGCGAGACCGCGCACAGCGTGCTGGGGCCGGACGACGCCCCGGAGACGACGACGCCGGCAGGTGATGAGCTGGAGACCCTCACCACCGCGCTGCGCAGCCACATCGAACTGCTGGCGCCCGAGGTCGAGCAGGTGGCCGAACGGCTCTCCGAGGACGCACCCACCCGTGCCGCTGCCCTGGCCTGCGTCGGTGAAGCACGCGGCAAGCTACGCGCCCCGGAGCTCACCTTCGCCGGGCTGGGCGGCGGCGTCATGTACGCCCGGCGCCTCGCCCGCGTCCTGGCCGCCCTGTGCGACCACTACGAGACCGTCAGTACGGGCATCGTGCGGACGCCCGTGCAGACCGCGTTCGACCAGCTGGCGGAGCACTGCCTGCGCTGCCCGACGTGCCGCACCGTCGACGAGCAGGGCGCGCACGCTGGCCTGCCATGCGACGAGGAGAACCGCCTGCATAAGGCGTACCGAGTAGCTCGGGCTCGCGCGGCCGCGGCACGCCTCGCCCAGCGCAGGGCGGAGGACACGGTATGACCAGCAGCGAGCCCGAGACCGCCGCGGCTGAGGCTCCCGACCCGGAGGCGGAGTACGAGCAGCTCTGCACGGAGCTGCTGCGGAATACCCGGCACCGGCGCCACCGGGCAGCCGTGCAGGCCCTGGTCGAGGAGCGGACGGTCCTGTCGGTGCCGGCGGTCCAGCGGATCCTGGTCGTCGACAGCCGCAAGGGCCGAGCCGCCGACTTCCCGCAGCTGTCCGGGCTCCTCTACGGCCTCGGCCTGGACGAAAGGCAGCGCTGCTTCCTCTCTCTGGTCATGTCGATGGTCGGCCTGGGCATCACCACCCTGGCTTCCATGGAGGACCTCGACGACCGCCGCCTGCCCATCATGCTGCGCGCGATCCTGCGCATGGCGGGCAACGAGGACCTGGCCGTCGGCCGACGCTTGTAACTCCGAGCCTCCGCTACCAGCGCGGCGCAGCCGGCGCCGATGACGATCCCCGCGGCCCCGGCGGCGTCTCCCGCGACGCAGCCGGGGCCGCTTCGCGGTGCTTCGGCTGAGTGAAACTTTGCGAGTTGGCGGGCCTCCCACAGGATTACTGCCATTATCCGAGCGGTACACCAGACAAGTTCGTGCACGGTAGGCGGTGAGGCGTCGAGAATCTCGGCGGGGATCGGCGTTCACATCGGTCGTGCTGATGTCAGGTCCGCGGTCTGCTGATGGGACAACAGTCCGGCGATGGCCTGGACGATGTCGCTGGTGTGCTCACGGCGGCCGAGGTGGCGGGTCAGAGCACGCCAGTTCTTCAGGTGGGCGATGCCGTGTTCGACGCGGATACGGCGTGAGGAGTGGGCCTTGCGCTGTCGCTCGTGCATCTCCTCGTACCAGTCCGGGGCGTTCTTCTTGAACTTGCGGTGTGGCGGTGTGGCGGTGTGATCACCCGACCCCCGGTCTGGGCACCCAGTCCCTGGTAGCCCGCATCCGCGAGGATCTCTACTGCAGGTCCCTCAGCCAGAAGCCTGACCAGCCCTGACTGGCGGGCATGGGTGATATCCACGCAACTGCCGGGCCTGGTCGGGCTGCAGAAGAGCACCCGGGCGTCCTCGTCCGTGAGCACCATGGTCTTGACCGCGTTCTGCTTGCTCTTGCCGGACATGAACCTGCCCCGTCCATGCGTCCGGCGACCTGTCGGCGGACCCGGATCTCGGTGCCGTCGATGATGCCGGTCCTCCCGCCGGCGCCGAGGTGGTCGACGACCTCGGCCAGGGTCCGCAACCGCCCCCCGGGACTGACGGTGCAGCCGCGCTCGGCGAGCAGCGGCCGCACCTCGCCGATGGCGCGGGTGACGGTGGAGCGATCCACCTCGAACCAGCAGGCCAGCACGTCGTGCGTGACCCCGTGGCGGAGATGCACGAGCGTGGCCAGGAGCCGGTCGACGAACACCAGCCGGTGCTTGGCGCCAGCGCCCACAGCCCGCTTCCGCGGCCTGGACGCGAGCTTGGTCTGGTGCCGTTAATGCCACAACGGGCCTACTTCATCAACGAGTCCAGCGATCACATCAGCCGACAGGCCCGTGATTCTCCGGTCGCTGATGATCGCTGCACGAGACGCGTTCCCCACCACACACCCATGATTGACGATCACGAGCCCGACGCCTCACCGCCTACCGTGCACGAGCTCGTTAGATACGGGAGCAGCCCTATAGGCAGACCCATCATGAGTGCCTCACGCCGAGGCACAACGACTCGTTGCGGCAGCGCAAAACGACTCACGGACCCACCACCGCTCGCTCCTTGCCGGGATACGCTCCCTGTACGGTCGGCAGACGCGTTCAGCAGGACCGAACTAGTGGCCGGTACTGCCCACCATCAGGCCCACCGCATGCCAATGGTGGACAGTAGTTCGACTCGTTCCGCGGTCAGGGTCGCGGCTCGGCTGCGCTGGTTGCTGATCCATGCACCGAGCCGGAGCTCCCGCTGCTCCTGGTCCTGCGCTGGCACCTACACCGAGATGACCTCCCGACTAGCCGAGCCCGTCCTGGCCGTCCTCGCTGTCCGTAGCCGAGTCAAGCGCTGACCGCGAGCGATCAGGATGACACCTGACGAGCCCGCGCACACACGCCGCAACAAACCGCCTGCGTGATACGAACGCATACTGCCGCAGCGCCCGGGTTTCGCATCCCTCACGACATGCGCCTGAGGGTCGGCGCACCGTTGCGCCAGCTCATGTCCCGTGGGTACGCCGCGGCCATTGCGCACGCTGCGATCCCTTGCGCATTGCGCTGCGCAGGTGTGTGGCGCAGTCGGCTGCGCACTGCTGCGGGCGGTGTCGTGCCGGTCGTGGTTGGGGTGCGCATCCCCTGGCTGCGCAAGATTGTTAGGAATGTGCAGGATGCGTCCAGCTGACGTGTTGGTCGGGGTTGGTGATGGGATGCCAGACCGGTGCGCTTGGTCTGTGGCGCGTTAGGTCGGTCATGGACACGGCGAGGGCGGGGACGGTGCGCAGCAGGTCGAGTACTGCTGGGTTCTTGGAGGCGGTGTGGAGGGCGTTGATGCGTGTGGTGATGCCGGTGGGGCCGGTGCCGTCCAGGACGAACAGCAGTCTGGGGAAGAGGGGGTAGCGTCGCCGCCATTCTTCCTGTGTCGGTTCGAGCGTCGTGCGCCGCCCGGCCGGTGTTGGGGCGTAGGCGTGGAGGCGGGCGTATGCGGTGAGTTTCGCGGCGAGGCGTTCGGGGCCCATGGTGGCGCGGTCGATCTCGATGAAGGCGCGTAGCATCGCCCCACCGCCCGGGGCGTCGTCTCCTTGCCGGTAGTAGAGGAGGGCGTCGGGGATGACGGCTTCGCCGCCGCCGAGGGGGTGGTGGACTTCCGGTATCCAGTCCAGGGGCTGGCACAGGTCGCCGCGGCGGCGGGCGTCTTGCATAAAGGCGAGGCCGGTTTCGGTGACGGTGAGCCCGTGTGCGACACCCAGGCGTACCGCGGTCTGGTCGTAGGAGGCGCGTGGGGGGCGTCGGCCGCGCAGTTCGGGCCAGCCGACCGCCACCTGCGCTCCGTACTGGGTGGGGTGCCACACCCGCATCCGCCCGGCCTGGGGGAGCGTGATGCGGTCGATGAGGCCCTCACCTCGCAATTTCGTCAGCCGGCGCCGGGTTTGCTCGATGCGCACGTCGGGGGAGAGGATGCGGTGCATCTGTTCGGTGGTGGCCATCCGGTACTGGACCAGCACCGCCACAGCCAGCCGGTCCCCACTGCCCACGTTGACGTCCGTCATGGTCCGGCTCCCTCGCCGTACATGCGGCACCACCCGCTGAGTGCCGCTCCCACGAAGCAGGCCATCAGCCAGCCACGACCACTCTCCCGACCACCGAGGCCCGACCACGGACACGATGCGACAACACCGCCCCCGACCTGGCCCGTAACCCCACGCACAACCCCGCCGACAACGGTCTGCGTCCCTGCGCACCAGGATCTGCATCAGCGCAGGTCACTACATGGCTTCGTCCGTGGTCGGGAACCCCGACATCCCCCTGTGCACACCCCCTTGCGCTGGTCCCGGCCGAAGAAAAGAAGGGAAGGGAAGGGCGGGGCGGTGAGCGGCGGGGGATGAAAACGCTCTGTGTGTCCCGGTTGCGCGTCGGCGGGGCCTGCGCGCTGCACGCCCGTGGGGGCGTGCGCGCCGAAGAGGCAGTAACGGCGGGGACGGCTCGGGCGGGGATGTCAGCGCGCAGCGTGTGGGGCCGGCTCGGCCTGTTCCTAGGCCTGCTCTTGCTCGTACAGCGCCCGGGCTTCGGTCATGGCGCGCTGCCAGGCACGCTCACCCCCACCGTGTTCACGCGCCAGCTGGGCGGCCATGCCGCGCCGGTACCCGCCGGCTTGGCGGAGCTCGGCGAGAGCGAGGGCCACGGCCCGGTCCCGCTGGGCGCGGCCGGTGCCCCCGCCCTGGTTGCCCCGACCGTCTCCCGGACGCCGACCCGCGGCCCCGAGCCGCCCGGTGCCCACGTCTTCCTGCCAGGCCACCCAGAACGCCTCCACGGCCTCCTGGTCGTAGTAGTGGGTGCGGTTCACCGTGCACACCACCTGAGGGAACCGGCGCTCCTCGGGATAGCGCTCACGCTGGACGTACCAGCGGTTCACCGTGGCCGCCGACGCCCCAGTGCGCTCCATGACCCACGCCCGGCTCACCACCCACCGACCGTCATGGACCCGACGCCACGCCTCGTCCCCGCTCATCACCGACACTCCCTCACGCTGCACGCAACGCAGATCCCGACCACCAACTCCCTTACAATAGAGCAGTTCCACCAGTGAACAGCTGGCGGGGAATGCCGGAGAGGGTTTGCCGACCCGCTCGTATCCACATTCCCCGCCAGTTCACATTTTCCACGCCCCAAGAACCCAGCTCACCACAAAAAAGAGCCAGCCAGGCGCAGTAACCCATAATGGCGCAGCAATACAGCGATACCAGGCCTTCTCTTCCCCCGCGGAGCGGGTGTCCCTGGGGCGCTGCGCGCCGGGCAAGGGAAAAGCGGGCGGCTGCGCCGCCCGCCAGGCCATGGGCGAGACGCTGCGCTCCTCGCCCGGTGCAGCACGGTCCGCTGCGCTCCCCTCCCGGCATCAATGGCCAGGGGAGGAGAGCGGTGTGCGGCAGGGTGCCGGGTCGCCATCCGCAGCACCCTGCCGCGCCCCGTGCGGGCCAACCGGGGCGGGAAACGTGGGCCCGGGCAGCCGGAGCCACCTGGGCCCACGCAGGGCCCTACAGGACGGTGTAGGCGACCGGCGGGAACACCGCCTCACACCCGTCTTCTTCACCGTCATCAGCGGCATGCAGACCGAACGCGTCTACATAGACGCCCGACTCACGGCCGTCGAGCAGCTCAGCCGCCTCAGCCGACGGGCACTCGTTCAAAGCACCCCAGCACAGATGCCATGCCCGTACCGTGACCTGCCCGCCCACCCCCTCAGAGCGCACATACAGCACCCCCGAGCACAGCGTCTGTGCCAGCCCGCAGGTCAGCAGGAACACGAAGTTGTCGAAGTACTTCGCCTCCGCACCGACCAGGTCATCAGCACCGCCGTCACCCTCCACCGTCAGTGCCACCGTGGCACTCAGGGGGCGTTCCTGGCCTTCCATGTCGACTCCGAGCCGCACCACATGCTCACCCGGCGCCAGCCGCGCCATGAGGGTGGCCATGACCGCGTGCGCCTCATCGCGGGCCTCCGCGATGACATCTAAAGCAACCGGCTTGAGGTGCATTCTTCTTCTCCTTCGTTCCACCAGTGATTCCGGGAAGGGTTGCCGCCCTTCCCGACACTCTAATTCTAACAGTTGTGAGTGTAGAGGAAAATCAAATAGGCGCAGATTCACGGTGCATTTTCGGACGCACTTGAGCATGCGGCACCCCACACCAGGAGTACGGCCTGACTCCAGAGTCCATCTGAAGGAATATTTGAAGCAAAGAGCAGGGTCCACCTTCCGGAAACCCTGACCCTGCATCACCTGATGCCAAGCCAGGTATCTCAAGACCGACCCACCCCCTCCTCGCTGCCCGGGCCGAAGGCCCGTTGGCCGCACCGCGCAGCGGGGCCGGCCTCTTGGCCGCGCAGCGGCCTGGGGTGGCCGGAGCGCAGCGTAAGCCACCCTCGCGGGGCCGCAGGCCCCGCAGCTCCGGGAGCGCAGCGAACGGAGTATCACCCGCCTTGCGCAGCAAGGCGGGTGAGCTGCTCGCGCAGCGAGCAGCAGCGCTCACGCGGAGCG
>NZ_JBITSJ010000007.1:0-548174 GCF_044540525.1 Streptomyces sp. NPDC085932
AGTTCTCAAGGAACGGTCGCTTCCTTTGTACTCACCCTCTCGGGCTTTCCTCCGGGCGCTTCCCTTCGGTCTTGCGTTTCCGACTCTATCAGATCTTTTCTCGACCTGATTTCCTCGGTGCTTTCCAGGTTTCCGCTTCCGCGTTTTCCTTTCCGGCGGTTCCGACTTTATCAGAAGTTTCGAGCCGGACTGACCGGCCGCTCATTTCCGATTCATCGGGAGGGGCTTCATTGAAATCAGTGATTCAAGAAGCAGACAGATGCTCACTGTTACCGGCCCGAGGGAGAACCCCTCTCCAGGCAACTGTTCGAATCTACCTCCCCGCACTCGCCGTGTCAACGGCTCCTGCCGGGGCGAAGAGGAGACTAGCAGTTGAACGGAGGTGGTCGCACATCCGGTGGTCGGCAGGACGATCAGGCCGCCGTGGGGACTGTGGCGCTGCGTTCCGCCGCCTCGACGTCACCGGTCTCTCCCGCGCGGGCCGCACGGCCGCCCAGGACCCAGACGTATGCGAGGAAGGCCAGTTCGGCGACGACCCCGATGGTGATGCGGCCCCAGGTCGGGAGGCCGGACGGGGTGACGAAGCCTTCGATGGCGCCGGAGACGAAGAGGACCAGGGCGAGGCCGATGGCCATGCCGATGGCGGCCCGGCCCTCTTCCGCGAGGGCGATGCGCCGGGTGCGCGGGCCCGGGTCGATGAGGGTCCAGCCGAGCCGCAGGCCGGTACCGGCGGCGACGAAGACCGCGGTCAGTTCGAGCAGGCCGTGCGGCAGGACCAGGCCCAGGAACGTGTCGAGGCGGCCGGCCGAGGACATCAGCCCGAAGCCGATACCGAGGTTGAGCATGTTCTGGAAGAGGATCCAGATGACCGGCAGTCCCAGGAAGACGCCCAGGATCAGGCAGAGGGCGGCGGCCCAGGCGTTGTTCGTCCACACCTGCGCGGCGAAGCTGGCTGCCGGGTGGCTGGAGTAGTACGTCTCGTACTGGCCGCCCGGGCGGGTCAGCTCGCGCAGTTCGCTGGGGGCCGCGATGGAGGCCTGCACCTCGGGGTGGGTGCCGATCCACCAGCCCAGGAGGGCCGCGACGGCCGTGGAGAGGAGTGCCGTCGGTACCCACCAGTGGCGGGACTTGTAGACGGCGGCGGGGAAGCCGTGGGCGAGGAAGCGGGTCACGTCGCGCCAGGAGGCGCGTCGGGTGCCGGTGACGGCACTGCGCGCGCGGGCGACGAGTTGGCTGAGCCGTCCGGTCAGCTGGGGGTCGGGGGCACTGGACTGGATGAGCGAGAGGTGCGTGGCGGTGCGTTGGTAGAGGGTGACGAGTTCGTCGGCTTCGGCGCCGCTGAGGCGGCGCTGGCGGCGGAGCAGGGCTTCGAGGCGGTCCCACTCCGCTCGGTGGGCGGAGACGAAGACGTCGAGGTCCATCGGTGTGCCTGCTCCTCGGCTGTTCGTCGGCGGCTCGTCGTGGATCAGCTTGTCGTACTGCGGCGCGATGCGCCCTCAGCTTGGCAGACTGGCCCTGTCGGGGGCAGGGCAGGGGAAGGGCGGCGGGCGTGAGTGAGCTGGTGACGGGCGAGGCTGTGGCGTTGGAGCTGCGCCCCGCGAGGCTGCCCAGCAGGGCGCTGGCCGTGCTGCTCGATCTGGTGGCGGCCATGGCGGTCTACGTCGCCGTGACCATCGCCCTGGTCGCTTCCACCGCGTCGCTGGACGAGGCGGCGCAGACGGCTCTGTCGATCGCGTCGTTCGTCCTGGTGCTGGTGGGTGTGCCGATCGCGGTGGAGACGCTCAGCCACGGGCGCTCGCTCGGGAAGATGGCGTGCGGTCTGCGTGTGGTGCGTGACGACGGCGGGCCGATCCGGTTCCGGCACGCTCTCGTGCGAGGCCTGATCGGGGTGATCGAGATTCTGATGACCTTCGGGATCGTCGCCTGCATCGCCTCGTTCGTGTCGGCGCGGGGGCGGCGGCTGGGGGACGTGTTCGCGGGGACTCTCGTCGTGCGCGAGCGGATCCCTGTCGCGCGGACCGGTTTCGTGCCGCCTCCTCCGCCGTGGCTGGCGGGGCGGTTCTCGCAGCTCGATCTGTCGGCGGTGCCGGACGGGTTGTGGCTGGCCGTGCGGCAGTACCTGACGCGGATGCAGCAGGTGGACCCGCAGGTGGGCTGGTCGATGGCCGAGCGGCTGGCGTCCGACCTCGCGGAGCGTACGGGGGCTCCGGTACCGCAGGGGGTTCCGCCGGCGGCCTATCTGGCGGCCGTGGTGCAGGAGCGGCAGGCACGGGAGGCCCGGCGCGCCTTCGGGGGCGGTACGACCACAGCTACGACCACCACCAGGGCTGCGGCTGCGAATACCTCTGCATCAGCGGGGGCGGCTTCCGCCTCGCCGGCTGTTCCGGCACCGCCTGCCGATTCCCCCGCGGCTGCCGCGGGAGCGCCGGTCGTGCCGTCCGAATCCGGTGATGGCTCCGAGGCGGCTCGCGGGGATCGGTCCGCCGCGTCGCGTGAGGTACCGGGCGGAGAGCGTCCGCGGACCGGGTTCGTACCGCCGGCCTAGTGCGGAGCGCGGGGCTCCCTTCTCCCTCCCCGCTCACTCCCCTCTCACTCACCGCTCAGGCGAACTGCGACGGCGGTGATTCGAGGTCCTCCAGTTCGATGCCGGGAGCCGCGAGCACCACGTCGCCGGCGATGTGCACGGCGTGCTGTTCGCCGGTGTCCAGGGCTGTGACCTGGTATTCGTCCACCGTCAGCGGGCCGTTGTCAGTGGCGTGTGCTTCTCTTTTCAGCAAGGTCCACGACTGGTCCACGGTGCGCGGGGCGAGGACCGGATCCGTGAAGGCGACGAGGCGTACGCGGGTGGCGGCCGAGGGGGTGAGGCGCAGGAGACGGGCGGTGGCGACGAGGAAGGCCGGGGAGGTGCCGGTGAAGGCGTGGGCGCGCACATTGCCTTCGGTGGCCTCGGTTCCGGTGGGGTCGGTGCGGACCCAGGTGACGCCGTCGAGGGCGGCGCCGCGGACCTGCCAGGCGGCTGCGTGGAGTTCGAGGCGCAGGGGGCGGCCGAGTTCGTCGAGGGTGAGGTCGACGGAGCCGTGGTGATCCCCCGAGGGGGTGGTCAGCTGGGAGACGTAGCGCCAGCCGGAGGGGCCGGGGGCGCACTGGAAGTGTTCTTCAGCGAGGGGGGTGTGATCGTGCGGATCGTGGAGCGAATAGCGGCCGCGGGGCATGGGGGTCCTGGGTCCTGACGGGCTGGGCCGGTCACCGGCCGATCCGGAACGCCGGGCGACCGGGATGCCGGTCGCCCGAAACGGGGCAGGCCCCCCGGCACGGGGGTGCGGGGGGCCTGCCTCGGGATTCCGACCGGTGGCCGAGTGACCGGCAGCGGTGCTGCTGGGCTCAGTAGCGGTAGTGGTCCGGCTTGTACGGGCCCTCGACCTTCACGCCGATGTACTCGGCCTGCTCGGGGCGCAGCTCGGTGAGCTTCACGCCGAGCGCGTCCAGGTGGAGGCGGGCGACCTTCTCGTCGAGGTGCTTGGGCAGCACGTAGACGCCGGTCGGGTACTCGTCGGGCTTGGTGAACAGCTCGATCTGGGCCAGGGTCTGGTCCGCGAAGGAGTTGGACATCACGAACGACGGGTGGCCGGTGGCGTTGCCCAGGTTCAGCAGGCGGCCCTCGGACAGGACGATGATCACCTTGCCGTCGGGGAAGGTCCAGGTGTGGACCTGGGGCTTGACCTCGTCCTTGACGATGCCGGGGATCTTGGCGAGGCCGGCCATGTCGATCTCGTTGTCGAAGTGGCCGATGTTGCCGACGATGGCCTGGTGCTTCATCTTGGCCATGTCCGAGGCCATGATGATGTCCTTGTTGCCGGTCGTGGTGATGAAGATGTCGGCCTTGTCGACGACCTCGTCGAGGGTCGTGACCTGGTAGCCGTCCATCGCGGCCTGGAGCGCGCAGATCGGGTCGATCTCGGTGACGATCACGCGGGCGCCCTGACCGCGCAGGGACTCCGCGCAGCCCTTGCCCACGTCGCCGTAGCCGCAGACGACCGCGGTCTTGCCGCCGATGAGGACGTCGGTGGCGCGGTTGATGCCGTCGATGAGCGAGTGGCGGCAGCCGTACTTGTTGTCGAACTTCGACTTGGTGACGGCGTCGTTGACGTTGATCGCCGGGAAGAGGAGGACGCCGTCGCGCTGCATCTCGTACAGGCGGTGGACGCCGGTGGTGGTCTCCTCGGTGACACCGCGGATCTCGGAGGACAGCTGGGTCCACTTCTGGGGGTTCTCGCCCAGGGTGCGGGTCAGCAGTTCCAGGATGACGCGGTGCTCGTCGGACTCGGCGGTGTCGGGCGAGGGGACCTTGCCGTCCTTCTCGTACTCGACGCCCTTGTGGACGAGGAGGGTGGCGTCACCACCGTCGTCCAGGATCATGTTGGGGCCGCCGGTGGGGCTGTCCGGCCAGGTCAGGGCCTGCTCGGTGCACCACCAGTACTCCTCCAGGGTCTCGCCCTTCCAGGCGAAGACCGGGACGCCCTGCGGGTTGTCCACCGTGCCGTTCGGGCCGACGGCGATGGCCGCGGCGGCGTGGTCCTGGGTGGAGAAGATGTTGCAGGAGGCCCAGCGGACCTGGGCGCCGAGGGCGACCAGGGTCTCGATGAGGACGGCGGTCTGCACGGTCATGTGCAGGGAGCCGGTGACGCGGGCGCCGGCGAGAGGCTGGGTCTCGGCGTACTCCTTGCGGATCGCCATGAGGCCGGGCATCTCGTGCTCGGCGAGGGTGATCTCCTTGCGGCCGAACTCGGCCAGGGAGAGGTCGGCGACCTTGAAGTCCTGTCGGTTGTCGACAGTCGTCATGTCGAGCTGCTCCTCGGGGTTGGGTCGAGGTGGGTACGGCTGGTCTGCGCGGCGGCGGACACAGGGGTGCCCGAAAGAGGACACAGGCATGCCCGCGTACGCGCAGCGCAGTCCGTCGGAGGCCCTCTCTCCCTCGGCCGGTCCCCGCTCGGGACCGCCCGACCGCCATCAGCAGCGACGTCTGGCTCCGTCCCAAGCTACACCGGCGGCGGGGGCGAACCCCAGCCCGCCCGCGAACACATCGAGCCGATCATCGAGCCGATCACCGTGGTGATCACGGGGCGCGGCCGGGACGGCGACGGGGCCCGCCGGGTGGTCCGGCGGGCCCCGTGGGCGCGCATGCTGGTGGTCAGTGGGCCGCGGGGGCCGGGCCTCCGGGCGAGGCCTCGGGGTCGGGGCCCTTGGCGGCTTCGGCCTCGCTGTAGATGTCCGGCTCCAGGTAGATCACGCGGGCGATGGGGACAGCCTCGCGGATGCGGGCCTCGGCGGCGTCGATGGCGGCGGCGATCTCGGTGGCCGTCTCCTCGTGGCGCACGGCGATCTTGGCGGCGACGAGGAGCTCCTCGGGGCCGAGGTGGAGCGTGCGCATGTGGATGATGCGGGTGACGGTGTCGCCGTCGACGACAGCGGCCTCGATCTTCTGGGTCTCCTCGACGCCGGCGGACTCGCCGAGCAGGAGCGACTTGGTCTCGGCGGCGAGGACGAGGGCGATCAGGATGAGCAGGACGCCGATGCAGAGGGTGCCGATGCCGTCCCAGACGGCGTCGCCGGTGAGCAGGGCGAGGCCGACGCCGCCGAGGGCGAGGATCAGGCCGACGAGGGCGCCGAGGTCCTCCAGCAGGACGACCGGGAGCTCGGGGGCCTTGGCGTGGCGGACGAACTCCTTCCAGGAGCGCTTGCCGCGCAGGGTGTTGGACTCCTTGATGGCGGTGCGGAAGGAGAACGTCTCGGCGATGATCGCGAAGACGAGGACGCCGACGGGCCAGTACCAGTGGGTCAGCTCGTGCGGGTGCTTGATCTTCTCGTAACCCTCGTAGAGGGCGAACATGCCGCCGACCGAGAACAGGACGATGGAGACGAGGAAGGCGTAGATGTAGCGCTCGCGGCCGTAGCCGAAGGGGTGTTGCGGGGTGGCCTCGCGCTTGGCCTTCTTTCCGCCGAGCAGGAGCAGGGCCTGGTTCCCGGAGTCGGCGAGCGAGTGCACGGACTCGGCGAGCATCGACGACGAGCCGCTGAAGAGGAACGCCACGAACTTCGCTACCGCGATCGCGAGGTTGGCGGCCAGTGCCGCCACGATCGCCTTGGTGCCGCCTGACGCGCTCATAGGTTCGCGTTGTCCCTTCGTACGCCGTTTTCAGGGCCGGGACGCCGCCGTGTGCGGCGTCCGTGGCTTTGCCCGTGCTTGACGGTGGGCCATTGTTGCAGCCCGTTCGGGCCGCGGTGTCTCAGGTCACCAGCACGGGGGGCGTCGAAACGGTCAGGCGATGACGGTGGCCCGGAAAAGCGTTCCCGTTCCGGACACTTCGGCCTTTTCGCCGGCCGGGACGAAGACGGACGCCCCGGGGGTCAGGTCGTGTTCGCCCGCGCGGACCGTGCCGGCCGTGCAGAGCAGGATCTGCGGGGTGGGGCGGGTGAGGTCGTGGGTGGCGCCGGCCTCGGGCAGGACGTAGCGGGAGAGGCGGAACTCGTCGATGGGTGTCTCGTAGACCTCCTCGCCGTCGGGGGCGGCCTCGGGGCGCAGGACGCCCGGGTCGGCGGCGTGGAAGCGGACGATGCGCAGGAGTTCGGGGACGTCGACGTGCTTGGGGGTCAGGCCGCAGCGCAGGACGTTGTCGGAGTTGGCCATGATCTCCACGCCGAGGCCGTTGAGGTAGGCGTGCGGGACGCCGGCGCCGAGGTAGAGGGCCTCGCCGGGCTGGAGCCGGACGTGGTTGAGCAGCATCGCGGCGATGACGCCGGGGTCGCCCGGGTAGTGGTGGGCGATGTCGGCGTAGGGGGCGTAGGCGCCGCCGAGGCGGGTGCAGGCCGCCGCGGCCTCCTCGACCGTGCGGGTCATCTCCTCGGGGTCGGCGGTGAGGATCGCGGTGAGGACCTCGCGCAGGGCGGCGTCCTCGGGGTGGGCGTGCAGCAGGTCGACGTAGGGCTTGAGGGAGTCGACGCCGAGGTCGTCGAGCAGCCCGGCGGCCTCCAGCGGGGCGCGGAAGCCGCACAGGCCGTCGAAGGCGGTGAGGGCGCAGATGAGTTCGGGCTTGTGGTTGGCGTCCTTGTAGTTGCGGTGCGGGGCGTCCACGGGGATGCCGCGGCGCTCCTCGTCCGCGTAGCCCTCCTGGGCCTGCGCGAGGTCCGGGTGGACCTGGAGGGAGAGGGGGGCTCCGGCGGCGAGGAGCTTGAGGAGGAACGGCAGGCGGGGGCCGAACTTCGCGACGGCGGCCGCTCCGAGTTCCGTCTCCGGGTCCGCGTCGATGACCTCGACGAGCGTGCCCCGCCCGGTGCGGGAGGGTGCGCCGGGGTGGGCGCCCATCCACATCTCCGCCTGCGGTTCGCCGGTCGGTTCGACGCCGAGCAGTTGCGGGATGGCGGTCGGGGAACCCCAGGCGTAGGGGCGGATGGTGTTGTCGAGGCGGTCCATGGGGTTCTCTCTGCGTGTGCGGGCGGACGGGCGCGTCAGGGTGTCCCGGGCAAGATCAGGCCCTCGAAGCGAGCGCCAGGTAAACCGCGGCGAAATCCGTGATGGCGATCAGTTCCGCGAGGGTCTCCAGTTCGCCGCCCTCCTCCGGCTCCAGTTCGCTGATCGGCGTGTCGTGGCTGAGGGCGAGATCACGGGCGCCGGGGGCGGCGGTGAGGCCGCCGATGGGGCGGTCGCGCAGGAGCACCACGCGCGCGTGCAGGGCGGGGGGTTCCTCGACGCGGTCGCGGAAGAAGTCGTCGGGGTCGGCGCTGGCGGCCAGGGGGCCGGCGAGCAGGGCGCTGTGCGCGGCGAGCGCCTCGGGGAGTTCGGCGACGACCGCGGGGGTGCCGGACAGTTCGGCGAGGGCGGCGGCGAACCGGCGGCCCGCGGGGCCGGCCGAGACGCCCTCGGTCCACACGATCGGGAGCGCGTCGGCGAGTTCGGCGGCCAGGGTCTTGGCGGGGTTGCTGTAGGTGACGATGGCGGGGCCGCAGCGTTCGGCGACGCGGTCGAGGCGGTCGGCGACCTTGCCGAGGGCGTCCGGTGGGGCGGCGAGGACTCCCGTGCGGTCCAGCAGCGCGAGGAGCGGGGTGAGCAGGGCCCACAGCACGCCGGGCGCGGACGCGGCGAACGGCTCCTCCTGGTCGTAGGGGGCGGTCGCCATGGGGACGAACAGGCCGTGGGAGCCGTTGACGGCGTCGGCGAGCGGGGACCGGCCGGGAGCGACGGCGACGACGCTGCAGCCCCTCCGGTAGGCCTGCTCGGCGAGGAGGGACAGGCCTGGTTCGGTGCCGTCGGGGGTGATGATCAGGAGGAGGTCGACCGAGCCGACCCAGCCGGGCAGTTCCCAGCGCAGGGCGCCCGCGGCGGGGGCGACGCCGGTGGGGGCGAGGCGGGTGACGGGGCTGCCCGCGCCGGCCAGCGTGCCGATGAGGTCGGCCGTGTGGGTGGCGGCGGCGCCGGGGCCGGCGATGAGGACGGCGCGGGGGCGGCCGTCGGGCTTGAGGTCGTTGATGCCTGCCTCGGCCGAGTGGCGGGCGGCCGTGCGGACGCGGGCACCGGCTTCCGCGGCGCCGCGGAGCAGGCCGCGCTGGTCGGCCTCGGCGAGGCCCTCCGGGGAGTCGAGCAGCGATTCGTCGAGCATGAGCGGCAGCCTCCGGTCGCCGGGATCCGTGGTGCGGGTGTCGTCCTACGTCGGTGCCCTCGGGCCCCGGGGCCATGCGCACCCGGGGTCGCGCCGGGCCGGCTACGCGGGGCGGCGGGCCTCGTCGACGAGGAGGACCGGGATGCCGTCGCGCACCGGGTAGGCCAGGCCGCACTGGGTGTCGGTGCAGATCAGCTCGGTGTCCTGCTCCTTGAGGGGGGAGTGGCAGGCCGGGCAGGCGAGGATCTCGAGGAGGCCGGATTCCAGGGGCATGAGGGGTTCCTTCGAGGTGCGGGCGCTTGGGTCGTGCCTGGTCAGGTTACCGCCGGTGGGCGGGGTCTCAGCCCCTGATGATCCCCAGCACCTCGTCCCGCACGCGGGCCATCGTCGCCGCGTCCCTCGCCTCCGCGTTCAGGCGCAGCAGGGGCTCGGTGTTCGACGGGCGGACGTTGAACCACCAGTCGGCGGCGGAGACGGTGAGGCCGTCGAGGCCGTCGAGGGTGATGCCGTCGCGGCCCTCGTAGGCCGTGCGGATCGCGGCGAGGCTGGCCTGCTGGTCGGCGACCGTGGAGTTGATCTCGCCGGAGCCGGTGTAGCGGTCGTAGGCGGCGACCAGGGCGGACAGGGTGCCGTCCTGGCCGCCGAGCGCGGCGAGGACGTGCAGGGCGGCCAGCATGCCGGTGTCCGCGTTCCAGAAGTCGCGGAAGTAGTAGTGGGCGGAGTGCTCGCCGCCGAAGATGGCGCCGCTGCGGGCCATCTCGGCCTTGATGAAGGAGTGGCCGACGCGGGTGCGGACCGGGGTGCCGCCGTGTTCCCGCACGACCTCGGGGACGGACCAGGACGTGATCAGGTTGTGGATGATCGTGCCTCGGCCGCCGTGCCGGGCCAGTTCGCGGGAGGCGACCAGGGCGGTGATCGCCGACGGGGAGACGGGCTCGCCGCGCTCGTCGACGACGAAGCAGCGGTCGGCGTCGCCGTCGAAGGCCAGGCCCAGGTCGGCGCCCTCCTCGCGGACGCGCTTCTGCAGGTCGACGAGGTTGGCCGGGTCCAGGGGGTTGGCCTCGTGGTTGGGGAAGGTGCCGTCCAGCTCGAAGTACATCGGCACCAGGGTCAGGGGCAGGCCGGCGAAGACCTCGGGAACGGTGTGCCCGCCCATGCCGTTGCCCGCGTCGACGACGACCTTCAGGGGGCGGATGGACCTGAGGTCGACCAGTGAGCGCAGGTGGGCCGCGTAGTCGGACAACGTGTCGCGGGCGCTGATGGTGCCCGGGGTCGCGGCGGCCTCCGGGGCGCCCGAGTCGCTCCACCCCTCGACCAGTTCGCGGATCTCGGCGAGGCCGGTGTCCTGGCCGACCGGGGCGGCGCCCGTGCGGCACATCTTGATGCCGTTGTACTGCGCCGGGTTGTGGGAGGCGGTGAACATGGCGCCCGGCAGGTTCAGCGCGCCCGAGGCGTAGTACAGCTGGTCCGTCGAGCACAGGCCGATCTCCGTCACGTCGGCGCCCTGTGCGGCGGCGCCACGCGCGAAGGCCCGCGACAGGCCCGGTGAGGAGGGCCGCATGTCGTGCCCGGTGGCGATCGCGCTCGCGCCGGTGACCCGCACGAAGGCCGCCCCGAAGAGCTCGGCCAGGGACTCGTCCCACTGGTCGGGGACGACCCCGCGAACGTCGTACGCCTTGACGACCTGCGACAGATCAGCAGCCACGCCCCGCCTCTTCCTGGAAAGTCCTACCGGGCGGTCCAAACTACCCGCACCCCGTGCCGGCTCGCCGGGCGGTGGCCGAGTGGACGCACAGCCGTAACCTCAGGTCAGGGCAGCGTCCAGCCCAGGACCGGGGTGCTCTGGCCGACCACGATCAGGCACATCACCAGCAGCAGGCCCAGGCTCCAGGGCAGCACCTTGCGCAGCAGGTCGCCCTCGCGGCCCGCCAGTCCGACGGCCGCGCAGGCGATGGTGAGGTTCTGCGGGGAGATCATCTTGCCGAGGACGCCGCCGGAGCTGTTGGCGGCGGCCAGCAGCTCCGGCGAGAGTCCGGACTCGCGGGCGGCGGTCACCTGGAGGGCGCCGAAGAGGGCGTTGGCGGAGGTGTCCGAGCCGGTCACGGCGACGCCGAACCAGCCGAGGACGGGTGACAGGAAGGCGAGTCCGGCTCCGGCCGCCGCCACGCAGTGGCCGATGGTGGCCGCCTGCCCGGAGAGGTTCATGACGTAGGCGAGGGCCAGGACGGACGTCACCGTGAGGATCGCGAAGCGCAGTTCGTGGACGGTCGCGAGCCATTCCTTCACCGCCACGCGCGCGTGGACGCC
Source organism: Streptomyces sp. NPDC085932 (assembly GCF_044540525.1). Classification (NCBI taxonomy): domain Bacteria; kingdom Bacillati; phylum Actinomycetota; class Actinomycetes; order Kitasatosporales; family Streptomycetaceae; genus Streptomyces; species Streptomyces sp. NPDC085932. The sequence goes on from NZ_JBITSJ010000007.1 coordinate 10,959, forward strand.
GAGGACGGCGGCGGTGCCGATCCCGGCGAGCAGGACGAGCGTGCCGCCGGTGGACACGACGGGCCAGGTGAAGACGTTGCCGCCGACGGGTTCGCCGTCGGGGCCCGCCACGTGCAGGAAGGGCCAGTCGTAGGTTTGGGTGGCCCGGGCGAGGAGGTCCTTGACGGCCGGGACCTGGGCGACGGAGAAGATCACGACGATCAGTGCGTAGGGGGCGTAGGCGCGCAGTACCTCGCGGGGCGGGTCCTCCTGGTCCAGTTCGTCGCTGCGGGCGCCGGTCAGCACGGAGGCGCGTACGGACTCGGCGGCGGGCACGCGCGCGTGCGGGACGGCGGCCAGGGCGCCGGCTCCGGCCAGGGCGGCGCCGATGTCGGCGAGTTGGGCGGAGACGTAGTTGGAGGCGGCGAACTGGGCCACGGCGAAGGCCACTCCGCACGCGAGGGCCGGCACCCAGGTCTCGCGCAGCCCGCGCCGGCCGTCCACCAGCCAGACCAGCACCAGAGGCACCACGAGGGCCAGCAGCGGCGTCTGACGGCCCACCACGGACGCCACGGAGTCCAGCGGAAGCCCCGTCACCTGGGCGAGGGTGACCACCGGGGTGCCCATCGCGCCGAAGGCCACGGGCGCGGTGTTGGCGACCAGCGCGACGACGGCGGCGCGCACCGGTTCGAAGCCGAGGGCGACCAGCATGACCGCGCTGATCGCGACGGGCGCGCCGAAGCCGGCGAGCGCCTCCAGCAGGGCCCCGAAGCAGAAGGCGACGACGAGGGCCTGGATGCGCGGGTCGTCGGACAGCCGCCCGAAGGACCGGCGCAGGATGTCGAAGTGCCGGGTGCGGACGGTCATCCGGTACACCCACAGGGCGTTGACGACGATCCACAGGATGGGGAAGAGGCCGAAGACGGCGCCCTGGGCTCCGCTGGAGAGGGTCTGGCCGAGGGGCATGCCGTAGGCGAGCCGGGCGACCAGGACGGCCGCGAGGAGTCCGGTCAGGCCCGCCAGGTGCGCCTTCATGCGGACGCCGCCGAGCAGGACCAGGACGATCACCAGGGGTGAGGCGGCCACCAGGGCGGACAGGCCGAGTGAGCCGGCGACGGGTTCCAGTTCCTGGACGTACACGGGCGCCTCCCCGGTTTCCGTCATGCGAAAGCGATTTCTCGCGACCTCAGAACGGAATGGTCATGTCCGCGCCAAGGCGGCGTCAATGGGCGCGCGTGGGGAGAAACCGAGGAGCCGGATCAGTTGTCGGGCGACCGCAGGACCCGCAGGTGCCCGCGCCGCGCGACCTCCATCGGGTCCGCCGCACGGCCGCCGCCACCGGCTCCGGCCGCCCGCTCCTGGGGACGGGCCGCCTCCCGCACGGCGTTCGCGAGCGCTTCCAGGTCGTCACCGCTCGGGCGGGCCGGGGCCGAGCCGTCGAGGAGCCGGACGACTTCCCAGCCGCGCGGGGCGGTGAGGCGCTCGGAGTGCTCGGCGCACAGGTCGTAGCAGTGGGGTTCGGCGTAGGTGGCGAGCGGGCCGAGGACCGCGGTCGAGTCGGCGTAGACGTACGTCAGCGTCGCGACGGCGGGACGGCCGCAGGCGGTGCGCGAACAGCGACGTACAGGGCTCACGACGTTGGACGGTACCGCACTCTTGAGCGGGCCGCGACGACTCTCCACCAGGTCACTCCACCGTGTCGTGGCGTGAAACACCCCACACCCCCCTTCGGGGGCACCTTTCTGACCTGCCCGGACACTCTCGCGCGAGGTGTCGAACGGTCCCGCAAGCGGTCAAGAGTCGTCATAAAACCCTCAATTGCCGTGAGCTCGCCTGTCTCTGCGGGATACGGAATCGAGCCCAACCTTGGCTTGAATGGTCATGTAACGACATGCCGGGCGGGTCGGCCGGAAGCCCCTTCCGCGCCCGTGCGGTGCCGGGCGCACGGCCGCGGCGGGGACTACCCTTCACCAGTGATGGACAAGCCCGTAACGCCCCGTGCCGCCGCCCCCGGGCCCCGCCGCCGTGATCGCCACGGCCGGGGCATGCGCGGCCCCATCGCACCCCCGCAGGTGCCGCTCGCCGCGAGCCGTGCGGAGGCGTTCGCGGACCTGGTGCAGGACTCCGTGGAACGCCTGGAGCGGCGGTGGCCGCAACTCGCCGACATCGATTTCCTGGTACTGGAGGTGCCGCGGCTCGACGGGCCCGGCCAGGCCTGGAACGACGAGGCGGTCCCGCTCGGCGGCACGATCAGCGCGCGCGAGGGACGTCCCGCGCGCGTGGTGATCTACCGGCGGCCGGTCGAGATCCGCACCAAGGGCCGCGACGAGCGCGCCGCGCTGGTGCACGAGGTCGTCGTCGAGCAGGTCGCCGAGCTGCTGGGGCTCACCCCGGAGACCGTCGATCCGCGGTACGGCGAGGACCAGGGCTGACCGGCCCCCCGGGGCTCCTTCAGCAGCGCCGAGGGGGCTCCAGCCCAGCACCGAGGCTGCCCCCTACAGCACCGGCAGGAGCTACTTCTGCAGAGCCGGCAGAGGCTGGCTACTTCTGCAGCACCGACAGGTCCTCGTCCGCCTCCGGGACGGCCACCGTCCCGCGGTCGTCGGGGAGCGTCTGCACGGTGAACGCCGGGACGCCGCCCTCCGCCGCCGTCAGGGTGCGGGCGCCGTAGACCGGGCCGCCGGAGACGGGCTCGACCGTGAGCGCGTACGTGCCCTTCAGGCCGGCGGGGACCGGAGGCTCGATGTCCTGGGTCGTGCCCGCCTTGATCGTGTACGTCTTCGACACCGGGGTGCCGCCCTCGCTGCCCGCCGAGGCGGTGACCTTGACGGTGGCCGCGCCCTCGGGGGCGGTCAGGGACAGCGTGCTGCCCTTCGCGCTGTTGTCGGCGGACGTCGCGCGCGTGCCCACGGGGCGGGTGGCCGGGATGAACGCCGACTCCTGCTTGTCGCCCTTGCCGCGCACCACCTGCACGGCCGCCACCACGGGCACGGACCGGTCCGTCGGCGTCAGCACCAGGGAGCCGGCCTCGCCGCGGGTGACGTCGCCGAGGTCGACGGCGGTCGTCATGCCGCCCTTGACGTGCACGGTCTCGTGACCGGCCGGGGTGATCAGGCCGGACGGGGAGGCGAGGCGCACCTTGAGGTCCGCGTCGGCGTCGCCGGGGGCGAAGGCGACCAGGCGCACGGAGGTGGCGTCCTTGGGGATGCCGGGCAGCACCAGGCTGCCCGCGGGGTCGGCGGACGGGGCCAGCCAGTCGCCGCCGATCCTGTCGTCCAGGGCCTGCACGGCGGCGCCGACCCGCCCGCTGCGCACGTTCACGTGCACGGTGAGCCCGGACTGCTCCTCGTCGGTCAGGGTGGACAGCAGCACCGGGTCGGTGGAGTGCGGCTGGACCGTGAGGCCCTCCCCCACCGCCGACTTCAGGGCGCCGTCCTTGCCGTAGAGCTCGATGTCGACCACGGCGGCAGAGTCGTCGGGGTTCGTCAGGTGGACGTAGTCGGTGCGGTCGGCGGCCGTGCTGACGCCCGGGAACCAGAAGTTCGTGTCGGGAGCGGTGCAGTTGACGCCGTGCAGGCCACGACCGGTCCCCGCGGCGACCTCGGTGGTCTCCTGGACGGTCCAGCCGGGTGCGAAGCGGCCGTCCGCGGTGCCGACCAGGGCGGGCGCCTCGGAGCCCGAGCTGTCGCCCGTGACGGGCTTGCCGGGCTCCTTGGGGGTCAGCACGGGCTTCCCGGGCTGCTTCGCGGTTTGCTTCTCGCTCTGCTTCCCGGTCTTGCCGCCGGACTCGCCGTCCTCCTCGCCCGCGGCCGGTCCGTCCGCCGACTGCCCGTCCGCCGCCCGCAGTTCGGCCTTGCCGTCGCTGCCGGTGCCCTTCGTGACGGGCGTGAAGGAGGTGTAGGACGTCTCCGCGATCTCGGACGTGCTGGGCGCGGGGCACAGCAGGCTGGTGCGCTCCACGGGCAGCTGGGCGGCCGCCCCGGCGGCGGCCTGCGTGCCCGGGGCGTCCGGCTGGGACAGCACGGCGAAGCCGGTGACGGCGGCGAGCGCGGTCGTGCCGGCGATCAGGGACAGGGTGGTGCGGTTCACTGCTGGCTCCCGTCGGGACGCTCACTGCCCGTGCCGTGGGGGTGGTGCTGCTGCGCCGGGTCGTACGGCGTGCCGTACCCCTGCGTGTAGGCCTGGTCGTAGCCCTGCTGGTCGTAGCCCTGCTGGTCGTAGGACGGGGTCTGGGGACCGCCGCCGTACGCGTACGGGTCGTACTGGCCGCCCTGGTACGGATCCGCCTGGTACTGCCGGCCGTAGGCGTCGGCCGGATACGCGGCGTCGTTCTGGTACTGGTCGCCGTAACCGGTGTATTCGCCGCCCGGGTAGCCGGTGGCGTCCCACTGGCCGTGGTTCTGCTGGGGGACGCTCGCCGGGGGCTGCTCGGGGTGCGGGGGCGGGTACTCCGGGGACTCCGGGAACGCGTCGGGCCCGGGGGCGCCTTCCGCCTCGGCTTCCGCCTGGGCGCGCAGGCGGCGAGCGCGGCGGCCCTCTCCGGCCACGGCCTCGGCGGGCACGGGGGGCTCCTCGGGCAGGTCGTCGTCGATGTCGCGGCGCCGGCCGGGCAGGGCGAGCACCACGAGGACCAGGGCGAGCGCGCCCTGGGTCCACAGCCAGGCGGTGTGGCCGATCGGGTCGTCGTAGGTGACGTCCAGCCGGCCGCCGCCGGCGGGGAGCTCGAAGCCCTGGGCCCAGCCGTCGACCGTGGTGGGGGTCAGCGGCTTGCCGTCGAGGGTGGCGGTCCAGGCGTCGGAGGCGGTGTCGGCGAGCCGCAGCACGCGCCCGTCGGCGCCGGCCGGGATCGTGGTGTGGATCTCGACGGGGCTCGCTGCGACCGGCTGGGGCGTGCCCGAGCCGGAGGCGGGGACGATGGTGGCGCGCGCGACCTCGCGGTCGATCCGCCACAGTGCGCCGCCGCTCTGCTGGCTGAGCCGGGTCAGGCCGGGCGTGGCGTCCAGGACGCGGGTGATCTCCCGGGGCGTGCCCTGGTGGACCAGGACGTAGCGCACGGCGAAGCCGCCGAGCTGGTCGGCCTGGTCGGCGCCGGAGCCGGCGACGAGGTTGGCGACGACCTTGTCGAGCCTGCTGTTCTCGCCGTCGGCAGCGGCGATCTCGCCGTCGCCGAGACGGGCGCCGGAACCGCGCACCAGCACGTAGCCGACGTGGGCGCCGGAGTCGCTGTCGAGGACGAGGGTGCGGGCCTGGTCGCGGGTGCCGCTCTCCTCGGCGACGAAGGCGGGGACCTGGGTGGGGTCGCGCCGCTCCAGCGGCCCGTCGGCGCCGCGGATCATCCAGCCGGCCGCGATCAGCAGCGGGCCCGCGGCCGAGGCGAAGGCGATCAGGGCGGCGACCGGCTGGCGCCAGCCGAAGCTCTGCTCGGCCACACGCGCGCGTGCTCCGTCGGCGCCGAGCGCGGCGGCCGCGAGGAGGGCGATGCCGTAGACGAGGGTGGCGGGGCCGGCCCAGGTGGAGCCGTTGGCCATGACCGCGAAGACGAAGCCGGTCAGGGCGACCGCCCAGGCCGTCCGGATGGCCGGCTGGCGCTCCGAGCGCAGCAGGGCGGCGAGGGCGGCCAGCACGACACCGATGAGCATGAGGCCGCTGACGGTGCCGGGGCCGCCCGGGCTGGCGCCGAGCAGGTCCAGGGCGGAGGCCGCCGAGGGGCCGTACTCCAGGCCGGCCTCCCGGAAGAAGCCGAACGGGAGCAGCGTCAGCGACCAGGGCGCGAGGACCAGCAGGGGCGTGCCCAGCTGGGCGAGGAACCGCAGCCCGTACGCCGGGAGGTCGGAGCGGCGCAGCGCCAGCACCCCGAGGCCCAGCAGCAGCGCGAGGGGCCACACGAGGGGCGTGAAGGCCGTGGTGACGGTCAGCAGCAGCGCGTACGCCCAGGTGGCGCGCCAGCTGCCGCGCGTGCCCGCGGGGTTGGCCAGGCCGCTCGCGGCGATGCCCGCGCGGGCGAGGAGGGGCAGCAGCACCGCCAGCACGGCCGTGCCGATGCGGCCGCCGGCGAGGGCGCCGGTGGCGGCGGGCAGGAAGGCGTAGACGACGGCCGCCCAGGCCCGCAGCAGCCGGGACTCGACCAGGGGGCGGGAGGCGAAGTAGGCGGTGAGGCCGGCCAGCGGCACCGAGCAGACGAGCAGGAGCGTGACGGCCAGGCCGGTCGAGCCGAACAGCAGGGACGCGAGCATCGCCACGATCGCCACGTACGGGGGCGCGGCGGAGGTGCCGCCGGCGCCGACCGGATGCCAGGCGTCCAGGTAACGCGCCCACAGCTCGGCCGAGTCGGCCGGCGCGGGCAGCAGCGCGCCGCCCGCGAGGGCACCGCCGCCGAGCAGCGCGCGGCAGGCGACCAGGGAGACGAGCAGCAGCACCAGGAAGAGCACCGGGCCGGGCTTGCGGGCGATGCGCTTGAGCCGGGCGAACTGCTCGATCTCCAGGAAGTCGGCGTCGTCGCCGCCCGGGCCCGACTCGACGGCTCCGCCGTGCCGCCCGGCGCCGGAGGTGACCTCCGGGTCGGAGCTGCCCACCAGGTTGCCGGCGACCTGCTCGACGGTGGCCCGGACGGTCGCGCCGGGCGGCGGGAACAGCTGCCGCAGCTCGCCCTTGTCGATCTGCGGGGCGCCTCTGCCGCGCCGTCCGGCGAGGATCCGCTCGGGCCGCAGCAGCGTGCCCATCAGGCCGCGGATCTCGTCCACTGCCTGTCCGGGGACCTTGCCGACGAGGTAGGCGAGGGTCCGCAGCAGGGTGCCCAGCACGATCCGCAGCAGCACCCAGGGGAGCACGGCCGTACGGGAGTTGACGAGCAGGGTGTAGACGGCGCCGGCCTTGTCGACCTTGTGCGGGGAGGCGGCCGTGCGGCCCACGCAGTCGACCGTGCGGCGTTCGCGGGAGGCCGCCTCGGCGTGCCGGACGACCGCCTCGGGGGCGACGAGGACGCGGTAGCCGGCCGCGTGAGCACGCCAGCACAGGTCGACGTCGTCGCGCATGAGGGGCAGGTGCCGGTCGAAGCCGCCGAGCTGCTCGAAGACGTCGCGGCGGATCAGCATGCCGGCGGTGGACACCGACAGCACGGGCCGGACGTGGTCGTGCTGGCCCTGGTCCTGCTCGCGGCGGTCCAGGCCGGTCCAGCGGCGGCCGGAGTGGGCGATGGTGACGCCGACCTCCAGCAGCTGCCGCCGGTCGTACCAGCCGCGCAGCTTGGGGCCGACGACGGCGACGTCCTCGCGGCCCAGCTCGTACTCGTTGTCCACGACCCGCAGCAGCTGGGCCAGGGCGTCTGGTTCGGGGGCGCAGTCGTCGTGCAGCAGCCACAGCCACTGGACCGGCTCGCCGTGGGGGAGCTCGGGCAGGTCGTAGGTGTCGTCGCGCCACGAGCGCGTGACGGGGTCCCAGCCGCTGGGCCGCTTCAGATACGGCAGTTCTTCCGGGGTGAGGTGCGGGGCCGTGCGGTCGCACTCCTCGACGGCCTGGCCGAAGCCCGTGCGGCGGGCCAGGTGCAGCACGCGGTCGGCGCCGAGGGCGTCGGTGACCAGCTGGGCGGAGTCGTCCGCGCTGCCGGTGTCGGCCCCCATCGCGTACTGCACGGGCCGCTCCTGGCCGAGCAGCCCGGCGAGCGCGTCGGGCAGCCAGCGGGCGCCGTCGTGGGAGACGAGGACCGCGGTCACCACATGACGCGGGAACTCAGGTGTGGCAGCGCTGTCGTGATGGGCTGCCGGGTGGCTGTGCACGGACATCGAGGTACGGGCCCCGGTTCGGTGGACTGCGGTGGACGCCCGCGACCGGTGGGGGCAGCGTGGCGTCTCGGACGAGCGACCACACTATCGGCTGCGCAACAAGGGGGCCCGCCGCCTGTGGACAACCCACCGGCGACGGGCCGTTCACGCTGAGGGCCTCTTCAGACGGCGGCCTTCTTCAGCCGGCGGCGCTCCCGCTCGGACAGACCGCCCCAGATGCCGAAGCGCTCGTCGTTGGCGAGGGCGTACTCGAGGCACTCGGAGCGGACCTCGCACGCGAGGCAGACCTTCTTGGCCTCCCGGGTCGAGCCGCCCTTCTCGGGGAAGAAGGACTCGGGGTCGGTCTGGGCGCACAGTGCGCGCTCCTGCCAGCCGAGTTCCTCGTCCGCGTCGTCGACCAGCAGTTGCTGCACCGTCTCGGTCATGTGCGCCCCTCGTCTGTCTTTCGCGTCCCCGTGATCTAGCCGTTACCGATTCCGGCTGAACGACACGAGTGAAATTACAAGTGTGCTGCTCCGGGCGAGTCAAGCCGAGATCTGCTATTGAGCCCCTTATTCACTCTGCGGAACCAAGCCCATGCGGAAAGTGTTCAAATCACCATAAAACCTGACACACCGATAGAGCCCCGAAGGGCTCACGCTGTCCGCCGGACCCCTCGCAGACCCTCACGGAGAAGGACGCCCAGGAGTTCGATCCCGTTCCGACACGCTCCTCGAAGCGAACCGGATCACAGTCGGATCACGAGTACGCAACGGGGTTTGTCCGCCCGGATGGACGCCATGTGTCCCGGCAAGGCCATGAACAAACCTTTCATCTGAGCGATCGACCGGATGAGGTGAACCTCATCCCACATACCGGGTGTCGAGTTGACAGTGCGGGTGTGAACCGGTGTCCTTGTGGGCATGCTCGCGAACTTGGCACTCACCACGACCCGCACCGCCGGGTCCCTCGGTGCTGCCCACGCTCGCTGTAGCTGTTGCTGTTCCAGCTGTTGAGCCCCACCCGCTCCAGCTGAAGGCCCGGGCCACCCGTCTCCCCGGCCGCCGTTCCCTCTGACCTTCTTTTTCACTGAGGAACCACCACACCCATGAACAGCGACAGCGACCTCCAGATCGCCGGCGACATCCTCGAGGTCACGCACCTGCTCCAGACCCCGCGGGAGCACCCGGCCACCGTCGCCGAGTTCGTCGGACTCGCCCGCGGCATCGCCGAGGACCGCTCCCAGTGGGAGCACCTCGTCCGCTACGACGCGACCAGCCGCTGGTACCACCGGCTGCGCAGCGGCCCGGGCTACGAGGTGTGGCTGCTGTCCTGGGTCCCCGGGCAGGGCAGCGGGCTGCACGACCACGGCCGGTCCTCCGGGGTGCTGACCGTGCTGGACGGCACGCTCACCGAGCGCACGGAGCGGGGCACGCGCGCCCTGCGGGCGGGCGCGCAGCGCGTGTTCGCGCCGGGGTACGTGCACGAGGTGGTGAACGACGCACTGGAGCCTGCGGTGAGTCTGCACGTGTACCACCCGGGGCTGACGGAGATGCCGATGCACACGGCTCCGCACTGCGAGGCCCGCACCGAGCCGGGCGCCCTCACGGCCTGACCGGTCGCGTCGCCGGTTGTCCACAGCCGCGCACCGGTTGTCGCGGGGGCCTGCGAGACTGGCTCCCATGCGCATTGTGGTTCTGGCAGGCGGCATCGGTGGTGCCCGGTTCCTGCGTGGTCTGAAGCGGGCCGTGCGGGACGCGGACATCACGGTCATCGGCAACACCGGGGACGACATCCACCTCTTCGGGCTGAAGGTCTGCCCGGACCTCGACACGGTGATGTACACGCTCGGCGGCGGCATCAACGAGGAGCAGGGCTGGGGCCGTGCCGACGAGACCTTCCACCTGAAGGAGGAGCTCGGGGCGTACGGCGTCGGCCCCGAGTGGTTCGGCCTCGGCGACCGGGACTTCGCCACGCACATCGTGCGGACGCAGATGATCGGCGCCGGATTCCCGCTGAGCGCGGTGACGGAGGCGCTGTGCGACCGGTGGCAGCCGGGCGTGCGGCTGATCCCCATGACGGACGACCGGGTCGAGACCCATGTGGCGGTCGAGCTCGACGGCGAGCGCAAGGCGATCCACTTCCAGGAGTACTGGGTGCGGCTGCGCGCCTCGGTGCCCGCGCAGGCGGTCGTGCCGGTCGGCGCCGACCAGGCCAAGCCCGCTCCGGGCGTGCTGGAGGCCATCGCCGAGGCGGACGTCATCCTGTTCCCGCCGTCCAACCCGGTCGTGTCGATCGGCACGATCCTCGCGGTGCCCGGCATCCGGGAGGCGATCGCCGACGCCGGGGTGCCGGTGATCGGCCTGTCCCCCATCGTCGGCGACGCGCCCGTGCGGGGCATGGCCGACAAGGTGCTGGCCGCGGTGGGCGTGGAGTCGACCGCGACGGCGGTGGCCGAGCACTACGGCTCGGGCCTGCTGGACGGCTGGCTCGTCGACACGGTCGACGCGAAGGCGGTGGAGCAGGTCGAGGCGGCCGGGATCCGCTGCCGGGCCGTGCCGCTGATGATGACCGACGCCGACGCGACCGCGCGGATGGCCCGGGAGGCGCTGGCCCTTGCGGAGGAGGTGCGCGGCGCGTGAGCGGTGAGGAGCGGCACACCGGCGGATACCGGGTGTGGGCCGTGAGCGGGCTCCCCGAGGTCGCCGCCGGGGACGATCTGGCCAAGCTGATAGCCGCCGCCGAGCCGGGACTGGCCGACGGTGACGTCCTGCTCGTCACGTCGAAGATCGTGTCCAAGGCGGAGGGCCGGATCGTCCGGGCGGCGGACCGGGAGGCCGCGATCGACGCGGAGACGGTCCGGGTGGTCGCCCGCCGGGGCGGCCTGCGGATCGTGGAGAACCGGCAGGGGCTGGTCATGGCCGCGGCCGGGGTCGACGCCTCCAACACCCCGGCCGGAACCGTGCTGTTGCTGCCCGAGGACCCGGACGCGTCGGCCCGGGCCCTGCGCGAAGGGCTGCGTGACGCCCTCGGCGTCGACGTCGGGGTCGTCGTGACCGACACGTTCGGGCGGCCCTGGCGTGCCGGGCTGACGGACGTGGCGATCGGCGCCGCCGGAGTGCGCGTGCTCGACGACCTGCGCGGGGGCACGGACGCCCACGGCAACCCGCTCAGCGCCACCGTCGTGGCCACGGCCGACGAGCTCGCCGCCGCCGGTGACCTCGTCAAGGGCAAGTCCGCCGGGCTGCCCGTCGCGGTGGTGCGCGGACTGCCCCACGTCGTGACGGAGGACGACGGCGGCGAGGGAGCGCGCGCCCTGGTGCGCGGCGCCCGCGACGACATGTTCCGCCTCGGCACGTCGGAGGCGGTACGGCTGGCGGTGACCCAGCGGCGCACGGTCCGGGCCTTCACGGACGAGCCCGTCGACCCCGGTGCCGTCCGGCGGGCGGTGGCGGCGGCCGTGACCGCGCCGGCGCCGCACCACACCACGCCGTGGCGGTTCGTACTGCTGGAGTCGCCGGAGTCGCGGACGCGGCTGCTGGACGCCATGCGCGAGGCGTGGATCGCCGATCTGCGGCGGGACGGCAAGACGGAGGAGTCGATCGCCCGGCGCGTGCGCCGCGGGGACGTCCTGCGCAACGCGCCCTGCCTGGTCGTCCCCTGCCTGGTCATGGACGGCTCGCACACGTACGGGGACGCGCGGCGGGACGGCGCCGAGCGGGAGATGTTCGTCGTGGCCGCGGGCGCCGGCGTGCAGAACTTCCTGGTCGCGCTGGCCGGGGAGCGGCTGGGGTCGGCGTGGGTGTCCTCGACGATGTTCTGCCGGGACGTGGTGCGCGAGGTGCTGGGGCTGCCGGCGGACTGGGACCCGATGGGCGCGGTCGCGGTGGGGCATCCGGCCGAGGAACCGCGGCCGCGGGCGGAGCGGGACGCGGAGGCGTTCATCGCGGTGCGCTGAGAGGTCCGTGACAGGCGCGGTGACAGGTGCGGTGGAAGGTACCGGTCCGGGCCTACCCTCATAGGGCCCCACTCGGTCGTCCAGGGACGTTCACTCATGGCAGGACGCTTCGCCCCCGAACCCACGCGTACCACCGTGCGCGGTGGGCATGTCGCCGTGGGCACGGGCGTGCCGCGGCAGGCGGCGGGGCCCGGGCGGGTACGGGAGTGGGTGCCGGACGGGCCGCTGGATCTCGGGCTGGTGCTCGGGCCGCTGCGGCGCGGGCCGGGTGATCCGACGTTCCGGGCGATGCCGGACGGGTCCGTGTGGCGGGCCGCTCTGACGCCGGCCGGACCGGGGACGCTCCGGGTGTCGGCGGCCGGCGGCCGGATCCGCGGAGAGGCCTGGGGGCCCGGGGCGCAGTGGCTGCTGGAGGGGTTGCCGGAGCTGCTCGGGGCGGCCGACGATCCGTCGGCGTTCGTGCCGCGGCACCGGCTGCTGGCGGTGACACGGCACCGGCGGCCGGGTCTGCGGCTGACGCGGACCGGGCTGGTGCTGGAGTCGCTGATCCCGTCGATCCTGGAGCAGAAGGTCACGACCGACGAGGCCTACCGGGCGTGGCGGCTGCTGGTGCGCGCGTACGGGGAGCCCGCGCCGGGGCCCGCGCCCGGGCGGATGCACGTGATGCCGGCGCCGCGGACCTGGGCGCTGATCCCGTCCTGGGAGTGGCACCGGGCCGGGGTCGACAACAAGCGGGCGTCGACGATCCTGCGGGCCGTCCGGGTCGCCGCGCGGCTGGAGGAGGCCGTGCGGATGGAGCCGGTGGCGGCCCGGGCACGGCTGGAGGTCGTGCCCGGGGTGGGGCCGTGGACGTCGGCGGAGACGGTGCAGCGCAGTCACGGCGCGGCCGACGAGGTGACCGTGGGAGATCTGCATCTGCCGGGGATCGTGGGGTGGGCGCTGGCCGGGGACCGGGACGCGGACGACTCGGTGATGCTGGAGCTGCTGGAGCCGTACGCGGGTCAGCGGCATCGGGCGGCCCGGCTGATCCTGTTGAGCGGGCGGGTGCCGGCGCGCCGGGCGCCGAAGATGCCCCGGTGGGACATCGGGCGGATCTGAGGATCCGCCCGTTCCCGGTTCCGGTTCCCGGTGCTCGGGCGCCGGTGCTCCTACTGGTCCGACGAGAAGCGGACCGCTCCGGCCGGGATGCGGGCGTCGCACCATATGCGGGCGCCGTCCCGGAGCTCGTTGTCCGGGCCGATCACCGCGCCGTCGCCGATGACCGTGCCCGTGAGGACCGACCGTTCGCCGACCCGGGCCCGGGTGCCGATGAGGGAGTCGGTGATGACCGCGCCGGGTTCGATGACCGCACCCGGCAGGATCGTGCTGCCGAAGACACGCGCGCCCTCGGCGACGAACGCGCCCTCGCCCACCACCGTGCCGCCGGCCAGCTTGGCGTCGGCCGCGACCGTCGCCGTCGGCAGCACCAGACGGTCGCCGCAGCGGCCGGGGACCGCGGGGGACGGGGCCCTGCCCAGGACCAGGTCCGCCGAGCCGCGGACGAAGGCCGCCGGGGTGCCCAGGTCCAGCCAGTACGTCGAGTCGACCATGCCCTGGAGGTGGGCCCCGGCCGACAGCAGGTCGGGGAAGGTCTCCCGCTCCACCGACACCGGCCGGCCCGCCGGGATCGTGTCGATGACCGAGCGGCGGAAGACGTAGGCCCCCGCGTTGATCTGGTCGGTGACGATCTCCTCGGGCGTCTGCGGCTTCTCCAGGAACGCCAGCACCCGGCCCGTGTCGTCGGTGGGGACCAGGCCGTACGCCCGCGGGTCCGTGACCTTCGTCAGGTGCAGGGAGACGTCCGCGCCCGACGACTCGTGGGTGTCGACCAGGGCGCGGATGTCCAGGCCCGTCAGGATGTCGCCGTTGAAGATCAGGACCGGGTCGTCCGGGCCGGAGTGCAGCCGGGAGGCGACGTTGCGGATGGCGCCACCGGTGCCGAGCGGCTCCTCCTCCGTCACGTACTCCAGGTGCAGGCCCAGCGCGGAGCCGTCCCCGAAGTACGGCTCGAAGACCTCGGCCAGGTAGGACGTGGCCAGGACGATGTGCTCGACACCCGCCGCTCTCGCTCTCGCCAGCTGGTGCGTGAGGAAGGGCACCCCGGCCGCCGGGACCATGGGCTTGGGCGTGTGCACCGTGAGCGGGCGCAGCCGGGTGCCCTTGCCGCCGACCAGGAGGATCGCTTCTGTCACGTGTCGTCTCTGCTTCCTGCCGGGACCGGCCGAACTGTCTTTCGGCCGGTCAGTGTATGCAGACCGTTCCGTGGCGCCTTCGCTGGCCGTGCGGCAGTTCCGTCCCATGTCCGCGCATGCCCCCCGACGGCGGTCGAACGTGTGCTCAGCGGCCCTGGTAGCCGGCCGCCTTGGAGCGGGCCGAGCCGAGCTTGGCGTAGAGCTTCCGTCCCGGGCACTCCGTCTTGAAGCCGTCCCGGTGCCCGGAGATCACGTTCAGTCGTACCTTCTTACCCTTGCCGTGCAGATTGCTGCCGGCCGACTTCAGGTAAGTCTTTCCCTTCGGATTCACCCGGTACAGCCCCAGCTTCCACGCGGTCAGCCGGGCCACGGCCTTGACCGCGGACTTCGACGGCTTCTTCGTGTCGTACGACCCGAGGACGGCGATCCCCATGCTGTTGCTGTTGAAACCAAGGGTGTGCGCGCCGAGGACCGGTCGTGCCACGCCCCCGGCCCGGCCCTCGTAGATCTTTCCGCACTTGTCGATGAGGAAGTTGTAGCCGATGTCCCGCCAGCCCATGCTCTTGACGTGGTAGCGGTAGATACTGCGGATGAGCGACGGGACCTGCGAGCAGCGGTAGTTGTTGCCGCTGGCGGTGTGGTGCACGAAGGCCGCCCGGACCTTCTTGGTGTACCGGAAGCCGCTCTCCCGCAATCCCTCGTTCGCCCCCCAGCCACGTCGTGTGACGATGCCCGGGCGCGGGCCGATGTACGGCTTGGCCTGCTGCTGCTCCGCCGGTGCGCCGGCGTTGAACGCGGCGAACTCCCGCTCGGTCTCCGCCCGGTTCAGGGGCGCGATCTCGGTGGCGCCCAGGGGGGCGAGGTCGGCGTTGACGGCGGAGGCCTCGGTGGCGGCGGAGTTCTCGGCGAGGGCGGCGGTGCGGGGGCCGTCGGCCGAGGGCGGTGGGGCGTCGTCGCCCGGGTCGACGAGTTCGAGCCGGAGGCCGGACGGGAGCGGGGGCGCGGCGGGCAGATTGCGGGCGGCGCCCGTGCCCTGCTGCGCGGAGCCGGGTTCCGCGTGGCCGGCCTCGGAGCGGACCCTCAGTTCCACGCCGTCGGACTCGCCCACCCACAGCGGGGCGGTGGCGCCGCGGACGCGGCCCGAGGCGCTCTCGGGGGTGCCGCGGTCCGCTTGGTGGTCGGCGTTGTGCGTCTCCACGTCCTGCCAGCCGGACCAGGTGCCGGTGTCCGCGGCACGGGTGCGGACCTGGACGCGGCCGTGCAGTTCGGCCTCGGGGTCGTCCCAGACCACGCCGACGAGGGAGAAGGGGCGTACGGAGCGGGGGTGCAGGCCCTGCTCGCCCGCGGGGGCGGAGGGGGTGGCGCGGTTGCGGGTGAGGGGCTGGAGGGGAAGTGACTGGGTGCTGCCGGCGGTGGCCGCTTCGGCCGCGCGCCGGGTGGTCGTGGCGGCGGCCGGGGTCTCCGCGTGGGGCGCGGGTCTCGCGCTCGCCGCGGCTTCCGTGGAGGGCACCGGTCTCGCGGTCGCCGCGAGGGCGGGCGGGGTGAGGGGAAGGGCCAGAGCGGCCGCACAGGTGACACCGATCGAGGAAGCAAGGAATCCACGCATGCCCCTGATCTTGGACATAGTCGTATAACTCTGTCCATTTGGGAGTTGACGGACCGTCGGTCGTGTTCGGCCGAACCGGTGGCGGATTCATGGCGGGGCGGTGGCCGGTCCGTTGGGTGGCGGGGGGCGCGCCGCGTACGCTTGCGCGGGTGAACGCCACCGATCGCACCCCTGCCGACCTGCTGGGTTCCGCGCTCGCCGCGGATCCGGGACGCCCCCTGGTGACCTTCTACGACGACGCCACGGGCGAACGGGTCGAACTGTCCGTGGCCACCTTCGCCAATTGGGTGGCCAAGACCTCGAACCTCCTCCAGGACGAGCTGTCCGTCGAGCCCGGGGACCGGGTGGCGCTGCTGCTGCCGGCGCACTGGCAGACGGCGGTGTGGCTGCTGGCATGTGCGTCGGTGGGGGTCGTCGCCGACGTGACGGGGGACGTGCGCTCCGCCGACGTGGTGGTGAGCGGGCCGGACCGGCTGGAGACGGCGCGGGCCTGTTCCGGGGCCCGGGTCGCGCTGGCGCTGCGGCCGCTCGGCGGACGGTTCCCGCAGACGCCCGAGGGGTTCGTCGATTACGCGGTGGAGGTGCCGGGGCAGGGGGACCGCTTCGTGCCGTACGCGCCGGTGGACCCGGAGGGGCCCGCGCTGATCGTGGCGGGCCGGGAGTTCAGCGGGGCCGAGGTCGTGGAGCGGGCGCGGGCCGAGGCGACGGGGCTGGGGCTGACCGGACCCGGGTCCCGCATCCTGTCGGGCCTTCCGTACGACACGTGGGAGGGGCTGAACGCGGGGCTCTACGGACCCCTGGCCACGGGCGGCTCCGTGGTGCTGTGCCGGAACCTGGAGCAGGCGGCCGACGGGGTGCTGGACAAGCGGGTGGAGAGCGAGCGGGTGACGACCATCGCCCGGTAGGACACCCCGGCACCCCCCGGCCCCGGACGGGGCCTTCGCAGGGCCTCCCCGATGCCTGCGGGGCACCGGCCCGGGGCGGGGCCGCTCGGAGGCCTTCCGGGCGCTCGCGGGGCGCCGGCCTGGGCGGAGCCCTCACAGAACCTGCCTGATGCCCGCGAAGCGGCGACCCGGGGCGGGGCCACCCTGAGGCCTCCCTGATGCCCGCGGGGCGGCGGCCCGGGCGAGGCCCTCACCGAGCCTCCCCGATGCCCGCGAAGCAGCGACCCGGGCGAGGCCCTCGCAGAATCTCCCTGATACCCGCGACGCGCCGGCCCGGGCAGGCCTCGCAGGACCTTCCCCCGGGCCCGCGGGGCGCCAGGCCGAGGTCGGGTGCTCGGAGGGCCTCCGCCGCTCCGGGTCGGCCCCGGCGGGCGCCCCGAGTGCCCGCGCCCCTCCCCCGTCCGGCCCATTCCGACCCCGCCCCCGGTGCCCATCCGCGCCATGGTCGTAGGAGCACTGCGCGTGGGACGTGCCGGCGACAGGAGGGGTGGTTGCTGCCGTGGGCTACAGGGTCGGGCCGGGCGTGGGCGCGTCCGCCAGCGGGCGGGGGCTGCTGCGGCGGCGCCGGGCGCGGTGGGTGCGGATCTCGGCGCTCGTGGCCGTCGGCCTCCTCGTGGCGGGCGTGGCCGCCGGGTGGGCCGTGTACGCGAAGCTCAGCGGGAACATCACCCCCGACGAGGCAGCCGCCGCCGAACTCCGGCGGTACGAGAAGGAGCGGCCCACCTCGCTGGTCAAGGACGCGCGCAACATCCTGCTGATCGGCTCGGACTCCCGCCACGGCGACGACAACGCCCGCTACGGGCGCGACTCGGGCACCGAGCGCTCGGACACCACCATCCTGCTGCACCTGTCGGCGGGGCGGCGCAGCGCCACCGCCGTCTCCCTGCCCCGGGACCTGATGGTGGACCTGCCGGCCTGCCGGCGCCGGGACGGCTCGCGCAGCGCCCCGCGGTTCGCCATGTTCAACCAGGCGTTCCAGGTGGGCGGCTCGGCCTGCACCATCCGCACCGTCGAGAAGCTCACCGACATCCGCGTCGACCACCACGTCGTCGTCGACTTCCACGGCTTCAAGGAGATGGTCGACGCCGTGGACGGCGTCGAGGTGTGCCTGCGGGAGCCGATCGACGACCGGGCCGCCGAACTGCGGCTGCCCGCCGGGCGCGTGACGCTCGACGGCGAGCAGGCCCTCGGCTATGTCCGGGCCCGCAAATCCCTGGGCGACGGCAGCGACACGGAACGCATGGAACGGCAGCAACGATTCCTCGGAGCGCTCGTCAACAAGGTGCGCAGCAATGACGTCCTGCTGAATCCGGCGAAGCTGTATCCCGTGCTGGACGCGGCCACGTCCGCTCTCACCACCGACCCGGATCTGGCGAGTCTGCGCGGCTTGTACGAACTCGTGCGCGGTCTGCGCGACATCCCCATGGAACAAGTGCAATTCCTGACCGTTCCCCGGGAGTCCTACGCGTACGACGCCAATCGCGACCAACTCGTGGAACCCGAGGCGGACCGCCTGTTCGAGCGGCTGCGCACGGACACGCCGGTGGCGATCGCGCGGGACGTGCCGCGCGGTTCCGCCCCTTTGCGGCCCACTCATTCCCATGACGGGTCGTACGCGGATTCGTACGCGGGGCCGTTCTCCGCGCCCGTCGTCACCGTTTCTCCTCCCCCGACCTTCGAGGGGAACACGGCAGCCGAGGACACCTGCGAGTAAAGCGAGTGCCAAGGCAACTTCAACGTAACGAACTCTTCACTCGGGAAATGGGCGAATTGCCCAGGTGTAGGGACGTGGAATCCGTCACCGCCGTCGCTCCGCACCGAGGCGGGCGGTTAGTGTGAGCGATCCGGTGCGCCCGGCTCTGAGGACGGTCCTGAGGTCGCGCACTGTGTGACCGAGACCCGGGCGCCTTGGTGGGGGAGGCGCCGCGTGCCCCGACGGAGGAAACAGACAACCGTGGACGCGCAAGGCCGTGGGCGGGCGGACGACATCGACCCCGCAGACCAGTGGGTGCTCAACCCGAACACCGGCGAATACGAGCTGCGACTGTCCGCTTCCCCACCGCAGCCGGGCGTGCCCTCGCCCCGCAGGCCATCCGCGGCCGACGCGGGCCGGCGGACGCGCTCGCGCACCGAGGCCCCGAGCCGTTCCCGCACGGAGGCGCCCGGCCGCTCCGGCAGCGCGGCGCCCGGCCGTGCGCGGCCCGAGACGCCCGGCCGTGCGGTGCCGCCGCCGCGCAGGCGGCGCGGGGCACCGGAGGAGCCGCCGGGACGGCGCGGGCGGCGGCCGGCGAAGGCCTCCAAGGGTAAGAAGGTCCTGCTGTGGACCGGCGGCACGATGGCGTTCGTGCTGGTCGCGGGCGCGGGTGCGGCCTACTTCTACATCGAGCACCTGAACGACAACATCGCCTCCGTCTCCGACGACGGCGCCAGCACCGGCGGCTTCAGCAAGGACAAGGCGATCAACATCCTGCTGATCGGCACCGACAAGCGCACCGGCGCGGGCAACGACAAGTACGGCGACGCCGGCAGCCCCGGCCACGCGGACACCACGATCCTGCTGCACGTCTCCAAGGACCGCTCGAACGCGACCGCGCTGAGCATCCCGCGTGACCTCGTCACGGACATCCCGGACTGCCCGACCACGCAGGAGGACGGCAGCCAGAAGATCATCCCCGGCACGCCGAACGCCCGTTTCAACACCAGCCTCGGCCAGGACGGCCGCACCCCCAGCTGCACCATGCGGACCGTGACCGAGCTGACCGGGATCAAGCCGGACAACTTCATGGTCGCCGACTTCAACGCGGTCAAGACGCTGACCAGCGCGGTCGGCGGGGTCGAGGTCTGCCTGGCCAAGGACATCGACGACCCCGACTCCAAGCTGAAGCTGTCCAAGGGCACGCACACCATCGAGGGCGAGCAGGCGCTGGCCTTCGTGCGCACCCGGCACTCCGTGGGCTTCGGCGGCGACCTGAGCCGGATCGGGCTGCAACAGCAGTTCCTGAGCGCCCTGATGCGCAAGCTGAAGTCCAACGACACGCTCACCAGCCCCGCCAAGATGCTCGACCTGGCCGAGGCGGGCACCAAGGCGCTGACCGTCGACTCGCAGCTGGACAGCATCGGCAAGCTGAAGGACCTCGGCCTGGAGCTGGGCAAGCTCAACACCAAGAACCTGACGTTCACCACGGTCCCGGTGATCGACAATCCGGCGGAGAAGGTCAAGAGCACGGTCGTCCTGAACGAGTCGACCGCCCCGCAGGTCTTCGACATGATCAAGAACGATGTCTCCTTCACGGCCGTGAAGGAGCAGAAGAAGAAGGAGAAGGCCGCCGAGGCCGCCCGGCTCAAGGGCAGCAAGGCCCCGGCCTCCGAGGTGCGGGTGCGCATCCTCAACGGCGGGGCCGTCGCCGGCAGCGCCCAGGAGACCCTCAGCTGGCTGCAGAACGAGGAGGGCGTCACCAAGTCGGAGAACGGGGGCAACGCGCCCGCCCAACTGGCGAAGACGACCCTGGAGTACGCCCCCGACCAGGCCGCCCAGGCCCGGCGCCTGGCGGATCTGATGGGCCTGCCCGGGTCGGCGATGAAGCCGGGCGAGAGTGTGGACAACTCCCAGGGGCTGCCCGCGATGACCCTGACCCTCGGCAAGGACTTCAAGGGCGCGGGCGTCTCCCTGACCACTCCCACGAAGACGCCCGAGGGCGTGCAGAAGTCCACGGCCGACAAGGTTGAGTGTGCCAAGTGACGGGAATCCGGAGGGTGTTCGCCGAACTGCCGTCAAACAATTGGGCGGTATTGCCCAGTTGTAAGAACGTGGAGTTTGTCACCCACGTCGCTTGACGCCGAAGTGTGCGGATAGTGTGTGCGATCCAGTGCTCCGACCCATGAGGTCCGTCCCTGGGCGGGCACTGTTCGACCAGCACCGTGCGCCTTCGGGGGAGGGCGCCGCGTGGCCCGACGGAGGAATCAGGCAACCGTGGACGCGCAAGGCCGTGGGCGGGCGGACGACATCGACCCCGCAGACCAGTGGGTGCTCAACCCGAACACCGGTGAATACGAACTGCGACTGGGTCCTTCCGCACCGCAGTCGGCCGTTCCCGGCCCCCGTGCGTCCGGCGCCCGCGGCACCAGCGCGGCGGGTGGCGCGGCACGGGCCCGCCGCACCGCCGCCCCCGCGCGGCGGCCCGGGGCCACCGCGCCCGGTGGCGAGGCGGCCGCTCCGCGCGGACGCGGCGGTGCCGCGGCCGAGCCCGCCGCCGGGCGGCGCGGACGCCGTCCGGCGCCGCGGAAGTCCAAGGGCAGGAAGGTGCTGATGTGGACCGGCGGCTCGCTGGCCTTCGTGCTGGTCGGCGTGAGCGCGGCCGCGTACCTCTACTACGAGCACCTCAACGACAACATCACGTCCGTCTCCGACGACGGCGCCGGGACCGGCGGGTTCAGCAAGGACCGCGCGATCAACATCCTGCTCATCGGGACCGACAAGCGCACGGGCGAGGGCAACGAGGGCTACGGCGACCAGGGCAGCTCCGGGCACGCGGACACCACGCTGGTGCTGCACGTCTCCAAGGACCGCTCGAACGCGACGGTGCTGAGCATCCCGCGCGACCTGATCACCGACATCCCGGACTGTCCGACGACCCAGGAGGACGGCACGGAGAAGGTCATCCCGGGCAAGCAGCGCACGCGCTTCAACCAGAGCCTCGGGCAGGAGGACCGGACGCCGAGCTGCACCATGCGCACGATCACCGAGCTCACCGGTCTGAAGATGGACCACTTCATGGTGGCCGACTTCAACGCGGTCAAGACGCTGACCAGCGCGGTCGGCGGCGTCGACGTGTGCCTGGCCAAGGACATCAAGGACAAGGACTCCAAGCTCGACCTGCCCAAGGGCGAGCACACCATCGAGGGCGAGCAGGCGCTGGCCTTCGTCCGGACGCGGCACAGCGTGGGCTTCGGCGGCGACTTGAGCCGGATCGAGCTGCAACAGCAGTTCCTGGGCTCGCTGATGCGCAAGCTGAAGTCCAACGACACGCTCACCAGCCCCGCCAAGATGATCAAGCTGGCGGAGGCGGGCACCAAGGCGCTCACCGTCGACTCCCAGATCAGCACGATCAAGAAACTGGCCGATCTCGGGGCGGAACTGGGCAAGTTCGACACGAAGAACCTCACGTTCGCGACCGTGCCCGTCGTCGACAACCCCGAGGAGACGGTCAAGGCCACCGTGGTCCTGAAGCAGCCGCAGGCCCAGCAGCTCTTCGCGATGGTCCGGGACGACGTGTCGCTGACCGAGGTCAAGCAGCAGAAGAAGAAGGAGAAGGCCGCCGAGGCCGCCCGGCTCAAGGGCAGCAAGGCCCCGGCCTCCGAGGTGCGGGTGCGCATCCTCAACGGCGGGGCCGTCGCCGGCAGCGCCCAGGAGACCCTCAGCTGGCTCCAGGTCGAGGAGGGCGTCACCAAGTCGGAGAACGCGGGCAACGCGCCCGAGGCGCTGGCGAAGACGACCCTGGAGTACGCCCCCGACCAGGCCGCCCAGGCGCGCAGGCTGGCCGCGATCCTGGGGCTGTCCGGAGCGGCGATGAAGCCGGGCGAGAGCGTGGACAACTCCCAGGGGCTGCCCGCGATGACGCTCACCCTCGGCAAGGACTTCAAGGGCGCGGGCGTCCCGCTGACCACTCCGTCGAAGGTCCCGGACGACGTGCAGAAGTCCACGGCCGACAAGGTCGAGTGCGCGAAGTGACCTGACGGTCCTTTCCCGCGTCTCACAGGGGGACAGGACGGGCCCGCACGGACATCGGGCCGGGTGTACATCCGAGCGGGCCTGTCAGGCGTCCAACCAGGAGCGG
This sequence comes from Streptomyces sp. NPDC085932, assembly GCF_044540525.1. Lineage (NCBI taxonomy): Bacteria > Bacillati > Actinomycetota > Actinomycetes > Kitasatosporales > Streptomycetaceae > Streptomyces > Streptomyces sp. NPDC085932. The sequence continues at coordinate 33,268 of NZ_JBITSJ010000007.1, forward strand.
GAACCGCCGTGTCCCGGAGCGAACCGGGAGATTCCCGGTCCGGACGGACACGGTTCGCCCGTCATCGAACACGACGCGGGGCGGGCCCGCAGGTCGGCCGTAGGGGTGGGAGGCAGGGTATGGCGCAGAGTGACGTGCGCGGAGGCGGCACACGGCGCGACGCGGGAGGCCTGGTCCAGGACGAGCGTCCGCGGACGGGAGCGGCCGCCGCGGGCGGGGACGACGGGGACAAGGGCGACCCGGGGCGGCGGCGCGGCCGGCGCCGCGGCGGCGGCCGCCGGATATTGCGCTGGTCCGCGCTCGTGCTGTCGGTCCTGATACTCGGGACGGCCGGCGCCGGTTACCTCTACTACCGCCATCTCAACGCCAACATCGACAAGGGCAAGCGCAACGCCGGGGACTCCGACGTCCGCAGGTCCGAGCCCAACGCGGCGGGCCAGACCCCGTTGAACATCCTGCTGATCGGCTCCGACAGCCGGAACTCGGCGGAGAACGTCAAGCTCGGCGGCAGCAGGGACAACGTCGGCAGCAAGCCGCTGGCCGATGTGCAGATGCTGCTGCACGTCTCGGCGGACCGGGAGAGCGCGTCCGTGGTGAGCATTCCGCGGGACACCCGGGTGGACATCCCCAAGTGCACCGACCCCGACACCGGCGAGACCTACCCGGCGAAGAACACGATCATCAACGAGTCGCTGCAGCGCGGCGGGCCGGGCTGCACCCTGGCCACCTGGCAGGAACTGACCGGCGTGTACATCGACCACTGGATGATGGTCGACTTCGCCGGAGTGGTGGACATGGCGGACGCGATCGGCGGCGTCCCGGTCTGCGTCAACCAGAACGTGTGGGACCGGCCGCTGCCCGGCCAGCGCGGCGGCTCCGGCCTGAAGCTCGAGGCGGGCACGCACAACGTGCAGGGCAAGCAGGCGCTGCAGTGGCTGCGCACCCGGCACGCCTGGGGCAGCGACCCGCTGCGGGCCAAGGCCCAGCACATGTACATGAACGCGATGATCCGCACGCTGAAGCAGCAGAACGTCTTCACCGACACGGGCCGGCTGATGGGCCTGGCCGAGGCGGGCACCAAGGCGCTGAAGGTGTCCGAGGAGATCGGCACGGTCAAGGAGCTGTACGACCTGGCCATGCAGCTCAAGTCGGTCCCCACCGAGCGGATCACGATGACGACGATGCCGTGGATCGAGGACCCGCTCAACCGCAACCACCTGGTGCCCAAGCCGGCGGACGCCGACAAGATGTGGGCGATGCTCCGCGACGACGTCGCCTTCGACAAGGGCGGGAAGGCCGGGAGGACCGGGAAGACCGGGGAGGCCGCCGACGGCCCGTCCCCGGTCGCGGCCCGGGCCACCGGGCCCGCCGCCGCGCCCGCGGAGGGACTGTCGGTCACGGTCGTCAACGGCACGGCGGGCGAGCAGGGGCCGGCGGTGCCCCACCGGGCCGCCGCGATCGTGGCCGCCCTGCAGCAGGAGGGGTTCGCCCGGGCGGTCGCCTCGCGGCAGCAGGACCCGCAGCCGCGCACGCAGGTGACGTACCCGAAGAGCACCGGGGAGCAGGGCAGGGCCAACGCGCTGTCGGTGGCCGAGGCGGTCGGCATCCCGAGCGGCCAGGTGCGCGCCACCGACGACGTCACGACCACCCTGGTCATCGGCGCCGACTGGCGGGAGGGCACCGGCTATCCGAAGCAGGAGCCGGTGAAGGCCGGGGACCTGCCCGACAGCGCGGACGCCCTCACGGCCGACAAGAAGGAGTGCATGGACGTCTACCGGCCCTACCGGTGGTGACGAGGGCCGGAGACGCCCTGGGCCCCCTCCCGGACGGGAGGGGGCCCAGGAGCGGGAGCGTCAGCTCGCCGCCGCGTCCGCGCGGACCGCGGGGCGTCGGGAGGCGATGACCTTTCTGGCCAGTGATCGCGGGCTGGTGAGGAAGCCCCAGCCCCAGGACATGTGCATCGTGGCCAGCGCCACGGGGATCTGCAGGCGGGCCTTCAGCGGCAGGCCCTTGCCCGCCGGGACCGAGCCCAGCAGGATCGCCGCGAGGTAGCCGCCGGGCACCACGAAGCCCCAGGGGGTCAGCGCCACGCCCAGCAGGATCCCGGCCGCGATCGCGCACACGGCGGTCGGCGGGGCGAGGTAGCGCAGGTTGATCGAGCCCTCGTGGTAGCGGGCGACGACATGCCGCCAGCGGCCGTAGTCCTTGTACTGCTTGGCGAGCGCCTTCACGCTCGGCCGCGGCCGGTACGACACCTTCAGCTCGGGCGAGAACCAGATCAGCCCGCCGGCCTCACGGATGCGGAAGTTCAGCTCCCAGTCCTGGGCGCGGATGAACTCCACGTTGTAGCCGCCCTGCTGCTCCAGCGCCTCGCGCCGGAACACCCCCAGATAGACGGTCTCGGCCGGACCCGCCTGGCCGCCCGTGTGGAACGCGGCGTTGCCGACCCCGATCTTCGAGGTCATCGCGGCGGCGACCGCGTGCTCCCAGTCGTTCTCGCCCTCGGCGTGCATGATGCCGCCGACGTTCTGCGCGCCGGTCTCCTCCAGGAGCCGGACGGCGGTGGCGATGTAGTTCGGCGAGAGCATGCCGTGGCCGTCGACGCGGACCACGATCGGGTGCCGGGAGGCGTTGATCGCCGCGTTCAGCGCCGCGGGCGTACGGCCGGTGGGGTTGGGGACGGTGTGCACACGCGGGTCTTCGGCCACGAGCTCGGCGGCGATCTCGTCCGTGCGGTCCGTGGACGGACCGAGGGCGATCACGACCTCCATCTCGCCGGCGTACTCCTGCGCGAGGATGGCTTGGACTGCTCCCCGCAGATGCCGCTCCTCGTTGAGGACGGGCATGATCACGGAAACGGCGGGGTGCCGCACGTCGGGATTGGCGTTCATAGGGGGCTCACGTTACCGCGAACGGGGGACACCGGTGCGCGCCGCGGGGGCGGTGGCGCGGGCCGCAGATCGTATCGGCCTACGGTTTCACGGATCCCACGTACGGCCGTCGTCCGGAGGTGTCCCCATGCCCACGCCGCCGCGGTCCCCTCGGTCCACCGCCGCTCCCCAGCGTCGTCCGCAGCCCACTGCCCGCCGCACCCCGCGCCGGCCCGCGCCGCCCGCCCGGCGCCGCAGGCCGCGCTGGGGCATGCGGGCCGTCACCACGCTGTCCGTGGTGGTGCTCGCCTCGGCCGGGATCGGGCACGCGGTGGTGACCAGCCTGGACGCGGACATCGCCCGGGTCGACGCCTTCAAGGACATGAAGAACCGGCCCCGGGCGGGCCACGGCATGAACGTCCTGCTGGTCGGCACCGACGGCCGCGAGAAGATCAGCAAGGCGGAGCGGCACAAGTACCGGCTCGGCGGCGCGCCCTGCCACTGCACCGACACGATGATGATCGTGCACATCTCGGAGGACCGGGAGCGCGCGAGCGTGGTGAGCCTGCCGCGCGACTCGTACGCCGTGACTCCCCCGCACACCGACCGCACCTCCGGCAAGCGGCACGGCGGGCACCCCCTGAAGCTGAACGCGGCGTACGCGGAGGGCGGGCCGCAGCTGACCGTGCGGACGGTCGAGAGCATGACGAAGGTGAAGATCGACCACTACGTGGAGGTCGACTTCACCAGTTTCATGAAGACGGTCGACGTGGTCGGCGGCGTGCAGATCTGCACCGCCGACCCGCTGAAGGACAGCTACACCGGCCTGAACCTCCCGGCCGGCCGGCACACCCTGGCCGGCGGTCAGGCGCTGCAGTACGTGCGCGCCCGCCATGTCGACGGCGCCTCCGACCTGGGCCGGATGAAGCGGCAGCAGCGCTTCATGGCGGCGCTCGTGGAACGCGTCACCTCCTCCGGGATCCTCCTCAACCCCATGAAGTTCCGGGACGTCACCCGGGCGGTGCTCGGCTCGGTGCGGGCCGACAAGGGCTTCGGCACGGACGAGATGCTCGACCTGGGCCGGGCCATGCGGAACTTCTCCCCGTCCTCCTCGGAGTTCACCACCGTCCCGATCGGGCGCATGGGGTACGCCGTGAAGGGCGTCGGCTCGACGCTGAAGTGGGACCCCGTGAAGTCGGAGCGGCTCTTCCACGCCCTGCGCCAGGACCAGCCGCTGTCCGCGCACCACTCGCGCGCGGCGGCCCGGATCGTCTCGGTCGCCCCGCAGCAGATCCGGGTCCAGGTGGAGAACGGCACGGGCACGCCCGGGCTCGGCCGCCGGGTGGACGCGGCGCTCGCGTCGACCGGCTTCCGGACGACGAAGGCCCCGCGGAACGCCGCGGCCCGTGACGTCAAGCGCACGATCGTGGCCTACGACCCCCGCTGGGACCGTTCGGCCAAGTCCCTGGCGACGGCCCTGCCGGGCAGCGAGCTGCGTCCGGTCAAGGGGCTGGGACCGACCCTGAAGGTGATCGCGGGCGCGGACTTCGAGCGGGTGCGCAAGGTCCGGGCCGAGGACCCGGGCCAGGGCGAGTTCGGAGTGGTACGGGGCGACGAGGTGGCGTGCTCGTAGAGACCACGTGCTCACACGGGCTGCCCGCTCGTGGAAGCCGCGTGTTTCCGGGAGGTCGGACGGCTCAGTCCTCGAAGCCCTCTGCCGCCCGCTTCTCGCGCAGTTCCATGATCGCCCGGCGGCGGGCCAGGCGGTGGGTGCGGCGGATCTGGGCCTCCTGGTAGCGGCGCTTGTCGCGCTCGGTCTCCGGGAGGACCGGCGGGACGCGGCGGGGCTTGCCGTCGGCGTCGACCGCCGCGAAGACGAGGTAGGCCGAGCCGACCTGGGTGGGCGGCGCGGACTCGTTCCAGCGCTCGGCCAGCACCCGGACCCCGACCTCCATGGAGGTGCGGCCGGTCCAGTTGACCTGGGCCTTGACGTGGACGAGGTCGCCGACGCGGACCGGCTCCAGGAACGCCATCTCGTCCATGGACGCGGTGACGGCCGGCCCGCCGGAGTGCCGTCCGGCCACGGCCCCCGCCGCGTCGTCGACCAGCTTCATGATCACCCCGCCGTGCACGGTGCCCAGCAGGTTCGTGTCGTTGTGGGTCATGATGTGGCTGAGGGTGGTGCGGGAGGCCGAGGTCGGCTTGCCCGGGATATCCGTGGTGCCGGAATCCGCAGCTGGGGCCTGGTCTGTCATGGCCCCTACCTTATGCCGAGGCGGCATGAGGGGGATTTGTGTCAGCTTCGCCACAGCCGTGCTCTGATTTTCCGACGACTCTTGTATGGCCCACCGCCGGGACCTGCACACTGTCGGCATGAATGATTGGCCCGAGGGGTTCTCCGGCGACAACCGCGGCAGCCGGTACGGACGGGGCAGCTCCAGCGCACAGCCGGAGAGCGCCCGTGTCATGCGGCAGGTCCGCCGCGGTCCGACGGCACCGCCCGGGCAGGGCGGCTACGGCGGGGTGCCGCAGCAGCCGTCGTACGTGGACGGTGGCTACGCCGAGCCGCCCGGCGGGTACGACAGCGGCTACAACACCGGCCAGGTCTACGGCTCCCCCGGCGGCCGGGGCCCCGGCGGGCCGGGCGGCGGCGGGTACGACCGTCCCGCGCCGAACTGGCGCCGCCGCATCAAGGTGACGGCCATCACGCTGGTGACGGTGCTGGTCGTGACGAGCGTCGCCACGTACTTCTGGGCCGACTCCAAGCTCAACCGCGACGTGGACCTGTCGAAGGTCATCGACCGCCCGGAGGCGGGCGAGGGCACCAACTACCTGATCGTCGGTTCCGACAGCCGCGCGGGCATGTCGGCCGAGGAGAAGAAGAAGCTGCACACCGGGTCCGCCGAGGGCAAGCGCACGGACTCGATGATGATCCTGCACACCGGGAGCAACGGCCCGACGCTGATCTCGCTGCCGCGTGACTCCAACGTCACGATCCCGTCCTACAAGGGCTCCGACTCCGGCAAGCTCTACCAGGCCACGGGCCGGCAGACGAAGCTGAACGCGGCCTACGCGGAGGACGGCCCGGAGCTGCTGGTGCGCACCGTCGAGGCCAACACGGGCCTGCACATCGACCACTACGTGGAGATCGGCTTCGGCGGCTTCGCGAACATCGTGGACGCGGTCGGCGGGGTCGAGATCGACATCCCGCAGGACATCAAGGACACCAAGTCCGGCGCGGACCTGAAGAAGGGCAAGCAGACCCTCGACGGCGAGCAGGCCCTGGCCTTCGTCCGCACCCGTTACGCCCTGAAGGGCTCCGACCTGGACCGGACGAAGAACCAGCAGAAGTTCCTCTCGGCCCTGGCCAACCAGGTCGCCACCCCGAGCACGGTCCTCAACCCGTTCAAGCTCTACCCCACCATGGGCGCGGGCCTGGACTCCCTGGTCGTCGACAAGGACATGGGCCTGTTCGACCTGGCCTCCATGTTCTGGGCGATGAAGGGCGTCAGCGGCGGCGAGGGCAAGTCGATGAACATGCCGATCGCGGGCAACGCCCCGAACGGCAACCTCCAGTGGGACACCGCCAAGGTGAAGACCCTGGTGAACCAGCTGAAGAACGACGAGACGGTCACCGTCTCGGGCAACTGAGCACACCGCGGCGCGGAAGGGGGCACCCGGGCGGGTGCCCCCTTCGTCGTGTGGCGGTGTCACATCGTGGTGGCCGACATCGCGCGGCACATCTCGGCGCACGTGCGACAGGACTCGGCGCAGCGCATCATCTGGGCGTCGTCCGGCATGGACATACACGCCTCGGCGCACATGTCACAGGCCCGGGCACACATCGCGCACATGTCGGCCGCCAGGGGCGAGCGGCGCATCATCATGTCGGCGCACATGCGCGTCATCTCGGCGCAGTCCATCACGGCGCGCATGATCTGCATCTGGGCCGGGCCGCCCATCTGCAGACAGGAGCTCATGGTCTCCTCGCACACGCCGTGGCAGGTCATGCAGGCCTGGACGCAGTCCTGCATCTCCTTGGTGAGCGGGGTCGCGGTGGCGGGCTGCTGGGTCATGACTTCCTCCCGTGGGGACGGCGAGGGCCGGGGTCGGCCCCCGTTGCCTTCCGTCCTACGCCTGCGGCCCCATGAGCACCACACGGCGGACCGTCCCGTGTGCGGCTCGCCACGGCCCTGCGTGAAACCGCCGGCAGCGGCAAAGAGGAACCAGCAGGCGCGCCCCCGCAACCGGTGGCGCGCGGGCAGGGGGCGGCGAACGGCCCGGGGCAGGGGAGAGCACACGTGACACAGCAGACGTACGAGGAACGGCGGATACCGGAACCGAGAGCGCCGGAGGACCGCAAGCAGCGGCTGCGCCGGCGGCTGGAGCGGCTGATCGGCGTCGCCGCGACCGAGGGCAACGAGCTCGTGCCGTTGCGCAACGGGGACGAGATCTTCCCCGCGATGCTGGCCGCGATCCGGGCCGCCGAGCACACCGTCGACATGATGACGTTCGTGTACTGGCGCGGTGAGATCGCCCACGAGTTCGCCGGGGCCCTGGCCGACCGGGCCCGGGCGGGGGTCCGGGTACGGCTGCTGCTGGACGGCTTCGGGGCCAAGGAGATCGAGCCGGACCTGCTGAACGCCATGGACGAGGCCGGGGTCCAGGTGGCCTGGTTCCGGCCGCCCGCGCGGCTGTCGCCGATGCGGCAGAACCACCGCTGTCACCGCAAGGTGCTCGTCACCGACGAGCACACCGCGTTCACCGGCGGCGTCGGCATAGCGCAGGAGTGGTGCGGCGACGCCCGCAATCCCGACGAGTGGCGCGACACCCACGTCCAGGTGCGCGGTCCGGCCGTGGACGGCATCGCCGCCGCCTTCGCGCAGAACTGGGCCGAGTGCCACGACGACCTCTACGACGAGCACGACCGCTTCACCGCGCAGGAGCAGCCGGGGCGGTCCACGGTCCAGGTCGTGCGGGGCTCGGCCTCGTTCGGCTGGCAGGACATGCAGACGGTGCTGCGGGTGCTGATCACCTCGGCGCAGGAGCGGCTGCGGCTGGCGACGGCCTACTTCGCCCCCGACACCTACTTCATCGACCTCCTGGCCGCCGCGGCCCGGCGCGGGGTGCGGGTGGAGATCCTGCTGCCCGGACCGCACACCGACCAGCGGGCGTGCCTGCTGGCCGGGCGGCAGCACTACCAGACCCTCGTCGACGCCGGGGTGGACGTGCGGGAGTACCAGCCGACCATGCTGCACACGAAGATCGTCACCGTGGACGGGGTGTGCTCGCTCATCGGCTCGACCAACTTCAACCGCCGCTCCATGGAGCACGACGAGGAGGTCGTCCTGGCCGTCCTCGACGAGGACTTCACCGCGGCGCTCGACGCGGACTTCGACGCCGACCGGAAGCTGAGCGAGCCGATCGATGCCGCCCGCTGGCGGCGGCGCCCGCTGCCGTGGCGTCTGGCCGAGGCCGCGGTCACCCCCATCCGCCGCTTCCTGTGAGACACCACGGCCCCCGGGGTGAGCCGGGGGCCGGGGCGGGGTGCGGGGAAGGGGTTACGGCAGGTTGCGCGCCATGACGATGCGCTGGACCTGGTTGGTGCCCTCGTAGATCTGGGTGATCTTGGCGTCGCGCATCATGCGCTCGACCGGGTAGTCACGGGTGTAGCCGTAGCCGCCGAGGAGCTGGACCGCGTCGGTGGTGACCTCCATGGCCACGTCCGAGGCGAAGCACTTGGCGGCGGCGCCCTGGTAGGTGAGGTCGGCGTCGACGCGCTGGGAGGCGGCGGCGGCCTGGTAGGTCAGCGCGCGGGCGGCCGAGATCTTCATGGCCATGTCGGCGAGCATGAACTGGATGCCCTGGAAGTCGGCGATCGGCTTGCCGAACTGCTTGCGCTCCTTGACGTAGCCCTTGGCGTAGTCGAGGGCGCCCTGGGCGATGCCGAGGGCCTGGGCGGCGATGGTGATGCGGGTGTGGTCGAGGGTCTTCATCGCCGTGGCGAAGCCGGTGCCCTCCTCGCCGATCATGCGGTCGGCGGGGATGCGGACGTTGTCGAGGTAGACCTCGCGGGTCGGGGAACCCTTGATGCCGAGCTTCTTCTCCGGGGCGCCGAAGGAGACGCCCTCGTCGGACTTCTCCACGACGAAGGCGGAGATGCCCTTGGAGCGCTTCTCCGGGTCGGTGACGGCCATCACCGTGTAGTACTCGGACTCGCCGGCGTTGGTGATCCAGCGCTTGACGCCGTTGAGGACCCAGAAGTCGCCGTCGCGGACGGCCCGGGTCTTCATGCCGGCGGCGTCGGAGCCGGCGTCCGGCTCGGACAGGCAGTAGGAGAACATGCCCTCGCCCTTGGCGAGCGGGGTCATGTACTTCTTCTTCAGCTCCTCGGAGCCGGAGAGGATCACGGGCAGGGAGCCGAGCTTGTTCACGGCCGGGATGAGGGAGGACGAGGCGCAGACGCGGGCGACCTCCTCGATCACTATGACGGTCGCCAGGGCGTCGGCGCCCGAGCCGCCGTACTCCTCGGGCACGTGCACCGCGTGCAGGTCGTTCGCGACCAGCGCCTGGAGGGCCTCGCGCGGGAAGCGGGCCTCCTCGTCCACCGCTGCGGCGTGCGGCGCGATCTTCGCCTCGGCCAGCGAGCGGACGGCGTCACGGAGCATGTCGTGCTCCTCGGACGGGCGGTACAGGTCGAAGTCAGCCGATCCGGCCAAGGTCTCTCACGCTCCAAAACGCTGCGATGGTGGCGCTAACTACCGTTAAGTAATCAAAAGTTTATGGGGTCGCCCTCGGGAGGGATACGTGAGCTAGGCGACAGCTGAGAAGTTGCCCGGTGAAGCGCGCTCCCATGCCCCGGCTATGCTCGGGCGCGCACCACATGCCGTAGACCCCTGGAGCACCCATGGCCCTGAAGATCACCGTGATCGGCACCGGTTATCTCGGCGCGACACACGCCGCGGCCATGGCCGAGCTGGGCTTCGAGGTGCTCGCTCTCGACGTCGTCCCCGAGAAGATCGAGAAGCTGGAGCGGGGCGAGGCCCCGATGTACGAACCGGGGCTCGACGGGCTGCTGCGCCGGCACGTCCCCGGGTTCGAGGGCTCCAGCGGCCGGCTGCGCTTCACCCAGGACTGGGCCGAGATCGGCGCCTTCGGCGATGTGCACTTCGTCTGTGTGAACACCCCGCAGCGCCACGGCGAGTACGCCTGCGACATGTCGTACGTCGACTCCGCCTTCGCCTCGCTCGCGCCCCATCTGCACGGGCCCGCGCTGGTGGTCGGCAAGTCGACGGTGCCGGTCGGCTCCGCGGACCGTCTGGCCACGTACCTGGCCGCGCACGCGCCCGCCGGCGAGGACGCCGAGCTGGCCTGGAACCCGGAGTTCCTGCGCGAGGGCTTCGCCGTGGACGACACCCTGCACCCGGACCGGATCGTGGTGGGCGTGCGCAGCGAGCGCGCCGAGAAGCTGCTGCGCGAGGTGTACGCGACGCCGATCGCAGAGGGCTCGCCCTTCGTGGTGACCGACTTCCCGACCGCCGAGCTGGTGAAGACGTCCGCCAACTCCTTCCTCGCCACGAAGATCTCCTTCATCAACGCCATGGCGGAGGTGTGCGAGGCCGCGGGCGGCGACGTCGCCAAGCTGGCGGAGGCGATCGGCTACGACGACCGGATCGGCAGGAAGTTCCTGCGGGCCGGTATCGGCTTCGGCGGCGGCTGTCTGCCCAAGGACATCCGGGCGTTCATGGCGCGCGCCGGTGAGCTGGGCGCGGACCAGGCGCTGACGTTCCTGCGGGAGATCGACTCGATCAACATGCGCCAGCGCGGGCAGATGGTGGAGCTGACCCGGCAGGCGCTGGGCGGCGGGCCGTTCCTCGGCAAGCGCGTGGCGGTGCTGGGCGCGACCTTCAAGCCCGACTCGGACGACGTGCGGGACTCCCCCGCGCTGAACGTGGCCGGGCAGATCCACCTCCAGGGCGGTCAGGTCACGGTGTACGACCCGAAGGGCATGGACAACGCCCGCCGCGTCTTCCCCACCCTCGGCTACGCGGACACGGCGCTGGACGCCGTGCGCGGCGCCGACATCGTGCTGCACCTGACCGAGTGGCGGGAGTTCCGCGAGCTGGACGAGGAAGCCCTCGGCGAGGTCGCGGCTGCCCGGGTCATCCTGGACGGCCGCAACGCCCTGGACCCGGAGCGCTGGCGCAAGGCCGGCTGGACGTACCGGGCGATGGGACGCCCCAAGGCGTAGGCGCCCGGGACACGAGAACAGGCGACGCCGGTTCGGCCGAGGCTCAGTCGGCCGAACCGGCGTCTTGTTGCATTCTGCCCCACCGGGCCCGGGCGCGGGGCGGGTCACGCCCCCTTGGCCCGGTAGCGGCGCATCTTGGCCCGGGCCCCGCAGACCTGCATCGAGCACCAGCGGCCGCGGCCGGCCGGGCTGCGGTCGTAGTAGGCCCAGTGGCAGTCGGGGGCCTCGCACGCCTTCAGACGCGTCCAGGTGCCGGCGACGAGGGCCTCGGCGACGGCGGCGGCCACGCGGGCGTGCAGGGAGGGGTCGCCGGCGGGGACGAGGGCGGCCGAGCCGTCCGCCGGGTCGACGCCGACGACGAGGGGGGCCACGGCCAGGAGGTCGCCGAGCGGGGGCACCTCACGGTGCGGTGGGTGGCCGGCGTGGGCGAGCAGGACGGCCCGCAGCGACTCGCGCAGGGCGCGGGCGTCCTCCGCCTCGTCGTCCCGGCTGATCCCGACGCGTGCCCGGCCCTCCGGCGTGTCCAGCGCGTCGGCGCCCGATTCGATGTCCAGCGTGTTCACCAGGGCCTCGATCAGGGCCAGGCCGCCGGGCGCGGGCGATCTCTCCGTCATGGCTGGACCGTACCTCTCGCGAATTCCCTTGCGAGGTTACCGCCGATACGGGAGCATGAGGTAACGGTTACCGGTTACCCGCCTCTTATGGGTAACAGCGACTTCGAGGAGGAAGTCATGGCTCTCGCCAAGATGGGTGTCGTCGTCCTGGACTGTCCCGACCCGCGGGCCCTGGCGGGCTTCTACGCGGAGGTGCTCGGCGGCACGCCGACGGTGGAGACCGACGGTGCGGACGAGTGGGTGGACCTGAAGGTGCCGGGCGGACCGGCGCTGGCGTTCCAGGCCGCGCCCGGATTCGTCCCGCCGCGATGGCCCTCGCCCGAGCACTCGCAGCAGTTCCACCTGGACCTGGTGGTGGAGGACATGGACGCGGCCGAGAAGGGCGTGCTGGCGCTCGGCGCGAAGCCGCTGGACGCCGAGGACCGGGAGCGCAGCTTCCGGGTTTACGCGGACCCGGCCGGGCACCCGTTCTGCCTCTGCGCCAGCTGAGACCGGGAGGCCCCATGTCCGCAGTGGCACGTTTCCGTTCCGTGGTCGTCGACTGCCCCGACCCCCGCGCGCTGGCCCGCTTCTACGCGCAGGTGGGCGGCGGGACGCCGGAGGACGACGACCCCGACTGGGTGGTGCTGCGCGTCCCGGGCGGACCCCGGCTCGCCTTCCAGCGCTCCCCCGGCTACACGCCCCCGGAGTGGCCGCGGGCCGACCGCAACGCCCAGCAGTTCCACCTGGACTTCGACGCCGGGGCGACCTGGGAGGAGATCGACGCGGCCGAGGAGCGGGTGCTGGCGCTGGGCGCGACAGTGCTGGACCGGGAGGACTACGAGAAGAAGGACTTCCGGGTGTACGCCGATCCGGTGGGGCATCCGTTCTGCCTGTGCCGCATCGAGCACGACTGACCCGGCGCCGCACGACTGATCCGGCGCCGCACGACCGGCACCGCGTCGCACGACCGACCCCACGGGCCCGTCCGGAAGGACGGGCCCGTCAGCCGTCCAGGTCCGAGATCGTCGCCGTGGACGGTGCGCGGCGCTGCTGCGCGGCCCGGGCGGTGAAGTCGGCCCCGCGCAGCACGCGCTGGACGTTTCCCCAGGTCAGCAGGGCCACATCGGCCTCCTCCCAGCCGCGGCGCAGCAGTTCGCCGACCAGCCGCGGGTAGCAGGAGGTGTCCCCGAGCTCCTGCGGGTGGGCGGAGCCGGTGTCGTACGTGCCGGACAGGCCGACGCTGTGAGGTCCGGCCACGGCCCGGATGTGGTCGAGGTGGTCGGCCACGTCTCGGACGGTCGGACCGGTCTGCTCGGCGGTCAGCGGCACCAGGCACAGCCCCTTGGCCGCGCCCAGCTCCGCCAGCAGGTCGTCGGGGAGGTTCGCCGGGTGGGGTCGGACGGCCCGGGCCGCGGAGCGGCTGCACAGCACGGGGGCCCGGGAGAGGCTGAGGGCGCGGCGCAGGGTCTGCGGCGAGGCACCGGAGAGGTCGGCGATCACGCCGAGCCGGTTCATCTCGCGCACGACCTCCTCCCCGAACCTGGTCAGCCCCGCCTCGCTCGCCCAGGACACCCCGGTCAGGGTCAGCACGCGCAGCCCGAGCAGGTGCAGCTGGCGCAGGATCCCCACGGAGTCGCCCACCGCCGAGGCCCCGGCGGGTCCGAAGAGCACGGCGACCCGGCCGCAGCTGCGGGCGTCCACGACCTCCCCGGCCGTAGCGGCGGGCCGCAGGCCCTCCTCACAGGTGCGCACGACCGTCTTGGCCAGGTCCAGCTGCTCCAGGGTGGCGCCGACGGCCCGGTCCCCGTCCAGCCCCTCGGGCAGGTGCAACGACCAGAACAGGGCGCCCACATGGCCGTCGCGCAGCCGGGGCACGTCCGTGTCGACGGTGCTCTCGCCGAGCTCCAGGTCGTAGTACGACAGGCGTTTGAGGGCCCAGGGCAGTCCGTTGTAGCCGTCGGCGACGGGGTGCGCGGCGAGGATGGCGTGGGCCCGGGTCAGCGGCGCGTCGTCGGGGTCGGAGACGGGCTCGTAGGACTCCGCCGTGACGACGGTCTCCTCGGGGTACGGGTCGGCCAGGTCGTCGAAGTCGCCGGCCGCGGCGGTGGGGCGCAGGTCGTCCTGGAGATCTGCCATGGCGGCTCCCGTACGGTCGTTCGTGAGGTACGGTCACCGTCGCACGGCGCGGGGGGCGGTTCCTGGTGGGCGCGGCGTTCGGAGTACGGCCCGGTACGTCGCGGCCGCCGTCGCTGTCCCCTGCGGCTCGGCGCGCCGCTGCACCCGATGCGGGACCGGTCCTTCATGTACGGGGGCGGGGCGTCCGGCTACACCGGCCGCCCCGCCCTCGGCGCTCAGGAGGCGGGCGCGTCCAGCGACTCGATGGTGGCGTTGGACGGCGACCGGGTCTCCTGAAGCCCTCGTGCCACGTCCTCGGCCGCGCCCAGCACCCGCACGGCGTTCTTCCAGGTCAGCTTGGCCAGGTCGGCCTTCGACCAACCCCGGTCGAGCAGTTCGGCGATCAGGTTCGGGTAACCGGAGACGTCGTCCAGGCCGTCCGGGGTGAAGGCCGTGCCGTCGTAGTCGCCGCCGATGCCGAGGTGGTCGACGCCGGCCACCTCGCGCATGTGGTCCAGGTGGTCGGCGACCGTGGCGACGGTGGCGACCGGACGCGGGTGCCGCTCCTCGAAGGCGCGGTGGACCTTCATGGCCTCCGCGGTGGTGTCGAGGTGGTGGAAGCCGTGGGCGCGCATGTTCTCGTCGGCCTCGGCCGTCCAGTCCACGGCCGCCTGGAGCACGAACTTGGGCACGAACGTCACCATCGCCATGCCGCCGTTGGCGGGCAGCCGCTCCAGGACGTCGTCCGGGACGTTGCGCGGGTGGTCGCACACGGCCCGCGCGGAGGAGTGGGAGAAGATCACCGGGGCGGAGCTCGCGTCGAGCGCGTCCCGCATGGTCGTCGCCGCCACGTGGGAGAGGTCCACGAGCATGCCGAGACGGTTCATCTCCCGTACGACCTCGCGGCCGAAGGCGGTGAGGCCGCCGGCCCGCGGCTCGTCGGTCGCGGAGTCCGCCCAGTCGACGTTGTCGTTGTGGGTGAGCGTCAGATAGCGCACGCCCAGCCCGTACAGGCCGCGCAGGGTGCCCAGCGAGTTGGCGATGGAGTGGCCGCCCTCCGCGCCCATGAGGGAGGCGATGCGGCCCTCCCCGCGCGCGGCCTCCATGTCGGCGGCGGTGAGCGCCGGGCGCAGGTCCGCCGGGTGGCGGGCCAGCAGCTGCCGCACGCAGTCGATCTGCTCCAGCGTGGCCGCGACCGGGTCGGGCGCGTCCGTGCGGACGAAGACCGACCAGTACTGCGCGCCGACCCCGCCGGCCCTGAGCCGCGGGAGGTCGGTGTGCAGGTGGGCGCTCTGGTCGACGGCGACGTCCCGGGCGTCGAGGTCGTAGCGGACCTGCTCGCGCAGGGCCCAGGGGAGGTCGTTGTGCCCGTCGACGACCGGGAACTCCCGCAGGAGCTCCCGGGCCGCCTCGCCGGAGGCCATCGCCGTCACTTCCCCGCGCCGAAGCCGAAGCCGCCCGAGCCCTCGACCTTGGAGCGCAGGCGCTTGCCCTTCTCGGTGGCCTGGTCGTTGAGCTCCTGCTGGAACTCGCGCATCCGGCCGCGCAGTTCCTCGTCGTGCGCGGCGAGGATGCGGGCCGCCAGCAGCCCGGCGTTGCGGGCCCCGGCGACCGAGACCGTGGCGACCGGCACACCGGCCGGCATCTGCACGATCGACAGCAGGCTGTCCATGCCGTCGAGGTACTTCAGCGGCACCGGCACGCCGATGACCGGCAGCGGGGTGACCGAGGCGAGCATGCCGGGCAGGTGGGCGGCGCCGCCCGCCCCGGCGATGATCACCTTGAGCCCGCGGGCGTCGGCCTGCTCGCCGTAGGCGACCATCTCGCGCGGCATGCGGTGCGCGGAGACGACGTCGACCTCGTAGGCGACCTCGAACTCGTCGAGGGCCTTGGCGGCGGCCTCCATGACGGGCCAGTCGGAGTCCGACCCCATGACGATGCCAACAACAGGGCTCATTCGGTGATGGTGCCTCTCAGGTAGCCGGCAGCGTGACGGGCGCGCTCCAGCACGTCGTCCAGGTCGTCGCCGTAGGTGTTGACGTGACCGACCTTGCGGCCGGGCTTCACGTCCTTGCCGTACATGTGGATCTTGAGCTGGGGATCGCGGGCCATGCAGTGCAGGTACGCCGAGTACATGTCCGGGTAGTCGCCGCCGAGGACGTTGACCATCACCGTCCACTTGGCGCGCGGGCGCGGGTCGCCCAGGGGCAGGTCCAGGACCGCGCGGACGTGGTTGGCGAACTGGCTGGTGACCGCGCCGTCCATCGACCAGTGGCCGGAGTTGTGCGGGCGCATCGCGAGCTCGTTGACGAGGATGCGGCCATCGCGGGTCTGGAACAGCTCGACCGCGAGGTGCCCGACGACGCCGAGCTCCTTGGCGATGTTCAGCGCCATCTGCTCGGCGCGCAGCGCCAGGCCCTCGTCGAGGTCCGGCGCCGGGGCGATGACCGTGTCACAGACGCCGTTGACCTGCTGCGACTCCACGACCGGGTAGGCGACGGCCTGGCCGTGCGGGGAGCGGACGACGTTGGCGGCGAGCTCGCGGACGAAGTCGACCTTCTCCTCGGCGAGCACCGGGACCCCGGCCTTGAACGGCTCGGCGGCCTCCTCGACGGAGTCGACGACCCACACGCCCTTGCCGTCGTAGCCGCCGCGGACGGTCTTGAGGACGACGGGGAATCCCTCGCCCTCGGCCGCGAAGGCGGCCACGTCCTGCGGATCGGAGACGAGCCTGTGCCGGGGGCAGGGCACACCGATCGCGACGAGCTTCGCGCGCATCACCCCCTTGTCCTGGGCGTGCACCAGCGCGTCCGGGCCCGGGCGCACGGGGATGCCGTCCGCCTCCAGCGCCCGGAGGTGCTCGGTGGGTACGTGTTCGTGATCGAAGGTGATCACATCGCACCCGCGCGCGAACTCACGCAGCGTGTCGAGATCGCGATAGTCGCCGACGACGACATCGCTCACGACCTGCGCGGCGGAGTCCTGCGGGGTGTCACTGAGGAGCTTGAACCTGATGCCGAGCGGGATGCCAGCCTCGTGCGTCATACGCGCGAGCTGGCCCCCGCCGACCATGCCGACTACCGGGAACGTCACGCCCCCAGGGTATCGGCCGCGCCAGGGTGGCCGGTTTCCCGTCCCTCCCCGCCCCGGTCCGGACCATCTCCGGCCGTCGACCGGCATCCACAGGAAGATCGCGCGGGAGGGTGGTTAGCATGGCTGGGTTGACGCCAACCACGGACGGGGGCCTGCACGACCATGGGACATGGTGCTTCGCGGCTCCGGCGACTCGTCCACGAGGTCGCCAAGTTCGGCGCGGTGGGCGGGGCCGGCGTGCTGGTCAACCTGCTGGTGTTCAACCTGGTACGGCACGTCACCGACCTGCCGGTGGTCCGCGCGAGCGTCATCGCGACCGTGGTGGCGATCGTCTTCAACTACGTCGGCTTCCGGTACTTCACCTACCGTGACCGCGACAAGACCCGCCGCACGCGGGAACTGACCCTGTTCCTGCTGTTCAGCGCGATCGGCCTGGTCATCGAGAACGGCGTCCTGTACACGGCGACCTACGGCTTCGGCTGGGACACCCCGCTGCAGAACAACGTCTTCAAGTTCGTCGGCATCGGGGTCGCCACGCTCTTCCGCTTCTGGTCGTACCGCACCTGGGTGTTCCGCGCGCTGCCCGCCCGGGAGGCCGTGGCGGACGCGGAGTCGATCCTGGAGCGGGAGCAGCACACGCGGCAGCGGGTGCCGTAGCCGGCAGGCGATCGGGCGCGCCGGTCCGCCGGACGATCGGGCCCGCCGGTCCGGCCGACGATCGGGCCCGCCGGTCCGGCCGGCGATCCGGTCGGCGGAGGGAATCGTGGTCCGGTCGGCGGAGGGGTCAGCGGATCGTCGGCTCGTCGTTGCCGTCCGCCGCCTTCCGCACGGCCGTGCGGGACAGGAACAGGCCGAAGACCGGGGGCTTGGTCTGCAGCATCTCCAGACGGCCGCCGTCGGCTTCCGCCAGGTCACGGGCGACGGCGAGGCCGATGCCCGTGGAGTTGCGGCCGCTGATCGCCCGCTCGAAGATGCGGGCGCCCAGATCGGCGGGGATGCCCGGGCCCTCGTCCGTGACCTCGATGACGGCCTGGTTGCCGGTGACACGGGTGCGCAGCGCGACCGTGCCGCCCCCGTGCATCAGGGAGTTCTCGATCAGCGCGGCCAGCACCTGGGCGACCGCGCCGGGCGTGCCGACCGCCTCCAGGTGCCGCTTGCCGGAGCTGACGATGGCCCGGCCGGCGCTGCGGTAGGCGGGACGCCACTCGGCGAGCTGCTGCTGGATGACTTCGTCGAGGTCGAAGGTGACGGCGGAGCCGGTGCGCGGATCACGCGAGTTGGTCAGCAGCCGTTCCACGACGTCCGTGAGCCGCTCCACCTGCGTGAGCGCGATCGTCGCCTCCTCCTTCACCGTGTCCGGGTCGTCGGTGAGGGTGATCTCCTCCAGCCGCATGGACAGCGCCGTCAACGGGGTGCGCAGCTGGTGGGAGGCGTCCGCCGCGAGCCGCCGCTCGGCGGTCAGCATGCGCGCGATGCGCTCGGCGGAGCCGTCCAGCACGTCCGCGACCCGGTCCAGCTCGGGCACGCCGTAGCGCTTGTGCCGCGGGCGCGGGTCGCCCGAGCCGAGCCGCTCGGCCGTCTCGGCGAGGTCGGTCAGCGGCGACGCCAGCCGGTTGGCCTGGCGCACGGCCAGCAGGACGGCGGCCACCACCGCCAGCAGCGCCACCAGGGCGATGATCAGCAGCGTCCGGCCGACCTCCCGCGTCACCGAGGAGCGCGGTTCCTGCACGGTGACCGTCTCGCCCTCCTCGCCGGGCGCGGTCGCCTCGATGACGTCGCCGGTGGGCTTGGGGCCGACCTCGATGGGCGCCTCGCCGGGGATGCGGATCACCGCGTAGTAGCGGTCCTGCGTGACCTGCTTGCGCAGCACCTCCGCGTCGACCTGCTGGGCGACGAAGAGCCGGCTGTCGACGATGCTGGCCAGCCGCACCGCCTCGGACTCCACCCGCTCCCGGGCGCTGTTGCTGATCGTCCGGGTCTCGACGATGACGAGCGAGACCCCGAAGACGGCGATCACGACCAGCACCACGGCGAGCGTGGACTGGATCAGTCGGCGGCGCATGTCCTGTAACCCGCTTACCTGTGCCTGTTCCGCTTACCCGCTTGACCGTGCCCGGTCCGCGGCTCAGCTCTTCTCGAAGCGGAAGCCCACACCGCGCACGGTGGCGATGTAGCGCGGGTTGGCCGCGTCGTCGCCGAGCTTCTTGCGCAGCCAGGAGATGTGCATGTCCAGGGTCTTGGTCGACGACCACCAGGTGGTGTCCCAGACCTCCCGCATCAGCTGGTCGCGGGTGACCACCCGGCCCGCGTCGCGCACCAGCACCCGCAGCAGGTCGAACTCCTTGGCGGTGAGCTGCAGCTCCTCCTCGCCCATCCAGGCGCGGTGCGACTCGACGTCGATGCGCACGCCGTGGGTGGCGGGCGGCTGCTGCGGCTCGGCGGCACCGCGCCGGAGCAGGGCCCGGACGCGGGCGAGCAGCTCGGCCAGCCGGAACGGCTTGGTGACGTAGTCGTCGGCGCCCGCGTCGAGCCCGACGACGGTGTCCACCTCGTCGGCGCGCGCGGTCAGGATGAGGATGGGGATGCTGTGGCCTTCGCCACGCAGACGGCGGGCCACCTCCAGACCGTCCATGCCGGGCAGACCCAGGTCGAGCACGACCAGGTCGACGCCGCCCTGCATTCCGGCGTCGAGAGCGGTGGGTCCGTCCTCACGCACCTCGACCTCGTAGCCCTCCCGGCGCAGAGCACGGGCCAGCGGCTCCGAGATGGACGCGTCGTCCTCGGCGAGCAGTACTCGGGTCATGGGGTGATGGTAGACCTGCGGGGCCCTGAGCTGGGGTGTGACCGGAAGCCTTGATTCTTACTGGCTTTACACCGAGTTCTTACGCGCGACGGGAACCGGGACGGACCTGCGCCTGTGGGGTGCGATCCTGTTAAGGACCTTGGAATAGGGGCGTACGGTTCCCTCGTCACCTGTGATCCATCTCTCAAGTCCTTCCATATCCGGCAGTGTCCTGCCGTATGGTGAAACAACGCCTGTAGCACCCTGGCGACCTTCGGCGGCCGTTGGCCCTGGGGGTCTCTTTTGTGTGCGGGCCGGTGTGCCGCCGGCCCCCCACGTGAAACGACCTGTGGCCGGGCCTCGTCGTGCGGCGACGCGCGTAGAGGCGTGGATCCCGGTGGCGACCGCCCACCGCTTCGTGATCCGGAGCGGACCCCCGTAGGCGTCGGGCGGACGGCCGTACCCACCGGTGCCGGCAACCCCCACCGGGCGCACCACCGCACGTCGCGGAAGGCGCGTCCCGAGCAGCAAGGAACGACCATGGCGTCCAGCCTGACGAAGGACTCGGCCCGCCCGGGCATCCCCGGCTCCGAGAAGACCTTCTTCGGCCACCCCCGCGGACTGGCCACCCTCTTCATGACCGAGATGTGGGAGCGCTTCAGCTTCTACGGCATGCGTGCCCTGCTCGTCGTGTACCTGCTCTCCGGCGGTCCGGACGCCAAGAAGGGCAGCATGGGCGGCGGTCTGGGCATGGACCTCGCCACGACGACGGCGATCTACTCGGTCTACCTGTCGATGGTGTACCTGCTCGCCATGCCCGGCGGCTGGCTCGGCGACCGTGTCTGGGGTCCGCGCAAGACGGTGGCGATCGCGGCCGTCACGATCATGGCGGGCCACCTGGTGCTGGCCCTGCCCGGCGGCCAGGCACCGTTCTTCGCCGGTCTGGCGCTGGTGGCGCTGGGCTCCGGCCTGCTGAAGGCCAACATCTCCACGATGGTCGGCCACCTGTACGACGGCCCGGACGACCCGCGCCGTGACGGCGGCTTCACGATCTTCTACATGGGCATCAACATGGGTGCCTTCTTCGCGCCGCTGATCATCGGCACCGTCGGCCAGCAGGTCAGCTGGCACCTCGGCTTCGGTCTGGCCGCGCTCGGCATGGGCATCGGTCTGATCGCCTTCCTGCTCGGCACCCGCAACCTGAGCCCGCAGAGCAACGTCGTGCCCAAGCCGCTGGCCGCCGAGGAGCGCACCGCCTGGCTGCGCAAGGGCCTGCTGTGGCTGATCATCGCGACCGTCTTCTACGGCGTCGTCGGCTTCACCGGCCACTTCACGCTCAACTGGGCGATGATCCCGCTCACCGTGATCGGCCTGGTCATCCCGGCCGGCGTGCTGATCCGCATCAAGCGCGACAAGGAACTGAGCGACGTCGAGCAGTCGAAGATGACCGGTTACATCTGGTTCTTCGTCGCGGCCGCCGTGTTCTGGATGATCTACGACCAGGGCGGTTCCACGGTCCAGGCGTTCGGCGAGACCAAGGCCTCCGGCTCGCTGCTCGGCTTCGACTTCCCGTCCTCCTGGTACCAGTCGCTGAACCCGGTCTTCATCATGGCGCTGGCCCCGGTCTTCGCCTGGATCTGGCTGTGGCTCAACCGCAAGGGCAAGGAGCCGAGCACCGTCGCCAAGTTCGCCGCGGCGCTGTTCTTCATCGGTGTCTCGTTCTTCTTCTTCCTGCTGCCGCTGGGCATGGCCGACGGCGAGAAGCTGGTCAGCCCGATGTGGCTGGTGGGCATCTACCTGATCCAGACGGTCGGCGAGCTGTGCCTCTCCCCGGTCGGCCTGTCGGTGACCACGAAGATGGCCCCGGCCAAGTACGCCAGCCAGATGATGGGCGTGTGGTTCCTCGCGGTCACGGCGGGCGACTCGGTGACGGGTCTGCTCTCCAACCCGGCCGTCGGCGGCGTGGACCTCAGCGGCACCGGCGCGGTCGCCGTGGAGGCCGTACTGGCCGCCCTGGCGGGTATCGCGGTGTACATGTACCGCCGGAAGGTCAAGGCCCTGATGGGCGACGTCCACTGACGCCGGCCACCGGAGCGTGACGAGGGCCGCCGCACCTGTCGGTGCGGCGGCCCTCGCGCATGCGCCACGCGCCTGTCACGGGCTGGGGCCTCCCGGTGGGTCGGCGTCGGAGGCGGCCCACGGCAGGGCCGGCGGGCGCCGGGACGGGGCCGGCAGGCGCCACGGGCGGCGGGCGGGGCGGGCCGCGTGGCCGGGGCTGCGGGGACGCGCGTGGTCGATCACGGCCAGGGCCAGGCGGAACAGCGCCGCCGGTACGACGAGCAGGACGAGGGCCCAGAACAGGGTCACGCCCCAGGGGCGGCCCACGCCCCAGGGGTGCTCGGCCAGCACCTTGCCGCCGTACTTCAGGGAGACGAGGTAGTCGCCGTGCGCTCCGGCGGCGAGCTCCACGGGCAGTTCGATGCGCGCCCTGCCGCCGGGCGGGATCGTGCCGCGCCAGCGCTGGTCCTGCCACCGCGGGGCGAAGACGCCGTGCGAGGTGCCGACCTGGAAGACCGGATTCCGCACCGGGGAGGTACCGACGTTGCCGACGGTGACCACGAGGGTCCGGGCGGGCGGGGAGCCGAACCAGGTGAGCAGCCCGCCGGAGCCACGCAGCCGGGTTCCGGCGAGCAGGGAGAGGCGGCCGCCGGACGGTTCGGCGGGCAGCGGCTCGACGGCGTGCCCGGCCACCTGGAGCGCCGCGTCGGCCTCGGCCTCGGCGCCGGTCACCGTCGCCACGTGCACCACGCAGGGGCAGGGCACGGGCGGCTCGACGACGGGCAGGGTCCGGCGGAACCGCCCCTCGGCATCGGTGGTCACGGTCCGGCCGTCGGCGTTGGCGCAGGAGTTGCTGCCGCCGGTGACGCCCCGGTCCGGCTCGGCCTGCCCGCACACCAGCAGCGTCAACAGGGCGCGGGGACGCCAGCCGCTGCCCGAGACGGTGATCTCACCGCCGGTGCCCGCCTGCCGTCCGGACAGCTCCACGACGGGCCGCTCCACCGCCCCGGCGGGCCCGGCACCGGTTGCCACCAGCGCGAACACGAGCAGGACGGCCACGGTCGGCGACGGAAGACGAACGACGGACGGCATCAGCGACTCCAGCGGCAGCGGTCGTCGGAACGACGTGCACCCGGCCCCGGCCGGCACACGGCAGGCGCAGCCCGGGTGACGGCTCCCCGTGGTGTGACGGCTCCCCCGCGGCACCGTCCCGTGGCCCGGGCCGGGGCGGTCCGGGGTGACCGCGGCCTCAGTGGTCGGCGTGGGCGGCCCGGTGACGCCGGGTCAGCCACAGGGTGCCCGCAGCGCCGGCGAGGAGGACCGTGCCGCCCAGGGTGCCCAGCGCGAGCGCCGAGTCCTCGGGGCCGGTGTCCGGGAGCCGGGCGCCGGAGCCGCCGCCCCGGTCGGACCCCGCCGTGCCCGTCGAGCCGGTCGAGCCGTCACCGCTTGCGGCCTCGACGTCGAGGGTCAGGGACGGTCCCGGGTCGTTCGTCGGCGTGCACGTGGTCGTCGTACCGAGCGCCTTGATGGTGAGCACGCCCGCCGTGAAGGTGACGTCGCCGCTCTTCTCGGGCGTGTACGTCCCGCTCAGGTCACTGATTTTGATCGGCGTGTTGGCCGGTATCGCGGCGTCGTTGGCGGGCCCGG
Source organism: Streptomyces sp. NPDC085932 (assembly GCF_044540525.1). Classification (NCBI taxonomy): domain Bacteria; kingdom Bacillati; phylum Actinomycetota; class Actinomycetes; order Kitasatosporales; family Streptomycetaceae; genus Streptomyces; species Streptomyces sp. NPDC085932. Next base: position 56,680 of record NZ_JBITSJ010000007.1, read on the forward strand.
TCACCGTCAGGGTGCCGCTGTCCGCACCGCCCAGGGCGATCGTGGCGCTCGGCGTCATCGCGCCCTTGCCCAGTTCGACCGGGCTGGAGGAGACGCCCTTCTGCCAGGACATGGTGATCCGGTAGCCGCCGCCGCTCTCCACGCCCTCGATGTCGATGGGCGAGACGGCGCTCTTGTCGCCGATCGGCGTCTTGCACTGGTAGTCGACGTCGACGACCTCGGCCCGGGCCACGGGGGCGGCCATCCACACCGCCGAGCCGGCCAGGGCCGCGGCGGACGCCAGCGCGGCGGTTCGTTTCCGGTACGACACGGTGCCGCTCCCCTTCCTGTTCCTGACGGTGCATCAGATCGGGCCGTCAAGGTACGCCCGGCGGGACGAGGAAGGAAGACACAGTGCGCGTCGGATCCGTGCCGATCCGGCGTGCGGCGCGTGGCACACGAGGGGAGGCCCCCGGGGGGAGACGCATCCGAGACCGGCGGGGCTCGGGTCACCCGTTCGGCGGTACGGAGGGCGCTCGCACGGGGGCCGGGGCAGAGGAAAGAACCGGGCTCAGCAGGGCCGTGGTCGATCGCAGGCCGGAATCGACGGGCTTCGGAGCACACGGGTCCGGTAGCGGACGGCCTCGGAGGACGCGGGCGCGGGAGCGATTGGCCCGGGAGGGACACAGGCCGCTGGGAGCCCCGGCCCCACTGTCAGGCCGGTGTGCCTGTCAGGCCGGTGCGCCCAGCTCCGCCCAGACCGTCTTGCCGCCGACCCCCGGGGTGCGCACGACGCCCCAGTCCAGACACAGACGCTGGACGATGAACATGCCGTGGCCACCCGGGCGGCCCGCCCGGTGGGGCGTACGGGGTGCCGGCTGGCCGGTGCCGCGGTCCGTCACCTCGATGCGGAGGACCTTGTTGTCACAGGTGATCTGGAGCTGGTCGGGCCCCTCGGCGTGCAGACAGGCGTTGGTGACCAGCTCGGAGACGACCAGCAGGACGTCCTCGGCGGCGGCCCGCTGGTCGGCGGAGGCGGCGGGCAGCCAGCCCCACGCGTACAGCGCCTGGCGGGTGAAGTCGCGCGCGAGCGGGACGACCCCGCTCTCCCCCTCGAAGCTCAGCCGGCGCACCTGCCGGCCGCCCGGCGGCGCCGCCGCTCCGTCCTGCGCGGCCATGTCCTCGCCGGCCGGACCGGCCGCCGCCACGCCACCCTCGGACGCCCCGGAAGCGCCGCTGGGCTCCGGCCCGCGGTCGCCCGGCGAGTAAGGCCGGGTGGTGCTCATCAGCGCTTCACCTCACCGATTCACCAGTTCACGATTCAAAAGATCTCAGTACACAGTCAGTCACGCAGTGCGCGGCACGTCGGTTTCACAGCACCCCCGGTCACCCCGTGGTCGACAGGCTCAGGATGACTCCTGCCCGGGCGGCCCCGGGGAACACCCCTGTATTGCGCACGAAACCCGTGACGGGGGTAGGACACCGGTCACAGGGATACGTCGAGGGCGCGGCGGGCCGGGGCACGCCGGTCAGCCCGACTCGTCGGCGAGAGCCGCCTCAAGCGTGTCATGAACAGTGAAGACCGCATCCGCCCCGGTGATCTCGAACACGCGTGCCACCACCGGCTGCATCCCGGCGAGCGTCACACCACCACCGGCGGCCTCGGCCTTCAGACGCGCCCCGAGGAGCACGTTCAGCCCCGTGGAGTCGCAGAACTCAAGGCGCGTGCAGTCGATGACCAGACGCTTGAATCCCTTGGCGAGACAGTCCTCCAGCGGCTCGCGCAACAGATCGGCGGTGTGGTGATCCAACTCACCCGCCGGGGTCACGACGGCACTGGGGCCCTCTTCCCGCACCTCCACCAGAAGCCGGCCAGACTGTGCGCTGCCGACCGTCCCGCGGTCCATGCCGTCTCTCTCTCCCGACGTCGTGGCTGTTGCTGACGCCATCGAACACTACGCCTTCCTCACACACTCCGACACCCGAACAACCACGCACAAACGGACATATGCCCGCAGAGCGCACTTGCGGTCGGCTCACGGAAGCGGGTAGGCCTAGTAAGGACACGTAACCGACACGGCCGGCTTTGGAGGCGCCGCACACCGCAGTGCACGTACTGGCTCCGGCAGCCATATGCCGAGAACGATGGAGGACATCATGTCACCCCGGCTCGACGCATCGCGTACCCAGAAAGCGACGTCGACACCCCCTCCGGAACATCTGGATCCCATCGAGCAGGACGAGACGCTCGTCACATCCGACGACCTTCTCTCCGGACTTCCGGACATCCCCCCGTACGAGGAAGTCGACGCGGTCGACGCCCGGGCCCTGTCCAAGACCCTCTTCGAGCGGCTGGAGTCGCTGGAGGAAGGCACCCCCGAGTACTCGTACGTCCGCAACACGCTCGTCGAACTGAACCTGGCGCTGGTCAAGTTCGCCGCTTCGCGGTTCCGCTCCCGCAGCGAACCGATGGAGGACATCATCCAGGTCGGCACCATCGGCCTGATCAAGGCGATCGACCGCTTCGAGCTGTCCCGCGGTGTCGAGTTCCCCACGTTCGCGATGCCGACCATCATCGGCGAGATCAAGCGATTCTTCCGTGACACCTCGTGGTCGGTGCGCGTGCCGCGCCGGCTCCAGGAACTGCGGCTCGACCTGGCCAAGGCCGGTGACGAGCTGGCGCAGAAGCTGGACCGCGCCCCGACGGTGCACGAACTGGCCGAGCGCCTCGGCATCACCAACGACGAGGTCGTCGAGGGCATGGCCGCGTCCAACGCCTACACCGCCTCCTCGCTGGACGCCCAGCCGGAGGAGGACGACTCCGAGGGCGCGCTCGCGGACCGCATCGGCTACGAGGACCACGGGCTCGAAGGCATCGAGTACGTCGAGTCGTTGAAGCCGCTGATCGCGGAACTCCCGCCGCGCGACCGGAAGATCCTGTCGCTGCGGTTCGTCGCCGGCATGACCCAGTCCGAGATCGGCGAAGAGCTGGGCATCTCGCAGATGCACGTCTCGCGTCTGCTCTCGCGGACGCTGGTGCGGCTGCGCAAGGGGCTGACGGTCGAGGAGTGATCCTCACCGGGTGATCGTGTCCTTTCGGGGGCGGGCCTCGGGGCCCGCCCCCGGGCGCGTGCCCCCCGCCTTCTCAGGAGTTGAGGAACAGCGCCGCCGTCGGGACCAGCGGGGCCGTCAGGCTCAGCACCCGGTAGGTGCGCGGCGCGAGCGCCGTCCGGCGCCGCAGCGGCGTGTTGGCGAGCCACCAGATCAGGCCGTACAGCGTCACGACGGGGACGACGATCACGAGCCAGAGGGCCATGCCGTCGTTCTCCGTGGGTTCCCGCGTGGTCCAGCCGAGGGCGGCCAGCGGCCCGTTGACCGTGACGTACCAGAGCAGCCAGAACGGCACCACGCCCGGGATCCCGAGCAGCAGGTTCACCAAAAGCGGTGCCGGCCAGTGCCTCGCCATCCGTTCCCGCCCTCTCACACCACGCGCTGCCCGCGCCGCCACACGCCGCTGACCAGGGGGACGCCCGGCCGGTAGGCGAGGTGGACGTGGCTCGGCGCGTCCAGGAGGACCAGGTCGGCGTAGGCGCCGGGCGTGAGGCGGCCGACGTCGGTGCGGCGCAGGGCCGCGGCGCCGCCCGCGGTGGCCGACCAGACGGCCTCGTCCGGGGTCATCCCCATGTCCCGTACGGCGAGCGCGACGCAGAACGGCACGGACGAGGTGAAGGACGAGCCGGGGTTGCAGTCCGTGGACAGCGCGACCGTGGCGCCCGCGTCCAGCAGCCGCCGCGCGTCCGGCCACGCGGCCCGCGTGGAGAACTCGGCGCCGGGCAGCAGCGTCGCGACCGTCCGGCTGTGCGCCAGGGCGTCGACGTCCGCGTCGGTGAGGTGGGTGCAGTGGTCGGCGCTGGCCGCGTCGAGCTCGACGGCGAGCTGCACGCCGGGGCCGTAGGAGAGCTGGTTGGCGTGGATGCGGGGGTGCAGCCCCCTGGCCTTGCCCGCGGTGAGGATGGCGCGGGCCTGGTCGCCGTCGAAGGCGCCCTTCTCGCAGAAGACGTCGATCCAGCGGGCGTGCGGCGCGCAGGCGTCGAGCATCTCGCCGGTGACCAGGGCGACGTAACCGGCCGGGTCCTCCGCCCAGTCCGGCGGCACGATGTGCGCGCCGAGGTAGGTGACCTCGTCGGTGTGTGCGGCGGCGATGCGCAGGGCGCGGGCCTCGTCCTCGACGGTCAGGCCGTAGCCGGACTTCGTCTCGAACGTGGTGGTGCCCTGACGGAGGGCCTCGGCGAGGTAACGGGTGACGTTGGCGTCCAGTTCCCCGTCGCTCGCCGCGCGGGTGGCGGCGACCGTGGTGCGGATGCCGCCGGCGCTGTACGGGCGGCCCGACATGCGGGCGTTGAACTCCTGCGTCCGGTCGCCCGCGAAGACGAGGTGGGAGTGGGAGTCGACGAAGCCGGGGATGACGGCCCGGCCTGCGGCGTCGACCCGGTTGTCAGTGGCGGGTGCTTTGCTGTGATCACCGGTCCACACGACGCGGTCGCCCTCGATGGCGACCGCTGCGTCGTGGACCAGTCCGAGGGGGGAACCGTCACCGAGGGAGGGGTCGTTGGTGACCAGGGCGGCGATGTTGGTGATGAGCGTGCTTGCGGTGCTCGCGGAGTGGGCGGGGCTGACGGTCGTCGCGTTGCTCATGGCGTCCTTGGTGGCCTGGTCGGCGGTGGGTTCGGGTGCGGGGGCGGAGCCGGGCCGCGCGGGCGGGTGGCCCGGGGTCATCCGCGCAGGGCTGCGACGGCTTCGGCGAGGGCGCGGGGCACGTCCGGCACGAGCGTGTGCACCCCGTCCCGTACGACGTGCCGCCCTGCCACGACCGTATGCGACACGTCCGCTGCCGACGCGGCGAATACGGCCGTCTCGGCCCCGAGCCGCGGAAGCGGCCCTGCCGTCCTGACCGAGTCCAGGGCGATCGTCGTGAAGTCGGCGAGCGCGCCGGTCTCCAGGGCGCCCGCCTCGTCCCAGCCGAGGGCCGCGTGGCCGTTGGCCGAGGCGGCCCGCAGCAGGGCGGCGGCCGTCCAGTGCCCCCGGGTGCGGGTGCGCAGGCGCTCGTTCAGCTCCATCGCCCGCGCCTCCTCCAGCAGGTCGATCACGGCGTGGCTGTCGGAGCCCAGGCAGAGCGGGGAGCCCTCGTTCTGCAGGGCGGCGGCGGGTCCGATGCCGTCGGCCAGGTCGCGCTCGGTCGTCGGGCACATGCAGGTGCCGGTGGAGCTGGCACCGAGGAGGGAGATGTCCTCGGCGGTCAGGTGCGTGTTGTGGACGCCGGTGGTGCGCGGCCCGAGGACGCCGTGCAGGGCGAGGAGCTGGGTCGGGGTGCAGCCGTGGGCTTCCCGGCAGGCGTCGTTCTCGGCGGTCTGCTCGGACAGGTGCACATGGAGCGGGGCCCGCCGCTCCTCGGCCCAGCGCGCGACGGTCTCCAGCTGGCCGGCGGGCACGGCCCGCACCGAGTGGATGGCCGCACCGATCCGTGCGTGGTCCCGTTCCTTGAGAAGTGAACAGCGTGCGGCCCAGGCGTCGGCGTCCCCGTCGGAGAAGCGGAGCTGATGGCGGTTGGGCGGCTGCCCGAAGCCGGAGGAGAGGTAGGCGGTGTCGAGGAGGGTGATCCGGATGCCGGCCTCGGCGGCGGCCGCGACGAGGGCCTCGCCCATGGCGTTCGGGTCGGCGTACGGGGTGCCGCCCGGGGCGTGGTGCACGTAGTGGAACTCGCCGACGGACGTGATGCCGGCCAGGGCCATCTCGGCGTACACGGCCCGGGCGAGGGCGTGGTAGGTGTCCGGGGTCAGCCGGTCGGCGACGGAGTACATGACCTCGCGCCAGGTCCAGAAGGTGCCGGAGCCGACCTGGGCGGTGCCCCGCAGGGCGCGGTGGAAGGCGTGGCTGTGGGCGTTGGCCAGACCGGGGAGGGTGAGGCCGCGCAGGGGTTCGGCGCCGGGCGGCGGGGCGGTCACCTCGGTCCGGACGGCGGTGATGCGCCCGTCGGCGGTCTCCAGGACGACGCCCGGCTCGACGTGGGTGCCGAGCCAGGCGTGTTCCAGCCAGTACGTCTGCGTCACCTGCACGCGAGTCCTTCCAGTACGTCGGCGAGGGCGAGCACTCCGGCCACGCAGTCGTCCTCGGCGGCGAACTCGGCCGGGGAGTGCGAGACGCCCGTGGGGTTGCGCACGAACAGCATGGCGGTCGGGATGCTCCCGGAGAGGATCCCGGCGTCGTGTCCGGCGCCGGTGCCGAGGACGGGGACGGTGAGCTGCGGGTCCCGGTCCTTGCCGAGAATGCGGGCCAGTTCGTCGCGCAGGGCGTGGTCGAACTCGACGACCGGGGTGAACGACTCCCGGGCGACGGCGAGATCGACCCCGTGGGCGGCGGCGTACTCCTCGGCGGCCTGGCGTACGCCGGTGACCACGGCGTCCAGGCGGTCCTGGTCGGCGGCGCGCGAGTCGAGCCAGCCGCGCACCAGGGAGGGGATGGCGTTGACACCGTTCGGCTCCACGGTGATCTTGCCGAAGGTGGCGACGGCCCCGGCGAGTTCGGCCTCCCGGCGGGCGGCGAGGACGGTCTCGGCGTAGGCGAGCATGGGGTCGCGCCGGTCGGCGAGCCGGGTGGTGCCGGCGTGGTTGGCCTCGCCGGCGAAGTCGAACCGCCACCGGCCGTGCGGCCAGATCGCGCCGGCGATGCCGACCCGGTCGCCGGACAGGTCCAGGGCCCGGCCCTGTTCGACGTGGAGTTCGACGAAGGCGCCGATGCGGGCGAGCCGTTCGGGGTCGGGGCCGATGGCCTCCGGGTCGTGGCCGGCGGCCTCCATGGCACGGGGCAGGGTGGTGCCGTCCCCGTCGGTGAGCCGCTGGGCGTCCGCGACGGTGAGCTGCCCGGCCGTGAGCCGGGAGCCGACGCAGGCGAGACCGAACCGGGCGCCCTCCTCGTCACCGAAGTTGACGATGCCGAGCGGCCTGGTGGGCTCCGCTCCCCTGCCGCGCAGTTCGTCGAGGGCGGCGAAGGACGACACGACACCCAGGGGCCCGTCGAAGGCGCCGCCGTCGGGCACGGAGTCCAGGTGCGAGCCGGTGACGACGGCGTCGCCGCGGGCGGGGTCGCCGAGCCAGGCCCACTGGTTGCCGTTGCGGTCGGTCTCGTAGGTCAGCCCCCGGGTCTCGGCCTGCTCCTTGAACCAGGCCCGGCAGTCCAGGTCGGCGCCGGTCCAGGCGAAGCGGCGGTAGCCGCCGGAGGCGGAGCTGCGGCCGATCGGCAGCAGCTCCGCCCACATGCTGTGGAAGGTCACGCGTCGTCACCCTCGCGCATCGGGACCCGCACCCCGCGCTCGCCGGCGACGGACTCGGCGATGTCGTACCCGGCGTCGACGTGCCGGATGACGCCCATGCCGGGGTCGTTGGTGAGGACGCGGCGGATCTTCTCCCCGGCGAGCGGGGTGCCGTCGGCCACGGTCACCTGCCCGGCGTGGATCGACCGGCCCATGCCGACGCCGCCACCGTGGTGGATGGAGACCCAGGACGCGCCGGAAGCCACGTTGACCATGGCGTTGAGCAGCGGCCAGTCGGCGATCGCGTCGGAGCCGTCCAGCATGGCCTCGGTCTCGCGGTAGGGGGAGGCGACGGAGCCGCAGTCGAGGTGGTCGCGGCCGATGACGACCGGGGCGGCCAGCTCGCCGCTCGCGACCATGTCGTTGAAGCGCTCGCCGGCCTTGTCGCGCTCGCCGTAGCCGAGCCAGCAGATGCGGGCGGGCAGGCCCTGGAAGTGCACCCGCTCCCCGGCCATCTTGATCCAGCGGGCCAGGGACTCGTTCTCCGGGAAGAGGTCGAGGATCGCCTTGTCGGTCTTGGCGATGTCGGAGGCCTCGCCGGACAGGGCGGCCCAGCGGAAGGGGCCCTTGCCCTCGCAGAACAGGGGGCGGATGTAGGCGGGGACGAAGCCGGGGAAGGCGAACGCCCGGTCGTAGCCGGCGAGCCGGGCCTCGCCGCGGATGGAGTTGCCGTAGTCGAAGACCTCGGCGCCGGCGTCCTGGAAGCCGACCATGGCCTCGACGTGCCTGGCCATGGACTCGCGGGCGCGGGTGGTGAAGCCGACCGGGTCCTTGGCGGCGTAGGAGGCCATCTCGTCGAAGTCGACGCCGAGCGGGAGGTAGGCCAGCGGGTCGTGCGCCGAGGTCTGGTCGGTGACGATGTCGATGGGCGCGCCCACGGCCAGGAGCTGCGGGACGAGTTCGGCGGCGTTGCCGAGGACGCCGATGGACAGCGGGCGGCGGGCGTCGCGGGCCTCGGTCGCCAGGGCGAGGGCGTGGTCCAGGCTGTCGGCCTTCACGTCCAGGTAGCGGTGCTCGATGCGGCGCTCGATCGCGCGCGGGTCGCAGTCGATGCACAGGGCGACGCCGTCGTTCATCGTCACGGCGAGGGGCTGGGCGCCGCCCATGCCGCCGAGGCCGGCGGTCAGCGTGATCGTGCCGGCGAGGGTGCCGCCGAACTTCTTCGCCGCGACGGCGGCGAAGGTCTCGTAGGTGCCCTGGAGGATGCCCTGGGTGCCGATGTAGATCCAGGAGCCGGCGGTCATCTGGCCGTACATGGTCAGGCCGAGCTGCTCCAGGCGGCGGAACTCCTCCCAGTTGGCCCAGTCGCCGACGAGGTTGGAGTTGGCGATGAGGACGCGCGGGGCCCACTCGTGGGTCTGCATGACGCCGACCGGGCGGCCGGACTGGACGAGCATGGTCTCGTCCTGCTTCAGGCCCTTGAGGGTGCGGACCATCGCGTCGAAGGAGCGCCAGTCGCGGGCCGCCTTGCCGGTGCCGCCGTAGACGACGAGCTGGTCGGGGTGTTCGGCGACCTCCGGGTCGAGGTTGTTCTGCAGCATCCGCAGGGCGGCTTCCTGCTGCCATCCGAGGGCGCTCGGTTCCGTGCCGCGCGGCGCTCGGACGGGGCGGGGTCCGGACATGGTCTGCCTCCTGGTGGGGTCTCCCGGCGGATGTTGCTGCTTCTATTCACATCCTGGACTCATGAATAGAGCTAGTCAATACGCCGGGAGGTCGGCGCGGCCGCGGCGTGGATGTTTGGCTGGACGCATGGGCGCACACAGGGAAACGGACGAGGCGGACGGCTCCGGGGCCGGGCGGGCGGCCCGGCGGGACGAGGCGGTGCGGGCCGCGGTGGAGCAAGGGCTGCTGGGGCCCGACCAGCCCCTGGTGGGACTGCTGGACGTCGTCGGCATCCGGGAGTCGGCCACGCGGCTGCGGGCGGCGTTCGAGGCGGTGACCGCCCCGGGCACGCCGGTGCTGCACGCCTTCGCGGTGAAGGCGACCCCGCTGGTGCCGGTGCTGCGGCTGCTGCGCGAGGAGGGCGTCGGCGCGGAGGTGGCGAGCCCGGGCGAGCTGGCGCTGGCCCGGGCGGCCGGGGTGCCGGTGGAGATGACGGTGCTCGACTCGCCCGCGAAGACACCGGCCGAGCTGCGCGAGGCGCTGGACCTGGGCATCGCGGTCAACGCGGACAACCCCCAGGAGCTGGCCCGCATCGACGCCCTGATGCGCACCGGCCCCGCCCGCTCCCCGCTCGGGATCCGGGTGAACCCGCAGGTCGGCGGCGGTGCCATCGAGGCGCTGTCCACGGCGACGGCCACGTCCAAGTTCGGGGTGGCGCTGCGGGACGAGGGGGCGCGGGAATGGGTCGTCCAGGCGTATCTGGACCGTCCGTGGCTGACCCGGCTGCACACGCACACCGGCTCCCAGGGCGTCCCGCTGTCCCTGATGGCACGGGGCGTGGCCGAGGCGTACGCGCTGGCGGAGGAGATCAACCGGCAGGCCGGGCGGCGGCAGGTCGACACGCTGGACATCGGCGGCGGACTGCCGGTGAACTTCGCCTCGGACGCGACGACACCGACGTACGCGCAGTACGCGCGGATGCTGGCCGAGGAAGTGCCGGGGCTGTTCGACGGACGGTACGGGCTCGTCACCGAGTTCGGGCGGTCCCTGCTGGCGAAGCACGGGACGGTGCTGGCCCGCGTGGAGTACGCGAAGACCTCCGGCGGGCGGGCGGTCGCCGTGACGCACGCCGGGGTGCAGGTGGCGGCGCGGACGGTGTACGCGCCGGGGAGCTGGCCGCTGCGGATCGCGGCGTACGACGCGAAGGGCCGGGTGAAGGAGGGGCCGGTCGTGGTGCAGGACGTCGCGGGGCCGGCCTGCTTCGCGGGGGACCTGCTGGCGGAGGGGCGCTCCATGCCGCTGCTGGAGCAGGGGGACTACGCGGCGGCGCTGGACACGGGGGCGTACTACTTCGCGCACCACTACGGGTACAACTCGCTGGTGCGGCCCGGGGTGTACGGGTTCTGGCCCGGGGGGCGGTTCGCGGTGGTGCGGGAGGCGCAGACCGTGGAGGAGGTCGTCGCGGAGTCCGGCGGGGCGCAGGCGGACGCGTTGGCCTGAGCGCCGCGGGAGTGCCGTGGTGGGGCGGCTGCGGGGGCGTGGGGGCTGATCGCGCAGTTCCCCGCGCCCCCGAGGGGGCGTGTCCTCGCCGTCGGTCAGACGAGGGCCGGTGTCTTCCTCCGCGTTCCGCCGGGGACCGCCGTCTTCCTGCGCGTTCCGCCGGGGGCCGCGTCGCCCGCCGCGATGCCGGTGCTGCGGAACGCTTTGACCTGCTTGCCCGTCGGACGGGCCGCGCCCGCGCGCAGCCAGTCCACGCGGACCCACAGCAGCACCTCGTCCGCGCCCTCGCGGCGGCCCAGCCAGGCCGCCTTCAGCCACAGGCCCGCTCCGCAGCCGGCGAGCAGCATGCCGCCCGCGGCCGGCAGCGCGAAGGAGCTGCCCAGGGCGGCCAGGAAGGCCAGCAGGAGCCACCAGCGGTGTGCGCGGCGCCAGTTGCGGGCCGTGACCGCGCGGTCCTGGAGCACGTCGTGCTTGCCGGCCCGGGCGGCCGAGGCGGCCAGGGCCGTGTAGCGCTTGCGGCGGGCAGTGGCCACCGCGGCCGCGGCCGCCAGGAAGAGGGCCGCTCCCGTCAGCACGCCGATCCGGCGGCCGGTGAGCCCCTCGGGCAGCAGGCCGATGCCGGCCGCCAGGACCCCCAGCCACCACAGCGGGGCGGCACCCGCCCGTACGACGACGGCCACCCGGGCCAGCCCATGTCCTCCGCGCATGTCGATCAGCCTCCGTCCGGTACCCGAAGCGTCTGAAGAGTGTTCTGGGAGACGCAGGTTAGCGACGCAACGTGAGACGAGGATGAGAAGCGGGAGCGGGTGCCGTCAGTCGACGAACAGACCCCGCGCCGCGGCCTTGGCGTCGAACTCCTCCAGCCGGGCCTGGGCCTCGGGCAGGTCGTCGCACATGGCCTCCAGCAGCACCCGGCCGAGCAGCATCGGGGCGCAGGCCGTGTCGAAGGCGAGGCCGGTGCCGACGGCGGCCGGGACGAGCAGGTCGGACACCTTGGCGACGGGGGCGAAGGCGGAGTCGGCGACCGTGACGACGGTCAGGCCGCTCTCCCTGGCGTAGGCGAGGGTGTCGACGACCTCGCGGGGGTGCCGGGGCAGCGCGAAGCACAGCAGGGCGGAGGCACCGGCGCGCACGGCGGAGTCGATGCGGTCGGCGAGCACCGTGCCGCCCTCGTTGAGGAGCCGCACGTCGGGGTGGACCTTGGCGGCGAAGTAGGCGAAGCCGTGGGCCTGGGCGGCCGCCGCCCGCAGTCCGAGGACGGGCAGCGGGCGCGAGGCCGCGAGCAGGCGCCCGGCGCGCTGCACGGGCCCGGGGTCGGCGAGCGCCTCCGCCAGGTGCCGCAGGTTCTCGATCTCGGCCTCGACGGCCTGCTGGTACTCGTTGGCCGACCCGGCCTCCCCCGCCGGTTCCACGGGGGCGACCTCGCGCAGATGGCGCCGCAGGGCGGGGTAGCCGTCGAAGCCGAGGGCGACCGCGAAGCGCGTCACGGAGGGCTGACTGACGCCGGCCAGCTCGGCGAGCTCCACACTCGACAGGAACGGCACGTCGGCGGCGCGGCGCACCATGCTGTGCGCGATGCGCCGCTGGGTGGGCGTCAGCCGGTGGCCCTCGAAGAGCGCCTGCAGCCGCGCGGCAGGGCTGTCGGTCGCGCTCATGGCGTGCTCCCCCTCGCCTATTCAGTAGCTGAGGATTCTGCATGAGCATATGCAGACCGGCAAGCGGCGGCAGGCGCCGCGGTGCCGCGCGGACCCGGCCGGGGCGGGCCGCCGGCGCCCCGGCAGCCCACCGGTCCGACAGGGGGGCTAACCCCAGTGCGACCGCCGTCCCGGCTCCCTACCGTGGACGGCATGAGCGGAATGGACGCGCGGGACACCGAGCTGAAGAAGGAACTCGACGCCACGCTGCACGCCCGCAGGGAACTGGGCGAGGAGTACGAGCCGGCGCTGGTCGAATCGTTCCTGGAGAAGGTCGACCAGCGGATCGACGGCGCGGTCGAGCGCCGGGTGCGCCGGCAGCTCGCCGAGCAGCAGATGCAGACGGCCCGGGACTCCCGGACGCCGAGGGCCACGGACTCCTGGGGCGAGCGCTTCGGCTTCGGCATCGTCTCCCTCGTCCTCGCGGTGCCGCTGTCCGCGATCGGCGGGGGCGTGGCCCGGCTGCCGGGTCTGCTCGTCGCCTGGGCGGGCATCGTCGGCGTCAACCTCGTGCAGGCCGCCCGCACCAACCCGAACCTGTTCGGACGGCGCCGCAAGTCCTCCCAGGACAGCGACTGGGAGGACTGAGACGCCCCGGCGTCAGGCCTGCCGCGTCGGCAGGGCCACGATCTGCCGCAGATTGACCCGGCGCGGCCGGCTCGTCGCATAGGCCACGAGGTCGGCCAGCTCCTCGGCGGACAGCGCGCCCACCGCGTCCAGCATGTCCTCCACCTGCCGGGACAGCTCCGCGTCGGAGATGTGCGTGCGCAGCTCGCTCTCCACGAACCCGGGCTCGATGTTGGTGACCCGGACGTCCCGCGGCCCGAACTCGCCACGCAGTGCCTCCGACAGGTACGTGACGGCCGCCTTGGTCGCGCCGTAGACCGCGTAGTTCGGGAAGCTCATGTGCGCGGCGACCGACGAGATGTTCACCAGGTCGGCGCTGCGGCCGGCCTCGGCCGCGCCCACCAGGTCGGCGGTGAGGGCGCCGGTGATCCGCAGCACCCCCGCGACGTTGGTGTCGAGCATCCGCTGCCACTCGTCCGCGCGCCGGGCCGCCACCGGGTGCGGCAGCATCACGCCGGCGCCGTTCACGACCAGGTCGACGGGCCCGTACTCGGCGTGGATCCGGTCCACCGCGTCGGCGACGGACGTCTCGTCGGTGACGTCCGCGGCGACGGCCAGGGCCTGTCCGCCGTCGGCCCGGATCTTCCCGGCGAGGGCCGTCAGGCGTTCCTCGCGCCGGGCCAGCAGCGCCACCCGCGCGCCCTCAGCGGCCAGTCGCACCGCGACGGCCTCGCCGATGCCGCTCGCGGCTCCGGTGACGACGGCGGTGCGGCCGGCCAGGTTCTCGTACGCCATGGGATCTCTCCTCGGTGCGGGCCGGGGCGTCTCCCCGGCTCCGTCCACCACCCTGGGCGTCCCCGGCCGCCGTACCCAGGGCCACGGTTTTCCTGGGTCCGGCAGTACCAGGTTCGCCGGGCCCGGGCCGCCTACGCTCGAAGGCATGGACGGAGAACTGGGAGACTTCCTGCGCTCGCGCCGTGCCCGGATCCGCCCGGAGGAGGTGGGGCTGCCGTCCTACGGCCGGCGCCGCGTCCCGGGGCTGCGCCGCGAGGAGGTGGCACAGCTGGCCGGGGTCAGCGTCGACTACTACGTGCGCCTGGAACAGGGCAGGGGGCCCGGCGGCCCCTCCCGGACCAGGTCCGGGGGTGTCTCGGACGCCGTGCTGGACGCGATCTCGCGGGTGCTGCGGCTGGACGGGGCCGAGCGGGAGTACCTGCGGGCGGTGGCCCGGCCGCGGCGGCAGGCCTCCGGCGGACCGGCCGGGTCGGGGGTGCGCGCGGGGGTGCGGCTGATCCTGGACGGCATGGACCGCAACCCGGCCTACGTGCTGGACCACCGGATGACCGTCCTGGCCTGGAACGCCCTCGCGGACGCGGTGCTCGGCTTCGACGGCACCGGCTCCGAGGAGCGCAGCCTGCCCCGCCGGACCTTCCTCGACCCCGCCTCCCGCGACCTCTACCCGGACTGGACCGCGATCGCCGAGCAGACGGTCGCCCACCTCCGGCTCCAGGCGGGCCACCACCCGGGCGACGCCGCCCTGGGGGAGCTCGTCGGGGAACTGACCCGCGCCAGCGAGGACTTCCGCCGGCTGTGGGCCGACCATCTGGTCAAACCCTGCGACCACGGCGTGAAGCGGCTGCGGCACCCGGTCGTCGGCCTGCTGACCCTGCCGTACGAGACCCTCACCGTCCCGTCGGCCCCGGACCGGACGATCGTGGCCTACGCCCCGGAACCGGGCTCGGAGACGGCGGAACGCCTGGCACTGCTGGGGAGCTGGGCGACGAGCCACTCGGCATGACACCGGCGGCCGGGCCGGCCCGGCCGCCGGTGAGGAGATGCCCGGAGAAGAGATGCGCGGGGACCGCCGCACCCCCGTGAACGGGGGGCGGGACGACGGCGGTCCCCGCGAAGGACGCGGACCTGGTCAGGCCGGGCCCCCGCGTCCGTGGCGTCGGTGGAGGTCCGGGAGCCGCTCCGGAGGTCCGTGACGCCTACGGCGCCGGCGGGGGCGGGGAGCCGCTCCCGCCCTGCCGACACCCACCACAGTGCAGGACCCGTGTTAAGCGGGTGCTGCGCGAACGTGACGCCCTCGTACCACTTCCGCGAAGTCCGCGAAGATCGCGGACGTCACCGGTTCACCCGGTGCGCGGGCCGTTCACCCGGCGTTCGCCGTCACTTCCCGCCGCGGGCGAGGAACGACAGCAGGTCCTGCCGGCTGACCACGCCGGTGGGCTTGCCCTCGACCAGGACGATCGCCGCGTCCGCCTTGCCGAGCACGGCCATCAGGTCCGCGACCGGCTCGCCGGAGCCGACCTGCGGCAGCGGGGCGGACATGTGCTTCTCCAGCGGGTCGTCCAGCGAGGCGTTCTTGCTGAACAGCGCGTCCAGCAGCTCGCGTTCGACCACGGACCCGACGACCTCGGCGGCCATCACGTCGGGGTGCCCCGCGCCCGGCTTGACGACCGGCATCTGCGAGACGCCGTACTCGCGCAGCACGTCGATGGCCTGACCGACCGTCTCCTCCGGGTGCATGTGGACGAGGGAGGGCATGCGGTCGCCCTCCTTGTCGTTCAGGACGTCGCCGACGCGGGCGCTCGGGCCGGTGTCCTCCAGGAAGCCGTAGTCGGCCATCCACTCGTCGTTGAAGATCTTGCTGAGGTAGCCACGGCCGCTGTCCGGCAGCAGCACCACCACGACGTCGTCCTCGCCGAGCCGTGCGGCGACCTCCAGCGCGGCGACGACCGCCATGCCGCAGGAGCCGCCGACCAGCAGGCCCTCCTCCTTGGCGAGGCGGCGGGTCATCTGGAAGGAGTCCTTGTCGGACACGGCGACGATCTCGTCGGCGACGGTGCGGTCGTAGGCGGTGGGCCAGAAGTCCTCACCGACGCCCTCGACGAGGTACGGCCGGCCGGAGCCGCCCGAGTAGACGGAGCCCTCCGGGTCCGCGCCGATGACCTTCACCCTGCCGTCGCTGGCCTCCTTGAGGTAGCGGCCGGTGCCGGAGATGGTGCCGCCGGTGCCGACGCCCGCCACGAAGTGGGTGATCTTCCCCTCGGTCTGCTCCCACAGCTCGGGGCCGGTGGAGTGGTAGTGGGAGAGCGGGTTGTTCGGGTTGGAGTACTGGTCGGGCTTCCAGGCGCCGGGCGTCTCGCGGACCAGCCGGTCGGAGACGTTGTAGTAGGAGTCCGGGTGCTCGGGGTCGACGGCCGTGGGGCACACCACGACCTCGGCGCCGTAGGCGCGCAGCACGTTGATCTTGTCGGTGCTCACCTTGTCGGGGCACACGAAGATGCACTTGTACCCCTTCTGCTGGGCCACGATGGCCAGGCCGACGCCGGTGTTGCCGCTGGTCGGCTCGACGATCGTGCCGCCGGGCTTGAGCGCGCCGCTCTCCTCGGCCGCCTCGATCATGCGCAGGGCGATGCGGTCCTTCACCGAACCGCCGGGGTTGAAGTACTCCACCTTGGCCAGGACGGTGGCCCTGATGCCCTTGGTCACGCTGTTGAGCCTCACCAGCGGGGTGTTGCCGACGAGACTGATCATCGAGTCGTGAAATTGCACCGTTGTCTCCGGATGCCGCAAAAGTTTCGGTCGTAGTGGTGCCGCCAGCCTATGACTTCGCCGTCGCCCGTGACGGTCGTTCACTCCCCGTTGAGATTCGGCGACCCCCTGTACGGGGCAAGCACTGGGTGTACGGGTTCGAGGAGGTGGCGGCGACGCATGTCGAACATGTCGAGGGCGAGGGTGGCCCGGCGGATCGCGGCCGGCGCCGCGTACGGCGGCGGCGGGATCGGTCTGGCCGGGGCGGCCACGGTGGGGCTGGTGCTGGCGGAGGTGCAGCTGGCCCGGCGCCGGGTGGGCAACGGCACGTCGGGGCACGTGCCGAACGCGGACGGGCTGTACGGCCGTACCTACGCCGTCTCCTCCGAGCTGCCGCCGCTGCGGCTGACCATGCTGGGTGACTCCACGGCCGCCGGGCAGGGCGTGCACCGGGCCGGGCAGACACCGGGCGCGCTGCTCGCCTCGGGGGTCGCGGCGCTGGCGGAGCGCCCGGTGGAGCTGCGCACGGTGGCGCTGCCGGGGGCCCGGTCGGACGACCTGGACCGCCAGGTGGCCCTGGTGCTGGCCGGCCCGGGCCCGGTGCCCGACATCTGCGTGATCATGGTCGGCGCCAACGACGTCACCCACCGCATGCCCGCCACCCGCTCGGTCCGCTGCCTGGCCTCGGCCGTACGGCGGCTGCGCACGGCCGGTGCGGAGGTCGTCGTGGGCACCTGCCCCGACCTGGGCACCATCGAGCCGGTCCGGCAGCCGCTGCGCTGGCTGGCCAGACGGGCCTCCCGCCAGCTGGCGGCCGCCCAGACGATCGGCGTGGTCGAGCAGGGCGGCCGCACCGTGTCCCTGGGCGACCTGCTGGGTCCCGAGTTCGCCGAGAACCCGCGGGAGCTGTTCGGCCCGGACAACTACCACCCGTCCGCCGAGGGCTACGCGACGGCGGCGATGGCGGTCCTGCCGACCGTCTGTGCCGCGCTGGGCCTGTGGCCGGCCGAGGAGGAGCGCCCGGACGCCTCCCGCCGCGAGGGCTTCCTGCCGGTGGCGCGGGCGGCCGCGGAGGCGGCCGCGGAGGCCGGTACGGAGGTCGCGGCGGCGATGCCGACCGGCCCGCGGGGCCCGTGGGCCCTGCTGAAGCGCCGGCGCCGCCGCCGGGTGCCCGAGCAGGAACCGGCGCCCGCGACGCCCTCGGTCTGACGGGCCGGGGACCACGGAAAAAAGCAAGCGCTTAGAAAACTGCGGCCAGGGTCACACCGCGACACCCGTGACCCAGCCCATACGTACGGGTAACTTCCCAGTCAGCCCCGCCAGACCACCCGGTACGTCAATGGAGCCGTGATGCCCGAAGCCGTGATCGTCTCAGCCGCCCGCTCCCCCATCGGCCGCGCCGTCAAGGGCTCCCTCAAGGACCTCCGCCCGGACGACCTCACCGCCACGATCGTCCAGGCCGCCCTCGCCAAGGTCCCCGAGCTGGACCCCAAGGACATCGACGACCTGATGCTGGGCTGCGGCCTGCCCGGCGGCGAGCAGGGCCACAACCTCGGCCGCATCGTCGCGGTGCAGATGGGCATGGACCACCTGCCCGGCTGCACCATCACCCGGTACTGCTCGTCCTCCCTGCAGACCTCCCGCATGGCCCTGCACGCCATCAAGGCCGGCGAGGGCGACGTCTTCATCTCGGCGGGCGTCGAGATGGTCTCCCGGTACGCCAACGGCAGCTCGGACATGCCCGGCACGCACAACCCGCTCTTCGCCGAGGCCGAGGCCCGCACCGCCGAGACCGCCCAGTCCGAGGGCTCCACCTGGCACGACCCGCGTGAGGACGGCCTGCTGCCCGACCCGTACATCGCGATGGGCCAGACCGCCGAGAACCTGGCGCGCGCCAAGGGCGTCACCCGCCAGGACATGGACGAGTTCGGCGTCCGCTCGCAGAACCTCGCCGAGGAAGCCATCAAGAACGGCTTCTGGGAGCGCGAGATCACTCCGGTGACGCTGCCCGACGGCACGGTCGTCAGCAAGGACGACGGCCCCCGCGCCGGCGTGACCCTGGAGGGCGTGCAGGGCCTGAAGCCGGTCTTCCGCCCCGACGGCATGGTCACCGCCGGCAACTGCTGCCCGCTGAACGACGGCGCCGCCGCGCTGGTGATCATGTCGGACACCAAGGCCCGCGAGCTCGGCCTCACCCCGCTCGCCCGGATCGTCTCCACCGGCGTCTCCGGACTGTCCCCCGAGATCATGGGCCTCGGCCCGGTGGAGGCGAGCAAGCAGGCCCTGCGCCGGGCCGGGCTGACCATCGACGACATCGACCTGGTGGAGATCAACGAGGCGTTCGCCGCCCAGGTGATCCCCTCCTACCGCGACCTGAACATCCCGCTGGAGAAGCTGAACGTCAACGGCGGCGCCATCGCCGTCGGCCACCCCTTCGGCATGACGGGCGCCCGCATCACCACCACGCTGATCAACTCGCTCCAGTTCCACGACAAGCAGTTCGGCCTGGAGACGATGTGCGTCGGCGGCGGCCAGGGCATGGCCATGGTCATCGAGCGCCTCAGCTGAGCGCCGTACCGTAGTCGCCATAGCACCGACCGTGAGGTCATGGCCCAGAACCCGGGAAACCCCTGGGTTCTGGGCCGTTTTGTGATCCAATCTCCCCCAGGATGTGACCTATCTCCCTCTGCGTCGGCAGAAGCCCAGGTCACAGCAGCCCCACCCCCTCCCCCGTGACCGAAGCCCTGTCCGTTTCGTGACGTTACGCACTGACAGTTGGTTAGTCCGCCCTTCAAGCTGATGTAGGAAGTCGGGGGTCGACTTTGAACCGGGAGTACGTCAGTGAGCGCCATGCCGATCGCGTTGCTGGTCACCACGGCCGCCACGGGCGCCGTGGGCGTCGCCGTCCTGCGCACCGTTCTGCAGCTGCGCCGCCAGGTCGCGGCCCTGCACACCGCGCTGGCCGAGAGCCGTGCCGCCACCACCCGCGCCCTGCTGCCCGCCGCCCGTACCACCGCCGACGCCGACGAGATACGGGCCGCGGTGGCCGCGGCGCTGGCCGAGGAGCGGGAGCGCGAGCTCGCCGAGGCACGGGCGTTCTGGGCCGCCCAGGAGTCCCGTGACGCCTCGGACGCGCCCTCCCTGCTGGGCCTGGCGGACACCGATCTGTTCCTGCCCCGGCAGGCCGATTTCGCGGGGCTCGAACCCGTCGTCGAGCCCGGCGCGGACACCGACGAGCCGAGCGTGCGCGAGACGCCCTCCGAGTCCGCCGAACTGGCCGCGGCCCGCCGCCGCCACCCCTCCCACCCGGACTTCGTGCCGAACCCGTCGCCGGTCGTGGGCGACCACGAGCGCACGGTGGCCACCCTGGAGGAGCTGGCCGCCTCCCGCGTCGAGCTCACGGACGTCCGCCCGGGCCCCCTGGGCACGCTGGACGTCTACGTCTTCGCCGACGGCACCACCCTGTGCATGACCCCGGGCCACCGGGAGACGGCGGAGCGCCTGGCCGCGGCACTGCGCGCGGGCGAGACCCCGACCCTGCTGGGCGGCTCGGGCATCTCCGGCGCGTACACGCTGACGTTCGAGTGCGGCGAGGAGAACGTCTACATCCTGGCGGACCGGGTCATCGCGTCCCTGTAGCGGAGCGCCCCTCAGGGGTGGCGCGGCGGGTCACACCCCCGCCCGCTGCTGCGCCTCCTCCACCAGCCGCACCGCCTCGTCGACCTCGGCGTCGCCGGGAACCACCACGGCCAGGTCGTGCGCGGCGACCATGATCTGATCCGCGGCCGCGAACATCCCCGCGTCCGGCATCTCCCGGGGCTCCATGCCCTCCAGGACCTGCGCCCTGCGGGCCAGCTCCCGGGCCAGCCCGAGAGCCTCGGCCGCAGCACCCCGCTGCAGCCGGCTCTGGGGCGCGGCCCTCAAACGATCGGCGAAATGATCCACCGCACGGGTCAGAGGCGTCGTATCAACCACGCCGCGAGGGTACGCGTCGCACCGGGACTGTTGCCAACGGGCGAACACTCAGGCACGGTGACCTGAAGGACCGGCTTGTATCCCAGCGTCCGGAGGCGCCGATGTCCCAAGTCTTCTCCGAAGAGACCCACCGCAACATGCTCGCCCGCATCCCCCACTGCACCGGTCGTGAGATCTCCGACTGGTTGCGCACCGTCGAAGAAGGCCCGGCACTCTTCCGCTTCGAGGAAAAGGTCAGCTGGCTCCGGCACGAACACAACCTGGCGTACGGCCACGCCAAGGCGATCATCCACGAGTACGACCTGAGGAGGGCCGCGCGCAAGCTCCTCTAGGCGCGCACCGCCTCGGGCCGTACGCCTGGACGACAAAGGGCCCCGGCCGGAGCCGGGGCCCTTCGCGCACGACCGTCGGGGACTAGTCGTTGCTGTTGAGGATCGAGATGAGCCTCAGGAACTCCAGGTAGATCCACACCAGCGTCAGCGTCAGGCCGAAGGCCGCGAACCAGGCCTCCTCGCGCGGGGCGCCGTAGGCGATGCCGTCCTCGACCTGCTTGAAGTCCAGGGCGAGGAAGCAGGCGCCGAGGATGATGCCGATGACGCCGAAGACGACGCCGAGGGCACCACTGCGGAAGCCGAGGCCGTCACCGCCGCCGAACACCGCGAACAGCAGGTTCACGGTCATCAGCAGGATGAAGCCCAGCGCGGCCGCCATCACGAAGCCGTAGAAGCGGCGGTTGACGCGGATCCAGCCGGCCTTGTAGGCGATCAGCACACCGGCGAAGACCGCCATGGTGCCGATCACGGCCTGCATGGCCGCGCCGTCGGCGATGCGGTTGTCGACGATGTTGGACACCACGCCGAGGAAGACACCCTCGAACGCGGCGTACGTCAGGATCAGCGCGGGCGAGGCCTTGCGCTTGAAGGACTGGACGAACGCCAGGACCATGCCGATCAGCGCGGCGCCGATACCGATGCCGTAGCTCCGGCTGATGTTGGCGTCGTCGATCGGCAGGAGGGCCCAGGAGAGCGCCGCGGTGAGGACGAGCACACCGAGCGTGCTCGCCGTGCGCAGGACGACGTCGTCGATGGTCATCCGGCCGGTGGTGGCCGGTGCCTGCGGCGGCGCGCCGAACTGCTGGTCCTGCTGGGCGTAAGGGTTCTGCGCGTACGGGTTGCCCGTCGGCTGCTGCGCGTACGGGTTGCCCTGCGTGGCGACAGCGGGACCCCCGGCCTGCGGCGCGGTGTTGAAGCCCGCGTAGCCGTTGTCGCGGCTGAACCCCCGTCGCGAGAAGACCGGGTTTCTGCTCCTCATTTCACTCCTCCATGGCCACACTGCGTGGCCTTGGCTCAAGAGTAATAGGTAGGCAAAGGAATGACCCTACTGCTTGGGGAGGATCTTTCCCTCGTCGTGCAGCGCAACACGCTACGCCGCTTCGTGATTCCCCTCACCGGAGGGGCTCATTCATCCGCGGTCCAGGGGGAAGCCCGTGTACGCCTCCGCGAGGTCCGTCTCGGCGGCGCGGGAGCCGGCGATCCGCTCCAGCCTGGCCAGCTGCAGCCGGTCCTCGAAGGGGGTGGCCCCGGGGAGGCGGTGCAGCAGGGTCGTCATGTCGTAGGAGAACCGCTCGGCCTGCCAGACCCGGCGCAGGCAGGTCGCGGAGTAGGAGTCGAGCAGCTCGGGTGAGCCGGTCTGCTCCAGGTGGACCAGGGCCCGGGCGAACGTGACGACGTCGCCGACGGCGAGATTCAGCCCCTTCGCCCCGGTCGGCGGGACGATGTGCGCGGCGTCGCCGGCGAGGAAGAGGCGACCGTGGCGCATGGGCTCGTGGACGAAGGAGCGCATGGGGGTGACCGACTTCTGGGTGATCGGGCCGCGTTCCAGGCGCCAGTCGTCGGCGGTCTCGAAACGGCGCTCCAGCTCGTCCCAGATCTCCTCGTCGCCCCAGGCCGCGGCGTCGGTGCCGTCGGGCACCTGGAGGTAGAGGCGGGAGACGGACGGCGAGCGCATGGACAGCAGGGCGAAGCCGCGGTCGTGGCGGGCGTAGACCAGCTCGTCGTGGGAGGGCGCCACGTCGGCGAGGATGCCGAGCCAGCCGAAGGGGTACGTCCGTTCGAAGACCCGGGTGAGTCCGGCCGGGACCGCCCGGCGGGAGACACCCCAGAAGCCGTCGCAGCCGGCGACGTAGGAGCACTCCAGGACGTCCTCGCGGCCCTGGTGCCGGAAGCGGACGCGCGGGGCGTCCGTGTCGGCGTCCTCGACGGCCAGCGCCTCCGCCTCGAAGAGCAGCGGGCCGCCCTCCTCCAGCTGGAGGGCGATGAGGTCCTTGCAGACCTCGGTCTGGGCGTAGACCATCACGGACCGGCCGCCGGTGAGGCCGGGGAAGTCGATCCGGTGGCGCCTGCGATCGAAGCGGAGTTCGATGCCGTCGTGGCGCAGGCCCTCGCGGTCCATGCGCCGACCGGCGCCCGCCGCGCGCAGCACGTCGACCGTGCCCTGCTCCAGGATCCCGGCGCGCTGCCGCCGTTCGACGTAGGCGCGGTCGTGGCTCTCCAGGACGACCGCGTCGATGCCGGCGTTGTGGAGCAGCCGGGCGAGGAGGAGTCCGGCGGGCCCGGCTCCGATGATGCCGACGGTGGTGCGCATCGGGGCGCCTTCTCTCTCGGGTCCGCGGGCCCGTCTCCTGTGTGCGGTTCGTTCGCGTAGTGAAAAATATTTCACTACTTTCGGATGTGAGTCTCCGACGGCATGCGACCGCTGTCAACGGGCATGCGGCGAACACATCGATGAAGCATGCAGAGGGGTCGGAAGGTGCCCGGAGCCGGACTCGAACCGGCACGCCCGCGAAGGGGCAGCGAGGTTTAAGCTCGCCGTGTCTGCATTCCACCATCCGGGCAGGCCATGGGCTCCGCAACGAGGTTCCGAGACTATCGGGACCGATCCCCCGAACAGCGGAAGGGCGGACCGATGTTGTCTTATTTTATTGACGTCTGAGGGTGCATCAGCCCACGGAACGCGCCATCCGCACTTGCCAATAGCCTTACGCGCGCCGGTGGACGGCGTATGCGGAATGACGGAATTTCACCGCCCGAACGAGGGCACTCCACCTGTTCTCGACACCCGGAACCGCCTGTTCCCGTCACCCGGGCCCACGGGGCCCCGCCAGGCGTGCCCCTCGGGGGCGTTCGTCATTCCCAGGTATGACACCGCGCCGCTCCGTCAGACCGGAGTCGGCCCCGAGAACCAGAACTACGGGTGACTACACGGCGGCGCGGGACCCGGACGATGGAACACGTCCTTCCCGCACACCGCCGTCCGACAGGAGTCCCATCCCGTGACCACCGCATCCCTCGCCGACCGGGCCACCACCGTGGCCGCGCGCGCCACGGATCTGTCGAAGATCTACGGACAGGGTGAGACCCAGGTGGTCGCCCTGGACCAGGTCTCCGTCGACTTCCGGCAGGCCGAGTTCACCGCGATCATGGGCCCCTCCGGCTCCGGCAAGTCGACCCTGATGCACTGCGTGGCCGGTCTCGACACCTTCTCCTCCGGGTCGGTGCGCATCGGCGAGACCGAGCTGGGCTCGCTGAAGGACAAGCAGCTGACCAAGCTGCGCCGCGACAAGATCGGCTTCATCTTCCAGGCCTTCAACCTGCTGCCGACGCTGACGGCCCTGGAGAACATCACCCTCCCGATGGACATCGCGGGCCGCAAGCCGGACAAGCAGTGGCTGGACTCGGTCATCCGCATGGTCGGCCTCGCGGACCGGCTCGGCCACCGGCCCTCCCAGCTGTCCGGCGGCCAGCAGCAGCGCGTCGCCGTGGCCCGGGCGCTGGCCTCCCGGCCCGAGATCATCTTCGGGGACGAGCCCACCGGCAACCTCGACTCCCGCTCCGGCGCCGAGGTGCTGGGCTTCCTGCGCAACTCCGTGCGGGAGATGGGCCAGACGGTGGTCATGGTGACCCACGACCCGGTGGCCGCGGCCTACGCGGACCGGGTGGTCTTCCTGGCGGACGGCCGGATCGTCGACGAGATGCACCGGCCCACGGCCGACTCGGTCCTGGACCGCATGAAGGAGTTCGACGCCAAGGGCCGCACGAGCTGATCCCCCGCCAGGACCGACAGGACTGAGAACCGCCACCATGTTCCGTACCGCCTTGCGCAACGTACTCGCGCACAAGGCCCGGTTGCTGATGACCGTGCTCGCCGTGATGCTCGGCGTCGCGTTCGTCTCCGGCACCCTGGTCTTCGCCGACACCCTCTCCAACGCCTTCCGCAACCAGTCGGCGAAGAGCTATGACGACGTCGCCGTCTCCGTCAGCTCGTACGCCGACCCGGACAACCCCGAGGAGGAGCCCGGCCTGACCGGCAAGGTCCTCGACCGGATGTCGGCCGTGGACGGCGTCGCCGGGGTGTACGGCCGCGTCGAGGGCTTCGCCGGGGTCGCCGACCCCGACGGGAAGCTGATCGGCGTCGGCTGGTCCAACAAGGGCTCCAACTTCGCCCCCGGCAAGGACGGCAAGGACCCCGCCTACACCTTCACCGACGGCTCCGGCCCGGTGAAGGACGACCAGATCGCCCTGGACAAGGACTCCGCGGCCAAAGGCGAGTACCGGGTCGGCGACCGGGTGCGCGTCGCGACCAACGGCCCCGTGAAGGAGTACACCCTCAGCGGGGTGTTCACCACCGAGGACGGCGCCGTCAACGCCGGCGGCAGCCTCGTCCTCTTCGACACCGCCGTCGCCCAGAAGCAGTACCTCAAGCCGGGCTACTTCGAGAGCGCCACCGTCACCGCCGCCCCCGGCGCCGACGACACGAGGATTCTGGACGCGGTCAAGCCGCTGCTGCCGGACACCGCCGAGGCGCAGACCGGCCGGGCGCTCGCCGACGAACAGGCCGAGCAGATCGAGCAGGGCATGGGCAACCTCAAGCAGGTCCTGCTCGGCTTCGCCGGCATCGCGCTCTTCGTCGGGATCTTCCTGATCTCCAACACGTTCACGATGCTGGTCGCCCAGCGCACCAAGGAGATCGCCCTGATGCGCGCCGTCGGCGCGTCCCGCAGGCAGATCACCCGCTCGGTGCTGGCCGAGGCCGCCCTGGTGGGTCTGGTCGCCTCGGCCGTCGGCTTCGTCCTCGGCATCGGCCTGGCGGTCGGACTGCGCTCCGGCATGGCCGCGTTCGACATGAAGATGCCGGACGGTCCGCTGGTCCTGTCCGCCACGCCGGTCCTCGCGGCGTTCGCGGTGGGTGTGCTGATCACGGTGTTCGCCGCCTGGCTGCCCGGCCGCCGGGCCGCGAAGATCCCGCCGGTGGCGGCCATGAACAGCGTCCACGCGGTGGCCACCACCAAGTCCCTGGTGCTGCGCAACTCCATCGGCGCGGCCGTCACCGCCCTCGGCGCGGTGGGGATCGTGGCGGGTGCCTCGACCGGCGGCGACGACGGCCGCATGTACATCGGGGCGGGCGCCTTCCTCGCGCTGATCGGCGTGATCATCCTGATCCCGCTGCTGTCCCGGCCCGTGATCGCGCTCGTCCGCCCGCTGCTCGTCGGCCCCTTCGGGGTGGCGGGCAAGCTCGCCGGCCAGAACGCCGTCCGCAACCCGCGCCGTACCGGAGCCACCGCCTCGGCGCTGGCCATCGGGCTGACCCTGGTGACCGGCCTGTCGGTGCTCGGCGTCACGGTCGGCACGGCCATCGACAAGATGACCACCGACAACATCAAGGCCGACTACATGGTCTCGATGGCCAACGGCGGTGACCTCGACCGGTCGGCGCTGTCGGCACTGGAGAAGGCCAAGGGCGTGTCCGCGGTCTCGCCGCAGCAGGACGCCTACTTCAAGCTCGGCGGCAGGGACTTCGTCTCCGCCTCGGCGGTCACCCCCGGCGACATCGAGAAGGTCCTGACCGTCGACGTCGTCAGCGGCAGCGCGGACTCCCTCGCCGAGGGCCGGATCGCGGTCGCCGAGAAGACGGCGAAGAGCAGGGGCTGGAAGACCGGCGACAGGCTCCCCGTCACCTTCGGCGACGACGAGAAGTCCACGCTCACGGTCGGCGCCGTCTACAAGGACAGCGAGTTCCTCTCCCCCGTCCTGATCGACCGGAAGATCGTGGACCGGCACGAGACGAAGCCGTCCATCATGCAGATCTTCGTGAAGGTCGACGGCGGCCGGACCGCGGCGAACGAGCAGGTCCTGGTCGACGCGCTGGGCGACAACCCGGCGATCACCGTGATGGACAAGCAGGACATCCGCAACGAGTTCGGCGGCGCCATCAACACCCTGCTGAACGTCATGTACGGCCTGCTGGCGATGGCCCTGATCATCGCGGTGCTGGGCGTCGTGAACACCCTCGCGATGTCGGTCTTCGAACGGCAGCAGGAGATCGGCATGCTGCGCGCCATCGGCCTGGACCGGCGCCGGGTGAAGCGGATGGTCCGGCTGGAGGCCGTGGTCATCTCGGTGTTCGGCGCGGTGGTCGGCATCGGTCTCGGGGCGTTCCTCGGCTGGGCCATCGGCGAGACCTTCGCCGACCAGATCCCGGGCTACGCGCTGGTCCTGCCGTGGGACCGGATCGGGATCTTCCTGGTGCTGGCCGGTCTGGTGGGTGTCCTGGCCGCGATGTGGCCGGCCCGCAACGCCGCCCGGCTGAACATGCTGAACGCGATCAAGGCCGAGTGACCCGGCCGCGCCGCGGCACACCGAAGGGCCGGCTCCCCCGCTGCGGGGAGCCGGCCCGTGCCGTTCGGTACGGGTCAAGCGTGGCCGGGCGCGCCCCAGGTGCGGGCCCGCAGCGGCATCCCGGAGGCGCCCGATTCCGGCGTCCGGACGGCCAGGACCTGGTTGACGCCGATGCGGTTGCGTTCGAAGGCCAGGGCGGAGGCGGCCATGTACAGGCGCCAGACGCGGGCGCGACCGGGGCTGGTGAGCTGGACGGCGCGCGTCCAGTCGGCCTCCAGACGGGACACCCAGCGGCGCAGGGTGAGAGCGTAGTGCTCGCGGATCGACTCGACGTCGCGCACCTCGAAGCCGGCCCGCTCCAGTTGCGTGACGGTGCTGCCGATCGGCTGGAGTTCGCCGTCGGGGAAGACGTAGGAGTCGATGAACGCGTCGACGCGGTAGGCCGTCTCGTCGCGCTGCGGGCGGCGGGCGATCTGGTGGTTCAGCAGCCGTCCGCCGGGCCTGAGCAGGCCGTACAGGTCGGCGGCGTACTCCAGGTATCGGTCGGCGCCGACGTGCTCGGCCATGCCGATGGAGGAGATCGCGTCGTACGGCCCGTCGCGGACGTCGCGGTAGTCCTGGACGCGGATCTCGACCTTGTCGGTGAGGCCCGCGTCGGCGACGCGCTTGCGGGCGTACGCGGCCTGCTCCTGGGAGAGCGTGACACCGACGACGCTCACCCCGTGCTCGCGGGCGGCGTGGACGGCCATCGATCCCCAGCCGCAGCCCACGTCGAGCAGCCGCTGACCGGGCTTCAGGTCCAGCTTGCGGCAGACCAGTTCCAGCTTGTCGCGCTGGGCCTGTTCGAGGGTGGCGTCCGGGGCGGGCCAGTAGGCGCAGGAGTACACCATGGACGGGCCGAGGACGATCTCGTAGAAGTCGTTGCCGACGTCGTAGTGGTGGCTGATGGCGCGTCTGTCGGTGCGCTTGGTGTGCAGGTGGCGGCGGGGGCTGCGGGTCTCCTCGCGCGGCGGGGCGGGGGGCAGCGGGGACCCGGCCAGCTTGACGAGGCCGCGGACGGCGGCGCGGACCTCGGGATCGCGCAGCGCCTGGGCGAGGGTGCGGGCGTCCTCGCCGCGCTCCCAGATCAGTCCGGACAGCAGGTCGAGGGTGGTGTAGAGGTCGCCCTCGATGTCCACGTCGCCCGCCACCCAGGCACGGGCCAGGCCCAGTTCGCCGGGCTTCCACAGCAGGCGGCGCAGGGCGCGGCGGTTGCGTACGACCAGGGTCGGCGCGCCCGGCGGGCCCGCCTGCGAACCGTCCCAGGCGCGGATGCGCACGGGAAGCGGTGCGTCCAGCACCTGTGCGAAGAGGCCCTGCAGCCGCTGCGCGGCGTCTGCCATGGTGTACACCTCCGTGACGGAGATCCCGGAATGTCGACACCACGTAAACACCCGCGGAGCCCCGGCGCAGTCCCCGGCACGCGTCATGACTGAGCAAAGCCGCTTCTTCGCCCGCCCGGAGGCGTGCGGCCGGAACGCCGAAGGGCCCCCCGCACCACGGACGGCGGGGGGCCCTTTTCGGCCAGGGGTGGACCGAGAGGTCAGGAGGCCTTGGCCTTCTCCTCGGTCTTCTCCTTCGGCGCGGCGGCGACCGGGGCCGGCTTGGCGGCCTCGTAGAACTCCTCGCGCGGCGTCTCGATGGCGCCGAGCGAGACGACCTCGCGCTTGAGGAACATGCCGAGGGTCCAGTCGGCGAAGACGCGGATCTTGCGGTTCCAGGTCGGCATCGCCAGGCCGTGGTAGCCACGGTGCATGTACCAGGCGAGACGGCCCTTGAGCTTGATCTTCATTTTGCCCATGACGATCATCGCGACGCCCTTGTGCAGGCCGAGACCGGCCACCGCGCCCTTGTTGGCGTGCGCGTACTCCTGCTGCGGGAAGCCCCGCATGCCGGAGAGGACGTTGTCGCCGAGCACCTTGGCCTGGCGCAGCGCGTGCTGGGCGTTCGGCGGGCACCAGGCGTTCTCGTTGCCGGCCTTGCGGGCGGCGAGGTCCGGGACCTGGGCGTTGTCGCCGGCGGCCCAGATGTAGTCGGTGCCCTGGACCTGGAGGGTCGGGGCGCAGTCGACGTGGCCGCGCGGGCCGAGGGGCAGGCCGTAGCGGGCCAGGACCGGGTTGGGCTTGACGCCGGCGGTCCACACGATGGTGTTGGAGTCGACCTCCAGGCCGTTCTTCAGCACCACGTGGCCGTCGACGCAGGAGTCCATGGAGGTCGACAGGTAGACCTCGACGCCGCGGCCCTCCAGGTGCTCCTTGCCGTACTTGCCGAGCTTGGGACCCACCTCGGGGAGGATCTTGTCGGCGGCGTCGACGAGGATGAAGCGCATGTCCTCGCGGGACACGTTCTTGTAGTACTTGGCCGCGTCGCGGGCCATGTCCTCGACCTCACCGATGGTCTCGGCACCGGCGAACCCGCCGCCCACGAAGACGAAGGTGAGCGCCTTGCGGCGGATCTCCTCGTCGGTGGTGGAGTCGGCCTTGTCGAGCTGCTCCAGGACGTGGTTGCGCAGGCCGATGGCCTCCTCGATGCCCTTCATGCCGATGCCCTGCTCGGCGAGGCCGGGGATCGGGAAGGTGCGGGAGACCGCGCCGAGCGCGATCACCAGGTAGTCGAAGGGCAGCTCGTAGGCCTCGCCGACCAGCGGGGAGACCGTGGCGACCTTGCGGTCCTGGTCGATGGTGGTGACCCGGCCGGTGAGGACCTCCGCCTTGGGCAGCACGCGTCGCAGCGGGACGACGACATGGCGAGGGGAGATGTTGCCGGCGGCGGCTTCGGGGAGGAAGGGCTGGTAGGTCATGTACGACCGGGGGTCGACGACCGTGACGGTCGCCTCGCCGTAACGCATCTTCTTGAGGATGCGCCGAGCTGCGTACAGGCCTACGTACCCACCGCCTACTACGAGGATCCTGGGACGCTCCGTGGTGCTCATGCCATCGAGTATCCACCCGCCTCAGGGGGGTGGCTCGTGCGCCCCTTCACAAGGTTGTGGAGAGGGTGTGCTATCCTCCGCGGCCCGCGTGATCCACGTCATGGTGACAACCGGGAGCGTTTGTGCACCCCCGACCGTTGTCAATGCCGCGTGAGCTGCCTCTCTGGGTCGCGGGAGCCCTTGTGAGGGCCTCCGCCGACCCCGGACGGGGCACCTTCCCGGCGCCCTCCATACCATGCTTCTGAACATGTTCAAAGGGCCGTTCGGCCCTCGGACGGGTCAACCGGACCCTTCCGATCGCCCGCAGGGGCCGAATTCCTTGTGAAGAACTTCACGAACTTTTCCGACGGACTGTCGCCAGGGGGTTCCCGCAGGCCCCCCGGCGACGCTCATTCGTGATCCATGCCTGCTCAGAAGCGGGCTACGCCACCGACCACGCGATGCCGTCGAGGATGTCGTGCTCGCTGACGACGACCTCCTCCGCGCCGATCCGCTCCATGATCGACAGCAGGACCAGAGCCCCCGCGCCGATCACGTCGACCCGGCCCGGGTGCATGGAGGGAACGGCCGCGCGCTCGGCGTGGGTGGAGCGCAGCAGCCACTCGGTGATCTCGCGGACCCTCGCGAGGGAGACCCGGGAGTGGTGGATGGCCTCGGAGTCGTACTCGGGCAGCTCCTGGGCGATCGCCGACACGGTCGTCACCGAACCGGCCAGGCCCACCAGCGTCCGCGCCTCGCGCAGCGGGACCGTCTCCTCGGCCAGGTCGAGAGCGGCCTCGATGTCGGCCCGCATCGCGGCGATCTGCTCGGGCGAGGGCGGGTCGCTCACCACGCCGTCCCGGACCAGGTGCCGCTCGGTCATGCGCACACAGCCGACGTCCACCGAGCGGGCCGCCCGGACCCGGTCGTCGCCCACGACGAACTCGGTGGAGCCGCCGCCGATGTCCACCACCAGGAAGGGCCTGGGCAGATGGTCCCGGCCCGTCAGCTCCTTGGTGGCGCCGGTGAACGAGAACTCGGCCTCCTGGTCCCCGGAGATCACCTCGGGCTCGACGCCGAGGATGTCCAGCACGCCGCGCACGAACTCGTCACGGTTCTCGGCGTCCCGGGAGGCGGAGGTGGCCACGAACCGCAGCCGCTCCGCCCCGTGCTCCTTGATGATCCCGGCGTACTCACGGCAGGCCGCGAAGGTCCGCTGCAGCGCCTCGGGGGCGAGCCGGCCGGTACGGTCGACGCCCTGCCCGAGCCGCACGATCGTCATCCGGCGGTCCAGGTCGGTCAGCTCGCCGGTGGCCGGGTCGGCGTCGGCCACCAGGAGGCGGATGGAGTTCGTACCGCAGTCCACGGCGGCGACACGGGTCACTGGGCGTCCTCCTCGGCGGTCGTCACGCACGCGCCCTTGCGCCACCACTCGGGCAGCATGGCCAGTGCCTCGTCGCCCAGCGGGTTCACGCCCGGGCCCGCGGCCAGCGAGTGCGCCACCAGCACGTGCAGGCACTTCACCCGGTCCGGCATACCGCCGGCGCTCGGGAAGTTCTTCAGCTCCTCGATCTCGTCGCGGCGGCGGACGTAGTCCTCGTGCGCGGCCCGGTAGGCCGCCGCCAGCTCCGGGTCCGAGGCGAGCCGCTCGGTCATCTCCTTCATGACGCCGTTCGCCTCCAGGGTGCCGATCGCGGAGTTCGCCTTCGGGCACGTCAGGTAGTACAGCGTCGGGAACGGCGTGCCGTCCGGCAGCCGCGGGGCCGTCTCGACGACGTCGGGCTGTCCGCAGGGGCAGCGGTGCGCGATGGCCCGCAGGCCGCGCGGGGGCCGACCGAGCTGCTGCTTGAAGGCCTCGACGTCCGCGTCGGTGGGCTCGGTGCGCGGGGTGGTCGGCGGGGGCGTTTCCATGACTGTCTTCAGGCTGTCTTTCTCTGGGTGTTCCGCTGGGTCACTGGGGCGCGTCACTGGTCGGAGGCGTCGGCCTTGTCGACCCCGTCCCAGACGTTGGCGTACCAGGGGCGGTCCGCCGCCCCGAGGTCGGTGCGCGACTGCTTCGCCGCGTGCGGGTCGATCACGATGAAGCCCGTCTCCCCCGGCATGACGTAGTGCAACCGCCGGCGGATCTGCTGCTCGGCGTACGCATCGTCCTGCCAGCGCGCCTTGAGGTCGCGCAGGTGCTCGACCCGCTCGCGGGCCTGCTGCTGCTCGCGCCGCAGGTCCTCGATCTCGGCGCGCTGGGAGACGTATTGCCGCATCGGGTAGGCCAGGGCCACGATCAGCGAGCACATCACCAGCGCGAGCAGCGCGGCCCGGCCGGTCAACCGGGAGCGGCGGGCCTGCCGCTTGGTCTGGGAGCGGTAGACCCGGGCCGCGGTCTGCTCGCCGAGCAGCCGGATCCTGGTCGCGGTGGAGAACCGGTCCCGGTCCTTCACGGCCATGTCAGTCCGCCTCCCGCTGCACCGTCATACGCGCGTACGTCCCCGGACACGGTACGGGACCGAGTACGGGGACGTACGTACGACGCTGCCTCTTACGGGTCGGGCCTTTCGGCGATCAGCCCTTGAAGCGCGGGAACGCGCTGCGGCCGGCGTACACCGCCGCGTCGTCGAGGATCTCCTCGATGCGCAGCAGCTGGTTGTACTTGGCCACGCGCTCGGAGCGGGCCGGGGCGCCGGTCTTGATCTGGCCGCAGTTGGTGGCGACGGCCAGGTCGGCGATGGTGACGTCCTCGGTCTCGCCGGAGCGGTGGGACATCATGCACTTGAAGCCGTTGCGCTGGGCCAGCTCGACGGCGTCCAGGGTCTCGGTGAGCGAGCCGATCTGGTTGACCTTGACCAGGAGCGCGTTGGCCGCGCCCTCCTCGATGCCGCGGGCCAGGCGCTCGGGGTTGGTGACGAACAGGTCGTCGCCGACGAGCTGGACCTTGTCACCGAGCTTGTCGGTGATGGTCTTCCAGCCCTCCCAGCCGTCCTCGAACAGCGGGTCCTCGATGGAGACGAGCGGGTACGCGTCGACGAGCTCCGCGTAGTACTCGGTCATCTCGGCCGCCGAGCGCTCCTTGCCCTCGAACGTGTAGACGCCGTCCTTGTAGAACTCGGAGGCGGCGACGTCCAGCGCCAGGGCGATCTGCTCGCCGGGGGTGTAGCCGGCTTCCTTGATGGCTTCCAGGATGAGGTCGAGGGCCTCGCGGTTGGAGCCGAGGTTCGGGGCGAAGCCGCCCTCGTCGCCGAGGCCGGTGGCCAGGCCCTTGCTCTTCAGGACCTTCTTCAGCGTGTGGTAGACCTCGGCGCCCCAGCGCAGGGCCTCGGAGAAGGACTCCGCGCCGATCGGGGCGATCATGAACTCCTGGATGTCCACGTTTGAGTCGGCGTGCGAGCCGCCGTTCAGGATGTTCATCATCGGCACCGGCAGCAGGTGCGCGTTGGGGCCGCCCAGGTAGCGGAACAGCGGCAGGTCGCTGGCCTCGGAGGCGGCGTGGGCGACGGCGAGCGAGACGCCGAGGATGGCGTTGGCGCCGAGGGAGCCCTTGTTGTCGGTGGCGTCCAGGTCGAACATGGCCTGGTCGATCAGCCGCTGCTCGGTGGCGTCGTAGCCGACCAGCTCCGGGCCGATCTGCTCGATGACCGCGAGGACGGCCTTCTCCACGCCCTTGCCGAGGTAGCGGTTCGAGTCGCCGTCGCGGAGCTCGATGGCCTCGAAGGCGCCCGTGGAGGCGCCGGACGGGACGGCGGCACGACCGGTGCTGCCGTCGTCGAGGCCGACCTCGACCTCGACCGTGGGGTTGCCTCGGGAGTCCAGGATTTCCCGGGCTACGACGACGTCGATGGACGGCACGAGCATCTCCTTCTTATGTGACGCGGTGACGCGGGTCGCGTGGACCCGGCGAGGTGCGGGCCGCGGTGGCTCGCGACATGAGCCTAACCGGCTCCGGGCGATCGGCCACCGGGTCGCCCACCCCATGGACAGAACCGAGAGTAAATTGTTTCCGAACGGAACAAAGCCGGTTGCCGAAAAAGCCCCGCCCCGGTGCGTACGGGGGACGACGCACCGGGGCGGGGAGCCCGTGGGGACGGGGGTGGGCCGCTGCTTACTTCAGGTGCAGCTGCTGGCCCGGGTAGATGAGGTTGGCGTCCTCGACGATGTCCTTGTTCAGCTCGAAGAGCTTCTCCCAGCCGCCCTTGACCTTCTCCTCGGCCGCGATCGAGCTCAGGGTGTCGCCCTTGACGACCTTGTACTCGCCGTCGCCCTTCTTGACCTTCTTGCCGGTCGGGGTGGTGACGGTCTTCTTCGCGGCCGGGCGCTCGTCGGAGCGGGAGGCCGGCTGCTGCTGGGTCTCACGGGACTCGGTGCTCTGCTGGCTCTGGCTCTGGCTCTGCGAGGAGCTGCCGGAGTCGGTGGAGCCGCCGCCGGTGTAGCCGGCGCTGGACAGGCCCTTGCCGCAGACCGGCCAGGCGCCCTTGCCCTGGCCCGCGAGGACCTTCTCGGCGATCTCGATCTGCTGGGCCTTGGTGGCCTGGTCGGCGGTGGAGGCGTACTTGGTGCCGCCGTAGCCGGCCCAGGTGGAGGCGGAGAACTGCAGACCGCCGTAGTAACCGTTGCCGGTGTTGATGGACCAGTTGCCGCCGGACTCGCACTGGGCGACGGCGTCCCACTCGGAGGCGGTGGCCGCGGAGGCGTTGCCGGCCGCCATCAGCGGGGCGGCGACGGCGGCGCCGGTGACGCCGGCGAGCGCGACGACGCGGGTGGCCTTGGACGGACGACGGTGCTTGCCCTTGCCGGAAAACAGCATGGATGGATCCCCTCACCGACGCCTGCGAGGTGAGCTGTCGGGTTCGGGCCGGTTGAGTTGCCCGGCCGCGTCCCTCACGGGACACGGCTTCACCCCAAGCCCTTCCGGCCAACCGGCCGGTCGGGCACCTACCTTGGGTCCCCCGCTCCTGCCTACGGCGCTTGACGCGACGACTGTTCCCGGGCGGCCGCTGGCAGGATTCGGCGTTGCGGCAGCCGGGGCTCGCGGTGACGAGCGATCACGACCGTAGACAGGTGCTCCGCCGAATTTCAAAGACGATCAGGGCTTCTGAGATCTATCTCTCACCGCTCTTATATGGGACATCAAGTGTGAAACACGGCGTGAACTCGCGCCGCTTCGGGGCGACTTCCACCGCCGTTTCCGCACTGCCCGAACGACTACCTCTCGCCCGCTTCGTCCGCTTGACCAGGCGTCTGACCGGCGGCGACGGCGGCCTTGCCACCCTCGGCGGCCTTCTCGTCCCCGGCGGCCGGCTCCTGCCATTCGCCGCTGATCCGGAGGGAGTCGGCGATGGACCAGAGGTCGTCGCCGACACCCACGATGTAGGCGCCTGCGGACGCCTCGTCGGCCGCCGCGTCGTCGCGCGCCGCGTGCCGGCCCGTGGAACCGGCCGCGGAGCCGTCCGCGGATCCGGTGCCTTCGTCGGCGCTGGGGCCGCGGTGCCGGCCGGAGCCGGTGTCCGCGAGGCCGGAAGAGCCGCCGTCCGGACGGGAGTTGCCGGACGCCTCGGCCTCGGGGGATGCCGACGGTGAGCCGCCGGCCCCCTCCCGCGCCGAGGGCGCGGAAGAGGCCTCGGGCGACTTGTCGGACTTGGCGGTTTCGTCAGGAAATGCCGACGGGCCGTCAGACGGCGCGCCGGACGGGGAAGCCGCCGGGGACGCAGTGGACGAAGAAGGCGAGGAGGACCCGGACGGATCCAGCGAGTCGAGCAGCCCGGAGGAGCCGGACGAGCCGGACGAAGCGGATTCATCGGACGGGTCGGACTCGCCGGCCCGGTCCGGAGCGCCCTGCTCGAGACCGGAGAGCAGTCCGCAGGTGCGCCACGCGCCGACCCCCTGGTCGGCGAGGATTCTCTCCGCCACGGATATCTGCTGGGAGCGGCTGGCCAGGTCGGCGCTCGCGGCGTATTCGAGGCCGCCGTGGTTCTCCCAGTCCTCCTGGGACAGCGCGAGGCCGCCGTAGTAGCCGTTGCCGCTGTTCTGGCTCCACGCGCCGCCCGTCTCGCAGTCCGCGACCCGGTCCCAGGTCGAGCCGTCCGCCGCACTGGCACCGGAGGCCCCGAGGAGCGGGATCGCGATGGCGGAGCCGGTCACTCCGGCCGCGACGAGGAGTGCCGGAGCCTGGCGGGGGCGACGGTGCCGACCGTTCCCGGAGAGCATACGGAGACCTTTCGCGAGACAGCAGTGACCCGCTGGCCGGGCGTCCCGGCCGCGTTGATGGGTGAACGTATCGGCAGACGATCACTTGTCACAAGTTCATGCCGCGCAGATCACGTGAAGATCACAATCCTGAGGGTGTGTCACCTGGACACGGGCGTGAACTCCACCGGCAGGGTCCGCAGGCCGCGCATGATGAGCCCGCCGCGCCACCTCAGCTCCTCCGGGTCCGTCGCGAGACGGAGATCCGGCAGGCGCGTGAGGAGGGTGGCGAGCGCGGTCTGGCCCTCCAGACGGGCGAGCGGGGCGCCCAGGCAGTAGTGGATGCCGTGGCCGTAGCCGAGGTGCTGGTTGTCGCGGCGGGACAGGTCGAGCACGTCCGGGTCGGCGAACCGCTCCGGGTCCCGGTCCGCGGCGGCCAGGACGACCAGGACCGGGTCGCCCGCCGCGATGCGCTGTCCGCCGATGGTGAGCGGTTGCGTGGCGAACCGCCAGGTGGCGAGCTCGACGGGGCCGTCGTAGCGCAGGAGTTCCTCGACGCCGGTCTCCAGCAGGGCGCTCTCCCCGGCGGCGAGGGAGGCCTGGAGGCGGGTGCGCTGCCCGGGGTGGGTGAGCAGGGCGTAGGTGCCGTTGCCGATGAGGTTCACCGTCGTCTCGAAGCCCGCGAACAGCAGGATGAAGGCCATGGCCGCGGCCTCGTTCTCGGTGAGGTGCTCACCGTGGTCGGAGGCGCGGATGAGGCCGGAGATGAGGTCCTCGCCCGGCCCGGGCTCGGCGGGCAGGGCCTCCCGCTTGCGGTGGATGAGGTCGGCGAGGTAGCCGCGCATCTTCTTCACGGACCGCGCCACGCCGCCGCGCGGCCCGCCCTGGTGACGGATCATCATGCCCGCCCAGTCGCGGAAGTCGTCCTGGTCCTCGCGCGGGACGCCGAGCAGGTCGCAGATGGCGTAGATGGGCAGCGGGAAGGCGAACTCGTGGATGAGGTCGGCGCT
Source organism: Streptomyces sp. NPDC085932 (assembly GCF_044540525.1). Taxonomy (NCBI): domain Bacteria; kingdom Bacillati; phylum Actinomycetota; class Actinomycetes; order Kitasatosporales; family Streptomycetaceae; genus Streptomyces; species Streptomyces sp. NPDC085932. Next base: position 93,708 of record NZ_JBITSJ010000007.1, read on the forward strand.
CCCCCGCTCCGCGAACCCGTCGATGAGCCGGTCGGTGAGCTCCTGCACCCGGGGCGCGAACTCGGCGACCCGGCGGGGCGTGAACGCCTTGGACACCAGCCGCCGCAGCCGGGTGTGGTCCGGCGGGTCGATGTTGAGCAGGTGCGTCATCAGCTCGGCCTTGCGCTCCCCGGGGATGCCGGTCTTGCCCTTGGCGTGCGCGGGCTCGTCGTGGTGCGCCGGGTTCTTGGAGAGCCGGGGGTCGGCGAGGGTCTGCCTGGCGTCGGCGTAGCGCGTGACCAGCCAGGCCTCGACGCCGCTGGGCAGCCGCGTGCGGTGGACGGGGCTGTGCTCGCGGAGCCAGGCGTACGCGGGGTAGGGGTCGCTCGCGAACTCCCAGGTGAACAGGTCGGGGGCGGGAGCGGGTGCGGTCGTGGGCGTGCGGGGCTGGGGCTGGTCGGTCACCCCCCGACCGTATCCGGCCCGCTGCCGCTGCCCCGTGCCGGTCCGCTCAGCCCTCGGCGTCCCTGATCGCGTCCCGGTAGGCGCGGGCCGCCGCTCTCAGGGCCGCCTCCGGGTCCACGCCCTCCGCTTCGGCGCGGACGGCCAGGGCCAGCAGCTCGTAGCCGACGCCCTCGAAAGGCGGGAGCGGTATGTCCAGGCCGGCGGTGCGGGCCCGGGACGCCAGCTTGGCGGCGAGGGCCAGGCCGGGCTGGCCGAGGGGGATGCCCTCGGTGACGGAGCTGCGCTGCTTCTCGACGGCCTTGGTGCGCAGCCAGTGCTCCTTGACCTCCTCGGGGGTGGTGGCCGTCGCGTCACCGAAGACGTGCGGGTGGCGGTGGATCAGCTTGGCGACGATGCCGCCGGCCACGTCGTCCACGGAGAACGGCGCCTCGGGGTCCTCCTCGGCGATGCGGGCGTGGAAGACGACCTGCAGCAGGACGTCGCCGAGCTCCTCGCGCAGCTCGTCGCGGTCGCCCTCCTCGATCGCCTCGACGAGTTCGTACGCCTCCTCGATGCCGTACTTGGCCAGGCCCTTGTGGGTCTGCTGGGACGACCAGGGGCACTCGGTCCGGATGCGGTCCATGACCTGGACGAGGTCGAGCAGTCGGGCGCCCGGCAGGTCGTAGGAGGCGGGCAGCAGCTCCAGCTCGGGCATCGTGAGGCGGCCGGTGCCGGCGAGGCGTGCCAGCCCGTCGGTCAGGGCCGGCTCGCCCTCGCCCGTCGCCACGACGACCACCGTGCGGCCCCCCGCGCAGAGGTCGAGGAGCTCCTGGGCGGTCGGGGACGCCTCCTCGACCGCGATGCCCGCCTCGCGCAGGTAGGGCAGCTGCGGATGCGCGCCGTCCGCGCACAGCACCCGGTCGGCCGCGTGCAGGGCCTGCCAGGCGGGCCAGGACAGCAGGCCGGGGGCGACGCGGTGGCTGGTGGTGAGCAGGACGATGCGGCCGGGGGCGGCGGCCGCGTCGGGGGCGGCCTGCCGGGGGCCCGGGGTGGCTTCGGGGCTGTTGGCGTTCACGGTTTGAAGCTATCCCACACCGCCGAGAGGGCCTGAAGTTGTCCACAGGGCCGGCGGGGGCGGGGAGGTTTTCCACAAGACCGTGGGGTCCTGGGGGTTTCCACAGACCCGTGGGGGCCGGGAGGTGTCCGCGGAGCCTCTGGGGGGCCGGGAGGTGTCCACCGGGCCTGTGGGGTTCAGGAGGTCTGCCACCCGCCCGGTGGGGAGCCTGAAGGCCCTCCACCGACCGGTGACGATCGGGAGGTCCGCCACCGGTCCGTGGGGATCGGGACGTCTGCTGGCTGACCGGCGGAAGCCCGAAGGTCTTCCACCGGACCGATGCCGATCATGAGGTCCGCCACCGACCCGTGGGGATCGGGACGTCTGTCGGCGGGCCGGGGGGAGCCGAGGGGGCTACATGGGCTGCTGTGTTTGCGTCGCCGTCACGTCCCGGACCCACGGTGTCCTGGCGTCGGCGCGGCTGCTCTTCTGCACGTCCCAGGTGCCGTAGCGCGGGTTGAGGTCCACGTTCAGCTTCTTGGAGGCCTCGGACAGGGTCTTCCAGAACTCGGGGCGCGTGGTGTCGGTGCCAAGCTTCTCGGCGAGCTTCTGGGCCTCCAGCTGGAGGCGGAGGTTCTCCTCCAGGCGCTGCGGCGGGATGCCGTACCGCTGCAGCCAGGTCGTCTCCAGCGCCTTTGCGCCGCCGGCCTGCTCCTCCAGGCCGGAGCGCATCTCCTGGATCTCCTTGCGGCTGACGGTGACCCCGGCGTCCTCGGCGGCGCGGTGCAACACCCGGTCGAGGACCATGGTGTGCAGGGTGTCGCGGGTGAGGGTGCCGGTCCTGGCGATGGCCTGCTGGTACTGGGCGTCGTTCTGCACGGCCGCCCGCTGGGCCGCGCGGACCTCTCCGACCCGCTCCTCCAACTGGGAGACGGTGATCCGCTGCCCGCCGACCACGGCCGCCGCGCCGGGATGCGCGTCGTTCCCGCAGGCGGTGATCAGGGGCGCCGCGGCGATCGCGGCGGTGAGGAGGAGCGCGGTGCGACGGCGGCGGTGCAAGGAGACCTCCCGAGGAGATTGTGCGACGGTGCACAAAGTCTTGCGGTGATCGATGGTAGGCAGTGGCCAGGCTCTGGCCAACCCATTCGACCAACGATTCACCGGGACTTCCGGCACCGCCGCGCCCGCTCCGCCGCGACGGTCAACCGCGGACCTGCCCCAGCCACTGCAGCGTCCTGCGGATCTCCGCACCGAGCGGGTGGCCGGGGCCGTGGGTGCGCTCCACGTCGTGCAGCAGCCGGGCCAGCGTGTCGTGGGCGGCGCCGCGGTCGCCGAGGGCGAGCAGGAGGTGCCCGATACGGCGGCGGACGTCGTGCGCGAGTTCGGGGCCGCCGGCGGCGACGTACTGGTTCTCGTAGTACGGCAGCACCGCGCGGTACTCGGCGAGCGCCGCCGCCGGTTCGCCCAGCTGTTCGAGGCACTGGGCGGCCTCGTAGCGGAAGCGGAGCGCCTGCGGGTCGGCCTGGCCGGCCTCGGCGGCACGCTCGTCGGCGAGGCGGCGCAGTTCGGGTAGGGCGCGGCGGAACTGGCCGTCGTCCAGGAGCGTGGCCGCGTACTGCTTGCGCAGGGTGCGCACCACCGGGGAGTTCTCGCCGTGCTGCTCCGCCGCGGCGGGCAGGATCGCGCCGAGGATGTCGACGGCCTGGGTGATGCGGCCCTCGCCGAGGAGCCGCTTGACCTCGTCGACGGCGTGGGCGATGTCGGTCTTCCCGGCGGCCCCGGCGACGGGGGCGGCGGGCGGCGCGGGCTGCGGCGCGGGGGTGCGGGCCCGGTCCGGCCAGGGGGCGTGCGGGCGCAGGAAGGGGCGGGTGGGGTCGAGGGGCGCTCCGGTGGGCGTGCCGCGCGCGGGCAGCAGCGGCTCCAGGTGCTCGTAGACCTCCTGCGCGGAGGCGGGCCGGTGCTGCGGGTCCTTGGCGAGCAGGCGCAGGACGAGGATCTCCAGGGCCTCGGGGACCTCGGGCCGCAGGCGGCGCACGGGCAGCGGGGGCTCGTAGAGGTGCCGGTGCAGGACGCCGAGGGCCGTGGAGCCGGAGAAGGGCACGTCCCCGCTGAGCAGTTCGTGCAGCACGACGCCGAGGGCGTACAGGTCCGTGTACGGGCCGACCGCGCCGCCCATCGCCTGCTCCGGGGCCATGTAGGCGGGCGAGCCGATGGGCGTTCCGGTGTGGGTGAGACGGGTGGTGTCGGCCTCCATGACGGAGGCCACGCCGAGGTCCAGCACGGTGACCGTGCCGTCCTGCTTCACCATCACGTTCCGCGGCTTGAGGTCGCGGTGGACGATCGGCACGGCGTGCACGGCGCTGAGCACGGCGCACAGTTGCGCGGCGACCGCGACCGCCCACGGCCAGGGGTACGGGTTCCGCTCCGCGAGGTGCCCGGCGAGGTCGGAGCCGTCGATGTACTGCATGACGAGGAACAGTTCCTCGCCCTCGCTGCCCGCGTCGTGCACCGTGACCAGACCGGGGTGGTCGACCTGGGCGGTCACCCGGCACTCGCGCACGAACCGGCGGCGCAGCTCCTCCGCGTCCTGGCCGGCCACCTTGTCGGGGCGCAGCAGCTTCACCGCCACGCGCCGGTCGAGGCGCTGGTCGTACGCCGTCCAGACCTGGCCCATACCGCCCTGGCCGAGGAGCGTGGACAGCTCGTAGCGGCCGGCGACGACACGTCCTGCCGTCGCGGTCACCGGCCGCCCTCGCGATCGCCGTCGCGCCGGTCGTCGCCTTCCTGCCGGCGCAGGTAGTCGCTGAGTTCGTCGAGTTCGGCACGGACCTGGTCGATGCGGGCGGGGGCGGGGCGCTGGGGGGACGGGGGCGGCTGGACGGCCGCCGGTCCGTGGGGCGTGGCGTCCCCGGGCACGGGGGTGTGCGGGACCGGGGTGTGCGGGGCGGGCGTGTGCGGTGCGGGAGGCTGCGGGACGGGCGTGGACGTCCGGGCGTAGGACGAGCCGGGGTGCGGATAGCCGTACGGGGAGTGGACGGTCGGCGCGTGGGGCGAGGCCGGATAGCCGGCGAACTGCCGGCGCTCGCCGTGGTGGGCGATGTCCACGATCAGGAAGTAGATGGCGGCACCGACGCCCAGCAGCAGGATCAGGCCCAGCGCGATGTCGGTCCGGACGTCCTCCTCCGGCAGGGTGCCGACCACCAGGAAGCAGCCGATGGACAGGGGCAGGGTCACCCAGGCCAGCACCCAGTCCAGGGCCCGCCCGCGCAGGACGGCCACCCGGAACAGCGGGACGCAGGCCAGCACGCCGCACGTGAGGAAACCGGCGGCGGCGAACAGCACGCGCAGGGAGATGACCGTTGCCGCGCTCCGGGGAGGCGGCGCCGCGCCGTGGCCGTACATGACTGCTCCTGGACCGGTGTAGCCGATGGGGACGGATGTGCGAGTGACAGAGCCCGTTGGGAGTCCGAGCGTATAGCCCGACAAGGAGAACCGGTCACGGGTTGTACCGAACCGTTGTCGTGCTGATCACCCCGGCCCCTCAGAGGGCGTGCCGCATCCACACGTTGGGCTCGACGTACACCGCGTATCCGCGCTCCGCCTCGCAGCGCACCGGCGTTAGGGCCCCGGGGACCTCGACGTCGCCCGGGGTGTCGAAGGGCAGGCCCGTCCAGCGGCGCCAGTCGGCCAGCGGGGCGGCCACCGTCATGGACGCCGGTGCGACCGAGTCGACGGTCGCACCGGCCCGGGCGTGCACGCGCAGCCACGGGTCGTGCGGCAGGCCGTCGGGGCGTACGCGGCGGGCGTACTCCTCGATGGGGGTGTGCGGTTCCAGGTGCTTGGCGCTGGGCCGGACCGGGGCGACGACCTCGCGGAAGCCGCGGGAGCGGGCGTTGTCGCGCAGGGCCGACACCATCACCGCGGACAGGCCCCTGCCCTGGGCGTGGGGCGCGACGGAGACGGAGATGGCGCTGACCGTGTCGGGGCGCACGCCGCGGCGCAGGTCCGAGAAGGCCCACACCAGGACCGTGTCCCAGCCGTTGCCCGGCAGCCGGCCGCGGCCCGGGGCGGCGAGCGCGAACGGCACGCTGTAGGCGTTCGCGACGACCTCGCCCCGCTCGTCCTCGGCGAACAGGACGTATGCGGGGAGTTCGGCGGCGATCCGGGGGAAGTGGGCGGCGCCCACGAGGTCCTGGATCACGAACTCCGGCCAGGTGTCCGCCATCCCGACGACCCGCTCCAGCATCTCGGGGCGGTCGGCGAGGTTCGATATCCGCGGCTGCGTGATCTTCTGCTGCATGCGGTCACGGTAGGCGGGACCGGATGCACCGAGAAGCGACATCACCGCTGCCGGGCTCGCACGAAGCGTGCGCGGTCCTCCGCCGGGAGGCGCTCGGTCGCGTACCGCACGGTGACGCGCGGCAGGTCGGTGACGTGCTGGTCGAGGAACGCCACGAGCAGGGGCGCGTCCCGGCGGCCGATCTCGCGCAGCATCCAGCCGAGCGCTTTGTGGATCAGCGGTTCCGGGTCACGGCACAGCACGCGCACCAGGTGGAACGTCGGCTCGAAACGCCCTGCGCGGACGAGGGCCAGCGTGGCGACGACGGCGATCCTGCGGTCCCAGAGCCAGGACGAGGCGGCCAGCCCGTCCAGGACGTCCTCGACGGCCGGCGGGTCCTCGGGCCCGTCCACGAGCCAGGGCCCGAGCACGAGGTGGGCGGAGGCGTCGACCAGGTCCCAGTTGTCCACGCACCGGGTCCGCGCGAGGTAGAAGTCGACCAGGGACCGGCGCTCCGCGCCCCGGGCCGTCCGCATCCGCTCGGCCAGCACCAGGACCCCGGCCAGCCGTTCCTCGTGAACGCGGCTGTGCAGCAGCGCGTCCACGTCCTCCCGGGCCAGTTCCCGGTGCGCCCGGGCCAGTTCGCGCACCGCGGGCACGCGCACGCCGAGCAGTTCGTCGTCGTCCGGCGGCCGCAGCACCCGGGCCTGCTGGATCCTGACGGCCGGCTCGGCCCTGTCCCGCAGCGCGCCGCGCAGGGTCCGCAGCGATGGGGTCGTCATGTGCGCGGACGGTAGCGCAGGGGTGGGCCGGCCCTCAGCCGCCGCACTGCTCCAGCATCATCTCCTTGTCGGCGGACGTCACCGGCAGGTGGTACTTCAGGGACACCTGGGCGAAGCGCACCGAGTAGGCGCAACGGATACGCCGGTCGGGGGGCAGCCAGGACGCCGGTCCGGAGTCGCCCTTCGCGCTGTTGGTCGGTCCGTCCACCGGGACGAGGTTGAGCGGGTCGTTGGCGATGGACTCCCGCTTGTCCTTCGTCCAGCGGGAGGCGCCCATCTGCCAGTCGTAGGAGAGCGGCATGACGTGGTCTATCTGGACCTTGATCGCTTGGGACTTGGTCCACTCGATGACCTTGCCGGTGTACGGGTCGTGCAGCGTCATGGCGGTGACGACGCAGTTCGAGCCCGCGCGGAAGCGCAGGTCGCGGCCGTCGCGCTTGAGGAGGTCGTTGCGCGAGTCGCAGCCGTTGTGGGAGTAGGGGACGTCGCGCGGCGCGGAGTCCATCCAGGCGTAGCCGAACTCGTCCCGGTCGTAACCGGTCCGGGGGCCGCGGCCCTTCGTCGCCACCTTCTCGATGAGGGCGCGGGCCCGCGCCTTGTCCTCGGTGGAGGTGATCGGCGCCAACCCCGGTTTCGTGCCGTCCGGGTTGTCCAGCGGGTTCACGGCCCGGCCGTCACCGGCGGCCGGGGCGCCGGATGCGGAGGCACCGCCGCCGTCCACCGGAGGGGCCAGGCCCTCGCAACCGGTCAGCGCCGCACCGGCGCACACCATGGCGACGGCCAGCGCCGCCCCACCCCTCAGACGCGTCACTGTGCGCCCCTCCCCTGCTTGCCCGTTCCGCCCCCGGACGGGCGGCCTGTGCCTGGTCCCACGGTAGCGAGGGACAGGTTCAGACCACACCGGTCCCATCTGGGCATTCCCGGCATCCCGCGCGTATCGTCGATTCTGAGTCACCTCCGGAAGGAGCTGTGGATGGGCATCTTCGACAAGTTCAAGAGCCAGGCGCGGAACCGGGGCAAGCAAGGCTCCGACACCGCGGAACAGCAGATCGACGAGAGGACCGGGGGCAAGTACGAGGACCAGGTCGACTCCGGCCGGCAGCGCGTCGAGGGCTCGCTGGGCACGGAGCAGGACCGGAACCGGCCCGAACAGCAGTAACGCCCCCGGCATTTCGAGGCCGCCCGCGAAGACGCCCCGCAGGGCGCGGCGTTCGCGGGCGGCTTCTCACGTACGGACGCGGCTTCCCGGGGCCGCTTCTCCCGTACGGACGCGAGTGCAGCGGGCCGGCCCCGGCCCAGCCCTCAGGACCCCAGCACCGACGTCAGGAACTCCCCGACCCACGCCAGCAGTTCCCGGCCGACCAGCGGCTTTCCGCCCACCTTCGCCGTCTTCGGGCGCGGCACCAGCACCTGGTGCACGGCCGGCTTGATGACGGCCCCCGGGTACAGCCGCTTGAGCCGCAGCTCCTGCGACTCGCGCAACTCCACCGGCGCGAAGCGGATGTTGGTGCCCTGGAGCACGATCTCACCGACGCCGCACGCCCGCGCGAACATGCGCAGCCCGGCGACGAGCAGCAGGTTCTCCACGGGCTCGGGCAGCTTGCCGTAGCGGTCGACGAGTTCCTCGCGCACCGCCTTGATGTCCTCCTCCGAGTTGGCGGAGGCGATGGCGCGGTAGGCCTGGAGGCGCAGGCGCTCGCCGGGCGCGTAGTCGTGCGGGACGTGCGCGTCGACGGGCAGCTCGATCTTGACCTCCAGCGGCTGCTCCTCCTCGATCTCGCCGGTCTCCAGCTGTCGCCGGTAGTCCGCGACGGCCTCGCCGACCATCCGCACGTACAGGTCGAAGCCGACGCCCGCGATGTGCCCGGACTGCTCGCCGCCGAGGAGGTTGCCCGCGCCGCGGATCTCCAGGTCCTTCATCGCCACGTACATGCCCGCGCCCATCTCCGTGTGCTGGGCGATCGTCGCGAGCCGCTCGTGGGCGGTCTCGGTCAGGGGCTTCTCCGGCGGGTAGAGGAAGTAGGCGTAGCCGCGCTCGCGGCCCCGGCCGACCCGGCCGCGCAGCTGGTGCAGCTGGGACAGGCCGAAGTTGTCGCCGCGCTCCACGATGAGGGTGTTGGCGTTGGAGATGTCGATGCCCGACTCCACGATCGTCGTGGAGACCAGCACGTCGAACTTCTTCTCCCAGAAGTCGACGACGACCTGCTCCAGCGCCGACTCGGACATCTGACCGTGCGCGGTGGCGATGCGCGCCTCGGGGACGATCTCGCGCAGCCGGGCGGCGGCCCGGTCGATGGACTCGACGCGGTTGTGGATGTAGAAGACCTGGCCCTCGCGCAGCAGTTCACGGCGGATGGCGGCGCCGATCTGCTTCTCCTCGTAGGGGCCGACGAAGGTCAGCACCGGGTGGCGCTCCTCCGGCGGGGTGGTGATCGTCGACATCTCGCGGATGCCGGTGACCGCCATCTCCAGGGTCCGCGGGATCGGGGTCGCGGACATGGTCAGCACGTCGACGTTGGCGCGCAGCTTCTTCAGCTGCTCCTTGTGCTCGACGCCGAAGCGCTGCTCCTCGTCGACGATGACCAGGCCCAGGTCCTTGAACTTCGTCTCGGACGAGAACAGCCGGTGCGTGCCGATCACGATGTCGACGGAGCCCTCGCGCAGGCCCTCCAGGACCGCCTTGGCCTCGGTGTCGGTCTGGAAGCGGGAGAGCGCCTTCACGTTCACCGGGAACTGGGCGTACCGCTCGCTGAACGTGCCGAAGTGCTGCTGCACCAGCAGGGTCGTCGGCACCAGCACGGCGACCTGCTTGCCGTCCTGGACGGCCTTGAACGCGGCCCGCACGGCGATCTCGGTCTTGCCGTAGCCGACGTCGCCGCAGATCAGGCGGTCCATGGGGATCGACTTCTCCATGTCCTCCTTGACCTCGGCGATGGTGGTGAGCTGGTCGGGCGTCTCCGCGTAGGGGAAGGCGTCCTCCAGCTCGCGCTGCCAGGGCGTGTCCGCGCCGAAGGCGTGCCCGGGGGCCGCCATGCGGGCGCTGTACAGCTTGATGAGGTCGGCGGCGATCTCCTTGACGGCCTTCTTCGCGCGGGCCTTCGTCTTCGTCCAGTCGGCGCCGCCCAGCCGGTGCAGCGTGGGGGCCTCGCCGCCGACGTACTTGGTGATCTGCTCCAGCTGGTCGGTGGGGATGTAGAGCCGGTCGCCGGGCTGGCCGCGCTTGGCGGGCGCGTACTCGACGACCAGGTACTCGCGGGTGGCGCCCTGCACGGTGCGCTGGACCATCTCGATGTAGCGGCCCACGCCGTGCTGCTCGTGGACGATGTAGTCGCCCGGCTCCAGGGTGAGCGGGTCGATGGTCTTGCGGCGGCGGGCCGGCATGCGGGCGCCCTCGCGGCCGGACGCCTTCTGGCCGGACAGGTCGGTCTCGGTCAGCACCGCGAGTCTGAGGGCCGGGTCGACGAAGCCGTGCTCGATCGAGCCGCACGCCACGTGCACGACCGACGGGGAGATCTCGCCGAGGTCCCCGTCGAGGCGGGCGGCGATGCCCTCGCCGCCCAGCACCTCGACCGTACGGGCCGCGGGGCCGTGTCCCTCGGTGACGAACACCGTGCGCCAGCCGTCGGCGAGCCAGCCCTTGGTGTCGGCGAGGGCCTTGGCGGTGTCCCCGCGGTAGGTCTCCGGGGCGTGCATGCCGAGCTTGAGCGTGTCCGCGTCGAGCTCTTCGTCGGCGGCGAACGGCGACACCGACCACCACATCATGTCCAGCTCGCGGGCCCGGTCCCGCACGTCCGCGATGGACCACAGGGAGGCCGCGCCGACGTCGATGGGCGCTTCCCCGCCGCCGGCGGTGGCCGCCCAGGAGGCCTGGAGGAACTCCTGCGAGGTGGCGACCAGGTCCGAGGCGCGGGTGCGCACCCGCTCCGGGTCGCAGACGACGGCCATGGCGCCCTTGGGCAGCACGTCGAGCAGCAGCTCCATGTCGTCGACCAGGACGGGGGCGAGGGACTCCATGCCCTCGACGGCGATGCCCTCGGCGATCTTGCCGAGGAGTTCGCCGAGCTCGGGGTGTTCCTCGGCCAGGGCACGCGCGCGGGCGCGGACGTCCTCGGTGAGCAGCAGCTCGCGGCAGGGCGGCGCCCACAGGCCGTGCTCGGCGATCTCCAGGGAGCGCTGGTCGGCGACCTTGAAGTAACGGATCTCCTCGATGTCGTCGCCCCAGAACTCGATGCGCAGGGGGTGTTCCTCGGTGGGCGGGAACACATCGAGGATGCCGCCGCGGACGGCGAACTCGCCACGCTTCTCCACCAGCTCCACGCGCGCGTAGGCGGCGGCCGCGAGGGCTTCGACGACCTCGTTCAGGTCGGCGCTCTGACCGGTGCGCAGCGCGACCGGCTCCAGGTCGCCCAGGCCCTTGACCTGCGGCTGGAGCACGGATCGGACAGGGGCGACGACGACGGAGACCGGGCCGGTCTCGGGGTCGTCGGGGCGGGGGTGGGCCAGGCGGCGCAGCACGGCCAGTCGGCGGCCGACGGTGTCGCTGCGGGGGCTGAGCCGTTCGTGCGGGAGCGTCTCCCACGAGGGGTACTCCACGACGCCCTCGGGCGGGAGCAGGGAGCGCAGGGCGGCGGCCAGGTCCTCCGCCTCGCGGCCCGTCGCCGTCACCGCCAGCACCGGGCGGCCCGTGTCCCGGGCCAGGGCGGCCACGGCGAAGGGGCGGGCCGCAGGAGGGCCGACCAGGTCGACGTGCATGCGGTTGCCGTCTGCGGCCGCCCTGATCGCTTCGGCGAGGGCGGCGTCCTTGACGACGGCGTCGAGCAGACCGTGCAGGCTCATGGGGGGTGTTTTCCGTCCAGGGGGTGGGCAACACGACTGGCCCGACGCGCGCCGCGGGCCGGGGATCTCCAGCGTACGTCGCTGCGCGTCCCGGCGTCGGGGCGTGTGGACGACGCCCCGGTGTGCGGTGCCCGGCGCCGTCACGAGGCTCCCGGGGTCTCCGCCCCGGGACCCCGGACCTGTGCCCCGCGGGCCTGAAGCAGTCGGCCGAGGCTGAGCCCTCGCCGCGCACAGCGCCCGGCGCCGGGAAGTCCTGGTGTGGACTTCCCGGCGCCGGGTTCCCCGCAACCCCCGTGTGCGGTGGTTCCTCGGGACGGTGTGCCGGGTGGCTACTCCGTCGCGATCGCGTTCAGCACGTTCATCCGGCCCGCCCGGAACGCCGGGACCAGTGCCGCGAACAGGCCCACGAACGCCGAGCCGATGAAGACGCCGATGATGGTCGGCCAGGGGATGTCGAGGATCATCAGGCCCTCCAGCTCCAGCAGCTGCTGGGCCGTGGCGCCCCAGCCCATGCCCAGGCCGAGGCCGAGCAGGGCACCGAAGAGGGCGATGACCACCGACTCCATGCGGATCATGCGGCGCAGCTGGCGGCGGGAGAGGCCGATCGCCCGCATCAGGCCGATCTCCCGGGTGCGCTCCACCACCGACAGGGCCAGGGTGTTCACCACGCCCAGGATGGCGACGATGATCGCCAGGGCCAGCAGGCCGTAGATCATGTTGAGCAGCTGGCCGATCTGGTCCTTCAGGGCGTCCTTGTAGTCGGTCTGGTCGCGCACGGTGTACTGCGGGTAGTCGTCCAGCGCCGACTTCAGGGACTTGTAGGCGGCGTCCTGCTGCCCCTCCTTGGCGCTGGCGAAGACCAGCGTGTCCAGCGGCATCCTGTCGGCCGGGACGTACTTGGCCATCGTCGAGATGGACGTGTACATCGCGCCCGCGTCGATCACCACGTCACTGCTGGTGATCGCCCGGACCGTGAGGTCGGCCGCGGAGCCGTCCTTGAAGGCCACCTTGATCTTCGAGCCGAGCGTGATGCCGTGGTCCTCGGCGAACTTCTCGTGCACGGACATCGAGTCGGGCTTGTAGGCGTCGGGGAGCTTGCCGGCGACGGTCTCGGTGCGCAGGTCGGTGGCGTACGACGGGTCGGCCGCCGTGATCGCCGTGTCCTTGAGGGTCTTTCCGTCGGGGGTGGTGAAGTCGGCCTTCGTCCACTTGTACTCGGTGATCCGCTCCAGCTCCGGCGTCGACTTCATGGCCTTGACCGCCTGGGGGGTGATCAGCTGGCCGCTGTCGGACTGGACGATGAAGTCGGTGCCGACGGTCTTGTCGAGCTGGTCGGTGGCGGAGGCCACCATGGAGGAGCCGACCACGGACAGGCACGCCACCAGGGCGAGGCCGATCATCAGGGCGGCGCCGGTCGCGCCGGTGCGGCGCGGGTTGCGCAGCGCGTTGCGCTCGGCCATGCGGCCCACCGGCCCGAACATCCGCAGCAGGACCGCGCCGAGGACGCGGACCACCGCGCCGGCCAGCAGGGGGCCGATGACGACGAAGCCGATCAGCGACAGCACCACGCCGATGCCGAGCCACAGCGAGCCCTCGGTGGCCTTGTCGGCCGCGGCCGCCAGGTACAGGGCGAAGGCGCCGCCGGCGGTGAGGACGGTGCCGAGGATGCCGCGGATCCAGCCGGCCTTGGCGTCGGCCGGGGCGCCGGCGTCGCGCAGGGCGGCCATCGGGGAGATCTTGCCGGCGCGCCGGGCGGGCAGGTAGGCGGCGAGCACGGTGACGATCACGCCGAGGACGAGGCCGACCACGGGGGTCGTCCAGGCCACGGTGAGGTCGTCGGTGGACAGTTCCATGCCCATCTGGCCCATGAGCTGCATCAGGCCGACGGCGAGGCCGACGCCCGCGCCCACGCCGAGCACGGAACCGACGAGGCCGAGCAGCAGCGCCTCGGCCAGCACCGAGCGGTTGACCTGCTTGCGGGAGGAGCCGATGGCCCGCATCAGGCCGATCTCGCGGGTGCGCTGGGCGACCAGCATGGAGAAGGTGTTGATGATCAGGAAGATGCCGACGAGGAAGGCGATCCCGGCGAAGCCGAGCATCGCGTACTTCATGACGTTCATGAAGCCCTCGACGTCCTTCTGGTTGGCGTCGGCGGTCTCCTTGGCGGTCTTGACCTGGAAGCCGCCGCCGAGTTCGGCCGTGACGTTCTTCTTCAGCTGTGCGTCGCTGACGCCGGTGGCCGCGGTGACGTTGACGTTGGTGTAGACGCCGGTCCGGCCGACCAGGGTCTGCTGGGCGGTCTTCGTGTCGAGGTAGAAGATCGCGGCGCCGGGGTTGGTGACGGTGAAGTCGGCGATGCCGGAGATCTTCGCCTTGTGGTTGCCGACGGCGGTGAGCACGCCGATCTCGTCGCCGAGCTTCAGGCCGTGCTTGTCGGCGGTGTCGGCGTCGACCATGATCTGGTCGCCGCCCTCGGGTGCCGCACCGGAGGTGATCTTCATGGTGCGGGCGTCGGTGGCGTTCCAGCTGCCGACGATGGTCGGGCCGCCGTTGGTGGGCGACAGGCTGTCCTTGTCGGCGTCGACGACGGTCACCGAGGTGGAGAACACGGTGCCTTCGGCCGACTTCACGCCCTCGGCCTTGCGCACCTCGCCGAGCACGGAGGCCGGCATGACCGGCGGCTTGCCGTTGTCGGCGGTGGTCTCGCCGCTGTCGGAGGCGCCCTTGGCGCTGACCGTCACGTCGGAGGAGGTGGCCGCGAAGAGCTTGTCGAACGTGGTGGACATGGTGTCGGTGAAGACGAGCGTCCCGCAGACGAAGGCCACCGACAGCAGGACGGCGATCGCCGAGAGGGCCATGCGTCCCTTGTGCGCGAGGAAGTTGCGCATCGAGGTCTTCATGACGGTCATGACGTGCGCCCCCGGGCGTCGAAGTCCTTCATGCGGTCCAGAACGGCCTCGGCGGTCGGCTTGTACATCTCGTCGACGATGCGGCCGTCGGCGAGGTACAGCACGCGGTCCGCGTAGCTCGCGGCGACCGGGTCGTGGGTGACCATGACGATGGTCTGGCCCAGCTCGGTCACCGAGCGGCGCAGGAAGCCGAGGACCTCGGCGCCGGCGCGCGAGTCGAGGTTTCCGGTCGGCTCGTCCCCGAAGATGATCTCGGGCCGGGCGGCGAGGGCCCGCGCCACGGCGACACGCTGCTGCTGGCCGCCGGAGAGCTGGGTGGGCCGGTGCTTGAGCCGGTCGGCGAGCCCGACGGTCTCCACGACCCGCGCGAGCCACTGCTTGTCCGGCTTGCGGCCCGCGATGTCCATGGGCAGCGTGATGTTCTCGATGGCGTTCAGCGTCGGCAGCAGGTTGAACGCCTGGAAGATGAACCCGATGCGGTCCCGGCGCAGCTGGGTGAGCTTCTTGTCCTTCAGGCCGGTGATCTCGGTCTCGTCGAGGTAGATCTGCCCGCTGGTGACGGTGTCGAGCCCGGCGAGGCAGTGCATCAGCGTGGACTTGCCGGAGCCGGAGGGGCCCATGATCGCGGTGAACTGGCCGCGTGCGATGTCCACGTCGACGTGATCGAGGGCGACGACCCGGGTCTCTCCGGACCCGTACGCCTTCACGACCTGCCGCGCCCGCGCGGCAACGGCCGTACGCCCTCCAGTACCCCCGTGCCTGGGAATGGTTACAGCCGAAGTCACGGTATGTCTCCTATATCGGTCAGCAAATGGTGAAGGCGGTCGTCCGGTCGACAGCCGCGGTGTGCGGTGCCGGACCACGGATCCGCCCGGCGCGCCTCAAGTCTCGCCGCGGGGAGGGGCCCCGCGCCCTGGTGTTCAGCGCAGTCTTTTCCTGAGGAAAACCCCACCCCCGCCGGTGTGTGCAACCACCCCCCGGCGGCGTAAAGCCAGGTTAAGGAACGCCCCCTCGGCCTCTCGTCCTCCGCCGGTACGAACCCTCCCCAGGTCGTAGTACGGAGGTACCCCTAGGGGCAGTCCGCCCAAGGGTGGAGTCCGTCTCAGGGTCGGCTCCTCCCCTCGGCCCACCGAGGCTCCACCCTCCCGCCGCGTCAGGGTCAAGTGGGAAGCTGTCCACCGGCAGGTAGGTGCAAGGGGCAAGCAGACATCAGGGGGAGGAACCCGGGGTGGGCAGCACCAGTTCCGCGGCGCAGGAGTCCCTGCGCGCCGCCACGACCGGCCGGCGTGGAGCCGTCGTCGCCGCGCTGATGCTCTCGATGGCGCTGGCGGCGCTGGACTCCACCATCGTCTCGACCGCCGTCCCGCAGATCGTCGGGGACCTCGGCGGGTTCTCGGTCTTCTCCTGGCTGTTCTCCGGCTATCTGCTGGCCGTGACCGTGACCCTGCCCCTGTACGGCAAGCTCTCCGACACCTTCGGCCGCAAGCCGGTGCTGATTGTGGGTTCGGCGCTCTTCCTGCTCGGGTCCTTGCTGTGCGCGCTGGCCTGGAACATGGGCGCGCTCATCGCCTTCCGGATCGTGCAGGGTCTGGGCGGCGGTGCCCTGCAGGGCACCGTGCAGACCCTGGCCGCCGACCTCTACCCGCTGAAGGACCGCCCCCGGATCCAGGCGAAGCTGTCCACGGTGTGGGCGGTGTCCGCGGTCGCCGGTCCCGGGCTCGGCGGCGTGCTCGCCGCGTACGCGGACTGGCGCTGGATCTTCCTGGTCAACCTGCCGATCGGCGCGGTGGCGCTGTGGCTGATCGTGCGTCACCTGCACGAGCCGGAGCGGGAGACCGTTCCCCGCGCGCGCGTGGACTGGGCCGGCGCGCTCGCGGTGTTCGCCTGCGGCGGGGTGCTGCTGACGGCCCTGGTGCAGGGCGGGGTGGCGTGGCCGTGGCTGTCGGCGCCCTCGCTGGCCCTGTGCGGCACGGGTCTGGCCCTGGTGGCGGTGGTGGTGTGGGTGGAGCGCCGCGCGGCGGAGCCGATCATCCCGGGCTGGGTGTGGCGCCGCCGGACGATCGCCGCGGTCAACCTGGCCCTGGGCGCGCTGGGGTTGCTGATGGTCGCCCCGACGGTCTTCCTGCCCACCTACGCCCAGTCGGTGCTGGGCCTGGCGCCCGTGGCCGCCGGGTTCGTGCTCTCCGTATGGACGTTGAGCTGGCCGGTGTCGGCGGCGCTGAGCCAGCACGTCTACCGCAGGATCGGCTTCCGCAACACCGCGATGCTGGGCATCGGGACGGCCGCGCTGATCCTGCTGGCGTTCCCGTTCCTGCCCTATCCCGGGCGAGCCTGGCAGCCGGCGCTGCTGATGCTGCTGCTGGGCGCCGCGCTGGGCCTGTTCCAGCTGCCGCTGATCGTCGGGGTTCAGTCGACGGTGGGCTGGGCGGAGCGCGGGACGACGACCGCGTCGGTGCTGTTCTGCCGCCAGACCGGCCAGACGATCGGCGCGGCCGTCTTCGGCGCGGTCGCCAACGGGGTGCTGGCCGCCCGGCTCGGCGGCGCCGGCGACCTCGACTCGGTGACCCGGGCGCTCGACTCGGGCACGGCACCGGAGGCGACCAGGCGGGCGATCGCCGAGGCGGTGCACGCCGTCTACCTGGGCGCCTCCTGCGCGGCGGCGCTGGCGTTCGCGGTGCTGCTGTTCCTCGCGCCGCGGAAATTCCCTGTGCTGGGGGACTGACCCTCCGTACCCTGCGGCCCATGCTGACCCTGGAACGGCTGCGCGCCGACCACGCGGACGCCCTGCTGGCCTTCGAGCGCGAGAACCGGGCCTACTTCGCGCGCACGGTCCCCGACCGCGGGGACGCCTACTTCACACCGGACGGGTTCGCCGCACGCCACCGGGCGCTGCTGGAGGAGCAGCACGCACGCGTGTGCCACTTCCACGTCCTGCTGGAGGACGAGCTGCTGATCGGCCGGGTGAACCTGATGGACGCGGCGGACGGCAGCGCCGAACTCGGCTATCGCGTCGGCGAGCGCGCCGCGGGCCGGGGCGTGGCGACGGCCGCCGTCGCGCAGGTGTGCCGGCTGGCCGCCACCGCGTACGGGCTGACGTCCCTCACCGCGCGGACGACCCTGGACAATCCCGCCTCCATGAAGGTGCTCACCCGCAACGGCTTCACGCCCGCCGGGGACACGACCGTGGACGGACGGCCCGGACTCCTCTATGTACGCCGGGAGTTGGCCCTCGTCCCGGCTCCGGCACCCGAAATCGAGGGTTAACGCGGGTAACACCCGAGGTCACGAAGGTAAGCGCATACCGACCAATCAGTTTGGCCAAACCCTCGCGCAGGCCCGGTACTCCGCAGTAACGTGCGTGGCCGCCCGCCCCCCACCTCCCTGCGGTCCGCCGCACCGGATCCGACCCGCGCAAGGAGCACCGGGATGTCCTACGACCCGCCGCCGTCCTCCCCGTACCCACCGCCGGACTCGTCCCCCTCGTACGACACCTACCCCTGGGTGCCGCGGCAGGAGCCCGAGCCGGCCGGCAGGCGTCCCCAGCGTCACGCCGCCCTCGGGCACCACAGCGACCTGCGGGTGCTGCGCAGCGCCTACCGCTGGCAGCGGCGGGTGGCCACGCTCACGGCGCTCGGCTACTTCGTCCCGTTCCTGCTCCTGTCGGCCTTCGCCCCGTCGCTGATGACGAGCACCGTCACCGACGGCCTGCCCACCGGACTGCTGCTCGCGCTCATCCAGGTGCCGGTGACCTGGGCGGCGATCGCCCTGTACGAGCAGACGGCCCGCCGCCGCGTCGACCCGATCGCGGACCGGATCCGCAAGCAGGCCGCGCTGGACGCCAAGCGGGAGGGGACCCGGTGACCACCGAGTTCAGCGGAAACGCCCAGGCGATGTCCCTGGTCGGCTTCTCCACCGTCGCCACCATCACGCTGCTGCTGTGCGTGATGACCGGCCCCGACCGGGACGACCTCGACGAGTTCTACACCGGCTACGGCTCCCTGTCGCCCATGCGCAACGGCCTCGCCATCGCCGGCGACTACATCTCCGCCGCGACCGTCCTCGGCACCGGCGGCGTGATCGCCCTGTTCGGCTACGACGGGACCGTCCTGGCCCTGAGCACGGCCCTGTCGCTGATGCTGCTGATGTTCCTGCTGGCCGAACCGCTGCGCAACGCGGGCCGGTTCACCATGGGCGACGCGCTGACCCGCCGGATGCCCGGACGCGCCGTGCGGATCGCGGCCAGCGCGGTGACCCTGGCGGCCCTGCTGCCGCTGATGCTGGTGCAACTGGCCGGGACCGGGCAGCTGATGGCGTTCATCCTCGGCTTCTCCGGAGAGTCGCTGCAGACCGGCTGCATCATCGGCGTCGGCGCGCTGATGATCAGCTACGCGGCGATCGGCGGCATGAAGGGCACCGCCCTCATCCAGATCCTCAAGATCGTGATGCTGCTCGGCTCCGGCCTGGTGGTCGCCGTGCTGATCCTCCACCGCTTCGACTGGGACCCGGGGGCGCTGTTCGGCGCGGCGGCCGAGAACAGCGGCGTGGGCCCGGCGTTCCTCTCCTCCGGCCTGCAGTTCTCGGGCGGCGCCAGCCCCGACCTGGACATGATCACCTCGCATCTGACGATCGTCCTCGGCGGCGCCTGCCTGCCCCACGTCACGATGCGCATGTACACCGCCTCCAGCGCCCGGCAGGTACGGCGGTCGATGTCCTGGGCGGTGTCCAGCGTGGCGCTGTTCGTGCTCGTCATCACGGTCATCGGCTTCGGCGCGACCGCGCTGATCGGGCGGGCCGTGATCGCGAAGGTCGACCCGCAGGGCAACACGGCCTATCTGCTCGGCTCCCAGGCGGCGTTCGGCGCGGACGTGTCGGCGGCCGAGACGTTCCTGTTCACCACCGTCACCACGGCCGTCTTCCTCACGCTGCTCGCCTCCGTCGCCGGGATGATCCTGGCCTGCGCCAACTCCCTCGCGCACGACGTGTTCGCCGCCCGCGTGCAGGAGATGTCCCCGCGCCGCGAGATGGCCCTGGCCCGTGTCTCGGCACTGGCGGTGGGCGTCGTCGCGATCCTGCTGGCCACCCTCGTCCAGCACCGCAGCCTGCAGCCCCTGGTGACGCTGTCGTTCTGCCTGGGCGCCTCGGCCATCGCCCCCGCGCTGGTCTACAGCCTCTTCTGGCGCCGCTACACCCGCGCCGGCCTGCTCAGCACGCTCATCGGCGGCTCCCTGGCCGTGCTGCTGCTGATGCCGGGCACCAACCTGGTCTCCGGCTCACCCGTCTCCGCCTTCCCCGAGGCCGACTTCAACTGGTTCCCGTTCACCACCACCGGCCTGCTCTCCATCCCCCTCGGCTTCGCCTGCGGCTGGCTGGGCACGCTGGCCTCCGGCCGCCGCAAGTCGGAGGAGCAGCGCCACCAGTACGAGGCGGTGGAGGGCTGGATCCTGGCGGGCGCGGTGCGCAGGAACGACTGAGGAGGAAGGGGCCGGACGGCGGGGGGAGTTCCGGTGGACCCCCTGCCGGAGTTCACTCCGCCGTCTGCCCCGCCCACGCCGCCAGGCTGCTGTGGACGTGGTCGATATGGGCCCGTACGCCCTCCTGCCGGTCGGCGTGCTCGCGCAGCAGCCGTGCCGTCTCGCGCTCGACCGCTTCCGCCCGGGCCCGGGCCCCGTCCAGCAGTTCCGCGGCCCGCGCGTGCGCCTCGTCCGCCAGACCGAGGGCCTCGCGCTCCGCGTCGGCGAAGGCCCGCTCCGCCTCGGACAGCGCTTCCTCGGCCCGGGCCAGCTCCGCCGCGAGCCGGGCCTCCAGGGCGGCGGCCCGACCACTGTCCTCCCGCTCGGCCGCCTCCCACCGCTCGGCGCGTTCCTTCTCCTGCTCGGCCGGCATCCCGGAAGTGCGCTGGCGCATCTCCCGCAGCGCGGCCAGCGCCTCACCCCGCTGCTCCCCCGCCTCGCGCCCGGCCTCGCCCAGGATCTCGCCGGCCTCGGCACGCGCCGCGAGCAGCCGCCGGCGGGCGCGTTCGTCGGCGTCGGCGCGTACGGCATCGGCGTGCGCCCGCGCCGACTCGCGCACACCGGCCGCCGACGCCCGCGCCTCTTCCGCCTGTTGACGCGCCTCCCGGACCGCCCCCTCCCGGACGGCCGCGGCCTCCTGCTCACCGAGCTCGTACAGCCGCCGGGCCCGCTCCCCCAGCGCCTCGTAGGTCTGCGGGCCCCGCCGCGCCACGGTCTCCCGCAGCCGCCCCAGTTCCTCGTCCACCTGCCGGGCGAGCACGGTCAGCCGGGCGGCCCGCTCCCAGGCCGCGTCGCGGTCCGCAAAGAGATCCGCGACGCACGCGTCGACCTGCTCGGGACGGTAACCGCGCCCCCGCACGACCGGAAAGCCGTGCGAGGACACCGATGCGCTGCTCACCCTGGGCCCCTCTCCACCACACCGACGCGACGTGAGAAATGGGATGATGTCGCGCACATCTTGGTGGATCAGACGGAAGTGTTCATAACGCGACACTCCGCACCGGGGTCACCGCTCCCCGCCGGGCCGTACGGTCCGTCAGGCCCACGTGGTGCCGGCGGGCTCCTGGATGGTCGTGTTGATGCGGTTGAACAGGTTCGTCACCGCGATCGTGAGGATGAGCCCGGAGAGCTCCTTCTCGTCGAAGTGGTCCGCCACCTCGTCCCACAGGGCGTCCGGCACGGACTCCCCCGAGAGGTCCGCCAGCCGTGTCATCGCCTCCGCCAGCCGCAGCGCGGCGCGTTCGGCGTCCGAGAAGAACGGCGCGTGCCGCCAGGCGGCGACGGCCGCGATGCGCTCCTCGCTCACGCCGGCCTTGCGCAGGTTCTCGGTGTGCCCGTGCACGCAGGCACCGCAGCCGTTGATCTGGCTGGCGCGCAGCCCGACGAACTCCGCCAGGTCCTGCGGCAGACCACCCTCCCCGATCGCCTGGAAAAGGGTGCCGATGCCCTTCATCGCGCCGGGAAGGACGAACGCCGGGTTCTTCATCCGTGCCTGCATGTCTCTGCCTCCTGTGTCGGCGGTGCGTCGCTGTCACTGCACTGACGGAGCGGAGGAGGAAGGTGTGACCGCCCGGCGGAGAAAATCTTCGTACCGGCACGAAAAGAGCCGGGCCCGGTCGCGTGAACGACCGGGCCCGGCTCCGCACGGCACGTCGGCCGCGACACGTCACGGCGTCACAGCAGCCCGTCCCACATCTGCTCCAGCAGTACCGACCACCAGCTCTCCGGCGAACCCAGCGCCGCCGGGTCCAGCGCGGCCAGCTGCGCCTGGAAGTCGACGGTCCAGCGGCCCGCCTGCTCCTGGTTCAGCCCGAACCTGAGCCGCCACATCCGGCCGAGCAGCGCCAGGCAGCGCGCGAACTCCGGCAGCCCGGTGTTCACGAACTGCGGCGGTACGGGCGCCCCGCCCGGCCCCGCCTCCACCGGCACGGCGACGATGTTCGCCGTGCCGTACTGGACGCAGATCGCCTTGCCGAAGTCGCTGCCCATCACCAGGTACGAACCCGCGTCCGAGGCCGGCTGCACGCCGCGCTCGGCCGCCAGCTCCGCCAGCGTCGGAACGGGCCGGCCCGGCTGCGCCTGCGCCCAGAAGAACGGGCCCATGTCCAACGGCAGCCCGGCCGCGACCAGCGTGTGCGCCACCACCGGCGGCACGCCCTGCCGGGACACGGCCGCCTGCTCGAACCGGAACACCCCCGGCCCGAACGCCGCCGCCAGTTCCTGTGCGATGCCCTCCGGCGGGATCGGCGGCACCGCCTGCACCGGCGGCAGCGGGGCGCGCACCGGGGCCGGACGCGCCGGGCCGTCCGCCACCTGGTGCAACTCGCCCTGATGGGCCAGCAGTTGCTGCATGCCCTGCTGCCGGCTGGCGTGATCCGTGCCGTACGGCGCGATGGACGTGATCCGCGCCTGCGGCCACTGCTCCCGGATCATCCGCGCGCAGTACGCACCCGGCAGCTCGCACGACTCCAGCTCGGTGTGCAGCTCCAGCACCTGGTCCGGCGGCACGTTCATGGCGCGCAGCTCGTGGAAGATCTGCCACTCCGGGTGCGGCGTGCCCGGCGCCGAACGCCGGATCAGCTGCTGCTCGGAACCGTCCTGCGCGCGGTAGCGCAGCACGGCCTGGTAGCCGGGACCGACCGTGGGCTGCCCGGTGGGCTGCTGCGGATAGCCGTACGCCGGCGGCTGCCCGGGGACCGGCTGACCGGGCGGCGGCACGGCGCCGGGCGGCATCGCACCCGGCATGCCGCCGTGCGGCACCGGCGGCACGCCAGGGGCGCCCGGGACGCCTGGCGCGGCGGGAGGTGCGCCGGGGGCCTGCGGCGGCGGGGGCACGCCGGGGCCGCCCGCGGGGGGCGCGGCCAGCATGGTCTCCGCGTGATGCACGGGCCCCGGCCCACCGGGCACACCCGGGGCACCCGGAGGCTGCGGCACACCGGGCGGCCCGGGCGGAGCGGGCGCACCGGGCGCCTGCGAGGCACCGGGCGCCTGCGGCACACCGGGCGTGCCCGGGGCTCCCGGAACGCCGGGCGCGCCGGGAGGCCCCGGCGGCTGCGGAGGCTGAGGACCGCCCGGACCCATCCGACCGGGATCGGCGAGCATCGTGGCGGCATGGTGAACCCCGCCGGGCGGCGTACCGCCGGGGGCACCGGGGGCACCGGGCGGATTGGGAGCACCGGGAGGCTGCGGCGCACCCGGGCCGCCCGGGGCTCCGGGGATGCCCTGGCCGCCATGGCTGCCGGGGCTGCCGGGGCCACCGGCGGCAGGGGTTCCAGGGCCTCCCGGGCCCTCGGGTCCGAGTGCCGACACCATCTGGGTGGGCACGTAACCGCCCGCCGGCGTACCCGGCGCCCCGGGCCCCGACGGCGCAGGAGTGTCGCCCGGCCGCGCACCCGGCGTCCCGGGGGCACCCGGCGGAGGCGGCGTGGCCGGGCCCGTGCTCCGGCTGCGTCCCGGCGGCGGGGTCGCCTTGCTGGTCGCGGCGTCGGCGATGTCCCCGGCGTTCTGTGCGCTCCCCGGCCCGGCCGGCGGCTGCGGCACACCGGGACCGGCGGAGGCGCCGGGTCCCTGCGGGTACCCGTACGGCCGGCCGCCCTGCGTGGGCGGGAGCGTGCCGCCCTGCGGCACACCGGCCGGCGGCGTACCCGGCCCGCCGGGCGTCGCAGCCCCCGGCGGATGGCCGTACCCCGGCCCGGGGGGCGTCGCGTTCGGGTCGTCGATCGCCGGCGACAGTGCCGTCGGCGGAAGCTGGCTGCCGCCCGACATCAGGGCGGTCTTCGCGTCGGGCGTCGTCGACGGCGGGGTGTCCCCGTCGCTCTCGCTCAGCGGCGGCGCGAACACCGTCGCGGGCAGCGGCACGGAACGGTCGTCCCCGGCATCGCCGTTGGTGTCCGTCCCGGCCCAGGGCGTCGCCCCGGCGGGCGCCCCCGGCGCACCCGGCGCCTCGGGAACCCCGGAAGCGTCCGACGCGGCGCCCGCGTCGCTCCCCCTGGCGGCCGGCCACGACGCACCACTGCCCGGCGCCACGGGCGCACCCTCACCACCCACGGAAGCCGCGGAACCCGGAGAACCCGGAGAACCCGAAGCATCCGGAGAAGCCGAGGCACCCGAAGAAGCCGGAGAACCCGGAGCGTTCGCAGAGCCACCCGGCCCGCCGGACGCCGGCTCCCGCCGGTCCGGGATCCCCAGCTTGTCCGCCGCGTCCTGCAACCACTCCGGCG
Source organism: Streptomyces sp. NPDC085932 (assembly GCF_044540525.1). Lineage (NCBI taxonomy): Bacteria > Bacillati > Actinomycetota > Actinomycetes > Kitasatosporales > Streptomycetaceae > Streptomyces > Streptomyces sp. NPDC085932. The sequence continues at coordinate 117,721 of NZ_JBITSJ010000007.1, forward strand.
GAGTCAGCAGGAACGACGTCTGGTTCAGATCCACCCGCGCGGGCGCCGCCGGCGCCGGCTCGTCCACCGCGTCCGGACGGCCGTACTCCTCCTCGTACCGGCGGATCACCTCACCCACCGGCAGCCCGGGCCACAGCGTGGCCTCGCCGCTGTCCCGCGCGATCACCAGCCGCTGCGCGCCGCCGTCCGAACGCGGCCCGTCCGCCCGGTCCTCGGCCCACACCACGAACCCGAGGTCGAACTCCCGCACCCGCACCTCACGATGCTGGTACGACGGCAGGTCCCCGTTGATCCACTCTTCCGCGCGCTCCTGCGCCTGTGCGAAGGTCACCATCGCCGACTCACTCCCCCACGGCCGACGACGACACCGCGTCCACCGGCACCACACGCGCGAACCCACCGTCCACCATCAGGTTCGCCACCGTCTCCAACTCCGGCGGATTGCCGGCCAGCCGCGACAGGAAGACGTCGAAGTCGTCCCCGCACGGCAGCAGCAGCCGCTCCACCCGCTCCGCCGGCGGCAGCGAGGGGTCCACGTCCCGCGCGTCGTCGTACGCGCAGAACCACACCGAACCGATCCGCTCGCCCTTCACCTTCACGGCCAGCAACCCGCCCTGGACGAAGGAGATCCCCAGGTAGTCCTTGGTCAGATGGTCACGCAGACACTTGTTGACGTACACCAGGTCGTTGACCGCCGCCTCGTCGCGCACCGTGAAGAACGGCTGGTCGATCAGCAGCCCCAGCTCCGCGTCGAGCGCGGCACCCACCGGCGCGCAACCGCCCGCCGCCTTCAGGAACGACCGGTACGCACCCGGCAGCCGGTAGCCGAGGTCCTCCTCGACGCCCTGCACCTGCGACTCCGTCACCGCCACACCCGACTTCGGCAGCCCGAAGTGCGCCGGACGCGTCTCCTGCAACGGCCGCGTCCCCCGCTTGGCGTGGTCGACGCCCGAGGTCGCCACCCCGCCGTGGTGCCGCAGCAGCGCCTTCACCTCCACCGGGACCAGTTCGAGCCGCCGCGAGCCCACCACGTGATGCCACGTCCAGCCGTGCGGCGTCGCCACCGCCGGCACCGTGTCCCACAGCTCGTGCCCGGACGCCGCCAGCGCCGTGTTCGCCGACACGTAGTCCGTCAGCCGCAACTCGTCGACGCCGAAACCCTCCGGCGGCTCCGCGATCTCCGCCGCCGCACGCGCGTAGGGCGAGAAGTCGGGGTAACCGCGCTCGTCCACCCGTACCCCTCTCGGGTGACGGGCCGCCCGGACCGGGTCCGGGAAATGCACGACCTGCCCGGCGTAGGCCGCGTTCGGCGGCGCGGCTTGCTGCCCGAGCCGACCTGTCGTCATGGCGGTTGCCCCCTGCGGCACTCTGTACGACCCGTATTGACCACCTTTGGCGCACTACGGCCCGTATCGACTGTCACGTCTTCTGTCTCGACCACGGTGCGCCTCGGCACACCATCACCGCGCGCGCCCACCTCACGGATCACCCTCCGGTTCACTGCATCGATCTCCGAACGGATCACCGCATCGCCCGCGGTGCCGACAGCCTATGCGGTACGACGGCACCGGTCACCGGCACCGGTCCGCACCCCCTCCGCTTCCGTGACCAGGCGTCACCCCACCGTGACGGCACGCCCCGGTACGGGCGTGTCGCCCCGCCCCAGCTTCCGCACGAGCCACGGCATTTGGCAGTCTGTGACCTCCCGGGGGATGCACGGAGGGGAAGACGATCATGAACGCGACACAGACGGGACCACACACCGGCCGGTCCGCCGACCCACGAAACGGCGTCCCCCGCGACGCCGACCTGCGCACCGGCGACCCCCGCAACGGCGGCGACCCCCGCATCGGCTGGAGCGCCACCGAAGCCGCCCACGCCCCCGTCCTCCTCCACCGCCGCGACGGCATCCTCCCCACCGTCGCCGCCGCCCTCTCCGTCCGCGGCGCCACCCTCACCGGCACCGCCGCCCGCGGCGACACACCCCCCGCCCTGCACCCCCTCGTCCAGGACTTCCTCGACACCCTCACCAGCGCCCAGCGCGACCGCTTCACCGGCCGCTGCGCCGAGACCATCCTCATCTCCCGCCACATCGCCGCCGCCGACGCCGCACGCAGCAAACGCGCCGCACGCAAACCCATGACCAACGGCGAGGCACGCAAAGCCCTCAAGCAGGCCAAACTCACCGCCCGGCGGATCCGCGAGGACGGCGACCCCCTCCACGGCAGCTTCGCCACCCCCTGCCGCGCCTGCACCGCGCTCAGCGCCCACTTCGGCGTCCGCATAGTCGACCCGGCCACCCGGAACTGACGCCACCACCCCCACACCCGCACGACCGGCACTCCGGCGCGCCCACCCCCGCACGCCACCCATGACCTCGACGAGACGAAGGGCAGATGCACACCGACCGCACCTCCACCACCCGCTTCGCCGTACCCGTCGACGCCGCCCTGCGCGCCGCCGGCTGGCAACCCGGACGCTGGGACATCAAGCAAGCCGAGATCTGGGCCGACGCCCTGCGCGACCACGTCTCCCCCGCCGGCCACCGCCACACCGTCTTCCCCGCCGCCGTCGAGGCCTGGGCCGAATTCGGCGGACTCCACATCGCCCCCACCGGCCCCGGCCGCCAGGTCGCCCCCGCCGCCCTCCACCTCGACCCGCTGCACGGCCTCCACATGGCCCGCACCCTCGGCGACCTCGGCCGCGCCCTCGGCACCGAGGTCTGCCCCCTCGGCACCGAAACCGACACCCAGGGCCTCCTCGCCATCGACACCGACGGCCGCGTCTACACCCTCGACCACACCGGCGACTGGTACCTCGGCGCCGACATCGACCAGGCCCTGACCACCCTCATCGCCGGCACCGCCCCCGCCCGCCTCACCACCGGCTGACCCGGGCCGCGCCCCAGCGACGGGCTACGACGCCGGAATCACCGCCGACACCCGGAAACCCCCCGCGTCCGTCGGCCCCGACACGAACACCCCGCCCAGCGCCGACACCCGCTCCTTCATCCCCACCAGACCGTTCCCCCCGGACGGCAACCGCGCCGACGACGCCGCCTCCTCCCCCGGCGGCTCGTTCTCCACCTGCATCGCGATCTCCGACACCCGATGCGCCAGCCGCACGTACGTCTTCGCCCCCGCCGCGTGCTTGTGGACGTTCGTCAACGCCTCCTGCACCACCCGGTACGCCGTCTGCTCCACCTCCGGCGCATACGACCGGACATCCCCCTCCACCGACAGATCCACCACCATCCCCGCGGCGGCCGACTGCCCCACCAGCTCCTCGATCTCCGCCAGACTCGGCCCCTCGTCGTCGGCCACCCGCGAAGCCGCAGCGGCGGCCGCCGCCCCCACCGCCGCCAGCGGCATCGACGCGACCGGCACACGCCGCTCGTTCGCACCGCTGCGCAGCACCCCGAGCATCTCCCGCAACTCGGTCAGCGCCTGCCGCCCCATGTCCCCCACCAGCGCGGCGTTCCTCACCGCCTTCTCGGGATCCTTCCGCGCGACCGCCTGCAACGCCGCCGCGTGCACCACCATCAGACTCACCCGGTGCGCCACCACGTCGTGCATCTCCCGGGCGATCCGCGTCCGCTCCTCGTTCCGGGCCCACTCGGCCCGCTCCTCCGCCCGCTCGGCCAGCAGCTGAAGCTCCCGCTCCAGACTGTCCGCCCGCTCCCGCAGACTCTCCATCAGCCGCCGCCGTGCCCCCACGTACAGCCCCAGCAGCACCGGAGGCGCCGTGAAGCCCAGCGACATCGTGATCGCCGCGAACGGCACGAACCAGTCGCCCAGGTCCAGGTCCCCCCGGACCATGTCCTGGCGCGTCTTCACGAACGTCACGATGAGCGTCCCCACCAGCGACATCCCCGCCAGCGAGGCGATGATCCGCCGCGGCAGCTCGGCCGCGGCGAGCGTGTACAGGCCGACGATGCCCAGCAGGAAACCCATCTGGGCCGGCGTGATGGCGATCGAGACCAGCACGACGGCGATCGGCCAACGGCGCCGCACCACCAGCACGGCGCCGGCGAGCACACCGAACACCACCCCCGCCGCGACCGGGACCCCCGCGTCCCTCGCGAACGGAATCCCTTCCAGCCCGCACTCCAGCGCGGACACCACACCCAAGCTCACATCGAACACGGCACTGCGCCGCCTGGCCCACCACCACGGCCCTCCCCGGGCCGTCACATGGTCTTCCCCCGTCGCGGTCATGCCTCCAGCCTACGGGCGCCCCCGGCCGGTTTTCCGGCGAGTTTCCCGTACTGGCCCACACCACACAGCGTGACCGTTCGGCTGCGAATCCACCCGATATCCCTCGAACTGCTGAACCACACACCGTTCGACCCCGGAGCCAACCATTCCGCCCGGACGGTATGCGTATGACACATGCCACCGGCACATCCACCGACTTCGAGGACCTACGCGAACGGGCGGTGGCGCTGCGCCGCGCAGGCCTGAGCCGACGCCAGATCCGCGACCGGCTGCACGTCGACAACAACGACATCCTCAACCGCCTCCTGGAGGGCGAGCCCCCGCCGGCTTGGACGAAACGCCCGAACGCCAAGGACGACCTGCGCGAGAGGGCGAGGGAGCTACGGCTCCAGGGCTGGACGTACGACCGGATCCAGGTCGAACTCGGCTGCTCGAAGAGCTCGATCTCGCTGTGGGTCCGGGACCTCCCGAAGCCCGAGCGCAAGCGGACCCCCGAGGAGGCGTCGGCGATCGCAAGACGCGGCTGGGAGGCCACGCTGCGCCTGCGCGACGAGGAACGGCAGCGCACCAAGGAGACGGCGAGGCAGGCGGTCGGCGCGCTGTCACCGCGCGAGCTGTTTCTCCTGGGCGTCGGCCTCTACTGGGCAGAGGGCGGCAAGGACAAGCCGTACGACCGCCGGGAGAACGTCTGCTTCGTCAACAGCGACCCCGGGATGATCCGGGTCTTCCTCGCCTGGCTCGACCTCCTCGGGGTGGAACGGGAGCGCGTCAGGTTCGCGGTGATGATCCACGAGAGCGCTGACGTCCCGAGCGCAGAGCAGTACTGGGCGGACCTCGTCGAAGCGGACCGCTCCGCTTTCAACAAGACGACATTGAAGAGGCACAACCCCAAGACGGTCCGCAAGAACACCGGCAACGCGTACCGGGGTTGCCTCGTGATCAAGGTGAGGAAGAGCGCCGACCTGTACCGTCGCATCGAAGGCTCTTGGTACGGCATAGTGTTGGGAGCCACCCAGCCGATTGGCAAAATGTCCGATTAGCCGGGCTCATGATCCCCTGTGGTGTAATTGGCAACACGGGTCACTTTGGATGATTTGTTCCAGGTTCGAGTCCTGGCAGGGGAGCACACGCTCGGTTCGGGTCCTGACTGGCAAGCCCCAGTCAGGACCCGCACTCATGTCACCCACAAAACCCCCCGGTATCCTGCGGATGTCACCCCCACCCCATCCACAGCCGAAGGGCATCCCGTGAGCGCCAACCGCCCGGCAGCCGTCGTCGTTCTCGCAGCGGGTGAGGGCACCCGTATGAAGTCGGCCACACCCAAGGTCCTGCACGAGCTCTGCGGACGCAGTCTCGTCGGGCACGTGCTCGCCGCCGCGGGCGAGCTGGACCCCGAGCACCTGGTCGTCGTGGTCGGCCACGCGCGCGAGAAGGTCAGCGCGCACCTCGGCGAGATCGCCCCCGACGTCCGTACCGCCGTGCAGGCCGAACAGAACGGCACCGGGCACGCCGTGCGGATGGGCCTGGAGGAGCTCGGCGGATCCGTCGACGGCACCGTCGTGGTCGTGTGCGGGGACACGCCCCTGCTGACCGGCGCCACCCTGCGGGCCCTCGCCGAGACGCACGCGGCGGACGGCAACGCGGTCACCGTGCTGACCGCCGAGGTGCCGGACGCGACGGGCTACGGCCGGATCGTGCGGGACGAGGCCACCGGCGCCGTCACCGCGATCGTCGAGCACAAGGACGCCACCGACGCCCAGCGGTCGATCCGTGAGATCAACTCGGGTGTGTTCGCGTTCGACGGCCAGCTGCTGGCGGACGCGCTGAAGAAGGTGCGGACGGACAACAGCCAGGGCGAGGAGTACCTGACCGACGTGCTCGGGATCCTGCGGGAGGCCGGGCACCGGGTGGGGGCCTCGGTGGCCGGGGATCACCGGGAGATCGCCGGGATCAACAACCGGGTGCAGTTGTCGGAGGCCCGCCGGATCCTGAACGACCGGCTGCTGGAGACGGCGATGCTCGCCGGTGTGACCGTCATCGATCCGGCGACGACCTGGGTCGACGTCACGGTGACGTTCGAGCAGGACGCCGTCGTCCACCCGGGCACGCAGCTGCACGGCGCGACGCATCTGGCGGAAGGCGCGGAGGTCGGTCCGAACGCGCGCCTGAAGGACACCCGCGTCGGTGCCGGCGCGCGCGTGGACAACACGGTGGCCGACGGCGCCGAGGTGGGCGCGGGGGCGACGGTGGGGCCGTACGCGTATCTGCGTCCGGGGACGCGTCTGGGTGCGAAGGGCAAGATCGGTACGTACGTGGAGACGAAGAACGCCTCCATCGGTGAGGGGACGAAGGTGCCTCACCTGTCGTACGTGGGCGACGCGACGATCGGTGAGTACACGAACATCGGCGCTGCGAGCGTGTTCGTGAACTACGACGGCCAGGAGAAGCACCACACGACGGTCGGGTCGCATTGCCGGACGGGTTCGGACAACATGTTTGTGGCGCCTGTCACGGTCGGGGACGGTGCGTACACCGCCGCCGGGTCCGTGATCACGAAGGATGTGCCGCCCGGTTCGCTGGCCGTGGCCCGTGGTCAGCAGCGGAATATCGAGGGTTGGGTGGCTCGTAAGCGTCCGGGGAGCGCTGCCGCGAAGGCGGCGGAGGCGGCGTCCCGGGAGTCGTCCGGCGAGGGCTGACCGGAAACCGCTGCCTCAAACACGGCGTACGGTGATAAGTGCACACCCGCACCCCCACCAGCTGAGACGGCCTCCGGCAAGCCGGCTGCGAGGTCTCTCGACACCCAGCTGCGACACCTCTGAGGAGACAGTGCTGTGACCGGGATCAAGACGACCGGCGAGAAGAAGATGATGTTCTTCTCCGGCCGCGCCCACCCCGAGCTTGCGGAGGAGGTCGCCCAACAGCTGGGTGTCGGGGTCGTCCCGACGAAGGCCTTCGACTTCGCCAACGGTGAGATCTATGTGCGTTATCAGGAGTCGGCGCGGGGTGCCGACTGCTTCCTGATCCAGAGCCACACGGCTCCGATCAACAAGTGGATCATGGAGCAGTTGATCATGATCGACGCGCTGAAGCGTGCGTCGGCCCGCTCCATCACGGTCATCGTGCCGTTCTACGGTTACGCGCGGCAGGACAAGAAGCACCGTGGGCGTGAACCGATCTCGGCGCGTCTGATCGCGGACATGATGAAGACGGCGGGTGCGGACCGGATCCTGACCGTGGATCTGCACACGGACCAGATCCAGGGCTTCTTCGACGGGCCGGTGGACCACCTGTTCGCGCTGCCGCTGCTGGCGGACTACGTGGGCCGGAAGGTGGACCGGGAGAAGCTGACGGTCGTGTCGCCGGACGCGGGCCGGGTGCGGGTCGCGGACCGCTGGTGCGACCGGCTGGGCGCGCCGCTGGCGATCGTGCACAAGCGGCGGGACAAGGACGTCGCGAACCAGGTCACCGTCCACGAGGTCGTGGGTGAGGTGAAGGGTCGCGTGTGCGTCCTGGTGGACGACATGATCGACACGGGTGGGACGATCTGTGCCGCGGCGGACGCGCTGTTCGCGCACGGTGCGGAGGACGTGATCGTGACGGCGACGCACGGTGTGCTGTCGGGTCCGGCGGCGGACCGGTTGAAGAACTCGCGGGTGAGTGAGTTCGTGTTCACGAACACGCTGCCGACGCCGTCGGAGCTGAGCCGGGATCTGGACAAGATCTCGGTGCTGTCGATCGCGCCGACGATCGCGAGTGCGGTGCGTGAGGTGTTCGAGGACGGTTCGGTGACGAGCCTGTTCGACGAGCAGTAGAGGGCGCGGCAGAGAGCGCTCCGGAGATCGTTTTGGGTGCGGCCTCCCGGTCCGAGTAGACTGCTGCAGTTGCTCGGCGAGGGAGGCCGTTCCCGTGTTCTCGGGATGCGGCGGTCCGTTATCGACGCGCTCTTCGTAGCAGGCCGTTCGTGGCCGGGTGACCACGTCCGTTTCTGACTTCGAGGAGTGAGTGCTATGTCCGAGGTGAAGATCTCCGCCGCCACGCGCACCGAGTTCGGCAAGGGTGCCGCGCGCCGTATCCGTCGTGAGGACAAGGTTCCGGGTGTCCTGTACGGGCACGGTTCGGACCCGATCCACCTGACGCTGCCGGGTCACGACCTGCTGCTGGCGCTGCGTACGCCGAACGTCCTGATCGCGCTGGACATCGACGGCAAGACCAACGAGCTGGCGATCCCGAAGTCCGTGCAGCGTGACCCGCTGAAGGGCTTCCTGGAGCACGTGGACCTGCAGCTGGTCCAGCGTGGCGAGAAGGTCACGGTCGAGATCCCGGTGCAGACCGAGGGTGAGCTGGCTCCGGGCGGCAACCTGCTGGAGCACGTGCTGAACGCGCTGCCGGTCGAGGCCGAGGCGACGCACATCCCCGAGTCGGTGACGGTGTCGGTGGAGGGTCTGGAGGCCGGTGCCTCGATCCTGGCCAAGGACATCACGCTGCCGAAGGGCACGACGCTGGCCGTCGAGGAGGACGCCGTCGTCCTTCAGGTGCTGGCCGCGCAGGCCGAGGAGGCCCCGGAGGGCGAGGAGTCCGCTGAGGACGAGGCCGCCGAGGCCTGATCCTCCGCGTCGTCGTTTCGTCGGCCGCTGTTCCCGTGCGGGGCAGCGGCCGACGCGTATGAAGGAGACATGGACGTGACGACCGATGCCGCCGCTCCCTGGCTGATCGTGGGGCTGGGCAATCCGGGGCCGGAGTATGCGGGCAACCGGCACAACGTGGGCTTCATGGTGGCCGATCTGCTGGCGGACCGGGTCGGGGGGAGGTTCAAGCGGGCCGGGCGGGCGCAGGCGCAGGTGGTCGAGGGCCGGATCGGGCCGCCGGGGCCGTCGAACCGGCGGGTGATCGTGGCGAAGCCGATGTCGTACATGAACCTGTCGGGCGGTCCGGTGAACGCGCTGCGGGATTTCTACAAGGTGCCGGTGGCCCATGTGGTGGCGGTGCACGACGAGTTGGACATCGACTACGGGACGCTGCGGCTGAAGCTGGGTGGCGGGGACAACGGGCACAACGGTCTGAAGTCGATGACGAAGGCGTTCGGGGCGGATTATCACCGGGTGCGGTTCGGGATCGGGCGGCCGCCGGGGCGGATGCCGGTGGCGGATTTCGTGCTGAGGGACTTCTCGTCGGCGGAGCGCAAGGAGCTGGACTACTTCGTGGACCGGGCGGCGGACGCGGTGGAGTGTCTGGTGATCGAGGGGCTGGAGCGGGCGCAAAGCACGTACAACTCCTGACTTGTCACCCGGCCGGGTTGACGGGCCGTTGAGGCATGGCCAATGATCCCGGCCATGCCTGCCCATGCCCCGCCTTCTCGTCCGGCCTCGGTCGCCGTGCTGCGGTTCGGGCGGTTCACGCTGATGGGCGCGGTCGCGGTGCTGATCCTGATCGCCGGGGTGTGGGCGTCGTGGGGTACGGCGCAGCACGTGATGCTGACGAAGGGGCGGGAGCGCGGCACGGTCGACGTGGTGCGGTGCGGTGCGGAGACGTGCTGGGGCCGGTTCGCGCCGGTGTCGGCGGGGGCGCAGCCGCGGTCGAGGGTGGTGCTGGAGCGGTCGGTCGCGGTGGAGCGGGGCCGTACGTACGCGGTGGTGCTGAAGCCGGGCGGTGCCGAGGCGGTGCGTTCGGGTCCGGCGGGTGTGCTGTACGCGTGGGTTCCGCTGGGTGGTGCGTTGTTGCTGGCGTCGGTCGTGGTGGCGGGCGGGTTGCTGCGGACGCGGGCGGCGTGGGTGCTGGCGTTGTCCGGGGTGGCGTTGCTGACGGCCGCTTTCGTGACTGTCTGAGGGGTCGGGGCGTTCTCCAGGTCTGTGGAGGGGCCCGAGTGTTGTGTGTTCGTGATTGACGTGCTGTCGGGCTGGGCTGGAAGCTGAGCCGCCCCCTCCACATCTTCCCGTCACTTCTCGAAGATGGACTACGTCCCCATGCGAAGCCTCCCCCGCCTCGGCGCCGTCTGCGCCGCCGCCTGCACCGCCTTCCTGTTCGCTCCCGCCGCGCACGCCACCCCGCCCGGTGACAACGGCACGGTCAAGATCCATGACGCCGCGACGGGCGAGGAGCTGCGCCGCAACGAGCCGCACGTGTGCACCTTCTACCTGGACGCCTTCGGTTTCGACGGCGGTCAGCGGGTCGACTGGCACATCGACGCGATCCCCCCGAGTGAGAACAAGGGGGAGACGGTGGAGTCCGGTGCTCTGACGCTGGACGGCGAGGGGCACGGCCGCAGCGAGGACCTGTCGCTGCCCGACGGGCACTACAAGCTGTTCTGGAACTTCGACGGTGAGAAGGGCGCGGCGAAGCACAAGGTGTTCTGGACGGACTGCGAGGACGAGGAGCCCGGCGGTGGGACGCCGTCCGGGTCGGCGTCGGCGTCCGCGTCGCCGTCGTCCGGGGCGTCCGAGGCTCCGTCGGGCGAGCCCGGCGAACCGGGTGAGCCGGGCGCGTCGGTGTCTCCGGGTGCGTCGGCCGGCGGGGGCGCGGGTGCGTCGTCGCCGTCCCCGCAGGGCGTCGCCGGCGGTGATCTGGCCGAGACGGGCAGCGGGGCGCCGGTGGGGCTGCTGTCGGGTGCGGCGGCGGTGCTGCTCGCGGCCGGCGGGTTCCTGGTGTTCCGTCGCCGGCAGGCCGGGCGCGGCTGACGTGTGACATGAGTGGTGCCCCCGAGCCGGTGCGGCTCGGGGGCACTGTTCGTGTGCGGGGCGGGTCAGCCGGTGTTGCGCAGGCCGGCCGCCACCCCGTTGACGGTGAGGAGCAGGGCGCGGGCGAGGAGCGGGTCGGGGGTCTCGCCGGCGGCGGCCGCGTCGCGCTGCCGCTTGAGCAGGGCGACCTGGAGGTAGGAGATGGGGTCGAGGTAGGCGTCGCGGATGGCGAAGGTCTGCTTGAGGACGGGTGCGGCGTCCAGCAGTTCGTTCTCGCCGGTGACGCGGAGGACCTCGGCGACGGTCAGTTCGTGTTCGGCCTTGATGGTGTCGAAGACGTGCTTGAGCTCGTCGGGGACGAGGGTGTCGACGTAGTGCTGGGCGATGCGCAGGTCGGTCTTGGCGAGGGTCATCTCGACGTTGGAGATGAAGTTGCGGAAGAAGTGCCACTGCTGGTGCATCTCGTCGAGGACCGTGTCGAGCCCGGCTTCGCGCAGGGCCTTGAGGCCGGAGCCGACGCCGAACCAGCCGGGGACGATCTGCCGGGACTGGGTCCAGCCGAACACCCAGGGGATGGCGCGCAGGCCGTCGAGGGAGACGCCGGAGCCGGGGCGGCGGGAGGGCCGGGAGCCCAGGTGCAGGTCGGCGAGCTGGTCCACCGGCGTCGACGCGAGGAAGTACGTCGGCAGGTCGGGGTCCTCGACCAGGCGCCGGTAGGCGGCGTGGGCGGCGTCGGAGACGACGTCCATCGCGGCGTCCCAGCGGGCGAGGGCCTCGGTGGACTGGCGGGGCGCGGTGTGCAGGGCGGAGGCCTGGAGGGTGGCGGCGACCGTGAGTTCCAGGTTCTCCCTGGCCAGGGAGGGGATGAGGTACTTGTCGGAGATGACCTCGCCCTGTTCGGTGACCTTGATCTCGCCTTCGAGGGTGCCCCAGGGCTGGGCGAGGATGGCGTCGTGGGTGGGGCCGCCGCCGCGGCCGACGGTGCCGCCGCGGCCGTGGAAGAGGCGCAGGCGGACGCCGTAGCGGTGGGCGACGTCGCGCAGGCGGCGCTGGGCGCGGTGGATCTCCCACTGGCTGGTGGTGATGCCGCCGAACTTGGAGGAGTCGGAGTAGCCGAGCATGACCTCCTGGACGTCTCCGCGCAGCGCGACCAGGCGCCGGTAGGAGGGGTCGGAGAGCATGTCCTCCAGGATGGTGTCGGCGGCCTTGAGCTCGTCGGTGGTCTCCAGCAGCGGCACGATGCCGATCTTGGCCCAGCCGGCGTGCAGGTCGATGAGGCCGGCCTCGCGGGCGAGGACGGCGGCGGCGAAGACGTCGTCGGCGCCCTGGCACATGGAGATGATGTAGGACTCGATGACCTCGGGTCCGAAGACCTCCAGGGCCTTCTTGACGGTCTGGAAGACGCCGAGGGTCTTCTCGCCGGGCGCGTCGACGGGTGCCGGGGTGGGGGCGAGGGGCCGGCGGGACCTGAGCTCCTTGGCGAGGAGCTTGGCGCGGTACTCGCGCGGCATGTCGGCGTAGCGCCAGGATTCCTCGCCGAGGCGGTCGAAGAGCTGGCCGAGGGCGTGGTGGTGGGCGTCGGCGTGTTCGCGGACGTCCATGGTGGCGAGCTGGAGGCCGAAGGCGGCGAGGGTGCGGATGGTGCGGGCGAGGCGGCCGTCGGCGAAGAGTCCGCCGCGGTGGGCGCGCAGGGAGTCCTGGATGATCCGCAGGTCGGCGAGGAGTTCGCCGGTGCCGAGGTAGTCGCGGCCCTCGACGTGGGGGGTGCCGTCGGCGAGGCGCTTCTTGGTGTTCTCCAGCTTCTGCCGGATACAGGTGGCCTTGAGCCGGTAGGGCTCCTCGGCGTTGAGGCGCTTGTAGCGGGGGCTGATCTCGGGGAGGTTCTCCAGGTCGGTCTGGAGGGAGGTCAGCAGTTCCTCGGTGGCGCCGGCGTAGCGGATGGAGTTGGAGAGGAAGCCGCGGAGCTCGTCGATGGTCTCCAGGGCGTCGTTGATGCCGTGCTCGTGCTGGAGGATGAGGACGTCCCAGGTCACCTGGGGGGTGACGTTGGGGTTGCCGTCGCGGTCGCCGCCGATCCAGGTGCCGAAGGTGAGGGGGCGGGTGTTGTCGGGGAGCTTGACGCCGGCCCGCTCCAGTTCGGCGGTGAGGTCCTCCAGGACGTCGCCGACGGCGCCGGCGTGGAGCTCGTCGAGGTAGTAGATGGCGTTGCGGGCCTCGTCGGCGGGCTCGGGGCGGACGACGCGCAGTTCGTCGGTCTGCCACACGAGGTCGATGTTCTCGGCGAGCCGGATGTCGAGGCGGCGGCGGTCGGACTCGATGACCGGGGTCTCCAGGAGCGCGGCGATGCGCCGGAGCTTGTTGAGGACCGAGCGGCGGGCGGCTTCGGTGGGGTGGGCCGTGAAGACGGGGCGGACGTTGAGGTTGCGGACCGTCTCGCGCAGGTGTTCGGGGTCGGCGTCCTTGAGGCGGTCGGCGGTGCGGGCGAGGAGGCCGCCCTCGGCGGCGCGCCGGGCGCGCAGCTCGCGGCCGCGGTGGACCTGCTCGGTGACGTTGGCCAGGTGGAAGTAGGTGGAGAAGGCGCGGACCAGCTTGGCCGCGGTGTCGAGTTCGGTGCCGCGCAGCAGCTCGGCGGCGGCCTCGCCGTCCTCTCGGGTGAGGCGGCGGACCTTCTCGACGAGGTCCAGCAGCTCGGGGCCCTCCTGCCGGACGAGGGTCTCTCCGAGGAGGTCGCCCAGGCGGCGGATGTCGGCACGCAGCTCACTGCTCGTCGTCGTGGTCTGGTCGTCGGCACTGCTCACAGGTGCGGCTCCTTGCAGTGTTGAAGCTCGTCTGGGAGGGAACCCGGACGGCGTCTCGCGCGGCGGGCGCCGCTTACGGGGCCGGACGTCCGGGAAGAAATCAGAGCGGACCGCGCTGTCCGACCGACTCAAGGATAGGTGTCGGCCGGGACGCGCAGGCTGTCGGGCTCTTGCCGCGGAGCGACGCACTGCCATACTTACGATGCCGTAGGTTACGGAACCGTAGGAAGCACTGCACGGATTCCCGTGGCCGGCCTACCCCTTCTCCATCCACATACCCCCCAGGGGACGCGTATGACCAGTAGTTCCGACGTGATCGCAGACGCCCCGCAGGCGCCCGGTCAGCCCATCGACGCCGCAGCGGCCTCCGCCACGCTGGGCGGCGAGAAGAAGCGGTCCATCGAGCAGATCGCCCTCCTCATCTTCATCATCGTCCCGTTCCTCGCGCTGCTGGCGGCCGTGCCGCTGGCGTGGGGATGGGGAGTGAGCTGGCTGGACCTCGGTCTGCTGGTCTTCTTCTACTACCTGGGGTGCCACGGCATCACGATCGGGTTCCACCGCCACTTCACACACGGGTCCTTCAAGGCGAAGCGGCCGCTGAAGATCGCACTGGCGATCGCCGGGTCGATGGCGGTGGAGGGGCCGCTGGTGCGCTGGGTGGCCGATCACCGCAAGCACCACAAGTTCTCCGACGCGGAGGGCGATCCGCACTCGCCGTGGCGGTTCGGCGAGACCCTGCCGGCCCTGATGAAGGGCCTGTGGTGGGCGCACATCGGCTGGATGTTCGACGAGGAGCAGACGCCGCAGGAGAAGTACGCCCCGGACCTGATCAAGGACAGGACGCTGCGCGCGATCTCCCGTCAGTTCGTGCTGTGGACGGTGGTGTCGCTGGCGCTGCCGCCGCTGATCGGCGGTCTGGTGACGATGTCCTGGTGGGGCGCGTTCACGGGCTTCTTCTGGGGTTCGCTCGTCCGGGTGGCCCTGCTGCACCACGTGACCTGGTCGATCAACTCGATCTGCCACGCGGTGGGCAAGCGTCCCTTCAAGTCGCGTGACCGTTCGGGCAACGTGTGGTGGCTGGCGATCCTGTCCTGCGGCGAGTCCTGGCACAACCTGCACCACGCCGACCCGACCTCGGCACGGCACGGTGTGATGCGCGGGCAGATCGACTCCTCGGCGCGGCTGATCCGCTGGTTCGAGATGGCCGGCTGGGCGTACGACGTGCGCTGGCCGTCACGCTCGCGTATCGATTCGCGGCGTACCACCGGGGAAGGCGGCTCCCGGCGCGGGAAGGAGCCCGTCGAGGCGGCATGATGGTCGCTGTGGCGACCGACTCGAGCAGCACCCCCAGCAATGACAAGCCGCGGCGAGCGCGTCGCACCCGGATGACCGGTGCCGAGCGCCGCCAGCAGCTGCTGGAGATCGGTCGCACGCTCTTCGCCGCCAAGGGGTTCGAGGGCACGTCGGTCGAGGAGATCGCGGCGAAGGCCGGGGTGTCCAAACCGGTGGTCTACGAGCACTTCGGCGGCAAGGAAGGGCTGTACGCGGTCGTCGTGGACCGCGAGATGCGCCGCCTGCTGGACATGGTGACCGGTTCTCTCACGGCCGGTCACCCGCGCGAACTGTGCGAGCAGGCGGCTTTCGCGCTGCTGGACTACATCGAGGAGTACACGGACGGCTTCCGCATCCTGGTCCGTGACTCGCCCATCCCCCAGTCGACCGGGTCGTTCGCCTCGCTGATCTCGGACATCGCCACCCAGGTGGAGGACATCCTGGGCCGGGAGTTCAAGAGCCGCGGCTTCGACCCCAAGCTGGCGCCGCTGTACGCCCAGGCCCTGGTCGGGATGGTCGCCCTGACCGGCCAGTGGTGGCTGGACGTGCGCAAGCCGAGGAAGGCCGAGGTGGCCGCGCATCTGGTGAACCTGGCGTGGCACGGCCTGGACGGCCTGGAGGCCAAGCCGCACCTGATAGGGCGCCGCAAGGCCTAGAGGGGTTCGAGGACTTCCAGCCGGTTGCCCACCGGGTCCCGCGAGGAGAACCGCTTGTGGCCCGGCAGGGCGCCAGTCCCAGGTGACCGGGGCGCAGTGGGACGCCGGCCGGGCGGCGCAGGCGTCGATCCCGGTCACCCGCAGCCCGGGGTGGGCCTTCCCGGCCGCCCGGACGTCCTCCTCGATTCCCAGGTGCAGGTACACGGAGCCCGCCCGGAACCAGCACCCGCCGCGCCGGGCGAGCCCGGCGGCTCGGGCACCTCCGTCATACCGAGGACACCGGCGTGGTACGCCCGCAGCCGCTGCTCGCCGCCGGGCGGGGCGGCGAGCTGGACAGGGTCGACGGCCGCGATCATCGGCTCTCCCTGCGCGCCACGGCGAAGATCCGGCGGAACGGGAACAGGGTGCCGTGCGGGCCGGCCGGATAGGCCTCGCGCAGGGCCTGCCGGTACTCGGCGAGGAAGTCCTCGCGAGCCTCGGGGTCGCCGGCGAGGGCGGTCAGTACGGGCCGCAGGCCGGTCCCCATCACCCAGTCGAGCACGGGGTCCTCGCCCTGGAGCAGGTGGAGGTACGTCGTCTCCCACACGTCGGCCGTGCAGCCGAGTGCCGTGAGCCGCTCGTGGTAGGCGGCGGGGCCGAGCACGGCGTCGGCGTGGCGCAGGGTGCCGGCGAGCCGGTCGCGCCGGCGCGGTGCGTCGGCGAGCACGCGCATGAGCCGATGGCTGGGGGCGTCGAAGTTGCCGGGCACCTGGAAGGCGAGGACCCCGCCGGGTTTCAGCCCGGCGACCCAGTCGGCGAACCGTTCCACGTGCCCCGGCACCCACTGCAGGGTGGCGTTGCTGACGATCAGGTCGTGCGGCTCGCCCGGCGTCCAGGTGCGGGCGTCGGCGGGGGCGAAGTCGAGGCGCCCGCCGCCGGGGGTCGGTCCCTCGTGGTCCGCGCGGGCACGGTCGAGCATCTCGGGCGCGTTGTCGTAGCCGGTGATCCGGGCGGTGGGCCAGCGGTCGGCGAGCAGCGCGGTGACGTTGCCCGGGCCGCAGCCGAGGTCGGCGATGCGGGGCGGCTCGCCGGGCAGGCCGGGGACGCGGGCGAGGAGGTCGGCGAAGGGCCGGGCCCGGTGGCCGGCGTGGCGCAGGTACTGGGCGGGGTCCCAGGTGGGGGCGGCTGGGGGCATGGGTCCTCCTGGTGTCCTGCGAGCTGACCGTACGACGGCGCGGAAGGGATGCGCACCCAGCGTGACGCTCACGGTATCTTGATGTCAAGATAATGGACGTCAAGAGACTCTACGTCGACACAACCACTACACTGATCGTCATGGAGGACGAGGTCGACCGGCTGGTCGCAGCATGGCGCCGGGAGCGCCCGGACCTCGACGTGGAACCGCTCGAGGTGCTCAGCCGTGTCAGCAGACTGGCCCGGCACCTGGACCGGGCCCGGCGCCTGGCCTTCTCGGAGCACGGCCTGGAGCCGTGGGAGTTCGACGTCCTGACGGCCCTGCGCCGCGCGGGCACGCCGTATCAGCTCTCGCCCGGACAGCTCCTCACCCAGACGCTGGTCACCTCCGGCACGATGACGAACCGCATCGACCGCCTGGCCAAGAAAGGCCTGGTGGAGCGCCTGCCCGACCCCAGCGACCGCCGGGGCGTGCTCGTCCGGCTCACGGACGAGGGCCGGGACCGCGCGGACCAGGCCCTGGCGGGTCTGCTGGACCAGGAGCGCGCGATCCTCGCGGAGCTGACCCGGGCCCAGCGCGGCGACCTGGCGGGGCTGCTACGCCAGCTGACCGCCCCGTTCGACAACATCCCCGGCTAGGTCGACGGGCCCCACTCCGGCCCGCCGGGCCAGGGCGACGGCGGCGAGGGTGGAGTGGACACCGAGCTTGCCGAGGACGTTCTGCATGTGCGTCCGCACGGTGTGCGGCGACAGGTACAGGCGCTCGGCGACGGCCTTGCGCCCCAGCCCCGCCACCATGCACCGCAGCACCTCCCGCTCACGCGGAGTGAGGGACTCCACGAGCCGCTCGCTCTCCGTGCGGTGCTTGCGGGCGGCGGTCAGCTCGCGCAGCACGCCGGTGAGCAGGGCGGGCGGCAGATGCGTCTCGTCCCGCAGCACGCCCCGGATGACGGTGAGCAGCCGGGACAGCGAGCAGTCCTTGGCGACCCACCCGGAGGCGCCGGCCTGCAGGGCGAGCGCGGCCCGCCGCGGGTCGTCCTTCTCGGCGAGCACGACGATCCGTACGTTCGGCTGCGCGGAACGCACGCCCGTGACCAGGGAGATCCCGTCCACGAGCCCGTCCTCGTTGCCCTCCTGCACGGGTACGGCCGGGCGCGCGCCCGGTACCTTGCCGCCCAGATCGGCGTCGACGAGCAGCACGTCGAACCGGCGCCCCTCGGCGACCGCGCGCTCCAGGCTGCGCAGCGCGGCGGGACCGCTGCCGGCGGCGGAGACGTCGACGTCGGGCTCGGCGGCCAGGGCCGCGGCGAGTGACTCGGCGAAGATGCGATGGTCGTCGACGACCAGGACTCGGATGCGAACCACGAAACCCCCTTACCCGAGCTCTTGAAGAGCAGGGGATACCCCATCGTCGGGAGACGACACCGCGCGGGTACGACCCCCGGAGTGTGCGTCCGCTGCGCCTGTCCGTCCGTCCTCGCCGCAGCATGACCGGGTCGCCGCAGCCGCACGGCCGCCGCCGTGCAGGAACCGCTACCCCCACTCCGGGTGTCGTACCCGGCTGTCTCGCCCCCTGAGCGGCACCGGCCCCCACCGGTGCTGTTCATCAGGGTACGGGCGGGGGCCCGGAGCGGAAGGTTATTTGCAGAACTGACTGTCCGGCGCGTTTATGGTGTGCCGCATGTTCCGTCTTGAGACAGAAGTCGACAAGGCCCGACGTGATCTGCTCCGCACACGCCTGCGGGAGGCGAACACAGCCGCCTCTCCGGTCCTGCGCGCCCTGCGCGGGACACCGGACGAACGGGACGTGCCGTTGCACGTGTGGGCTGTGAACGACACCGACGGGGACCTGGCCGGCGGCCTGGTCGGCCACACGTGGGCGACCTGGCTGCACGTGACGTACCTGTGGGTGGACGAACGCCACCGGGGCCGGGGCCTGGGCGCCCGGCTGCTCGCCCAAGCGGAACACATCGCCGCGGGCGAACGCGCCTGCCGCGCGTCCCGCCTGGAGACCTGGGACTTCCAGGCCCCGCGCTTCTACCGGAAGCAGGGGTACGAGGTGGTGTGCACGGTGCCGGACTACCCACCGGGGATCACGGAGTACACGCTGGTGAAGAGGCTGAACTGAGCAGACCTGTTGGCTGCCGTGGCCGGGCATCCCGATAGCGTGGGTTCGCAGTTACCCCCCACATCAACGGGAGCACACAGTGAACCGCCCCGCTCGGCTCGCGACAGCCGCGCTCACCGCATCCGCGGCCCTGCTGTTGACCGCTTGTGGCTCGGGGGGAGGTGACGGGGCGTCGTCCGACAAGATCGCCGGTGCGGACACGGCTGAGACGCCGTCGGCCTCTCCGTCGGGGTCCGCCACGGCGGACGGGATCGACCGGCCGGAGATCAAGCTGCCGTCGGACATGAAGCTGGTCTTCGAGGGGCGGCGGACCGGGGACGCCGCGAAGGACGCGATCCTGGCGGACAACGAACGAACCGTCAGCACGGTGTGGCAGGCCATGGCGCACGGCGACGTGAAGAAGTCGGGCATGGCCTTCTACTACACGGACGACGCGCTGGCCGGCGTGTACCAGTACGCGAAGGGCGCCATCGCGAAGAGGACCAGCTGGGCCGGCACCCTGCGCTACTACGACCGCCAGGTCACGGTGTTCGACAAGAAGTCGGCGGCGTTGACGTACTGCGTCGACGAGAGCGGCGCCGACCTCAAGGACCGCGAGACGAACAAGCTGCGGGGCACCAAGACCACGTCCGACAGCTACGTCTACTACAACCTGGGCTTGAAGAAGAACGCAGACGGCGTCTGGCAGACCTGGGACCTCACGGAGGACCGGGGGTCACAGAAGTGCCAGCCGTGACACGGAGCCTGGCGGTGGCGGCACTGGCCACGGCGCTGATCGGCGTGGGTGCGCTTCCGGCTGCCGCGGGCGGGTTCGACACCATCGGCTCCCAAGAGCGCAAGACGTCCGGTGATTCCTCCGGCCCCGCCCTGGAGTCCCGCGTCAGCATCACGGTGAAGGGCACCAAAGCCAAGGGCGGCGGCCCGGTCACCTCCACAGCCGTGAACTGGGAACCGCCCGCCTGCTGGTACGAGCCCTACTGGAAGGCCGAGGACTTCAAGACCTTCACCGAGGCCAAGTGGTCGATGTACGAGTCCGCCGGTGGCGCGCCCGAGGGCATCGCGGATGCCCAGGCGCGCTACAAGAAGGGCCATCCCTACAAGGATTTCAACGTCGACAAGAACGACGAAGGCATGTGGTGGGTGGCCGTCAAGAACCCGGAAATGAAGGACGACCCGGCAGCCAAAGCCTGCACTCGGGAACCGTTCTGGGTCGACAACGGCCAGAACCCGGACGTCCCCCAGGCCATCGACACCGAGACTCTCGCCGGGCTCGCGCATCAGCGGACCGTCGTGCCTCCGACCAGGATCTCCATGGCGCCGGACGGCAGGTCCACCGTGAACGCCCCCACCTGGATCTGGCTGGACCAGGGCGCCTTCAAACCCGTGTCCGTCACGGCGAGCCTGCCCGGCACGGGACTGTGGGCGACCACGACCGCCAGGCCGGTGAGCCTGCACCTCGACGCCGGCACGGAGGACGCGGAGACGCTTCCGGCGTCCGGCGAGTGCCGGATCAACGACGACGGCTCGATCGGAGAGCCGTACGGCAGGGGCAAGGCGGAGCGGACGCCACCGTGCGGAGTGCGGTACCTGCGGTCGTCCGGAGACGGCACCTACGCCCTTGAGGCGACTCTCACCTGGGAGATCACCTGGCAGGGCGCGGGCGGCACGGGTGGTGACCTGCCCGACGGGACGTTCGCCACGACCACCGAGGTGCCGGTCCAGGAGATCCAGTCCGTCAATCGCTGAGGCGGGCGGGGCCGGCCCCGCGGGGAGGGGGCCGGTCGCGGTCGCGGGTGGGTCAGTGGAGGCGGCGGGCTCCCGGGGAGGGGACCGCTTCGAAGACGCGGGGGGCGGTGAAGTCCGCCGCGGCGAAGGCCTCCGTCACCGCCTTGGTGATCGCGTCCACGTCCGCCTCCTCCGCCAGGACGATCGCCGAGCCGCCGAAGCCGCCGCCGGTCATGCGGGCGCCCAGGGCGCCGGCCGTCAGGGCCGTGTCGACGACCAGGTCAAGCTCCGGGCAGGAGATGCGGAAGTCGTCGCGCAGGGAGGCGTGGCCCTCGACGAGGACCGGGCCGATCGCGCGGGTCTCGCCGGATTCGAGGAGGGAGACGACCCGTTCGACGCGTTCGTCCTCCGTGACGACGTGGCGGACCAGGCGGCGGACCTCCTCCTCGTCGCCGAGGCGGGCCAGGGCCTCGTCCAGTTCGCCGTAGGGGATGTCGCGCAGCGCGTCCACGCCGAGCAGGGCCGCGCCCTTCTCGCAGCCCGCGCGGCGCTTGCCGTACTCGCCCTCGCTATGCGAGTGCTTGACCTGCGTGTCGACCACCAGCAGGCGCATGCCCTCGGCCGCCAGGTCGAAGGGGATCTGCCGCTGGGAGAGGTCGCGGGTGTCGAGGAACAGCGCGTGGCCGGCCTCGCAGCACGCCGACGCCGTCTGGTCCATGATGCCGACGGGGGCGCCGACGTAGACGTTCTCCGCGCGCTGGCACAGGCGGGCCAGCTGCCAGCCGCGCAGGCCGAGGGAGAACAGGTCGTTCAGGGCCAGGGCGACCACGACCTCCAGGGCCGCCGAGGACGACAGGCCCGCGCCCGAGGGGACGGTGGAGGCCAGGTGGACGTCCGCGCCGGTCACCGCGTGGCCGGCCTCGCGCAGCGCCCAGACCACGCCCGCCGGGTACGCCGTCCAGTCCTTGTCCGACTCGGGCGCGAGGTCGTCGAGGCGGAGTTCGGCCACACCGCCCTCGACGTCCGCCGAGTGCAGGCGCAGGACGCCGTCCTCGCGGCGCGAGACCGCCGCCACCGCCTGGTGCGGCAGGGCGAACGGCATGACGAAGCCGTCGTTGTAGTCGGTGTGCTCGCCGATGAGGTTGACACGGCCCGGTGCCGCCCATACCCCGTCCGGCTCGGCGCCGTACAGCTCGCTGAACCGGGAGGCGACCGTCTGCGCCACAACCTCGCTCATGCCCTGACCCCTGACCCTTCCGTATGTACTAGTTGCCGCGCCGCTGCGCGAAGTCCCACGCGTCCGCGACGATTCCCGCGAGATCCGCGCGGGACGGGTTCCAGCCCAGCTTCTCGCGGGCCGTGGCGGCCGACGCCACCAGGACCGCCGGGTCGCCGCCCCGGCGCGGGGCCACGACCTCGGGGATCGGATGGCCGGTCACGCGGCGGACCGTCTCGATGACCTCGCGGACGGAGAAGCCGTTGCCGTTGCCGAGGTTGCAGATCAGGTGCTCGCCGGGCGCGGCGGCCTTCAGGGCCAGCAGGTGGGCCTCGGCCAGGTCGGCGACGTGGATGTAGTCGCGTACGCAGGTGCCGTCCGGCGTCGGGTAGTCGTCGCCGTAGACGGAGATCGCGTCGCGCCGGCCCTGGGCGACCTGGAGGACCAGCGGGATCAGGTGGGACTCGGGGTCGTGGCGCTCGCCGTACGCGCCGTAGGCCCCGGCGACGTTGAAGTAGCGCAGGGAGACCGCGCCCAGGCCGTGCGCCGCCGCCTCGCCGGTGATCATGTGGTCGACTGCGAGCTTCGAGGCGCCGTAGGGGTTGGTGGGCTTCGTCGGGGCCGTCTCGACGATCGGGACCTGCTCCGGCTCGCCGTAGGTGGCCGCCGTGGAGGAGAAGACCAGTTTGCGGACGCCCGTCTCGCGCATCGCGGCCAGCAGGGCCATCGTGCCGCCGACGTTGTTGTCCCAGTACTTCTCCGGCTTCACGACCGACTCGCCGACCTGCGAGGACGCCGCGAAGTGCAGGACGCCGTCGAAGGAGGAGTCCAGCCACTTGGCCGCGTCGCGGATGTCGCCCTCGACGAAGGAGGCACCGGCCGGGACGCCCTCACGGAAGCCGGTGGAGAGGTTGTCGAGGACGACGACCTCGTGACCGGCCTCCAGCAGGTGCTGGGCGACCACACTGCCGACGTATCCCGCGCCGCCCGTCACCAGGTACTTCCCGCTCATGAACTCGCTACCTCTCGCAGTCGCTCGGCCGCGCGCTCCGGCGGCACGTCGTTGATGAACACGTTCATGCCGGACTCGGAACCCGCGAGAAACTTCAGCTTGCCGGAAGTGCGGCGGATGGTGAAAAGCTCGAGGTGGAGCGCGAAGTCCTCGCGCACGACGCCGTCGAACTCCTCCAGCGCGCCGAACGGGGCCTGGTGCCAGGCCGCGATGTAGGGCGTCGGAGGCTCGTTCTCACCGAAGATCCGGTCGAAGCGCCTCAAGAGTTCCAGATAGACCTTGGGGAACTCTGTGCGCGCGGCGTCGTCCAGGCCCAGCAGGTCGGGCACACGGCGCTTGGGGTAGAGGTGGACCTCGTAGGGCCAGTGCGCCGCGTAGGGCACGAACGCCACCCAGTGGTCACCCTCCAGGACGACCCGCTCGTCGGCGAGTTCGCGCTCCAGGACCGCGTCGAAGAGGTTCTCCCCGCCCGTCATCTCCTTGTGGGCGGCGACCGAGCGGAGCATCAGGGCGGTGCGCGGGGTGGTGAAGGGGTAGGCGTAGATCTGCCCGTGCGGATGCTGGAGCGTCACACCGATCTCGGCTCCCCGGTTCTCGAAGCAGAACACCTGCTCGACGGAGGAGAGATGGGACAGCTCCGACGTACGGTCCGTCCACGCGTCCAGCACCAGGCCCGCCTGCTCCTCGGAGAGAGCGGCGAAGGACGCGTCGTGGTCGGAGGTGAAGCAGACGACCTCGCAGCGGCCGGAGTCGCCGGCGAGCGAGGGGAAGCGGTTCTCGAAGACCACGACGTCGTACGAGGAGTCGGGGATCTCGCTGAGCCGGTCGCCCGCGGAGGGGCACAGGGGGCACTCGTCGGCCGGGGGGTGGTAGGTGCGGCCCTGGCGGTGGGAGGCGATGGCGACACTGTCGCCGAGCAGGGGGTCGCGGCGGATCTCGGACGTGGTGACGGTGCGGTCCAGGGGGCGGCGGTCGGCCGCACCGCGCACGGTGTCGTCACGCAGGTCGTAGTAGATGAGCTCGCGACCGTCGGCCAGCCGGGTCGAGGTCTTCTTCACGCCGGACTCCTCATCCTTCAAACATAACCGAACATATCAAAACACCGCCCCTCTCAATCGTCAACATCACAATCCAACAAAGAGCATCACCCGACGTGTTCAATTGCTGAACGCGGACACGTAGATTCCGCGAGGTATCGGTTCGCGCGACAAAGCGAGGGCTCATGCAAACCCCCACATTTCTGGCAGCCGAGCTACGGCTCCCCACCAACTGGCTCGACTACACCCTCCTCGGGATCTACTTCGTCGTCGTCCTCGGCATCGGTTTCGCCGCCAGACGTTCGGTGAAGACGAGTCTCGACTTCTTCCTCTCCGGCCGCTCCCTGCCCGCCTGGGTCACCGGTCTGGCGTTCATCGCCGCCAACCTGGGCGCGACCGAGATCCTGGGCATGGCCGCCAACAGCGCCCAGTACGGCGTCTACACGACGCACTGGTACTGGATCGGCGCCATCCCGGCCATGGTCTTCCTGGGCCTGGTCATGATGCCCTTCTACTACGGCTCCAAGGTCCGCTCGGTCCCCGAGTTCCTGCTGCTGCGCTTCGACAAGGCCGCGCACCTGCTCAGCTCGGTCCTCTTCGCCTTCGCCGCCATCCTCATCGCCGGCGTCAACCTCTACGCCCTGGCCATCGTCGTCGAGGCGCTGCTGGGCTGGCCCGAATGGGTGGCGATCGTGGTCGCCGGCTTCTTCGTCCTCGCCTACATCACCCTCGGCGGTCTCTCCTCGGCCATCTACAACGAGGTCCTCCAGTTCTTCGTGATCCTCGCCGCGCTCATCCCCATCACCGTGCTCGGCCTGAAGAGCGTCGGCGGCTGGGACGGCCTGTCCGACTCCCTCACCGAGTCCCGCGGCAGCGACTTCATGACCGCCTGGGGCGGCACGGGCATCGGCAGCGACAACCCGCTCGGCGCGAACTGGCTGACCATCGTCCTCGGCCTCGGTTTCGTCCTGTCCTTCGGCTACTGGACGACGAACTTCGCCGAGGTGCAGCGCGCCCTGTCCGCGAAGAACCTCTCGGCGGCCCAGCGCACGCCGCTGATCGCCGCCTTCCCGAAGATCTTCATCGTGTTCCTCGTGATGATCCCGGGTCTGGTCGCCGCCGTCCTGGTGCCGAAGATCGGTACGCCCGGGTCCGACCTCCAGTACAACGACGCGATCCCCTACCTGATGGAACAGCTGCTGCCCAACGGCGTGCTCGGCATCGCCGTCACCGGTCTGCTCGCGGCGTTCATGGCGGGCATGGCGGCCAACGTGTCGTCGTTCAACACGGTGTTCACGACGGACATCTGGGCCAAGTACGTGGTCCGGGACCGCGAGGACGAGTACTACGTGCGCTTCGGCCGGATCATCACCGCGATCGGCGTCATGGCCTCGATCGGCACGGCGTTCCTGGCGTCGTCCTTCTCGAACATCATGAGCTACCTCCAGACGCTGTTCTCCTTCTTCAACGTGCCGATGTTCGTGGTCTTCATCATCGGCATGTTCTGGAAGCGGGCGTCGATGAAGTCCGGCTTCTGGGGGCTGCTCGCGGGCACCACCGCCGCGATGGTCAACTACTTCGTCCTCTACAAGCAGGACATCATCGACATCCCCTCCGACCAGGGGGCCAACTTCGTCTCGGCGATCGCGGGCTTCGTCGCGGGCGCGGTCGTCATGGTGGCGGTGTCGCTCTTCACCGCGCCGAAGCCGGCGGAGGAGCTCCAAGGGCTGGTCTACGGCACGACCTCGCCCGGTATGACCGAGCCGGCTGCGCCGGGGGACGAGGCCTGGTACCGCAAGCCGGCGCTGCTCGGCTGGGGCGCGGTCATCCTGGCCGCGGCCTGCTACATCCCGTTCTCGTTCTGACCCAGGGAGGCTGACAGAACATGTCCGAGTTCTACTCCGAGAAGGACGTGCAGCGGGAGGTCTCCGAGCTGCAGGGCAAGTCGGCGACCGCGGCGCGGCTGTTCGACATCCGGCGGATCATCGGTGGGCTGTTCGTGCTGTACGGCGTGATCGTCACGATCGCGGGGCTGACGGCGTCCGATGCCGACATCGACAAGGCCGAGGGGGTGAACATCAACCTGTGGACGGGGCTGGGCATGCTCGCGCTGGGGGTGTTCTTCCTGGTGTGGCTGAAGCTGAGGCCGGTGGCACCGCCGCCGCCGGGGGTTGAGCCGGAGGACGACGAGCGGGTGGGGTGACCCGGCGGCGTCGATGCTGAGGCCGGGGTGGGTGCGCAACCCGGCGAAGCGGGGTACCGCTGCGCCCACCCTCCCCCGAGCTCTCGGCTTCGCTCGAGCAGGGGGGACCCCCATCGCCCCAGCGGCACGACCGCCCGCAGCTCAACGGGCGACGACCCGCACCCGCCGGACGGCGCGGCCCCGACCCGCAACCCACCGTCAGGCGACGGCGAGGACGCACGGCTGACGGCTCACGGCTCCCGCCGCACCGGCCCCGCCCGGTCCAGCAACCCCGTCCGGGCCGCCAGGGCCGCTGCCTCCAGGCGGGAGCCGACGCCGAGTTTCATCAGGACGCGCTGGACGTGCGTGCGGGCCGTCGACGGGGCGATGCCCATGCCCGCCGCGATCAGCCGCGTGTCCTCGCCGTCGGCGACGCGGACCAGGACCTCGACCTCCCTCGGGGTCAGCATGGACAGCAGCCGCTGTCCCTCGTCGTCCGGCTGCGCCGCCGGGTTGAGCAGCTCGCCGAACGCCCCCTGCAGCAGCTGCGGCGCCACCGCCGCCTCCCCCGCCCGCGCCTTCATGATGGCCCGCTCGACGCCCTCTATGCGCTCATCGTGCCGGACATAGCCGGAGGCCCCCGCAGCGAACGCCGCCGCGATACCCCGCGGATTCGGCACCGGGCCCAGCACCAGCACCGCCACCTGCGGCCGCTCCCGCTTGATCTTCACCACCGGGTCGAAGATCCCCGGCTCGGCCGGCGTGGCCGTCCCCAGCAGGCACACCTCGGGCGCCCGCGTGATCACCAGCTCCGCCGCCCCCGCGGCCGGCGCCGCCGCGGCCAGCACCCGGTGCCCCCGCAGCTTCAGCGCCGAGGCCAGCGCCTCCGCCAGCAGTCGGTGGTCGTCGACCACCATGAGCCGCACTCCCATCGAGCAACCCCCCAGTCACCCCAGTGCCCCTGATGGAAGCCCCCCGGCTCCCCCGCCTTCATGCCCCCGGAAGCTACACGCTTGTTCGACGTTGCGCTCCCCCTACCCGCGAGAATCGCCCCGGATCGCCGAAATTCCTCGCATTCGAGGTTGACTGGGCCAAACGCGAACGGCCCCGCCCCTGAGCAGGGACGGGGCCGTACCGGCCATCAGTCGATCAAGAAGCGGTCACCGGACGATCAGCTCGTTCCGAAGCCGACAGCGAGGTACTCCTTGTCCCGCCCGGCGGACCGCTTGCTCGCGTACACCTTGGACATGTAGAGCTGCCCGTCGCCGTACAGGAACTCGGAGTAGTCCGGCGACATGCTCGTCTCCACGTCCCGCACCTGGTCCGTCGCGGGGTTCTCCAGCAGCGTCGTCTGCTTGAAGCTGCCGCCGTCGATGCTCACGATCTGCCCGCCCTTGTCGTACGGCGGGCGCTTGTAGGCGATGACGTTGCCGCCATCCATGCGCAGCGGCGAGATCGTGTAGCCGTCTCCGGCGTCGGCCCGCTGCCCGGTCTGCTTGCCGGTCGTGAGGTCGAAGGCGACGATCTCGTTGGTCTGGCTGTACTTGCCGGTGCCGTCGTGCTCCTCGGTCGGCAGGTAGAGCCGGTCGTTGCCGACGGCCAGCTGGTTGCAGTACTCGATGCGGGTGATGCCCTCGCAGCGGGCCGCGAACTGCTCGCCCGGCGCGGAGATGCGCGTGCGCAGCTTGCCGGTCTTGTTGTCGATGGAGAAGAAGTCGGAGATGCCGCTGCCGTCGCCCGCGGAGTCGCCGACGTCGGCGGCCACCACGAGCGGGTTGGTCGACACGACGCTCGCGTACTCGATGCCCTCGGCCATCTTGTACTCCGAGATCACCTTCCCGGACTTCGGGTCGATGGTCTGGATGTGCAGCTGGCGCTGCTCGTAGGAGCCGCACTTGCGCACCGCGACCAGCTTCTCGCCGCCGCCGTACCCGGCGTCGTAGCAGGAGTCGCTCGGCTTCGGGCTCCACAGCAGTTTGCCGGAGACGTCGTAGGCGGCGCCGCCGCGGGTGCTGCCCACCGCGATGGTCTTGCCGCTGATCGTGACGTTGTCGAAGTTGATCGGGTCGCCCCCGACCTCGACCGTCTTCGTCCACAGCGTCTTGCCGGCGTCGAGGTCGACGAGCGCGATCTGGCTGCACCCGTGCGACGGCTCGGCCTTGGTCGGCATCGCGGGCTGGTGCAGGATCGCCGTCAGGCCGTCGTCGGTGACGTGGCGGCTGGTCTGGCAGACCGGGCCGTCCAGCGGGATCGACCAGAGCTTGCTGCCCTTGGTGCGGTCGTAGCCGACGAGTTCGGCGATGCCGCTCTTGACGTAGGCCTTGTCGGTGAGCCAGGAGCCGGAGACGACGACCGTGCTGTCGTTCTTCACCTCGGGCATCGGGACCTGGAACAGGACCTTGGCGGCGGGGTCGGAGGGCGCCTTCTCCTTGCCGCCGGAGGCGGTGCCGCCCTTGCCCTCGGTCGTGCCGCCGGTGGCGCCGCCGGAGCTGGCCGTGTCGTCCTTCTTGCCGTCGTCCTTGGACGAGGAGTACCAGACGCCGCCGCCGATGATCAGGGCGATCGCCACGACCGCGGCGACGATGATGGCCACCTGGGCGTTGAACTTCCCACCGCCGCCCGGCTGTCCGGGCTGCGGCTGGAGCGGCACGGTCGCCTGCGGGTAGCCGTATCCGGGCTGCTGCCCGTACCCCGGCTGCCCGTACCCGGGCTGTCCGTAGGGCACCGTCGGGGGCTGCCCGTACGGCGCCGGCTGCTGGCCGGGGTGGCCGTAGCCGGGCGGGACCTGCGGCGGCTGGGCCGGCTGCGGGGCGCCCTGCGGATAGCCGTACCCCGGCTGCGGCTGCGGCGGGGTCGCCGGTGCGGCCGGCGGAGGCGTCTGCGGGGCCTGCGGGGCCTGCGGGTAGCCGTATCCCGGCTCGGGCGCCTTGCCGAGGTTCGGCCCGCCGGCGGGCGGCGGGGTCTGCGGGGGCTGGGGCTGGTCCTGCGGCGGCCCGAACCCGCCCCCCTGCGGGGGCTGCTGGGGCGGGGGCGGAGGCTGGGTCATGACGTGAGCACCTCGGGGAAGGGGACGGGCGGCGAAGGGCGTGCGGGGAAGGGAAGGATCACTTGCCGTAGGCGAGCATCAACTTCTCCTTCGTGTCGTCGTTCCCGCTCAGCCGGGTCGTGGAGATGTAGAAGCGCCCGTCGACCCAGTCGATGTCCTTGGAGAAGAACCCGTCCTCGATGTCGGCCGCGCCCTGCGGGTTCTGCAGCAGCGTGGCCGGCTTGTGGCTGCCGCCGCCGGTCGGGATGGCGACGATCCGGCCGCCCGCGTCGTACGACGGCTGCACATAGGCGATGAGCTTGCCGCCCTCGACCTTCATCGGCAGCATCGACTCGTCGACCGGGGACTTCACCCGCCACTTCTCCTTGCCGTCGGCCAGGTTGACCGCGACGATCTCGTTCGCGCCCGTGGTGGCCTCGGTCGGCAGGTAGAGCGTGTCGCCGTCGACGGCGACGCCCTGGCAGCCCTGGAGGTCGCGCTCCAGGATGGCCCAGCCGCACTCGGGGGCGAAGTCCTCGTCGAAGCCGACCTGGGAGCGGAACTTGCCGCCGGAGGTGAAGGCGGAGATGTTCCAGGCCTTCTTGTCCTCGTTGGTGCTGTAGACGACCAGCGGGCTGACCGAGTAGGTGCGCGCGACCCGCCAGCCCTTGTCGAACGGCTGGGTCCACCGGGCCTTGCCGGTCTTCGGGTCGAGCTCCTGCACCTCGTCGTGTTCCTTGTCGGTGCCCGCGCCGCAGGAGGAGACCGCGATCAGCTTCTCGCCGCCGGCGAACGCGGACGGGAAGCAGGAGTCGCCGTAGCGCTTCTTGTCGAAGAGCTTGTCGCCGTCGGTGACGTCGTAGGCGGTGCCGGACTGGGAGCGGCCCACCATCAGCGTCGTGCCGGTGAGGGACAGCTCGACCGAGAGCGTGGAGTCGAACAGGGCGCCGTCGGCGACCTTCTCCGTCCAGCCCTTCTCGCCGGTGTTGAGGTCGACCTCCTGCAGCTGGTTGCACTTGGCGCGGTCGCTGCTGCCGCTCATGTACGCGACGACGATCTTGTCGTCGGCCGTCTTCTGCGGGGTGGTCGCGCAGATCTTCTGCGGGAAGGTGATGGCGTCCCAGGTGGGCTTGCCGTCCCCGACGTTGAAGGCGAGCAGCTGCTTGTACGCCGCCTTCACCGCCGCCTTGTCGGTGATCCACATGCCGGGGGCGTCGGCGCCGGAACCGGGCGCGTCGGGCGCCTCCTTGTACCAGAGCACCTTGGCCTCGCCGGCCTGCCTGCCCTCGTTGAGGTTCTCCGGGTCCTCGCCGCCGTCGCCGTCGCCGTCACCGGGGTTGACCGGGGCGGAGGCGTCACCCTTGGGATCGTCGCTCTGCTGCGCGACGGGCTTCTTCCTGCCCTTGCCGCTGTCGCTGCCGGTGACCGCCCAGACGGTGCCGCCGACGACGAGCAGCGCGGCCACGGCCGCACCGATGATCATCGCCGGCTTGCCCTTGAAGGGGTTGCGGGAGCCGCCGCCCGGCGGGGTGCCGGGCGCGCCCGGGAACTGCGGCTGCTGCGGGTAGCCGTAACCGGGCTGGCCGTACGGGCCGGGCTGCTGCGGCTGGCCGTACGGGCCCGGCTGCGGCTGGCCGTAGGGGCCGGAGGCGTACGGTCCGGGCCGGCCGTAGGGGCCGGGCTGCTGCGGGGGCTGCTGGGGGTAGCCGTAGCCGGGCTGCGGCGGTCCCTGCGGGGGCGGTGGGGTCTGGGGCGGGCCCTGGGGTGGCGGCGGTGTCGGTGCCCCGAAGCCACCGCCCTGCGGCGGGTCCTGCGGTGCTCCGAAGCCGCCGTTCGGCGGCTGACTGGGCGGCTGAGTCATCAGTCGCTCCCCCCGTTTCACTCAGTTTTTCAGCCACGCCCTGAGGCACGCGTCGGGCTCAGAGTCGCTTCACAAAGTTCCAAGACGGCTCTTTCTATCACCCCGTTCCGACGGCGGACCGGGCCGTCTCACCCCCTGTTCCCAAGGGAGGACCGGCCCGTGATGCCGTCGTTATGCGCCTTCACGCACCCTTCACGCGTCCTCGGCGAGTTCCAGCCAGCGCATCTCCAGCTCCTCGCGCTGACCGGCCAGCTCCCGCAGTTCGGTGTCCAGCTCGGCCACCTTCGCGAAGTCCGTGGCGTTCTCGGCGATCCGGGCGTGCAGCGTGGCCTCGCGCTCGGAGACCTTGTCGAGCTGACGCTCGATCTTCTGCAACTCCTTCTTGGCGGCGCGCTGGTCGGCGGCGCTCCTCTCCGGGGCGGCCGACTGCCGCGGCGCCGCGGCGGGGGCGGAGGCGGCCGCGGCCTCCTCCATGCGCTGCCGCCGCTCCAGGTACTCGTCGATACCGCGCGGCAGCATCCGCAGGGCGCCGTCGCCGAGCAGCGCGAAGACCCGGTCGGTGGTGCGCTCGATGAAGAACCGGTCGTGGGAGATGACGATCATCGAGCCGGGCCAGCCGTCGAGGACGTCCTCCAGCTGGGTCAGCGTCTCGATGTCGAGGTCGTTGGTGGGCTCGTCGAGGAAGAGGACGTTGGGCTCGTCCATGAGCAGGCGCAGCAGTTGCAGCCTGCGGCGCTCACCGCCGGAGAGGTCGCCGACGGGCGTCCACTGCTTCTCCTTGGAGAAGCCGAACGTCTCGCACAGCTGCCCCGCGGTCATCTCCCGGCCCTTGCCGAGGTCGACGCGCTCGCGCACCTGCTGCACCGCCTCCAGCACCCGCGTGTTCGGGTCGAGTTCGGCGACCTCCTGGGAGAGGTAGGCCAGCTTGACCGTCTTGCCGACGCGGACGCGACCGCCCACGGGCTGGGCCTCCCCGTCGGTGCGGGCCGCCTGGGCCATGGCCCGCAGCAGGGACGTCTTGCCCGCGCCGTTGACGCCGACCAGGCCGATCCGGTCACCGGGCCCGAGCTGCCAGGTGACGTGCTTGAGCAGGACCTTGGGGCCCGCCTGGACCGTGACGTCCTCCAGGTCGAACACGGTCTTGCCGAGCCGCGAGGACGCGAACCGCATCAGCTCGCTGCTGTCCCGGGGCGGGGGCACGTCCTTGATGAGCTCGTTGGCGGCCTCGACGCGGAAACGCGGCTTGGACGTACGGGCCGGGGCGCCGCGGCGCAGCCAGGCCAGCTCCTTGCGGACGAGGTTCTGCCGCTTGACCTCCTCGGTGGCGGCGATGCGCTCGCGCTCGGCCCGGGCGAAGACGTAGTCGGAGTAGCCGCCCTCGTACTCGTAGACGGCGCCGCGCTGGACGTCCCACATGCGGGTGCAGACCTGGTCCAGGAACCAGCGGTCGTGGGTGACGCAGACGAGCGCCGAGCGGCGGTTCTGCAGGTGCCGGGCGAGCCAGGCGATGCCCTCGACGTCGAGGTGGTTGGTGGGCTCGTCCAGGACGAGCAGGTCCTGCTCCTCGATGAGCAGCTTGGCGAGCGCGATGCGGCGGCGCTCACCGCCGGAGAGCGGGCCGATGACCGTGTCGAGCCCCTTGGGGAAGCCCGGCAGGTCCAGGCCGCCGAACAGGCCGGTCAGCACGTCCCTGACCTTGGCGTCGCCGGCCCACTCGTGGTCGGCCATGTCGCCGATGACCTCGTGGCGGACGGTGGCCTCGGGGTCGAGGGAGTCGTGCTGGGTGAGGACACCGATGCGCAGGCCGCCGGAGTGCGTGACGCGCCCGGTGTCGGCGTCCTCCAGCCGGGCGAGCATCCGGATCAGCGTGGTCTTGCCGTCGCCGTTGCGGCCCACGACGCCGATGCGGTCCCCTTCGGAGACGCCGAGGGAAACGCCGTCGAGCAGGGCACGGGTGCCGTACACCTTGCTGACGTTCTCGACATTGACCAGGTTGACGGCCATTTCGCTCCTGACGAGGGGGATGGATCGACCCTCCAGGGTAGTCGGGCCGCGGGGTGCTCCGGCCGGCGTGTTCAGGAGCCGGCGGAGCCCTCCCGGCGCTGCCGGTACCGGCTCACGTCCAGCAGCCTGTGGTCGAACGGCAGCTCCGGGTCGAGGGGGCCGATCCGGTGCTCGGCCTCCACGCAGCGCGGATCGTCGCGGTGGGCGAGACCGGAGACGGCACCGATGCGGACGGACTGCCGCTCGTCGTGGGTGAGGGCGAGCAGGGCGTCCCCCACCTCGGGCTCGGGCCCCCGGTGGTGCGCGAGCCAGCGGCAGGCCGCCTCGCGCACGCCGGCGTCCTCGTCACGGGCCAGGGCCAGCACCGCCGTCAGCCCCTGGGGACGGGCCGGTCCCCGGCCGTCCCCCGTCCGCTCCAGGGCGTCCGGCACCAGGGCGCGCACCCTCGGGTCGGGGTGGGTGAGCAAGGACAGGCCGACGGCCTCGATCTCCGGGGCGCTGTCGTGGGTCATGGCGTTGAGGAGGGCCGCCAGCACCTCCGGGTCCTGCTCCTGCTCGGCCCAGGGCACCAGTTCCCTGCCCCGCTCCCAGAAGGGGTCCTTGCCCTGGAAGGCGTCCCCGAGGATCAGGAACAGCAGGACCTCGGCGGCGAGCAGGCGGTGCAGCCGGTCGGGGTGGTTGAGCAGGTCCCTGGTCCACTGCCAGGTCTCCTCGTCGAACCGGCGGCCGAGCGTGAACACCACGTCGGACCAGACGACGTGGTCCCGGTCGGGGTGGGCCAGGGCCCGTGCCACCAGGTCGTCGAAGGGCGCACGGATGCCGTAGCGGACCTCCAGGGAGGTGAGGACGGCCCGGTGCCCGTCGCGCACGGTCAGGTCACCGAGGGTGAGCTGCTTGCACCACCAGCCGATCTCGGCGTCCTCGACGCGGACCCGTTCGACGGGGCCGGTGAGTCCGGTGCGGCGCCGCAGTTCCGCCTCCGCGCCCGTCTCGACCCAGTGCCGGGCGCGGGCCAGCAGTTCCTCGCGGGCCGGCGCGGGCAGGGGCACCCGGTGGGTGGCGAGCGTGAGGGTCAGCAGGTGTGATCCGCCGTCCACCGCCCGCAGCAGCGGGGTGCTGCCGTCGGGCAGGCGGCGCAGGGGGTCGGCGCCGCCCTCCAGCAGGGCTTCGGTCACGGGTTCGTCGTGGGCGGCGACCGCCCGGCACAGGACCGGCAGGCCCTCGTCCGGGGTCTCGGGATCGGCTCCGGCCTCCAGCAGGGCCCGCACCTCGTCCGCGTCACCCCGCCGCACCGCCGCGACCAGATCCCCCACGCTCGCGCCTCCCCCGTGGTCCGGAACAACCGGGGGAGCCTAAGCGCCGACGACCGGTCACCGCACGCGATTAACCTGCGGGGACCCTCGCGACGGACACCGGCCGCCGTCGCTGTCAGCGGCCGGCCGCCGCGCTGTCAGTGCCTCGTGACCGTCGCCCCGGGGGCCGGGCCGGAGGCCGTGCGCACCGTGCGGCACGTGCCGGACGCCGTCAGGGCCTGTGCCACCGCGGCCGCCGACTCGGGGTCGCGGACGAGGAACGCCGTGGTCGGGCCGGAGCCGGAGACCAGGGCGGCCAGGGCGCCCGCGGCACGGCCCGTGGCCAGGGTGCCGGCGAGTTCCGGGAAGAGGGAGAGCGCGGCGGGCTGCAGGTCGTTGGAGACGGCCGCGGCGAGCGCGTCCGGGTCGCCCTTGGCGAGCGCGGCGAGGAGTTCCTGCGAGGCGACGGGCTCGGGGATGTCCGTGCCCTCGCCGAGCCGGTCGAACTCCCGGAACACGGCCGGGGTGGACAGGCCCCGCCCGGCCATGGCGAACACCCAGTGGAAGGAGCCGCCGACCTCCAGGGGCGTCAGCCGCTCGCCCCGGCCGACGCCGAGAGCGGCCCCGCCGACCAGGCTGAACGGCACGTCGCTGCCCAGCTCGGCGCAGATTTCCAGGAGTTCCTCACGGGAGGCGCCGGTGCCCCAGAGCGCGTCGCAGGCGACCAGGGCACCGGCGCCGTCCGCGCTGCCGCCCGCCATGCCGCCGGCGACCGGGATGTCCTTGGCGATGTGGACGTGGACGTCGGGGCTGCGGCCGTACCGCTCGGCCAGCGCGATCGCCGCCCGCGCCGCCAGGTTCGTACGGTCCAGGGGGACCTGGTCGGCGTCGGGGCCCTCGCAGGTGACGCGGAGTTCCTCGGCCGGGGTGACGGTGATCTCGTCATGGAGGCCGACCGCGAGGAAGACGTTGGCCAGGTCGTGGAAGCCGTCGGGGCGGGCGGCGCCCACCGCCAGCTGGACGTTGACCTTGGCGGGGACGCGGACCGTGACGCTCACGCGGTCTCCTTCTGCTGGTGCCGGGTGGACGTGGCGCTCACGCGGTCTCCTCCTGCCGGTGCCGGGTGGACGTGGCGCTCACGCGGTCTCCTCCCGCCGGTGCCGGTTCGCCCGGTGCTCGGCGATGCGCGCGAACTCCTCCACGGTCAGGGACTCGCCCCGGGCCTGCGGCGAGACCCCGGCGGCGACGAGGGCCTCCTCGGCGGCGGCCGCGGAGCCCGCCCAGCCGGCCAGGGCGGCCCGCAGCGTCTTGCGGCGCTGGGCGAAGGCCGCGTCGACCACGGCGAACACCTCGGCCTTCGACGCGGTCGTCTTGACCGGCTCGGCCCGGCGGACCAGGGAGACCAGGCCGCTGTCCACGTTCGGCGCGGGCCAGAAGACGTTCCGGCCGATGGCCCCGGCGCGCTTGACCTCGGCGTACCAGTTGGCCTTGACCGACGGGACGCCGTACACCTTCGAGCCGGGTCCGGCGGCGAGGCGGTCGGCGACCTCCGCCTGGACCATCACGAGGGTGCGCTCGATGCTCGGGAAGGTGTCGAGCATGTGCAGCAGGACCGGGACGGCCACGTTGTAGGGGAGGTTGGCGACGAGCGCGGTCGGGGCGGGGCCCGGCAGCTCGGCGACGTGCATCGCGTCGGAGTGGACCAGCGCGAAACGGTCCGCGCGCCCCGGCATGCGGGCCGTGACGGTCGCGGGCAGCGCGCCGGCGAGCACGTCGTCGATCTCCACGGCCGTGACCCGGTCGGCCACTTCCAGCAGTGCGAGGGTGAGCGACCCGAGCCCCGGGCCGACCTCGACGACGACGTCCTCGGGGCGGACCTCGGCGGTGCGGACGATACGGCGGACGGTGTTCGCGTCGATGACGAAGTTCTGTCCGCGCTGTTTGGTGGGGCGGACGCCGAGGGCTGCCGCGAGCTCGCGGATGTCGGCGGGGCCGAGGAGGGCGTCGGGGGCGGGGCTGGTCACGGGGACAAGGGTACGGGGGGTTTCGTGCCCGCCTACCCGCGCAGCCGCCCCCCGCAGTGCGGCCAGGGGCCGGCGCCGCGTCGCACGTACAGCTTCTTCGCCCGGTACGTCTGTTCCGCCGCCGGGGCGTCCTGGGGCCGTCCGCTGCCGCCGAGCGCCTGCCAGGTGCGGGTGTCGAACTGGTACAGGCCGCCGTAGGTGCCGGAGGGGTCGACCGCGTCGGGGCGGCCGCCGGACTCGCAGGCCGCGAGGCCCTGCCAGTCGAGGTGGTCGGCGCCCCGCACGGACTGGGGCCGTGGCTTGGTGCCGACCCTGACCAGCTGCGAGCGGGGCTCGCGCACCACCTCGGTCCTGACCCGGCGCGGCTTCTGCTTGACGCCGTTGACCGTGCGCAGGGAGTAGGTGATGCGGCGCAGGCCCGGCTCGCCCACGCGCTCCACGACCTCCGTGCCCCGGAACAGCTCCGGATCCTCCGTGCGCCGCACCTGGAAGGGGATCGGCTCCTCGCGGACCTCCTTGCCGCCGGTGATGCGCAGCACCGTGACGGTCTGCCCGTCGCGCGGGAAGCTGCCCTGCGGGACGGACGTGGTGTCCTGGCCGCGCAGGGTGATGCCGGCCTCCTCGACGGCCTCCCGGACGGTCGCCGCGTTGGTGCGCACGGTGCGGGCCCGGCCGTCCGCCATGACCGTGACCGTGCGCTCGGTCCGCACGTCCAGGGCGAGCCCTTCGCGCCCGATGCGCCGGGAGCGCGAGGTGGACACGTACGCGCCCTCCTGGCGCACCCCCAGTTGCCGGAGCGCTCCCGCCACCGTGCGGGCGGTGGTCCACACCTGGCGCCGGTGGCCGTCGAGGGTGAGCCGCACGGGGCGGGCGTAGTGCACGGCGATCTCGTCGCCGCTGGTCAGCTCCGTGCCGGGGCCGGGGGCCACGACGTCGTGGGCGCCGAGTTCGACGCCCTCCTCGGCGAGGAGCTCGGTGACGTCGTCGGCGAAGGTGTGCAGGGTGCGCGTCTCGCCGTCGACGTTCAGCTCGACGGCCTTGTCCTCGGCGACGAACGCCGTGGTGCCGCCGGCGAGGAAGGCCACGACCAGGGCCTGCGGGAGCAGCCGGCGCACCGAGCTGTCGGGGCGCTCGGTGGAGCGTGCCTTCCGCCGCCGCGCGGACCTGCGGTGCGAGCCGGCGCGCGCCGCGGCGCGTGCTGCGGCGCGGGACCCCGCGCGCTCGTCCGGGCCCCGGCCCGGTTCCGGCTCCGCCCCCGGTTCCGCCGGGAACACCGGGAACGCGGGTACCGTCCGCCCGTCCGGGCCGCCCGCGCCCTGGCGGGGCAGTCCGGGCAGGGGCGGTGCCTCGTAGGCGGGCCGGTAGGTGTCCCTTCGCGCGCCCGGTGCCCCGGGCGTCCCGCGGCCGAGCGTCTCGGCGCCGTGCAGATCGGCGGGCGGCGCGTCGAAGCCGCCGTACACGGGGTCCGCGCAGGCCGAACCGTACGTCTGGTACGGCTCGTACGGCTCGGGCTCGTAGGGCTCGTACGGCTCGTACGACGCATACGGCTCGTACGACGCGCCTGTCTCGTACGGCTCGTACGTCTCGTACCGGGAGTTGCTCACGCCGACACGCTCCAGGGGCCGAGGGGTCCAGAGGGGTCCGGATCGGGCCCCCAGAACCTAGCGGAGCGGTCGTCACTCTCCAAAGCGACGCGACTACGCACAGTCGTGCGGCCGGGGTGGTGCGGCGGTCCCGGGGGTCAGTATCCGAACGCGCGTGCCGTGTTCGCCCCGAGCGCCTCGGCCAGGGTGTCCTCGTCGATGCCGCGCACGGCGGCCATGGCCCGCACCGTGACCGGCACGAGGTAGGGGGCGTTGGGACGCCCGCGGTAGGGCGCCGGAGTGAGGAAGGGGGCGTCCGTCTCCACGAGCAGCAGCTCCAGCGGGGCGACGGCCACCGCGTCCCGCAGGTTCCGGGCGTTCTTGAAGGTGACGTTGCCGGCGAAGGACATGTAGTAGCCCGCGCTCGCGCAGATCCCGGCCATCTCGGCGTCGCCGGAGTAGCAGTGGAAGACGGTCCGCTCGGGGGCGCCCTCCTCCTTCAGCACGCGCAGGACGTCGGCGTGCGCCTCGCGGTCGTGGATGACCAGGGCCTTGCCGTGCCGCTTGGCGATCTCGATGTGGGCGCGGAAGGACCGCTCCTGCGCGTCCTTGCCCTCGGGCCCGGTGCGGAAGTAGTCGAGGCCGGTCTCGCCGACGCCCTTGACCTGCTCCAGCGCGGCCAGCCGGTCGATCTCGGCGAGCGCGTCGTCCAGGGCCGCCTGCCCGCCGGGTGCGCGTGCGCCCTGCCGGGACCAGCCGTCGGGGTCGCCGTGGACGATCCGGGGCGCCTCGTTCGGGTGCAGGGCGACCGTCGCGTGGACGGCGTCGTGCGCGGCGGCCGTCTCGGCCGCCCAGCGGGAGCCCTTGAGGTCGCAGCCGACCTGCACGACGGTCGTCACCCCGACCGACGCCGCCTTGGCCAGTGCCTCCTCCACCGTGCCGGACTGCATGTCCAGGTGGGTGTGGGAGTCGGCGACCGGCACCCGCAGGGGTTCCGGCAGCGGGGGCGCGGCGTTCTTGTCGGCGTCGTTCGAAGGCATGCTGCCGATCCTACGAAAGGGCGGCCGCTGCGAAGGGGCGACGCCCTCCCCTGCGGGGGAGGAGGGGGGAGGGCGTCGACAAGGAGAGCCGGACGGGTCAGCTCGCCTTGCGCTGGAAGGGGTGCAGCAGGTCGGACAGGTGCCAGTGGTGCGGTTCGCGCTGTTCGGACGGGCCCTCGGCCTGCGGGGCGGGCGCCTGGACGGGCCCGGCGGGCGGCGGCACGCGGTGGGACCGGTGGGCCGCGTCACGCGCCGAGGCGACCCTGCCGGGCCGCATGATCCGCAGCACGTGCCCGTCGCAGTTGTGGCAGGTGGGCCTGCTCAGGGGGGAGGGCACGACCTTGCCGTCCGCGACGTAGAGGACGAACTCGTGGCCCGTGGCGTCCGTGTGGTGCTCTATCTCGTACGACTGCTCCCACCCGTGCCCGCACCGCATGCAGGCGAAGGAGTAGGACTCGTTGACGACGGCGGTCGCACCGGCGCGGAGCCCGGTCTGCCCTGCGATCTCACTCATGCCAGCTCCTGTTCCGCTGTGGCGTGGGGACGA
Source organism: Streptomyces sp. NPDC085932 (assembly GCF_044540525.1). Classification (NCBI taxonomy): domain Bacteria; kingdom Bacillati; phylum Actinomycetota; class Actinomycetes; order Kitasatosporales; family Streptomycetaceae; genus Streptomyces; species Streptomyces sp. NPDC085932. The sequence continues at coordinate 157,244 of NZ_JBITSJ010000007.1, forward strand.
TGCCGTCCCCACGACCCAGTGGACTCCTCGGCCGGACCGATGGCAGCAGACCTGTCGACTGTTGGCCCCGTTTTGGGTGTCCCTTGCCTCAGACCCCCGGCGCGTTTACCCCCGCATGGGGCGCCCGCTCAAACGACAAGCGCCCTGCTCAGGGGGTGTCGGTCTCAGCCGGAGTTCTTCGCGGCGACCACGGCGTCGAACACGACCCTCTTGGGCACACCGGCCTCCACGGCCACCGCGGCGATGGCCTCCTTGCGCCGCTCCCCCGCCTCCTCCCGCACGCGCACCCGCCGCACCAGCTCCTCGGGGCCGACGTCCTCCGCCCCCTTCTCCGGCGCCCCCTCCACCACGACGGTGATCTCCCCGCGCACGCCCTGGGCGGCCCAGACGGCCAGCTCGCCGAGCCCGCCGCGCCGCACCTCCTCGTACGTCTTGGTCAGCTCCCGGCACACCGCCGCCCGCCGCTCCGGCCCGAACACCTCGGCCATCGCCGCCAGGGTGTCGTCCAGCCGGTGAGGCGCCTCGAAGTACACGAGCGTGCGCCGCTCCCCGGCGACCTCCCGCAGCCGCCCGAGCCGCTCCCCCGCCTTGCGCGGCAGGAACCCCTCGAAGCAGAACCGGTCGACGGGCAGTCCGGACAGCGCGAGCGCGGTGAGCACCGCGGACGGCCCGGGCACGGCCGTCACCCGCACGTCCCGCTCGACCGCGGCCGCGACCAGCCGGTAGCCCGGGTCGGACACGGACGGCATCCCCGCGTCCGTGACGAGCAGCACCCGCGCCCCGCCCACCAGTTCCTCGACCAGCTCCGGCGTCCGCGCGGACTCGTTGCCCTCGAAGTACGACACCACCCGCCCCCCGGGCGTGACGTCCAGCGCCTGGGTCAGCCGGCGCAGCCGCCGCGTGTCCTCGGCGGCGATCACGTCGGCCCCGGCCAGTTCCTCGGCGAGCCGGGGCGGCGCGTCCGCGATGTCGCCGATGGGGGTGCCTGCGAGTACGAGGGTTCCGGTCACGCCCCCATCCTCCCAGGGGTGCCGGGTGCGGACCGCCGGGGTGGGGGCGGGGCACTCCTCCCAGGGGCGGAGGATGCGGACGCATACCGGCCATGCACGGGACTCACACAGCACGGTTCCCTACGATGGCGCGGTGACCAGTACCGCGTCCTCCACGGACACCCGGCAGGGCCAGGCGCCGCTCGAACAGCGGCCGCCCTGGCAGCAGCGGCTGCGCCGCTTCGGCTACCAGGGGCAGCCCAGAAGCGACGCCCGTGACGTCCGTGACCGCCTGGTGCCGCCGTACACCGAGCCCTCGCCGCGCCTGTGGGCGGCGCTCGGCGTCCCGCACACCCTGGCGGGGCGGCTGGTGCGCTGGTCGGGCTGGATCGGCCCGCTGCTCGTCACGCTGCTGGCGGGGGTGCTGCGGTTCTGGAACCTGGGCAGCCCCAGGGCGGTGATATTCGACGAGACGTACTACGCCAAGGACGCCTGGGCGCTCGTCCACCGCGGCTTCGAGGTCAACTGGGCCAAGAACGCCAACGACCTGGTCCTGTCGTCCGGTGGGAACGTGAAGCTCCCGACCGACGCGGCCTATGTCGTGCACCCGCCGGTCGGCAAGTACGTCATCGGGCTCGGCGAGCTGATGTTCGGCTTCGACCCGTTCGGCTGGCGGTTCATGACGGCCCTGCTCGGCACGTTGTCGGTGCTGCTGCTGTGCCGGATCGGCCGCCGGCTGTTCCGCTCCACGTTCCTGGGGTGCCTGGCGGGCGCGCTGATGGCGCTGGACGGCCTGCACTTCGTCATGAGCCGCACGGCGCTGCTCGACGGTGTGCTGATGTTCTTCGTGCTGGCCGCGTTCGGCTGTCTGCTGGTCGACCGGGACAAGGCCCGGGAGCGACTGGCCGCCGCGCTCCCGGTGGACGCCGACGGCCGGGTCCGGCCCGACCGGCACGCTGCGGAGGCGACCCGCCTCGGCCGGCGCCCCTGGCGCTGGGCGGCGGGCCTGATGCTCGGGCTGGCCATCGGCACGAAGTGGAACGGCCTGTACATCCTGGCCGCGTTCTGCCTGATGGCGGTGTTGTGGGACGTCGCCTCGCGCCGGGTCGCCGGTGCGCGGCACCCCTACACCGCGGTCCTGCGCCGTGACACGCCGCTGGCGTTCCTCGCCACGGTGCCGGTCGCCCTCGTCACCTACCTCGCCTCCTGGACCGGCTGGATCCTCTCCTCGACGAACGGCTCCGGCGGCTACTACCGAAACTGGGCCGCCACCGACGGCAAGGGCGGCAGCTGGACGTTCCTGCCCGACTGGCTGCGCAGCCTGTGGCACTACGAGAACCAGGTCTACGAGTTCCACGTCGGGCTGTCCTCGCCGCACACCTACCAGTCCAACCCCTGGAGCTGGCTGGTCCTGGGCCGCCCGGTGTCGTACTTCTACGAGTCCCCGGCGCCCGGCAAGGACGGCTGCCCCTCCGACGCCGGCGAGAAGTGCGCCCGCGAGGTCCTGGCCCTCGGCACGCCCCTGCTGTGGTGGGTCGCCTGCTTCGCGGTGCTGTACGTGCTGTGGCGCTGGTTCTTCCGCCGCGACTGGCGCGCGGGCGCCATCGCCTGCGGCATCGCGGCCGGCTACCTGCCCTGGTTCATGTACCAGGAGCGCACGATCTTCTTCTTCTACGCCGTCGTCTTCCTGCCCTTCCTGTGCCTGGCGGTGGCGATGCTCCTCGGCGCGATCATCGGGCCACCCCGCTCCTCGGACACCCGCCGCGTCGCGGGCGCCACGGCCGCGGGTGTCCTGGTCCTGCTGATCACCTGGAACTTCATCTATTTCTGGCCCCTGTACACCGGCCAGGCCATCCCGATCGACGACTGGCGGTCGCGGATGTGGCTGGACACCTGGGTCTGAATCCGTATTCGGTCAAAATCTCGAATCAGGCGCCCCCTGTGTCTCCCCCTGTGCGTAGAGTGCTCGCGGACCGAGCTTTCTGAACGCGTTCAATCGAGCGTGTGAGGCTCGAACGGGGAGGGGACGGCCCGATGGGCAAGGGGGTCAAGGCCGCCGTGATAGGCGGCGTGTTCGCGGTGATGCTGGGCGGGGCCGGATACGGCACCTACAACATCGTGAGCGCGCTGAGCGGTGACGGGAGCGGCAGCGGCGTGGCGGCGGGGAAGAAGTCGGGGCCGCCCGGCGAGGACGAGGTGAGAAAGACCACCGCCGGGTTCTTCGCCGCCTGGGAGAAGGGCGAGGCCGCGGCGGCCGCGGCGTACACGAACAACGACGCGGCCGCCGAGCAGCTGCTGACCGCCTTCGGGGACGAGGCGCGCATCACCGACGTGACGATCACGCCGGGTGCGGCCCGGGGCACCACCGTGCCGTACGCGGTGAAGGCGAAGGTGACCCACGACGGGAAGTCCAAGCCCCTGAGCTACCGCAGCGAGCTGACCGTGGTGCGCGGGCTGACCACCGGGCGGGCCCTGGTCGACTGGCGGCCGTCCGTCGTGCACCCCGAGCTGAAGAAGGACGACACCCTCGTCACCGAGGAGTCGGCCGCCCCGCCCATCGAGGCCGTGGGCCGCGACGGCTCCGAGCTGACGAAGGAGAAGTACCCCTCCCTCGGCCCGGTCCTGGACGCCCTGCGCGAGAAGTACGGCGAGAAGGCCGGCGGCTCCCCCGGCGTCGAACTGGTCGTCCGGCACACCGCCGGGAACGCTCCGGACACCCCGCTGCTCACCCTCGCCGAGGGCGAGCCGGGCAAGCTCACCACCACGATCAGCCCGAGCGCGCAGGCGGCTGCCGAGAAGGCGGTCCAGCGGTTCGACCAGTCCTCGGTGGTGGCCGTCAAGCCCAGCACCGGCGAGGTGCTGGCCGTCGCCAACCACCGCACGGACGGCTTCAACGCCGCCTTCCAGGGCAAGGCCGCACCCGGCTCCACCATGAAGATCGTCACCGCCGCGATGCTCATCGACAACGGCGTGACCTCGATGAACGGCCCGGCCCCCTGCCCCGACACCGCCGTGTGGCAGAGCCAGACGTTCAAGAACCTGACGGGCATGGAGCCCGACGAGGGCGCCACGCTCGCCAACAGCTTCCTGCGCTCCTGCAACACCGCCTTCATCAAGCTCGTCGACGAGAAGCCGCTCACCGACGCCTCGCTCACCCAGGAGGCCGAGCAGCGCTTCGGGCTGGGGCGGGACGACTGGAAGACCGGCATCGCCTCCTTCGACGGCAGTGTCCCCGCGGTGAGCGGCCCGGACCGGGCGGCCGGTGCCATCGGCCAGGGGCAGGTGCAGATGAGCCCGCTGAACATGGCCTCGGTGACCGCCACCGCGATCACCGGCACCTTCCGCCAGCCCTACCTCGTCCCGCCGGAGCTGGACGGCCGGCAGCTGGCCCGGGCGCAGGGCCTCAAGGCCGGCACCGCCGCCCAGCTGAAGCAGATGATGCGGCTCACCGCCACCCAGGGCACCGCCCGGGAGGCCATGCGGGGCCTCGGCGGCGACATCGGCGCGAAGACCGGCTCGGCCGAGGTCGACGGCAACGCCAGGTCCAACAGCTGGTTCACCGGCTTCCGGGGCGACGTCGCGGCCGCGGCCATGACCGAGGAGGGCGGGCACGGCGGCGACGCGGCCGGGCCGATTGTCGCAGCCGTGCTACGAACGGGTGGCTGATCTCACCTGCGCCGGACGGGACTCTAGGGTGGGGGCCGTCGTTGGGACGGCTGAGGGCGACGGGGACCCCGGGGATCGACGGAGGACACAACAGCAGTGGGCAACAGAAGGCGCGTCGCCGAGCGACGGAAGACGAGCCCCGCCGTGATCGGCGGGATGATCGCCGTGGTCGTCGTGGGTGCCGGGGCCGGGGCCTACGCGCTGTACGGCGGCGGCGCCGCGGCCGACGACGGCACCCGTGCGTCGGACGGCAAGCCCGAGGTGAAGACCGGGCCGCTGTCGGCCACCGAGGTCACCACCAGCGCCCGCGCCTTCCTCACCGCCTGGCAGTCGGGGAGGATCCCGCAGGCCGCCGCGGCCACCGACGACCCGGCCGCGGCCCGCGCCCTGCTCACCGGCTACGCCAAGGACGCCCGCGTCAAGGACGTCACCCTCACCCCGGGCGCGCGCACCGGCGCCAAGGTGCCGTTCGACGTCAAGGGCACGGTCTCCTACAAGGGCACCGAGAAGCCGCTCGCGTACACCGGGGCGCTCACCGTCGTCCGCCGCGCCGGCGACGGAAGGCCGCTGGTCGACTGGCGGGCGGCGGTCGTCCACCCGGACCTGAGGGACGGCGACCGGCTGGTCACCGGGGAGGCGGGCACGCCCCCGGTCAAGGCGCTCGACCGGGACGGCGGCGAGCTGACGAAGGAGAAGTACGCCTCCATCGGACCGATCCTGGACGGCCTGCGTGAGAAGTACGGCAAGAAGGCCGGCGGCAAGGCCGGCATCGAGCTCAGGGTCGTGCGCGGGAAGGCCGCCAAGGCGAAGGACCTGTCCGACAAGACGCTGCTGGAGCTGAGCGAGGGCACCCCGGGCACGGTGCGGACCACGCTGGACCCGAAGCTCCAGACGGCCGCCGAGCAGCAGGTCGCGAAGAAGGCCCGGTCGTCGGTGGCGGTGGTGCGGGTGTCGACCGGCGAGATCCTGGCCGCGGCCAACGCCTCCCCCGGCTTCAACACCGCCTTCCAGGGCTCCCTGGCCCCCGGCTCCACGATGAAGGTCGTCACCTCGTCGCTGCTGATCGAGAAGGGCCTGGCCTCGGCGAACAAGAAGCACCCGTGCCCGAAGTACTTCACCTACGGGCACTGGAAGTTCCAGAACGACGACAAGTTCGAGATCAAGGACGGCACGTTCAAGGCGAGCTTCGCCCGCTCCTGCAACACGGCCTTCATCAGCCGGGCGCCGAAGCTGAAGGACGACGACCTGACCAAGCAGGCCCAGCAGGTGTTCGGCCTGGGGCTGAACAACTGGGCGATCGGGGTGCCGTCCTTCGACGGCGCGGTGCCCGTGCAGTCGGCGGCCCAGATGGGCGCCTCGCTGATCGGGCAGGGCGGGGTGCGGATGAACCCGCTGAACATGGCGTCCGTGTCGGCGACCGTCAAGGGCGGCACCTTCCGCCAGCCCTACCTGGTCTCGCCGGACGTGGACGGGCGCACGCTGGCGAAGGCCTCGCGCACGATGTCGGCGGGGACGCTGGCCCAGCTGCGCGAGCTGATGGCGTACACGGCGGCGGCCGGCACGGCGGCCGAGGCGATGGCCGGGGTCGGCGGTGACACCGGTGCGAAGACCGGCTCCGCCGAGGTCGACGGGCAGAAGAAGCCGAACGGCTGGTTCACGGCCTACCGGGACGACCTGGCGGCCGCGGGCGTGGTCCAGCAGGGCGGACACGGCGGCTCCACGGCCGGCCCGATGGTGGCGGCGCTGCTGAAGGCGGGCGGCTGAGCCCCCGGGACGGCCGGGCCCCAGCTCCGGAGGCGGGCGGGTTCCCGTGTGTGACCGGGCGGGGTCTAGTGCGTGACCGGTTCCGCGGCGGCCGTGTACGTCCGCCGCAGGAACCGCAGCAGCGTCTGCCGCTCGAACTGCACCACCGACACGCCCTGCGCGGAGTGGAACTCCACGATGGCCTGCACCCGGCCGCACGGCCACACCCGCACCTCGCCGCTGCCCACGGGGGCCCGCAGCCCCTCCTCCAGCAGCCGGCGGTCGAAGGTCCACTCCCGTCCGTGCGCCCCGGGCAGCGCGATCCGCACGTGACGCGGGTCCTGCTCGGGGTCGTACCGCAGGGTGACCGGAATCGCCTCCAGCTCGTCGATCAGCGGGACCGCCGCGTCCGTGACGATGTGGGCTCGCGCGTACTGCTCGACTACGGACATCGGACGGCCCTTTCACCGTGCGCTACCTCTGGGGAGAATGTGCGTCCACCCCTTCTCCAATGTCGCATATTTTCCGGATTGCGCCCGCGGAGGCCGCATATATCACGGATGAAATAAAACGAGGAGCACGCTCTTGCATATCGTTCGCATCTAGCCACATCATCGAACGGTGCATGTACCTGACGGCTTCATCAACGCCCCCACCTCCGCGGCCACCGGTGTGATCGCCGCGGGCGCCGTCGCCGTGAGCCTGCGCGGCGCACGGCGTGAACTCGACGAGCGCACGGCGCCGCTGGCCGGTCTCGTCGCGGCGTTCATCTTCGCCGTGCAGATGCTGAACTTCCCCGTCGCGGCCGGGACCAGCGGCCACCTGCTCGGCGGTGCGCTCGCCGCGATCCTCGTGGGGCCGTACACGGGCGTCCTGTGCGTCTCCGTCGTCCTGCTCATGCAGGGCATCCTCTTCGCGGACGGCGGCCTGACGGCGCTCGGCGTCAACATCACCAACATGGGCATCGTCACCGTCGTGGTGGCCTACGCCCTCTTCCGCGGCCTGGTGAAGGTGCTGCCCCGCACCCGCCGCTCGGTCACCGCGGCCTCGTTCGTCGCCGCCCTGGTGTCCGTCCCGGCCGCCGCGCTGGCCTTCACGCTGATGTACGCGGTCGGCGGCACCACCGACGTCTCGATCGGCAAGGTCGCCACCGCCATGGTCGGCGTGCACGTGCTCATCGGCATCGGCGAGGCCGTGATCACCGCGCTGACGGTGGGTGCCGTCATCGCGGTGCGCCCGGACCTCGTGCACGGGGCGCGCGGACTGGAGCAGAAGCTGAAGCTGCGGGTGAACGGCGAACTCGTCGACGCGCCCGGCGCCGAGCCCGCCCCCGTCGCCGCCCGCACCTCCCGGCGCACGCTGTGGGTCACCGGCCTGGTCACCTCGCTCGTCCTCGCCGGCTTCGTCAGCTTCTACGCCTCCGCCGACCCGGACGGCCTGGAGAAGGTCGCCTCCGACCAGGGCATCGACAAGAAGGCCGAGGAGCACGCCGTCGCGGACTCCCCGCTCGCCGACTACGGCGTCAAGGACGTCGACGACGCGCGCCTGTCCGGCGGGCTGGCCGGGGTCATCGGCGTGGGCGTGACGGTGGTCGCCGGCACGGGCGTGTTCTGGGCGGTGCGCCGCCGCCGCACCGGGGACACCTCGCCCACCGCCGTGGAGGGGTCCGTGGAGGAGCCCGCCGGGAAGAGCGTCTGACATGGGCGCCGGGCACGCGCACAAGCTCTACCGGCACGGTCACTCGCCCGTGCACGGCCTGCCCCCGCACACCAAGCTCGCCGCCGTGTTCGCCTTCGTGGTGGTCGTGGTGTCGACACCGCGGGAGGCCATGTGGGCGTTCGCCCTCTACGCCGTCCTGCTGGGGGTCGTCGCGTTCGTCGCGCGCGTGCCCGCCGCCTTCCTGCTCAGGCGGCTGCTGATCGAGGTGCCGTTCGTGGCGTTCGCGGTGCTCATGCCGTTCGTGGCGGAGGGCGAGCGGGTCGAGGTGCTCGGCCTGTCCCTGAGCGTGAACGGCCTGTGGGGCGCCTGGAACGTGCTCGCCAAGGGCACGCTCGGCGTGGCCGCGTCCGTCCTGCTCGCCGCCACCACCGAGCTGCGCGAACTGCTCCTCGGCCTGCAGCGGCTCAAGCTGCCGCCGCTCCTCGTGCAGATCGCCTCCTTCATGATCCGCTACGGCGACGTCATCACCGACGAGATGCGGCGCATGCGGATCGCCCGGGAGTCGCGCGGCTTCGAGGCGCGGGGCGTGCGGCACTGGGGTGTGCTCGCCAAGTCGGCGGGCGCGCTGTTCATCCGCTCCTACGAGCGCGGTGAGCGCGTGCACCTGGCCATGCTCAGCCGCGGGTACGCCGGGTCCATGCCGGTCATCGACGAGGTGACCGCGTCCCGGGCGCAGTGGTCGTACGCACTGGCCCTCCCGGGCGCGGCGCTCGCCGTCTGTCTGCTGGGATGGACCCTGTGACTGCTTCTCTGGAGGTCTCGGGCCTCGCCTTCGCCTACCCCGACGGACACCAGGCCCTCTTCGGGGTGGACTTCTCCCTCGCACGCGGCGAACGGGTCGCGCTGCTCGGGCCGAACGGCGCCGGCAAGACGACCCTGGTGCTGCACCTGAACGGCATCCTGACCGCCGGCGCCGGCACCGTGACGGTGGCCGGGCTGCCCGTGGACAGACGGAACATGGCCGAGGTCAGGCGCCGGGTGGGGATCGTCTTCCAGGACCCGGACGACCAGCTGTTCATGCCGACGGTCCGCGAGGACGTGGCGTTCGGGCCGGCGGCGGCCGGGCTGAAGGGCCCGGAGCTGGAGCAGCGTGTGCAGCGGGCGCTGGAGCGGGTCGGCATGGCGGAGTTCAAGGACCGGCCGCCGCATCACCTGTCCTTCGGGCAGCGCCGCCGGGTGGCCGTCGCGACCGTGCTGGCGATGGAGCCGGAGATCCTCGTCCTGGACGAGCCCTCCTCCAACCTCGACCCCGCCTCCCGCCGCGAACTGGCCGACATCCTGCGCTCCCTGGACGTGACCGTGCTGATGGTCACGCACGACCTGCCCTACGCGCTGGAGCTGTGCCCGCGCTCCCTGATCCTCAGCGAGGGCGTGATCGCGGCGGACGGCCCGACCGGTGAGCTGCTCTCCGACGAGGAGCTGATGCGGGCCCACCGCCTGGAGCTGCCGTTCGGCTTCGATCCGCGTTCCGTGCCGGCCGCGCCCGCCCGTCCGTGACAATGGGCGCGTGACGAACGAGGAGAGCGACGCGTCGCTGCTGCTGGACCAGCAGCTGTGCTTCGCGCTGTACGCCGCCCAGCGCGCGGTGACGGCCGCCTACCGTCCGCTCCTCGACGACCTCGGCCTCACCTATCCGCAGTACCTCGTCCTGCTCGTGCTGTGGGAACGCGGCGAGATCCCGGTCAAGGAACTGGCCGCGGCCCTGCGGCTCGACTACGGCACCGTCTCGCCGCTGCTGAAGCGGCTGGAGGCGGCGGGTCTGGTCCGGCGTGAGCGCTCGGCGCGCGACGAGCGGTCGGTGCGCGTGGCGGTGACCGGGCGCGGCGAGGAGCTTCGCGAGCGCGCGGCCCGGGTGCCGGGAGCGCTGCTCGCGGCGACAGGCCTCGACACGGCCGAGGTCGCCCGGCTGCGTGCGGAGCTCGGCGCACTGGCGGAGCGGGCGGGCGCGGCGGCGGACCGGGCCCGCTGAACCGGTTACCCCCGGTTGCCGACCCCTGCTGACCCGAGGCGTGTTACCGGCCAGTACCTTGTGCACGATGTACTTGCGCGCATCTGTTTTTGGGGAAGGCCCACCATGACCGAAGCCACCGCCGCCGTCACCGCGGACACCCGGCCCACGAAGATCATGTACGTCGCCGAGGCCACCGCCCACGGCGGCCGCGAGGGCTATGTCACCAGCCAGGACGGACAGCTCGACCTCAAGGTCGCGATGCCCCCGCAGCTCGGCGGCGACGGCAACGGCACCAACCCGGAACAGCTCTTCGCAGCCGGCTACAGCTCCTGCTTCCACAACGCCCTGATCCTCGTCGGCAACCGCGAGGGCTACGACCTCACCGGTTCCACGGTCTCCGCGAAGGTGGGCATCGGTCCCAACAAGCAGCGCGGCTACGGCCTCGCGGTGGCCCTCAGCGTCTCCCTGCCGGTCGTCGACCCCGACCTCGCGACGCGGCTGGTGGACGCGGCCCACGAGGTCTGCCCGTACTCGAACGCGACCCGCGGGAACATCGACGTGACCATCCTGCTTGGGTGAAGGGGAGCGAACCGGCGCGACGAGGAGGAGTACGGACGTGGACGTGCACGGCACAGTGGCCGCAGGCTTCGAGCCGGTCAGGGAGGCGTTCGTGCGCAACTTCGAGGCCCTCGGGGAGCGGGGAGCCGCCGTCTCGGTCCTCCGGGACGGGCGCCCGGTCGTCGACCTGTGGGCCGGGACGAAGGACGTCGACGGCACGGCCCCCTGGGAGCGGGGCACCGCCCAGGTGGTGCGCTCGGCGACGAAGGGCGTGGCGGCGGCCGTCCTCCTGCTGCTGCACCAGCGCGGACTGCTCGACCTGGACGCGCCGGTGGGGCACTACTGGCCGGAGTTCAAGGCACAGGGCAAGGAACGGGTGCTCGTCCGGCACGTGCTGAACCACCGGGCCGGGCTGCCGGTCCTGGACCGGCCCCTCACTCCCGAGGAGGCCCTCGATCCGCTGCGCGGCCCGCAGGCCGTCGCCGCGCAGGCCCCGGTCTGGGAGCCGGGCACCGACCACGGCTACCACGCGCTGACCTACGGCTGGCTGGTCGACGAACTGGTGCGGCGCGTGACCGGGCAGGGCACCGGCGAGTGGCTGGCCGAGCGGATCACCGGTCCGCTCGGTCTCGACCTGTGGCTCGGCCTGCCGGAGCCGGAGGCCGGGCGGGTCGGCCGCGTGGGCCGTGTCGAGGGCCCCGAGCCGGCCGGCGGGCTGCGCGCCCGCCCCAAGCGCTCGGTCACCGAGGCGTACCAGGATCCGGAGTCCCTCACCCGGCGCGCCTTCGCCGCCATCACGCCGTTCCCCGAGCAGAACGACCTCGCCTACCTCGCGGCGGCCCTGCCCGCCACCAACGCCGTCGCGACGGCGGACGGGCTGGCCCGCTTCTACGCGGCACTGATCGGCGACACCGCCGGCACCACCCGCCTGTTCACGCCGGAGACGGTGGAGCTGGCCCGCGCCGAGGAGTCGGCGGGCCCCGACCGGGTCCTGGTGGTCGGCACCCGCTTCGGCCTCGGGTACATGCTGCACGGCACCGCCTCGCCCTTCCTCGCCCCGGGCTCCTTCGGGCACCCGGGCCGCGGCGGCGCCCTCGGCTTCGCCGACCCGGAGACGGGGATCGCCTTCGGCTACGTCACCAACGGCTTCCGCAAGACGGTGACGGCGGACCCGCGGGCGCAGGGCCTGGTACGGGCGGTGCGGGACGTCCTGAACCGCCGGTCGTCCTGAGGCCCCGGATCCGTCCTAGACGTGGATCGGGTGGGAGGTGCGCCCGGACGCCTGGTCGATCTCCTCGTGCGCCTTGGTCAGCAGCTGCATGGCGAGTTCGTTGAGCGCCCGGGCCCCGGCGATCTCCTCCCCGACCCGGGGCTGATTCGCGTCGGACCGGTGCCGGCTGGCGTGCCCGTGCGCCCGTACCTCGGTGCCGTCGGGCAGCCGGACCATCGCGGCGGCGCGCGTGTGCTGGTCGTCCTCCATGAACTCCAGCTCGACGTGCCATCCCGTCGTGGTGTGCATCATGTGGATCACCTCCGGAACGTGTAGTTCCAGAGTGCTCCTCCCACCCGCCGCACGCACCCGTCCCACCCGGGCCTATCCGGCGTGCAGCATCAGCCCGATCCCCACGACGAGCAGCCCGGCCGCCGCGATCCGCGGCGCCCCGAACCGCTCCTTGAAGAACACGGCCCCGATCGCCGCGCCCACGATGATGGACGACTCCCGCAGCGCCGCGATGGGCGCCAGGGCGGCGCGGGTCTGGGCCCACAGGACGAGCGCGTAGGCGGCGACGGACAGGGCCGCGCCGAGCAGCCCGAGCGCGGCGAAGGGCCGCAGCACCGCCACGGTCTCCCCGCGCCGGCGCCACACGGCGTACGCCGGGAGCACCATTCCCTGCACCGCCATCAGCCAGGCGATGTACCCCAGCGACGAGCCGGAGGCGCGCACGCCCAGACCGTCGACGACGGTGTACGCGGCGATCGTCAGCCCGGTTGCCAGGGCCGCCCCGATCGCCGCCCAGTCGGGCCGGCGCCCGCGCAGCCCCCACAGGGCGACGCCGGTCAGGCCCGCACAGGACAGGGCGATGCCGGCGGCGGCCCGGCCGTCGGGCACCTCATCGGCGACCAGGGCGGCGAGCACGGTCACGACCAGGGGCGCGGTGCCGCGCGCGATGGGGTAGGCCTGGCCGAAGTCCCCCAGCCGGAAGGACTTCATCAGCAGCGCGTAGTAGGCGATGTGGATGGCGGCCGAGCACAGCAGGTACGGCCAGGCCGCGGCCGCCGGGAACGCGGCGAACGGCGTCAGGGCCAGCCCGATCACCAGTCCGCCGCCCGAGATCAGCGTGAACCCGGCCAGCTTGTCGGTGATCCGGTGGGCGAGGGCGTTCCAGGCGGCGTGGGTCACGGCGGCGAGCAGGACGGCTGCGGTGACCAGCGGCGTCACGAGGGGCGCTCGCGCACGTCCACGAGCGTGCCGCCGGCGTGGGTGACGAGGTCCCGCGGCGCCATCGGGAAGACGGTGTACGGCGTCCCGGCGGCGGCCCAGACGAGGTCGTGGGCGAGCAGGGAGCGGTCGGCGAGGACCCGGGTCCTGGTGCGGTGCCCGAAGGGCGGCACGCCGCCGATGGCGTACCCGGTGGTCTCCCGCACGACCTCCGCCTTGGCCCGGGTGACCTTCTCCGCGCCGAGTTCCCGGCGCACGAGCTCGATGTCCACGCGGGAGGCGCCGTCCATCAGGACGAGCACGGGGACCCCGTCCGCCGCGAAGATCAGGGACTTGCAGATCTGGCTCAGTTCGCACCCCAGTGCGGCGGCGGCCTCGGCGGCGGTGCGGGTGGCCTCGGGGAAGCGCCGCACGCGCCCTTCGAGCGCGTCGAGCCCGAGGTCGCGCAGGGCCTGGGCGAACCGGGGGTGGGCTCCGGAGCTGTCGGCGTCAGTGGCGGCTGTCGTCGTCATGCAGGGCACCGTATCGGTGCGTGTATCCGGCACGCGAGTGGGTTCTTCCGCCGCCCCGGGACGACGAGGGGCCGGTGAGGTCCCCGTCCCCACGGAGCCTCACCGGCCGGTTCATCGGGGTGCCGTCAGGCGCGGACCAGCTCCCTGTCCCCGTCGCCGCGCTCGGACGCGGTGCGCAGGCCCTCGCCCTCGACGTCCACGTTCGGCAGGGCGCGGTCCAGCCACCTGGGCAGCCACCAGGCCTTGCGGCCGAGGAGGGCCAGGACGGCCGGGACGATGGCCATGCGGACGACGAACGCGTCGAAGAAGACCGCGATCGCGAGGCCGAAGCCGATCATCTTGACCATCGACTCGGAGGAGCCGATGAAGCCGGCGAACACGGCGATCATGATGACCGCGGCGGCGCTGACGACCCGGGCGCCGTGCCGGAAGCCCGTCACCACGGCCTGGGCCGGCTTCTCGCCGTGGACGTAGGCCTCCCGCATCCGGGTCACCAGGAACACCTCGTAGTCCATGGCCAGTCCGAAGACCACGCCGACCATGAAGATCGGCATCATCGACATGACGGGCCCGGTCTGCTCGACGCCCATGAGGCCGGACAGCCAGCCCCACTGGAAGACCGCGACGACCGCGCCGAGCGCCGCCATCACCGACAGCAGGAAGCCGAGGGCCGCCTTCAGCGGGACGAGGATCGAGCGGAACACCACGATCAGCAGCAGGAAGGCCAGGCCGACGACCAGGACCAGGTAGGGCACGAGCGCGTCGTTGAGCTTCTGGCTGACGTCGATGTTCATGGCCGTGCTGCCGGTGACCAGGACGTTCGCGCCGGTGTCGGCCCTGACGTCCGTGCCCGCGTCCCGGATGCCGTGCACCAGGTCCTCCGTGCTGACGGAGGACGGCTTGGAGCCGGGGATCACGGTGATGGTGGCGGTGTCACCGGCCTTGTTGGGCGCGGGCGGCGTCACCGTGACGACGTCCTTCAGGCCCTTGATCTCGTCGCCGACCGCGGTGAAGGCGGCCTTCGGGTCGTCGCTGCCCTTGGCGTCGACCACGACCATCAGCGGGCCGTTGAAGCCCGGCCCGAAGCCCTCGGAGAGCAGGTCGTAGGCGCGGCGCTGGGTGGTGGAGGTGGGCTGGGAGCCGTCGTCGGGCAGGCCCAGTTCGAGGCTCGCGGCCGGGACGGCGGCCGCGCCGAGGCCGACGACGCCGAGCAGCAGGACCGCGACCGGGCGGCGGACCACGAAGCTCGCCCAGCGGCTGCCCAGGTTGGGGCTGGCAGGCGCGTCCTGCGCCTTGGCCCGGCCGAGGACCTTGCCCTTCTCCCCCGCGGGCCTGACCTTGCGGCCGGCGTAGCCGAGGAGGGCCGGGATCATGGTGAGGGCGATCAGCACGGCGATGGCCACGGTGCCCGCCGCCGCGATGCCCATCTTCGTCAGCATCGGGATGTTGACGACGGACAGGCCCACCAGGGCGATCACCACGGTCAGGCCGGCGAAGACCACGGCGGAGCCCGCCGTGCCGACGGCCCGGCCGGCCGCCTCCTCGCGCTCGCGGCCCTCGGCCAGCTCGGCGCGGTAGCGGGAGACGATGAACAGCGCGTAGTCGATGCCGACCGCGAGGCCGATCATCATGGCGAGGGTGGAGGTGGTGGTGCCCAGGTCCAGGGCGCTCGCCAGGGCCGTGATGCTGGAGACCCCGATGCCCACGCCGATGAGCGCCGTCAGCAGCGGCAGTCCGGCCGCGACCAGCGAGCCGAAGGTGATGACGAGGACGACGGCGGCGACCGCGATGCCGATGATCTCGCTGGAGCCGGTGTGCGGCACCGCCTGCAGCGCGTCACCGCCGATCTCGACGGTCAGCCCGGCCTCCCGGGCGTCCTGCGCGGAGTCCTCCAGGGCGTCCTTGGAGGCGTCGTCGAGCTCCATGCCGGAGACCTTGTACGACACCTGCGCGTAGGCGATCGTGCCGTCCTTGCTGACGGCCTTGGCCTGGTAGGGGTCGGTGACGCGGGCGACCTCGGAGCCGTCGGACAGCTCCTTGACGGTCTCCCGCACCGTCGCCTTGTTGCCCGGGTCGGTCATCTTCTCGCCGCTCGGCGCCTTGAAGACCACGCGTGCGGTGGCGCCGTCGGCGCTGGTGCCGGGGAAGCGCTGCTCCAGCAGGTCGAAGGCCTTCTGCGCCTCGGTGCCGGGGATGGAGAACGAGCTGTTGCCCGCGGCGGGGGCGCCGGCCGCGCCGACGCCGGCGAGGGTCAGCAGGGCCACCCATATCAGGGCGACGAGGTGCCGCCGCCGGAACGAGAGCCGGCCGAGTTTGTAGAGGAATGTGGCCACGAGGGCGTACTCCCGGTCAGTCGTGAGGTCTTCAGGGCAGGGGTGATCAGCCCGACGACGTGAGCGGTGACGTCAGGTGGGGGCCAGTCGAGGGGACTAGTCGGTGGGGACGCCGAGGGCGGGGAGGACCACGGCGTCGATGTACGAGGTGAGGAAGGCCGCCGTCGGGGGCTTGTCCTCCAGGACCGCGCAGGTGACGAACGCGCCGAGCATCATGTGCACCACGAACTCCAGCGCGGGGCAGTCCGGACGGACCTCGCCCCGGTCGACGGCCCGCTGGAGCAGGCGGCGCGAGTCCGCGATCTCCGGCTCGATGATCTGGCTCTTGAACTCGCGGTGGAGATCGGCGTTGGCGTGCATGGCCGTGGCCAGTCCGCGCATCAGCGCGCCGTTCTGTTCCATCTCGGCGTCGTCCGCGCGCGCCAGGAGGGCGTGGAAGTCGCCGCGCAGGGACCCGGTGTCGATCTCGTCGAAGTTCTGCACCGGCTTGGTGTGCCGGAGCGCCTTGACGACCAGCTGGGCCTTGCCGCCCCACTGGCGGTAGAGCGTGGCCTTGCTGGAGCGGGTGCGAGCGGCCACGGCGTCCATGGTGAGGGCGTCGTAGCCGACTTCGCGGAGCAGGTCGAGCACGGCCGCGTACAGCTCGGCCTCGCGCTCGGGGGTGATCCGACTGCGACGCGCGGTGGCGACCTCAGCCATCCCTCTCACCTTCCTGCTCCGAACGACACGGTTTCGTACGCCACCAAGGTAGCGCAGGGGTCGATAGAAACGAAACCGTTTCGTACGTGTGCTGCATCACGGTTTCACCTTTGTCATAACTTGCTGGGGTTCCCGCCCGGGCAAAGCATGGTCGGGTGACCTATCTGCGCCTGCCGCATCTCCATGACGACCTGCTGTGCTTCGTCGCCGAGGACGACCTCTGGCTCGCCCCGCTCGACGGTCCGGGCCGCGCCTGGCGGCTCACCGTCGACCGCACCAAGGTGGGTCATCCGCGCTTCTCGCCCGACGGCCGCCACCTCGCCTGCACGAGCTGGCGCAGTCTGGTGCCCGAGGTCCATCTGGTCCCGGTGGACGGCGGCCCGGGCCGGCAGGTGAGCCACTGGGGCAGCGCCGACACCCGCGTCTGCGGCTGGACCCCGGACGGCGAGATCCTGGCCGTCGCCTCGCACGGCGAGCCGTTCTCCTACTTCACCTGGGCCTACAAGCTCTCCCCCGACGGCGACCCGGGCCGCAAGCTGCCCTGGGGGCCGGTCTCCGACATCCAGGTGGCCGACCTGGACGGGGAGCGCCGGACCCTGCTGCTCACCGGCACGCCCCCGCACGAACCGGCCGCCTGGAAGCGCTACCGGGGCGGTGCCACCGGCCGGCTGTGGCTGCACGGCGAACGGCTGCTCGAAGGCCTCGGCGGCCATCTGCACTCCCCCATGTTCGTCGGGGACCGCATCGCCTTCCTCTCCGACCACGAGGGCGTCGGCAACCTCTACTCCTGCGCCCACGACGGCTCCGACCTGCGCCGGCACACCGACCACGACGCCTTCTACGCCCGGCACGCCGCCAGCGACGGCACCCGGGTGGTGTACCAGTGCGCGGGCGACCTGTGGCTGGTGGACGACCTGTCCCCGGGCGCCGAGCCGCGCCGGCTGGAGGTACGACTGGACGGGCCGCGCGCGGGGCGGCGTCCGTACCAGGTGGCGGCCGCCCAGCACGTCGACGGGATCTCGGTCGACGAGACCGGCCGGGCCAGCGCGGTCGTCGTGCGCGGCAGCCTGTACTGGCTCACCCACCGGGACGGTCCCGCCCGTACCCTCACCGACACCCCCGGCGTCCGGGTGCGCATGCCGGAGATGCTCGGCGGGAGCGGACGGGTGGCGTACGTGACGGACGCGGAGGGCGAGGACGCGATCGAGATCGCCTTTCTGCCCCGGGCGAGCGGCGCCCGCACGCCACGGCGGCTGTCGGCGGGCGCGCTGGGCCAGGTGCGCGAGCTGGTCTCCGACCCGGAGGGCGAGCGCCTGGCGGTCGCCTCGCACGACGGGCGGCTCCTCCTCGTCGACGTCTCGGAGGACTCCGTCGGCGAGGTCACCGAGCTGATCCGGTCGGTCAACGGGCCCGTGCGCGACCTGGCGTTCTCCCCGGACGGGGCGTGGCTGACCTGGTCGCACCCGGGCATCGGGCGGACGCTGCGCCAGATCAAGCTGGCCCGCATCGCGGACCGGTACGTCGTGGACGTCACCAACGGCCGCTTCGAGGACGAGAACCCGGTCTTCACCCGCGACGGCCGCTACCTGGCGTTCCTGTCCTGGCGCGGCTTCGACCCGGTCTACGACGTGCACACCGGCGACCTGTCCTTCCCGCTGGGCTGCCGCCCCTACCTCGTGCCGCTGTCCTCGGCGACGCCCTCCCCGTTCGCGGTGAACCCCGAGGGCCGCCCGGCCGCCGGGGGCCTGGACCCGGTGGAGGACGACGACAGCGGGGAGAGCGGGGCCGTCACCGTCGAGGTGGAGGGTCTGGAGAGCCGGGTCACGCCGTTCCCGGTGGCCGCCTCCAAGTACTCGGCGCTGCGCCCGGTGGCGGGCGGCGGGCTGGTGTGGCTGCGCTGGCCGATCTCGGGCGCGCTGGGCGAGACGTTCGCCAACCCGGACGACACCAGCGGCCGGCCGACCCTGGAGCACTTCGGCATCACCAAGGCCAAGAAGTCCGAACTCGCCCAGCACCTGGACTGGTTCGCGGTCAGCGGCGACGGCAGCCGACTGGTGGTCGTCGACGAGGGCGAGCTGCGCGCGGTGCCCGCCGACGAGCCGGGCGACTCCGACTCGACGGTGTGGATCGACGCGCGCCGCATCCTGCACACGGTCGACCCGGCGGCGGAGTGGCGGCAGGCGTTCGACGAGGCCGGGCGGCTGATCCGGGCCTACTTCTGGGACCCGGGCATGTGCGGCATCGACTGGGACGGGGTCCTCGGCCAGTACCGCCCGCTGGTCGAACGGGTCGCCTCCCCCGACGAGTTCGCGGACCTGCTGCGCGAGGTGCTCGGCGAACTGGGCACCTCCCACGCCTACGTCACCGCCGCCCGGCGCAACGAGGGCCCGCCGCACTACCAGCGCCGCCAGGGCCTGCTGGGCGCCAACCTGGTCCGCCGGGACGGCGGCTGGACGGTCAAGCGGATCCTGCCCGGCGACTCCTCCGACTCCAAGGCCCGCTCCCCCTTGGCGGGTACGGGCATCCGGGAGGGCGCGGTCCTCACCCACGTCGACGGCCGCCCGGTCGATCCGGACGCGGGCCCCTACCCGCTGCTGGCCGGTGCGGGCGGGACGACGGTGGAACTGACCTTCTCCCCCGCCGAGGGCGCGGGTCCGCCCCGGCGGGTCGCCGTCGTCCCGTTGATCGACGAGCGGCCGCTGCGCTACCAGGACTGGGTGGCCAAACGCCGTGCGGTGGTCCGCGAGTTGAGCGGGGGCCGCTGCGGCTATCTGCACATCCCGGACATGGGCGGCTCCGGCTGGGCGCAGTTCAACCGCGACCTGCGCATGGAGGTGTCCCGGCCCGCGCTGATCGTCGACGTGCGCGGCAACGCCGGCGGGCACATCAGCGAACTGGTCATCGAGACGCTGAGCCGCACGATCCTCGGCTGGGACCTGACCCGTGACGCCCAGCCCGTCTCGTACACCTCGAACGCACCCCGGGGCCCGGTGGTGGCCCTGGCCGACGAGGCGACCTCCTCCGACGGCGACATGATCACCGCCGCGTTCAAACTGCTGAAGCTGGGGCCCGTCGTGGGACAGCGCACGTGGGGCGGGGTGGTCGGCATGACCGGCCGGCACGAACTGGGCGACGGCACGGTGATCACGGTGCCGATGAACGCGGCCTGGTTCGACGCCTACGGCTGGTCGGTGGAGAACAAGGGCGTCGCCCCGGACATCGACGTGCTGCGCACTCCGCTGGACTGGGCCGAGGGGCGGCACGCGCAGCTGGCCGACGCCGTCGCACTCGCCCTGGGGCTGCTGGAGACCAACCCGCCCGCGACGCCGCCGACCCACAGCGACGTCCCGGACCGCTCCCGCCCGAAGCTGCCGCCCCGGTCGTGACGGACGTCCCGCCCGCGGGGCCGCCGGGCCGCACAGGGGAAAGGGGCGCCCCGCACGGGGGCGCCCCTGGTCCGCTCAGCGCGCAACGTCAGGCGTCGTAGTCCTGGTCGAAGCGGTCCTCCTGCTCGCGCTCCCGCTCACGGTCGCGCTGCGGCTGCGAGGGGTCCATGTCCTCGTCGCGCCGGCGGCCGCGGCCCTGCATCTGCTCGCGAGCCTGGTCCGCCTTCTGACGGGCCTGGTTCTGCCACTGCTCGGACTTCTCCTGGAACTGGTCCTTCATACCCATGTGGGTTCACTCCCGTTGGGGGTGAGGGGATCTGGCTCGATCAGATTCACACGGGTCGTGACGCTGCGCATGTCGATCACTCACGCACCGTAGTGCGCTGCTGCTCGTCGGCGGCTCCACCGGCTCCGACCAGGCCGGTTCGCATGCCCGTCAGCCGGTCCGCGAACCGCCGCATCTCGCGCTGGCCCACCGTCCCGATGACCGCGGGCAGATACCCGCGCACCCCCTGCATCCCGCGCAGCCACCACTGCCCGTAGACATGGCTCGACCGGCGCTCGATCCCGGTCACGAGCCGGTCCACCGCCGGGCCCAGCGGGTAGGTCTTGTTGGACGGCCAGGGCAGCCGCTGCCGCAACTCCCGCATGACGTCCTCCTGGTCGGCCCCGCGCACCATGTCGGTGTCGGTCCACGACAGGTACCCGACGCCGACCTTCACGCCCCGGTAGCCGACCTCGGCGCGCAGGCTGTGCGCGTAGGCCTCCACGCCCGACTTGGACGCGCAGTACGCGGTCATCATCGGCGCCGGGGTGATCGCCGCGAGGGAGGCGATCTGCAGCAGGTAGCCCCGGCTCTCCAGCAGCATCGGCAGGAACGCGCGGGCGGTCACCGCCGAGCCGACCAGGTTGACCTCGATCACCCGCCGCCAGGACTCCGGGTCGGAGTCGGCGAACGGACCGCCGGTCGCCACACCGGCGTTGGCGACGACGATGTCCACCCGGCCGAAGCGCTCCTTCACCTCCCCGGCGACCCGGGCCATGGCCTCGTGGTCGGTGACGTCGGCGTGCCAGTGGTCGCTGTCGCTGTGCAGCCGCGCGGAGACCTGCTTGAGCGCGTCCGGCTCCAGGCCGACCAGGGCGATCCGCACGCCCCGCGCGGAGAGCTTGCGGGCGAGCAACTCCCCGACGCCGCGCGCCGCCCCGGTCACCACGGCGACCTTGCCTTCGAGGCTCACCCTGTTCATGCGCTCTCCTCGGATCGGACCTGGATGTGTGTGCTGACGAGCTCGCGTATCTTCCCGGTGACCAGCTCGGGCGCCTCGATCGGGGTCATGTGGCCGATGCCGGGCAGCTCGGTGAACCCGGTGCAGTTCGGCAGGGCCTCGCACAGCGCCCGGGACTGCGCGGGCGGGGTCAGCCGGTCCGCCGTACCGACGACGACGGCCGTGGGCACGGTCAACTCCCGCACGCCGTGGTCGAGATCGAGCAGGTCCAGCACCTGTGACCAGCTGTGCCGGACCTTGCGGGGGCAGGCGTGCACGATCCGGGCGCAGGCCTCGACCATGTGCGGGGCCGAACCCGGGCCCATCGTGCCGTACTTGAGGATCCGGCGGGCCAGCGGCGTGACCGGCCCGAGCGGGGCGCGGGAGCCGAGGATCCGCCGGGTCAGCCAGGTCCGCACCCGGCCGGGCCGCAGCGGGACGACGGTGGAGCCCGCGACCAGCTGCGAACTGCCCGTGCTGCACAGCAGGACGGCCGCCGCGTGCGCCTGGAAGGCGGCCCGCCCCGAGGCCGCCATGACGGTCATGCCGCCCATGGAGTGCCCGGCGATCACGGCCTGTTCGCCGGGGGCGAGGGTGGCTGCGAGGACGGCTTCGAGGTCGTCGGCGAGCGCGTCGGTGCTGCACGCCGGGCTCGACGGGCTGCGGCCGTGGCCGCGCTGGTCGTAGGCGATGACCCGGTGGTCGGCGGCCAGGTCGCGGATCTGCGCGGCCCAGAAGGCGGTCGAGCAGGTCCAGCCGTGGGCGAGGACGACGGCGGGGGCGAACTCGGGCCCGTGGATCTCGACGTGCAGCCGGGCACCGTCGGCGGAGACGGCGGTCAGCTCGCGCACGGGGGCGGGCGGGGCGTACGGCCCGGAGTCGACGCCGGTGAGTCGGCTCACGCGTCCACCCCCGCCTTCTCCGCGGCCTGCTGCTCGTCCTGCCCGGCCGCGGCGGGCCGCAGGACGTCGTACTCCGTGAGGTCCACCCGGCGCGTCGCACGCCGGAACTCGGCCGTCGTGCCGGGCCAGATGGTGGTGTTGCGGCCGGCCGCGTCGAGGTACCAGCTGGTGCAGCCGCCGGTGTTCCACACCGTGCGCTTCATGCGCTCCTGCACCCGGTGGTTCCAGCCCCGCACGGCCTCGGGGCGGGCGTCCAGCGCGACCCGGCCGCCGAGCACGTCCAGCTGGCGGACGTAGTCGGCCAGGTAGTTCAGCTGGGACTCGATCATCAGGATCATCGAGGAGTTCCCCAGGCCCGTGTTGGGCCCGATGATCGTCATCCAGTTGGGGAAGCCGGCCGCGGAGGCGCCGCGCAGGGCCTCCATGCCGCCCTTCCAGGTCTCCGCGAGGGTCCGCCCGTCGGCGCCCACCACCCGCTCGGCGATCGGCATGTCGGTGACGTGGAAGCCCGTGCCGAAGACGATGGCGTCCACCTCGGCCTCGCTGCCGTCGGCGGCGACGAGGGTCGAGCCGCGCACCTCGGCGAGGCCGCTGGCGACGACGTCCACATTGGGCCGCGCGAGCGCCGGGTAGTACTCGCTGGACAGCAGGATCCGCTTGCAGCCGATGCGGTAGTCGGGCGTGAGCTTGGCCCGCAGCGCCGGGTCCTTGATGGCCCGGGCCATGTTGCGCTTGGCCAGCTGCTCGACGAAACCGAGCTCGTTGGGGTGCTTGGTGAACGCCTGGACCTGCAACTCCCGGATGCCCCACAGCAGTCCGCGGCGCAGCTGCGAGGTGAAGGGCAGCTGCCGGTGCAGCCACCGCTCGGCGCCGCTGATGGCCCGGTCCATCCGGGGCATGACCCACGGCGGGGTGCGCTGGAAGAGGGTGAGCTCGGAGACCTCCGGCTGGATGGCCGGCACGATCTGGATGGCCGAGGCACCGGTGCCCACCATGGCGACGCGCTTGCCGCGCAGGTCGTAGTCGTGGTCCCAGCGGGCGGAGTGGAAGACCTTGCCGGGGAAGGAGTCCAGGCCGGGGATGTCCGGCACCTTCGGGTCGGACAGCGGACCGGTGGCCGACACGACGAGGTCGGCGGAGAGGTTCCCGCTGCTGGTCTCGATGTCCCAGCACAGCCGCTCGGTGTTCCAGCTCATCCGCTTCACCTCGGAGTCGAAGCGGATGTGCGGCCGCAGCCGGAAGGTGTCGGCCACGTGCTCCAGGTAGGCCCGGATGTGCTCCTGGCCCGAGAAGGTGCGCGGCCAGTCCGGGTTGGGCGCGAAGGAGAACGAGTACAGGTGCGACGGCACGTCACAGGCGCACCCCGGGTAGCTGTTGTCCCGCCAGGTGCCGCCGACACTGCTCGCCCGCTCCAGGACGACGAAGTCGGTGACACCCTCCCGGCGCAGCCGCACGGCGGCCCCCAGCCCGCCGAACCCGGACCCGACCACCGCGACCCGTACATGCTCGTGTTCGCGCTCGTCCATGCCGACACCTCCACACACCACGAGAACCGTGCCAGTGAACACTGGCGCAATGGGAGCGTAGAGCAGAGGCGTACTGATGGGTAGGGGGTGCGACGAGGAAGTTACCCGCGGTACGCCTTAAGGTGCCCAGGTGGCCGAGAAGCGTGAATACCGCATGGAAGAGCTGGCCCGCCTCGCCGGGATCACGGTGCGCACCCTGCGCTTCTACCGCGAGCGCAAGCTGATCCCGCCACCGCGCCGGGAGGGCCGCATCGCCTGGTACGACGACCAGCACCTGGCCCGGCTGCGCACCATCACGGCCCTGCTGGAACGCGGCCACACCCTCAGCGGCATCGCGGAACTGGCCGAGGCCTTCGACCACGGCCGGGACGTCGGCGACCTGCTCGGCGTGGGCGGCCCGACCGAGGAGGAACCGGTCCACCTCACGCCCGAGGAACTCGCCGACCACTTCGCGGGCGAGGCCACCCCGGAGAACCTGGCCGCCGCCATGGACCTCGGCTACCTCGGGACCGACGGCGGCGAGATCGTCCACATCAGCCGCCGCCTGCTGGACGTCTCCTCGGCCCTGGTCCGCGAGGGCATCCCGCTCGCGGAGGTCCTCGGCGCGGCCAAGGAGGTCCGCACGCACGCCGACGCCCTGGCCGACCTCTTCACCGACCTGGTCCTGCGCCACGCCTCCGCACAGGACCTGCCCCGCCTGCGCCCGCTGGCCCGCAGCGTCGTGGAGGCGGAGCTGTCCCTGGCCCTGGACCGCAGGATGCGGTCGTAGCCGGCTAGCGGTCGTACACGACGGTCACCGGCGCGTGGTCGGACCACCGCTCCGCGTGCGTGGCGGCCCGCTCCACGAACCCCTTGACCGCCCGCTCGGCGAGCCCGGGGGTCGCCACGTGGTAGTCGATCCGCCAACCGGTGTCGTTGTCGAACGCCCGTCCACGGTACGACCACCAGGAGTACGGTCCCTCGACGTCCGGGTGCAGGGCGCGTACGACGTCGACATAGCCGCCGTCGGCCGGGTCGAGGACGCGGCCGAGCCACTCGCGCTCCTCGGGCAGGAAGCCAGAGTTCTTGGTGTTGCCGCGCCAGTTCTTCAGGTCGGCCCGCTGATGGGCGATGTTCCAGTCGCCGCAGACGACGACCTCGCGCCCCTCCGCCGCGGCCCGCTCGCGCAGCTCCTTGAGGTAGGCGAGGAACTCGCCCATGAAGCGCTCCTTCTCCTCCTGCCGCTCGGTGCCGACCTCGCCGGAGGGCAGGTAGAGGGAGGCGACGGTGACCCCGGGCAGGTCGGCCTCCACGTACCGCCCGCTGCCGTCGAACTCGGCGGACCCGAACCCGATCCGCACCCGGTCGGGCTCACGGCGGCTGTACAGGGACACCCCGGCCCGGCCCTTGGCGGCGGCCGGCGCGTGCACCACGTGCCAGCCCTCGGGCGCGCGGACGTGCTCGGGCAGCTGCTCCGGCTCGGCGCGCACCTCCTGCAGGCACAGCACGTCGGCGTCGGTCGCGGCCAGCCACTCCACGAAGCCCTTCTTCGCGGCGGCCCGCAGCCCGTTCACATTCACAGAGGTCACAGTGAGCACCCGGGCACGATACCGGCACTCTGGACGGAGTCCAGTTCCGGATCGCATACGGTGGTCGGCATGCACATACGCCGGGTCTCCTTCGACCACCCCGACGCCATGAAGCTGAACGACCAGGTCCAGGCCGAGTACGCCGTCCGCTACGGGGACGACGGCGACGCCACGCCCATGGCCGCCACCGACTTCGACCCGCCGAACGGCACCTATCTGATCGCCTACGACGAGCACGGCAGCCCCGTCGCCTCGGGCGGCTGGCGTGCCCAGGATACGAACGGCGAGGGCAACCTGGACGGTGACGCCGAGCTGAAGCGCATGTACGTGATCGAGCCGATGCGCGGCCGGGGCCTGGCCCGCCGCATCCTGGCGGCCCTGGAGGAGGACGCCCGCGCGGCCGGTCGCGTCCGTATGGTCCTGGAGACGGGCACCAAGCAGCCGGAGGCCATCGCCCTGTACGCGTCCAGTGGTTACGAGCCGTGCGCCAAGTTCGGCTACTACCGCCACCACGAGTCCAGCCGCTGCTTCGCGAAGCGGCTCTGACGGGCCGAAGGGCCCTACGGGGCCCGCGAACAGAGCAGAGCCCCTGTCGGCTGTCGCCGACAGGGGCTCGAAGCTGCGTGGACCTGAGGGGATTTGAACCCCTGGCCCCCTCGATGCGAACGAGGTGCGCTACCGGACTGCGCCACAGGCCCTTGCAACGAGTGAAACTCTAGCACCCCGATCGGCCTGCATAAAAATCCGTTCCCGGGCGGCGGCCACCCGCGGGTGCGGGGGTGCTACTCGTTGGCGGCCCGGGGCCGGTCCCCGTCCTCGTACTGGTCGAACAGCGGCGTACGGCCGCGCTCGCGGGCCCGCCGTGCGGAGGCCGCGGCGGGGTTCTGGCCGCGCGAGCGCTTCCGGGCGGGAGGCGGGGCCTCGCCCCGGCCGTCGCCGTGCGTCCCTTCCGGCGCGTGGGGCTCCGCGGCGACCGGGCCCGCGGCTCCGGCCGGCTCGTCCGCCGCCTCCGGGGTGACCGCGCTCGACCGCGCCGCGCTCCAGGTGTCGGGGGCGCCGAGGTCCACGTCGCTCGTCGCCCGGGGGGCGACCGGCGCGGTCACGTAGGTGGGCAGGGGCACCGGTACCGGGTCCCAGCTGTCGCCCTGGCCCGGCCGCCGCTGCCGCTCACGCTGCTGGTCGACCCACTCCGCGTGGTCGGTCTGCTCGACGAGGGCGCGCCGGTCCGCCGCGAGGGCCGACAGGCCGGGGTCGGTCACCGGCTCGGGTCCCTCCTCCGGTTCGTCGGCCTCGTCCTCGGCCAGGGGGCGCCGACGGGGCTGGCGCTGCCGCTCCCGCAGCCGCTGGGCGGCGGCCTCGGCACGGCGGCGGTCCATCTGGTACGTGAAGCGCCGCCGCTCCTGCGCGCGCAGGTAGGCGATGTACACGCTGAGCATCACGGCGGGCACGCCCGGGGCCCACAGGAACGCCAGCCCTCCGACCGCGGCGACGACGGCGCCGAGGGTGAAGGCGAGGAAGAGCATGGTGGTGGTGCGCCGGCGGCGCGCGAGCACCTTCGAGCGCCGGGCCCGCGCCGCGGCCGCCTGGGCCTGCGGCGACATGCCGCGCCGGGCGGCGGGCACCCGGCCCTCCTCGCGCTCGGGACGCGCCGCGTGCGGCACCGGGCGGGCCGGCTGCTCGGGGGCGGGCGACGGAAGGGGCGCCTGGGTCCGGGGGCGGGTCTTGGACACGGCGAAGGCCCGGACGTCCACCGATTCGGTGACGGCGTCCGGATCGTCGGCGCCCTGCTCCCCCTCGTCGGCGGAGCGCGCCCGCAGGTCCTTGGCGTACCGGCGCTCCATGGCCGCCTTTCCGGACAGAAGCCGGATGGCGGTGCTGAAGCGTTCCGTCGGACGGGCCTCGTTCAGCTCGTCCTGCCTACGGAGCCACATCGGCACCAAGTAGGCGGCCCAGGCCCCGACAATGACTGCGTAGATGAGGCCGCTGCTGCTCACGCCTCACACCGTAGAGGGGTTTGCGTGAGGCCATCTGCCAATTGAGCCGGTGTGTCGCACGATCTGGCTGATATTTCGAACTTTTTTTGCGACTGATGCGATCAGCACACCACCGAGGCCGGGAATTCCTCGCCTCGAGACGGTCATCGGCCGATCAATTTCGAACACATATTCAATTTCCCGGGTGCGGGCGCATTCCCGGATTACTCTGCGATCGTGCCCGCTGCCAGCGCCTGAGCAAACCGTCCGGGACCTCTTCCGCCGTGAGCGCGAAGACGAGGTGGTCGCGCCAGGCTCCGTCGATGTGGAGATAACGGGGCCGCAGCCCCTCCTCGCGGAATCCCAGCTTTTCGACGACGCGGCGGCTGGGGCCGTTCTCGGGGCGAATGCAGACCTCCACGCGGTGCAGTCCGACGGTGCGGAAACAGTGGTCGACGACGAGCGCCACCGCCGTCGGCATCACCCCGCGTCCGGCCACCGCCTCGTCCACCCAGTACCCGACGTGCCCCGAGCACATGGAGCCCCAGGTGATCCCGGCCACCGTCAGCTGCCCCACCAGCCGTCCCTGGTACTCGATGACGAAGGGCAGCATCCGGCCGGCGTTCGCCTCCGACCTGAGGTGGCGGACCATCTGGCGGAAGGTCGGGCGGTGCGTGATCGGCCCGCCCGGGGTGGGCGGCGGGATCGTCGCCTCCCAGGGGCGCAGCCAGTCGCGGTTGCGCCGGTTGACCTCGCGCCACGCCCGCTGGTCGCGCAGCTTTATCGGCCGGAGGACGACGTCGCCGTCGACCAGCTCGACGGGCCAGGCTGGGCTGTTCAGCTCGCACCCCCGTCGGGTCTGGGGTGGTCGCCGCCGCGCAGCTGCTCGACGGCGTGGACCAGCAGCGGCTCCAGCACGGCGAGGCCGTCCTTCACACCGCCGCTGGAACCGGGCAGATTGACGATCAGGGTGCTCCCGGCCACTCCGGCCAGGCCCCGCGAGAGCGCCGCGGTGGGCACCTTCTCCCGGCCGAACGCCCGGATGGCCTCGGCGATGCCGGGCACCTCGTGGTCGATCACCCGGCGGGTGGCCTCGGGGGTGCGGTCGGTGGGCGAGATGCCCGTGCCGCCGGTGGTGACGACGACGTCGTAGCCGGCCTCGACCCCGGCGCGCAGGGCCGCCTCCACCGGGTCGCCGTCGGGGACGACCTGCGGGCCCTCGACCTCGAAGCCGAAGCGCCTCAGGCCGTCGGCGATCAGCGGGCCGCCCTTGTCCTCGTAGATCCCTGCGGCGGCCCGGTTCGAGGCCGTCACGACGAGAGCGCGGTAGGTCATGTCCGGCTCCAGTCGCCCGACTTGCCGCCCGTCTTCTCCTCGACCCGTACGTCCGTGATGACCGCTCCCTTGTCGACCGCCTTGACCATGTCGATCACGGTGAGCGCGGCGACGGAGACCGCCGTGAGGGCCTCCATCTCGACGCCCGTGCGGTCCGTGGTCTTCACGGTGGCCAGGATCTCCACGGCGTCGTCCGCGACCGACAGGTCCAGTTTCACACCGGACACCGACAACGGGTGGCAGAGCGGGATCAGGTCGGGGGTGCGTTTGGCCCCCATGATCCCGGCGATGCGCGCGGTCGCGAGGGCGTCTCCCTTGGGGACGCCCGCACCGCGCAGCAGCTCGATCACACGGGGCGAGACGAGGACGCGTCCGCTGGCGCGGGCGGTGCGCGCGGTCACGTCCTTCTCCGACACGTCCACCATGCGGGCGGCGCCCGCCTCGTCGAGGTGCGTCAGCCTGCTGTGCGTGGAGCCGTCCTGCGTGCGTGGGTCCTGCGTGCTCATGCTGTGTGGCGCTCCCGGTCCGGGCCCGTCGCGGTGCGGCGCACGGGCCTGCTGTGCGCGACACGGTACCCCCAACCAGCGGCTATCGGCCGAGCAGGACCACCTCGACCTGGGTGCCGGGTGCGACGGACTCGGTGTCCTCGGGGACGACGATCAGCGCGTCGGCGTGGGCGAGGGCCGCGACCAGGTGGGATCCGGCGCCGCCGACCGGGGTGACCCGGCCGTCCGCGTACGTGCCGCGCAGGAACTGGCGGCGGCCCTTCGGGGAGGTCAGCGCCTTGCCGGCGGCCAGGGTCGCCCGGGTGGTCGGGCGGTGGACGTCCGGCAGGCCCATGAGGGCGCGGATGGCGGGGCGCACGAACAGTTCGAAGGAGACGTACGACGACACGGGGTTGCCGGGCAGGGCCAGCAGCGGCGTGTGGTCGGGGCCGACGGAGCCGAAGCCCTGGGGCTTGCCGGGCTGCATGGCCAGCTTGCGGAACTCCACGCCGCTGCCCGGCTCGTCCTCGTCCCCGACGTGGGACAGCGCCTCCTTGACGACGTCGTAGGCGCCGACGCTCACGCCGCCCGTGGTGACCATCAGGTCGGCACGGACCAGCTGGTCCTCGATGGTGGAGCGCAGGCCCTCGGCGTCGTCGGCGACGGCGCCCACGCGGTAGGCGATGGCACCGGCGTCGCGGGCGGCGGCGGTGAGGGCGAAGCTGTTGGAGTCGTAGATCTGACCCGTGCGCAGGTCCTCGCCGGGCTGGACGAGTTCGCTGCCGGTGGAGAGCACCACCACGCGCGGGCGCGGGCGCACGCGCACGGTGCCGCGGCCGATCGCGGCGAGCAGGGCGATCTGCGGCGGGCCGAGGATCGTGCCGGCCTCCAGGGCGCGGTCGCCGGCCTTCACGTCGCTGCCCTTGGCGCGCACGTGCGCGCGGGCCTCGGCCGGGCGGTACACCTGCACCTGGCCGGTGGCGCCCTCGGGGCCGAGGCTGCGGGCGCGCATCCCGCGCACCGGGCCCTCGCCGAGCCCGCCGTCGGTCCACTCCACGGGCACGACCGTCTCGGCGCCGGGCGGGAGCGGGGCGCCGGTCATGATGCGGGCGGCCTGGCCGGGCCCCACGTGCGGCGGTTCCGACTGGCCGGCGGCGACGTCCCCGACGACCTCCAGGGCCGCCGGGAACTCCTCGCTCGCGCCCGCCACGTCCGCGACCCGCACCGCGTAGCCGTCCATCGAGCTGTTGTCGAAGGGCGGCAGGGACACCGGCACCGTGACGTCCTCGACGAGGACGCAGCCCTGGGCGTCGAGCAGGTGCAGCTCGATCGGCTCCAGGGGCCGGATGGTGGCGAGGATGTCCTCCAGGTGCTCGTCCACCGACCAGAGGTGGTCGGGGCCCGAGTGGTCCTGGTGCGTGACGCGGGGCGCGGCGCTGCTCAACGTGCTACATCTCCTCGGCTACGTAACTGCGAAGCCAGGTCCGGAAGTCCGGGCCCAGGTCTTCACGTTCGCACGCGAGTCGGACAATGGCACGCAGGTAGTCGCCGCGGTCGCCGGTGTCATAGCGGCGGCCCTTGAAGACGACGCCGTGCACGGGGCCGCCGATCTTCTCGTCCTCGGCGAGCTGCTGCAGGGCGTCCGTGAGCTGGATCTCGCCGCCGCGGCCGGGCTCGGTCCGGCGCAGTATGTCGAAGATGTGCGGGTCGAGCACATAGCGGCCGATGACCGCGTAGTTGGAGGGGGCGTCGGCCGGGTCCGGCTTCTCGACGAGGCCGCCGACCTTGACGACGTCGCTGTCCTCGGTGGTCTCCACGGCCGCGCAGCCGTACAGGTGGATCTGCTCCGGGGCGACCTCCATGAGCGCGATGACGCTGCCGCCGCGCTGCTCCTGGACCTCGACCATGCGCTGCAGCAGCGGGTCGCGGGGGTCGATCAGGTCGTCGCCGAGGAGGACGGCGAAGGGCTCGTGGCCGACGTGCGGGGCGGCGCACAGCACGGCATGGCCGAGGCCCTTGGGGTCGCCCTGGCGGACGTAGTGCATGGTCGCGAGGTCGCTGGACTCCTGCACCTTGGCGAGACGGTCGGCGTCGCCCTTCTTCTGGAGCGCCGACTCCAGCTCGTAGTTCCGGTCGAAGTGGTCCTCGAGGGGGCGCTTGTTGCGGCCCGTCACCATGAGGACGTCGTCGAGACCCGCCGCGACGGCCTCCTCGACCACGTACTGGATCGCGGGCTTGTCCACGACCGGCAGCATCTCCTTGGGAGTGGCTTTGGTGGCCGGCAGGAACCGGGTGCCGAGGCCTGCTGCGGGGATGACAGCCTTGCTGATCCGAGGGTGCGACTGAGTCATGCTCGCCACCCTATCCGGTGCCTTTGCATGGAATCTGCGGCTCCGGTTCATAGCGGCTCATATGAGCGTATTGCAACGGTACGGGAGCAACCATTGAGGCCTATCGCACGTCCGGGCGAGCCTGACAAGCGGAGTTTGCGGCGCGAGATCCTCGCGGTGAGGAACAGGTTGACGGCGGATGACCTGCGGGAAACGTCGGCCGCACTGGCCGCGCGGGCCCTGGAGCTGCCCGAGTTGGCGCGGGCCGGCACGGTCGCCGCGTACGTCTCCGTGGGGAGTGAACCGGGGACGCTCGCGCTCCTGGACACCTTGTGCGCCCGGGGCGTGCGCGTGCTGCTGCCGGTGCTGCTGCCGGACAACGACCTCGACTGGGGCCGGTACGAGGGCCAGGACTCGCTCGCGCGGGTCCGGCACGGCGGCCGGATGGTCCTGTCCGAGCCCGCGGGCGAGCGCCTCGGGCCGGACGCGGTGACCGCGGCCGACGCCGTGCTGCTGCCGGGGCTCGCGGTCGACGCGCGCGGGATGCGCCTGGGCCGCGGCGGCGGCTCCTACGACCGGGTGCTGGCACGGCTGGAGCGTGCGGGGGTCCGTCCGGCGCTGGTGGTGCTGCTCTACGACGCGGAGGTCGTCGAGCGCGTCCCCGAGGAGCCGCACGACCGGCCGGTGCACGCGGTGGTGACGCCGTCGGGGGTGCGGCGGTTCCGCCCGGAGGCCTGACACGGGAAGCGGCCCTGACACCGGGAAGCGGCCCTCCACGCACGCGTGGAGGGCCGCTTCCCGTCGCCGTCGCCGTTGCCGTCGCCGGGTCAGTGCCTCACGGCTTGAGCACCAGCTTGTCGGCCGTGTTGCTCTCCACGGCCCGGTCCGAGAAGGACCACGGCAGCAGTTCGCCGTCGGCCCACTTGTCGGTCTGGTCGACGTAGTGGGCGCTGTAGGCGTGGCCGGAGGCACCGGTGAGGTTGATCCAGCGGGACTTGTCGAGGTCGCCGAGGTTCACCACCATCCGCATGGACGGCACCCACACCACCCCGTAGCCGCCGGCGGCGTTCCAGCCGGTCGCGTTCACCGTCGCCTCGCCGCCGCTGAGCTCCCAGGGGCCGCGGTTGAGGGCGTACCGGACGAAACCGGGGCCCGCGGTGCCGAGGGTCTGGTTCTTCAGGAACAGGCGGTGCAGCCGGCCCCAGCTCCAGGTGTCGATGTCCTTGCCGAGCTTGGCGGTCAGCTCCCAGCGCGCGTCGACCATGGCCCGCTTGAACAGTTGGTCGCGGTTGACGGCGCCGTCGCGGGTGCCCACCTCGGGCGTCTTCCACCAGTCGCTCTTCGGCTGGTTCATCAGCTTGCGGACCACCTCGAACCAGCGGTCACCGCCGTCGGGCTGGGCCCGGTCGGGGGCGCGCTGGCCGCACTCGCGGACCTCTTCGGCCTCGTCGGCGGGGCCGGTGGTGTTGACCGGCTTGACCCACAGGCACTGTCCCTTGGGCCGCAGCTCCTTGGGCAGCTTGTTGCCGAAGGCCAGCTTCAGGACGTTGCGCCAGACGGCGTTGAAGTAGGCGGCGGCCGCCGAGTCGGCGTCCTGGGTGTAGTCCCAGCCCTCCAGGAGCTTCTGGGCCTCGCGGACGTCCTTGTCGCCGGTGTCGATCTTCAGCAGGGTCGGCACCAGCAGCCGGGCGATCTCGCTGCTGTTGTCCAGCTGCATCTGGCGCATGTCGTCCGTCGAGATCTTGCCGCCGTCCTTGATCTTCGACTGGATCAGGTCGGTGATCCGCTGGCTGCGCGTGCCGTAACCCCAGTCCGTGGTGAGCGTGAGGGGGTACTTGTCCTCGTCGATCACAGCCTGGTTGGCGGTGACGATGTACCCGCGGTCCGGGTCGTACTCGTAGGGCAGCGCGTCCTGCGGGATGTAGCCGGTCCAGCGGTACTTCGGGTCCCAGCCGGGCGCCGGCAGGGAGCCGTCGAAGCCCTCCGCGCGCGTGGGGATCCTCCCCGGCAGGGTGTAGCCGATGTGGCCCTGGGTGTCGGCGTAGACCAGGTTCTGCGAGGGCACCTCGAACAGCGCGGCGGCCTTGCGGAAGTCGGTCCAGTTCTTCGCCTTGCCCATGGCGAAGACGGCTTCCATGCTGGTGCCCGGCTGCAGGGCGGTCCAGCGCAGCGCGACGCCGTAGCCGTCGCCCCGGTCGGGTGCGGCGGTGTCGACGGTGGCCTTCTTGCCGACCTTCACGAGTTCCTCGTCGCGGTCGGAGAGCAGGGGCCCGTTGTTGGTCTCGCGGACGACGATCTTCTTGGCCGGGCCGCCGGCGACCTTGATGGTCTCCTCGCGGGTCTCGAACGGCCTGACCTTGCCGTCGTAGAGGTAGCCGTCGCCGGTGATCTTCTCCAGGTACAGGTCCGTGACGTCGACACCGGAGTTGGTCATGCCCCAGGCGATGTCCTCGTTGTGACCGATGATCACGCCCGGCATGCCGGCGAAGGTGTAGCCGCTGACGTCGTACTGGCAGGTGCTGGAGACGCTGCGGCAGTGCAGGCCCATCTGGTACCAGACGGACGGCAGGGAGGGTCCCAGGTGCGGGTCGTTGGCCAGCAGCGGCTTGCCGGTGATGGTGTGCTTTCCGCTGACGACCCAGGAGTTGGAGCCGATGCCGTCGCCGTTCACGCCGACGGCCGGCGGGAGGTCGTCCAGGACGCGGGTGAGGCCGGTGAGCTGGCTGTCGAGGCCGGAGGTGCCGGACGTGCCTGCGGTGCCCGCTCCGGTGGTCCCGCTCGTGCCCGAGGTTCCGGATGTGCCCGAGGTGCCCGACGTGCCGTTGGTGCCCGACGTGCCGGCGGTGCCGTTCGTGCCGGCGGTGCCGGAGGTGCCGCCCTGCTCGAAGGCGCCGGTCAGTTCGTCGTACTGGCCGTCCTGGACGATCGCCTTGTTCCGGCTGTACGGGTACTCCGGGTACAGGTCGGCGATCTGCTTGGGGCCGAGGCGGCTGGTCAGCAGGGCGCGGTCGATCTCGTCCTGCATGTTGCCGCGCAGGTCCCAGGCCATCGCCTTCAGCCAGGAGACCGAGTCGACCGGCGTCCACTTCTGCGGCTTGTAGTCGTTGGTGAAGCCCAGCGCCGCGTACTCCAGCGAGATGTCCTCGCCGTCCTTGCCGTCGAGGTAGGCGTTGACGCCCTCGGCGTAGGCCTGGAGGTACTTCTTCGTGGAGGCCGACAGCTTGGTGTCGTACTCCTGCTTGGCCACCCGGTCCCAGCCCAGGGTGCGCAGGAACTCGTCGTTGTCGACCTGGCTCTCGCCGAACATCTCCGACAGGCGCCCGGCGGCCATGTGGCGGCGGACGTCCATCTCGTAGAAGCGGTCCTGGGCCTGGACGTAGCCCTGGGCCATGAACAGGTCCGCGTCGGAGGAGGCGTAGATCTGCGGGATGCCGTAGTCGTCGCGTTTGACCTCGACGGGTCCCGAGAGGCCCTTCAGCGTGAGGGTGCCCTTGGTCTGCGGGAAGGACGCCCGGACGGTGCTGATCGACCAGTACGCCCCGAAGGCGACGCCTCCGATGACGGCCAGCACCAGGACGAGCACGATCAGCCGTACTTTGCGCCCCTTTCTCCTGCCGGACTTGCCGGGCTGCTGACCCGTGGAGGCGGTGGTGTCGGTGGGCATCGCTGTCCTTGCTGTCCTAAGTCGAGCGGCAGGTTCGGCTGTGCTTTTAACTGAGCGCTGGAGCAACGATAGGCGCAGGGCCTTGCGCCCCTTGACGCGGAGTCGGGAACCGGCACGGACGGGCGTTCGATCTTGCCCTCCCGAGTGTCAAGAAATCGTCAAGAGTTAGGTAAGGTAACGAAGTAGTCGGCGCGCTGCGCCACCACTTCGTGTGCGATGTACGTGAGCCCACGCACGCGTGCGTGCGGGCCAGGGAAGGATTCGGCCGCTGACTGTCCACCACCTCAACCAGCTCCTGCTCGTCTGCTCGCTCGTCCTGCTCGTCGCCGTCGCAGCGGTACGGATCTCCTCGCGCAGCGGGCTCCCCAGCCTGCTCGTGTACCTGGGCATCGGCGTCGCCATGGGCCAGGACGGCATCGGGGACATCCACTTCGACAACGCCGAGCTGACCCAGGTCATCGGGTACGCGGCGCTGGTCGTGATCCTGGCCGAGGGCGGCCTGGGCACGAAGTGGAAGGAGATCGAGCCGGTGATGCCGGCCGCCACGGCGCTGGCGCTGGCCGGTGTCGCGGTGAGCGTCGGGGTCACGGCGTCGGCCGCGCACTACCTGGTCGGGCTGGAGTGGCGGCAGGCACTGATCATCGGAGCGGTGGTCTCCTCGACCGACGCGGCCGCCGTGTTCTCCGTCCTGCGCAAGATCCCGCTCCCCGCGCGCGTGAAGGGCACGCTGGAGGCGGAGTCCGGCTTCAACGACGCCCCCGTGGTCATCCTCGTGGTGTCCCTGTCCACGGCCGGGCCGGTCGAGCACTGGTACGTGCTGCTGGGCGAGATCCTCCTGGAGCTGGCGATCGGTGCCGCCATCGGGCTCGCGGTGGGCTGGCTGGGCGCCTGGGGCCTCCGGCACGTGGCACTGCCCGCGTCCGGCCTGTACCCGATCGCCGTCATGGCGATCGCCGTGGTGGCGTACGCGGCGGGCGCGCTGGCCCACGGCAGCGGCTTCCTCGCGGTGTACCTGGCCGCGATGGCGATGGGCAACGCGCGGCTGCCGCACTGGCCGGCCACCCGCGGGTTCGCCGACGGACTGGGCTGGCTGGCGCAGATCGGCATGTTCGTCATGCTCGGCCTGCTG
This sequence comes from Streptomyces sp. NPDC085932, assembly GCF_044540525.1. Lineage (NCBI taxonomy): Bacteria > Bacillati > Actinomycetota > Actinomycetes > Kitasatosporales > Streptomycetaceae > Streptomyces > Streptomyces sp. NPDC085932. Next base: position 193,417 of record NZ_JBITSJ010000007.1, read on the forward strand.
GTCACCCCGCACGAACTGGGCGACGACATCGTGCCCGCGCTGGTCATCGGGCTCGTCCTGACCATGGTGGCGCGACCGCTCGGGGTGTTCGCCTGCCTGACGCCGTTCCGGGTGCCCTGGCGGGAGTCGGCGCTGATGTCCTGGGCGGGCCTGCGCGGGGCGGTGCCCATCATCCTGGCGACCATCCCGATGGTGAAGGGTGTCGAGGGCAGCGACCGGATCTTCAACATCGTCTTCGTCCTGGTCGTCGTCTACACCCTGGTGCAGGGCCCGACGCTGCCCTGGCTGGGCCGCAAGCTGCGCCTCGGCGACGGTTCGGAGGCGTCCGACCTCGGCATCGAGTCGGCCCCGCTGGAGCGGCTGCGCGGGCATCTGCTGTCCGTCGCGATTCCCGGGGGATCGAAGATGCACGGCGTGGAGGTGGCCGAGCTGCGGCTGCCGCACGGCGCCGCCGTGACGCTCATCGTGCGCGGGGGCGAGTCCTTCGTGCCGCTGCCGACCACGATCCTGCAGCGCGGGGACGAACTCCTGGTGGTCGCCACGGACCCCGTCCGGGACGCGGCCGAGAAGCGGCTGCGGGCGGTCGGGCACGGCGGCAAGCTGGCCGGCTGGCTGGGGACGGACGGACCGGGCGCCTGACGAGCGGACCGGATGCCTGACGAACGGACCGGGATGCCTGACGAGTGGACCGGATGCCCGACGAGTGGACCGGATGCCTCATGAGTGGGCCGGGCACCTTGCGGGCGATTCGTCCCCTTTGGTATTTGTAAGGCAGGCGGGTCCATGGTGCTCGCTTTCACAGGCACACAAGCCCTTGATCCCTGTAGGATGAAGGCGTACCCAGATCGAACCAACTCTGCCTGACGCAGAGCTGGCGCGACCGTATGGCGGTCGGGACGCCCCTCCTCACCGGGCCCCGGCATCTACCGCAGTTCCGCGCAAGAGGACAGCTCTCGGCGCCGCCCGCTGACGGGGCCGCGCTACCAGGCGGCAGAAAGGCACGGGCCGTGGCATCCACGGTCACCTCGAAGACGTCGGAGAACCCGTCGGCTTCCGCCCGCCCGGGATACGGCCGGCTGCTGCGCACCCGCGGCGCCTGGACGTTCCTGCTCCCCGGTTTCGCGGCGCGCCAGCCGTTCGCGATGCTGACGATCTCCATCGTGCTGCTGGTGCAGCACACCACCGGCTCCTACGGCGCGGCGGGCGCCGCCGCGGCCGTCACCGGTGTCTCCATGGCCCTGTTCGCGCCCTACAGCGGCCGCCTCGCCGACCGCTACGGGCAGCGCGCCGTGCTGATCCCGGGTGTGCTGCTGCACACCCTGTCCGGGCTGACGCTGACGGCACTGGCGCTCATGGACGCGCCCCTGTGGGCGCTGTTCGTGGCGGCCGTCCCGACCGGCGCCTCGGTGCCGCAGGTCGGGCCGATGGTGCGGGCCCGCTGGGGCGTCAAACTGGGCGACTCGCCCCTGATGAGCACCGCGGCCGCCTTCGAGTCCGTCACGGACGAGCTGACCTTCGTCGTCGGGCCGCTGCTGGCCACCGCGCTGTGCACGGCCGTCGACCCGGCCGCGGGCCTGGTCACGGAGGCCGCGCTCACCCTGGTCGGCGGTCTGCTGTTCGCCGCGCAGAAGAGCACCCAGCCCTCGGTCGCGCGCCGCGGCCACGCGCGCGTGGAGCACGTCCCGGCCCTGCGCGTGCCCGGTGTGCGCGTGCTGATCGTGACGTTCCTGGGCATCGGCACCGTCTTCGGCGGCATGCAGGTCTCGCTGGCCGCGTTCACCGAGTCGATCGGCGAACCGGGCCTGAACGGCGTCCTCTACGGCGTCTTCGCCGCGGGCAACATGCTCTCCGGCCTGGTGTGCGGCGCGATCGCCTGGAAGGTGGCCCCGCAGCGGCGCCTGGTCGTCGGCTACACCGCGCTCGCGCTGGCCGCGTCGGGCCTGTGGGCCGCCCATTCCGTGCTGGTCCTCGCCGGCCTGGGCCTGCTGGTCGGCGTGTGCATCGCGCCCGCCCTGATCACCGGTTACACGCTGGTCGAGAGCCTCGTCCCGGCCGGTGCCCGCACGGAGGCCTTCACCTGGCTGACCGGCGCGGTGGCACTCGGCCAGGCCGCCGCCGTCACGGTGGCCGGACAGCTGGAGGACCGCCTGTGGGACGGCGCCGGCTTCCTGGTGCCGATGGGCGGCACGGTGCTGGCTCTGCTGACCCTCCTGTCCCTGCGTTCCCGGCTGTCCGCGCGGGGCTCCGGACGGACCGTCGCACGTGGCGTGGGTCACCGCGTGCCGGTGGCAGTGGACTGAGCGGCCGGAATACGTCACTATGGAGCGTCGTTAGCACTCATCGAGTGAGAGTGCCAGGAGGAAGACAGTGCCCACCTACCAGTACCAGTGCACCGAGTGCGGCGAGGGCCTCGAGGCGGTGCAGAAGTTCACCGATGACGCCCTGACCGAGTGCCCCAGCTGCCAGGGCCGCCTGAAGAAGGTGTTCTCGGCGGTTGGCATTGTCTTCAAGGGCTCCGGCTTCTACCGGAACGACAGCCGCGGCTCCTCGTCCAGCAGCTCTCCGGCGTCGAAGTCGTCGAGTTCGTCCTCCTCGTCGTCCTCCGACTCCGGTTCGTCGAGCTCGTCGAGCTCGTCGTCGAGCGCGGGCAGCTCCACGAGCAGCAGCACGACCGCCGCGTAAGGCCTTTTTCTTCCGGGACCCTGTTGCCCCCCGGGGCGACGGGGTCCTCGGCGTTTCGGCGTGCGGTTAGGGTGCGGGCATGGCGAACAACGCGAACGCGGAGACCCCGGCGGACTCGGCGGAGACCCCGGCGGACTCGGTGGGCAAGGGGATCATGGGGAGCAGGGGGGGCACGGGCAGCCCGGAGGGCGCGGAGGGTGCCGGGATCGGTGTCATCGGCGGATCCGGGTTCTATTCCTTCCTCGACGACGTGACCGAGGTCCGGGTCGACACCCCGTACGGGCCGCCCAGCGACTCCCTCTTCCTGGGTGAGGTCGCCGGCCGGCGGGTCGCGTTCCTGCCCCGGCACGGACGCGGCCACCACCTGCCGCCGCACCGGATCAACTACCGGGCCAACCTGTGGGCCCTGCGGTCCGTCGGTGTGCGCCAGGTGCTCGCCCCCTGCGCGGTGGGCGGTCTGCGCCCCGAGTACGGGCCGGGCACGCTGCTGGTACCGGACCAGCTGGTCGACCGCACCAAGTCCCGCGCGAACTCCTACTTCGACGGACTGCCGCTGCCAGACGGCACGGTGCCGAACGTCGTGCACGTGTCGCTGGCCGATCCCTACTGCCCCACGGGGCGGGCCGTCGCGCTGAAGGCGGCGCGCGGGCGGGAGTGGGAGCCGGTGGACGGCGGCACGCTGGTGGTGGTCGAGGGGCCGCGCTTCTCGACCCGTGCCGAATCGTTGTGGCACCAGGCGCAGGGCTGGTCGGTGGTGGGCATGACCGGCCACCCCGAGGCGGCTCTCGCCCGCGAGCTGGAGCTCTGCTACACGTCCCTGACGCTGGTCACCGACCTCGACGCCGGTGCGGAGACCGGCGAGGGCGTCTCGCACGACGAGGTGCTGCGGGTCTTCTCGGCGAACGTCGACCGGTTGCGGGGCGTGCTGTTCGACGCGGTGGCCGGGCTGCCCGGGGTGGACGAACGGGACTGTCTGTGTGTGGGCGCGCTGGGCGGGATGGACCCGGGGTTCGCGCTGCCGTAGCCGGCTGTCTGCCGGGGTGATGGGCGGGGTTCCCCACGAGGGCGGTGGATCGGGGTGACCCGGCCGGTGATGCGCCGGGTGACCCGCAAGGGCGATGCGCCGGGCCGCTCGCCCGGTCGCCCGCCGGGCCGCTCGCTCGTGGGGCGGGAGCCGGAAGGTGCCGTTCGGGTGAGGGAGTTGTCCACAGGCCGGCGGTACGTCCACAGGCCTGAGCGGGGTGCGGCGGGGACGCCTCATCGTGGGGAGCGCAAGCCGGTCCCTCGTCGCAGGTGGTGGTCCCCGTGTCTCTCGCTCGCCCTTCGTTCGCGCCGTCGTCTCCTTCCTGGTCCGTCGCACCCGGCCCGCCCGGGGCCGAGGTCCCCGCGACCCGCGAGGTGCCGAGGTTCGACCCGGTACGGGTGCGCGGCCGGTGCCGCTCGGGCCGGCTGGTACGGCATCGGCGGCGGGCCGTGGCGGTCGGGCTCGCGGTCACGGCGACCGCGCTGGTGGCGGCGGGCCCGCGCGCCACGGACGGGGCCCGCGGTCATCCCCGCGCGCAGGCGCCCGCCCGCACGGCCCCGGTCTCCGGTGAGCAGGCCGCCCGGGACCGCCGCGCGGCCGGTGCGGTGACGGCCCCGGTCCGGATCGCCGACGCCGCGACCGTACGGCTGCTGCGGCCCGGTGACCGGGTCGACGTCATCGCCGCCGAGGAGACGGCGAGGGGCGGGGACGCCCGGGTCGTCGCGAGCGGAGCCAGGGTGACGGAGGTGCCGGAGCCGGAGGCGCCGGAGTCCGTGGCGGGTGCCTCGGACGGCGGGGCGCTGATCGTGCTCTCGGTGCCGCGTGCCACCGCCGCCCGGCTGGCCGGCGCGAGCGCCACCGCCCGGCTGGCGGTGACGCTCTGGTGACCGGCGTGAGGGTGAGGGGGACGGACGCGCTGCCGCGGTGCGCGATGCCGTCACGTCCCTCGTTGGGGGGACCCACGTGCCCGGTTCGGCCCAGGGGTGCCGTAGGTTGCGGAGCGTTTTGTTCCACAAGCTGCTCGTACGAGGAGAGGCCCCCAGGTGAGCGTGAAGAAGGATCCGAGCGTCTGGGAGGGCTTCAAGGCCTTCCTGATGCGCGGGAACGTCGTCGATCTGGCGGTGGCGGTGGTGATCGGTGCCGCCTTCACCAACATCGTCAACGCCGTGGTGAAGGGGATCATCAACCCGGTCGTCGGTGCCATCGGGACCAAGAACCTCGACCACTACAGCTCGTGCCTGAGCTCGACCTGCGAGGGCGAGCAGGGCATCCGGATCCTGTGGGGTTCCGTCCTCGGCGCCACCCTGAGCTTCGTGATCACGGCGGCGGTCGTCTACTTCCTCATGGTGCTGCCCATGGCGAAGTACCTGGCCCGGGTGGAGGCCCGCCGGAAGGCGAAGGAGGGCACGCAGGAGGTCATCGAGGTGACCGAGCTGGAGGTGCTGAAGGAGATCCGGGACGCCCTGGTCGCGCAGCGCGGCTCGGGGCACGACCGGCAGTAGCCCCCGGGACGGCCGCGGCCCGGGCCCGGCCCGCGGCGGCAGCCCGGCTGCGTCAGAGGTGGTGCGGCGGCTTCTCGTCGAGGAAGCGCTTGAGGTCGGCCGCGCCACCGCCGGAGTCGGTGCGCTCGCCCCAGCCGCGGTCGGTGTCGTCGGAGGACTGCTGGTCGAGCGGGTCGTCGAAGACCAGCGCGGGCTTCGGCGCGCGCGGCTCGGGTTCGGGGGCGGTGCTCATGCGTCCAGGGTACGGTCGCGGAGAAAATCCCGGCGCCTTCTGTTGTGCTGGGAGTCATGACCTCCAGCACCTCTCCCCCGCCCGACCTGTCCGACGTGCCCGGCGGCCGGGGTTCGCTGCGCCGGCTGAGGGCCCGGGGCCGCGACGAGGAGCACCGGACGGCCTCGCCGCTGGAGCTCTTCTTCGACCTGTGCTTCGTCGTGGCCGTCGCCCAGGCCGGCATCCAGCTGGTGCACTCGGTCGCCGAGGGGCACGCGGTCGAGGGGATCGTCGACTACGCGATGGTGTTCTTCGCCCTGTGGTGGGCGTGGATGAACTTCACGTGGTTCGCCTCGGCGTACGACAACGACGACGTCCTGTACCGGGTGGTCACGCTGGTGCAGATCGCGGGTGTGCTGGTCCTCGCCGCGGGCGTCTCCCAGGCGTTCGAGGAGCACGACTACCTCCTGGTGTGGCTGGGGTACGCCATCATGCGGCTCGCCCTGGTGGCCCAGTGGCTGCGGGCGGCTCGTTCGAGCGAGGGCCCGGAGCATACGACGGCCCTGCGTTACGCCGGCGGTGTGCTGCTGTGCCAGGTCGGCTGGCTGGGGCTGCTGTTCCTGCCGGAAGGGGCCCGGCCCTGGTGGTTCCTGGTGATGGCCCTGCTGGAGATGTGCGTACCGCCCTTCGCGGAGCGGGGGTACGCCACGGCCTGGCATCCGCGCCACATCGCGGAGCGGTACGGGCTGTTCACCATCATCGTGCTCGGCGAGACGATCGCGGCGGCCACGGTCGCGGTGAAGTCCGGCGTCGACGAGAACGACGCGCTGGGCGAGCTCCTCCCCATCGCGGCGGGCGGGCTGCTGATCATCTTCGCCGCGTGGTGGCTGTACTTCGTGGTGCCCATCCACGGCCATCTGCGCTCCAACCGGCAGGCGTTCCTGTGGGGCTACGGCCACTATCTGGTGTTCGCCTCGGCGGCCGCGATCGGGGCGGGGCTGGAGGTGGCGGTGGAGCAGACGGTCGGCAAGGCGCACATCTCCACGCTGGCGGCGTCGGCCGCCGTGACCCTGCCGACGGCCCTGTACCTGCTGACCCTGTGGGCCCTGCACTCCCGGCACTTCAAGGTGGGCATCACCCAGCAGCTGGTGCTCCCGACGACGGCTCTGCTGGTCATCTGCTGCACGTTCCTGGGCGACTGGGCGGTGTTCACGGCGGGCGTGGTGTGCGCGCTGTCGGTGGTGGTGGGCGAGACGCTGGCGACGCGCCCCGCCAGGATCCACGCCGCGTCGGGCCGGCCGGCCTGAACTCGCACCGGCCACGGCACCGGGCCGGGCCAGGCCGGGCCGGCTGAGACAGCCCCGCCGCCCCGGTCGACGCGATCCGGCGGATCGAACCGGCACCGGCCACCGTGCCGGTCCGCGCGGGTCGCCCTCTGGACGAGACTGTCGCCATGACAGACGAGGCTCGGATGGACGCCCTGACGGATGTGGCCGGTCTGCGGGTGGGTCACGCCACCCGCTTTGGTGACGGCTGGCTCACCGGCACCACGGTCGTGCTCGCCCCGGAGGGCGGGGCCGTGGCCGCCGTGGACGTACGGGGCGGTGGCCCCGGCACCAAGGAGACGGACGCGCTGGACCCGCGCAACGTGGTGCGGAAGGTCGAGGCGGTCGTCCTGACCGGCGGCAGCGCGTACGGGCTCGACGCGGCGTCGGGGGTGATGGCCTGGCTGGAGGAACGGGGGCGCGGGGTCCGGGTCGGGGCGGACCCGGCGCACGTGGTGCCGGTGGTGCCCGCCGCGTGCGTCTTCGACCTGGGGCGGGGCGGCGACTTCCGGGCCCGTCCCGACGCGGCCCTGGGGCGGGCCGCGGTCGAGGCGGCCGCGGCGAGCGAGCCGGGCGCGCGAGTGCCGCAGGGGTGCGTGGGCGCGGGCACGGGCGCGGTCGTCGGGGTGATGAAGGGCGGCGTCGGCAGCGCGAGCACGGTGCTCGGCTCGGGGGTCACGGTGGCGGCGCTGGCGGTGGCCAACGCGGCGGGATCGGTGCTGGATCCGGAAACGGGGGTGCTGTACGGGGAGTTGTTCCAGGGGCGGGTGGAGTACCCGCGGGCGGAGGTGCACGAGGCCGCGCGGCGGCGGCTCGCCGAGACGTCCGCGCGCAGCGCGCCGCCGCCGCTCAACACCACGCTCGCCGTGGTCGCCACGGACGCCGAGCTGACGAAGGCGCAGGCGCAGAAGCTGGCCGGCACGGCTCACGACGGCATCGCCCGTGCGGTGCGGCCGGTGCATCTGCTGAACGACGGGGACACGGTGTTCGCGCTGGCGACGGGCGACCGCGCCCTGGACGCGGCCGACCCGCTCGCGCTCAACGAGGTGCTCGCGGCGGGCGCCGACGTCGTGACGCGGGCCATCGTCCGGGCGGTGCGGGCCGCCACGCCCGTCGACGGCCCGGGCGGGACGTGGCCGTCGTACGGCGAGCTGTACCCGGGTCACTGAACGGGCCGTTCCCCGTCCGCCGAACGGCCCTTGCGCGCGCGGTGGTGTCACGGCGGAGCCGGACATTGTCGCGGTTCTGTCACGTGACGGCGTTCACCGCGCACGGACGGAACCCGGTCGGGTGCCGGTCCCCTCTTCTCCCACGTACTGGAGCGGATCACGCACATCACATCAACTGGGAGCAGCCCGTGACAACGCCGGACATTGCAGCGCGGCGCGTACTGGGGGCCTGTGCCGCCCTGGTGGTCGGCGCCCTGACGCTCACCGCGTGCGGTGGCAGCGCCAACGCCAAGGACGACGAGAAGGGCGGCAAGGGCGCCACGAAGACGTCCGTGGCGAAGATCGCCATCTCGGCGAAGGACGGCTCGACGGGCGCGTCCATCAACGCGACCGGCGTGAAGGTCAGCGACGGCAAGCTGACGGACGTGAAGATGACGGTGGCGGGCAGCGGGCAGGCCGTGCCGGGCTCGCTCTCCTCCGACGGCCGGGTATGGAAGCCGAAGGAGCAGCTGGAGCGCGGGACGAAGTACCGGATATCGGCGACCGCCAAGGACGCCGACGGCCGGACGGCCGCGGCCAACTCCATCTTCACGACGGTCACGTCGTCGAACAGCTTCATCGGGACGTACACCCCGGACAACGGCACCACGGTCGGGGTGGGCATGCCGGTGTCGTTCACCTTCGACAAGGCGATCACCGACCGCAAGGCCGTGCAGTCGCACATCTCGGTCACGTCCAGCAGCGGGCAGAAGGTCGTCGGGCACTGGTTCAACGGGCAGCGGCTCGACTTCCGGCCCGAGGAGTACTGGAAGGCCGGGTCCAAGGTCACGATGAAGATCGACCTGGACGGGGTCGAGGGCGCGAACGGCGTCTTCGGCGTGCAGAAGAAGACGGTCACCTTCACCGTCGGGCGCTCGCAGGTCTCCACGGTCGACGCGAACACGCAGACCATGACGGTGGTCCGGGACGGCAAGACGCTCAAGTCGGTCCCGATCTCGACCGGCGACGCGCAGCACACCACGTACAACGGACAGATGGTGATCTCCGAGAAGTTCGTGCAGACGCGGATGAACAGCCGCACGGTCGGCCTGGGCGGCGAGTACGACATCCCGGACGTGCCGCACGCGATGCGCCTGACGACCTCGGGGACGTTCCTGCACGGCAACTACTGGTACAACAAGGGCAATCCGCCGTTCGGCCGCCAGGGCACCAGCCACGGCTGCGTGGGTCTCGCCGACGTCCGGGGCGCCGGGGGCGACACCCCCGCCAAGTGGTTCTACGACAACTCCCTGATCGGGGACGTGGTGATCGTCAAGAACTCGCCCGACAAGACGGTGGCACCGGACAACGGGCTCAACGGATGGAACATGCCGTGGAGCCAGTGGGTCGCGGGCAGCGCCTCCTGACCCCCCGAAGTACCGCTCCAGCAGCGCTTTTTGACGAACCGGCCGGGCCGCGCGGGAACTTTTCGCGCGGCCCGCGCGTTTTCCTGGACGTACGTTTTCTCGGTTCCCGGACATGATGTCCGACCGAGGGGCTACGGTATGCACCCACAAGGTGACATGCAGCAACGCCGGGAGAAACCTTGAGCGTTCCGTACGAGACGGCAGCGTACGAACCCCATGACTCGCCCGAGTCTCCGGAGGAGCACCTCGCGCGACTCCTCGGCCGTGCCCTGAACTCCTTCGAGCTACCGGACGAGACACTGAGGCGGCTGGACTGCGCGCTGGCGCACGACGGTTCGCTGCACTCCGCGCACCACAGCGCGGGCCTGCACCGGGAGACGTACCGGCACACGTGGCTGCTGGCCGACGGCTCGGCCCTCACGCTCTGGGAGCTCGTCCACAACACCGCGCCGGGCATGGAGCCGCAGCACGAGGTGTACGTCGACGAGGAGGAGCTGCGTGCCGCGACGTCGCGACTCCCCCTGCCGCCGGACACACCGGACTTCGAGCTGCCGGTGACGGTGCAGCTGTCTCCGGCGCCCACGCCCCGGCACGCCTACGCGGCGGACGACTCGGCGGACCACGCACGCCGTTTACTGCGCCGGGCGGAGAACGCGGACCGGCCGGGCGGGGACACGGCGGCCCGGCTGGCCACGGCGTCCGGCCACCTGATCACGCAGGCCTTCGGCCGCCCCTGCCGCGCGGGCCGGGCGGGCCTGGGCTTCTCGCTCTACGAGCACGCGTTCCTGCTGCGCGACGGCGAGGAGCTCTCCCTGTGGGAGGTCGAGCACACGGCCACGCCGGACGGTCGCCACATGTGCGAGGTGTACGTGAGTGAGGACGCGGCGCGGGAGGCGATGGAGCGGCGGGCGGCGCAGCTGTCGTGAGCCGCGCCGCAGCGGTTCAGTCGCCTTCGGCGAGGTGGCGTACCAGCGCGGTGAAGGCGTCTCTCTCCTCGGGGGTCAGTTCCACGGACTCCGCCCGGGAGCCCGTCTGCCGCTGCTGCGGGAGGGCGGGGAGGGAGTGGCCCTCGGGCCACCGGGAGACGTGATCGGGCATGCGCCCCAGTAGACACCACGGCCCGGGACATCGGTCCCGGGCCGTGATTTTCGTGATCTATCTCGCAGGCGGCATGAACAGCTCACACACCCCGAAAGGGACGGCCTGCCGCGGACACCTCAGGCCGCGACCGGCTGCTTCCGCTCCGCCGCCGGGGCCGTGGCGCCCTCGCCGGAGGCCGGTGCGGCCCCGGGAGCCGGCTTGCGCAGACCCTTGAGGACGACGACCAGGGCGGTGGTGACGCAGACGCCCGCGGCGATGGCGACCAGGTAGAGCAGGGGGTTGCCGATCAGCGGGACCACGAAGATGCCGCCGTGCGGGGCGCGCAGGGTGGCGCCGAAGGCCATCGACAGGGCGCCGGTGAGGGCGCCGCCCGCCATCGAGGCGGGGATGACGCGCAGCGGGTCGGCCGCGGCGAAGGGGATCGCGCCCTCGGAGATGAAGGAGGCGCCGAGCACCCAGGCGGCCTTGCCGTTCTCGCGTTCGGTCGGGGTGAAGAGCTTGCCCCGCACGGTCGTCGCCAGGGCCATCGCCAGCGGCGGGACCATGCCGGCCGCCATCACCGCGGCCATGATCTTCATGGCCGAGTCGCTGGGGCTGGCGACGGCGATGCCGGCGGTGGCGAAGGTGTAGGCGACCTTGTTCACGGGACCGCCGAGGTCGAAGCACATCATCAGGCCGAGCAGGGCGCCGAGCAGGATGGCGTTGGAGCCGGACAGGCCGTTCAGCCAGTCGGTCATGCCCTTCTGGGCCTCGGCGATGGGCTTGCCGATGACGACGAACATCAGGAACCCGACGATCGCCGAGGAGATCAGCGGGATCACCACCACCGGCATGATGCCGCGCATCGCCGCCGGGATCCGTACCTTCTGGATCGCGATCACCACGCCACCGGCGATGAGACCTGCGGCCAGACCGCCGAGGAAGCCCGCGTTGATGGTGAGGGAGATCGCGCCACCGACGAAGCCGGGCACCAGGCCGGGCCGGTCGGCCATGCCGTAGGCGATGTAACCGGCCAGGACGGGGACGAGGAAGCCGAAGGCGACGCCGCCGATCTGGAAGAGCAGGGCGGCCCAGCTGTCGGCCTGCGTCCAGATGAAGTGGTCCATCACCGACGGGGCCTTGTTGATCTTGTATCCGCCGATCGCGAAGCCGAGGGCGATCAGCAGACCGCCCGCCGCGACGAACGGCACCATGTAACTGACGCCGGACATCAGCCACTTGCGCAGCTTGGTGCCGTAGCCCTCGCCGGAGTCGCCGGAGCGCTCCACGGGCGTGGTGGGTGCGGATCCGGCGGTGACCTCGCCGCGGGCGGCCTTCTCGCGGACCTCGGCGATGAGCTCGGCGGGGCGGTTGATGCCCGCCTTCACGCCGACGTCGACGGTCGGCTTGCCGGCGAAGCGTTCCTTCTCCCGTACGGGCACGTCGTGGGCGAAGATCACGGCGTCGGCCGCCGCGATGACCTGCGGGTCGAGCCGGGTGAAGCCGGCCGAGCCCTGGGGCTCGACGGTGAGTTCGACGCCCGCCTCGCGGCCGGCGTTCTCCAGCGACTCGGCCGCCATGTAGGTGTGGGCGATGCCGGTGGGGCAGGAGGTGACGGCGACGATCCGGAACGGCCGGGTCCCGCCCGCGGCGGTGCCGTCCCCCTCGCCCGCGGCGGTGCCGGCGGTCTCGCCGGTGGCCGTGGCGGCGGTCCCGCCGGCGGCCGTGGCGGCGGTCCCGCCGGTGGCGGTGCCGTCGGCCTGGTCGGTGGCCGTGGCGGCGGCGGGAGAGGCCGCTCCCGCCGACGCCACGGGGTCTTCGGAGGCCGGCCCGGCGGCCTGCCCAGCGGCCTGCTCCGGCGCGTCGCCGCGGATCAGCGCCGCCGCGGCCGCCGGGTCGCCCACCGCGCGCAGGGCGTCGGTGAAGTCGCTGTTCATCAGCTGCCGGGCCAGCGACGACAGGATCGTCAGATGGGCGTCATCGGCACCGGCCGGTGCCGCGATCAGGAAGATGAGGTCGGCCGGGCCGTCCGCCGCGCCGAAGTCGATCCCGGCCGCGCTGCGCCCGAAGGCGAGGGTCGGCTCGGTGACGTGCGCGCTGCGGCAGTGCGGGATGCCGATGCCGCCGTCCAGGCCGGTCGGCATCTGGGCCTCGCGGGCGGCCACGTCGGCGAGGAAGCCGTCCAGGTCGGTCACCCGGCCCAGGGCCACCATGCGCTCGGCGAGGGCACGGGCCGCCGCTTCCTTGGTGTCGGCGGACAGGTCGAGGTCGACCAGCTCCGCCGTGATCATGTCGCTCATCGCGGGCTCCTTAGCACGCGTATCGCCCGTGCAGTGGGGTGGGCGGAAAGGGGGACGGGGGTGCGGTGGGGGGTGACGAGAGTGACTGCTGTGACCTGGGCGACGGCGGGGACCGGCGGGGAGGTCCGCCGCCCGGGCGTCGGTGGGTGCTGCTCGGCGTGCGTCACGGCGCCGGTCATGACACCGGCTCCGTCAGCGCACGGTCCGCGGGCAGGTCGGCCGTGACCGTCACCGCCGCCGGGTCCAGGTCGGCCGGCGTGGGCATGACGCTGCCGGGCAGCCGGACGGCCGCCGCGCCGTGGGCGACCGCGGAGGCGAGGGCCTCCGGGCCGCTGCCGCCGGCGATCAGGAAACCGGCGAGGGAGGAGTCGCCGGCGCCCACGTTGCTGCGCACGGCGTCCACCCGGGCGCTGCCGAACCAGGCACCCCGGTCCGACACGAGCAACTGCCCGTCGGCGCCCAGGCTGGCGAGAACGGCCCGGGCGCCCATCTCGCGCAGTTCCTCGGCGGCCTTGACGGCGTCACCGACGGTGGCGAGGGGGCGGCCGACGGCCTCGGACAGTTCCTCGGCGTTGGGCTTGACCACGTCGGGGCGTTCGCGCAGGGCCGCGAGCAGGGCGGGCCCGGAGGTGTCCAGGGCGATCCGGGCACCGGCGGCGTGCGTGCGGGCGACCAGGTCGGCGTACCAGTCGGGGGCGAGGCCGCGCGGGAGGCTGCCGCAGCAGGCGATCCAGGAGGCGTCGCGGGACTGCTGCCGCACCGTCTCCAGGAGGAGTTCCCGCTCGGCGTCGGTGAGTTCGGGGCCGGGCGCGTTGATCTTCGTCAGGACGCCGTCGGCCTCGGCCAGGGCGATGTTGGAGCGGGTGGCCCCGGCGACCGGGACCGGGGCGACCTCGATGCCCTGCTGGTCGAGCAGGTCGGCGACGAGCGCGCCGGGGGCGCCGCCGAGCGGCAGGACGGCCACCGTGCGCTGCCCGGTGGCGGCGACCGCGCGCGAGACGTTCACGCCCTTGCCGCCCGGGTCCATCCGCTCGCCGGTGGCGCGGATGACCTCGCCGCGGTCGAGGGACGGCACCTCGTAGGTGCGGTCCAGGGACGGGTTGGGGGTGACGGTGAGGATCATGCGCGCACTACTTCCGTGCCGCCGCGCTCGATCGCGACGGCGTCTTCGGGGCTCAGCCCGCTGTCGGTGATCAGCAGGTCCACATCGCCCAGGTCGCCGAAGCGGGCGAAGTGCTCCTGGCCGTGCTTGGAGGAGTCGGCGAGCAGCACCACGCGGCGGGCGGCGGCCACGGCCGCGCGCTTCACGGCGGCCTCGGCGAGGTCGGGGGTGGTCAGGCCGTGTTCGGCGGAGAAGCCGTTGGCGGCCACGAACAGCACGTCGGCGCGGATCTCGCCGTAGGCCCGCAGCGCCCAGGCGTCGACCGCCGCGCGGGTGCGGTGCCGTACGCGGCCGCCGACGAGGTGGAGCTGGATGCCGGGGTGGTCGGCGAGGCGGGCCGCGATGGGCAGGCTGTGCGTGACGACGGTGAGGGAGGCCTCCAGCGGGAGGGCGGCGGCCATGCGGGCCACCGTCGTACCGGCGTCGAGGATCACCGTGCCCTCGGTGGGCAGTTCCGCCAGGGCGGCCTTGGCGATGCGGTCCTTCTCGTCGGCGGCCGTGGACTCGCGCTCGGCGAGGTCCGGCTCGAAGTCCAGGCGCCCGACCGGGATGGCCCCGCCGTGCACCCGGCGGACCAGACCGGCGCGGTCCAGGGCCTTCAGGTCCCGGCGGATCGTCTCCGCCGTCACCTGGAACTCCTCGGCCAGCGACACGACGTCCACTCGGCCGCCGTCACGGGCGAGCCGGAGGATCTCCTGCTGCCGTTCCGGTGCGTACATGCCCGTTCGCCTCCGCCTCATGCCCGAACGTGTGGTTTCAGCGGGAGGCTACGCCGAGATTTCCGCGAAGTAAACAGGTTCGGACCCAATCGGGCATGATCGGAAACGCGGGCGGGCCCGGCACCCGAGGTGCCGAGCCCGATGAGTCCCGATCGCCGCCCTAGGGGACCAGCACCGGCTCCGCCGCCGGCGCCTGCTCACCCTCGACGTGCTGCGCGGGCCGCTTCGGCAGCGCGAACATCAGCAGGAAGATGGCGCCCATGACCGCGGCGACCCAGCCCAGCGCGTTCTCGAAGGCGTCCGCGAAGGCCGGACCGACCTGCTCCGGGCGCAGGTGCTCGGCGATCGTGCCGAAGAAGACCACCGAGATCAGCCCGAGCCCGAGCGCGTTGCCCATCTGCTGCACGGTGTTGATCAGGCCGGAGGCCGAACCGGAGTGCTCGCGCGGCACCTCCGAGAGGATCGCGTCGGTCAGCGGCGCGACGATCAGGCCCATGCCGACCCCCATCACGACGAGCGGGAGGGCCATCTGCCACGGGCTGATCGCGAGGCCGTAGTGGCCGGACTCCCAGATGTAGAGCAGCACCCCGGCCGCCATCACCAGTGCGCCCGCCTGGAGCACCTTGCGTCCGAAGCGCGGCACCAGCATCTGCACCGACATCCCCGCGGCCGCCGACACGGCGATCGAGAACGGCACCCCGGTCAGTCCGGCCTTCAGCGGGCTCCAGCCCAGCCCGATCTGCATGTACAGCGTCCAGACCAGGAAGAACACACCGAGCGCGACACCGAAGACGGTCTGCACGGCGATCCCAGCCGCGAAGCTCTTGACCTTGAACAGGGACAGCTCCACCAGCGGCGAGCCGTCCCGCGCGGCCTTGCGCCGCTCGTACGCCACCAGTACCGCGAGGACCACCAGCGAGCCGGCCATGGACAGGTACCCCCACAGCGGCCAGCCGAGCTCACGGCCGCGGGTGAGCGGGTAGATCAGCATCAGCAGACCCAGCGTGACCAGCGCGACGCCCACGAGGTCGAGCTTCAGGGCCCGCGGCGCCCTGGACTCGGTGATGAAACGGCTGCCGAGGAGCAGGCCGGCGACCCCGACGGGCAGGTTGATCAGGAAGATCGAGCGCCACTCCCAGCCGAACAGGTTCCACTCGGTCAGCAGCGCGCCGAGCAGCGGACCGGACACGGCGCCGAGGCCGACGACCGCGCCGAACAGCCCGAACACCTTGCCGCGCTCGTGCGCCGGGAAGGTCGCGTGCACGATCGACAGCACCTGCGGCACCATCAGCGCCGCCATGGCGCCCTGCAGGAACCGTGAGGCGACCAGCATCTCGGGGTTCACCGCGAGCCCGCACAGCGCGGAGGCGACGGTGAAGCCCCCTATGCCGACGAGGAAGACCCGCTTGCGGCCGTGGATGTCGCCGAGCCGTCCGCCGGTGATCAGACCGGCGGCGAAGGCGAGGGCGTACCCGGCGGTGATCCACTGGATCTCGCTGAAGGACGCGCCCGCGTCCCGCTGGATGGACGGGATGGCGATGTTGACGATGGTCACGTCGACGAGGTCCATGAAGGCCGCGGTCATCACGATCGCGAGGGCGAACCAGCGACGGCGGTCCGTGCCGGGAGAGGTCTCGGTGGAGTTCATGCTGCGACAGTAGAACGCCAGTAGGTCAGATCGTGTCCTACTGTTGGGGCATCCTCACCTCATGACGACGGACACCCCGGCCCGGCTGCTGACGCTCCTCTCCCTTCTCCAGACGCCCCGCGAATGGCCCGGCGGCGAGCTCGCCGACCGGCTCGGCGTCTCCCGCCGCACGGTCCGGCGCGACATCGACCGGCTGCGCGAACTCGGCTATCCCGTGCAGGCCACCATGGGCGCCGACGGCGGCTACCGGCTCGTCGCCGGAAAGGCCATGCCGCCGCTCGTGCTCGACGACGAGGAGGCCGTGGCCATCGCGGTCGGCCTGCGCGCGGGGGCGGGCCACGCGGTGGAGGGCCTGGACGAGGCGTCGGTGCGGGCGCTGGCCAAGCTGGAGCAGGTGCTGCCCGCCAGGCTGCGCCACCGCGTGACCACGCTCCAGGCCGCGACCACCCCGCTGACCAGCGGCGACGGGCCCAGCATCGCGCCCGAGACGCTGACCGTGATGGCCTCGACGGTGGCCGGGCACGAGCGGCTGCGGTTCGCCTACCGGGCCGCGGACGGCACCGAGTCGCGCCGCCTCACCGAGCCGTACCGGCTGGTGTCGACGGGCCGCCGCTGGTACCTGGTGGCGTACGACCTCGACCGGGACGACTGGCGCACCTTCCGCGTCGACCGGGTGAGCGAGCCCTTCGCCACCGGGGCCCGGTTCGCACCGCGCGAGCTGCCGACGGGGAACGCCGCGGAGTACCTGCGGCGCTCGATGCAACGGCAGCAGCGGAGCTACGACTTCGAGGTCACGTTCGACGCACCGGTCGACTTCGTCGCCGCCCGGCTGCCCGCGTGGCTGGGCACGCCCGAGCCGGTGGACGAGCACAGCTGCCGGCTGCGCGGGTCCGTGGGGGACGCGACGCAGTGGGTGGCGTTCCGGCTGGCCATGCTGGAGTGCGACTTCACCGTGCACGAGCCTCAGGAACTGGTCGACGCCGTGCGCGAGTTGGGAGCGCGACTGAGCAGAGCGGCCGGTGCGGGAGCGTGAGGGGCCGGGGCCGAGCGTGAGGGGCCGGGGCCGAGCGTGAGGGGCCAGGGCGAGAGCGTCAGCGGCCGGGGCGGGAGCGTGAGGGGCCCGGGTTGGGAGCCTGAGGGGCCCGGGCCGGGAGCGTGAGGGGCCCCGGCCGGGGTGCGACCTGGGCGTCACGCCCCGAAGGGGAAGTCCCGTAGCGCCGCCAGGTTGCGCAGCGCCAGGTCGGCCGGGCTCTCCGGGCCCTCCGCCGGTCCGTCCCCCTCCGCCCAGCCTTCGAGCGCGGTCCGCACGGCGGCACTGGCGACGGCCGCCGCGAAACGCAGCCCAGGGTCGGTGCAGCGCGGCTCGGTGTCCGCGAAGCCCTGCTCAGAGGCGTCGGCAACGTTGTCGCTCCCGTCCGCCCCCGCAGAGCCCTCGGGGGCACCGGCACGTGTCACCCGCTGCGCAAGCACCTCCCCCAGCAGACGTTCCGAGTCCTGGCACACCTCCGCCCACACCCGGCGCAGCGACGGGTTGGCCGCGGCCAGGCGCAGGAGCGTGCGGACCCACTGCCAGGAGGACGCCGAGACGCCGACGCCCGGGGTGAGGGTGTGACGGACCCCGTCCTCCAGGGCCTGCGCGACGCTCAGCGTGGCGGGCGCGGCCCGGACCGCCTCCACCCAGCGCTGGGCACCGGCCGCGTACAGCGGGGCGACGGCCTCCTCCTTGGTGGCGAAGTACCGGTAGAAGGTGCGCGGTGCGATACCGGCGGCCTGGGCGATGTCCTCCGCGCGGGTGGCGCGCAGTCCGTGCCGCACGAAGAGACCGGCCGCCGCCCGGGCGATCTCCATGCGTGTCTCGGCCTTGCGCCGCTCGGTCAGCGAGGCCTGCGGGGTCGGGGTGGTGCTGCTCACGCCCGGCAGGCTATGCCCATGTGACACAATCTGCCATCTGGCGGGCCACCCCGTGGTTCAGGTACGGGGTGGCCCGCCCTCCAGCGGCACCTCGGCGCGGGCCGGCCCGGTGCGCACGGAGAGAGCCGGGCCCCGGCGTCCGGGGGGAGGGACGCCGAAGCCCGGCCTCGGGAGAGTCCCGGCCGCCGGGGGGAGTGCGACGGGACTTGGTTCTGCGGGGCCGGGGGTGTGGCCCCGGGCCCGAACTGGTGGACCCGGAAGTCTTGTTCCCGGAGCCCTGCGTGTTGAAGCGGCGTTACACCGCCATGTTTGCGCGGTCTTTCGCCACCCGGCGTACGCGGTGACCGCCGGGCGCACACGAACCGTCACCCAGGGGCCACGGCTCGTGCGCCGGGGCGATCAACGCTGATCGCCGGTCAGGCCGCCGCGTCGAATCCGGTGCTGCGGGCCAGCTTCTTCAGCTCCAGCAGCGCGTGCTTCTCGATCTGGCGGATGCGCTCGCGGGTCAGGCCGTGCTCCTTGCCCACCTCGGTCAGCGTGCGCTCGCGGCCGTCCTCGATGCCGTAGCGCATCTTGATGATGGAGGCCGTGCGCTGGTCGAGTCGGCCGATGAGGTCGTCGAGCTCCTCGCTGCGCAGCAGCGTGAGCACCGACTGCTCGGGCGACACCGCCGAGGTGTCCTCCAGGAGGTCGCCGAACTGGGTCTCGCCCTCGTCGTCCACCGACATGTTCAGCGAGACCGGGTCGCGGGCCCAGTCCAGCACGTCGGTGACGCGCTCCGGCGTGGAGCCGAGCTCGGCGGCGATCTCCGCCGGCTCCGGGTCCCGGCCGTGCTCGCGGTTGAACTCGCGCTGCACACGGCGGATCCGGCCGAGCTCCTCCACCAGGTGGACGGGCAGGCGGATCGTGCGGGACTGGTCGGCTATCGAGCGGGTGATGGCCTGGCGGATCCACCACGTGGCGTACGTGGAGAACTTGAAGCCCTTGCGGTAGTCGAACTTCTCGACCGCGCGGACCAGGCCGGCGTTGCCCTCCTGGATCAGGTCCAGCAGCGGCAGACCGCTGCGGGGGTAGCGCCGGGCGACGGCGACGACCAGGCGGAGGTTGGAGCGGATGAACACGTCCTTGGCGCGCTCCGCCGCCGCGACCAGGGCTTCGAGCTCCTCGCGGGTCGCGTCCGTCTTCGTCTCCTCGTACCCGTCGAGGACCTGCCTCGCGAACACACCCGCCTCGATGACCTGCGACAGCTCGACTTCCTTGGCTGCGTCGAGCAGCGGTGTGCGCGCGATCTCGTCGAGATACATGCCGACCAGGTCGCGGTCGGCGATCTCGCCGCCATGGGCGCGAACACTGCTTGCCGCGTCGGCCGTCTCGCCGGTGGCGGACTGACGACGGGCGACGGCACGGGTTGCCATGCGTGCTCCCTTGCGATGTGAGGTCAGCGGGTGGTCCTTCGGACGCCTGACTCCGTCTTCCGGACTCTCTCCGGACTCTCCTCGGGTGCCCTGCATCCGATGGAAACAACGACTGGAATCAGGACAGAATTCCCAACCGTGCCTCCAATTTTTCTGATCATGCAGTACCCTGTCGGGCCGCTGCCCGGTCCAGGAGGAGGCGCGGTACCGCCGGAACGTACGGAGCCGCAGGTCAGACCAGGAGCCGAAGACGGCCTCCCGGCCCTCACCGGCCTCTTCCGCCCCCACGTACCTGAGACGGCGATCACACACAGCGCCGCGGCCGTCACTCCGGAGGACCGGAATCCCGGCCGCTCCGCCCTGGAAGACGGGCCGCGGCCCCTGATGGTTGCCGCGGTCCGGGACCGAAGCCGCCCGCCGGGAAGCCGCCGCGGGGCGTCTCAGCCGAACTGCACCGACCGCTTCGCCAGCCCCATCCAGAACCCGTCGATCACCGACTTCTGCGCGTCCAGTTCACCGGTGGCGTCGGCCGCGCCCATGGTCACGAAGAGCGGGGCGAAGTGCTCGGTGCGCGGGTGGGCCAGCCGCCCGGCGGGCGACTTGCGGGTGAAGTCGAGCAGGGCGTCCACGTCCCGCGCCTCCAGCGCGCGCCGGCCCCAGTCGTCGAACTCCGCCGACCAGGCGGGGATGCCGCCCTGCCGGAGAGCCGCCAGGTTGTGGGTGAAGAAGCCCGAGCCGACGATCAGCACGCCCTCGTCCCGCAACGGGGCGAGCCTGCGGCCGATCTCCAGCAGCCGGACCGGGTCGAGCGTCGGCATGGAGACCTGGAGGACCGGGATGTCCGCGTCCGGGTACATCTCGACCAGCGGGACGTACGCGCCGTGGTCGAGACCCCGGTCGGGCACGTCCTGCACGGGCATCCCGGGGGCGCGCAGCAGCTTCCGCACGGACTCGGCCAGCTCCGGTGCGCCGGGGGCGTCGTACCTCACCCTGTAGTAGTGCTCGGGGAAGCCCCAGAAGTCGTAGACCAGCGGGACGGTCTCGGTGGCGCCGAGGGCGAGCGGGGCCTCCTCCCAGTGCGCGGAGACCATGAGGATCGCCTTGGGCCGGGGCAGGCCCGCGGACCAGGCGGCGAGCTCGCCGGGCCAGACCGGGTCGTCCGCCAGGGGCGGTGCGCCATGGCTGAGGTAGAGAGCGGGCATGCGCTCCTGAGTGGCGGCGGACATGCTGCGGCTCCTTCCGTCCGTGGTACTTGAAAACTGTACGACGCACTTGTTTAAAGTTCAAGGAGAGTCCGCGTAGAGTGGAACGCATGAAGGCACCCGCATCCGCACCGGCAACCGGCTCCACCGCGGAGCCCCAGGAACCACGCTGGCTCACCGACGAGGAGCAGCGCGTCTGGCGTTCGTTCATGGAGGGCGTCACCCTCCTCGACGACCATCTGGACCGTCAGCTCCAGCGCGACGCGGGCATGCCGCACGTCTACTACGGCCTCCTGGTGAAGCTGGCCGAGGCGCCGCGACGGCGGCTGCGGATGACCGAGCTGGCGATGCTGGCGAAGATCACCCGTTCCCGTCTCTCGCACGCGATCGCGCGCCTGGAGAAGAACGGCTGGGTGCGCCGCGAGGACTGCCCCGACGACAAGCGCGGCCAGTTCGCCGTGCTGACGGAAGCGGGCTACGAGGTGCTGCGGGAGACCGCGCCGGGCCATGTCGAGGCCGTGCGGCAGGCGGTCTTCGACCGGCTCACCCCGGAACAGCAGAAGTCCCTCGGCGAGATCATGCGGATCATCGCCGAGGGACTTCAGCCGGCCGAAGCCGGTGCGGACCTGCCCTGGCTCCGCTGAGCCGGGGCGGGTCCTGGATTCCGCGGGTCCGGGGCGTCCCCTTCCCCGTTCCCGCGGGTGGCCCGAAGTGCCCGTGGGCCCATGTGCCCGTGGGCCGAAGTGCCCGTGGGCCGAAGTGCCCGTGGGTCGAAGTGCCCGTGGAGCGCCCGAAGGGGTGGGCGCCGCCGCTCGGTGGCCGCAGCCGCTCAGTGGGCGACGCCGCTCAGCGGGTCCCGCCGTCGCTCGGCGGGACCCACCGTCCTCAGTGGGCGACGACCGGGATCTGCACCTCGTCCGCCGCGCCCTCGTCGGAACCGGTCACCGCGGTCATGTTCGGGCGGCCGGCGTTGACGAAGGTCAGGGCGATCGCGGCGGCGACCACGAGGATGCCCACGGCGAACCAGATGGCGCTGGTGTAGCCCTGCACCATGCCCTCCAGCTGGACCAGCTGCTGCTGGGACCGGCTGGTCGCCCCCACGATGTGGTCGGCGATGTAGGAGGTGGTCGCCGAGGCGGCGATGGTGTTCAGCAGGGCCGTGCCGATCGCGCCGCCCACCTGCTGCGAGGTGTTGACCATCGCGGAGGCGACACCGGAGTCCCGGGGCTCGACGCCCTGGGTGGCCAGCGACATGGCCGGCATGAACGCCGTACCCATGCCGAGGCCGAGCAGCAGCATCGCCGGCAGCAGCAGGGCCGCGTACGAGGAGCCGATCTCCAGCTGGGTCAGCAGCAGCATGCCGAGCGCGGCGACCAGGAAGCCGGGGCCCATCAGCAGGCGCGGGGCGACCCGGGTCATCAGGCGGGTGCCGATCTGGGTGGAGCCCGTGATCATGCCCGCGATCATCGGCAGGAACGCGAACCCGGTCTTGACCGGCGAGTAGCCCTTCACGATCTGCAGGTAGTAGGTCAGGAAGAGGAACAGGCCGAACATCGCGATGATCGCGAGACCGAGGGAGAGGTAGATGCCCCCGCGGTTGCGCTCGGTGACCACGCGCAGCGGCAGCAGCGGGGCCTTGACCTTGGACTCGACGACCACGAAGGCCAGCAGCAGCACCGCCGAGGCGACGAACATGCCCACGGTCACGGCGTCGCTCCAGCCGTCCGACTCGGCGCGGGTGAAGCCGTAGACCAGGGCGACCAGACCGAGGGTGGACAGGATCACGCCGGGGATGTCGAGCGGCGAGCGGTTGCGGCCGCCCTGCGGCTCACGGATGACGAAGTAGGCACCGGCCGCGGCGACGACGGCGAACGGGATGTTCACGAAGAACGTCCAGCGCCAGTCCAGGTACTCGGTGAGGAAGCCGCCCAGGATCAGGCCGACGGCACCGCCACCACCGGCGATCGCGCCGTAGATGCCGAACGCCTTGGCGCGCTCCTTGGCGTCGGTGAACATCACGGCCAGCAGCGAGAGCGCGGCGGGCGCGAGCAGGGCGCCGAAGACGCCCTGGAGGGCACGGGCGCCGAACATCATCGCCTCGTTGGTGGCCGCGCCGCCGAGCGCGGAGGCCGCGGCGAAGCCGCCCAGGCCGACGACGAAGGCCTTCTTGCGGCCCCACAGGTCGGCTATCCGGCCACCGAACAGCAGCAGACCGCCGAAGGCGAGGGCGTAGGCCGTGACGACCCACTGCCGGTTGCCGTCGGAGATGCCGAGGTCCTGCTGGGCGGAGGGCAGGGCGATGTTCACGATGGTCGCGTCGAGGACGACCATCAGCTGGGCGAGGGCGATGAAGACGAGCGCTTTCCAGCGATTGGCGTCCGGGACGCTCGGGGCCTTGACGGCTGTTTCAGACATGGGGGTACCCACTTCGGGACTTCGTGACGGAAAAAGGGCGACGAAAGGGAAGGGCTCGTCGACGGTGACGGCCGCGGGGACTGTCGTCCGTGTTCAGACGACTGGCTGTCGCCCGTGTGTCAGACGGCTGGTAGGAGCTGAACTAATCGGTCAGGACGGTCAGGGCTTGCGAAGGTCCTCCAGGGTCACGGCCGTGCCCGGCAGGGTGGAGCGGGCCGGAGCGCGCAGCCCGTCCAGGAACAGCTGGAGATGGCGGTGGACGAAGCGGTCGGCACGGAAGCAGTCCGTACCGGCCGGGGGCCGGCTGAGCTGGGCCACGGCGATCATCACGTCCCCGACGTCCACGTCGGAGCGGAGCTGACCGGCCGTCCTGGCCCGGTCCATGACCTCCGCGATCAGCCGCTCCACCCGCTCCCGCGCGGCCTCCAGGTCCGGGTGGTGCTGGTCGAACGTGCTGGCGACCATCGGGCACAACGCGCTGATCCGCTCGTCGGCGGCGGCGTGCACGAAGCGCTCCAGCGCCTCGAACGCGTCGCCGGTCTCGGCGAGCGCGAGTTCGGCCGCGGCGGACGTCCGGTCCATGACGGAGCAGACGACCTCGCGGACCAGCGCGTCGCGGTCCGGGAAGTTGCGGTACACCGTGGCGTTGCCGACGCCGGCCCGGCGGGCGATCTCGTCCAGCGGCACCTCGGGGCCGTGCTCGACGAACATCTCCCGGGCGGCGGTGACGATCCGCTCCCGGTTGCGCAGGGCGTCGGCGCGGGGCCGGGGCGCCTTGCGCTGTACGGGGGTTGCGGTCTGCACGGCGTACTCCTGGTCAGTGGTGTTCCACGGTCTGCGATCCGGGGAAGCTCTCCCCGTTTCGCGCGGACACATGGTTAAACGGGGAGCGGGTCCCCGGTATTTCCCACCCACGAGGAAATTATCTGTGACCTGGATCACATCAGCCGCGGCAGGCGGGGCTACCGGCCGGAAACCCACGATCGGTCTCCTCCAACGGGCGCCCCCGCACCCCGCGACGCAGGGTGAGCGCAAGGGTGCAGCCGGAGACCGGAGGCTGCCGTGGCGCGGGAGGTCCCTTGCAGGTGCCGGACATGCAGCCACCCCCGCGAAGGCCCGGACCGAGCCTGCCGAACGGGTCCGCCCCTCCGGGCCACCGGATACCCCGGCGCCGCCTGGCCGCACTGGCCTGCGTCTCCGCCGTGACCTTCACGGTCAGCACCTCGGCCGGCACGGCCCACCTCGCCCCGGGCCCGACGGCCGCCGGCGCCGGCCCGATATCCCTCTCCCGCACCTCCGCCCACGCCCCCTGCCTGATCCGCGGCGCCCGCGAGGTCCAGATGTCCGAGGGCATCCCCACGCCGGAGGGCTACGCCCGCTCCACCGGCACCGTCCGCGCCCTCACCCTGATGATCGACTTCTCGGACGCCCCCGGCGAGGGCAGCGCCCGAGACCGCTTCGAGGAGTTCTTCCCGCAGACCCGCGAGTGGTTCCGCACCAGCTCCTACGGCCGTCTGGACTACCGCCCCGAGACCCCGATACCGGAGTGGCTGCGGATGCCGAAGTCGTTCCGCGAGTACGGCATAGAGCGCGGGGCCCCCTTCGAGCCCGGCTACCGCGCGCTGGTCCAGGACCTCGTCGCCGCGGCCGACCCGGAGGTGGACTTCGGCGACTACGACCTGCTGAACGTCCTGGTCACCCCGAACGCCGGCCCCTCCGCCCTGGACACGGTCCTGTCCGTCACCTTCGCCGGCAACCCCGACGCCCCGAGAGCCGACGGCGTCGCCGTGGCCAACGCCTCGTTCGTCTACTCCCGCCAGGACGACGGCTCCGGCTCGTACCACCGCACCGGCTACCGGGTCCTGCCCCACGAGAACGGCCACGTCTTCGGCCTGCCCGACCTGTACACCGCCGAGGGCGGGGGCGCCGTCGGGCACTGGGACATCATGAGCGAGGACTGGGGCGCCAACAACGACTTCCTCGGCTGGCACAAGTGGAAGCTGGGCTGGCTGGACGCGGCCCAGGTGCACTGCGCGACGTCCCCCGACCCGGCCGAGTACACCCTGACGCCGCTGGCCCGCCCGGGCGGCGCCAAGCTGGTCGTGGTCCCCGTGGACAGCAGGACCGGTTACGCCCTGGAACTGCGTACGCGCGGCGGCAACGACGAGACGGTGTGCCGCCCGGGCGTGCTGGTCTACCAGGTCGACGCGGAGGTGGACACGGGCATGGGCCCGGTCACGGTCCGCGACTCCCACCCCGACAGCGGCGGCTGCACCCGCGCCCCCAACGTCCACGCGGAACTCTCCGACGCGCCCTTCGTCCCCGGCGAGACCTTCAGGGACGCGCGCAGGGGCATCACGATCGAGGTGACGGGCGCGGACGGGGAGGGCAATCACCGGGTGCGGATCACACGGGAGGAGCAGGGGCAGCGGAGCTGAGGGGGGCGTGGGACGGGGAGGAGGTACGTGGGACCGGGAGGTCTCCCGCGGCGGAGCCCAGAGGTACGGGGCCGCCGGGCGAGCCCGGGTCCCTCGGACGCCGGCGTCCCGGTTCCGGATTACGGTAAGCCTGCCCCGACCGCCGTACCGGAGAGCCGATGCCAGCGAATCCCACGCCCGAGCCCCCCGAGGGTGCCGCCCCGCCGGCCGACGAGCAGGGGGCGCGGGCGGGCGGCACGGCAGACGGCCCGCCCGTCGGGCAACCGTCCGGTGCCGCGCCGGCCGAGGCGGTCACCCCCCTCATCCGCGGCCTCGCCGTGCTGCGCGAACTGACGGACGCGAACGGCACGCTGAGCCTGAGCGCCCTCGAACGGGCCACGGGCCTCGCGCGCTCCACGGTCGACCGCATCACGGCCACGCTCGCCCGCATGGGCTACGTCCGCGTCGACGGCCGGGACGTCTTCCTGGCCCCCCGCCTGATGGAGCTGGGCAACGCCTACCTGGCCGCCCTGCGCCTGCCCGCCCTGCTCTCCCCGCACGCGGACGCCCTGGCCGACGAACTGGACGAGTCGGTCTCCCTGGCCGTCGCCGACCGGGACGGCATCCGCTTCATCCACCAGGCGACCCGCCGCCGCGCGATGTCCCTCAGCTTCCGCATCGGCGACCTGCTCCCCGCCGAACGCACGGCCCCCGGCCCGCTGTTCGCCACGGAGTGGACGGCCGCGGACTGGCAGCGCTGGCGCGAACGCAGGGCGGCGGACCCCAGGGACCTGTCGTACACGGCCGTACCACCGCGCACGCGCGGGTCGGCTCCGGCAGACGACGAAGACTTCGTCCGCCGCACCGAGGAGGCGTCGGCGAACGGCTGGGCCCTGGACGACCAGCTGATCGAACCGGGCCTGGTGGCAATCTCGGTCCCGGTCCGCGCAGGGGACGGGAAGGTGGCGTGCGTGGCGAGCGTGGTCAGCCACACGAGCCGCCACACGGCCCACGGCCTGCGCGAGACCCTGCTGCCGAGGCTGCGGTCGGCGGTGACGCGGATGGAGGAGGAACTCCACCGCACCCCACCCCCCGAGCCGGGCCCGCGCCCCGCCGACCTGGCGCTGTGGACCGGCGCGTCGAAACTGCAGCTCGGCCGCGACTTCGTCGAGTCCCTGGCACGGGGCCTGACGGTCCTCACGGCCTTCGGCGAGGGCAGGCCGCGGCTGACCCTCACGGAGGTGGCCCAGGCGACGGGCCTGGCCAGGGCGACGGCCCGCCGAGCCCTGATCACCTACGAACACCTGGGTCTGGTGACCACGGCGGACCGCGCCTTCGCCCTCACCCCCCGGGTCCTCTCCCTCGGCTTCCCTCCCCTCTCCCGCACCACCCTCCCGGAGATCGCCCAGCCGCACCTGGCCGCCCTGACGTCCCGCATCCACGAGTCGACGGCACTGGCGGTGCTGTCGGATGCGGTGCTGTCGGATGCGGGCGAGGAGATCCAGTACACGGCGCGGGTGGCGACGGGCCGGGTGATGAGCGTGAACATCACGGTGGGCACGAGACTCCCGGCCCACGCGACCGCCTCGGGCCGGGTCCTCCTGGCGGACGCCGGCACCCCCGTCCACACCCAGGGCTACGCCTTGGTGGACGAGGAACTGGAAGAGGGCCTCCGCTCCCTGGCGGTCCCCATCCGCGACCGCGAGGGCAAGGTGGTGGCGGCCCTGAGCACGGCGATGCACGCGAGCCGCCACTCCGCGCACGAGTGCGTCACGGCCCTCGTCCCCGAACTGACGGCCACAGCCACCCACATCGAATCCGACCTCCACACGGCGTCCCGCTTCACCCACGTCCCCCTGACCTGACCCCCACACCCGCCCGACCCGCATCCGGTACGCTGACGCCTGTGGCCCTACGGGACCACAGGCACGCACACCGTGCGTCCACTGCCACTGCCTTCGTAGCTCAGGGGATAGAGCACCGCTCTCCTAAAGCGGGTGTCGCAGGTTCGAATCCTGCCGGGGGCACCAGCCAAAAGGCCCCGGACCGATCATGGTCCGGGGCCTTTGACATCCACTTCTGACATCAACGAGGGCGGTCACCCCCGGATGGGGCGTCTCCTGAGCAGGCGATCCATGTGGCTCATGGCTTCGCGCTGCGTGTCCTGGACGACGTGCGTGTAGACGTCCATGGTGATGCTGATTTGCGAGTGGCCAAGGATCTCCATCACGACGCGCGGCGCGACTCCGGCCGCCGTGAGCAAGGTGGCCGTCCCGTGGCGAGCGTCGTGCAGCCGGACCACGCGGAGGCCGGCGGACTGGGCGACGCGAGTGAAGGAGCGGTAGACGTTCCGCGGCTCGACCGGGCGCCCGGTGCAGGTGGTGAAGACGTAGTCCGACTCCTGCCACTTCTCCCCCGCCTTGGCACGGGCAGCCGCCTGCCGCATCCGGTGCCAGCGCAGAGGCGCGATGCAGAGCGCGGGCAGCGGGACGGCACGGCGACGGCGGCTCTTGGGGTCGTCGTACAGGACACCCCGGCGGCGCTGCGTCTGCTGCCGCACGTACAGGACGCGGCCGTCGAGGTCGAGATCCGACCAGCGAAGGCCGACGATCTCTCCCCGGCGGAGGTCCATGGCGATGGCGAGCACGAAGGCCGCGTAGAGCGGGTCACGCCGGGACGCCGCGAGGAAGTCAAGCGTCTCGTCCAGCGTCCACGGCTTCAGCTCCCGCGAGTCGGTGCGCGGCGGCTTCACGAGCTTGGCGACGTTGCGCGTGATCAGTTCCTCGCGGCAGGCCGAGGACAGCGCCGACCGCAGAACGCGGTGTGACTCCTTGGCGGTTGCGGCCGTGGTCTCCTTCTCCAGACGGACGAGGAACCGGCGCACGTCCGCGACGCCGAGGGATTCCAGTCGCTTGGCACCCAGCAGGGGCACGAGGTAAAGCCGGACGTGCGCCTCGTACTTGTCGAACGTGCTGAGCTTCCGCCGGGCTTGATGACGTTGTCCAGCCAGTACGGCAGCCACTCCGAGAGCTTGGCCTACTTGGTGGGCACGGGCACGCCCTGGTCGACCTTGTCGAGCAGCTCCCGGCGCTTGGCGTCGCACTCCGCCCAGGTCTTGCCGTAGGAGAACTTGCGGGCGCGGGTGCCGTCCGGCTGGAGGACGTAGACCGCGCACTGAAAGCGGCCGTCCTTGCGCTTGGTGATGGTGCCCGCCCCGTTGGGGTTCCGCTTGCGTTGCTGGGCCATCAGGCCGCCGCCTCCAGTTCGTTGGTGATGTACTCGTGGACGGCCCACGCCGGGATACGCCGGCACCGGCCGATGGTGATCGAGGGCAGGCGACGGGACCGGATCAGGTCGTAGACCGTGGACCGGCCGAGCACACGTGGATGGGGCCGGTAGCCATGAGTCGATCACCGCACATAACGCCCGGGGGGTCAGAACGGTGCCTCCGGCGGGGGATCGGCCGGCACCGGGATGGAGGGGGCGCCGTTCCCGGCAGCGGGCCCGTAGTTGCGTGCGCGGAGAGCTCCCATCCCGTCCGCCATCGACCCAGGCAGAGCCGAGCAGACGCGGCCCATGGCCCATGGCGTCCAGGTCGTTCGTAGAGTGGCGCGCTCCACCTGGACGCCATGAACCACGCCTGCTCCACGGCGTGTGGGTCGACGGCGGACGGGATAGGAGCTGGGGAGGGTGGTGGAGAGGTGGATTCACCCGCGAGCGCCCGCTTCACGCTCGGGAATGCGGCTTGACGCCGCCTACGATGACCAGATGGACAGCAATGTGAGTGCTGCGTTGATCGCTGGTGGTACAGCGCTCGTGGTATCGGTTGTTGGCGGATTGATCTCATGGAGGCTGGAGAGGGGGAGGCTCCGTGAGGAGCTTCGAACCGAGTTCATGGCGGAGGAGACCATCTCCAAGCTGCTCCTCCATCAACGGTGGCCCTTGCGTAGCTTCGCGAAGATCAAGCACCACATCGGCGGCTTCACGGACGACGAACTCCGGCAGCTCCTGGTACGGGCAGGTGCTGTGCGGTTCAAGGATGACAACGGCGAGGAGATGTGGGGTCTCCGAGTACGCAACCAAGATCGGTTGAGCTAGCCGACTCGCTTGACCGCCTGCTTGAAGAAGACAGCGCAGATCTGTCAAGAGGGCACCGGTTGCTTGACACCAGCGGCCGACACCAACAGGGACAGACAGCGACGATCAACGCCGAACCGCAGCGACCGATCCACCGAGGACTCAAGCTGGATGGCCGAGTAGCAAGGTCCAGTTGATTGACCTGCTAAAGATGAGGCCACATCTCAAACAAAGGGGGCGGGATGACCTTGTTGCGGTGCGAAGCCACTCGCTGGGTACACGAGTACGACGACGGTTCCTATCCTGGGTTTGTCGAGGTGCACCTAACCGACGCCCATGGCCGACAATGGACCTTCCTCGACAAGGTGCCAATCTTCGATGACGGGGATGCGCTGAGCCCTGAAGCGGCGTACCCCATCGCCGTGGCGATGTACTGCGTGATCTTGAGTCGCACCTCAGATCCGGACGGCAACGAGGTCGTCACGATCTCTACGGGCGGGCGGCCTGAAGCGACAGAAGGCGACCGGACCGAGTTCGACGTTCGACCCGATCAGCTAGTGGAGCCCTGACCCAGCAAGGGAGGCCTGGGGCGACCTTCGGTCGTGCCGCTCTCCTGCCTGAACGGGCGGGGACTCACGGGGAACTGGGGCGCGGAGCGGGCAGAACGGCCGAACTGCGCCAAGCCAGAGAACTCACAGCTCGGGCCCGTGATCGCCCCACCTCGCTCCTGAAGTGGTTGTCCAACCCTGTCACTGGGTCCATATCCGCTCGAACTCGTCGGCAGAGATGGCTTCCAGCGGGTCATCTTCAGGGTCGAGCGCCTGGTCCGTCAGGAAGCCGTGCTTGTCCTCCAGATGCTCCCAGCTGTACCGGTGGAGTCGGCCGGCCGTAGTCAGCTCGGCCTGCTTGATGGCAACCAACTCGCCGCGGTCGGGTACGGCCTCGAAGTACCACAAGCCGCCCTCCTCGTCGGCGTGGCGGAAGTGGTGCCGCAGGGTGGCTCTCTCGTCAAGAGATCGGAAGTACGCCATGCTCTCCGCTTTGATGCGCTCCAGGTCAACCACAGGATCATCGTGCCAGCGAGCGCATGCGGTTGCACCGTTTTGACATCCACAGGTGACATCAACGGCCCCGGACGCCAGCATCCCCAGGCGGTCCTGCACGGCTGGCATAGCCGGGTGGCTGCCCGGCAGTGCCGAGCAGCAATCGAACTGCTAGAGCGGGTGTCGCAGGTTCGAATCCTGTCGGGGGCACAAACGTAATGCCGCCCTGAGCTGGGGTTTCTTACCCCGGGAGGGTTCCAGCTCGGCCTCGGACTCCTCGTCCGGGGCCGTTTGCGTGAGTGGACGGAAGCAGGTCCTGGCACTGCGCCGCCAGCGGGCGGCGATCCGCCTCCTCGGCGGCGACTACTGGACCGCCTGCCCGAGTTCGACGCCGTGGCCGACGCCTACGCCTACGCCTGTAGTCGTCGGGCCCACCGGCGAGCAGGCCCGCGCCTGCCGTACCGAACTTGGCCAGGTCACCGACGCGCTGGCCGCGCTCCAAGGCGTGCTGAACGTCGTGCGGGCGGTCGACAGCGACGTGAGCCAGGAAGCCGTGGAGCTGCGGCACAACATGGGATGCTGCTGCTCGCCCAAGGCCGGACCGCCGAGGCGCGGCAGGTCCTCGAATCGCTCCCCCAGGACATGTGCATGGTGTTCGGCCGATCACCGAGGCGCTCGCCGTGATCCGCCTCGACCTCGACGGTTCGGCTTCCTGGCCCGTTTCCTCCAGAAGCAGCAGGGCTCACCGGTGTGGCCGCCAGGTCAATGGTGCCGCCGGCCGTGTTCCGATCCTCTGGTGACGAGCCCACGGCGCCGGTTTCCCACTTGTCCGTGGGCTTGGAGCGTGAGCGAGATCAGCGTGCTCGAAGGACGGCGGACAGTACGCTGAATCCGGGATCGGGCCCGCGGCACAGTGTCCGGGAGGTGCTTCATGACGGCTGAGATGGTGGCCCCGGCATGGATGCATGAGCAGATCACGGCGGAGCAGTACGACTCCTGGTCCGACGAGCAGTGCGCCGGTATCGAGGTCGTGGACGGGATGGTCGTCGTGAGTCCGAGCGCGTCCAAGCGGCCCAACCGACTGGCGCGTCTTCTCGCGAACGCTCTGGATGCCGCCGCGGGCCCCGAGTGGAATGCCGACACGGATTTCGACGTCCGGCTTCAGGACGTCCCGCTCACCAATCGCCGCCCGGACGTCATCGTGTACCGCGCGGACACGATCGACGTCACCCCCACTCGCCCTGAGGACGTGCTGCTGGTCGCGGAGGTGGTGTCACCAGGATCGGAGACCACCGACCGGATCGTGAAGGTCGACCAGTACGCCAAGGCAGGCATCGCCTTCTACTGGCGGATCGAGCAGGCCGCGACAGGCGTTCCGCTCGTGTACACCTACGTTCTCGACCCCGCGACGAAGACTTACCGGGACGGAGACGTGTTCACCGGCGTCCTCAAGGTAGCGGCCCCCTTCCCGGTGGAGATCGACCTCGGCCAGATCTGACCGACGCGCTGCTCAGCAACGGACAGCGCGTGAGCGATGCGTGAGCGGACGGGCTCTGACCAGGGGAAACAGCACCGCGTGGCAGCGCAAGGAAGCCCTCGGCGGGGATTTCGATCCCACCACTGAGATCGCTTGCGGATACGGCGTCTCGAGCCGTGCGGACGCGGTGGAAGGCACCAGCCCTTGAACCTGGAGCGCTGCGGGCTTCGCCTCGCGCCGGATGTGGCTGTCGGCTGAGCGTGCCGAGACCGGGGCCTCATACGATCAGCCCTCATGGCAGAGGCGGGTGGAGAACTCAGTTGGCTGGAGCAGTGGTACCACGCCCAGTGCGACGGTGACTGGGAGCACGAGTGGGGCGTTCGGATCGCGACGCTCGACAATCCAGGCTGGACTGTGGCAATCGATCTCGAAGAGACCGCCCTGTCTGGTCGGACCTACGACGGGACGGACATCCGGCGCAGCGATTCCGACTGGGTGATGGCGACGGTGTCGGACGGCGTCTTCCGGGCGTCCTGCGGGCCGCTCAATCTTGGCGAAGTACTGCGTCTGTTCCGCGACTGGGCGGCCTCGGTGAGCGGACCCCGGCAGGACCGGCAGGACCGTCAGTCGTGATACGCCCTCCGCGCCGGCTTCCGAACCGTGTGTTACTCGGCGGTTGTGCCAGGGGACAGCACCGGCGACGTGGTGGCGTGCTCCGGGCACGCGGCCCACCAGCTGTCGCCACCGGCGTCCGTGACGAGGACGCTCCACTCCGCGCGGTTGGGGCATGGTGCGCCCCAGGAGCACTCGCCTCGCGCGGAGGCGGTTCCGGGCTTGTGGTGCATCGCGTCCCACGAACACATCCGTTGCAGCTTCATGCCTCCAGTGAAGCAGCCGAGGTCGCGCGATATTCGGTGGTCCGGTCGTTTCGTTGTCTTCACGATGGGCGCATGGACCGGTTGTCACTACGGCCCGAGGAGCTTCCGGGCCGGGAGGCGGAACTGAGGGCCGGGGCCCAGTCGTTGGTCGCCGGCACTGACCTCGGCTCCGGCATCGGCGCGTGCCGAGGGGGCCCTTCCGCGGGGTGTGATCAGCTTGGGGTGTGGAGACCATCATCGCCAGCGGTATAGCCGTGCTCGGGACGTTGCTGGGTTCGGGGATCACTCTGGCGTTTCAGCAGCGGAACACCGACAGGAGTCAGCAGTTCACCCGTCGCGAGAAGCTTCGGCAGGAGCGGCTCGATGCCTACTCCGCCTATGCCGGCGCGTTGGTCAACTACCGTCGCTGCCTGGTGCACCTCTGGTTCTGCGAGCACGAGCAGCCTCCACGGGAGGATCCCGACTCGGTGCGGATCCGTGCCTACGACCTCCGTTCCAACGCCCAGGAGGCGTTGTTCCGCGTCCAGATGCTCACTGATGACGAGGCGCTGGGCCGGTTCGCGGAGGACGTGCTCGCGGATGTCACGGCGTTGCCCAAGACGGAGGGCAGAACAGAGCGCGACGCGGCCAGGGTTCGGACCCGTGACGACATCAGCCGACTGGTCCGTGCAGCCAAGCAGCACCTTTGAGGCATCTAACCGATGCCGGGCGATTGGCGGTTGCGGCGTGGTGAGCGGCCCGGGCTTCGGCGTGGACGGTGGGCGGGGCTGCTCGGGCCCAGGGGCGGCCGCGGTCGGCGTGGAGTCGGGCGGTCGGCCTGCCCGGGTCGTCGTGTCGCGTCCCGCGTCGGGTTCGTGAACATCGCCCCCTGGACGCGGATGACGGCCCCGAAGGTGAGCAGGGCGGTCAAGGCCGCCACGCATGCGAGACCCAGCCATGCCACGAACGCCACCGTCCGGGCCAGTTCCGGTGACTCCGGGCGTTCCGTGGTGGCGAGCCACGTGATCAGCGCCATCTCGACGGCGGCGTGGCTGACGATGAGGCCGTTCCACATCACCAGGAGGGCCGTGTCCCACACCAGTCGGCCCGTGAGGCCCTCGCGGGCCGACGGTCTCGGTTCGCGCTTCGCGAGTGCCTGGAACTCGACGGTGGCGACGACGAGGATGACCGGAATGACGGTCACCATGGTCGACGCGTAGTCGTCGGTCATCTTGTACGCCATGGTCCCCCCGGCGGGCGCTTCAGGGTCTCGACGGCAGGGCATGTGCGTCTGCCGAGCGGGCGTTGCGGGGGAGGCCGCCACGCCCCGCGTGGCATGTGAGTCTCCTCTCGTTCGCCGGATTCCGGGCCCTTCGCCCTGGTGCCGCCGCCCGGGTGCATCGGGGGCGGTGTGGCTGTCGTCGGGGGAGGTCAGGGCCTTGTGCGTCGTGGCGTGCGGGAGGAAAGGGCGGTCCTCCGGGGAGCAATATCTGTATGCGCGGCAGGAGGTATTGGGGTCGGGCGCTGGGATTATTCCTCGTTCGGGCGTCTGAGCAGGAATTATCGACTGCGGGCGGTCGATCGCTGCGTGCTAGTGTCGTTGTCAGTTGCAGGTGTGGTTGCCAGAAGGTTCATTTCCTACGGGGTAATCATCACGGCGACACGGAATGCGCACAGTGCGTTTTCCTGACACCGCCTCCGAAGGAGAAATGACATGGCTACTGGCACCGTGAAGTGGTTCAACGCGGAAAAGGGCTTCGGCTTCATCGAGCAGGACGGCGGCGGCGCCGACGTCTTCGCCCACTACTCGAACATCGCCACCCAGGGCTTCCGCGAGCTGCTGGAAGGCCAGAAGGTGTCCTTCGACATCGCGCAGGGCCAGAAGGGCCCGACGGCCGAGAACATCGTTCCCGCCTGACACCGGCGGTCGACGCACAACTTCGCAGCTGGGGCCCGCACCTAAGGGGTGCGGGCCCCGGCTCGCTTTTTTCGGGGAGCGAGAGGCCGCATCTCACCCTCGTCGGCGGGCGCATTTTCCCGTCGTTCCGGCCCCGTCCCCCCTCGCATCCGGCTCGTCTCGAAATTCTCTGCGCCGCTCTTCTGCTGCGGGAATTCCTTGCCACGTGCCCATCAAGGAAGGTCCCGTACCGCATGAAGCGTGCCCGTACATCTCAGAATTTCCGCACGTCCCGCACATCCGACAGGTCCCGCACGTCCCGCACGTCCGGCTCCTTCCGGGGCGACGACCGCTCCGGCGGTGGTCCGCGCCGTTCCCAGCGTTACGACGGTCGGCCGGCGGGACGGCCCGTGCAGGGCGAGTTCGCGCCCCCGAAGACGATCACACCCGGGCTGCCCGCCGTGGACTCGTTCGACGAACTGGACATGCCCGCACCCCTGTTGGCCACGCTCGGCCATGAAGGCGTGACCGTGCCGTTCCCGATCCAGGGAGCGACCCTGCCGAACTCCCTGGCCGGCCGTGACGTGCTCGGCCGTGGCCGCACCGGGTCGGGCAAGACCCTCGCGTTCGGCCTGGCCCTGCTGGCCCGTACCGCGGGACGGCGGGCCGAGCCCCGGCAGCCGCTCGCGCTCGTTCTCGTGCCCACCCGTGAGCTCGCGCAGCAGGTCACCGACGCGCTCACCCCGTACGCCCGGTCCGTGCGCCTGCGGCTGGCCACCGTCGTCGGGGGGATGTCCCTCGGCAGGCAGGCCGGTGCGCTGCGCGCCGGTGCCGAGGTGGTCGTCGCGACGCCCGGGCGGCTCAAGGACCTCATCGACCGGGGCGACTGCCGGCTGGACGAGGTCGCCGTCACGGTGCTCGACGAGGCCGACCAGATGGCCGACATGGGCTTCATGCCGCAGGTCACCGCCCTGCTGGACCAGGTGCGTCCCGACGGGCAGCGGATGCTCTTCTCGGCCACCCTGGACCGCAACGTGGACCTGCTGGTCCGCCGCTACCTGTCGGACCCGGTGGTCCACTCGGTCGACCCGTCGGCGGGCGCCGTGACCACGATGGAGCACCACGTCCTGCACGTGCACGGCGCGGACAAGCACCGGACGACCACCGAGATCGCGGCACGCGACGGTCGGGTGATCATGTTCCTCGACACCAAGCACGCGGTGGACCGGCTCACCGAGCACCTGCTGAACAGCGGCGTCCGGGCCGCGGGCCTGCACGGCGGCAAGTCCCAGCCGCAGCGCACGCGGACCCTGGCGCAGTTCAAGAGCGGTCACGTGACGGTGCTGGTGGCGACCAACGTCGCGGCCCGCGGGATCCACGTCGACCATCTCGACCTGGTCGTCAACGTGGATCCGCCCAGTGACCACAAGGACTACCTGCACCGCGGGGGCCGCACGGCCCGGGCCGGGGAGTCGGGCAGTGTCGTCACCCTGGTGACGCCGGACCAGCGGCGCGGCATGACGCGGCTCATGGCATCGGCGGGCATCACCCCGCAGGTCGCCCAGGTGCGGTCCGGCGAGGCGGAGTTGAGCCGCATCACCGGCGCCCAGGCGCCGTCCGGTGTCCCGGTCGTCATCACGGCGCCGCGTGCGGAGCGCCCGGGCGGGGCGTCCTCGCCGTCCCGGGCCCGTCGTGGACGCCGCGGGGGCCAGGGCAGGCCCGCCGGTGAAGGGGCGCGCCGCGGGGGCCAGCGGCGGCCCGGCTTCGGTTCGGCCGCGTAGCCGCCGTGACCGTGAGCCGGCCTCCTGCCGCGCAGCACCGACGTGACCACGAGCCGACCCCGACCGGTGGGAGACACCTGTGACGCCGACCGAGACCGCGCACCACGCGGACTTCTTCCCCGTGACCGCCACGACCGTGCTCGATGACGGAGGCCCGTTCGGGCCTCGCGTACGGGACGACATGACGGTCGAGGTGGCGCTGTCCCTCATGGCCGGCGCCCGCGTCGACCACCTCGTCCTCTGCGACGGGGACGACCAGAGCACGGGTCTGGTCACCCTGGCCCGGCTCGCCGGGGTCACCGGCAGCCCGGCCTACACGGACCGGATCCGGCTGCGGGACGTCATCGCCGGACCTCTCGTCTAGCCCCGGGCCTCAAGACCCGGTGAGGGCCCTGCCGACGCGCGTCGGCAGGGCCCTCACCGCTGTGTCACCCCCTGATCCGGCCGGGCCGGACAACGGAAACGGGAGGTCGGCCGGGCACGAGGGCCGGGGGATGGTGTTTCATTTCCTCAGGGGCCCCGGTGCCGATGGGCACCAGGGCCCCTCGGCGCGGTGCGACAACGAGGTGACATGGCAGCAGCAGATTCTCCGCTCGGTGATCGTCTGGACGACGACGACTACCCCGCGTACACCATGGGCCGCGCCGCCGAGATGCTCGGCACCACGCCGGCCTTCCTCCGGGCCATCGGGGAGGCGCGGCTGATCACTCCGCTGCGCTCGGAAGGCGGGCACCGCCGCTACTCCCGCTACCAGCTGCGGATCGCCGCGCGCGCCCGCGAGCTCGTGGACAAGGGCACTCCGATCGAGGCCGCGTGCCGGATCATCATCCTGGAGGACCAGCTGGAGGAGGCCCAGCGGATCAACGCGGAGTACCGCCGTGCCGCGGGCGAGGCGTCCGGGGGTTCGCAGCCCGCTTCGGGCTGACGTTCCGGCGCCGGATCCACGGCTCAGGGTGCCCCCGCTCCCTCGCCCCGCAGCAACCCCGCCACCGTCACGGCATCCGCTTCGCTGAGGAGGATTCTCACGTCTCCCTTTCCGGCAGCGGTATAGCGCAGGAGTACCAGCCCGGTGCGCCAGCTCGGTTCCGTGTGGACGCGGAGGGCGCGCGGCAGGGCCAGCGGGCCGCCCCCGCGCCGGATGAAGCGCAGGCCCTCGGCCGCACCCGCCTCGATCTTGCCGTAGGTGAACGCCTTCCTGCCGGTGCCGGCTTCCCAGGACAGACGGCAGGGAAAGCGCGCCGAGCCCTGTTCGGCGAGGCCGGTGCTGCGCCGGGCCGCCCGGCCGCGCACGGCCGTGCGGACGGCCAGTGCTGCCGCACCGGCGAGGATCACCAGCAGTGCCAGTTCCATGAGGGCCGACATCTCAGATCAGCTCACCCAGTTGAAGGGGCCAGTGGACGCCGTACATCACAGAGCACCGCACGGTGTGTCTCATCAGCAGACGGATCACGGTGACGACGGCGACGCAGCCGAGCCAGAGGCCGGCGGGAACGCCCACCCATATCGGTCCCGCGACGAAGAAGACGACGGCACAGGCTGCCAGCCATATGAGGATTCCGAACCACGCGTCGCGGAGCACCTGCCGCCAGCCCACGCGCAGTCCTGATGTCCCGCGGTCGGCCAGATAGCTCAGGTAGATGTGGTCGAGTGTCCCGCACCGGGAATCGTTCACCGTCGCCCTCCGGCAGGAGATCGGTATTCGGTTTCGTCTGGAGAAGGGGACGTCCGGGGGCCGGATGAATTCCGGCCCCCGGACGTCAAGTACAGATCTCACTACTTGAGTATGTCGCGAACGCGCCCGCGTACCGTGGAACCCCACTGTCTCATGGGCACCTTGTACAGCAAGGGCGGCGACCCTGCCATGTCCCGCTTGGCGAAGAATGATGCGTACTTGCCGTTGGCGCCCTTGATGATTCCGCCCACGGGACCGCGGCCCCACAAAGCGCCGGCGGCCATTCCCTTCACCTCGGCTTTCGCCGTGCGCGCGAGGAACTGGGTCGCGCCGCGCTCACGTTCCTCGTCGGTGGCGACCGCCATATGGGCACCGAGGCCCGCCACGAAGACCGCTCCGGCGCCGACCAGGAACACGCCGCCGCCACAGACGACTGTCGCGATGCACACGCCCGTTCCGATGGCCGCCACTGCCCCGATCCCGATGTCGACGCCCTTGTGTTTCCACCAGTCCTTGCTGGTCACGTTGTCCTTGAAGGTGTCCCATTTGTCGCC
The DNA here is from genome assembly GCF_044540525.1 of Streptomyces sp. NPDC085932. Taxonomy (NCBI): domain Bacteria; kingdom Bacillati; phylum Actinomycetota; class Actinomycetes; order Kitasatosporales; family Streptomycetaceae; genus Streptomyces; species Streptomyces sp. NPDC085932. The sequence continues at coordinate 232,363 of NZ_JBITSJ010000007.1, forward strand.
GACCTTGTTCTTCAGACCACCCCAGAAACCGTCGTCCTTCTTGGGCTCGGGGCCGGGGTTGGGCGGGGTGACCTTGAGCCAGCCGGTGGGCGGAGGCGTCGACGGCAGGGTGATGTTGCGGCGGCCCGGGATGCCTCCGAGGCCGGTGGGCCTGGTGTTGCCCTGGACGAGCGGGGGACGTCCACCACAGCGGCAGGCGCGGACCGGCCCGTCGGAGTTCTTGTTCGAGCTTCCGCTGCTGACCGGGACACCGTTACGGCACTTGATCTCGCCCGTGTGGCACTCGGGCACGCCGAGGCCGGAGGGGTCGGCGAGGGTCGCCGGGTTCTGGACGGCGTAGCTGTATCCGTTGAGAGTCTGCCCCACGCCGGTCTGCAGCAGCGGGTCGAGGCTGATGAACTGGCCGATCTCGGGGTCGTACTGCCGGGCGTCGACGTGGGTGAGACCGGTGCCGGTGTCGGTGGTCTTGCCCAGGAAGCCCTTGTCGTCGGGCCAGGCCGGTCCGGAGGCCTTGCCTCTGGGCTCGCCGAACGTGTTCAGGTAGCGCCGCGAGAAGGTCTGGTCGGTCGCGTCCAGGGCGAGGGTCGCGGTGCCGTGCTGGTCCGTCACCAGGTAGCTGAGTTCACTGCTGCCGCTCTCGTTGGAGCGGACCGCGACATTGAGGCCGGCCGAGCTGTAGTGGCGCTGGGCCCAGGTGCTGCCGTCGGCCCGCAGATGCAGTTCGGACGCCCCCAGGTACAGGACGCGCTCGCCGCCCTCGGTGGCGCGGATCAGCAGGTCACCGTCGGCGCCGTAGACGTAGTCGGTGGTCGTGTCGCCCTCGGTGAGGGAGCGCAGCTTGCCCTCCTCCGACCACAGCAGATCCTGCGTCCCGGTCTCTCCGGGGCGCTTGATGGTGTTGCCGCTGTCGTCGAAGGTGTAACTCCGCTCGGGGGACGCGCAGTCGCCCTTGGTGGTGGTGCCGGTCAGGGTGTGCGGCTGTTCCGGCTTCTCGTAGCAGTAGGTGGTGGTGGCCGCGCCGGTGGCCGTGTGGCTGGTCTCGGTGGTCCGCTGCCCGGCGGCGTTGTACCGGTAGCTGGTCCAGTACGGAGCGCGTCCGCCGAGGCCGGTGGCGCTGGGGGCGTCGGAGCAGCGCTGGGACGCCGGGGTCCAGGCGTCGGTCATACGTCGGTGGCTGTCGTAGGTGAAGCACTGGGTCTCCGCCGCAGCCGAGCCGCCGAGCGTGCTGGTGTCGGCGATGGAGGTGACGTTGCCCGCCTGGTCGTAGGAGTAGACGAGGTTCTGCAGCTTGTACGGGTGGGTCTGGTCGGTGACGTGGCTGCCGAGGAGGCGTTCGGTGCCTTCCTCCCAGGTGTTGGTGACGTACGCCTTCTTGTGCTGCTCGGTGTTCGCGGTCCCGAGCACGAGCTGCTGCGCCTGGCCGAGCGCGGAGTAGTCGACGTCGAGGAGGTAGCCGGTGCTGCCGCCGATGGAGGTGAGCTGTCCGGTGCTGGTGTAGCCGTACTCGACGATCTCGCTGGGCAGCCCTCCGAGGGCGGGCTCCTTGGTGCTCTGCAGCGTGCCGTCGATGTTGTAGTGGCTCTCGAACTGGAGGGTGCCCGCGCCCGCCGCGGAGAGCGGGTCGCTGCCGGGCAGCGTGAGTTCGGTGGTCGTGGGGCGGTCCATGGTGTCGTACGCGGTGACGGTCTCGGTGTAGGCCCGGCCGGTCTTGCCGCCGACGTACCGGGTGTTGGTGTCCGGCTGTCCCTTGAGCAGGGTGTCGAAGGTGTGGGCGGTCAGCTGGTTGGCGTCGGTCTTCGAGCCCGTCCAGGTCCCCGTGACCCGCGCGAGTTCGTCGTAGGCGGTGATGATGCTCTTGCCGCGGGAGTCGGTGGACTTGGTGAGGCGGTCGAGGGCGTCGTACTCGAGTGCGGTCAGACCCTTGTCCGGGTCGTCGGCGCTCGTCTTGCGGCCGAAGAGGTCGTATCCGTAGCTCCACGTGGCCCCGTCGGGGCCGGTGACCTGCGCCTGCTCGTCCTCCAGTGTGTACCGGAAGGTGGTCGAGGTGTACGAGGCCGTGCCGGAGCCGCCGCCGAACTGCGGATCGGCGGGGCTGGGACCCGCGTACTGGCGGGACTCGACGGTGCGGCCCCGGGCGTCCGTGATGGTGCGACTGGCCGAACCGCCCTGGAGGGCGGTGGTGGCGGTGGAGTCACCGGTGTAGGAGGTGGAGGTCGACCACTTCTTCACCCCGTACACGTACAGGGTGCTGGAGACGGGCCGTTCCGCGCCGTCGTACACCGTCTCGGTCTGTTCGGGCGTCTCGCCGTACTCGGCCCGGGTGTAGGTGCCGTTCGGCGTGGCCGTGCTGTCGAAGATGTCCTCGTAGGTCTCGTGGGCCAGGCCCCGGGTGTCATAGCGGGTGTCGGTGAGGACGCGGCCGCCGAGCGGGGTGGGCGACTGGGTCTGCAGCGGGCGCATCATCGAGTCGTAGAACTCGTACGTGGTGTTGTAGGTCTCCCCGTCCCGCTTCAGGGTCGAGGTGGAGACCCAGGACGGCTCGGTGCTGCTGATGCGATAGGCGAACGTGGTGTTGGCGCTGTAGTCGGCGGCCTTGTTGCGGTTGGGTTCCCAGACCGCGGTCCGTCGGCCGAGCGCGTCGTAGGTGGTCTCGGTCTTCCTCAGGTTCGCGTCGTACACGCGCAGTTCCTGGCCGTGTCTGTGGTCCAGGAAGCTCGTGACCTTGTGGCCCTTGGGGTTGGTGACGATCGTCTTGGTCAGTGGGCCCGCGGTGGCGGGCGTGTAGGCGGTGGAGGTGGTGTTGCCCTCGGCGTCGGTGACGTCGGCGGTGCGGCCGAGGGCGTCGTACGTGGTGGACGCGGTCTTCTGCCAGCCCGTGGCCGGGCGCAGCCCGTCCGCCCCGGCCGTGGCCCCGTAGCCGGTGGCGCGTCCCGTCCAGGTCGCCGCCCCCTTGGTGGGCGTCTGGGACGCCGACCAGCCTGTGGCGGCTGGGTTGTCGTACACGGTGGCGGTGTCCGACAGGACGTCGCCGCGCGTCCTGGAGTTCGCCGGCAGGCTCAGGCTCGTGTCCGCGACGGAGCAGGACTGTCCGACGGTGCGGCTGCGGGAGACCAGGTCGCTGATGCCTGCGGCGGCGTTGCGGGCGTACCAGGTGCGGGTGCAGGTCTGATCGCCGCCCTTGCCCGCCTCACCGGAGTCGTCGACGGTGACGGGCATGCCGTGGTCGTCGTAGGTGGTGGTGAGGGCGCGAGCGCGCCAGGTCTTCGCGGCGGTCAGGTACGTGTGGGTCGTGGACTTCTCGGTCCGGACGAAGCGGGCCACGTGGTCGGCCGCGTCGGGCACGCTCTGGCGGCCGGTCTCCTTCGACCACGGCTCGTTGACCTCGACCGTGACAGGGATGGTGCCGTCGTAGGTGACGTGTTCGCGGCGGGTGCCCGCGTACTGGTCGCTGTCGGTGATGCCGGCGATGCCGAGGGACGGGGAGGACAGCGGGGCGAGGGTGACCGAACGGGTGCTGCCGTCCTTCTTCCTGTCGCCGTGCATGCCCTGCATGTAGAGCGAGACGGTCTTGGAGCGGGTGGTGTCCCGGGCGCCGGTATGGACGGTGACCTGGCGGTAGCCCCGCCACTCGGACCAGGTGCGCTCGCCCTTCGGCGTGAAGGGGTCGTCGCTGTGGTGCCAGGCGGCACCGCTGTAGTCGTAGGCGTACTCGACCGCGTCATTGTGGCCCGCCGGGTCCGACACGACGACGGCTTCGACGCGGTATTTGTGGAACCAGTCGATCGACGCCTCGGAGGAGCCGTTGATGTTCCAGTAGGTGGGGTAACAGGAGCGGGTGTTGGTGTCTTCGGCCGCGCCCGTCACGTCACTGCGCACGCACTGCGGCGACGAGAGGGTCACCGTGGTGATCGAACCGGTTTCCGAGGTGATCGTGGAGATGCGGGGCCGGGTCAGGGGCAGGATGTCGTCCGTGCCGTCGACCCGGTTCTCGCGCCACTGGTACGTGAACGAGATCGGGTTCAGGGCGATGGCCGAGCCGCCGGCCTTGCCGGTCCGCCGGAGCGACTTCAATGTCAGGACGTGGTCCGAGGTGTCTCCGATGTCCCCGCCGTCGAGGTACTCCTGGGTGAAGTCCCAGGAGTCGACCGGGTCGTAGGTGCTGGTGGTGCTGTTCCAGGAGAAGGTGTCGATGCCGGTCAGACGCTTGCGGGAGAAGAACGAGGGGCCTGTGGCCAGGCAGTCGGTGTCGCCGTCGGTGCACAGGGCGTCGAAGGGGACGTCGGGCCAGTTCTTGGCGGTGTCCTTGGTCAGCGACGAGCAGTCGGAGACGGTGCAGCGTTCCGCGTGGCCGAAGGTGACCTTGGCGTCGGCGTCGTCGGTGAACAACGCTCCCTTGCGCAGCCCGTACTTGATCTCCTTGAGGTAGCCGCCGCGGGTGTAGGGGGCGTTGGCGCTGGTGGCCTTGTTCTTCTTGTAGTGGTTGGTCTCCTTGGCGTACCAGTACGTGGAGGCGTTGCCGTGGGTGTCCTCGACGTAGTCGAGGTTCCACCGCCAGGCCTGGGCTGTGGAGCGGGCGGCGAAGGTGTCGCCGTTGCCGTAGCCGGGTTCGCCTGAGTCGTCGCCGAAGACGGGCACGGTCCAGGTGGAATTGGTGCGCTGGTCGGCGGCGCCGTCCAGTTTGTTCAGGCCGAAGACGTACTTGGTGCCGTCGCCCGTGACCACGGTCCAGTACTCGCCGTTGCCGTCACCGTTGTCGGCGCCGGTGGAGCGGGTCACCGTGGAGGCGTCGTCGTTCGCCAGCCGCCAGGTGCTCTCCCAGTCGCCGGACTTCTTCACCAGGCGGGTCGCTTTGCCGTTGAGGACCAGCTGGGCGTTGTCGTACTTCCAGCAGTGGTCGAAGGCGTCCTCGTGGCCGTCGTCGTCGCAGGAGCCGTAGGACCGCTCGATGTAGGACTCGGTCAGGCTGAAGCCCTCGCCGACGGCGCTGCCCTGGTTGTTGGTGGTCGCCGTACGACCGTCGACGGTGCCCGAGTCGTACGACAGGGCCAGGTCCGGGGTGGGGCCGGCGGCGGCGGGGGGCATGTTGAAGTCGTGGTTCCAGGTGAAGGCACCGGAGTTGGCGCCCGCCTCCCAGGAGGAGGACGCCGACAACTCGGTGGCCGAGTGGTCACCGGCGCCCGAGGGGGACTCCCCCGCCCCGGGATCGCCCGCGGTCACGGCGAACACGGCCGCTTCCGAGCCGGCAGCGCCCGCGGCCCGCGGCGCGGAGCCGTCGCCCTTCCCGGCCAGCGGTACGGAGGCGGTGAGGGTCCGGTCCGCGAGGTCGTTGTCGGACTCGACCGGGGTGGTGACGCGGCACGCCGCCTTGTGCGGGGAGTCCAGGGCACAGCCGGGCAGGCGCACCAGCCGCAGCCGGGAGTCCCAGCCGCCGCCGATCGACGAGGCGAAGCCGTCGTAGTCGATGCGGAGTTCCGCCCGTCCGGGGTCGTCCGCCTCGACGGTCAGCAGTACGCCGGTGACGCCGGCGGCCCGGGCGGCCTTCTGGTCGAGGACGGTGATCCGCGCGGTGGTGCCGGGTGCGGCGGCGTTGCGGCCCTCGGCCGGGGCGATGCTGACGGGAAGGCCGCCCGGTTTCGCCCGGACGCGTCTGCCGGCGTCCAGTTCGACGCGTGCCTCGCCCCGCGCGGGCCAGGCCGCCGCCTGCTCCGCACGGGCTCTCCGGGCGCGCTCGGCGTCGGCCTTCTTGTCCTGGGCGACCTTCGCGCGGGCCTTCTTCGCTCCGGGCCCGTTCATTTTTTCGACCTTGCTGACCCGCTGGTCGGGCGCGTCCGGCCGGCCGAGTCCCTTCTCGGCGGCCGGGGCCGCCGGGGCCGGCCCGGCGGGGACCAGCAGGGCCAGCGCGAGGACCGTCACGATCGTCCCGGCCCGCCGCCTTCCGCGACCCCTCGCCCCTCTTGATGTGCCTATGCCAAAAGCCATGATGGTCCGCTCCCACCCCGTTGCTGCGCGCCGTGAAAGGCCGACAGAGCTGTGAAAGGCCGTGATGTGCCGTGCCGGGGTGGGGCGCCGCACCCTGCGGCGCCCCACCGCCTCCGTGCGGGGGTCAGTCGCCCACGCGGTGTTCGATCTGCTCGGGGCTCGCCATCGCCCCGGCCCACAGCCGCACTTCGGAGACGCGGGCGGGCAGGTGGTGGCGCCAGGTGCCGCCGGTGAAGCCCTTGCCGATGGCGAAGTCCCCGGTGCCCAGCTGGACGGTGAACGCCTTCGCGTCGCCGTTCTGCCCGTAGCCGAGGTAGAGGCTGATCGCGCCGTTCAGGGAGTCGTAGATGCCGGTCAGCCGCACCGGGTGGTCCAGGTCCGCCACTTCGTCGGAGACGACCGAGGAGAAGGTGCCGTCGGCGTTCAGGCGGCCGAAGTGCCAGACACCGACCGGAACCGTGGTCTCCTCCATCGTCTCCTCGTTCAGGACGGTGTCCTTGCCGGTCAGCTGGTACCAGAGGCCCCAGGCCGAGCCGTCCGCCGTGCGCTGGCCCAGGACCTGGCCGGTGTAGCCGACGTCCTTGCCCAGCAGCTTCGCCGAGTCCAGCTCGACGAGCGAGGAGACGGTGAAGGGGGCGTGGTCGTACACCAGCGGACCCGGGGCCGTGGCCGCGTCGTCCACCCCGTCCAGGACGATCGTCTCGTCGCTGATCGCCGCACCGCCCGCGAGGGTCAGGCTCCTGCCGTAGCCGGAGGTGGTGTCCGGGACGGTCGTCCCGCTGCCCCGGGCGGCGTTCCAGTCGGCCACCAGCTCGACACCGGCGAACTTCTCCGACACCAGCAGCCGTGTCTCGTCCGCGACCTCCTCGTGGGTCAGCACCCGCTGCCAGACGGCGACTTCGTCGATCGATCCTGGGAAGTAGTAGGTCGCGTTGCCGCTCGGGAACTTGTACCGCCCGAACTGCAGCCCGCCGGTCGATTCCCAGGAGGCGGCGCCGGTCGCCAGGGGCTGGGCCTGGCGACGGCCGTCCACGTAGAAGATCAGCTCCTGGGTGGCCGGGTCGTAGCTGCCGGCCAGGTGGGTCCACACCCCCGTCTGGGCCGGGAAGACGGAGTACCGGCCGCGCAGCGTGGAGCCGTCCTGGTCGAGCACGCCGAAGAACCACTGCTTCACGTCGGCGAGGTACCAGAGCACGAACGTGTTGCCCTGTCCGCCGGGCTGGGCGAGCACGGAGGCGTTCTTGCCGCCGGCGTCGAGCCTCGCCCAGGCGGAGACGGTGTAGGCGGAGCGGGTCTCCAGCACCGGTGCGCTGGTCTCCGCGTAGGCGGTGCTGCCGTTCAGCGACAGTCCCTTGTCGGTGATCGCTTCCGCCAGGGGCTGTCCCTCGGCGTCGTGCGTGATGAGGCCGCGCCGCCCCCGGTCGTCCCGTACGGCGCCGCCGCCCAGGATCGCGGCGTCGTTGCCGTCGGCCGTGGCCGAGTCGGCGGCGGCTCCGGTGGCCTCGTCGAAGTGCCAGCGGCCGACCGGTCCTTCACCCGCGGCGACCAGGAAGTCCACGACCCCCTGGGCGCCCCAGCGGCCCACGCTGTCCTTGGCCCGCACGTACAGGGTGTACGTGCCGGAGCGGACGGGCGTGATGTCCTTCGACGCCGTCGCTCCGTTGAGCGGCGTCGACCAGGCGTCCGCCGTGGACAGCTTGTACTGGTAGGCGACGTTGGAGTCGCCGGTGGCCGCCGCGAACGTGAAGGTGCCCTTGCGGCCGGGGCCGCCGCCCGCCGCGCAGGTGGTCTCCGTGCAGACGGAGTACGGGCTGCCGACAGTGATCTTCGGGGCCTTGGGCGCGGTCGGGTCGACCTTGAAGTAGCACCAGCCCGTCGTGGACGCGTTGGACGGCCCGGAGAGGGAGTCGCCGCCGCCGTTGTAGTACGAGCGCACCCACGCCCGGTACCGGTAGAGCTTGCCCTCGGCCAGGGTCGACCAGGACATGCTCAGCTTCACCCCGTCACCCACGTACCCGCTGGAGGGCCGCAGGTCGCCGTTGCCGGGCGCGGTGTCGGACCAGGTGCCGTCGGCGTTCTTGTGATCGAGGTCGAACGCGGCCCGCAACTGCGCGTCCTTCTCGCCGCCCGCCTTGGTCTGGGTCGTGGCCGTGAGCAGCGGGGTCGGGTCGGAGACGATGGCGGGGTCGGACTCGCTCTTCTCGCAGACCGTGCCCGAGCCGGTCACCAGCCCGACGCCGCTGGGCTTGTCCGGCAGGCCGACGAAGTCCACGGCCAGCACGGCGTCGTTCTTGAACCGCTTCCACGCCGAGGTGTCGGACTCGTCCTTGGCCCGGATCTCGAGCGTGAACCGGGAGAACTTGCCCGCAGCGAAGCTCTGCACCGTCGGGGTGAGGTTCTCCCAGGACTGGTCGGGATCGTCGTTGAACTCGATGGGCGCGTCCGGGGAGTCCGGGTCGCACAGGGAGCCCCGGCCCGCCGAGACGTACCGGTCCCCCATCCAGTCGATCTCCTTGGGCCGGGAGGACCAGGTGGTGGAGGAGGAGATGTTGTTGGTGCGGACCAGTTCCACCCAGCGCGGGTCGCACTGGAACGCCCAGGGCTCGGTCACCCGGAACGTGGCGTCCAGGACCTTCTTGCCCTTCAGGCTCGCCGGCGAGAACTCGAAGTAGAGCCTCTGCACGTATCCGGGCCCGCAGTAGTAGTTGTTCCAGGTGCCGCACTTGCCCGCGCCCTTGCCCAGGCCGTCGTCCCCGTTGCTCCAGCCATACGACTCGTAGCCGTCGCTGCGCAGCAGGGTGCGCTCGGACTCGCCCCAGGTCACGGTCGGGTCGATGTACAGCGGGAACGCCGCCGGCTTCGTCCCGGTGAGCATGTCCGCGTCGGGCACCACCGTCAGCGCGGTGTCGGACAGCTTCACGTCCATGGTCGTGACGGTGTCCCCGGCGCCGGGCTCCACGCCGGCCTGCGAGGACGCGTCGGCGCCGGACGGGGCCGCACCCTCGGGGCCCGCGGCCGTCGCGCTCGCCCGCGACCGGGTCCGGGCGGCGGAGGCCTCTCCGGCGGAGTCCCACATCTGGGCCGGTGGGGCCCGGAAGACGCGGTTGCCGTCGTCGTCGACCGCTGTGAGGTTCCCCGCCTTGCCCTTGACGATGTCCAGGCCGGCGGCCTTCAGGGAGTAGTCGATCCGCTGAAGTGCCTTGGAGGCGGCGGCCTCGGGCGTCTTGACGACCAGGACGTGGCGGAAACTCTCCACCGACGCGGTGACCTTCAGGTCGACGCCCGGCAGCACCTCCGGGTACGTCGCGCTCGCCCCGTCCAGTTCGGGCTCGGGGAGCTTGTCCGGCCAGTCCAGCTGCAGGGACCGGCCCCGCTCGGAGATCTCGACCAGCGGGCCGGCCTTCCCGCCCCCGGAGAACCGCATCTCCACGGCCGCCGCCTTCGGCGCCACGGTCCCGTCGTCGCGGAGCTCCAAGGTGGCATCGGGTGTCCGCCAGCCTCCACCGGCGGTGGACACACGCACCGGGACCGCGGACTCCTCCAGCGTGAAGGTGAACCCGTCCGGATTGGCGTACACCGTCGTGCGTTCCGTCCGCTCGCCGGTGACCTCGACCCGCTTCCCCGCTTCCCGGGCCGCGGCGAGCGCTCGCTGCCCCTCGGACAGCGGTGGCCGGGTCTCTTCGTCCGCCGCCGCGTGGGCTGAGGGCCCCCAGGCGGGCAGAGTGATCACCACCGCCGCCGCGGTCAGCGCGGATACCAGATTCCGCATGGGTCTTCCGTGCATGCCGCCCGCGCGGCGCCCCCGTTTCACGTTCACAACCCCACCCCTAGTCGACGAGCCAGTCATGGCTGCTGCACGGCGAGCATGTTTGCCATGAACATGAATATGAAAACGTCCTGTGATGATTCTGTGACTGTTGGGGAAGCAGCGTTCGGGGTACTCAACTGGGTTTCAGCCAGCGGCAATTGCGCCACGGGACGGCGGCGACCCCTGAGGTGTCGATCCGGCCCCCGTGTGTGCCGCCTCACGTACCGAACTTCCTCCCACGTTGCCCAGCTCACAGCGGAAATGTCCTTTTGGCGTACATGCTCGTTCCATACGGCGCCGCGCCGGAAGTGGAGTACGGCGACGCCGACTTGGTACGCGCAGTGGTGAAGTGACCCGCGCCACAGCGCTCGTGACGCTCTCCCTCACGCCCCTCAGAAAGGTGCCGACTGTGGCCGCTTACCTGTGCCCCCCTGCCGTGATCCACGGCGAACACACCGTGAAGACCAGCCAGATCGTGGAGGAAGTGCGCGAGCGGCACCCGCACGCGGCCTGGGCGCCGCGGATCGACGGCATCGCGGCCGGCACGGGCATCGAGGCCCGTGGCTGGATGTTGCCGCTGGAGAGCGCCGTCGCGCCCGGGGACGGCCGTGGGCGGTGGCCGACCGGCACCGGGCCCGCCCGGGAGGCGCTGGCCCGGGACGGGTTCGACGAGCGGGACGTGGACCGCGTGATCGCCGCCCTGGAGGCGATACCCGCCCCGCAGACCGTCCAGGAGCGCACCGCCCCTGCCTGGGCCGCCGTGCAGTCCTACGGGGAGCGCGCGGCGCGCGGGGCCCTGCAGATCGCCGGGCTGGACGCCGCAGACGTCGACTGCCTGATCACCAGCAACTCCACCACCCCCGCCCTGCCGGGTCTGGACGTCGCCCTGGCCAACCGGCTCCCGCTGCGCAGCGACGCCATGCTGCTGCCGGCCACGCAGTGGGCCTGCATCGCCGGGACCCGTTCCCTGGCGCTGGCGGCGGACCTCGTGGCCGCCGACCCCGACCGGGTGGTCCTGGTCGTGATCGCGGAGGCGCTGAGCACGACCTACCAGCCCGGGGACGACACCCTGGAGTCCCTGATCGTCCGGCTGCTGTTCGCCGACACCGCCGTCGCCGCGGTCGTCACCGGCCGCCCGCGGCCCGAGTCGGTGCTGCGGCTGGACGCCGCGTGGAACCACACCCTGCCCGGTACCCAGGACCTGCACCGGCTGGAGACGCGGGCGGACGGCACGCACTTCGTGATGGACCGGCGGGGGCCGCGTGCCGTGCAGGAGACGGTCACCGCGATGTGGGAGTGGCTGCGCGTCCGCTACCAGGAGGACCCGGAGTCCTGGCACCCCGACGTCCTGCTCGCGCACCCCGGCGGCACGCGGGTGCTGGAGTACATGGAGCAGACCATGCCCGACGGATGGCCCTCGGGACTGCTGGACCACAGCCGGGACAGCTACATCAGCGGCAACCGCGGGGGCGCCGCCGTGTTCGACATCATGCGCAGGGCCCACGACGCCGGGCAGGAACCGGGCAGCCGCGCCGTGCTGTACGCGGCGGCCCCGGGCCTGACGGCCACCGCCCTGGAAGGCGAGTGGCTGTAGCCCGACCGCCACCGTCAGCGGGCCCGGGCGGCTGCGGGTGTCACCTCGGCACCGCCGCCCGGACCACTGTCACCTGGCCACCGCCGCCCAGACCACCTTCCCGGTGTCCGTCCAGCGCACCCCCCACCGGGTGGTCAGCCGGTGGACGACGTGCAGGCCGCGGCCGGCGTCGGCGAACGGTTCGTTGCGGCCCAGCCGCGGTCTGCCGTTGCCGGTGTCTCCCACCTCGCACAGCAGCCCGTGCCCGGTCCTGATCAGCCGTACGGTGATGGGGCCGCCGGCGAAACGGACCGCGTTGGCGACCAGTTCGTCGACCACCAGCACCACCCGGTCCCGGGTGTCGGCCCGGGTGCGCCAGCGGGCCAGCAGGGTGGAGACCAGGGCGCGGGCCCGGGCGGCCGCGTCGTCGCGGGCGGGCAGCCGCCAGGTCGCGGTGTCCCCCTTGCGGTAGCCGAGCATGCGGGCGAGCAGCAGGGTCACGTCGTCGCGCCGTCGCGCGGGCGCCAGGGCGGAGACGACCTGCCGGGCGGCCTGGGGCAGGGCGTCCCAGGGGTCCACCGCGGAGACGGCGTCCGCCAGTCGGGCGATGCCCTCGTCGATCGAGAGGGCGGGGTCCTCCACCAGGCCGTCGGTGTAGAGGGCGAGCAGGGAGCCGGGGGGTGCGGGGAAGGCGTGCACGTCGAACGGTTCCCGCAGCGCGAACTCGGCGCCCAGGCCGGGGTGGGGCCGGATCGCCAGGGGGACGGCGGGCCCGTCGGGCATGGCCAGGATCGGCGGGAGGTGGCCCGCGCTGGACAGGGTCACGTACCGGCCGACCGGGTCGTACACGGCGACGCAGCAGGTCGAGCCGAGGGCGCTGTAGCCGGCCGCCAGCCCGGAGTCGGCGTCGTCCAGCAGGGACACCGTCTCGTCCAGGTGCTCCAGCACCTCGTCGGGCGCCAGCCCCGCGGAGAGCAGGGCCCGGGCCTCCATGCTCAGCTGCCCCATGGTCGCCGCGGCGCCGAGGCCGTGTCCGACGACGTCGCCGACCACGAGCGCGGTGCGGCCGTCCGGCAGTGGGAAACTGTTCACCCAGTCGCCGCCGACGCCCGCGCTGTCGGGGGTGGCGGGCTGGTAGACGCTGGCGGTCTCGATGGTGTCGCCGCCGGTGCGGGGCAGCAGCCGGCGTTGCAGGGCCAGTACCTGTGTGTGTTCACGCTGGTGCTGGCGGGCCAGGTCGACGTGGTGGGAGGTCCTGGCCACCAGTTCCTGGAGGTCGAGCAACTCGCCGTCGTGGAAGGGCCGGTCCGCCCGTCGCCAGACCTCCGCGACGCCCAGGACGACGGGCGTCGCGCCGTCCAGGATCAGCGGGACGAACGCCACGGCTGCCGCCTGGTCGCCGGGGACCAGGGCACGGACCAGCCGGGGGCCGCCGAGGACCCGCTCGATGGCGTCCCGGTCGGGTATGACGATGGCCTGCGCGGCGTCGTCGCGGCGTATGGCCTGGGACAGCAGGCGGCTCGCGTCGCCGGGGAGGTCCTCGCCCGGGGTCACGTAGCCGTCGGGCCATGCCCGGTCCGGGACCAGGGCCGCCCGGCGCAGCCGGATGCGGCCCTGCGGCTGTCTGGCGACCGCCTCGCCCGTCCACACGGCGAAGTCGAGGTCGACGGCGGCCACGTCGCCCCAGGCCAGCAGCGACTCGGCGAGCGACTGCGCGGTCTCGCCGATGTCCAGCGAGGTGCCGATCGCGGTCTCGGCGGCGTACAGGTGCAGCCTTTTCGCCATGGCGATCAGGGAGACGGTCAGGCCCTCCTGGGGCGCCGCGGCGGCCAGGATGCTCATGGAGACCACGAGCTCCGACCCGTCGGCCCGGCGCAGGCGCTGGACCCGGGCGACGTGCGGCTCACCGGTCTCCAGGACCTGGCGCAGGCGCCGGGTGACCGTCGGCACGTCCCCCGGGGGCAGCAGCTCGACGAACGGACTGCCGATCGGGGCCTCCACTCCGGCGAAGACGGGGGCGCCCAGGTTGCTGCGGGTGACCCTGAGCTCGCGGTCCAGGTTGACCGCGCCGAGGATCTGTTCCTGACGGGCCGGAACGGGGTCGGTGGACACGAGGGAGCGGGCGGGCGGGTCACCCTGCGGGGCGGCAGAACCGGCGGACGACGCCGCTCCGCCGCGCGGGATGTACTTCCCCAGGGCGCTGCTGATCATGTCGAACGGCGACGAGGACGAGGATCCCGACATTCCTGACCGCACACCTCATTCAATAACAGGTAAGGACACTTCGCCCACACCAGCGATCAGGGACGGCCGCCCTCCGGTCGATCGACTAGATCCGGAAGGGTTCCGAAACATTCGCCATGTGGAACTATTGGATCCGGGCCGAGTCATCATGGAGGGCTCGCCGCAGACGACTCCGTCCCAGCTCAGTGAGCGATTGAGCAGCAGGAATCACTGGCCGAGCACCGCCCACGGGTGGCGAATATTTCGAAACTCCTACCGAAACTGTTGACAGTTGTCAGGGCCCGGCCAACACTCCCGGTGACTGACGAGGCGAAGGAGGAAGCGCCCCCCATGAACACGCTGTCGAATCGCTTACGGCTGCTCATCAGCAGTGTCTGCGCCATGCTGCTGCTGACCGCCGCGGCCGGTACCGCCCACGCGGACACCGTCGTCACCACCAACCAGACCGGCACCAACAACGGCTACTACTACTCGTTCTGGACCGACGCCCCGGGCACGGTCTCCATGACCCTGTCCTCCGGCGGCAGTTACAGCACCTCGTGGCGGAACACCGGGAACTTCGTCGCCGGCAAGGGCTGGAGCACCGGCGCCCGCCGCACCGTGACGTACTCGGGCAGCTTCAACCCGTCCGGCAACGCCTACCTGACGCTCTACGGCTGGACGGCCAACCCGCTCGTCGAGTACTACATCGTCGACAACTGGGGCACCTACCGGCCCACCGGCCAGTACAAGGGCACCGTCACCAGCGACGGCGGCACGTACGACATCTACAAGACGACGCGGTACAACGCCCCGTCCGTCGAGGGCACGCGCACCTTCGACCAGTACTGGAGCGTGCGCCAGTCGAAGCGGACGGGCGGCACCATCACCGCCGGCAACCACTTCGACGCCTGGGCCCGCGCCGGCATGCCCCTCGGCAACTTCAAGTACTACATGATCATGGCGACCGAGGGATACCAGAGCAGCGGCAGCTCCAACATCACCGTGCGATGAGCGGGCGGACGGACTCGCGCCCCGCACCGCGCGCCCTGGCCAGGAGGCTCACCGTCCTCGCGACGGCCCTGGCGGCCACCGCCGCCGCCCTCACCGCCACCGCCGGCGCCGCTCCCCCACGGGCGGCCGCCTGCACCGGCTACGTCGGACTCACCTTCGACGACGGCCCCTCCGGGAACACGACGAGACTCCTCGACGCGCTGCGCGGCAGCGGGCTGCGGGCCACCATGTTCAACCAGGGCCAGTACGCCGCCGCCAACCCGTCCCTGGTCCGGGCGCAGGTGGCGGCCGGGATGTGGGTCGGCAACCACAGCTACACCCATCCGCACCTGACGCAGCTGAGCCAGGCGCAGATCGACTCCGAGATCTCCCGCACCCAGCAGGCGATCTCCGGCGCGGGTGGCGGCACGCCGAGACTCTTCCGCCCGCCGTACGGCGAGACCAACGCGACCGTGAAGTCGGTCGCGGCCCGCCACGGCCTGACCGAGATCATCTGGCACGTCGACTCACAGGACTGGAACGGCGCGAGCACCGACGCGATCGTCCGGTCCGCGGCCCGCCTCACGGACGGCCAGGTCATCCTGATGCACGACTGGTCCGCCAACAGCCTGGCCGCGATCCCCCGCATCGCCCGCGACCTGGCGTCCCGCGGCCTGTGCGCGGGCATGATCTCCCCGCAGACGGGACGCGCCGTGGCCCCCGGCTGAACCACCGCCACCCACGGACACCGCACCGCACCACCCGGGCGCGACGGCCACCGTGCCGTCGCGCCGCCCGCCGTTCCCTGGCCGAAACCGCACCCCAGGCGGCCACCGCTCTCGCCATCGGCCCCACGTCCCCGGCGCGTTCGCCTACGTTGGTGCACCGGACCCCCTTCCCCGCCCCCAGGAGGCCCCGCCGTGTCCGACACCAGCCGCCCGCGTGTGCGTATCGACACCTCCAAGCCGCACTCGGCCCGCTTCTGGAACTACTTCGTCGGCGGCAAGGACAACTACGAGGTCGACCGCGAGATCGGCGACCAGATCAAGACGATCTTCCCGGGGCTGGTCGACGTGGCCGTGACGAGCCGGCGGTTCCTGGGGCGGGCCGTGCGGTACCTGGCCGTCGAGCAGGGCGTGCGGCAGTTCCTCGACGTCGGCACCGGGCTGCCGACCGCCGACAACACCCACGAGGTCGCCCAGCGCGTCGCCCCGGACGCGCGGATCGTGTACGTCGACAACGACCCCATCGTCCTGGCCCACGCCCACGCCCTGCTCACCAGCACCCCCGAGGGCAGGACGGCGTACCTGGACGCCGACCTGTACGACCCGGAGGCCGTCCTGAAGGCCGCCGCCGGCACGCTCGACCTGTCCCGGCCGGTCGGACTGATGATCCTCAACACGCTCGGGCACGTCGCCGAGTACGAGCGGGCGCGCGAGCTGGTGCGGCGGCTCATGGGCGGGCTTCCGGCGGGCAGCCACCTGGTGATCAGTGACAGCACGGCGACGAGCGAGGGCATGATCGCCGCGTCGGAGGCGTACAACGCGAGCGGGGCCGTGCCGTACCACGTGCGGCCGGTCGCCGAGATCGCCGGGTTCTTCGAGGGGCTGGAACTGGTCGAGCCGGGGGTCGTGCGGGTGCCGGAGTGGCGGCCGGACGCGGCGGACGCCGACGCCGGTGATGCCGGTGCGGTGGACGCCTACTGCGGCGTCGGGCGCAAGCCCGGGGCGTAGGGGCGGCACGGCGCACACCGCCCGGCAACGTCCTCATCCGTCCGCCCCACCCCGACCGGTCCGGCCCGTCCTCACCCGTCCGGGCCGGTCACCTCAGGCCCGTGCGGGTTCCCGGCGATAATCAGGGCATGTCAGCGCCGCCCTCCGTCCCCCAGCCGACCACCGGCCGGCTTCTCGGTGATCTGATCGCGGTGGGTGAGGCGCACGCGCTCGTGCTCGCCGGCGGCTCGGCGATGCTGGCGCACGGACTGGTGGAGCGGGGCGGGCGGGACGTGGACGTCGCCACGGAGCACCCCGCCGGGATGGACGCCATCGCCGACGCGGTCCGCACCGGGCTGGTCGCGCGCGGCTGGCTCGTGCAGACACTGGAGACCGCGCCGCTGTCCGCCCAGTTCCTCGTCACGGACGCGGCGAGCGGTGAGGAGTTCCCCGTCGAACTCCGCAAGGAGGTGCTGTGGCGGCCGCCCGTGCCGACGGAGCTCGGGCCGGCCCTCTCCCTCGACGACCTCGCCGGTACCCGGGTGCGGGACCTGGCCGACCGCGGACTCGCCCGCGACCTGGTCGACGTGCACGCCCTCGCGGCCCGCTGGAGCCACCCCGAACTGGAGGAGCTGGGCCGCCGCCACGCCCCGGACGCCTTCGATCCGACCGACCTCCAGGCCCGGTTGACCGGTACGGACTGGCTCGACGACCGGGCGTTCACCTCCCAGGGCCTGGACGCCGGAGCCGTGGCCGGACTGCGCCGCTGGGCGCAGGAGTGGGCCGACGACATCGCGGAACGGCTCATCGAGGGCGAGGCCCCGGAGGACGGCGAGCCGGACGAGCAGTGACGAGGACGACCTCCACCGTCAGCCGCTCACCGGCACCGTCGGCCGCTCCCCCCGCTCCGGCCGCTCCCCCCGCTCCGCCGCCATCAGCGTCAGTGTCACTGCCGCCGACATCGCCGCCATGGCCGTCATCGCCCGTGCGGGCGAGGTCAGTTGGGCCACCGTTCCGGCCAGGGCCGCCGCCACGCCCTGCACGGTGAGCATCCCCGCCGAGTGCAGTCCGAGGGCGTGTCCCGTCAGCTCGTCCGGGGTCAGGGTCACCAGCCGCTCCTGCTGCGCCAGGCTCGCGCCGAAGCCGACCGAGGCGACGGTGACGGCGGCCACCGCGAGCGGCAGCGGCGGGTGCAGGAGGAACGGCACGTAGGGCAGGGCCAGGAGCAGCAGCAGGGGGAATCCGAAGCGGGACCGGGCGCGGGGCGGGAGCAGGCGGCCGACCAGGACGTCCCCAGCGAGCATGCCGAGCGCGGCGCAGGCGAACAGGGTGCCCGCCGACTCGGGCGCGTAGGAGACGTAGAGGGACTCGCAGCCGACGACCAGGCCGTTGGGGATCCACAGGGCCAGATAGATGCGGCGGCGCGGCGCGGACGACCACAGCAGGGCGTTGGCCCGCCAGGTCGCGGCGACCGAGGGGCGGCCCGTCGTGCGGGGCGGTCGGCGGGTCAGGCCCAGCCGGACCACCGCGGCCGCGAGGACGTACAGGGCGGCCGCGGTCAGGAGCGACAGCCGGGGGGACAGCAGGGCCACCAGGGCGCCGCCGGTCGCGTAGCCGGCGATCTGCATCACGCCGCTCATCATGTTGAAGACCGAGCGGCCCAGCAGATAGCCGTCCTTGCTGAGGATTTCGTGGAGCAGCCCCCAGCGCACTCCCCCGCCCACCGACTCGGCCAGCCCCTTGGCCAGGACGATCGCGAAGAGGGACCAGACCGGCAGGCCCGGCAGGGCCAGGGCGGCCGTGGCCGTCGCGAAGAGCAGCGGAAGGGTCGTCAGGGCGGCGCGCGGGGGCAGCCGGTCGGCGGCCGAGAGCAGGAACGTCGCGCCCAGCACCTGCACGAGGGACGAGCCGAACATGCTCACCGCGGACAGCAGCGGTGAGGAGGTCTGCCGGTACACCAGGGTGCCCAGGGCCAGTCCGCCCATGGTCTGGGCGACCGTCTGCGCCGACGCGGCCAGGAAGAAGGGGGTGAACTCGGGTGTGCGGAACAGATCGCGGTAGCTGCGCATGCGCGGAGTCTGCGGCGGGGCCGGAGGCCGGGGTTACTGTTTCGCGCACACGCGAAAGGACGGTGCCGACGTGGGCTGGTGGCAGATCAACGCCGACACCCTCGCGGGCAGCCGGTTCGTGATCTCGCCGTTCGCGGAGGCCTTCGGAAGCCTGCGGTTGCTGGACACCGCCGAGCCCGCGCATCCCGGCGAGCGCCGGTGGCTGGAGGCCCATCTGCCGGACTACCGGCGGCGGCTGGCGCGGGACCCGGTGACCGCGCTGCTCGTCCGGGCGGGCATCGGCACGGAGTGGACGGCCGACTTCCTCGCTCCGACCCCGCGTGACGGGGAGACCTTCGAGCAGGCGGTCGCGCAGGTGCGGGCGGCGTCCCCGGCGACGGCCCGCGCCGACCTCACCGTCTCGCTGCGCGGCCCGGTCCCCGCCCCGCTGGAGCGGGACGACCTGCCGGAGCGCGCCGCTGACCTGCTGACGTACGTGTGGACCACGGCCGTGCGGCCGTACTGGGACCGGCGGCGGCGCGTCCTCGAAGCCGACGTGGTCGCGCGGACGGCACAGGTCAGCCGGGGCGGCTGGGCGAGCGCGCTGGACACGCTGCGGCCGGGGACGCGGTGGCTGGGCGAGAACCGGCTGCAGGTCAACGCGCACGAGTATCCGCCGCGTGAGATCTCCGGCGCGGAGCTGGTGTTCGTGCCGATCACCACGCAGCGCATCGGCTGGGTGTCCTGGGAGGGGACGGAACGGTACGCGCTGGTCTACCCGTGCGCCGGTGCCCTCGCCGACCCGGGCGGCAGGCCGGTGCCCGCGAGTCTCGCCGCGCTGCTCGGCCCGGCCCGCGCCGCGGTGCTGGTCCGGCTCGGTTCGCCGCTGAGCACCAGCCAGCTGGTGGCGGTGACCGGCCAGGGGCTCGGCTCGGTCGGGCGGCATCTGCGGGTGCTGCGGGACGCCGGGCTGGTGGAGCGGCGCAGGGCCGGCAGGTCGGTGCTGTACTCGTGGACGGCGGCAGGGCAGGTCCTGGTGGAGGCCCAGAACCGGTCCGGCACCCACCGGAGCTAGCATCCGCCCATGACGACTACTGAGAACACCGGTTCCTCGCCCCTCGACGTCGAGATCGGCTCCCTGCAGGGCGGCCCCGCCGACCTGTCCCAGTTCGCGGGCACGGCGGTGCTCGTGGTGAACGTGGCCTCCAAGTGCGGCCTGACCCCGCAGTACGCCGGTCTGGAGAAGCTCCAGGAGCGCTACGCCGAGCGCGGCTTCACGGTCCTCGGCGTGCCCTGCAACCAGTTCCTCGGCCAGGAGCCGGGCAGCTCCGAGGAGATCGCGGAGTTCTGCTCGGCGACGTACGGCGTGACGTTCCCGATGACGGAGAAGGTCGAGGTCAACGGGGAGAACCGGCACCCGCTCTACGACCGGCTCACCGGCTTCGCCGACGCCGAGGGGCACAGCGGGGACATCCGCTGGAACTTCGAGAAGTTCCTGATCGGCCGGGACGGCACGGTCGTCGCCCGCTTCTCGCCGCAGACCGAGCCGGAGTCGGCCGAGGTCGTGGCGGCGATAGAGGCCCAGCTGGCCTGAGCCCCGGCTGTTTCACCCCGCCGGGCCCGGACGGACGGGCCGGCGGTCGCGCGGGCACAAGCGGAGCCCTCTCGGCAAGGACGGCGATACTGGTCGAGAGGGCTCTTGCGGTGGTGCTTGTGCTGTTGTCGATCTCGTGGTCAGGCCTTGACCGAGGCCACGAAGGCGTTCCACGCGTCGGCGGGGAACGCCAGCTTGGGGCCCTCGGGGACCTTCGTGTCCCCGAGCTCCAGGGCCTCTTCGACGGTCGACCTGACCATCACACAGGCGCCGTTGTTGTTGGTGTAGGAGGACGTCGTCCACGTTTCCGTGGCGCCCAGACGAATTGCCATGTTCGCTCCGTAGCCAGTTGCGTTTACGCCAACCCGTGCTGGTGGTTGGCGTGATCGACGCTACTCGCCCACATCCTCGTTCGGAGCAGTCATTCACTCGACCGGATGGCATATTCCAGGGGAGACTTCCAGTCAGGCGTGTCAGGGGTGTAGCATCCCGCGCTTTGCCCGGTGGACGGCCTCTTCCGGCGGCGGTTCAGCGTGCGTAGTCCTTCGCCAGACGCTCGATGAGCTGCCGCGACTGGTCCACGTTCAGCGACTGGGCGCGCAGGTGCTCGTACATCACCGTGTACTTCTGCACGTCGAGCGGTTTCTCCAGGTACAGGTCGCTGGTGACGCCCTCGATGTACACGACGCTGGAGTCGGCCGCGTCGGCGAACTCCAGGATCGAGTACTGGCCGTTGATGCCGGCGTGCGCGCCGACCTCGAACGGCAGCACCTGCACGGTGATGTGGGGCAGCTGCGACATCTCGATCAGATGCTCCAGCTGCTCGCGCATGACTTCCTTGCTGCCCACGACCCGGTGCAGGGACGCCTCGTCCAGCACCACCCACAGCCGCAGCGGGTCCGTCTCGGCGGTGATACGGCCCTGCCGGCGCAGCCGGACCTCGACCCGCTTGTCGTTGTCCGCCTCGGACGCCTCGGGCGAACCGCCCCGGATGATGGCCTCGGCGTACGCCCGCGTCTGCAGCAGGCCGGTGATGATCTGCGGTTCGTAGACCCGGAGCGACTCGGCGTCCGTCTCCAGGCCGATGTAGACGGAGTAGGGGATGTCGCCGAAGGCGTGCCACCAGCCCTGCTGGCGCGAGTCCTTGGCCATCTGCATCAGCGAGTCGACGATCCGCTGGTCCTCGACCTCGTAGACGCCGCACAGGTCGCGCACGTCGCGCTGGCTGATGCTGCGCCGCCCGTTCTCCAGGCGGCTGATCTTCGACTGCGACACCAGCAGCCGCTCGGCCACTTCCTCGGCCGTCATGCCCTTGAGCTCCCGGAGCCTGCGGAGCTCCTGGCCCAGCCGGCGCCGCCTGACGGTGGGATTGACATTGGACGCCACGGGACGTGCACCTCCGGCTGCGTGCCTCTACTTTGCGTATCTGCTGTTGAGCAGACTGCCACCAAGGTGCTTCCTACCGCTGGGAAACGGTGGATATGCGACGGGTACACGCCAGTTCGGGCACGGCACGCCGAGCGGGGCGGCGAGAGTCTGCACTCTCGCCGCCCCGCTCGGACAGCGGCTCCCGTGACCGGGCTCGTGGGGTCCCGTGGTGTGTACCGGTCGTCGGTCGTGCCGGTGCGGCGCGGCGCGGCTCAGTGGGCCACGGCGCGCGCCATGGATCCGTGGCGCGGCTGCATCGGAACGCCTCGGGCGGGTTCCGGTGCGGGCCTGGCTCCGGCGGCCGGACGGCCGGTCGGGGCCGGGCTGCGGCGCGGCTGGGCCGCCGCGCCGTTCTGGACGTCCATCACGGCGTGCGCGACGAGACCGCCCATGGGGTCGTGCCTGATCAGGTCCCTGAGCCGGGAGCGAGAGGAGCGTCCCTCGTTGCCCGGGTACAGGTGCTTGCCGAGGCCGACCGCGTGCGCCAGGGCGGCGAGCGCCGCGGTCCGCGGGTCCGGCGGTACGCCGGTGCGGATCGCGGAGTCCAGCCGGGCCCTGATCTCCCGGCTGATCTCGGTGTCCGTCGCCTGGTAGCGAGTCGTCGGCAGCACTCCGCACATCTGGCCCGCCACGGCATGCACCATGCCGCACCGCTCCAGATGCGAGAGGTAGGTCTGGCGGAGCCCCAAGCGCGGCCCGCCGATCCAGTGGACCGCCCGTACGGGAGCGCCGCGCCTTCGCAGCAACTCCAACGCGCAGTCCAGAGTCGGATCTCCAGTCGGCCGTGGTACCACCACGGCGATACGATCCCCGTCTGGGGCTATCCGTCCGGCCAGCGCCAGCTCCACTAGCTGTGCTCCGGCCAGACCGAGGTCGAGCGACTGCGGCTGTGCGGTGGTACCCGTGGCCGGGTCCAACGCCAGCAGCAGAAGCTCCTCCGGAAGTGTTCTGCGGCTCCTGCCCATCCATGCCTCCCCGCGTGGATGAATGACAGGGTGACCCCTCTCACATTGGTCTGTCGAGGGTGCGTGACCGGTTCGTAGTGGAACCAGTAGGTATGTCGTTCTCGTCTACCGGATGGGTCCGGTCCGCACACAGGACACTGGTACATGGTTCGGACAGCGCCGGGGAGCGTTGTCAGGGCGGCGGTTCACGGTTCGGTACGCGCACGCGGGTGGTGCGGCGCGAGGAGGAGGCATCGGTGGCGGGCGAGTCCCCCGACAGGTCGAAGCAGCGCGAGTCGTCGGCAGAACCGACGTCGGGGAGCGCGGGTCCGGTTCCCGGCGCCAGGAGCGAGTCCGCGGACCCGCGGCTCGCGATGGCGCGGGAGGCGAAGGGGTCATCGGGGCGGAGCGTCGACACGGCGACCCGCGTGCTGTCCGCACGGACGGCCGACGAGCCGCGGGACGCGGAGCGCGACGCGAGCGCCCCGGGCACCGAGGAGACGGCGGAGGCGTCCGCGGAGCGTGCGGAGTCCGCGGAGAAGGCCGGTGAGGGCTCCGGCGCATCGTCCGGGTCCGGTGCGTCTTCGGGCTCCGGTGAGCGGGGCGAGGGCGACTCCGGCGGTACGGACGGACGGCTGCGGGACGCGGTGGCGGCGTGGGTCGCCACGGCGGACGGCGACGAGAAGCAGGCCGGTACGGGCAAGGAGTCCCAGGGGGACGCCGAGGACTCGCGGGCATCGGACGCCGACGCCGGCACGGGCGCCGAGAGCGACGACGAGCCTGTTGACGGCGACGGGGGCGTGCGGGACGACCGGCGTGACGCCGAGCAGGCCGCCGATGCGGTGGTGGAGCCCTCGGACGCCCGGGAAGACGCCCAGGAGGCCGCTGGGGCGGCGCCTGAGGGTTCCCGGAGCCAGGACGAGGCCGAGGGGGCCGAGCAGCCGGAGGCGGACCGTTCCGCCACGGCCGGTGGCACCACGGCCGCGGAGCAGACCGAGCCGACCGCCTCCACCGACACCGACACCGACACCGACGAGGCGAGCGGCACGAGCCCCGCGACTGCGGCCGACGGCAGGACCGCCACGCCGGACGGCGACGCCGAGGCCGCGCCCGGCTCCGACGGCAAGGCGAGCGGCACGAGCCCCGCGGCTGCGGCCGACGGCGGCGAGGGCAAGCCCACCGCGCCCGAGTCCGACGACAGCAAGAAGACCAGCACAAGCCCCGCGGCTGCGGCCGACGGCGGCGAGGCCGGGTCCGCGGCCGAGTCCGACGACGGCAAGAAGAGCGGCACGGCCTCCGCCCCGGCAGCCGACGGCACCGAGGGCAGGCCCACCGGGCCCGCCGGGACCGCCACGCCGGACGGTGACGCCAAGGCCGCGCCCGGCGGCAGCCCCGCCCCGGCAGGCGCCGCCCCCAAGGCCGCGGCCCCGGCCTCGGCGGCGGCATCCAAGGCCGACACGGACAACGACGGCGACACCGACACCGAGACGGACGCCGACGCCGACCGCGGCGTGCGGTCGGGGGCCGCTTCCGGTGAGTCCGTCGAAGAACCGCCCGTCGATCAGCCCACCGCCGTCTTCAAGGCTGTGCGGCCGCCCGTCGATCAGCCCACCACCATGCTCAAGCTCGGCGGCGGCACCAAGGACGCGGGCGAGAAGGACGCCGAGCGGACCAGTAAGTTCGTCGCGCTGAAGCCGCTGGACGACCCGGCGAGCCGGAAGCCCGTCCCGCCGGCCGAGGCCACCGCGCCCGTCCCCGCCGTCGGCCCCGAGCGGACCACCCAGCAGCCGCTGCCGCCGAAGCCGCCGCTGGACCTGCTGGCCGAGCTGACGAACACCCCGCCGCCCCCGGACACCCCGCTGCGCACGGCCGTGCGGCGGGTGAAGATCTGGACGCCGCTGGTGCTGCTGCTGGTGATCGTCTTCGCGGTCGTGCAGAACGTGCGCCCGCTGCCGACGCCCACCCTCGAACTCACCGCGAAGGACAGCCACACCTTCGAGGGCGGCCAGGTCGACATCCCCTGGCCCGCCAAGGGCCAGGCCGCGCTGGACGTCCAGGGCATCGGCACGTTCGGCTCGTCCGGCGAGCAGAAGCCCGTGCCGATCGCCAGCGTCGCCAAGGTCATGACCGCCTACGTGATCCTGCGCGACCACCCGCTCAAGAGCGGTGCCGAGGGGCCGAAGATCGACATCGACCAGGCCGCCGAGGACCAGTCCGACGCCGGCCAGGAGTCCACCGTCGACGTCACCAAGGGCGACAAGATCTCGCAGCGGGAGGCCCTGGAGAGCATCCTGATCGCGTCCGCGAACAACGTGGCGCGCCTGCTGGCCCGCTGGGACGCGGGGTCCGAGAAGGCGTTCGTGCAGAAGATGAACGACGCCGCCAAGGACCTCGGCATGAAGAACACGACGTACACCGACCCGTCGGGCCTGAACAACACGACCGTCTCCACGGCCGTGGACCAGGTGAAGCTCGCCAAGGCCGCCATGCAGCAGCCCGCCTTCCGCGAGGTCGCTGCGATGATGTCGTACGTCGACTACAAGGGCACCAAGCACGACAACTGGAACCGCCTGGTCGGCTCCAACAACGTCACCGGCATCAAGACCGGCACCACCACCTCGGCGCTCGGCAACCTCGTCTTCTCCGCGAAGAAGGACGTGAACGGCGAGACGCACCGGATCATCGGCGCGGTCGTGCGCCAGCCGGCCGGCGGCCCCGACAACACCATCCTGGGCGCCGCGCTCTACGAGGGCGACCGGCTGATCAAGGCCGCGCAGGGCGCCCTGGAGTCGGCGACGATCCTGAAGAAGGGCACGGTCGTCGGGTACGCCGACGACGGTCTCGGCGGCCGTACGCCGGTCGCCGTCACCGAGGACGTCACGGCCGTCGGCTGGGCGGGCCTGTCCGTGAAGCTGACGTTCGCGGCGGACGAGCTGCCGCACACGGCCGAGGCCGGCACGAAGGTGGGCACGCTCACCGTCGGGGACGGCAGCAGCGGCGCCGTGAAGGTCCCGGTCGCCCTCCAGGAGGACCTGGTGGAGCCGGGCTTCGGGGCCAAGCTCACGCGCATCGGCTGAGCCGGGGCGCCGCCCCGCGCGAGCGCACCCCGCCGGCGGCGGCCCGTCCGGGCCGCTGCCCGGCGGGGTGCGTGCTAGCGTCACGAATCGGGGCAGGTCGCCGCGCGCGGCGACGCGGCCGGGGACCGGGGGCGAACGGGACGCGGCCGGGGGAAGAAGCCGAGAAGAGAAGACGGGACACGGGGAGTGCCTTCGAGTGGCCACTGCGGAGCCGACACGCGCAGACGACACCGGTCCGGGCCCGGCATCCGGCCCGCGAATAGGCGCGTCCACCCCACGCGACCCCGGCGCACCTGAGCCCACGCCGCCGCACGGCACGCCCGGTCGCGCGCCGGACGGCCCGGCCGACGGAGCGCCGGAGGGCACGCCCTCGGGGTTCCGCTGGCCCGGCTTCGTACTGGCCGTGCGTGAGCGGATGCTGCGCCACCCCGTGCTGTCCGTCACGGGCCTGGCCGGAGTGCTGCACGTCGTCTGGTTCTTCACCTTCGCGAACAGCGGGGGCGACCTGGCCGCGCAGGACGCGTGGGCGGAGTTCGTCGGCCGGCACCCGGACTCGGCGTACAACCTGGCCTGGTACGGCGGCATGCACCCGGTGTCGTACAGCGTGGTCTCGCCGTACCTGATGTCCGTGCTCGGTGTGCGGACGACGATGATGATCGCCGGGACGGTGTCGGCGGGGCTGCTCACGCTGCTCCTGCTGCGCTCGCGTTCCGTGCGCAATCCGCTGTGGGCGTCGCTCGCGGGCGTGTTCGGGCTGTTCTGCAACGCCGTGTCCGGCCGCGTGACCTTCGGTCTGGGCATGATGTTCGCGCTCGGCGCGGTGGCGGTGGTGTTCTGCTGGCCGTACCGGTGGCGGTACAAGCGCTGGGCGAAGGCCCTGTGCGCGGCGCCGCTGGCCGCGCTGGCGACCATGGCGTCGCCGGTGGCGGGCCTGTTCGTGGGCCTGGTGGCCGTGGCGCTGTTCCTGCAGAAGCGGCGGCCGGGCGCGTGGGCGCTGGGGCTGGCGCCGAGCGCGGTGGTCGCGGTGTCGGCGTGGCTGTTCCCGTTCTCGGGGACGCAGCCGATGATGTTCGGCTCGGTGCTGCTGCCGCTGGCGTTCTCGGTGCTCGTCCTCGTGCTGGTGCCGCGGGACTGGAAGACGGTCCGGCTCACGGCCGCGGTGTACGGCCTGGGGGTCGTGCTGGTGTGGCTGATCAGCTCGCAGATCGGGTCGAACATCACGCGTCTTGCGATGCTGTTCGCCGGGGTGGCGCTGGTGGCGGCGCTTCCGTTCACGGTGCCGCGCAGCCGCAAGTGGTACGCGGCGGTGGTCGCGCTGGTCGGGTTCGCGGTGTGGATCGGCTTCAAGACGGTCGACGACATCGTGCACACGGCCCCGGCGGCCTCCTGGTCGCGTGAGCTGGCGCCGCTCGTGAACGAGTTGCAGGAGGTCGGCGCGGAGAAGGGCCGGGTCGAGGTCGTCCCGGCGCGTTCCCACCGTGAGGCGTCCGCCCTCGCGCCCTACGTCAACCTGGCCCGCGGCTGGAACCGGCAGGCGGACATGGAGCGCAACCCGCTCTTCTACGACGACACGCTGAACTCGGCGAACTACCACGAGTGGCTCAAGCGCTGGGCGGTGCACTACGTGGTGCTGCCGAAGGACGAGCCGGACGGCGACGGCGGCGAGCGGGAGAGGGCGCTGGTGCAGCGCGGTCTGCCCTATCTGAACCAGGTGTGGGGCGACGCGAACTGGCAGCTGTTCAAGGTCACCGATCCGACCCCGCTGGCCGAGCCGAACGCCGTCGTCGACCGGGCCGAGCAGGGCGAGATGGTCCTCCAGGTGCGCGAGGCGGGCCGGATCCTGGTCCGCATCCCGTACTCGCCGTGGCTGAGCATCGTCGACGCGGAGGGCAAGAGCCTGGAGCCGCCGCAGGAGACGGAGGCCTCCAAGGACCGCCCGGAGGGCGAGCCGAAGACGTACGTCAACGTCAACGGCTGCCTGAGGGAGACGGAGGAGGACGCCCAGGGCGACCGCTGGACGGAACTGCTGGCCCCGAAGCCGGGCACGTACCGCCTGGCGGCCCCCTACCAGCTGCCGCGCGGGACGCCGTGCCCGGAGGAACTGCGCTGACCGGTCCGGGCCCTCAGCGGAGGCGGTCCACGTAGTGGTCGGTGCCCGGGACGGTCGGGAGGAACGGGGCGACCAGTTCCACCCGGCCCAGGCCCGATTCCGCCATGGCCGTGTCGAGGCCGGTGAAGTACGGGTCCCAGCACTCCCCCGGGTCCGCCTGGAGGAACCACAGCAGGGTCAGGCGGGTGTCGACGCCCTCGACCTGTTTGACGTAGGTCATGCGGTCGCCGGGCAGCGGGGTGGGGCGGAAGACGGTGACCAGCGCCGCCGGTGAGCCCGCGAGGCGCTCGGGGAGGTGGCGTGTGCGCAGCCACTCCAGGAGCGGGGGCCGCTGCTCGGGGGTGTCCGCCTCGACGACCTGGAGGACGAGGCCCGCGTAGGGGTGGTCGAGGGCGTGGACGTCGCGCGGTCCGGCCGCGCCGTCGCGGTACACCGTCGTCTCGTGGTCCTGGAACGCCGTGAGGACGTGGGTGCGGTCGTGGTGAATGCGGCCGTCGCGGTTGAGGCGCCTGTTGATGGCGACGGTCCAGCGCATGTGGTCGTCGTAGCGGCCGGCGGTGATCCAGTAGGTGGAGAGGTAGCAGCCGGCGGTGACCGGCCGGGCGATCGTGGACTTCTCCGGGTAGCGCAGGAGTTGCAGGTCCCGGGTGGCCACCCAGCGGCGGCCCGCGTACATCCAGGGCATGGCCATCGCGCCGGCGTAGTAGTGGTCGTCCTCGTACCAGCGGTTGTAGGCGTACTCGTGGCCCGGGTGCGGTTCGACCAGGGTGATCAGGGCGTGTCCGGGGCGGGTGCCGTAGGGGCCGACGGCGGCCAGTTCGGCGTACAGCTCGCTGCGGGTGTCCTCGCTCATGGCTTCCCCTTCCTCGGCGGGCGGTTCATACTCTGACGCTCCGTCAGATATTGCGCCAGGGGTCCGGGGAGGTCTGCGATGGCACTGCTCGCGGGGAAGACGGTCGTGGTGTCGGGGGTCGGGCCCGGGCTCGGGCGGCAGGTCGCGGCGGCCGTCGTGCGGGACGGCGGGCGGGCCGTGCTCGGGGCCCGCACCGAGGCGAGCCTGGCGAAGACGGCCGCCGAGCTCGACCCGGGCGGGGCGCGCACCGCGTACCGGGCCGCCGACATCACCGACGAGGCACAGTGCGAGGCCTTGGCCGCGCTGGCCGTGGAGCGGTTCGGGCGGATCGACGCCGTGGTCCACGTGGCCGCGCTGGACCGTCACTTCGGCGGACTGGAGGACGCGGACTTCGAGGCCTGGCGGGCCGTGCTGGACGTGAATCTGCTGGGCACGCTGCGGATGACCCGGGCCTGTCTGCCGTCGCTCAAGGAGGGCGGCGGCTCGGTGGTGTTCATCGGCACGCAGTCGGCGGTGGCGGCCCCGTCGCAGGTGCGGCAGGCGGCGTACGCGGCGTCGAAGGGGGCGCTGACGAGCGCGATGTACTCGCTCGCCCGGGAGCTCGGGCCGCACCGGATCCGCGTCAACACGGTGCTGCCGGGCTGGATGTGGGGACCGCCGGTGCAGGCGTTCGTCCGGCTCACCGCGCAGGCGGAGGGCGTGTCCGAGGCGGCCGTGCTGGAGCGGCTGACCGAGCGGGTGGCGCTGCCCGAACTGGCCGCGGACGCGGACGTGGCCGACGCGGCGGTGTTCCTGGCGTCGGACCGGGCGCGGTCGATCACCGGACAGTCGTTGCTGGTCAACGCCGGGGAGCTGATGCGATGAGTTCACATAGATGAACTGAGGCCATCACGCCGAACATTTTTACCTCCCTTTGACCCAACGCTGACTTGTCGTGCTCACGCGGCAGCACCCACGATGAGCGCCGGGCTGATCCCTGGGAGGGCGCACATGAACGGTCTCGACTGGGCCGTGCTCATCGGCTATTTCGCCGTGATGGTCGCGATCGGCGTCTGGTCGCACAAACGGGTGGACAACGTCAGTGACTTCTTCACCGCCGGCGGCAAGATGCCGTGGTGGCTGTCCGGCATCTCGCACCACATGTCGGGCTACAGCGCGGTGATGTTCACCGGGTACGCGGGCATCGCCTACACCTACGGCGTCACGTCCTTCGTCACCTGGTCCTTCCCCATCGCCCTCGGCATCGCCATCGGGTCGAAGCTGTTCGCGCCGCGCATCAACCGGCTGCGCTCCCGGCTCCACGTGGCCTCCCCGCTGGAGTACCTGAAGAACCGCTACGACCTGAAGACCCAGCAGGCGCTGGCCTGGTCGGGCATGCTGCTGAAGATCGTGGACGTGGGCGCGAAGTGGGCGGCGATCGCCACGCTGCTCTCCGTCTTCACCGGGATCTCCCTCAACCAGGGCATCCTGATCACCGGCGGCATCACGGCCATCTACTGCACGATCGGTGGCCTGTGGGCGGACGCGCTGACCGAACTCGGCCAGTTCGTCATCCAGTTGCTCGCCGGCATCGCGATGTTCGTGGCGGTGTTCGTCCGGCTCGACGACCACGGCGGCTTCTTCGGCGTCTGGGACTCCCCCGAGCTCCAGGGCCATGAGAAACCGCTGGTCGGCCCGTACGGCACGGTGTTCCTGCTGGCGTTCCTGTTCATCAAGCTCTTCGAGTACAACGGCGGCATGCTCAACCAGGCCCAGCGCTACATGGCCACCCCGAACGCCAAGGAGGCCGAGCGCTCGGCCCGGCTGTCGGCGATCCTGTGGCTGGTCTGGCCGCTGGTGCTGTTCTTCCCCATGTGGATGTCACCGCTGCTGGTCGAGTCGCAGAAGCCGGACGGCTCCGACTCCTACGCCCTGATGACCGAACAGCTGTTGCCGCACGGCCTGCTGGGCCTGGTCATCGTCGGCTTCTTCTCGCACACCATGGCCATGTGCTCCTCGGACGCCAACGCCATCGCGGCCGTGTTCACCCGGGACTGCGCGCCGGTGATCTGGGCGCGGGCCCGGCGCTGGAACGAGAGCCAGGGCCTGCGGGTCGCCAGGATCGCGACGGTCGTCTTCCTCGGTCTGTCCATGGCGGCGGCGACGCAGGTCAACTCGCCCACGTTCAAGGACATCATCACGGTCGTCATCAAGTGGGTGGCCGGTCTGATGGGCCCGATGGCGATCCCGATGATGCTGGGCCTGCTGCGCGCGTTCCGCAGGTCGGGCCCGACCGCGGCCCTGGCCAGCTGGTCGATGGGCCTGCTCGCCTTCTGGCTGGTGAACTACCCGATCAACTGGAACGTCGAGGGCGGCGTGCCGCTCCAGTACCAGGTGTCGGTGCCGCTGGCGGTGTCGCTGGTGCTCTACGTCCTCATCGGCTACCTCAAGCCGGAGGACACCCCGGAGCGGCTGGCGCTCATCGAGAAGATCAACACCGACGGGGACGGGGCCGCCGCGGCCGCCGTGCCGGCGCCTGCCGGTGGTGTCGAGGACACCGCCGTGCGCACGACGGTGAAGGACTAGCGGCGGCGCCGCTGCGACGACGGTACGCCCTCCGCCCGCAACGGGCGGAGGGCGTACGGCCGTTCAGTCGTCCTCGTCCAGCGCGCCGGTGACCTTGCGCAGGTCGACGAACTTGAAGTCGGTGTTGTCGCGGACCTCCCCTTCGGCGTCCGTCTCGTCCGGGGTGTTGTGCCCGTCCTGCACCACGAGGAGGCCCTTGGGGTAGCGGGAGCCGAGGGGCGCGTTGAGCACGGCGGCGCCGTCGCACTCCTCGGAGCCGTCGACGGTGCCGGCGGTGATGCGGAAGCCGCTCTCGTACTCGTTGCCGTCGGAGACCTCGCGGTCGTACGCGGCGAAGGTGTCGTCGCCCTGGCTGGAGGCGAGCAGGTAGCCGTCGCCGTCGCCCTCGTCGAGGAGGGTGAGGCCCTCGACGTCGGCGGACAGGTGCGTGCCGCCGTAGCCGGGGTCGGTGCCCGCCACGCACTCCTCGGTCGCCTCGTCGTAGGTGGCGGTCACGCCGTACTCCCGGACCTTGTCGATCAGCTTGGGCCTGCCGGTGAGGTCGGCGGGCAGCCGCCAGATGCCGACGTCCTCCTGGCCGGCGTACAGCACCTTGTTCGCCGGGTCCACGACCATGCCCTCGACCTGCGGGAGGTCGCCGGGGTCGCCGCAGGGGGTCCAGGAGGTGCCGTTCGGGAGCGTGAAGGAGGCGGGCAGGTCGTAGGT
The DNA here is from genome assembly GCF_044540525.1 of Streptomyces sp. NPDC085932. Taxonomy (NCBI): domain Bacteria; kingdom Bacillati; phylum Actinomycetota; class Actinomycetes; order Kitasatosporales; family Streptomycetaceae; genus Streptomyces; species Streptomyces sp. NPDC085932. The sequence continues at coordinate 263,975 of NZ_JBITSJ010000007.1, forward strand.
GCGCACCTGCCGGTAGGTGACCGCTCCGGCGGGGGTCGTCGTCAGCTCCAGCAGGGCGAGCCGGGTGCGGCTGCGCCGGCTGACGACGGCGTAGGAGCGGCCGGTGGCCTTGTCCTTCCAGGTGGCCAGGCCGTAGGGGGTGGCCTGGTCGTTGACCTCGTCCTGGGTCCGGGAGAAGACCAGCGGGGCGTTCGGGTCGGTGACGTCGGTCAGCGGCCGGGCGGCGCCGGGGGTGATGCGGTAGATCCGCAGGTGGTCGCGGCCGCGGTCGGTGACGACGGCGACGTCGGCGCGGCCGGCCGGCAGCGGGAACCCGGAGATCAGGTCCACGTTGTTGAAGCGGCCCGGCTTGTCGTCCGGGGTGGGCGCGGGCGGCGCCGGGATCGACTGCACCTCCTGGCCGGCCAGGTCGTACACGCGCAGGCCGCCTTCCTTGGCGGTGGCGATGACGAGGCTGGCGTCGGGGTCGGCGGCGTTGCGCCAGATCGCCGGGTCGTCGGCGTCGGCGTTGCCGCCGGCCTCGTCGCCGTACAGGGCCGGGGTCTCGGTGGTGGCGGTCACCGCCGGGAGCCCGGAGCCGGCGGCCCGGGCCGGGGCGGGCAGGACCGCCATGGCCGTCAGGACCGCGGCGATCGCGGCCGTCTGTGTCCCGCGCAGCTTGCGCACAGTGCCTCCACAAAGGGGGATGATCGGACGAGACCCGGTGGTGCGGCCACGGGAGGTGATCCCCGTGCCGGGCCGTGCACATCCTGTGGACCGAAGGTGACGCGACGACCACGGTACGGTGACGTGCCCATGCCACGGGAGTGAGCACGGGGAAGAGGTGCGTCCTACACGGCGCGCGGGTAGCGGGCCAGCCAGCCCGGGGAGGAGCCCGCCGGGCCGTGCAGGGCCGGGCCCTGGGTCATCTCCATGGCGAAGTCGTCGGCCAGTTCCAGGATCGTGGGGCGGCCCTCCAGCTCGGCCAGCCAGGCCGGGGGCAGGGCGGTCTCGCCGTGCAGGGCGCCGAGCAGGCCGCCGGTCAGGGCCCCGGTGGCGGCGGAGGGGCCGTCGTGGTTGACGGCGAGGCACAGGCCGTGGCGGACGTCGGCGGCCACCAGCGCGCAGTACACGGCCGCCGCGACGAGTCCCTCCGCGGTGCCCGTTCCGCTCAGCTCGGCGACCCGCTCCGGGCCGGGCATGCCTTGGCGCACCGCGCCCAGCGCGTGCTGCAGGGCCTCCGCGACGGGCTGGTGGCCGGGGCGGGTGGCGAGCAGGGCGAAGGCGCGCTGCACGGCGGCGTCGAGGCTCTCGCCGAGGGCCAGCCCGTGCACGATCACCGCGTACGCGCCCGCCGCGAGGCAGGCCGTGGGGTGGCCGTGGGTCTGTGCCGCGCACTCCACGGCGAGCTGGGCGACGAGCTGCGGCTCCCAGCCGACGAGCAGCCCGAACGGCGCGGACCGGGCGGCGGGCTCGGGCCCGGCCTCGCCCGGGTTCTTCGGCGCGTCCGGGGTCCCCATGGTGTCGTCGCCGAGTCCGAGGAGCAGCGCGCGGCTGGGGTCGCGGCGTACGTACAGCCACTCCTCGCGAGCCAGCCAGCCGTCCTCCTTGCGGCGCTCGTCGGGTCCCCAGTCCCGCTGGGTGGCGGCCCAGCGCAGGTAGGCCCGGTGCAGGTCGGTGGGCGGGTGCCAGGCCCCGGTGTCCCGCCGCACCTGGGCCCTGATCAGGCCGTCCACGGAGAACAGGGTGAGCTGCGTGAGGTGCGTGACGGCACCGCGTCTGCCGTAGGCCGGGGCGAGGTCCAGCAGCCCCTCGGCCCCGTGCGCCTCCCGGATCGCGTCGATCCCGAGCCCGTCCACCGGCGCGCCCAGCGCGTCCCCGACGGCCACGCCGAGCAGGGTCCCGCGCACCCGGCTGCGAAAGTCCTGCTGCTCCGTACGCCCCCAGACGGCACCGGCAGTCGCACCCACCTTGACCTCCCAGGGCACCGTCCATACGTACGACAGCTCGCCACTGTAATCGAATGGGGACGGTGGGTTCAGGGGGTGGGACGGGGTGGGGGTGGGCCAGGATTCCCGGAGCGGGACGGGTCAGCCGTACCAGGTCACGTTGCAGACGTAGACGCACTCGTGGCGCGGCACGGCAAGGAAGCTGATGAAACCGCGCCCACCCAATAGGTCGAACTCACGCAGTCCGGCCTCCCTGTCGAACGGTCTGCCGACTCGCACGGCGTCATGGCCGAGAGCTGCCAGTTCCGCGGCAAGCCGTTCGACCTCCGCCACTACACCGGGTGGCAAGCCGTTCGTCACATAGTCGGCGCTCGGGTTGTAGTCCCAGGACCAGTCCGTCACAGTCCTGCCTCGGCCTCTGCGGCGTCCCGGATGGCGCGGATCTCGGCAATGGCCTCGGTCGGGTCCTGTTCGCCGGCATCGACGATGCGCTCCAGCTCCCGCAGACGCTCGGCCCTGGCGGGGTGGCGCTCGATCGCGACGAAGACGGCCCATGAGTGCACGAAGGCGCGCAGGGGCGCCAGGCTCTGAGTCTGCTGAGCATTGGTCGTCGCCTCGAAGAGGTGCTGCGTCAGCGTCGGGAGACGACTCGGGGCGATCCGTGCCACGGCATCACGCAGTGCGTCCGGAGTCAGCTGAGGCATGGGGATCAGCGGCCCGTACGGGCCGTCGCTCTGAGCGCTCACGGTGACCTCCGGTGCTGGTGATTCGCTCCTCGTACGGTACCGGCGAACGCCGTGGGGAGCCGCTGAGACGGCACAGACCACATGATTCGGACTCGGCATCGTCACGCTGCCCTGTGCGCGTCGGTTCGGCAGTCGCGGCAGTGGCCGGGGTGGGGGGCGCGGAAGGCTCGGTCGCAGCCGTCGCAGGTCTGGAGGGGGTCCGGGCGGACCACGGGCGGGGAAGGGGGTGGGGCCGAGGGGAGCGGTGGGGGGAGGAGGGCCGTCAGGCGGTGGGCCAGCAAGGCCGCCGGGTGCTGGATCGGCGCCGTGGGCAGGCCCGTCGTCAGCGCGCGCCGGACCGCCTCGGCGGGAACCCCGCGCTCCAGCCACGCCGTGACCGCCGGGGCCAGGCGCCGCACGTCCCGCTCGCTGAGCAGCAGGCGGGAGTCGAGGACGCGGAGGCCGGTGAGGACGTCGGAGGCCGCCGAGCGGTCCGGCAGCGGAGCCGCCTTGCCCTCCGGGCGGGGCGTGGCGGGTGCCGGGCGGGGCTCCGGGTCGGCGGCGGTCCGGGGCTTGTTGTACGAGACCGTGCGGGTTACGACTCGGCCCGATTGAAGACGCTCCCTGGGGCGAGCGAGGTAACCGTGGGCCTCCAGTTCGCGCAGGGCCGCCGCGATCCGGATCTCGCCCTCCGGGAACTTGCCCGCCAGCGCCTTGATGCCGACCGGCGTCCCGGCGGGCAGCGACTGGATGTGCACCGCCAGGCCGATGGCCGTCAGCGACAGGTCCGGGTGCTGGGCGAGGTGGTTGCCGACGACCGTGAAGTGGTCGTCGTGGCGTTCCGTCACGTGCTGGACACCTGAAGTGCCGGACTGCGCGCGCGAGGGCGCGCTAGGGTGCTGCTCAGTCATCGGGAAGCGCTTCTCTTCCTTGGTGATCAGGCCCTCGCAGTGGGATGGCAGTCCCGGCGGGGGCCGTATTCGTTTGTGCGGTTGTCTGCGCCGACGCTGCACCATCGACTGCCCGCAGCGCCAGCCGAGTTGGTGATGTTCACCCCTGCGGGTGAGCCGCGGGGGCGGCGGGGGTGGGTGGGTTCTTTTCCCGGTTCTTTTGGTTCTTGGTGTCGGGACCGGCCGGGTCATGACGCACCGCGATGCGGTCACGCCGACGCCAGTTCGGCCCAGACCGTCTTGGCGCCGGCCGGGGCCCGCGTCACCCCCCAGCGGTCGGTGTACGCCTCCACGATGCGCAGACCCCGGCCTCCTTCCGCGTCCTCCTCCACCGGGTCCGGGACGCGCGGGATCCGGTCGCCCCGGGCGTCCGTGACCTCGACGCGGAGCGTGCGGTCGGCGCGCAGCTCCAGCCGCAGCCGGAAGTCCCTGCCGGGCACCCGTCCGTGCCGTACGGCGTTGGACGCCAGCTCGGCCACGACCTGCGCGGCGGCCTCGTGCGGCTCGCCCCACGCGTCGAGTTGGCGTTCGGTGAGCAGCCGCGCCAGTCGCGCACCTCTTCGAGTCGCCGACAGCTGAACGGCGAAGTGGCGGGTGTGCGCGGGGATCCGGGTGGGGGATTTCTGACTCATGTCACCCAGCGTGGTCGCCCGTCCCTACTCTGAACAGCTACGACCTCGGTACGGAGCGTGACTGTCCGGCCGCGCGGCGGGGTCGTACGGGTCGTACGTCAGGAGGGGACGCGTGGAGGACGAGGAAGCGGCGGCCGTGCTCAGGACCGTCGGGCGGCAGATCAAGATGTGGCGCGAGGCAGCGGGGCTGAAGCAGGCGGAGTTGGGCGCGGCCATCGGGTACGGCGAGGAGATGGTGTCGTCGGTGGAGCGGGCCCGCCGCATCCCCAAGCCGGATTTCCTCGACAAGGCGGATGAGGTGCTCCACGCCGGGGGCAAGCTCGCCGCGATGAAGGAGGATGTGGAGAAGGCTCGGTATCCGAAGACGGTGCGGGATCTGGCGAAGCTTGAGGACGAGGCCCTCGAACTCGGGGCCTACGACAATCACCAGATTCACGGGCTCCTTCAGACGCAGGAGTACGCCCAGGCGTTGTACGCCATGAGGCGACCGGCCTTCACCGAGGACGAGATCGAGCGGTACGTCGCTGCACGCATGGCACGGAAGGCCGTGTTCGATCGCGTGCCGCGGCCGCTCATCACCTTTGTCCAGGAAGAGACGACGCTACGCAGGCCTGTCGGAGGCAGAATGGTGCTGCGCCGACAACTCGAACACCTGTTGGAGGTGGCCAAGTTGCGGCACGTGTCGATCCAGGTCATGCCGACGGACCGGGAGGATCACGCGGGGATGGCAGGTCCGTTCCGAGTGCTGAAGTTGCAAGAGGGCAAGACCCTGGGGCACTTCGAGGCCCAGCTGCACAATCGCGTGATCAGCGACCCCCGGGACGCCCAGATCCTCGACATGCGCTATGGAATGATCCGGGCGCAAGCCCTGTCGCCCGAAGAGTCCCTGGCCTTCATCGGAAAAGTTCTGGGAGAAGAGACGTGACCACAGAGCTCGTCTGGTTCAAGAGCAGCTACAGCAGCAACGACGGCCCTGACTGCCTCGAAGCCGCCATATCCCCCACCCCGCACCTCACCCTGCTCGTCCGCGACTCCAAGCACCGCGACGGTGCCCGGCTCGCCTTCACCCGCGCCGCCTGGTCGGAGTTCCTCGCGTTCACGGCAGGTCGCTGACCCGGAGCACCTCCGCCCTGCGGTCCAGCGCCCAGGCGTATCCAGGCCGGAGTTCCACCGCACGGTCCAGGTCGGCCAGCGCCTCGGCGTGGCGGCCGAGCCGGGCCAGGGACGCGCCCCGGCTGGCGTACGCCGAGGCGTAGCCGGGATCCAGGGTCAGCGCGACGTCCAGGTCGGCGATCGCCTCCTCGTCGCGGCCCGCCATCCGCAGCGCGTCGCCGCGTTCGCAACGGGCCCACGGCCAGTCGGGGTTGAACGACAGGGCGTGGTCGAGGTCGGCGAGCTGGCGCGCCGTGTCGCCCAGGGCGCGCCACACCCGGGCGCGGCGGGCGAGGGCCCAGGCGTAGTCCGGCTTGAGGTCGAGGGCCTGGTTCAGGTCGGCGAGGGCCGCGTCCGGGTCTCCGGCGCGGTCGTGCGTGGCGCCCCGGGACGCCCAGGAGAACTCGTTCGCCGGGTCGAGGCGGACGGCCTCGGTCAGGTCGCGGATCGCCTCGGTGTCGTGCCCGGCCAGCCGGTGGTGTTCGCCGCGCAGGGCGACGTACCAGGCGTTGCCCGGTTCCAGCGCGACGGCCCGGTCGAGGTCGGTGATCGCCGCGTCGAGGTCGCCCAGCCGGCCGTGGAGCACGGCGCGGTTGCGGTACGCGAGGGCCAGTCCGGGATCCAGGGCGACGGCCCGGTCGTACTCGGTGAGGGCCTGCTCGTGGGCGCCGTCGTCGCGCAGTTCGTCGCCGCGCAGAAGGCGCGCGCGGGCCTGGGTCGGGGTGTCGAGTCCCGCGCGGCGCAGGAGGAGGCCGAGTGCGGAGACGATGCCGTCCGCGTCGAGTGCCGCGGTGAGTTCCGCGCCCCACCCGGCCGCCGCCTCCGCCTCCGCGTCCTGGCCGGCGTCCAGCAGGGCCCGTGCCCCTCGCGCGGCCACACCCGCCCCCGCCTCGCAGGCGTGGACGACGTCGTGCAGCGCGCGCGGCAGCGCGTCCCGTGTCCCGGCGCACAGCAGGTGGTACGTCTCGGCCAGCCGGAGTTCCCGCCACGCCTCGTCCGACCAGAGCGCGCCGGGCTCCCGGTCCGTCTCCGTCTCCTCGCGCCAGGTGCGGAACGTGGCGGCCAGCCGCCGGTGCCGCTCGGCCCAGCCGCGCGGTGACCTCCGCCGTTCGGCGCGCAGCATCGGCGCCCGCACGACGTCGTGGTAGCGCAGCCGCTGCCCGCCCCGGTCGGTCACGAACGGCATGCCGCGCAGCCACGCGTAGACGCCCTCCGCCTCCTCCGCCGGGCAGTCGGCCGCCGCCCGGAACACGTCCGCGTCCAGCCAGCGGGGCAGCGCGCAGGCCAGCGCGGCGGCCCGCCGGACGGGGTCCCGCTCCCAGCGCAGGAAGCGGTCGACGGCCGTGGCGCTCGGGTCGCCGACGTCGTCCGGGTCGGCGGGGCGGGACTCGGCGAGGGTGGAGACCAGGACGGGCAGGCCGCCGGTGAGGCGCAGGACCTCCCGGACGACCGGTTCGGCGGTCACGCCCCGGCCCGCCAGCAGGCCGCGCGCCTCCGCCTCGGTGAAGGGCCCGAGCGGCACGTCCGTGACGAAGTCCCGCAGGCCGCCCCAGCGGGCCGGGTCGACGGGGCGCTGGCCCGCCGTGACGACCACCGCCGTGGCGGGCACGGCGCCGTGGCGGTCGGTCGTCATCGTCTCGTGCAGCCAGGGGTCCAGGTAGGGGGCGGTGCGCTCGTAGGTGTCGAAGAAGAGGGCGATCCAGGGGGCCGAGCCGGCCGCCTGCGTGAGTTCGCGCAGGAAGACCGGCGTGAGGATCCGCTCCGGGGCGAGGACCAGCTGGGCGTCCTCGTGGTCGCGCAGCCGGGCCAGCATCCGCGTCCGCAGCCGGTCGGCGCCTTCGGCGAGCTGGTCGGCGTCGAGCAGACCCGCCAGCGGCCCGGCGACCGGGACCATGCCCAGCGCCACCACACCGGCCCGGGCCGCCAGCCGCCCGCCCGCCGACGGGCCGTCCTCCTCCTCCGCCTGTGCGGCGAGCGCGGCCAGCTCCGCCTCGTGCCGGCGCTCGCGATGGTCGGCGAGGAGGCGGTCCAGCTCCTTCATGCGGCGGCCCTGGGCGGCGAACTGGCGGCTGATCTCCGCCAGCACCTCCGGCAGGCTGCCGGCGCCGTCGTCGACCCGGGCCGTCAGCGCGCCCTGCTCGCGGGCGATCTGCTCCCACTCGCGCAGCAGGAACGTCTTCCCGACGCCCGCGTTGCCGTGCACGTGGTAGCGGAAACGGTGACGTTCGTCGTGCGGCTCGGTGGCGAAGTTGGCCCGGAACAGGGCGCGTTCGGCGGACCGGCCGACGAAACCGGCCCGGGTGCGCCGCCGTATCAGGTCCTGCATCGACGGGCCCGTCTGCGCCATTCGCAGCTCTCCCTCCAACTCGCCCTCGGTCGCGCGGTATCCGCCGCCATTGTGTCGCGTGTGCACCGGTGGTTGGGAAGAATGATCGCCATGGCCACCTCCACAACCCCACGCGGCGGGCTGTCGCTCGCCGCCACGCTGCTCACCGCGACCATCGCCCTCTACATGGCGCTGGTCGCCTTCGGGAACATCACCGACTTCGGCACCAACCAGCAGTTCGTCCGGCACGTGCTGGCGATGGACACCACGTTCAAGGACGAGGACCTGATGTGGCGTGCCGTCACCAGTGAAGGGCTCCAGGACGCCGCCTACGTCGCGATCATCGTGTGGGAGACCGTCGCCGCGCTCGTCCTGATATACGGGACGTGGCTGTGGGCCAGACGCGACGCCGTGCGCGCCCGGCGGATGTCGACGTACGGGCTGCTGATGGTGATGCTGCTGTTCGGGGCCGGGTTCATCGCGATCGGCGGTGAGTGGTTCTCGATGTGGCAGTCGAAGAACTGGAACGGGCTGGACGCGGCGACCCGGATCTTCCTGTTCAGCGGGGTCGTGCTGATCGTCAACCAGCTGTCGGCCCCGCGCGCGGAGACGTCCGCTACCTGACCACGGCCACGGTCGTGCCGACCGTGCCGAACGCCCACAGTGCCGTGCCGTCCGCCTTCTTCATCCGGACCCCGCCGGTCTTCCCGCCGGAGGCGGCGGGCGGCGGGGAGGACCCGTCGACCGCGTTGGAGAAGGCGACGGAGACGCCGTCCTGTGCGGCGAAGTACATGATGTGCTCGATCTGGACTCCGTCGGAGCCGGTCGTGGCCTCGTTGCGGGACGAGATCGTGTAGCTGCCCGGGTCGGGACTGACCGTGCCCGGCCAGACCGTGAACGTGCGGCGGGTCGCCTCGCTCGCGTCGACCATCCACACCCTCTTCTCACCGAGGGAGTAGACGATGCGCCGGCCGGTGCCGGAGCCGTCCGGGACCCGGGCCGGGGCGGACGCCGTGGGCGTGGGCTGGGCGGACACCGAGCTGCTGGGCTTGGCCGAGCTCGCGGTGGGATGCGGGCCCTTGTCCGCCTGCACGGCCAGGACCGTCACCGCGGCTATCGCTCCCACGGTCAGCCCGGACGTCCAGGCCCACGAAGGAAGTCGGGCAGGCACCGGCACGCATCTCCTCAGTCACGGGACCCCGCACAGCACCGGGGTTCCGATCATCGTACTGCGCGCCCGCCACTCCTCGACGGCCTCGGGGCCCGGCCTCTCAGGGTCCCCCGGCGGCCTTGCGGACCGGGACGGGACCCGTGCCGGCGCCGCGCGCGGTGTAGCGCGGGGTCCGCACCGGGGCCGGGTAGGAGAGGTGCACCAGCCGGGTCTGCTCCTGCCGCATGTGGGTGAGCGACTCCAGGATGTAGCCCACGAGCAGGACCAGCGCGGCGATCGTCATGATCGCGGCGGCGAGGATCGCCGTGGGCACGCGGGGCACGGTGCCCGTGCGGACGAAGTCGGCGATCACGGGAATGCCGAGGATCACCGAGACCAGGGCCAGCACGCCCGCGATCACGGTGTGCACGAGGGAGGGGCGCTCGCGGCGCGCCAGGTCGAGGATGACCCGCAGGATGCGCCAGCCGTCCCGGTAGGTGCGCAGCTTGCTCTCGCCGCCGGCGGGCCGGACCCGGTAGTCCACGGGCACCTCGGCCGTGGGCAGCCGCAGGTGCAGCGCGTGGATGGTCATCTCGGTCTCGGTCTCGAACTCGCGGGCCAGCGCCGGGAAGGACTTCACGAAGCGCCGCGAGAAGACCCGGTAGCCGCTGAGCATGTCGGTCACGTCGTTGCCGAACAGCGAGCGCACCGCCCCGGTGAGCACCTTGTTGCCGACCGCGTGCCCGGCCCGGTAGGCCCCGTCGGTGACGACCCGGCGGGCGCCGACGACCTGGTCGTACGGTCCCTCGAAGAGCAGGTCGACCAGATCGCGGGCGCGGGAGGCGTCGTAGGTGTCGTCGCCGTCGACGATGAGCAGGGCGTCGGCGTCCACGTCGGCGAAGGCGCGGCGGATGACGTTGCCCTTGCCCTTGCGGGACTCGTGCCGGACGATCGCGCCGGCCTCCCGGGCGAGCTCCGCCGTGCGGTCGGTGGAGGCGTTGTCGTACACGTAGACGACGGCCTCGGGGAGGGCGGCGCGCAGGTCGCGGACGACCTTGCCGACGGTCGCCTCCTCGTTGTGACACGGCACGACACACGCGAGCGTCGGTTCCACGACCACTCCTCACCCGGACCGTCGTTGTGCCCGTCGGGACATCCTTCGTGGGGAAATCATGCGATATGCGCGCGTCCGGGGCGCGCGGGGGCGCCGGGTCGTTACGCTCGCCGGGTGCCGGTCCTCGCATCCGTGACGCTGCGTGCGCGTGACGCCGTCAAGGGCGTCTGGCGGGAGGCCGCCAAGTTCGGCGTCATCGGGGCCCTGGCCTTCGTCGTCGACAACGGCGGCTACAACCTGCTGGTCTTCGGCCTGCCCGGCGGCGCCGGGGGCGGGGTGATGCGGACCGCTCCCGTGCAGGCGTCCGTGCTCGCGACGGGCGCGGCCGCGCTGTTCAGCTGGGTCGGCAACCGGTACTGGACCTACCGCGACCAGCACCGCGAGAAGGTGACCCACGAGCTGGTGCTGTTCCTGGTCGCCAACGGCGTCGGGCTCGTCATCACCGCCGGGACGGTCTTCGCCTCGCGGCAGCTGCTCGGGCTCGACTCGGCGCTCAGCGACAACACCGCGCGCATCCTCGGCTGGGTGCTCGCGACGCTGTTCCGCTTCTACGCCTATCGGCGCTACGTCTTCGTCGCCCCCTGAGCGCGAGCAGCTAGCATCCGGCATATGTCACAAATGGGACGGGTGTCGGGTGGGCGGCGCTGGATCGCGGCTCTGGCCGCGCTCGCCGCCGTCTGCTGCCTGGGCACGGTCCTCGTCTTCGCTCCGGGCTTCCTGAGCCCCGACAGCCTGGATCAGCTCCGGCAGGCCGAGGGCCGCACCCCGCTGACCGACTGGCACCCGCCCGTGCTGAGCCTGGTGTGGCGGGCGCTGATCGCGGTGACCGGCTCGATCGCGTCGATGCTGGTCCTGCAGTCCCTGGTCTTCTGGGGAGCGCTGTGGGTGCTGTCCTGGGCCGTGTGGGAGCTGACCGGGAGCCGGGCCGGTTCACTCGCGGTGCTCGGGCTCGGGCTGACCCCGTTCGTGCTGACGTTCGCCGGGGTGGTGTGGAAGGACGTGCACGCGGCGTTCGCGCTGCTCGCCGCGTGCGCGGTCGCCCTCACCGGGCTGCGGCTCCGGGACACCGGGACGCGTCCCGCCGTGCGGTGGGCGCTGCTCGGACTCGGCGTGCTGTTCCTCGCCTACGCCATGCTCGTGCGCAAGAACGCCTTCCTGGCCGCGCTGCCCGTCTTCGTCCTGCTGGTCCTCGCGCTGTGGCGGTCCCCGGGGCGGCGTACGTGGGTGACGTGCACGGCGGCGCTCGCGGCCGGGCTCGTCGTGCCCGCCGCCGCCATCTCCCTGTTCGCCCGGCCGCTGCAGACCGAGCAGGGCGCGCAGATCATGCTCGACGACCTGGTGCACGTGCTCACGGTGGACGAGCTGCGGGCGGCGGACGTCCCGCCCGCGCTGCGCGACCGGCTCGTGGCCTCGGCACGGGAGTGCGCCCGCACCGGCGCCCTGTCGGACGCCTACTGGGCCTGCTACGAACGCCCCGCCGACGGGCTGCGCGGGGACTCCGGCGAGATCACCTCCCTGTGGCTGCGGGAGATGGGCGGGCACGTACCGGGATATCTCCAGTACCGGCTGCGGCTCTTCGCGACGCTGCTGTTCGAGACCGACTACGTGTACAAGGCGGGCATCACCCGCAACGACCTGGGCATCGAGGTGGCGCACCCACAGTTGGAGGCCACGCTCGGCACGTACGTCGACGGCATGGCGACGGACCTGCGGTGGCTGTTCCGCGGCTGGTTCTGGCTCGCCGTCGCGCTGGTGCTGTCCGTCCGGCCGGGCAGAGGGCTGTTCGCCATGCCGGTCCGGGCACTGGGCATCAGCTCGGCGGCCTACATCCTCGGCTATCTGCCGATCATGCCCGCGACGGACTTCCGCTACGTGTACTGGCCCGCGCTCGCCTGCGGCCTCGGGGTGGTGCTGCTGTGGGCGGGCCGGGGCACGCCTCCCCCGCGACCCGCCCACCCCGCAGCCACGACCGGCCGTCCCCTGCCGGAGCAGCAACCGGCGGACGCGGGGGGCACCGGACCCGCCGACTAGCAGCGCTTGGCGGGAGCCGGGGGGCAGCAGCCCCGCCGACGACCAGCGGCCGGCGGGACGCCAGGGGCCGGCACACCCGCCGACGACCAGCACCCGGGCGGGACGCCAGGGGCCGGCAGACCCGCCGACGACCAGCACCCGGCGGACACCAGAGGCCAGCCCACCCGCCGACGACCAGGGCCCGGCGGACGCCGAGGGCCGGGCGGGACGCCAGGGGCCGGCAGACCCGCCGACGACCAGGACCCGGCGGACGCCGAGGGGCGGCAGACCCGTCAGTCCAGTACCGGCAGGAGTTCCGGCAGGTGGCCGTCCGACGCCCGTGCCGCCCGCTGCCGTTCCTCGGGGACCTCGCCGTAGAGCGTGGTGCGGGGCCTGGCCGGACGCCCGGCCGCCTCCGCCACGGCGATCAGGTCCTTCACCGACTTGTACGAGCCGTACGACGAGCCCGCCATCCGGGAGATGGTCTCCTCCATGAGCGTGCCGCCGAGGTCGTTCGCGCCCGAGCGGAGCATCTCGGCCGCGCCCTCCGTGCCGAGCTTGACCCAGCTGGTCTGGATGTTGGGGATCCACGGGTGCAGCAGCAGCCGGGCCATGGCCGTGACCGCGCGGTTGTCCCGCAGGGTCGGGCCCGGGCGGGCGATCCCCGCGAGGTAGACCGGCGCGTTGGTGTGCACGAACGGCAGTGTCACGAACTCGGTGAAGCCGCCCGTGCGCTGCTGGATGCCCGCGAGGGTGCGCAGGTGCCCGAGCCAGTGGCGGGGCTGGTCGACGTGCCCGTACATCATCGTCGAGGAGGAGCGGATGCCCAGCTCGTGGGCCGTCGTCACGACGTCGATCCAGTCGGCGGCGGGCAGCTTGCCCTTGGTGAGGATCCAGCGGACCTCGTCGTCGAGGATCTCGGCGGCCGTGCCCGGGATCGTGTCCAGGCCCGCCTCCTTGGCTGCGGACAGCCACTCGCGGACCGACAGGCCCGTGCGGGTCGCGCCGTTGACGACCTCCATCGGCGAGAAGGCGTGCACGTGCATGCCGGGGACGCGTTCCTTCACGGCCCGGGCGATGTCGAAGTAGGCCGTGCCGGGCAGGTCCGGGTGGATGCCGCCCTGCATGCAGACCTCCACCGCGCCCACGTCCCAGGCCTGCTGGGCCCGGTCGGCGACCTGGTCCAGGGAGAGGGTGTAGGCGTCGGCGTCGGTGCGGCGCTGGGCGAAGGCGCAGAAACGGCAGCCGGTGTAGCAGACGTTGGTGAAGTTGATGTTGCGCGTGACGATGTAGGTGACGTCGTCGCCCACGGCCGACTTGCGCACGTCGTCGGCGACCCGGGCGAGCGCGTCCAGGGCCGGGCCGTCCGCGTGCAGCAGGGCCAGTGCCTCGTCGTCGGTGAGCTTCGTCGGGTCGTCGGCCGCCGTGCGCAGCGCCTGCCGCACGTCCGTGTCGATGCGCTCGGGCACCATGCCCGGGGCGGCGGCCTCGCGCAGGGCGCCCCAGTCGCCGTACACCTCGTCGAAGTCGTCCCGGCGGTCCGACGTACGGCCCTCGGTGTCGATGGAGGAGTGCAGGTCCGTGCGGCCCGAGGCGGTGAAGACCTCCTCCGGCTCCTGCCACGGCAGCCCCTGCGGAAGGGCCTCGGGGCGGGCGAGGCCGGTCTCCGGGTCGGCGAGGGCCGCCACGTGCGGGCGCAGCCGCGGGTCCAGCCAGGGCTCGCCGCGCTTGACGAACTCCGGGTACACGCACAGCCGTTCGCGCAGCTCGAACCCGGCCGCCCGGGACTTCTCGGCGAGCTGCTCAATCTGCGGCCAGGGGCGCTCGGGGTTGACGTGGTCGATGGTGAGCGGGGAGACGCCGCCCCAGTCGTCGATGCCGGCGCGGATCAGCCGCTCGTACTCGTCGTCGACCAGGTTGGGCGGGGCCTGGATGTTGCCGCTCGGGCCCATGAGGAGCCGGGCGACGGCGACCGCGGCGACCAGTTCGTCCAGTTCCGCGTCGGGCATGCCGCGCATCGCGGTGTCCGGCTTGGCGCGGAAGTTCTGGATGATCAGCTCCTGGATCCCGTGGTAGGCCCGGGAGACCTTGCGCAGCGCGAACAGCGACTCGGCGCGCTCCTCGTAGGTCTCGCCGATGCCTATGAGCAGCCCGGAGGTGAAGGGGACGGAGGAACGCCCGGCGTCCTCCAGGACGCGCAGCCGGACCGCGGGCTCCTTGTCGGGCGAGCCGTGGTGGGGGCCGCCCGGCTCCGACCACAGGCGGGTCGCGGTGGTCTCCAGCATCATGCCCATGCTGGGCGCGACGGGCTTGAGGCGCTGGAAGTCGGCCCAGCTCATGACGCCCGGGTTGAGGTGGGGCAGCAGGCCGGTCTCCTCCAGGATGCGGATGGAGACGGCGCGGACGTAGGCGAGGGTGTCGTCGTAGCCGTGCGCGTCGAGCCACTCGCGCGCCTCGGGCCACCGGTCCTCCGGCTTGTCGCCCAGGGTGATGAGGGCTTCCTTGCAGCCGAGGGCCGCGCCCTTGCGGGCGATGTCCAGCACCTCGTCCGGGGACATGAACATCCCGTGGCCCGCCCGGCGCAGCTTGCCGGGCACGGTGACGAACGTGCAGTAGTGGCACTTGTCCCGGCACAGCCGCGTCAGGGGGACGAAGACGCTCTTGGAGTACGTGATGACGCCGGGCCGCCCGGCCGCCTCCAGCCCCGCGTCGCGCACCCGGGCGGCCGAGGCCGACAGGTCCTCCAGGTGCGCACCCCGCGCCTGGAGCAGGACCGCCGCCTCGGCGACGTCGAGGGAGACGCCGTCCCTGGCCCGTTTCAGGGCGCGACGCAGGGAGTTCTCGGTGGGGCCGGTTCCGGAGGTCGCGGGAGTCGTCATCCTTCGAGCATACGAGTGCCCTGATCAGGCCGGGCCCGGGCGGTCGGGCCCGCCTCCGGCCACTCCCGCAGCGCCGCCCGGGCCGCGTGGTGACCGCACATGCCGTGTACCGACGGGCCCGGCGGGGTCGCCGAGGAGCACAGGAACGTGCCCGGCAGGGGCGTGCGGTACGGGTTCCAGCGGGGCACCGGACGGGCCAGCGTCTGCCACAGGCTCATCGCGCCCGAGGCGATGTCACCGCCCACGTAGTTCGCGTTGTACACGCCCAGCCGGGCCGCCGTGACGCCGCGTTCGGCGAGCACCGTGTCGGTGAAGCCCGGGGCGTGGGTCTCCAGGGCGGCCCGGATCACCGGCAGCGGGTCCCGGGTGTCGCCGTGCGGCACGTGCGCGTAGGCCCAGACCGGTCTCCTGCCGCGCACCGCCCGCGCCGGGTCGGCGGCGGCCGGGTCGACCACGATGATGTACGGGTGCCCCGTGCGCAGCCCCCGGGCCGTCACCGTCTCGGCGCGAGCCAGCTGCGGGGCCGTGCCATGCGTGCCGCCCAGGTGGATGGTGGCGGCCCGGGACAGCCGGGGGTCGCTCCAGGGGATCGGGCCCTCGACGAGGAAGTCGGCCTTGGCGGCGCCCGGACCGTAGCGGTAGCGGGCCAGTGCGCGGAGGTAGCCGCTCGGCAGGGGGGCGATCCGGGCCAGTTCGCGGGGCGAGACGTCCAGCAGGGTGAGGCGGCGGACGGGCAGGTCGTGCAGGCTGTCCACCCGAACTCCGGTGTGGATGCGGCCGCCGAGCCGCTCGATGTGCGCGGCCATGACGTCGGCGACGGCTTGCGAGCCTCCCCGCGGGACGGGCCAGCCGGTGGTGTGGGCGAGGTGCCCGAGCAGCAGCGCGACCGCGGCGGCCGCCGGGGAGGGCAGCCGGCCGATGCCATGGGCGGCCACGCCCGTCAACAGCGCCCGGGCCGCCTCGGTGCGCAGGCCGCCGCCCACGCGCAAGGCCGGCGCCGGCAACCGGGGGGCCAGCACGGCCAGGGCGCGCGGGTTGGGCGGCGTGCGCTGGGTGGACAGCATCAGCTCCACCACGTCCGCCGAGCGCTCCATCAGCGGCAGCATCAGCCGCCGCCAGCGCGGCCCGTCCGCGCCCAGTTCGGCGCAGGTGGCGTCGAGGTCGCGCCAGGCCAGCGCGGCCGGCCCGCCCTTGAGGGGATGGCCGTAGGCGGCCGGAGAGTGCAGCAGGGGGACGCCGTGTCCCTCCAGGTCCAGGGACCGCATGAACGGGGAGACCGGTGCCATGGGGTGGACCGCGGCGCAGATGTCGTGCAGCACCTCCGAGTCGAACAGGGCCTCCGAGCGCAGCCCCCCTCCGATCCGCTCGTGCGCCTCGAACACCTCGACCCGCAGTCCCGCGCGGGCGAGAGTGAGCGCGGCCGCGAGCCCGTTGGGCCCGGAGCCGACGACGACGGCGTCCGTCATGCGTGTCCCCTGAGTGGAAAGGAATGGAAAGGAGCGGGAAGGCCGGTCGGTCGACAGGCCGGTGGGTGGACAGGCCGGTCAGTGGAAGGCCAGCCACCCGATGCCCACGGCGCAGGTGAGACCGGCGGCGGCCACGGCGGCCGGGCGGTGGCGGTGCAGCGCGAACCACACCAGCGCGGCGGTCACCAGCACCGCGCCGGTGCCGATCGCGGCGCGCAACGGCCCGTCGCTGTAGCCGTACTCGCCGAAGTGCTGCGCCAGCCAGCCGAACCAGGCGATCCTCATGACGTTCCCCGTGCTTCTCTCGGTGTCGTGCGGGTGGTCGTGCTCAGTTCTCACCGCGCGGGGCGGGAGCCGCGAGGAGGGTTTTCCTGGCGAGGCTGTCGGTGCCGTCCGGGTCGCCCAAGCGGTGCAGGACGAGCCAGCGGCCGTCGTCGTGCGCCGCCGCCACGACGGACGAACCGCGGGTGGCGCCGTTGTGCCAGGTGATCGACTGACCCCGCTGCCAACTCGGCGCGGGCGGGCCCAGCCGTTGTTCGACGAGCAGGCCGACGACGACCCGGGACAGGGTCCGGCAGGTGGACCACAGGCCGCCGGCCGGCAGGATCGGTCCGGTCAGCGTCCACAGGGGCCGGGGCCGGCCGAACAGGCCCCGCGGGATCAGCCGCAGCTCCCGCGGCGGCAGCGCGGTCACCGAGCCCGGCTCCAGCCCGAGGGGCACCAGCACCTGCTCGTCGACGAGTTGCTGGTAGGAGCGTCCCGTGACGGACGTCAGGGCGTGCCCGAGCACCGCGTAGCCGAGGTTGGAGTACTCCTCCTCGCCCAGCCGGCCCGTGGCCACCCGGTCCAGCTCGCGCAGGGAGGCGCGCAGGGCCTCCTCGGTGAAGGTGGCGTACGGGTCGTCGGGCGGGCCGGAGGGGCCGACGGGCAGGCGCGGCAGGCCCGAGGTGTGCTCGGCCAGGTGCCGCAGGGTGATGCCCGTCCCCGCGGGCACCTCCGGCAGGCACTCCTCCAGCGGGGTGTCGAGGTCCACGACGCCGTCCTGGGCCAGCCGGGTCAGGACGGTTCCGGTGAACACCTTGCTGAGGGAACCGATTTCGACGAACCGGTCCTGGTCATGGCCGTGGGCGGCCCGGTCGTCGATACCGGGGCCGCCCAGCAGGCAGGTCGGGGTGGGCACGTGGGGTGTCGCTCCTGTCGTCAGACGAGTTCGGCCTCGGGTGCGGCCGACTTGGTTCCGTTCTCCCCCCTCGCGGGATCCGCCTGCGCGGATGCCGCGGGCTCCGCCTCGGGCGTGCGGGCCGCGGGCAGCAGGCCCTTGACCCGGAGCACCGCCCGGTCGAGGGCGCCGGAGAGGAAGACGAGATCACAGGCGATCATGGTCAGCGCGAAGGCGGTCAGCCCCATGAAGAACGCGATCGACAGGTGGAAGCAGATGGACGCGGCGGCCGCCCAGGGGCGCAGCGCCGGGACGAGCACGCCCAGCGGGAAGTACACGAGGAAGGCAACCGTGCCGTATGTGCCGAGCACCACCAGGAAGTCGCTCTCGTACACCAGGTGGGACCAGCCGGGCAGTTCGAACTCCGCGACGCGCATGATGTAGAAGAGCGCGGTGCCGTCCTGCCACTCCTCGCCCATCACCTT
Organism: Streptomyces sp. NPDC085932; assembly: GCF_044540525.1. NCBI lineage: Bacteria > Bacillati > Actinomycetota > Actinomycetes > Kitasatosporales > Streptomycetaceae > Streptomyces > Streptomyces sp. NPDC085932. The sequence goes on from NZ_JBITSJ010000007.1 coordinate 281,951, forward strand.
GTACAGGCCGGAGACGACGTAGACGAGGCAGATCTGTGCGGCCACCATGAGGACGCCCAGGTTGTGGAACGGCACGGACACCGCCCGAAGCTGCCCGGGGACCCGCTCGGCGAGGCGGCTCGCGAGGCCGGTCGGCAGGGCGAAGCGGTCGTAGCAGCGCGTCAGCAGCAGGAACGGGATGACGACGTAGGCGAGGTTGTCGCCGCCGTCGAGGAGGCCGGGCTGGCGCTGGTAGACGGACCACAACAGGACCCAGTGCAGGGCCAGTCCGGGCCGGCCGCCGACACCGAGCGTCACGGCCAGCGCCACCGCGATCCCCAGGTGGTAGGCGACCTGGAAGAACACCGGTGACGCGGACAGCGCGTAGACGCTGAAGCCGGTCAACTGAGCCGTGAACTCGTCGTGTGGCAGCACCCCGTCGGGCCCGAACAGGTAGTTCCGCTCCCGATACTGGCCGACGTAGTACATGAGCCCGACGAAGCCGAGGAGCGCGCGCGTTCCCGAGACGCCGGTGACGGCGACCGGGTTCAGCGACCAGGAGTCCAGCCGGCCGGTGACGTTCTTCAGGGCGTTCCTCATCGCAGATCCCGGGTCTTGTGCCAGGAGAAGTCCTTCACGAGGACCTTTCCCTCGGCAGACGGGTCGTGGCGCTTCGACCACGGCGGCAACTCGTGGACGTACATACGGACCTGCACCTTCTCGGCTTTTCCGTCGCACGCGTCGGGCATCTGGTCGTAGGCGTACCGGGACAGCCCCTTCACGGCCTCCGCCTCGGTGGCCTTCTCGAAAGGCAGCGGGGGCAGTGCGGGCCTCTTGTCGTTGGTCTGCTGCTGCCGCAGTCTGCGCAGGAGTTCCTCGCTGCTGGTGATGTTCTGCAGATGCGCGGACACGATTCTGACCTCACGCGACGGGAAGAACCGGGAACTCTGCGCCTTTTCCACTCCCCGGGCCGAGACGTCGTAGTACGGCGACACCGATCCGTCCGCGCACGTGGCCCGGGCCAGGATGCCGCGGTCGTCGGATACGGGGGTCGGAGCGAAGAGCTGCCAGTTCTGCGAGAAGTACGGGTCGAGGTATTCCGCCACCGTGTCGCCGTAGACGAGTTTCGCGGGGCTGAGCGGCGCCTGGGACAGGGCAGCCATGGTCATGTGAGCGCCCAGGAGGGCGCCGCCGACAACGAGCGCCGCCCTCCTGGTCGTGCGATACGTGGTCGTCACGTGGTGCTTACCGGTCGAAGACCGAGTCGGCCGTGACTCCCTGCGGCAGGTCGGCCGGAGGGGCGAAGACGCTGCCGTGGGACAGCATGTTGTCGGCGTTGCTCTTCGCGACGACGGCCATGCCCTTGCCGACGGCCGTGGCCTTGTTGGCAGCCTTGGTGGCGGCCTTGCCCACGGACTTGGCGGCCTTGCCGACGAGGGAACCGATGGCCTGCGGGGCCTTGTCCTGCGACGGCTGGGCGGCGACCACGGGCGCGGCCGGCCGGGCCGGGGTGGCCTGGGCGCTGCCCTGGGTGCCGATGAAGAGGGCGACACCGGCGGTGGCGACACCGGCGGCGGTGGCGATCTTCTTGATGTTCATCGGGTTTTTCTCCCCCATGATGGTGATCCAGGTACGGACGTGCCATGCGCCCGGTGCGGTGTTCCGGGAATGCTGCACACGCATGGCGAACAACGCCGTCGAGCCTGCCATTCGCGGGGCGGGCCCTCCATTGCCTCTTGCGGCAATGCCGCTTTCGGCATTGCCGCAAGAGGCAATGCCTCAGGAGGCGATTGCCTCCTCGGCGAGGGCCTCGTAATGATGGAACGCCACCAGGCCGGCTTCGAACCTGGATTTCAGCTCCAGTTTGCGCACGATGCTGGTGACATGGGCACGGACGGTCCGTTCGGCGATGCCGAGTCTCCGGGCGAGCACGCGATTCGACTCGCCTTTCGCCAGGTGGCGCAGCACCTCGCGCTCCCGGCCGGTCAGACGCGAAAGCGTCTCCACCGCCACGGGAACGTCGAACGGTCGGGTCTCTGCGACCGTGGTCAAGTGAAATCTCCCCCTGTTTACTTGTTCCTGCCGATCCGGCAAACGACACGACAGGACGAGCCGGTCACACCTTCGGGCGGGCGGTGGTCAGTCGCCACACCGGTGTGCATCCGGCTCGGTTGTTTACTCGCAGTTTAGTAGGGGGAGACCGACCCGAACCAGCCAGCGTGGGCTGAATCACAGTCAGAAACCGTCAGCGGCCTGGGATGTACCGCTCGCAGGCCTCCAAAGCCTTCAGTACCTCGCTCTCCCCCGCCGACGGCAGCTGCACCACGACCTCCTCGATGCCGAGGTCGGCATAGTGGGCCAGTTTGCCCGGGCTCGGGTGGACGGCGTACGGGACGACCTGGAGGGACTCGGGGTCGCGGCCCGCCTCGTGCCAGGCGGTGCGCAGCCTCGGCAGGGACTCGGACAGGCCGCGGCCGCCGATGGGCAGCCAGCCGTCGGCGTACGCGCAGACGTGGTCGAACAGCTTGGGCCCGGCGGCCCCGCCGACGAGCGTGCGCGGGCCGATCACGGGGCCGCGCGGCTCGCGCACGGGCTTGGGGTGCGCCTCGCTGGCCCGGACCGAGCCGAACTCCCCCTCGTACGCGACCGGTTCCCGGGACCACAGCGCCCGCATCAGCGCCATCCGGTCCTTCACCAGCGCGCGCCGGGTGTCCCAGCGCACGCCGTGGTCGGCGGCCTCCTCGACGTTCCAGCCGAAGCCGACGCCCAGGGTGAAACGGCCGCCGGAGAGGTGGTCCAGGGTGGCGATCCGCTTGGCCAGGTCGATCGGATCGTGCTGGGCGACGAGCGTGATGCCCGTGCCGAGCCCCAGCCGCTCGGTCACGGCGGCGGCCTGGCCGAGCGCCACGAACGCGTCGAGCGTCCGGCCGTACTCGCGCGGGAGCTCCCCGCCCGCCGGGTAGGGCGTGGTCCGCTCGACGGGGATGTGCGTGTGCTCGGGCAGATACAGCCCGGCGAAACCGCGCTCCTCCAGCTCCCGGGCCAGCCGGGTCGGGGCGATCGTCTCGTCGGTGAGGAAGATCGTTACGGCGATACGCATGGACCATCTCTACCCGAGCCGGACACCGGTGTCCATACCGACCGGTCGGCACAGGTTCGCGGACGCGCGGCCCGTTCCCCTGCTGCCCGCCGCCGGATCCCCTTCCCTTGCACGCCGGTTCACGCCTCAATACAAGGGTTGCGACGCACCACCCCTGCACCACCCGTGCCACGTCATCCGACGACACCTTGGGAGCAGCAGCATGTGCGAGGACAACCACGGCGGTCTCGGTCGGCGCGCCCTGTTCGTGACGGGAGCGGCCGCCGCGCTTACGTTGGGAAGCGTGAGCTTCGCTTCAGCGGACGGCCGGAACCGGGACGGCGACCAGGAGACCAGAACCGTGCGGGGCACGCTGCCGCCCGGGTCGCCCGACTTCGTGTACGTGCCCGTCGAGGTCCCGGCCGGAGTCCGGGAGCTCAGGGTCGCCTACACCTACGACCGGCCATCCGTGCCGGCCGGCACCACGGGCAACGCCCTCGACATCGGCGTCTTCGACGAGCGCGGCACCGAGCTCGGCGGCAAGGGCTTCCGGGGCTGGTCGGGCGGGGCGCGCACGGAGTTCTTCATCCGCGCCGACGAGGCCACCCCCGGCTACCTCCCGGGCCCGGTGCGCGAGGGCACGTGGCACATCGCGCTCGGCCCGTACACGGTCGCCCCGCAGGGTTTGGCCTACGAGGTCAGGATCACGCTGACGTACGGCGCGCCGGGCGAGGCCGCCCGGCCGGTGTATCCGCCGGAGCGGGCCAAGGGGCGGGGCCGGGCCTGGTACCGGGGCGACTGCCATCTGCACTCCTGGTACTCCGACGGCCGCCGCACCCCCGCCGAGATCGGCGAGCTGGCCCGGGCCGCCGGCCTGGACTTCATCAACTCCTCCGAGCACAACACGCACTCCGCGCACGCCCACTGGGCCGACGTGGCCGGGGACGACCTGCTGGTGCTGCTGGGCGAGGAGATCACGACCAGGAACGGGCACGTGGTCGCGCTCGGCACCGACCCCGGCACCTTCGTCGACTGGCGCTACCGGGCCCGCGACAACCGCTTCGGCCGGTTCGCCCGGCAGATCCGGCGCGCCGGCGGCCTGGTCGTCCCGGCCCATCCGCACGCCACCTGCGTCGGCTGCAACTGGAAGTTCGGCTTCGGCGAGGCCGACGCGATCGAGGTGTGGAACGGTCCCTACACGCCCGACGACGAGGTGGCGCTCGCCGACTGGGACAGCATGCTGGTGGCGTCCGTGCGGGACGGCCGTGACTGGATCCCGGCGATGGGCAGCAGCGACGCCCACCGCTCCCCGGACGCCGTGGGCAGCCCCCAGACGGTGGTGCTGGCCGACGACCTGACCCGCCGGGCCGTCCAGGAAGGCATCCGGGCCGGACGGTCGTACGTGGCCGAGTCCGCGAGGGTGACGCTGGCGTTCCGGGCGTCCGGCGGGCGCGGCGAGCACGCGGGCATCGGCGAACGGCTCGCCGTGGGCCGCGACACCCCCGTCACCGTGCGCCTGGAGGTCACCGGCGCCCCGCGCTGCACGGTCCGGTTCGTCACCGACCAGGGCGTGCTGCACACCAGCGCCCCGCTGCCGGTGGCCGGCTCGGGCACCGTCGAGTGGCGGACGACTCCCTCGTACGCGGCGTACGTCCGCGCCGAGCTGCGGCACGAGGCGGCGGCCGGTCCGCTGCCGGGGCCGCTGGCGGCGTTCACCAACCCGATCTTCCTGGGGCGGACCGGCGGCTGACGCGCGGGGTCAGACCCCGGCCGCCCGGTCCGCCAGGTCGGCCACCACCGCCGCGTGGTCGGAGGGCCACACCCCGTCCACCGGGCCGTCGCAGGCCCGCCGCACGTCCCGTACCCGGCCGAGGCCATCAGGGCCGGGCGGGCCCACGTGGATGTAGTCGATGCGCACGCTCGGCTCGTGGGTCGCCGCCACGTACGGGTTGGCGGCGTCCCAGGTGGCGGCGGGGGCGGCCGGATCGGCGTACTCCCAGGCGTCGAGCAGCACCTGGCCGGGCACGGCCGGGGCGGTCTTGTAGCCGCCGAGGAGGCGGACCTCGTCGGAGTCGGGCCAGGCGTTGAGGTCGCCGGTGACGACGGGCGGGAAGGGGGTGTCGCCGCGGTGCCGGGCGACGAACCCGGCGAGCGCGGCGGCCTGACCGCGGCGCACCGCCGAGGCGTGCGTGGCGGAGGTGAAGTGCGCGGTGAAGAAGGGGACTTCGTGACCGGGAGCGGCGATGCGCGCGTAGAGGGCCAGCCGGCCGTCGTCCGTGGCGGCCGGGGCGGGCAGCGGCAGCACGTCCCGGCCGACGACCGGCCACCGGCTGAGCACGGCGTTGCCTATGTCGAGAGAGGGGTCACCGATCCGGGCCCGCCAGCGCTCCGGGGCGGGCGAGGCGGCCCAGGTACAGTGCAGGCCCAGCTCGCCGGCCAGCCACCCGGCGAGGTTCTCGCCGTCGGCGGCCCACACCTCCTGCAGACCCACGACGTCCGGGTTCAGCTCCCGCAGGGCCGTCAGGACGGCTTTCTGCCGCGCCTGCCACGGCCCGAAGCGCCACCACAGGTTCCAGGTCACTATGCGCACCGCCGGCCACCCGCTCCCGTCAGCCGTGTCAGGGGATCATCATTGAAGCAGGGTCCCCCGCGAAAGCCGTCGGAACCGTGTGTGAAGGAGTCGTTCTGCCATGTCCCGCCGCACCGAGCTGAGGTTCCGCGCCACCACGGGCTTCCAGCGCCGCGTCAACCCGCTCCTGCGGCGCCTGCCGCTGCAGACGGTCCTGGAGACCCGGGGCCGCGTCTCCGGGCTTCCCCGGCGCACCCCGGTGGGCGGCCGCCGCGTCGGCGACTCCTTCTGGCTGGTGTCGGAGTTCGGCGAACGGTCCCAGTACGTGCGCAACATCAAGGCCGACCCGCGGGTGCGCGTGCGCATCCGGGGCCGGTGGCACGAGGGAACGGCGCAGCTGCTGCCGGACGACGACCCGGTGGCCCGGCTGCGCCGGCTGCCCCGGATCAACAGCCTGGGCGTGCGGGCGCTCGGGACGGACCTGCTGACGATACGGGTGGACCTGGCCGGGTGACGATCGGCCCGCCCGGCTGCCGACGGTACGCGCGACCCGGCCGGGTGAGGGTCAGCCCGGCCAGACGATCGCCTGCACCTCGCTGTACGCGTGCAGCGCGTAGGAGCCGACGTCCCGGCCGACGCCGCTCTTCCTGAAACCGCCGAAGGGCGCCTCCATGTTGCGCCCGACCGTGTTGATCCCGACGCCCCCGGCCCGCAGCCGCCTGGCCACCCGGAAGGCGCGGGCCACGTCGCCCGACCAGACGTAGTCGATCAGGCCGTAGTCGCTGTCACCGGCGAGCGCGATGCCCTCCTCCTCGTCGTCGAAGGGGACGACGACCACCACCGGCCCGAAGATCTCCTCCCGGGCCACGCGCATGTCGTTGGTGCAGCCGGCCAGGAGGGTCGGGGCGACGTAGAAACCGGCCGTCAGGTCCGGGCGTTCACCACCCGCGACGACCACCGCACCCTCCTTGCGGCCCAGTTCGACGTAGGACTCCACCCGGTCCCGGTGCGCCGCCGAGATCAGCGGCCCCACGACGGTGTCCGGCTCCCGCGGGTCGCCGACCTTCAAGCGGTGCGCGTACCCGGCCAGTTGCTCGACGAGCCGGTCGTGCACGCCGCGCTGGGCCAGCACACGGGTGGGCGCGGTGCAGATCTGGCCGCTGTAGAAGGAGAAAGTGGTGCCGATGCCGGCCACGGCCGAGGCGAGGTCCGCGTCGTCGAAGACGAGGGCCGCGCCCTTCCCGCCCAGCTCCATCAGCTGCCGCCTCATGTCCCGCCCGCACACCTCGGCGATGCGCCGCCCGACCGCGGTCGAGCCGGTGAAGCTGACCATGTCGACGTCCGGCGACCCGACCGCCGCCTCGCCGACCCCGGTCGAGCGCCCCGAGACGACGTTCACCACGCCCGGCGGCACCCCGGCCGCCTCCAGCGCCCGCGCCATCCGGTAGACGGACAGCGGGTCCTGCGGGGCGGGCTTCACCACGACCGTGTTGCCCATGGCGAGGGCGGGGGCGACCTTCCCGGCCGCGTTGGCCCAGGGGTTGTTGTACGAGGTGACGCAGGCGACGACCCCGACGGGCTGCCGGACGGCCAGCGCGCCCAGCACGCCCGCCCTCCCCATCGGCCCCGCCTCGTTGATCTGCGGCGGGATCGCCCACTCGGCGGGCTCCACGCGCGCGTAGCGCCGGAAGCGGGCCGCGGCGACGGCGACCTGCATGCCGCGCGCCGTGCCCGTGGTCGCGCCGGTCTCGGCCCGGGCCACGTCGGCGTGCGCCACCAGGTCCCGCCGGATGAGCTCAGCGGCCCGGCCGAGGATCGCCGCCCTGTCCTCGGGCGCCGTGCGCGACCACGGCCCGAAGGCCTCCCGGGCCGCGGCACAGGCCGCGCGCACCTGGTCCCGGGAGGCCTCCGGCGCCCACCCGACGGTCTCCTCGGTCGCGGGGTCGACCACCGCGTAGTGCCCGCCCTCCGGTTCCGCCCAGGAGCCGCCGACGAACAGCGCCTGCCCCGCCGTCACCTCGTGCCCACCGTCTCCGTGTCCCGCCCGGAGCGCAGCACCCGGCCCGGCACGGCCCCGGTCACCACGTCGTCCCGGATGGCCTCGACCCCGTTGACCCACACGGCCCGCACGCCCAGGGCCCGGGAGTCCAGCCGCGGGCTGTCGCCGGGCAGGTCGTGGACCAGCGTGGCCGGGCCCGCGTCGATCCGCTCCGGGTCGAACAGCACCAGGTCCGCGTGCCAGCCCTCGCGGATCCGCCCCCGCTCCCGCAGCCCGAAGAGCCGGGCCGGGTCGTCGGTCAGCATCCGCACGGCCTGCTCCAGGCCGACCAGCCTCCGCCCCCGCAGACAGTCCCCGAGGAACCGGGTCGTGTACGGCGCCCCGCACATGCGGTCCAGGTGGGCGCCCGCGTCGGACCCGCCGAGCAGCACGTCCTCGTGCTGCCAGGTCTGCGCGCGCAGCGCCCAGGACGGCGGGTCGTTGTCGGGCGGCATCGGCCACAGCACCGTGCGCAGCTCGTCCCGGGCGCAGATCTCCACCAGGCACGCGAAGGGCTCCTGGCCGCGCTCCTCGGCGATGTCCCGCACGACGCGCCCGGTCAGCCCGGCGTTGGCCTCGCTGTAGGTGTCGCCGATGACGTACCGTCCGAAGTTCGCCAGCCTCCGGAAGACGCCGGCCTCCTTGGAGCGGGCGCGCCTGAGCATCTCGGCCCGGACGTCCGGATCGCGCAGCTTCTCGATCCGCTCGGGCACCGGCAGGGCGAGGACCGGCCCCCAGCCGGGGATGAGGTTGAGCGCGCAGAACGTGCCCAGCGACATGTTCATCGGCGTGAGGATCGGCATGGTCAGCGCCACCACCCGGCCACCGGCCTTCCGCGCCCGCTCGCTCGCCAGCAGCTGCCGGGGCACGCGTTCGGGCACGGCCGCGTCGATGGTCAGCACGTTCCAGTTCAGCGGCCGTCCCGCCGCCGCGCTCATCTCCGCGAACAGCTCGACCTCCGCGTCGCTGAACTGGTCGAGACAGCCCGCGACGATCGCCTCGATCTGTGTGCCCCCGTGCTCCCCGACGGCCCGTGACAGCGCGATCAGTTCGGCCGGCCGGGCGTGCCGCGAGGCGACCGGCTGCCCGTCCCCGTCCGAGTGGCTCCTGGACTGGGTGGTGGACAGCCCCCACGCCCCCGCCTCCATGGACTCCCGCAGCAGGCGCACCATGGCGTCGAGTTGTTCCCCGTTCGGCTGTCCACCCACGGCGTCCGGTCCCATCACGTACCGCCGCAGCGCGCAGTGCCCCACCATGAACCCGGCGTTGACGGCGATCCGCCCCTCCAGGGCGTCCAGGTACTCGCCGAAAGAGTGCCAGGTCCAGGGCGCGCCCTGCTCCAGCGCCACCAGGGCCATGCCCTCGACCTTGGACATCATCCGCCGCGTGTAGTCGGCGTCCTCGGGCCGCTCGGGGTGCAGCGGCGCCAGCGTGAACCCGCAGTTGCCGCCGGCGACGGTGGTGACGCCGTGGTTGAGCGAGGGCGTGGCGTACGGGTCCCAGAACAGCTGGGCGTCGTAGTGGGTGTGCGGATCGACGAACCCGGGGGCGAGGACGAGGCCGGAGGCGTCCTCGGTGGTGCGGGCTTCCTGGGTGACGGTGCCGACGACGGCGATCCGGCCGCCATGGATACCGACGTCGGCGGTCCGGCCGGCGGCGCCGGTTCCGTCGACGACCGTCGCACCTTTGATGACGTGATCGAGCACTCGGGGCACCTCCTGGTGGGCGGTGGGACTGGCACCTGGGGGCGCGGGGAACTGCGCGACAAGCCACGGCGCACCCGCACCCGCCGACGAACGCTCAACCACCCCGCCGGAACCGAGTGGTCCGATGCACCGGATCCGTGTCGATCTCGGGAATCACGTGCTCCCCCACCAGCCGGATCGTCTGCAGCGTCTCCTCCTTCGGCACCCCGACCGGCAGTCCGAAGCAGAGCTGGTCGGCGCCCGCCTGCTCCCAGCGCTTGCACTGCCGGGCGACCTCGTCCGGGTCGCCGCAGATCAGCAGTTCGTCCTGGATGAGCAGTTCGATGAACTCCTCGGTGTACTCCGGCAGCGTCTGCGGCCACTCCGGGAACCCCTCCGGCCGCGGGAACGTGTCGTGGTACCGGAACACGAGCGAGGGCAGGTAGTGCAGCCCTCCGCCGGCCGCGATCCGCACGGCCTCCGCGTGCGTGGGGGCGCAGATCGCCGTGGTCGTGACCATCACGTTGTCGTTGACGAACGCCCCGACCGGCTCGGCGTCCACGATCGCCGTCTTGTACTGCTCCAGCACCCACTCCATGTCGGAGACCTTCTGGACGCTGAAGCCCAGCACGCCGAGCCCCTTGCGCGCGGCCATGGCGTACGAGGGCGGCGATCCGGCCGCGTACCACATGGCCGGGTGCGCCGGACCGTGCGGCTTGGGCAGGACCTTCCGCGGGGGCAGGGACCAGTGCTTGCCCCGGAAGCCCTCGTACTCGTCCTGGAGCCACATCTTCGGGAACTCGGCGATGGTCTCTTCCCAGATCTCCTTGGTGTGGTTCATGTCGGTGATGCCCGGCAGGAATCCGAGGATCTCGTGCGACCCGGCGCCCCGGCCGCTGCCGAACTCGAACCGGTTGCCGCTGAGGTGGTCGAGCATGGCTACCTTCTCGGCGACCTTCACGGGGTGGTTGACCTGGGCCAGCGGGTTGAAGATCCCGGAGCCGAGGTGGATGCGCTCGGTGGCGTGGGCCAGGTACCCGAGGAAGACGTCGTTGGCGGACAGGTGCGAGTACTCGTCCAGGAAGTGGTGCTCGGAGGCCCAGGCGTACTTGAAGCCGGACCTGTCGGCCTGGATGACGTACTCGGTCTCCTCCATCAGCGCCTTGTGCTCGGCGAGCGGGTCGGTCCCGGCCCGTTTGCCGACGTATCCCTGTACGAAGATGCCGAACTCCAAGGAGGTTCACCGCCCCACGATTGTTTCTGACGAATCGTCAGATTCATGGCTCCGACTGTTCCACCGGCCGCCATGAGCGTCAATACCTGATGGAGCGTCAGATCGCGCTGACGCCGGCCAGCCACCCGCCGTCGATCACGAACGGCTGGCCGGTGATGTACGAGGAGTCCTCCGAGGTCAGGAACAGCGCGAGCCGGGCCACCTCCTCCGGCCGCCCGGCCCGCCCGAGCGGCACGAGCCTGCGGTACAGCCGGTCCAGCCCCGCAGTCGTCTCCTCGGGGTCGGCGTCCGGGTCGAGGCGGGCCGGGTTGGACATCGCCGTGTCGACGGCCCCGGGGCAGACGGCGTTCACGCGGATCCCGCGCCCGGCCAGTTCCAGGGCCGCGACCCGGGTCAGCCCCAGCACGGCGTGCTTGGTCGCCGCGTAGGCGCCCACCGCCGCCATCCCGGTCAGGCCGGTGTACGAGGCGGTGTTGACGATCGTGCCCCCGTCGGCCATCTCCGGCGCGACCGTCCGGATGCCCAGGAAGCAGCCCACCTGATTGACCTGGACGACCTGCATGAACTCCTCCAGGGGCGTGTCCAGGAGGGTGTTGAAGCGCAGGATGCCGGCGTTGTTGACCAGCCCGTCGACGTGCCCGTACGCCTCCTTGGCCGCGGTGACGGCGGCCCGCCAGTCGTCCTCCCGGCCGACGTCGAGATGGACGTACCGGGCGCCGATCTCCTCGGCGAGCGCCTCGCCCTGCGCGTCGAGCACGTCCGTCAGGACGACCCTTGCGCCCTCGGCCGTGAACAGCCGGGCCTCCTGCTCGCCCTGGCCGCGTGCGGCGCCGGTGACGATGACGACCCGTCCGTCGAGCTTGCCCATGCACCCTCCTCACAGCTCGGGGGCGACCTCGGCGCCGAACGCCGCGATCTGGTCGGCGAGTTCGCGGCGGTCCCGGCTGCGGAAGCGCACCTGGACCTGGTCCACGCCCATCGCCCGGTACGCCCGCAGCGACTCCGCGAGCTCCCGCGGCCCGCCGGCCAGGGTCCGCCGGCCGACGTCCCAGCGGGGCGTGCCGACGTACAGCGGCTCGGTGATCGCACCCACGGTGAACGGACCCGGCACCCGGGCCTGTGCGCGCAGCTCGCGGATGCGGGCGATCTGCCCGGGCAGCCGGTCCCTGGGGTCCCCCTGCGGGAGCCACCCGTCGCCCTTGAGGGCGGCCCGGCGTACGGCGGCCGGCGAGGAACCGCCGACCCACACCGGGACGCGCTCCTGCGCCGGGCGGGGGCGCTGCCCCAGCCCCTCGAAGTCGTAGCGCTTGCCGTGGTGCTCGGGGAACTCCTCGGGTCCGAGTGCCGCGCGCAGGGCGTCCAGGCACTCGTCGAGCAGGGCCCCGCGCTGCCGGAAGTCCACGCCCAGGACCTCGAACTCCTCCGGGACGTGCCCGGCGCCGACGCCGAGGACCAGGCGGCCGCCGCTGAGGTGGTCGAGCGTGGCGTACTGCTTGGCGGTGACCAGCGGGTGCCGCAGCCCGACGATCGCGACGTGGCTGAGCAGCCGGATCCGCTCGGTGGCGGCGGCGAGGTAGGCGAGCGTGGCGACGGGGTCGTACCAGACGGTGCTCATCGCGGCGGCCAGCCGGTGCGGGATCGCCACGTGGTCGCAGCTGGCCAGGTAGTCGAATCCGGCCTCGTCGGCGGCGCGCGCGATCGCCAGCAGGTCGGCCGGGCCGGCCGAGGCCTCCCAGCCCTCGGCGTAGAGGGCGCTCTGCGACTGGACGGGCAGCTGCATCCCGTACCGCAGCGTCACCGGGCACCGCCGCTGCCCGGCCACAGCCCCTCGTCCGTGAGCCCGAGCAGGTCGATGGCGTTGCCCCGCACGATCCGCTCGACGACGTCCCCGGCGAGATGGCCCATCTGCGCCTCGCCGACCTCGCGGGACTTGGGCCAGGTGGAGTCGGAGTGGGGGTAGTCGGTCTCGTAGAGGACGTTGCCGACGCCGATGGCGTCGAGGTTGTGCAGTCCGAAGGCGTCGTCGAAGAAGCAGCCGAAGACGTGCTCGGCGAAGAGTTCGGACGGCGGCCGGTGCACCTTGTCGGCGACGCCGCCCCAGCCCCGGTTCTCCTCCCACACCACGTCGGCCCGCTCCAGGATGTAGGGGATCCAGCCGATCTGCCCCTCGGCGTACATCACCTTCAGGTTCGGGAACCGCTCGAACTTGCCGCTCATCAGCCAGTCGACCATCGAGAAGCAGCAGTTGGCGTAGGTGATGGTGGAGCCGACGGCGGGCGGGGCGTCGGCGGAGGTGGAGGGCATCCGGCTGCTGGAGCCGATGTGCATGGCGATGACGGTGCCGGTCTCGTCGCAGGCGGCGAGGAACGGGTCCCAGTCGTCGGTGTGGATCGAGGGCAGTCCGAGGAACGGCGGGATCTCGGAGAAGGCGACGGCCCGCACCCCGCGCGCGGCGTTGCGCCGGACCTCGGCGGCGGCCAGCCCGGCGTCCCACAGCGGGATGAGCGGCAGGGGTATGAGCCGGCCGTGCGCATCCGGGCCGCACCACTCCTCCACCATCCAGTCGTTGTAGGCCCGCACGCACAGCAGGCCCAGCTCGTGGTCCTCGGCCTCGGTGAAGGTCTGGCCGCAGAAGCGGGGGAAGGTCGGGAAGCAGAGGGCGGACTGGACGTGGTTGACGTCCATGTCGGCGAGCCGCGCGGTGACGTCGTAGGAGCCGGGCCGCATCTGCTCGTAGGTGATGACCTCCAGCCTGATCTCGTCCCGGTCGTAGCCGACGGCGGTGTCCAGCCGGGTCAGGGGCCGGCGCAGCCCTTCGTAGACCCACCAGTCGCCGACGGGGCCGTCGTCGCCGGGCTCGCCCATCACGGGCCTGAAGCGCCCGCCGAGAAAGGTCATCTCCTTCACGGGCGCCCGCACGACCCGCGGCCCGACACCCCGGTACTTCTCCGGAAGCCGGTCCTGCCAGACGTGCGCGGGCTCCACGGTGTGGTCGTCCACGGAGATGATCAGCGGAAACGTGCTCTCGTGGCTGTCCATGCGGTTCACGGTAGCGCTGATCTGACGGGGCGTCAGCTCCGCGGGCCGGGGCGGGTTCCGGACGGGACGGCCTGATCGGAGCGGTCCGGCCCCGGCCCCCTGCGGAGAGACTGTGCAGACCTCGTGGACTCCCGTGCGGCCCCCTGTGATCGGTGTCTCCCAAGGCTGACGTATCCGTCCGTACAAGGCAGACTGGCGGGGTTGCTCAGGATGTCTAGGGGGACTGCATGGACGGGGTACCGGCCGGTGTACCGCGCGTACCGGAGCAGCGGCGTCCCGGCTCCTCACCGGAGTCACCGGGGCCGGGGGAGTCGACGGGGAGGGCCGGGGCGGTGGCGTCCGCCTCGCTGCGCTTCAGCGTGCTCGGACCCGTGCGCGCCTGGCGCGGCACCGAGCCGATCACGACCGGCTCCCCTCAGCAACGCGCCCTGCTCGCCGCCCTGCTGCTGCGCGAGGGCCGTACGGCCACGGCCGCCGAACTGATCGACGCCCTGTGGGGCGAGGAGCCGCCCTCGCAGGCCCTGGCGGCGGTACGGACCTACGCCTCGCGTCTGCGCAAGGTGCTCGACCCGGGCGTCCTGGTCAGCGAGTCCGGCGGCTACGCGGTGCGGGACCTGCCCGACGGCGCCCTGGACCTGGCCGTCGCCCAGGACCTGGCCACCGAGGCGGAGAAGGCCCGGACGGCAGGCGACCTCTGCCACGCCCGGGACGTGCTCCGGCGCGCCCTCGCCCTGTGGGACGGGGAGACTTTGGCGGGCGTGCCCGGGCCGTACGCGGAGGCCCAGCGGGTCCGCCTGGAGGAGTGGCGGCTGCAACTCCTCGAATCCCGCCTGGACATGGACCTGGAGCAGGGCTGCCACGCCGAGGCCGTCTCCGAACTCACCGCCCTGACCGCCGCCCACCCGCTGCGCGAACGGCTGCGCGAGCTGCTGATGCTGGCGCTGTACCGCAGCGGCCGCCAGGCCGAGGCGCTGGCCGTCTACGCCGACACCCGGCGCCTGCTCGCCGACGAACTGGGCGTGGACCCGCGCCCCGGCCTGAGCGAACTGCAGCAGCGCATCCTCCAGGCCGACCCGGGGCTCGCGGAACCCTCCTCCCCGGCGCCCGAACCGGCCGCCGCGCCGGTGCGCCCGGCGCAACTTCCCGCGACCGTGCCGGACTTCACCGGCCGCTCCGCCTTCGTCCGCGAGCTCGGCGGTCTCCTGGCCTCCGCCGAGGGCCGCGTCATGGCGGTGTCGGCGCTGGCGGGCATCGGCGGCGTGGGCAAGACGACCCTCGCCGTGCACGTGGCGCACCAGGCGCGCGCTGCGTTCCCGGACGGGCAGCTCTACGTCGACCTCCAGGGCGCCGGCGCCCGGGCCGCCGAGCCCGAGACGGTCCTGGGCTCCTTCCTGCGCGCTCTCGGCACCGCCGACTCGGCGATCCCCGACTCCCTGGAGGAACGCGCGGCGCTGTACCGCTCGGTGCTGGCCGGCCGCCGCGTCCTGGTCCTGCTGGACAACGCCCGCGACGCCGCCCAGGTCCGTCCCCTGCTGCCCGGCACGGACGGCTGCGCCGCGCTCGTCACCTCCCGCGTGCGGATGGTGGACCTGGCGGGCGCCCACCTGGTCGACCTGGACGTGATGTCCCCGGACGAGGCGCTGGCGCTGTTCACGAAGATCGTGGGCCAGGAGCGGGTGGCGTCCGAGCGCAAGGCCGCCCTGGACGTCGTGGCGGCCTGCGGTTTCCTGCCGCTGGCCATCCGCATCGCGGCGTCCCGCCTGGCGGCCCGCCGCACCTGGACGGTCTCCGTCCTCGCGGCGAAGCTCGCCGACGAACGCCGCCGACTGGACGAACTCCAGGCCGGCGACCTGGCGGTGAAGGCCACCTTCGAGCTGGGCTACGGCCAGCTGGAGCCGGCCCAGGCCCGCGCCTTCCGCCTGCTGGGCCTCGCCGACGGCCCGGACATCTCCCTCGCCGCGGCCGCCGCGGTGCTGGACCTGCCCGCGGAGGAGACGGAGGACCTGCTGGAGTCCCTCGTCGACACCTCCCTGCTCGAATCGGCGGCCCCCGGCCGCTACCGCTTCCACGACCTGGTCCGGCTCTACGCGCGTGCGTGCGCCGAACGGGACGAGCAGCCCCCGAGCGAGCGGACCGCGGCCGTCTCCCGCCTGCTGGACTTCTACCTGGCCTCGGCGGCGGGCGTCTATGCGATCGAACGCCCCGGGGACCGGCTGGTCGACCATCTCACGGTCCCCGCGTATCCGGGCCTGCGGTTCGCCAACCGGCACGCGGCGCAGGACTGGCTGTACGCGGAGGCCATCTGCCTCCTGGCGTGCGTACGGCAGTGCGCGGCACAGCCGGGCACCCTCCCGCGCGCGATCGACCTGCTGTGGGCCGCGCACGACCTCTCCGAGTCGGGGGCCAACGCCAGGGAGTACGAGGCCACCGCGGAGGCCCTGCTGGAGGCGGCCCGGCTGCACGGCCTCCCCCGCGCTGAGGCCCGGGCGCTCACCACCCTCGTCAACGTCCACCACGTCGGCGGCCGCTTCGAGCGGGCCGACCAGGAGGCCGAGCGGGCCATCCTGCTCGCCCAGCAGGCCGACGACCTGCTCCCCGTCTGCTGGGCGCGCAACGCCCGCGGCATCATCGCGCTGTACCAGAACCGGCACGAGGACGGCGAGGAGCACCTCTCGCGGGCCATCGAGCACTTCCGGGCCCTGGGCGACCGCCCCGGCGAGGCGGCCGCCCTGTGCAACCTGTCCCGGATCCACCTCGCGACCGGGCGGACCGCGAGCGCGGTGGCGCTGGCCCGGGAGGGCATCGACATCTACGACGGCATGGGCAACTCCCTGCGCGGGGCGAACGCCCGCTACGCCCTCGGTCTCGCCCTCACCCAGAGCGGCGAGCTGGGCGACGCGGCCGGACGCCTCCAGGAGGCCCTGGAGGTGTTCCGCGACAGCAGGCAGCGCCTGTGGGAGGGCATGAGCCTGTTCCGGCTGGCCGAGGTGGATCTCGCCGCCCGGCGTCCGGCGCAGGCCGCGGCCAACGCCGAGATGGCGCTCACGGTGCTGCGCGGGATCGGCGGGGAGTGGCGGCGGGGCAACGTCCTGACCGTGCTGGGCCGGGCGCTGAGCGGCATCGGGCAGACCGGCCGCGCCCAGGTGTGCTGGCAGGAGGCGGCCGCGATCTACGAGGAGCTGGGCTCGCCCGAGGCCGCCGAGGTGCGCGCCCTGCTGACTCCGCTCCGGGCGGCCTGAGGCCCGTTCGGGGCGTTCATCATTCGTTTATCGCCCCCCGCCATGATGGACGCAGTCGATCCGTCGCGTCGGGGGGCAGACGGGTCGCCGCACAGGGCCCGTCCGGTCGGACTCGGGGGAGTGACCGGACGGGCCCGCCGACCGCACTGCCCGATCCACACCGAGGAGAGTTGACGACCATGGGCGACGAGCTCAAGCCGCAGGACCTGCACGCCACCGGTACGACGGACGGCGAGGCCTCCACGGAGGACCTGCACGCCACGGGTGAGGGTGCCGCCACGACGGAGGACCTGCACGCCACCGGCGAGCCGCTGGAGACCAAGGACCTGCACGCCACGTCGGAGCCGTTCAAGCCGACGAAGTAAGCCACCACCACACGGGGTTCGGCCGCGGCGGCGCGGAGGGGGAGCCGTCGCGGCCGATGCGTGTCCGGAACCGGGCGCCGGTCCTGCGGGGCCCGGCGCCCGGTTCCTGCGTCAGCCGGTGGCCCGTGCGCGCAGCGCGCTCTTCACGACCTTGCCGCTCGCGTTGCGCGGCAGCTCGGCGACGAACTCCACCGTCCGCGGGACCTTGTAGTTGGCCATCTCCCGCCGCGCCCAGGCGATGAGGTCGTCGCCGGTGAGCAGGGCGCCCGGGCGCCGTACGACGTAGGCCCTGCCCACCTCCCCGAGCCGCGCGTCGGGCACGCCGATCACGGCCACGTCCGCCACGTCCGGGTGAAGGCCCAGGCGCTGCTCTATCTCCGCCGGGTAGGCGTTGAAGCCGCCGACGACGAACATGTCCTTCAGGCGGTCGGTGATGCGCAGGTTGCCCGCGCCGTCCAGGACGCCGACGTCGCCGGTGCGCAGCCAGCCGTCCGGGGACAGCACCTCGGCGGTGGCCCGCTCGTCCTCGTGGTAGCCGGACATGACGTTGAAGCCGCGGACCAGGACCTCGCCCGGTGTGCCGGGGCCCAGCGGGCGTCCTTCGGGGCCGACGACCCGGACCTCGGTGCCGGGGATCGCCCGGCCCGATGTGGACGCGATCACGGCCGGGTCGTCGCCGCGCCGGCACATCGTGACGACCCCGCCCGCCTCGGACAGGCCGTAGGCCGTCAGGACCGTGCCGACGCGCAGCTCGCCGCGCAGCCGCTCCACCAGGCGCAGCGGGACGACCGCCGCTCCCGTGACGACCAGCCGCAGGGCCGACAGGTCGTGGGCGTCCCGGGCCGGGTGGTCCAGGAGGGCCTGCAGGAGGGTCGGCGGGCCGGGGAGGACGGAGACCCGTTCCGCCGCGAGGTGGGCGAGGACGGTGTCCACGTTGAACACCGGCTGCGGGATCATCGTGGCGCCCCGCATCAGGCAGGCCAGCACTCCGGCCTTGTAGCCGAAGGTGTGGAAGAAGGGGTTGACGATCAGATAGCGGTCGCCCCGGGTCAGGCCGGCCAGATCGCTCCAGATGCGGTAGGCCCGCACCGTCTGCGCGTGGGTGATGACCGCGCCCTTGGGACGGCCCGTGGTGCCGGAGGTGAAGATCAGGTCCGACGGCCAGGAGGGGCGCACCGCCCGCGACCGGTCCCGCACCTCCGCCTCCCCCACGCCCTCGCCGCTCGCCAGGAAGTCCTTCCAGGTGAGGAAGCCGGGCGGGGCGTCCGCCGAGAACACCACCGCCCGCCGCAGGGCGGGAAGACCGGGCAGTGGTCCGTCGCCCGGGCCCCGGCCGGCGGCCCTGCGCAGCGACGCCACGTACGAGGTGCCGAGGAACGTGCCCGTCACGAACAGCAGCCGGACCCCGCCGCGGCGCAGGACGTCCGCCGCCTCGGCCCCCTTGAAGCGGGTGTTCAGCGGCACGAGCACCGCACCCGCCGACACCGCGCCGAGGGCGGCGGTGATCCAGTCGAGGGTGTTGGGCGCCCAGATGCCGACCCGGTCGCCCGGTTCCACGCCGTTCGCCAGACAGGCCGCCGCCGCCCGGTCCACGCGGGCGCCGAGTTCCGCGTACGTCACGCGCGTGCGGCCGTCGACGACCGCCTCGACGTCCGCGTACCGCTCGGCCGCCGCCCTGATCAGGTCCGGAACGCTTTCGCCTGCCGTATCCGCTCGCACCGCGCGCCTCCCGCGAACTCGGAGCTGACTGACCGTCAGATTAGCGGTAATCTGACGGACTGTCAGCGATGGTCACGGGCCGGAGGTGCGCGCGGCATGGCAGCAGGACCGGGCAGCATCAAGGACGCCACCGCACTGGTCGGCATCGGCCAGACGCCCTTCGCCAAGCGGCTGCCCGAGGACGAACGCACCCTCGCCTGCCGTGCCGTGCTGGCGGCCCTGGACGACGCCGGGATCGCGCCCGGCGAGGTCGACGCGCTCGCCTCCTACACCATGGAGGAGACGGACGAGGTCGAACTGGCCAAGGCCTGCGGCTTCGGCGACCTCACCTTCTTCAGCAAGGTCGGCTACGGGGGCGGTGGTTCGTGCGCGACCGTCGCGCACCTGGCCGCCGCCGTCGCCGGTGGACAGGCGAGCGTGGGGGTCGCCTGGCGGTCGCGCAAGCGGGGCAGCGGGCCCCGGCCGTGGACCGACACCTCCGTGCAGCTGCCGACTCCGGCCCAGTGGACCCGGCCGTTCGGGCTGCTCCGGCCGGTCGACGAGATCGCGATGCTCGCCCGCCGCTACCTCCACGAGTACGGGGCCACCCGGGACCACCTCTTCAACGTCGCCCTGGCCTGCCGCAACCGCGCCAACCAGAATCCGGACGCGATCATGTACGACCGGCCCCTGACCCGCGAGATGTACATGACCTCCCGGTGGATCAGCGAGCCGCTCTGCCTCTTCGACAACTGCCTGGAGACGGACGGGGCACTGGCCTGTGTCGTGGTCTCCGCCGAACGCGCCCGCGACTGCCGCCGCACGCCCGTCTACGTCCACTCCGCCGCCCAGGCGCTGCCCGCCCAGCACCACGGCATGGTCAACTACTGGAACGACGACCCCCTCACCGGCCCGGCCTGGAGCGCCGCCCGGCACCTGTGGAAGCACGCCGACCTGACCCCCGAGGACGTGGACGTCGCCCAGATCTACGACGCCTTCACGCCCCTGGTCCTGCTCTCCCTGGAGGGCTACGGCTTCTGCGGGCGCGGCGAGGGCGGGGCGTTCACCGAGGGCGGGGCGCTGGAGACCGGCGGGCTGCTGCCGCTGAACACCGGCGGGGGCGGGCTGTCCGAGGCGTACGTGCACGGCTTCAACCTGATCACCGAAGGGGTGAAGCAGCTGCGCGGGACCAGCACCGCGCAGGTGCCGGGCGCCAGGACGTGCCTGGTCACGGCCGGTGAGGGCGTCCCGACCTCCGCCCTGCTGCTGAGGAGTTGAGATGCTGCGTCCCGTCACCGACACCGACGGCGCCCCCTTCTGGGAGTACGCCGCCCGGGGCGAACTGCGGATCCAGGCCTGTGCCGGCTGCGGCGAACTGCGTTTCCCGCCCCGGCCCTGCTGCCCCCACTGCCAGTCCTTCGCGGCCGACTGGCGCCGCATGTCCGGCCGGGGCCGCGTCTGGTCGTACGTCGTCGCCCATCCACCGCTGCTGCCCGACTACGCGGCGCTGGCGCCGTACAACGTGGTCGTCGTGGCCCTCGACGAGGCGCCGCGCATCCGGCTCGTCGGGAACCTGGTCGCGGAGCCGGGCGCGGCACTCGGCTCCCTGCCCGCCGGCCGGCTGCGCATCGGCGCGCGGGTGCAGGTCGCCTTCGCCGGCGGCCTGCCGCGATGGGTTCCGGAGCGGCCGTGAGCGCCGTGCTGGTCGAGGCCGACCGCGCCAGCGGGGTCGCCGTGGTCACCCTGAACCGGCCCGAGCGGCTCAACGCCATCGACCTCGCCATGGCCGACGAACTCGTCTCCACCTGGCAGGAGTTGCGCTTCGACGACGGCGTGCGGGCGATCGTCCTCACCGGCGCCGGGGAGCGCGCCTTCTGCACGGGCATCGACCGGGACGCCGTGGTGCCGCAGCCCGGCTCGCCGTACGCGCAGGACGACCCGCTGCTCGGTGTCGGGCCGAAGGCGAACGACCTGTGGAAGCCGGTCGTCGCCGCCGTACGCGGGATGGCCTGCGGCGGCGCCTTCTACCTGCTCGGGGAGGCGGAGTTCGTCGTCGCCGACACCACGGCCGCCTTCTTCGACCCGCACACCACCTACGGCATGGTCAGCGCCTACGAGTCCGTCCTCATGGCGCAGCGCGCGCCGTACGGGGAGATCGCGCGGATGGCGCTGATGGGCACGGCCGAGCGGATCTCGGCACGGCGCGCGTACGAGGTGGGGCTCGTGTCCGAACTGGTCCCGGAGGGCGGGGCGCTGGAGGCGGCGACGGCGTGCGCCGCCGTCGTCGCCGGCCATCCGGCCCGGGCCGTGGAGGGGACCGTGCGGGCGCTGTGGGCCGCGAGCGAGGCGGGCCGCGCCCAGGGGGTGGCGCAGGCACCGCACCTCATCGCACTGGGCAACGCGACGGCCGAGGAGCAGGCCCGGCTGTTCGCCGCACGGCGCCGGGAGTACCGGCCGCGGTAGGGAAGCCGTCCTCCGGGGCCGTGCCGCCACCTGCCACCCCGTCACCCGTCACCCCACCCATCACCCGTCACGGTCGTCCCACCGCGTGGCGACCGGTGCGCACCCGGCGTAGCGTCTCGGGTGAGGGCGGTGAACGGGCCGCTCCCCCGAGCGACGGCCGCCGTCCGGATCCCCTTCCGTGCGCCGGTGCGACGGCCGTCCCGGGCGCGTCAGGCGGTGCGCGCCGTGCCCGTGCCCTTCTCCGCGTCCAGCGCGTACACGCAGCGGTCCTTGCTGCACGCGTACACCACGCCGTCCCGGACGACCGGGGAACCGGTGATCTCGCCGCCGGTGGCGAGCTTCCAGCGCAGCCGGCCGTCGTCGGCCTTCAGGGTGTAGAGCAGGTGGTCGGTGGAGCCGAAGTGGATGCGGCCCTCGGCGACCGAGGGGGCGCCGACGATGTCGCCGCCCGCCTGGAAGCGCCACTTCGGCGTGCCGGTGACCGCGTCCAGCGTGTAGAGGCCCTTGCCGCTGCCCACGTGGACGTGGCCGGCGGCGACCAGGACCGGCTCGACGGAGGAGCGGGCCTCGGTGGCGATGCGCCAGCGGTCGCGCCCGTCGGTGGCGTCGAGGGCGTAGACCGTGCCCAGGTAGTCGGCGAGGTAGACGCCGCCGCCGGTGACGGCCGGGCCCGGGACGAAGGTGGGCGGGGAGAGGAAGACGGCCGGGGCCTCGAAGTGCCACCGCACGTGCCCGGCGGCCACGTCCAGAGCGAGGACGCGGGTGCCGGCGCAGACGTACACGTACCCGTCGGGCGCCTGGATCAGCCGGACCGGGACGCCGCCGCAGGAGGCCGCGTCGCCGATCGGGTACGACCAGCGCTCGTCGCCGGTGCGGGCGTCCAGGGCGCGCAGCCGGGCGTCCTGCCACACGTAGACCGTGCCGTCGTGCAGGGCGGGCCCGGCCTCGGGGGACTCGAAGTCGGTCTGGCAGCCGGTGATCTCCCACAGCTTCTGGCCGCTGGAGGCCTCCCAGCCCTGGACGCCGCCACCCCGGGTGCCGGTGACGACGGTGCCGCGGCCGGCCTTGAGCGAGTAGACCCAGGCGTCCGTCTGCAGGCGCCACAGGTCGCCGCCCTCGCGGGCGTCCAGGGCGAACAGGGTGGGCCCGTCGGAGGCGTGGATCCGGCCGTCCGAGACGGCCATGGACCAGGCGACGTCCCGCGTCTTGAAGCGGCGGCGGCCGGTGGCCACGTCCAGCGCGTGCACCTCGAAGGAGGTGACGTAGACCAGGTCGCCGGCGACCGAGGGGGTGCCCCAGACGTCGTTGGACATGCGGAAGCGCCAGGGGCGCCAGCCGCCGGCCTGCTCGGGCGGCGCGGCCGGGGCCGGGGGCGCGGCCACGGCCGGGCCCACGGCGGGGTCGGTGCCGTTGACGCCGGGACGGGGCTTGGACCAGGAGGCGGCGAGGGCGGCCTCCGGAGGGGGTGCCTTGACGGCGGCGGCACGGACGTCGGCGACGCGCGGGCCCGGGCCGATGGGCACCTGGGCGCCGGCCAGCCGCACGGGGCCCGTGTCGGGGCCGCCGACCGGGGCGGGCACCGGCGCGGGCGCCGGGACGACGGGGTCGTGGGAGGGCGGGGGCGGGATGGGCGCCGGGCCCGGGGCGGGGCGGCCGCCGCCGCTGCGGCCGGGGCCGGCGGCGGGCTTGCCGGCCGGGCGGCCGTTGCGGCGGGACTCGATCAGGCCCACGGCCCGCTCGGGCAGCCACGCCGACGCGGTGCCGCTGTCGTCGGAGCCGGAGCCGAACAGGTGCGGGGCGAGCTGCGCCTGGAGGTCGGCCGGGTTCGGGCGGGCCGTGGGGTCCATCTGCATGCAGGACTCGATGAGCGGCCGCAGCTCGTCCGGGAGCCCTTCGAGGTCCGGGCCCTCGCGCAGCAGCATGAAGACGGTCTCGACCGGGTTGGCGCCGTGGAAGGGCGGGTGGCCGGTGGCGGCGAAGACGAGCATGGAGCCGAGCGAGAAGACGTCGCTCGCGCCCGTGACGCTGCGCGAGTCCTTGGCCTGCTCGGGGGACATGTAGGCGGGTGTGCCGACGGCCACGTTCGTCATCGTCAAACGCGTGTTCGAGACGCCGGACGCGATACCGAAGTCGATGACCCGCGGACCGTCCTCGACGACCAGGACGTTCGACGGTTTCAGGTCCCGGTGCACCAGACCGGCCCCGTGGATGGACTGCAGCGCCTCGGCCACGCCCGCGGCGAGCCAGCGCACCGCCTGGGCCGGGAGCGGCCCGCAGTCGTTCACTATCTCTTCCAGGGAGGGCGCGGGGACGTACGCGGTGGCCAGCCACGGCACGGCGGCACGCGGGTCGGCGTCCACGACGGCGGCCGTGTAGAAGCCGGAGACGGCCCGGGCCGCCTCCACCTCGCGGGTGAAGCGGACCCGGAACAGCTGGTCCTCGGCCAGCTCCGTGCGGACGGTCTTGATCGCCACGCGCCGGCCGGACGCCGAGCGCGCGAGATAGACCAGCCCCATGCCGCCGGCACCCAGCCGTCCCAGCACCTCGAACGGCCCGATCCGCCGCGGATCGTGCTGCGTCAGCTGATCCACCACTCTGCCTGCCACCTCCCCGTACGAGCCGCGCCAAGCCACATCTTCCACGCGACCCCGTGCAGCGTCTCACCACCGCACCGCCATGGCGGCACGCACCCCGATTCTTCCTGGCCAAAGCCGTGGTGGCGAACCCGGTGACCATTGGGGTGTCTCCGGTCATACAGGGATGAAACATGACCAGTGGGGGTCCGCTCAGCGGCGCAGCAGCGCGAAGGACGCCCCCTGGTCGTCCGTGACGACGGCCACGGTGCCGTACGAGGTCTCGAACGGCGGGGCCTGGACCCGCCCGCCGAGCCGGGTCACCTCCTCCAGCGCGGCCGGGACGTCCTCGACGGCGAAGTGCACCAGGAAGTGGGGCGGCATCTCGGCCGGGAAGACGTCGGAGACCGGGGCACGGCCGAAGTCGGGCTCGGCCTCCGGCCCGAACAGGGCCTCGTGGAAGAGGTCGCCGTAGAAGGTGTTGGCCGCCTCGGTGTCCCGGGCGTACAGCTCGGCCCAGGCGAAGGCGCCCGGCTCGTGCCGTCGGCCGAACCCGGGGTGCTCGCGCGGCTGCCACAGGGCGAAGACGGCCCCGTCCGGGTCGGTGACCAGCGCGGTGACGCCCAGCTCGGCGGCCGGCACCGGCGACTGGACGACCTGCCCGCCGGCCGCCTGGACCCGCCGGACCAGGGCCCGGGCGTCCGGGGTGGAGAAGTACACCGTCCAGACGGTGGGGAGCCGGCCGTCCATCTTGCGGACCAGCGCGGCCACCGGTTCACCATCCTTCAGCGCCCGTGTGAAGGGCCCGAACCAGTCCTCGAAGGTCCACCCGAAGAGTTCACCGTAGAAGCGCTTGCCCGCCTCGACGTCGGGAAGCTGCGCGTCCACCCAGCAGGGAACGCCCTCTGCGTACACCGATGCCCTGTTTTCGGCCATACCGCCAACGTAACCGCGACCGGCGCACCCCGCAGACCAGGCACACCAGCCTCCGCACCCCCTCACACCCCATTTGCAGTCGGCCGAATCGCGCCCCGATCACGCCTCGGTAAGCTGACGGCATGACAGGACAAGTGCGTACCGTCGACGGCCGCGTGGCCGGCCGGCGTGGGCAGGCGACCCGGCAGAAGCTGCTCGACTGCCTCAGCGAGATGCTCAGCTCCTCCCCGTACCGGGACGTCAAAGTCATCGATGTCGCCCGGAAGGCGGGTACTTCGCCCGCGACCTTCTACCAGTACTTCCCGGACGTCGAGGGCGCCGTCCTGGAGATCGCCGAGCAAATGGCGGCCGAGGGCGCGTCGTTGACCGAGCTGCTGGAGGGCCGCTCCTGGGCCGGGAAGGCCGGCTGGCAGACGGCGCAGGAACTGGTCGACGGGTTCCTGGAGTTCTGGCGCAAGAACGACGCCATCCTCCGGGTGGTCGATCTCGGTGCCGCCGAGGGCGACAAGCGCTTCTACAAGCTCCGCATGAAGATCCTCAACTCGGTGAACAACTCCCTCGCGGACGCCGTCGCCGAGCTCCAGGCCAAGGGCCGCGTCGACAAGGACGTGAACCCGGCGGCCGTCGCCGGTTCGCTGGTGGCGATGCTCGCGGCCGTCGCCTCGCACCAGAAGGGCTTCTCCTCCTGGGGCGTGAAGCAGGCCGAACTGAAGCCGAACCTCGCACTGTTGGTGCACCTGGGCGTCACGGGGAGAAAGCCGACGAAGTAGCCGGTCACGGCGGCCCTCTCCCCTTTTCCCAAGTCCTGTCTGGCAGGCGGCGGTTCACCTCGGTGGACGGCCGCCTGTCGTGCTCTTCGGCGCCCTGCCGCCCTGCCGTCTCAGCGCCGGACGAGCCGGAACACCCGGATCTCCCGGTCCACCCGGGCCTGGTAGGCCGCGTACGGCGGCCAGAACGCCAGCACCGCCTGCCAGGCCGCCGCCCGTTCCTCCCCCGCCAGCAGCCGGGCCGTGACCGGGATGTCCCGGCCCTTCCAGCTGATCTCCGCGTCGGGATGGGCGAGCAGGTTGTGGCTCCAGGCGGGGTGCCCCGGCCGCCCGAAGTTGGACCCGACCAGGATCCAGCCGCGCCCGCCGTCCTCCGGCATGCAGGCCAGCGGTGTGCGGCGGGGCAGTCCGCTGCGCGCCCCGGTCGAGGTCAGCACCACGCCCGGCAGCAGCTGCGCGCTGAGCAGCACCTTTCCCCGGGTGAGCCGGTGCACGGCCCGGTCCAGGGCCGGGAAGACGTACGGCGCCACCCGCGCGAAGCCCGGGGTGGCGGACACCTTCTGCACGAACCGCACGGCGCTCGCCATCAGCCGGCCTCCTCGAAGACGTGGGCCGCGTCGGCCGCGTGCGCCCGCAGCCGGTGGACCGGCCCGAACAGCAACGCGTCGCCCGCGGCGCGCTTGACGTACAGATGAGCCTCGTGTTCCCAGGTGAAGCCAATGCCCCCGTGCAGCTGGACGCCCTCGGCGGCGGCGCGGCGCAGGGCGTCCAGCGCCTGCGCGAGGGCGAGACCGCCGGCCGCCTCCCCGCGGGCGGCGGCCCAGGCCGCGTAGTACGCCGCCGACCGGGCCGCCTGCACCTGGACGTGGACGTCCGCCAGCCGGTGCTTGACCGCCTGGAAGGAGCCGATCGGCCGTCCGAACTGCTCGCGCCGCCCCACGTACTCGACGGTCCGTTCCAGCATCCGCTCCGCGGCGCCCACCGCCTCGGCGGCGAGACAGGCGGCGGCGCCGTCGCCGGCCCGCGCGAGGGCGCCGGGCCCGTCGTCGCCGTCCCGCCCGAGCAACTCGGCCTTCACCTCGCGCAGTTCGATCCGGGCCTGCGGGCGAGTGGCGTCGAGGGCGGTCCGCCGGACCCGGGTGAGACCGGCCGCGCCCGCGTCGACGAGGAAGAGCAGCACCCGGGAGCGGGCGAAGCCGCCGGCGTGCGCGGCGACCAGCAGGAGGTCGGCGCTGTGCCCGTCGAGGACCTGGTCCACCTGCCCGTACAGCCGCCAGACACCGTCCGCCCGCCGGGCCTGGACGCCTCCGGCCCGGCCACCGCCCGCCCACGCCCCGCCCGGGTCGTGGCCGGTGAGCGCGAGGGCGGTGGCGAGGGCCGGGCCCGGTACGGCGAGGGCGGCCGTGAGCCCGCCACCGGCGATCCGGGGCAGGAGCGCATCGCGCTGGGCACCGGTGCCCAGGGCGAGCAGCAGCGGGGCGGCCAGGACGGCCGTGGCGAGCAGCGGGGAGGGCGCCAGGGCCCGGCCCGTCTCCTCGCAGGCCAGAGCCAGTTCGGTGACCGTGCAGCCGGCACCGCCGTGGGCCTCGGGGAGGGCCAGGCCGGGCAGGCCCAGGTGGGTGGCGAGGGCGGTCCACAGGGCCGGGTCGTGCCCGGCGGGGGTGTCGACGGCGGCCCGCAGCTCCTCGGGGCCGCACCGCTTGCGGAGCAGGTCGCGCAGAGTGCGGCGGATCTCGGCCTGTTCGGCGGTGAAACGGGCGTCCATGAGCTACCTTCCTCCGCATCTGACGGATCGTCATATTAGGGGCGGGTGGCGGTGATGCCCAGGGTTCTGCACCTCCCGCCGGCAGCTGGATCTGATGTACCGTCAGGTTCATGGTGGCCCGGAGGAAGGTGGCCGTCGTCGGCGTGGCCCTGTCGGACTGCGGCCGCGTGGACGACGTGACCCCGTACGCCCTGCACGCCCAGGCGGCCCGGCGTGCCCTCGCCGACGCGGGCCTGGACCGGTCGCTGATCGACGGCTTCGCCTCGGCCGGCCTGGGCACGCTGGCGCCCGTGGAGGTCGCCGCGTACCTGGGCCTGCGCCCCACCTGGGTCGACTCCACCTCGGTCGGCGGCTCCACCTGGGAGGTCATGGCCGCCCACGCGGCCGACGCCGTCGCGGCCGGGCACGCCCGGGCGGTGCTGCTCGCCTACGGCTCCACGGCCCGCGCGGACGTCCGGGCGGGCCGCCGCACCGGAACCCTGTCCTTCGGCTCGCGCGGCCCCGCCCAGTTCGAGGTCCCCTACGGCCACACGCTGATCGCGAAGTACGCCATGGCGGCCCGCCGGCACATGATCGAGTACGGCACGACGATCGAGCAGCTGGCCCAGGTGGCGGTCCAGGCCCGGGCGAACGCGGCCCTCAACCCCGAGGCCCTGTTCCGCACCCCGGTCACGGTGGACGAGGTCGCCGCCGGCCCGATGATCGCGGACCCCTTCACGAAACTGCACTGCTGCGTCCGCTCCGACGGCGGCGCGGCGGTACTGCTGGTGGCGGAGGAGTACGTGCGCGACTGCCGGACCCGGCCGGTGTGGGTGCTGGGCAGCGGAGAGGCCGTCTCCCACGCCTCGATGTCCGACTGGCCGGACTTCACGGTGTCACCGGCGGCGGTCAGCGGACGGCTGGCCTTCGCACGGGCGGGAGTGCGCCCCTCGGAGATCGATGTCGCCGAGCTCTACGACGCGTTCACCTACATGACCCTGGTGACGCTGGAGGACCTCGGCTTCTGCGCGAAGGGCGAGGGCGGCGCGTTCGTCGGCGGGGACCGGCTGCTGGTGCGGGGCGGAGCGCTGCCGGTGAACACCGACGGGGGCGGCCTGTCGGCCCAGCACCCCGGGATGCGCGGGCTGTTCCTGCTGGTGGAGGCGGTGCGGCAGCTGCGCGGGGAGTGCGGGGACCGGCAGGTGCGGCGCGCCGACGGGTCGCTGCCGCGGCTGGCGGTGGCGTCGGGGACGGGAGGCTGGTTCTGCTCGTCGGGAACGGTGGTGCTCGGGGCGGGGTGACCGGTCGGCACGCGCGGGGAGATCCGGAGGGAACACCACGGCCGCGTACGGGCGTTGACCCGGGAAGCGACCGTTCTGCCGAAGGAGACCGTGGTGGCCCTGTCCCGCGACGAACGTGAACAGTTCCTGGCCGAGCCGCACATCGCGGCGCTCGCGGTCGACGCGGGGGCGGGCCGCGCCCCGCTGACCGTGCCGATCTGGTACCAGTACGAGCCCGGCGGCGACATCTGGATCATGACCGGGCTGGACTCCCGGAAGAACGAGCTGATCAGCGCGGCGGGCCGGTTCTCCCTGATGGTGGACCGGGTGGAGCCCACGATCCGGTACGTGTCCGTGGAGGGCCCGGTGGTCGGCACGGCCCCCGCGACCCTCGAACAGCTCCGGGAGATCTCGGCGCGCTATCTGCCGGCCGAGAAGGTCGACGGCTACGTGGACTTCGCCTGGAAGAACCACGGGGAGCAGCTCGTGCTGACGATGCGGCCGGAGCGGTGGGTCTCCTCGGACCTGGGACAGGTGTGAGCCCCGGGGGGCCGGGAGCGATGACGAGACGAGGCCCCGGGGAGCGGTGACGGTCCCCTGAGCCCGGGGAGCGGTGACAATCGGGGCATGGCAACCGATCTTCACGAGCTGCTGAGGTCGCTGCGGGTGTGGGACCCGGAGACCACGGACCTGCGGCCCTTCGACCCGGCCACCGCCCCCGAGGCGCCCCTGCCCCTGTTCGCCGAGTGGTTCGCGCAGGCGGTGGCGGCCGGGCAGCCCGAGCCGCACACCATGTCCCTGGCCACCGCGGACGCCTCGGGCCTGCCCGACGTGCGGATCGTGATGCTGCACGGCGCGGACGACGAGGGCTGGTCGTTCGCGTCCCACGCCGGCAGCCGCAAGGGCCGCCACCTCACCGGCCGCCCGTACGCCGCGCTCGGCTTCTACTGGCCGGTACTGGGCCGCCAGGTGCGTATCCGCGGCCCTGTCTCGGCGGCCCCCTCGGCGGAGTCCCAGGGTGACCTCCACGCCCGCTCGACAGGGGCGCTGGCCGCAGCCCTGACCGGGCGGCAGAGCGAGCTCCTCGGCTCGCTGGAGGAACTGAACCGGGCCTCGGACGCGGCGTGGGAGCGGGCCGCGCGGGAGCCGGAGGCACCGGTGCCCTCCTGGACGCTGTACCGGCTGCGGGCCGAGGAGGCCGACTTCTTCCAGGGCGACGAACGCCGACGGCACGTCCGGCTCCGCTACCGGCGCGCGGAGAGTGCGGGGAGCGGGGAGAGTGCGGAGAGCACGAAGAGCGGGGAGACGGGGTGGGCGCGAGAGTTGCTGTGGCCGTGACGGGGACCGGGGGCCACGGGAACCGCTGCGGCCCTGACCGACGCCGGGGGCCACGGGAACCGGCGGGACAGAGGCCGCGGGGCCCGGGAACCGCTGTGCGCGGGACGGAGGCCGCGGGGCCCGGGAGTTGCTGTGGCCGTGACGGGGGCCGCGGGGCCCAGGGCGGTCCGTCCGTGGGACTACGTCCGTGGTGCCGGGCGGGGCCGGTCCGGAGCCCGATCCGCCGGGGCCGCGGCGCCCGTTAGGTTCACCGCATGCGTATCGGATTCCTCGGCACCGGTCATGTCGCCCGCGCCCTGGCCGGCGGATGGCGCGCGGCCGGGCACGACGTACTCCTCGGTTCCCGCCGGCCCGCCGAGCGGACGGACACGGGCCACCCCGTCGCCGGCCTCGACGAGACGGCCGCCCATGCGGAGGTCCTGGTCAACGCCACCCCGGGGACCGTCTCCCTGGAGGTGCTGCGCTCCATCGGCGCGACCGCGCTGGCCGGCACCGTGCTGCTCGACGTCGGAGTCGGCCTCTCCGACGACTTCACCGAGCTCTCCCATCCCAACAGCAGCCTGGCCGAACAGATGCAGGAGGCGTTCCCGCTGACCCCCGTGGTCAAGACGCTGTGCACCATGGACGCCACCGCGATGACCGCCCCGGCCGCGCTGGACGGCCCGAGCACCGTCTTCCTCTCCGGCGACGACCCGGAGGCGAAGCGGACCGTCGCCGGGCTGCTCGGCGACCTCGGCTGGCCCGAGTCGTCGCGGCTGGACCTCGGCGGCATCACCACCGCACGCGGCCAGGAGCACTTCGCGCTGCTGTTCATGGGGATCGCGAACGGGCTCGGCTCCCACACGTTCAACATCCGGGTGGTCCCCGCGCGCCCGGCCGCCTGACGCGGACCGCCCTCGCCGCCTAGGCGAAGTCGTACACCGCGAAGTCCGCGACCGGCCGGTACCCGATCCGCTGGTACAGGCCGTTGCTGGTCGGGTTGGCCAGGTCCGTGAAGAGCAGCACCTCGCTCGCCCCGGCGGCGAGGGCGGCGCGGCTGACCTCGGCCGTGACGGCGCCCGCGTAGCCACGGCCGCGCAGCTGGGCCGGGGTGTAGACCCCGGCGACGCGCACCTGCCCGGCGACCCGCGGGCCCGTGCCGGCCATCGCGACCGGGGTGCCGTCGGGGGCCTCCCAGAGAGTGATGCCGCCGCTGTCGATCCGGGCGTCCGCCCACTCGGCGGAGTCCCGGACGGTGCCCGCTCCGGCCTCCTCGGCGAATGCGTCGTGCCAGCGCACGAGCAGTGCGTGATCCGCCCGGACGGCGGTCCGGGGCCTGCCGGGCGGCAGGGGCCGGGGCGCGGTCAGCGTGCCGAGCCGGTAGAGCCGCTGGCGCTGGCGGAGCACGGCCGTCGCGCCCGTGTGCCGCTGCCAGGCGGTGACGAACGCGGCAGCGGTGTCACGGTCGGCGCTCACGCCGGGCAGGGGCCTGCCGAGGCCGGCCAGCAGCGCCGCGAGGGCGTCGGCCTCCCCGGGGGCGAGGGCGGTGAGGTTCAGCCAGTGCGGCGGGGTGCGGAAGAAGGCGGCCCGGACCTCACCGTCCCGCTCCAGCACGCCGAACTCCGGCTCGCCGTCGCCGTACACCCGTGACCCTCGGGTGCGCAGGGTCTCCGTGACGGTCAGCGGGACGGTGTGCAGGGCCGGGCGGGACCGCAGGAAGTCCCCGGCCCGGAGCAGGAAGTCGTCGAGCCCGTGGGCGAGGCGCCACGCACCGGTGGGGGAACCGGTGCCGGCTTCGGAGTCGGTGTCGGAGTCGGAGTCGGTGTCGGAGTCGGAGTCGATGTCGGCTTCGGAGTCGGAGTCGGTGTCGGAGTCGGCTTCGGAGTCGTTTCCGGGATCGGTGTCCATGCCTCATGGTGCCGTCGGTGCGCCGTCCGGCACCTCCGGTTTTCCGCGCCGGTCAGCTCACCTGCCGCTGTCCTCGGCGAGGGTGTGGGCGACGAGCGCGTTGGCGTGGCCGTGCCCCAGGCCGTGTTCGCTCTTGAGCCAGGCGACGAGCTCCATGTGGCGGGTCAGGGGCGAGGAACGGATGAGGGCCTGCCAGTCGGCGATCGGGCGGCCGTACTTCTGCTCGATGGAGGGGAAGTAGCTCGCGGGGCCCTTCACGGGTGCGGTCATCTCGGTGGTCCCTTCTCTGTGGTCACCCGATACGACCGGCGCGGCGGAACGAACTCATCGGTCGGCTCGCGTGATCCGGGTCACTCCTCCTGCTCAGGGAGCCGCCGGGTCCGGGGCCGGGTCCGTCGCCAGCCGGGCGTGCAGGTGCGCGTCCCGGAACGCGTCGTGCCGGCCCTCCTGGAAGACCGCCCCGCGCAGGGTGCCCTCGTACGCGAAACCGCACCGCCGCGCTATCCGGCACGAGACCTCGTGGCCGACGGCGTGATCCAACTCCAGTCGGTGCAGACCGAGTTCGGCGAAGGCCCAGTCGGCGGCGAGCAGCAGGGCCCCTGTGGCGACGCCCCGGCCCCGGGCCTCGGGCAGGACCCAGTAACCGACGCGGGCGACCTTCAGGTGGTACTTGATCTCGTTGACGCCGATGTGCCCCAGGGCCTCGCCGGTCCGCGCGTCCGCGACGCGGAAGGAGACGGAGGTGCCCTCGGTGGCGCTCTGCGCCCGCGCCCGCAGGGACTCGCGCGCACTCGCCCGGTCGGTGACCAGTCGCAGCGGGGTGTTCCAGCGGCGGAACTCCGGGTCCCGCATCCCGCGCAGCCAGGTGTCGACGTCGGAGCCCGAGGCGGCGTCCCAGGGGCGCAGGGTCAGGCCGTGGCCGTGCAGTTCCGCGTGGGGGCCGGTCAGGGACGGATCGCGTAGGGAGGCCATGAACCCATTCAAACCCGTGACCCGGCCTACGGGATCGGGGTCGGCGCGATCGAGAGGTACCGCACGCCGGGGGGCGCTCCATCCAGAGCGATCGCACGCCGGGGGGCGCTCTGATCGACGGGTACCGCACGCCCGCGGCCGCTTCGGGTGCCGCGGGCGTGCGGGGTACGGCTCATCCCTGCCGCCGCCCGGGTTCCGTGGCCGGCGGCGACACGACCCGGAAGACCGGAACGCCCTCCCGGAACACCACCTCCAGGGCCGCCCCGGCCGACAGCTCCGGCGGGACCCCGCCGGCGAGATCCGCCCCCGCCTCCGCGTCCGCCTCCGCCTCCGCCCGCACGATCTCCGTCGTCATCCGCGGCCCCTCGGCCAGGTCCACCACGGCCGCGACGTAGGGTGTGCGGTCCGTGAAGGGGGGCAGGTCGTTGCGGTGGACGACGGACCAGGTGTAGAGCGTGGCCCGGCCGCTCGCCGTCTCCCACGTCACGTCCTCGCTCCAGCAGTGGGGGCAGAACTCCCGCGGGTAGTGGTGAGCCCGGCCGCACGCACGGCAGCGGCGGATCAGCAGCCTGCCCTCGGCGGCCGCGCTCCAGTACGCCCGCGTGAAGGGGTCGGTCTCCGGCACGTCGAAGCGGCCGGCCATCAGAACAGTCCCAGCGCGCTGTCCAGGGACCACGTCTGCCAGGACATCCCGAACAGCCCGACCACCGACATCAGCGCCATCATCGAGTTCTGCCCCTGCTCGGCCACGTCGTGGATCATGAGGGTGAAGTAGAGGGCGTTGAGGAGCAGCCCGCAGGCCAGGGCGACCGGGGTGAGGAAGCCGGTGACGAGGCCCAGTCCGAGGGCGAGTTCCGCGTGGACGACGACGTGCGCCATCACGCGCGGGTGCGGGGCGACGGCCACCCGGAACCCCGAACGGACCGCGCTCCAGCGGTGCTTCTCGGCGATGCCCGCCGCCCACGCGATGCCCGTGCCCCGCTCGAACCAGGCCGTGCGGTCCTTGTGCCGCCAGCTCTCCAGCCACCACAGGCCGAGCCCGATCCGCAGGACGGCCAGCCATTCCGCTCCACTGAGCCAGATCGCGTCCATGCCGCCGCTCCCGAGGCGTCGCCGACGATGAGACCTGACGGTATGTCAGATACGGGGCGGCAACAAGGGCCGGACCCGCCGCGATCCGTCGCCGGAGGCCGCACCGGCGCCCTGTCTCACACAACGCCCGGTCTCGCGCAGCGCCTCGCGCAACACCCCGCCCCGCCGCGCACAGCACCTCACCCCTCCCGCACAGCCGTGATCAATCCGCAACCAATTCCGGTCTTGACCGAGACCCATCAAGCAGGTCCGGGATTACGCTCCCGCTCATGGCCGACTCCACATCCCCCACACACTCCTCCGCGCCTCCCCCACCCGACCGCCCCGTCTACGTCATCGGCGGCGGCCCCGGCGGGCTCGCCGCCGCGTACGCGCTGCGGGCCCGGGGCATACGGGCCGTCGTCCTGGAGAAGTCCGACCGGGTCGGAGCGTCCTGGCGCGGCCACTACGACCGGCTGCACCTGCACACCACCCGCCGCTTCTCCGCCCTGCCCGGACTGCCGATGCCGCGCCGGTTCGGGCGGTGGGTGTCCCGGGACGACGTGGTGCGCTACCTGGAGAAGTACGCCGAGCACCACCGCATGGAGATCGTCACCGGCGTCGAGGTCTCCCGCGTGGAGCGCCTCCCCGACGGCACGGGCTGGCTGCTGCGCGCCACCGGCGGCCGGGAGCTGACCGGCGCCGCGGTGGTCGTCGCGACCGGCTTCAACCACACCCCGCGAGTGCCGGACTGGCCGGGCCGGGACACCTACCCCGGTGACTTCCTGCACGCCGCCGCGTACCGCAACGGCGAGCCGTACGCCGGCCGGGACGTCCTCGTCGTCGGGGTCGGCAACACCGGTGCCGAGATCGCCGTGGACCTCGTCGAGAGCGGCGCCTCCCGGGTCCGGCTGGCCGTGCGCACCGTCCCGCACATCCTGCGCCGCTCGACCGCAGGCTGGGCCGCCCAGTACAGCGGCATCCTGGTGCGCCGGCTGCCGGTCGGGCTGGTCGACCGGATGTCCCGGGTCCAGGCGAGGCTGACGATGCCCGACCTGTCGGCGCACGGGCTGCCGCGCCCGGACACCGGGCTGTACAGCAGGGTGAAGCAGGGGGCGATCCCGGTGCAGGACGTCGGGCTGATCGACGCCGTGCGCAAGGGCAGGGTGGAAGTGGTCGCCGCCGTGGACCACTTCGAGGACGGCGGCAAGATCGTCCTGACGGACGGCACCCGGATCTCGCCGGACGCCGTGATCGCCGCCACGGGTTACGTCCGCGCCCTGGAGGACCTGGTCGGCCACCTCGGTGTGCTCGACGCCCGCGGCAGGCCCGTCGTCCACGGCGCCCGCAGCCCGCAGGGCGCGCCCGGCCTGTACTTCACCGGCTTCACGAACCCGATCAGCGGCAACCTCCGCGAGATGGCGCTCGACGCGGTGCGGATCGCGAAGGCCGTCGCCCGGGACGGCTCGGGGAAGGCCTCCCGGCTGCCCGGCTAGCGTCCGTTCCGCCCGGCACCGGACGGACTTCGCCTGCTCCGGACCATTCCTGACACCACGTCAGTTCCGTTAATCTGACAGAGCGTCAGTTAGCGGCTGTCTCACAGGAGCGGGCGGAACGATGCTTGGATCGACCCACGGCACTCTCACCACCGACTCCCGCCGGGCCCGGGCCATCGCCTGCGGCGAACGGTCCGGGCCCGCCGTGCACGGCAGGCCGGCCCAGGCGGGCGACCTCGACGTCAGCGGACGTCCGCTGCACGCCGAAGTCCCCGATCTCGAGCGCTTCTTCCGTCCCCGGTCCGTCGCCGTGATCGGCGCCTCGGACACCGAGGGACGGCCACGCACCGGCATCACGCGGCAGCTCGCCGACTGGGCCGGGCGCGTCGGCGCCCGGCTGTATCCCGTGCACCCGAACCGCCCGTCCGTCCTCGGCCTCCCCTGCTGCCCGTCGGTGGCCGACCTGCCCGAGCAGGTCGATCTCGCGGTCGTACTGGTCGGCGATCCCCTGCCGGTGATCGAGGAACTGGCCGAGGCGAAGGCCCGGTTCGCGGTGGTCTTCGCCTCCGGGTTCGCGGAGACCGGGCCGGAGGGCGAGGCGGCCCAGCGGCGCCTCGCCGCCGCCGTGGAGGGGTCCGGGATGCGGCTGCTGGGACCCAACACCAACCTCAACGCCTTCGAGCGGTTCCGCGACGACCTCCCCGGACCGGCCATCGCGCTGATCACCCAGTCCGGCCACCAGGGCCGCCCCGTCTTCGCCCTCCAGGAGCTCGGCATCCGCCTCTCCCACTGGGCGCCCACCGGCAACGAGGCCGACCTGGAGACCGCCGACTTCCTCTCCTGGTTCGCCGAGCAGCCCGAGGTCGGTGCCATCGCCTGCTACCTGGAAGGGCTGAAGGACGGCCGTTCCTTCCTGCTCGCCGCCGACCGGGCCGCCCGGCGCGGGGTGCCGGTCGTCGCCGTCAAGGTGGGCCGCACCGCGACCGGCGCCCGTACGGCCGCCTCCCACACCGGCAAGCTCACGGGCGCCGACGCGGTGGTGGACGCGGCGCTGCGGCAGTACGGCGTGATCCGCGTCGACGGCCTCGACGAACTCCAGGACACCGCCGCCCTGCTGGCCCGGGCCCGCCCGCCGCGCGCCGACGGCGTGGCCGTCTACTCGATCTCCGGCGGCACGGGGGCGCACGTGGCCGACCTGGCGACCGCGGCGGGCCTGCGACTGCCGGTCCTGTCCGAGGCGAAGCAGGCCGAGCTGCACCAGTGGATACCCGCCTACCTGAGCGTGGCCAACCCCGTCGACAACGGCGGGCATCCGGTCGGGGACGAGCGCGGGCGGAAGATCATCGACGCGCTCCTCGACGATCCCGAGGTGGGCGTGCTGATCTGCCCGGTCACCGGCCCGTTCCCGCCGCTCAGCGACCGGCTCGTCCGGGACCTGGTGGACGCCGCGGAGCGGAGCGACAAGCTCGTGTGCGTGGTGTGGGGTTCGCCCGTGGGCACCGAGCCCGCCTACCGCGAGGTCCTGCTGGGTTCCTCGCGCGTGGCCACCTTCCACACGGTCGGCAACTGCCTCACCGCCGTCCGCGCCCACCTCGCCCACCACCGCTTCGCCACCGGCTACCGCTCCCCCTTCGACGACGCCCCGCGCACCCCCTCGCCGTCCTACCGCAAGGCCCAGGCCCTCATGCAGCCCGGCCGGCAGCTGAGCGAGCACGCGGCGAAGACGCTGCTGCGGGCGTACGGCATCCGCGTCCCGCGCGAGCAGCTGGTGACCAGCGCGGCGGCGGCCGTACGGGCCGCGGGGCCGGTCGGCTACCCGGTCGTCATGAAGGCCTCGGGCGCGAGGATCGCCCACAAGACCGAGCTGGGCCTGGTGAAGATCGGGCTGACCTCGGCCAGCCAGGTCCGCGACGCCTACCGGGAGCTGACGGACATCGCCCGCCACGAGGGTGTCGCGCTGGACGGCGTCCTGGTCTGCCAGATGGTCGAGCACGGCGTCGAGATGGTCGTCGGCGTCACCCACGACGACCTGTTCGGCCCGACCGTGACCGTCGGACTCGGCGGCGTGCTGGTCGAGGTGCTGCGCGACACGGCCGTGGGGATACCGCCGTTCGGCGAGGAACAGGCCCGGGACATGCTCGCCGGGCTGCGCGGGCGGGCCCTGCTGGAGGGGGTGCGGGGGCGGCCGCCCGCGGATCTGGACGCCCTCGTCGAGGTCGTGCTGCGCGTGCAGCGTATGGCCCTGGAACTCGGCGACGATCTGGCCGAGTTGGACATCAATCCCCTCATGGTGCTGCCCCGGGGGCACGGGGCGGTGGCGCTGGACGCGCTGGCGGTGTGCCGCTGATGGCGGAATCCGAGATCCTGCACACCTCAGGCGGCCACGTCCTCTCCCTCACCCTCAACCGGCCCGAGACCCTCAACGCCCTCACCCCCGGCCAGCGCGACCACCTCGTCCGCCTGCTGTCCGAGGCCTCCGCCGACCCTGCCGTACGCGCCGTGGTGCTCACGGGCACGGGCCGCGGCTTCTGCGCGGGCGCGGACCTGCGGGGCACGGGCGCGGCGCCGGGCGAGCGGATCGCCGGGGACGTCGCCCGCACCCTGCGCACCGGCGCACAGCGTCTGATCGCGGCCGTACTGGACTGCGAGAAACCGGTGCTCGCGGCGGTCAACGGCACGGCGGCCGGGCTCGGCGCGCATCTCGCGTTCGCCTGCGACCTGGTCCTCGCGGCCGAATCCGCCCGTTTCATCGAGGTGTTCGTGCGGCGCGGACTGGTGCCCGACGCGGGCGGTGCCTACCTGCTCCCGCGCCTGGTCGGCCCCCGGCGCGCGAAGGAGCTGATGTTCTTCGGCGACGCGCTCACGGCGGCGGAGGCGGAGCGCGCGGGCCTGGTGAACCGGGTGGTGCCGGACGGCGACCTGGCCGGGACGGCCCGGGCCTGGGCCGACCGCCTCGCCACGGGCCCCACCCGCGCCCTCGCGCTGACCAAGCAGCTCGTCAACGCGTCCCTGGACACCGACCGGGCGACCGCCTTCGCCGCGGAGGCTGCGGCGCAGGAGATCAACATGACGACCCGGGACGCCCAGGAGGGCCTGCGCGGCTTCCTGGAGCGCAGAACCCCGCACTACGAGGGCCACTGACCCTTCCCATCTGACGCCGCGTCAGTTTCAATGCTGGGCATGATGGGACAGGCAGGCATGGCGGAAGCGGCCGTCCGCTACCTCGGGGCGGCCCGCGCCGCCGCCCCGGAGCCGGTGGAGGCGCTGCCGCGTCCGGAGCTGCGCTGTGTGCGGGCCGACGAGCGCGCCCCGCTGGACCCGGGCGAGTTCCGCCGCGTGCTGGGCACCTTCGCGACGGGCGTGACGGTCGTCACCGCTCCCCCCGAGGGCCCGGACGGCTCCCCGGCCGGCTTCGCCTGCCAGTCCTTCACCTCCCTCTCCCTCGACCCGCCCCTGGTCGCCTTCATGGTCGCCCGCACGTCCTCCACCTGGCCGCGCATCGCCCGGGCCGGTGTCTTCTGCGTCAACGTCCTGGCCGCGCACCAGGCCGATCTGTGCCGCGCGTTCGCGGTGAGCGGCTCGGACAAGTTCGCGGGCGTGCGCTGGGACGCGGCCCCGGTGTCGGGCTCACCACGCCTGCCGGGCGGCGTGGCCTGGATCGACTGCACGATCCACGCGGTCCATCCGGGCGGCGACCACCTGATCGTGGTGGGCCGGGTGACCGCACTGGGCACCTCCGAGGAACACACCGCCCGGGATCCCCTCCTCTTCCACCGGGGCCGCTTCACCCACCTGCCGGCCTGACCCACCCCGGCAACCGGCCGACGGCCACCCGTCTTCCGGGCCGCCCGCGCTCTCAGACCGCCACCGTGAGAGCCGCCCCCCGCCGCCGGATCACCAACGCCATCAGCGCCGCCGCGGCGCACAGCGCCCCCGACGCGTACCAGACCACGTCGTACGAGCCGAACGCGTCGCGGGCCACGCCGCCGAGGAAGGCGACGAGGGCCGCGCCCACCTGGTGGGAGGCGAGGACCCAGCCGAAGACGATGGCGCTGTCCTCGCCGTACTGCTCGCGGCACAGGGCGAGGGTGGGCGGGACGGTGGCGACCCAGTCGAGGCCGTAGAAGACGATGAAGAAGATCATCGGCGGATGGACGCTCGGAGCCAGCAGCATCGGCAGGAAGAGGAGCGACACGCCCCGCAGCGCGTAGTACACGGCGAGCAGGCGGCGCGGCTCGAAGCGGTCCGTGAACCAGCCGGAGGCGATCGTGCCGACGACGTCGAAGACACCGATGACCGCCAGGAGCGAGGCCGCAGCCGTCAGGGGCATGCCGTGGTCGTGCGCGGCGGGCACGAAATGGGTCTGGATCAGGCCGTTCGTGGAGGCCCCGCAGATCGCGAACGTGCCGGCGAGCAGCCAGAACGGGCCGGTGCGCGCGGCCGAGAACAGGACCGTGAGGGCGCGCCGGGCGGCGCCCGGGACCGGCTCCGGCTTCGGGACGAACTCGGTCGCTCCGTACGGCTTCTGGCCCACGTCCGCGGGGTGGTCGTGCAGCAGCAGCCACACGAACGGCACGACCGCGAGCGCGGCGAGGGCGACGGTCACCGCGGCCGGGCGCCAGTCGTGCGTCTCCACGATCCACGACAGCAGCGGCAGGAAGATCAGCTGCCCGGAGGCCGACGCGGCGGTGAGGATGCCGCTGACCAGGCCGCGCCGCTCGGTGAACCAGCGGTTGGTGACGGTCGCCGCGAAGGCCAGCGCCATGGAGCCGGAGCCGAGGCCGACCAGCAGCCCCCAGCACAGCATCAGCTGCCAGGCCGCCGTCATCCACACGGTGAGCCCGGAGCCGAGCGCGATCACCGTCAGCGCGACCGCGACCACCCGCCGGATCCCGAAGCGGTCCATGAGCGCCGCCGCGAACGGGGCGGTCAGGCCGTACAGCGCGAGGTTGACGGAGACCGCCGCGCCGATCGTGCCGCGCGACCAGCCGAAGTCCTCGTGCAGCGGGTCGATCAGCAGACCCGGCACGGAACGGAAGGCGGCGGCGCCGATGATCGTCACGAAGGTGACGGCGGCGACGAACCAGGCGCGGTGCACGCGCCGGCGACGGCGGGACTTCGGCGGCTTCTCGACGGCCGCTGCTTCGGTTGTCTGGGTCACGCCATAGAGCTTCGGGCTCGCGCCCGTCCTCAGCGAGTGGCCCGGAGGACAGCGTTCGCTAGGATCGGGCCATGACCTCGGCCACGGACGGGACGACGTGAGATGAGCGAAGAGACGAGCACCTCCGGCCCCGCGGACGTCGGCGCCCGGCCGCACCGCGTCGTCGTCCTCGCCCTCGACGGGCTGCTCCCCTTCGAACTGGGCATCCCGCACCGCATCTTCGGCCGCCCGAAGGACGACCGCGGGCGGCCCCTGTACGAGGTCCTGACCTGCTCGGTCCGGCCGCCGGGCCCGGTGGAGACGGACGCCGACTTCGCCATCCACGTCCCGCACGGCCCGGAAGCCCTGGCCACCGCCGACACGGTGATCGTCCCGGCCTCGTACGAGCTCGGGCCGGTCTTCGAGGCCGGCGTGCTGACCGACGAGCTCGCCGCCGCCCTGGCCCACCTCAGGCCCGGCACCCGGCTGGCCTCCATCTGCACCGGCGTCTACGTCCTCGCCGCCGCCGGCCTGCTCGACGGCCGCCCCGCGACCACCCACTGGGCCCAGGCCGAGCACCTGCAGCGGCTCTTCCCGCGGGTCCGGGTCGACCCGGACGTGCTGTTCGTCGACGACGGCGACGTCCTGACCTCGGCGGGCGTCGCGGCCGGCATCGACCTGTGCCTGCACATGGTGCGCCGCGACCACGGCACCGCCGTCGCCAACGAGGTGGCCCGCCGCACGGTCGTGCCGCCCTACCGCGAGGGCGGGCAGGCCCAGTTCATCGCGCTGCCGGTGCCGGACCCGCAGCAGGCGTCCACCACCACGGCCCGCGCCTGGGCCCTGGGCCGCCTCCACGAGCCGATCCAGCTGCGCGACATGGCCGCCCAGGAGTCCATGTCGGTACGCACGTTCACGCGCCGCTTCCGCGAGGAGACCGGCGTCAGCCCCGGCCAGTGGCTGACCCAGCAGCGGGTGGAGCGGGCCCGGCACCTGCTGGAGTCCACCGACCGCTCGGTCGACCAGGTGGCCCGGGACGCGGGCTTCGGCACGGCGCAGTCGATGCGCCAGCACCTCCAGGCGGCGCTCGGCGTCACACCCTCCGCCTACCGGCGGACCTTCCGGGCCGGCGCCGAGGAGCCGGGAGCCGGCCTCAGAACGTGAGGACGGCCCGGGCCACCCGCCCCGCCCGGGCGTCCGCCGCCGCCTTCTCGAAGTCCTCCACGGGATACGTCCGGGTGACGAGTTCGTCGAGCAGCAGCCGGCCCCGGCGGTACAGCTCCGCGTACAGCACGATGTCCCGCTGCGGCCGGGAGGAGCCGTAGCGGCAGCCGAGGACGGACTTGTCCAGGTAGAGGGAGGAGACGCGGAAGGACGCCTCGGCCGTGGCCGGGGGCACCCCGAGCAGGATCGCCTGGCCGTGCCGGTCCAGGGCGTCGACGGCCTGCCGGATCAGCTCCACCCGGCCCACGCACTCGAAGGCGTGGTCCGCGCCGGTGGGCAGGACGTCCCGCACGCCTTCCATCGAGGTGAGGAAGTCGGTCGCGCCGAACCGCCGGGCCACCTCCTCCTTGGCCGGGTTGGCGTCGACGGCGACGATCCGCAGCGCCCCCGCGAGCCGTGCCCCCTGCAGGACGTTCAGCCCGACCCCGCCGGTGCCGATCACCAGGACGCTGTCGCCCCGGTCCACCCGCGCCCGGTTCAGCACGGCGCCCACGCCCGTGAGCACCCCGCACCCGATGAGCGCGGCCGACGGCAGCGGGACGTCGTCGGGGACCCGGACCGCCTGGACGGCCTTGACGACCGTGCGCTCCGCGAACGCCGAGTTCGCGGCGAACTGGTGGACGGGCAGGCCCTCGTGGCAAAACGGCCGGCCCGGGCGGCCGATGGCGTGCCGGCACATGGTCGGCCGGCCCCGGTCGCAGTCCGGGCAGGTCCCGCAGTGGGCGAGCGTGGACAGGGCTACATGGTCCCCGGGCGCGACATGGGTGACGCCCACACCCACGGCCTCCACGACCCCGGCACCCTCATGACCCAGCACCACGGGAACCGGGAACGGTATGGTCCCGTCCACCACCGACAGATCGCTGTGGCACAGCCCGGCCGCCGCGATCGCCACCCGCACCTCCCCCGGTCCGGGCTCACGCACCTCCAGGTCCGTCACGACCCGGACGCGTTTCCCGTCGAAGATCACGCCTCGCATCACACGGCCCCCTTGGGCTCCCTGGGCAGTCCGAGCACGCGCTCGGCGATGATCGTGCGCTGGATCTGGTCCGAGCCGCCGTAGATGGTGTCGGCCCGGGAGAACAGGAACAGGTGCTGCGCCGCGTCCAGTTCGTACGGCGCCGCCGCCGACCAGTCGGCGGGTCCCGCACCGGCGGCGGCACCCCGCACCAGCACGGCCAGCTCCCCGAGCCGCTGGTGCCAGCCGGCCCACAGCAGCTTGGCCACGCTCGGGGCGCCCGGGTCGGCCGGACCACCCAGGGTGCGCAGGGCGTTCCAGCGCATCGTGCGCAGTTCGGCCCACAGCCGTACGAGCCGTTCCCGTACGACCGGGTCCCGTACGGCGCCCGAGGCCCTGGCCGCGCGCACCACACCGTCCAGCTCCTCGGCGAACCCGATCTGCTGGGCCAGCGTGGAAACGCCCCGCTCGAAACCGAGCAGGCTCATCGCCACGCGCCAGCCGTCGCCCTCGCCGCCGACGACGTGCTCGGCGCGCGCGCCGTCGAAGAAGACCTCGTTGAAGTCGCTGGTGCCCGTCATCTGCCGGATGGGCCGGACCTCGATCCTTCCCGGCTGGTCCATCGGCACGAGCAGGAACGACAGTCCGTGGTGACGCGTCGAACCCGGCTGCGTCCTGGCCAGCACGAAGCACCAGTGCGCCTCGTGCGCGAGCGAGGTCCAGATCTTCTGCCCGGTGACGCGGTGGACCCGCCCGTCCCGCACGGCCGTCGTACGGACACCGGCCAGATCCGATCCGGCGCCGGGTTCGCTGTAGCCCTGGCACCACAGCTCCTCACCGGCGGCGACGGGGGGCAGGAAGCGGGCCTTCTGCTCGTGGGTGCCGTGCGCGATCAGCGTGGGCGCCAGCAGTTTCTCCCCGATGTGCCCCGACCGCGGGGGCGCCCCCGACCGCGCGTACTCCTCGGCCCAGACGACCTGCTGGGTCAGGGAGGCGGTGCGGTTGCCGTACCCGTTCTCGTCCCACCCGATCCCGATCCAGCCGGCCGCGCCGAGGGTGCGTTCCCAAGTCCGCCGGTCCGGAACGGGCTTGACGTGTGAGGCGAGCCACCCCCGGGCCTCGCCCCGAAACGCCTCGTCCTCCGGACCGAAGCCGAAGTCCATCAGGGTTCTCCTCTCGATGCCGCAGGTTGCAAGTCGCCCCAGGGGCGCGGGGAACGGCGCGCCGAGCCACGACGAACCCGCACCCGCCACACCACCGCACACCCCGCACCCCCGCACACACGCCCCCGAGCCGCCGGCACCCCCGGGCCCGGCACCCCCCTCGACCCGACACCCCCGGCCCCCCGGCTACCGCGCGTTCGGCCGCTCTCCTCCCCGCGCCGCCCGCTCCATCGCCGCCACCCGCTCCAGCAACGGCATCGGATCCACCCCCACCGACCCCGGCAGCACCTCGGCGATCCGCTCCGGCGTCCACGCGCCGCCCTCGGCGTACACGGCCCGCAGCTCCCGCG
Organism: Streptomyces sp. NPDC085932; assembly: GCF_044540525.1. Taxonomy (NCBI): domain Bacteria; kingdom Bacillati; phylum Actinomycetota; class Actinomycetes; order Kitasatosporales; family Streptomycetaceae; genus Streptomyces; species Streptomyces sp. NPDC085932. The sequence goes on from NZ_JBITSJ010000007.1 coordinate 326,238, forward strand.
GCTGCGCCCACACCGCGATCTTCGCCCCGGCCGCCGTGTAGACCTGGCCGGTGATCCCCTGCCGGGCGGCCTGGTCGGACAGCAGGTACACCACCAGCGCGGCGACGTCCTCCGGCTCCCCGATCTCCGCCAGTTCCATCGGCACGTTCGCCGACATCCGGGTCCGGGCGACCGGTGCCACCGCGTTCGCGCTCACCCCGTACTTGTGCAGCCCCAGCGCGGCGCTGCGCACGAGGGAGACGACCCCGCCCTTCGCCGCGCTGTAGTTCGCCTGCGCGACCGACCCCTGGTGGTTGCCGCTGGTGAAGCCGATCAGCGTCCCGGACCGCTGCGCGCGCATCACCGCCGACGCCGCCCGGAACACGGTGAACGTGCCCTTCAGATGGGTGGCGACGACCGGGTCCCACTCCTCCTCGGTCATGTTGAACAGCATCCGCTCGCGCAGGATCCCGGCGACGCAGACCACACCGTCCAGCCGCCCGTACGCGGACAGCGCCGCGTCGACGACGCGCTGCCCGCCCGCCATCGTGGAGATGTCGTCGGCGACGGCCACCGCGTCCCCGCCCGCCGCGACGATCTCCTTGGCCACGGCCTCGGCGACCTCGCTCGCCGGTGAGGCCCCGTCGACCGAGACGCCGTAGTCGTTGACGACGACCCTCGCTCCCTCGGCGGCGGCCGCCCGCGCCACCGCGCGGCCGATGCCCCGCCCGGCGCCGGTGACGGCGACGACCTTGCCTGCCAAGAAGTTCCCCACGCCGGTCCCCTTCCCGTGCCACGGTTTCTGACGGACCGTTAGATCTGCTGTCCCTGGATTCTACGACCCGTCAGATACGGGAAGACAAGCCCCGCGGAGGACCCATGTCGCTGCCGGCCGCGTTCCACGAGATCGCCCAGCGCGTGAACAACTGGGGCCGTTGGGGGGCCGACGACGAGCTCGGCACGCTGAACCTGATCACCGACGAGGTGGTCCGGGGGGCGGCCGCCACCGTCCGCACGGGCCGCCGCGTCCCGCTCGCCCTGCCCCTGCGGCAGGACGGCGTGCAGACGGGCATGATCCCCGGCCGGGTCAACCCGCTGCACGTCATGGTCCAGATCAACCAGGAGCTCTTCGGCCCGGGCACGGTCGCGTGCAGCGACGACGCCGTGACCATGGGGCTCCAGGCGGCCACCCACTGGGACGCCCTGCCCCACGTCTCCCACTCGGGCCGGCTCTACAACGGCCGCCCGGCCCACACCGTCACCGCGCACGGCGGCGCCGAGTTCAGCGGCATCGGCACGGTCCGGCACCTCGTGACGCGCGGGGTGCTGCTCGACGTGCCCCGGGCCCGGGGCACGGACCGGCTCGGCGCGTCGTACGCCGTCACGCCCGAGGACCTGGACGCCGCCGAGGAACTGGCCGGGACCCGGGTACGGGCCGGTGACGCCGTGCTGGTGCGGACCGGGCAGATACGGGTCTTCCTGGCCGGGGACCGGCACGCCTACGCGTATCCCTCGCCGGGACTGTCGGTGCGGACGCCGGAGTGGTTCCACGCGCGTGATGTCGCCGCCGTCGCCAACGACACCCTCACCTTCGAGGTGTTCCCGCCGGAATCGGAGGACCTGTGGCTGCCGGTGCACGCCCTCCACCTGGTGGAGATGGGCATGCCGCAGGGCCAGAACTGGAATCTCGAAGAGTTGTCCACAGCCTGTGGAGAAACCGGCCGCTACGCCTTCCTGCTGTCGGCCACCCCCGAGCCGTTCACCGGGGCGACCGGATCGCCGGTGGCCCCGGTCGCCGTCCTGTAGGCCGGTGACCACCCTCGCCGGAGCGCCCCCCTGAGGCTGGATGACGGCGCCGCGCTGCTCACCCCGAGCACGACAGCGCGCGCCGCCACCCGACTCCGGCGCTCCCGCCCCGACTTCCTGGCCCTGAAGGAAGCCGACGCCGAGTCACGACTCACACTCGCCGAGGACCGCCGTCGTCGCGGTCCTCGCCGTCCCCTCACGGCGAATCGCTGCCCACCAGCGTGAGCATCCGGTCACGAGGCGTCAACACCGATTCGGCGATTTGTCGCTCATGGGGCTTTTGCCGCAGGCGCGCACGGAAGCACGTCCCGGCGCACCGCCGCATGTCCGCAAGGAACCGGCCGACCCGTGCTGCCCCCATGCCCCGGGCCCGCCGCAAGGCCGCGCGGCATGTGCCGCCGTACACCGCCGGATGGGACGCGGACCTGCACCGCCGAGTCAGGCACGGACCCACACCGCCGGATCGAGGGCGGTCCTACACCGCCTCGTACGCCGCGAGCCCTTCGAGGGCCGCGCCGCCGGCGTCGCCGTACGCCACCGCGCCACCTCCGCAGGACGTCGTGATCTCGCGGGACACCGCGCACCGGTCCAGCTCGCACCAGATGCGCTTGCCGGTGGCCTCGACGCTCCAGCCCCAGCGGTCGGCGAGACCGTCCACGAGGGCGAGGCCCCGGCCGCCGGTCGCCTCGTCGCCCGCGCACCGGGGCACGGGGGCCCGGCCGCTGTGGTCGGCGACCTCCAGGCGGACCGTGGCCTCCTCCGTCACCGCGGGCGGCAGGGAGAGCCGCAGCACGGCGGGACGGCCGGTGTGCACCACGGCGTTGGTGACGAGCTCGGAGACGAGCAGGATCAGCGTCTCGGCGAGCGGTTCATCGGCCTGTATGCCCGACCCGGCCAGGCGCGAGCGGGCCCACCGACGCGCCCGCCCCACCTCTGCGGGGTCGGGCCGGATCTCCAGCTGCACTTGAAGCACCTGCACCGCTCACACCATCCGAACCGGCGGACACTTAGGCTCGCGCCTCACGAGGGCCACGATCGTAGCCATTTTCTGCATGGCCAGAACAACGGCCGGGTCAGGGATCACACAACGTGAATCCCTTATGGGACAGCATGGTTGACGTACAGTCACCTCAACAAGCGCTTCGGGCATATTCCAGCGCGAAGGAGTACCCGTGCGGCATACTGTGCGACGCTCCCCAGGGGCAGTCGAACAGGCGCCGCCACGGGGTCGGACTGCGCTCAGAGCCACTCGCATCTCACACAAGGTACCGGAGCGTCCCGTCGACTCCGGGCCGTGACGAGTCACACCGAGGACACAAGCCGGTATCAACGCTCCGTGATCATGGTGTGCCACGATCCGCGACATCTCCGAGGCGCCCGTACGGCGACACCGCAGCCCGGCGGCCTGTCAGGCCGTTCCGGCCAGCAGATCCGCCGCCATCACTTCCTCACTCTCCGTGACACCGCCGGCACGCCTGGTTCGAACCCATGCCCGTTTCAGATGCAGATGGACCTCGGACTCCCAGGTGAAGCCCATGCCGCCGTGCACCTGGAGACAGTCGCGGGCACCGCGTACGGCGGCCTCGTCGGCGAGCAGCCGCGCGGCGGCGATGTCGACCGGGTCGCCGGTGACGGCCGCCGCGTACACCGCCGCGCGGGCCGTCTCCGTCCGGACCAGCATCCCGGCGCACAGGTGTGCCACGGCCTGGAAGGCCCCGACCGGCCGCCCGAACTGCTCGCGCGCCCGGGCGTGTTGCGCCGCCAGCTCGCAGACGCGGCCGGCCGTGCCGAGTTGTTCGGCGGCGCTGAGGAGACCGGCGAGCAGGACGTCGCCCCGTTCGGGTGCGGATCGCCCGGCGGGCACGCGGTGCAGCGGCGTGAGCGGGTCGAGCGAACGCAGCGGCACGGCTCCGGTGGCGTCCCCGCGGACCACGTCGGCCGCCGCCAGCCACTCCACCAGGCCGCCGTCGACGTCCGTCACGACGGCCTCCCCGGTGGCCGCGCCCGCGACGGCCCCGGCCGCCAGGTGGGTGGCGACGAGCGGCCCGGGCAGCAGGGCCCGCCCGGCCTCCTCGAACACCAACACGGCCTCCGGCAGCCCCAGTCCGGCGCCACCCTCCGCCTCGGGCAGCCGCAGCGAGAAGAACCCGGCCTCCCCCAGGGCCCGCCACAGCGCCCGGTCCAGCCGCGCGAGTCCGTCGGGGGCCACCCGCGGTGCCTGACCGCCGCAGTGCCGCGCCAGCAGCCCCCGCGTCGCCTCCCGCAGCGCCCGCTGGTCCTCGGTCAGCCGGAACCGCACCGCCCTCACCGCCCCTTCGGCAGGCCGAGGATCCGCTCGGCGATGATGCCGTGCTGGATCTGCGAGGTGCCGGCCGCGATGGTGTACGACAGCGAGGAGAGGCGGTCGAGGGTCCAGGGCCGGTCCAGGTCGAGGCAGTCGTCGCCCAGGACGTCGGCGGCGGCGTCGTACAGCTCCTGGCGGGCGTGCGAGTAGCGCAGCTTGAAGACCGAGCCGCCGGTACCGGGCACGCCGCCGGACGCCTCCGCCGCGCTCACGTTCCATTGCGTCAGCCGCCACAGCGCCCGGAACTCGGCGCCCAGCCTGCCGAGCCGGCGCCGCAGGGCGGGATCGTCCCAGCGGCCGTTGCCCCGGGCCGCGGCGGCCAGTTCGGTGAGGACGCGGCGGCAGGCGACGACCTCGCCGGCGAAGGCGGTGCCGCGTTCGAAGGACAGCGTCACCATGGTCACGCGCCAGCCGTCGTTCTCGTCCCCGACCCGGTTCGCCGCGGGCACCCGCACCTCGTCGAGGAAGACCTCGGCGAACTCGGCCGAACCCGCGAGCGTGCGCAGCGGCCGAACGGTGATGCCGGGCGCGTCCATGGGCAGCGCGAGCCAGGTGATGCCCCGGTGCCGGGGGGCCTCGGGGTCGGTGCGGACCAACAGCTCGCACCAGTCGGCGACTTCCGCGTGGGAGGTCCACAGCTTGCTGCCGGTCACGACGTACGTGTCGCCGTCGCGCCGGGCGCGGGTGCGCAGGGCCGCCAGGTCGGAGCCGGCCTCCGGTTCGCTGAAGCCCTGGCACCAGACCTCCTCGCCGCGCAGGATCGGCGGCAGCCAGCGCGCGCGCTGCTCCGCCGTGCCCTCGGCGGCGATGGTCGGCCCGGCGTGCAGCAGCCCCACGAAGTTCGCGCCCACGTAGGGGGCGCCGGCCTTCTCGGTCTCCTCCAGGAAGATCAGCCGGATCGCCGGGGAGGCGTCCCAGTGGACACCCGCGTACCCGGCGTCGTGGAGCCTGCGCTGCCAGCCGAGGTCGTACGCCCGGCGCCCGGGCCAGTCGCCGGGCGACGGCTTGGGCGGGAGACCGGGGAGCACCGCGGCGAGCCAGGCGCGCAGCCCGGCCCGGAACTCCTCCTCCTCGGGGGTGTCCGACAGGTCCATCAGCGGTCGAGGTCCAGGTCGAGCATCCGGATGGCGTTGCCCCGCATCAGCTTGTACACCGTCTCGTCGTCGAGGCCCTCGACGTGGTCGAGCGCGACCTCCTTGGTGTGCGGGAAGGTCGAGTCGACGTGCGGGTAGTCGGTCTCGAAGGTGGCGTTGTCGCGGCCGACGGCGTCGATCGAGGCGACCCCGTGCTTGTCGCGGAAGAAGCAGCAGAAGATCTGCCGGTAGTAGTACGTCGACGGCGGCTCGGGGACCGTCTCCCGTACGCCGCCCCAGGCGCGGTGCTCCGCCCAGACGTCGTCGGCCCGCTCCAAGGCGTACGGCACCCAGCCCATCTGGCCCTCGGAGTAGGCCAGTTTGAGGCGGGGGAAGCGGACGAGCACCCCGCTGAACAGGAAGTCCATCATCGAGGCCATCGCGTTGTTGAAGCTGAGCGAGGCCTGGACGGCGGGCGGGGCGTCCGGGGAGGCGGCCGGCATCTGGGACGAGGACCCGATGTGCATGTTCACCACCGTCCCGGTCTCCTGGCAGACGGCGAAGAACGGGTCCCAGTAGCCGGAGTGGATGGACGGCAGCCCGAGGTGGGTGGGGATCTCGGAGAAGGTGACGGCCCTGACCCCGCGCGCGGCGTTGCGGCGGATCTCGGCGACCGCGAGTCCGACGTCCCACAGCGGGATCAGGCAGAGCGGGACGAGCCGCCCGCCGCTGTCGCCGCACCACTCCTCGACCATCCAGTCGTTGTAGGCGCGCACGCACGCCAGGGCGACCTCCTTGTCGTGCGCCTCGGCGAAGGTCTGGCCGCAGAAGCGGGGGAAGGAAGGGAAGCAGAGGCTGGCCTCGACATGGTTGAGGTCCATGTCCTCCAGCCGCGCCTTGGGGTCCCAGCAGCCGCGCCGCATCTCCTCCCGCGTGATGCCCTCCAGGGTCATCTCGTCCCGGTCGAAGCCGACGGCGGCGATGTTGCGCTTGTACGGGAACTTCAGGTCCTCGTAGATCCACCAGTCGGTGGGCGGGCCGTCCGGGTCCATGGTGATGCGGTACTTGCCGCCGACGTAGGCGAGTTCACCGATGCCGGCGGTCACCGGCCGTGGGCCGCGGTCGCGGTACTTGACGGGCAGCCAGGTGTCGAAGAGGTGGGCGGGCTCGATCACGTGGTCGTCGACGCTGATGATGCGGGGCAGTTCGGTCGCCATGGGTCCCCTCCGCCGGACGGTACTTATCTGATGGAGCGTCAGTTAGCATCCCACCTGACGACCCGTCAGCCAAGCAGCAGGGGGCAGCCGTGAACGAGACCCCGCACGCACTGAGCACGTCCCGCACCCTGTGGGAGCTGGTCACCCGCCGCGCCGCCCTCACGCCCGGCCGCCCGCTCTTCCTCCAGGACGACCGCACCCTCACCTTCGGCGAGCTGGCCGCGCGCGCCGAGCGCGTGGCGGCCGGCCTCTTCGGCATGGGCGTACGTCCCGGCACGGTGGTCGCCTGGCAGCTGCCCACCCGCGTCGAGACGGCCCTGCTCTCCTTCGCACTGGCCCGGCTCGGCGCCGTGCAGACCCCGGTGATCCCCTTCTACCGGGACCGCGAGGTCGGCTTCGCGCTGCGGGAGTCCGAGGCCGAGTTCTTCGCGGTGCCGGGCGTGTGGCGCGGCTTCGACCACACGGAGATGGCCCGCCGGCTCGGCGCGAGGAACGTCTTCGAGGCCTACGACGAGCTGCCCGACGGCGAGCCGTCGGTACTGCCCCCGCCGCCGGCCGACGGCTCCGCCGTCCGCTGGATCTACTGGACGTCCGGCACCACCTCCGCCCCCAAGGGCGTGCTGCACACGGACCGTTCGCTGCTCGCGGGCGGCTCCTGCCTGGCCCACGCGCTGCGGCCCGCGGCGGACGACGTGGGGTCGATCGCCTTCCCCTACGCCCACATCGGCGGGCCCGACTACACGGTGATGCTGCTGCTGTACGGCTTCCCGGCGGTGCTGTTCGAGCAGTTCGCGCTGCCCGAGGCGCTGGCGGCGTACCGGGCGCACGGGGTGACGATCGCCGGCGGGTCGACGGCGTTCTACTCGATGTTCCTGGCGGAGCAGCGCAAGCGGCCCGGGGAGCCGCTGCTGCCGTCCCTGCGGCTGCTGGCCGGTGGCGGGGCGCCCAAGCCACCGGAGCTGTACCACGCGGTGGTGCGGGAGATGGGCGTGCGGCTCACCCACGGTTACGGCATGACCGAAGTGCCGATGATCACCATGGGGTCGCCCGACGACGGTGCCGAACTGCTGGCGACGACCGAGGGGCGGCCGCCGGAGGGCATGGAGATCCGGATCGTGGACGGGGAGGTGCGGCTGCGCGGGGAAGCGGTGTGCCGGGGATACCTGGACCCGGCGCAGACGGCACAAGCCTTCGACGAGGAGGGCTTCCTGCGCACGGGCGACCTGGGACACCTCACGGAGACCGGGCACCTGGTGCTCACCGGCCGGCTCAAGGACGTCATCATCCGCAAGGGCGAGAACATCTCGGCCCAGGAGATCGAGGACCTGCTGCACCGGCATCCGGCGGTCGGGGACGCGGCCGTGATCGGCCTGCCGGACGCGGCGCGCGGGGAGCTGGTGTGCGCGGTGGTGGAACAGCCGCCCGGGGCCGGGGCCTTGACGCTCGAAGCCGTGACCGCGTTCCTGCGCGCCGAGGGACTGGCGGTGCACAAGCTGCCGGAACGGCTGGAGCTGGTGGACGCCCTTCCGCGGGGCGAGACCCTGCGGAAGGTCCTCAAGTACCGGCTGCGCGACCGCTACACGGGCACGTGAGCCCCGTACTCGGCAGCGACCCGGGCCGCAGCTCGGTGCCGGGAACAACCCGGGCACGTAACGGTGCCGGGCGCTGCCCCGGGATCGTGCCTCGGTGCCGGGCGCTGCCCCGGGTACGTACCTCGGTGCCCGGGTGCTGGTCGGGGACGGGGAGCCCGTGACCTGCGGGCTACTCGGGCACGGTGAAGTAGCGGGCGAAGGCGGGGACGACATCGGCCTCGCCGACCTTGCCGTCGCCGTCCGCGTCGAGCGCCGCGGCGGCCGGCGCGGCCATCTCCCCGGGCACGCCCAGGCACTTCAGGACGCGCCCGGCCTCGTCGACCGTCACCGCGGCGTCGCCGTCGGTGTCGGCGACGTCCAGGGCCGCGTGCAGGAAGGGGCGGGCGATCTCGGCGAACCGGTCGGGGTTGTCACGCAGGCGCTTGACCGCGCCGTTGACGAACTCCTCGCGCGTGATGCGCTGGTCGCCGTCGCGGTCCGCCATCCCGGCCATGCCCTGCCAGAACGCCTCGGCGCCGCCGTACAGCGCCTGTCCCTTGTCGGAGCGGGCCGCGACGCCGAACTCCGAGAGCAGCGCCTTGGCCGCCCCGAAGAAGTCCTCGCGGTCGATGTAGCCGTTGCCGTCCTGGTCGAAGGTGGCGAACCGGGCGGCGATCCTGCGCTCGTACTCGCTGCTGACCATGTCTGTTTCGGGCCGCCTTACGTCAGGTGGGGTCGTCTTCGGTCGGAGCGTACGACGGGGGGAGCGGTTCGGGCGCGGGAAAACGTCACTTGTGCCAAGACCGGGGGAATTCCGGGACAACACCGTGCCGCGACAGCGGCTCCGGGACTGCGGTGCGTGCGAGGGACGTCACGCGGGCGTCACGCCGACAGGGGTTCGCCTTCGTCGCCCAGGGCCGCGTCCAGATCGCCGTACACGTCGAACAGGCGGCGCACGCCCAGCGCGCCGAGGACCCGGTTCACGTGCGAGCCGTCCGCGGCGCCCCGGGCGGGCAGCACCAGGCGCAGCCGGCCCTGGCAGGAGCGGATCAGCCGGCGGGCGGCGATGAGCACGCCGACGCCGCTGGAATCGCAGAAGAACACCTCGGACAGGTCCAGGACGAGACAGTGGTGCCCCTCGGCCACCACGTCGTGGACCCGCTGACGCAGCACCGGCGACGTCACCAGATCCAGTTCGCCCGACACCTGGAGCACGGCCCATCCGCCCTGCTCGCCGCCGGTCACTTTGAAGGTCACCACCACGCCCCTCGCTCGCCAAAACGGAAGCAGTCCCTACGCTTCCTTGCAGCGCGGCTGCCCAGCGGCCGTTCCCTGAAACACGGGCCGAAAAACGGATGCCTTGCAAAAGAGGCTTGTTTTAGTCGGCTTCGATCCGCTTCGATCCTAATCAGTCATGTCTGATCGGAGGGCGGATGGGTAGGCGCGACCCCAAAGGCTCCCGGCGCGGGCGCCGGTGGCCCCCTACCACCTGCGGCCCTCCGGGGGGCGCACATTGCCACAAAGGGGCGTGCGCCGCCGGACGTGCCGACTACATTCGAGGAGACGTGAGGCACAGGCTGGACAGGGCACGGGCGCGGAACACGAGCAGGGGGTGAGGGGGCCGCATGGCGAAGAGGGACGTACCGCCTCGCTGGGACCGCAAGATGCAGCAGCGGCTCGCCCGCGGGGAAGCCGCCGCCCTCGGTGAGCTCTACGACCGGTTCGCCTCCCTGGTGCACGGCCTCGCCCACCGCGTCCTCGGCGACGAGAGCGCGGCCGACCGCCTCACCCGCGAGGTCTTCGTCCACGTCTGGGAACACCCCGACTCCTACGACCCCAAGGACGGCCCGCTGCGGACCTGGGTCGCCGCGCTGACCCACCGGCTCGCGGTGCAGCGGCTGCGCGCCACCGAGACCGCCGCCCTCGCCCGGGACGGCTCCGGCACGGCGGAGGAGCTGGAGCACCGGGTGCGCAGCGCCGCGGTCGCCGCCCGCGCCGACTACATCGTCCAGGCCATGCCGGTCCCGCTGCGCTCGGCCCTGGAGCGGGCCTACTTCCAGCGCCGCGACTACCGCCAGGCCGCCGCCGACCTCGGCATCACCGAGGACGAGGCCCGCCGCCGACTGCGCCTGGGCCTGCAACTGCTCTCCACGGCCCACGACACCGAGGCCCCCGGTGCCCCGCCCGGATTCGGGGGTGCGGTGTGAACGGGCCGGAACCTTCCGGGGCGTACGACGACCACGAGGACGACAGCGGCCCGGGCGGACCCGACCACGGCGACGAGCCGGGCCCCGGCCCCGGGCGGTCGCCGCGGATCCCCATGCCCCGGGCCTCCGTCGAGGACAACGGGCTCCCCCTGCCCGCGCCACCACCACCGGAACGGCCCGTGTTCGACCATCCCGTGCTGAAGTCCCTGCTCGGCGCCTGGGCGCTGGCCGCCTGTTCGGCCGAGGAGGCCACGGCCGTCGAGGAGCACCTCGGATCGTGCGGCGCGTGCGCCGACGAGGCGCGGCGGCTGCGCGAGGCGGTCGGGCTGCTGCAGCGCCCCGAGAGCCTCGACCTCGACCCGGGCCTGCGCACCCGCGTCCTGGAAGCGTGCCTGGACCGGCGCCCGCCGCGCATCCCGGTGCCGGAGTGGGCCGCCGCGTACGACGCCGAGACCGCCCGTCTGGACGCCCTGCTGCAGGACTTCGGCGACGCCGAGTGGCACGCGCCGGTGCGGCTGCGCTGGTTCCACGGCGACGAGGCGACGACCCGCCGGACCACCGTCGCCGGGGTGATCGCGCATCTGCTCAGCGTCGACGGGCTGGTGGCGGTCGCGCTGGGCCTGGACGACCCGCTGGGCGAGGTCCCCTCCGCGCGGCCGACCCCGGCGGAGCGCACCGAGGCCTACTGGCGGGCGTCCCACTTCCCGCCCACCCGCGCGGTGCGCGCCCCCTGGCGGGAGCAGAGCCACAACCTGGTCCGCACGGTCTCCTTCACGGGCGGCGGCGCGGGCAGGATGCCGATCCCCTACGGCGACTTCGACCTGCCGCTGCACGACGCGATGCTCGACCGGGCCTTCGAGTGCTGGGTGCACGCGGAGGACATCGCGGACGCCGTCGACTACCCCTACGACCCGCCCTCGCCACGCCATCTGCACCGCATGATCGACCTGGCGGCCCGGATGCTCCCGACGGCCCTGGCCCACCGCAGGCAGGCCGGCCTCGCGGCACCCGCCCACCACCGCCACCTGGTCGCGGCCGGCGAACCGGGCCGCAGCCTGCGCCTGGAGATCGAGGGCTCGGGCGGCGGCGAGTGGCTCATCCCGCTGGACTCCCCCGCGGCCAAGGGCTCCGCCGAGCACGAGGTGGCCCACGTGGCCCTGGACGGCGTCGAGTTCTGCCGCCTCGCGGCCGGCCACGTGCCCCCGCAGGAGGCGGCAGCGGGTCAGGTCGGGGACAGGGAGGCGATCAGGGACGTGCTGTTCGCGGCGGCGTCACTGAGCAGGATGTGAAACGCCCCTACAGGAGCGCGGGGAGCTGCGCTAGGCGAACACCACGGTCCGCCGCCCGTTCAGCAGGATCCTCCGCTCGGCGTGCCACTTCACGGCTCGCGCCAGCGCCTGGCACTCCACGTCCCGCCCGATCGCCACCAGCTGGTCCGGCGTGACGTCGTGCCCGACCCGCTCGACCTCCTGCTCGATGATCGGCCCCTCGTCGAGGTCGGCCGTCACGTAGTGGGCCGTGGCCCCGATCAGCTTCACACCGCGCGCGTGCGCCTGGTGGTACGGCTTCGCGCCCTTGAAGCTCGGCAGGAACGAGTGGTGGATGTTGATGATCCGCCCGCTCAGCTGCTTGCACAGGTCGTCCGAGAGGACCTGCATGTAGCGGGCCAGCACGACCAGCTCCACACCCTCCTCGCGCACCAGCTCCAGCAGCCGCGCCTCGGCCTCCGGCTTGGTGTCCTTCGTCACCGGGATGTGGTGGAAGGGCACGGTGTAGGAGCCCACCAGCTCGGCGAAGTCCGTGTGGTTGGACACCACACCCGCGATCTCGACCGGCAGCGCCCCGATCCGTGCCCGGAACAGCAGGTCGTTCAGGCAGTGCCCGAACTTGCTGACCATCAGCAGGATGCGCATCTTCTCGTCGCCGCGGTTGATCTGCCAGTCCATCTGGAAGGAGTCACCGATCGCGGCGAAGCTGGCCCGCAGCTTCTCCAGGGTCACCGGGGTGTCCGCCGAGAAGTGGACCCGCATGAAGAACAGGTCCGTGTCGTGGTCGCCGAACTGCTGGCTGTCCTCGATGTTGCAGCCGGTCATGAACAGGTAGCTCGACACGGCGTGCACGATGCCCTTCCTGTCCGGGCAGGAAAGGGTGAGGACGTACTGGTCGGCCGGGACCGCGGCACTGGTGGACTGCTCGTTCATGCAGGACAGGTTCCCACAAGGACCGACGGCACCGGCAATCGTCCCGCTAGGCGGACCTCGTCATGATCCGCAGCACCTCCAGGCTGCGCGGCGGGGTGTCCGGCTCCTCGCCGTCGCTCGCGGCGAGCCGCACATGGGCCTCACGGGCGGCCCCGACCGCCTCCGGCCACGCCTCGTGCTCCAGGTACGCGGCGACCGGCGCGTCCGGCCCCACCTGGTGCATGATCCGCAGCACCCGCAGCACGGCGGTGTCGACCAGGGCCGCCTCCTGCGCGTCCCGGAAGATCGTGCCGACGTACTTCTCGGCGGACCAGTGGTCCAGCCAGGTGTCCTCGACCAGCCGGTACACCGCGTCGGTCACGTCGCCGTAGCCGTCCACACCGGCCAGCCAGACGTCCCGCTGGAAGACGGGATCGGAGAGCATGTGCAGCGCCGAGCGCACGTTGCTGCGCCAGCGCCACCACGGCATGTCGTTGACAGGCATGCCGCCCATGGTGGATGAGCGACGGCCACGTCGGGAAGAGTTCTCCGAAGCTTGCACGGTCATCGATCGTACGTTCCCCTCCACATCGGTCACACGGACCCCCGTAATTCACCTGTACGTCACCGATCGTTGACCGCAGGTCACTCATGGGTTAGCCATGTGACGGAATCGTGCGGAACCATGACCGGCAGGCGACGCACCCGCAGCACATCCCTCCCCGGCCTCCTCACCCGTCACGCCAGAAAAGGCGTCCTCTCCGCGGGCACGGCGGTCGCGTGCGCGTCACTCCTCGTCGGCTGCGGGGTCGTGCCCGGTACCACGGGGGGTGCCGGGGACGATCCCATCACCGTCATGACGTGGGCGCCCGAGAAGACCAGGGCCACCAACAAGCCCGGCATGCCGGCCTTCGCCCGCGCCTACGCCCGCTGGGTGAACGCGAACGGCGGGCTCAACGGCCGCGAGCTCAAGGTGCTGACCTGCAACGATCACAACGACAGCGTGGCCGCCGCGAAGTGCGCGCGGCAGGCCTCCAGGGAGAACGTGGTCGCGGTCGTCGGATCCTACAGCCAGTACGCCGACTCCTTCTTCCCGTCCCTGGAGGGCGCGGGCATCCCCTACATAGGCGGCTACGGCATCACGAACGCCGAGTTCACCAGCCCCCTGTCCTACCCGGTCAACGGCGGCCAGCCCGCGCTGCTCGCCGGCCTGGGCCGCGCGCTCGCCGACTGCGGGCCGGTCGCGCTGGTCCGTCCCGACACCATCGCGGGCGACCAGCTGCCGCCGTTGCTCGACTCGGGCCTGAAGTCGGGCGGGCACGCGCCCGCACGGGATCAGCGCGCGCCGGAGGACGCCACCGAGTACGACGGCCACGCCGAGCGGGCACTGCGCGCGACGACCTCCGACCCGGAGGACGAGGGCTGCGTGGTGCCGGCGCTCGGGGACCGCAACGGCACGTTCATGGACTCCTTCCGCCGCGCCCGGGAGGACTATCCCGACGTCCGCACGGCCGCCGTCCTCGGCAGCGTCGACCAGACGGTGATCGACGCGACCGGCGGGGCGTCGGGGCCCTACGAGGGCTCGTACATCACCGGCTGGTACCCCGTGGCGAGTGATCCGCGCTGGGACGGGATGAAGCGGGTGATCAAGGAGGAGGCCTTCGGCGACAACCGCATCGACCCCGCGGACGCCGGTGTGCAGACCACGTGGATCGCCTACTCCGTCTTCCGCCAGGTCGTCGAGTCGCTCGGCGACGGCGAGGTGAGCGCCGACACGGTGGCCGAGGCCCTCGACGACGGCTTCAAGGCCGACACGGGCGAGCTCACGCCGACCCTGCGGTGGCGGTTCCAGGACGAGCTGGCCTCGGTGGGCTTCCCGCGGCTGGTCAACGCGAACGTGACCTTGCAGGTGGTGCGCGACGGGCGGCTGGTCTCGGCCCGCAAGGGCTTCGTCGACACGACCCGGACGCTGCAGGACGCCGACGTGAACTACTAGGCGGGTGCCTGGCGGTTCACGCCGGTCCGGCTCGTCCGGCTCGTCCGGCGCGTCAGAGCTGCGTCGGCTGGCGCTCGGTCAGGCCGTACGTCTTGGCGATGCTGTTCCACAGCGTGGCCGCCTTGGCCTTCTCGGCGCTCGCGACGCCGCTGGCCCGGTTGCCGGCCTGGGTCTGGCCGGTGACGCGGGCCTGGCCCTTCTTGCAGCCCTTCTTGCCGGCGGTCTGGTCGGCCCAGGCCGCGTAGTGGTTGTCGGCGGAGGCGGAGGCCTGCCACGCCTTGGTGAGGGCGGTGGTGAGCGCGGCGTGGTCGGGCAGCCGGTCGACCTGGATGCCGCCGAGCCGGGTGACCAGCTGGGTGCGCTGCTTGGCGGCGTCGCGCAGGTCCTTGGCGGCCTGGGCGAGGTTGTCGCAGCCCTTGACGTCGGCCACCGCGTTGATCACCGCGCTGCGGCTGTCGCCGCTGTCGGCGAGCAGCTTGTCGAGTTCGACGGCCTGGGCGCGGGCCGGATCGGCGGAGGGTGAGGCGGAGTCGTCCGTCGCGGGCGCCGAGGCGGCCACGGTCTTGTTGTCGTCGCCGGCGTCGTCGTCGCCGCCCCCGCCCGCGAGCAGCGCGCCCGCACCGACGCCGAGGACGGCTATGCCGACGCCGACGGCGGCGATGAGGGGGACGCGCGAGCCGGTCCGGCCGCCGCGGGAGCGGCCCGCGGCAGGAGCGCCGTGGGACGGCTGCGGGGCGCCGTGGGAGGGCTGGGGCCGGTACTGCTCGACGCGGGGCAGTTGCTGGGTGGCCCCGGCGGGAGCGCCGGCGGCCTGGTCGTCGCGGAAGAGATGACCGAACTCGGCCGGCGGCTGCGGGTCCGCGCCGCCGGGCACCGGCGCGATGTACTGCGTGGCCTCGGCGTCCGGGTTCGAGGCGGGCGGCAGCGGCCCGGCGCCCGCACCGGTGCGCGGCCCGGTGCCCAGGAACCGCGTCGCCTCGGGGTCCTCGGCGGACGACTCGGGCGGCAGCGCCCCCGGCCCGACCGGGGGTATGTACTGCGTGGCCCCTTCGTCGGCGGCCGCCGGGACGGGCGGCAGATACTGCGTGGCCGCGGCGGCCCCGTCCGCGGGGACGGGCGGCAGGTACTGGGTCGCCCCCTCGTCGGCGGCGGGGGGCAGCGGGGCTCCTGCCGGACCGTGCCCGTGCGCACCGGGGGGAGAACCGTACGCGCCGGAGGCCGGCGGCATGCCGCCGGCTGCGGATGCCCCGTAGGCGTCGGTGGCGGGCGGCAGCGGGGCTCCCCCGCCGGAGCCGTACCCGCCGGGGGCCTGCGGGCCCTCCGGAGGCAGCGGGGCTCCCCCGCCGGAAGCGCCGTAGGCACCCGCCGGCGGCTGGGCGGTGTCGTACCCGCTGTGGTGTGCCCGCTGGTCGTACGCGTGCGGCGGCCGGGCGCCCTCCTGCGGGAGCGCTCCCGGGTCCTGCGGGTCGGCCGCGGGCTGCCGGCCGTCCCAGGCCTGCTGCTCGGGCGCGTGCCACTGCTGGGGCGGCGGGGACTGCCAGGTCTGGCCCGGCTGCGGGGCCGCCTGCTGCTCCGGACCCCACGGCAGGCCCCAGGTCTGGCCCTCCGCGGGGGCCTGCCCCGTCGAGGGCGGGGCGGGACGACGGCCCGCGGGGGCATCACCGGGTCCGCCCGTCATCCCCGGCAGCAGGGGTTCGCCACCGTCCGAGGGCAGCACGATGCCTTCGCGCGCGGGGCGCGCCGAGGGCTCCTCGCCCTGTCCACTCTGCGTCACCGGGACTCCTACTAATGGGGGACCTTGTGAATCGTCGGGTCACGCTACCGGGTCCCCTGAGCCCCGTGCCACGCAGCACAGGGCGCGACCTCCTGCCCTGTGAGCGCGGTTACAAAACCGGGTCACGGCACGCCTTTCGCGTCACCTCCCGCCCGTCCGGCGGCCGTTTCCCGGATGTTCACGCCTGCGCGGAGCGTGTGTTCACGCCGCCGCCTGCAGGTCGAGCCGTGCGCCGAACTCCCGTACCACCGCCTCGTCCCGGTAAGGCTCCAGCCGCTGCTGGAAGTCCTCCAGGTATTCGGCGCCCCGGTTGGACCGCAGGCCCTCCAGCAGTTCGACGGCCTTCATGCCGGTGCTGCACGCCTCCTCGATCTCCCGCTGCTGCACCTGCGCTGTGGCGAGCAACACATATCCGATGGCCCGCCGTCGGGCCCGGGTCCGCGGATGCCCCGCCAGCGACTCCTGCGCGCACCGCGCGGCCGCCTCGGCCTGCCCGAGGTC
This sequence comes from Streptomyces sp. NPDC085932, assembly GCF_044540525.1. Classification (NCBI taxonomy): domain Bacteria; kingdom Bacillati; phylum Actinomycetota; class Actinomycetes; order Kitasatosporales; family Streptomycetaceae; genus Streptomyces; species Streptomyces sp. NPDC085932. Next base: position 342,886 of record NZ_JBITSJ010000007.1, read on the forward strand.
CCGGTGGCAGTGGGCCAACTCGTCGGCGAGATACGCCTCGTCGAAGTGCGCGATCCACACCGGGTCGTCCCCGGTGGCCGGGTCGGCCGCCTCCAGGGCGCTCACCGCGCGCCCGGCCGCGACCTGGGCGGCGCGCGCGGCGCCCAGCAGGGCGTGCCCGCGCGCCTCCGCCGCGTGGAACATGGACTCCGCGCGCGGCGTGACGCGCCCCCGCGCCCCCTCCTGCGCCGCCCGCGCCAACTGCGCGATCTCCCGCGGGTTCCCGAGCTGCGCGGCGAGGTGGCTCATGGAGGCCGCGAGGACGTACCCGCCGTAGCCGCGGTCCCCGGCCGCCTGCGCCAGGCGCAGGGCCTGGATGTAGTAGCGCTGCGCCAGCCCCGGCTGGCCCGTGTCGACGGCCATGTACCCGGCGAGCTCCGTCAGCCGCGCCACCGCGGCGAACAGGTCCCGCCCCACCGCCTCCCGGTAGGACCCCGCCAGCAGTCCCGAGACCACGCTGTTGAGGTAGTGCACGACCACCGGCCGCACGTGCCCGCTGCCGTACTGGTGGTCGAGATCCACGAGCGCCTGCGTCATGGCCCGCACGGCCTGCACGTCGGACTGCCCGACCCGTGGCCCGGCCGACCGCGACACCTGCGCGTCCGGCGCCGAGATCAGCCAGTCGCGACTGGGCTCGACCAGCGCGGACGCGGCGACGGAGGAGCCGGACAGGAAGTCCCGCCGCCCCACGTCGCTGCGCCACAGTTCGCAGACCTGCTCGATGGCCCCCAGCACCGTCGGCGAGAACTGCAGGCCGACCCCCGAGGCGAGGTTCTTGCCGTTGGCCATCCCGATCTCGTCGATCGTGACCGTACGGCCGAGTTTGCGGCCCAGCGCCTCGGCGATGATCGCCGGTGCCCTGCCCCGCGGTTGCTGCCCGCGCAGCCAGCGCGCCACGGACGTCTTGTCGTAGCGCAGATCGAGTCCGTGCTCGGCTCCGCACATGTTGACCCGGCGGGCGAGGCCGGCGTTGGAGCATCCGGCTTCCTGGATGAGCGCCTGGAGCCGTTCGTTCGGCTGCCGGGCGACGAGCGGCCTTGCGGCCATGGCGTACCCCCTGTGGCTGCGGTGCCTGCCCACGCACCGAGTTGACGTGTCTTCCGCGGCCGGGCCCTTCGCGTCCCGGCGAAGGGATCCGGCCGTGAAGATCAATGCCCCGCCGACCAGGCGAAAATGCGAGGCATGTGAGGATTGCCGGGGTAACGGCTGGTGCCGGCCCCACTCGTGGCTACCCACCTCGGGCCACGGATCCTCCTGCGCGCCCCCGCACATGCACCCATGCGCCCCGGCCAGGGGCGAGGTGCTCCTCCCCGCGCACGTCGGCGGGCGTAACCCCTGGTGACGCCCGGAGTTGTGTTCATCGTGGAAGAGACGATCGCCGGCACCGAAGCCGCTCAGATCCCGAAGCAGCGCGGGGAATCGCTGCTGGAGACCGCCGTCCGCTACGCCGAGGAGCGCCACTGGGACGTGTTCCCGGGCACCTGGCTGGAAGCCGTCGACGGAAGTCAGCGCTGCTCGTGCGGTGACGCCGCGTGTCCGGCACCCGGCTCGCACCCGGCGCGTCCGGACTGGGCGACGCAGGCGACGGGGAGCGCGACGGTCGCACGGCGGATGTGGCAGAAGCAGCCGACGGCGTCGATCCTGCTGCCGACGGGGCGGACGTTCGACGCGATCTCCGTGCCGGAGACGGCCGGGTTCCTGGCGCTGGCGCGCATGGAGCGGATGGAGCTGACGCTGGGGCCGGTGACGCTCACGCCGGACCGGCGCATGGAGTTCTTCGTGCTGCCGGGGGCCGCCGTGAAGGTGCCCGACCTGGTGCGCAAGCTGGGGTGGTCGGTGTCGTCGCTGGACCTGACGGTGCTGGGCGAGGGGGCATACGTGGCCGCGCCGCCCACGCGGTTCGGGTCCCGTGGGGCCGTGCAGTGGGCCTGCCGGCCGACGCCCGCGAACCGGTGGCTGCCGGACGCGGAGGAGTTGATCTCGCCGTTGGCCTATGCGTGCGGGCGGGACCGGTAGCGCCTGTTCGTCTGCCTGGTGGCGGTCGGCCGGCGGCTGCGGCTTCGTCGTGGTCGATCGCGCAGTTCCCCGCGCCCCTGAAAGAAGGGCGACGCCCCACCGTAAGGTGCACGGTGACGGAGGGAGGCGCGGTGGGATCCAGCGCTGTGCGTGTGCAGGGACTGTGGAAGCGGTTCGGGCAGCAGGTCGCTGTCGCCGGGATCGATCTGGAGCTGCCCGCGGGCAAGTTCATCGGGCTCGTCGGGCCGAACGGGGCCGGGAAGACCACCACGCTGTCCATGGTGACCGGGCTGCTCCGACCCGACCACGGGACCGTCGAGATCGTCGGGCACGACGTGTGGCGCGATCCCGTCGAGGTGAAGGCCCGCATCGGGGTGCTGCCGGAGGGGCTGCGGCTGTTCGAGAGGCTGTCCGGGCGGGAACTGCTGGCGTACTCGGGCCGGTTGCGGGGGCTGCCCGGCGCCGAGGTCGACAAGCGCACCACCCAGCTCCTCGACGTCCTCGACCTGGCCGGCGCCCAGCACAAGCTCGTCGTCGACTACTCCACCGGCATGCGCAAGAAGATCGGTCTCGCCGCCGCGCTGCTCCACAATCCCGAAGTGCTCTTCCTGGACGAGCCGTTCGAGGGCGTCGACCCGGTCTCCGCCCAGACCATCCGGGGCGTCCTGGAGCGCTACACCGCCTCGGGCGCCACCGTGGTGTTCTCCTCCCACGTCATGGAACTCGTCGAGTCGCTGTGCGACTGGGTCGCGGTGATGGCCGCCGGGCGCATCCGGGCCACCGGCACCCTCGCCGAGGTGCGCGGTGACGCGCCTTCGCTGCAGCGGGCGTTCCTCGAACTCGTCGGCGCCCAGGGCCGGGACGCCGGGTCCGACCTGGACTGGCTGGGCGGCGGGTCCCGGTGAGCGCCGGCGCGATCACCCCCGTCCTCATCCGGCTGAAGCTGTCCCTGCTGCGCAACGGGCTGCGGCAGTCCGGCGGACGCAGGGCCGCCTACATCACCTCGGCCGTCTTCGCCCTGCTGTTCGCCGCGCTCCAGCTGATCGGCCTGATCGCGCTGCGCGGGCACGCGCACGCCGCGTCGGTGGTGGTGCTGGCGGTGGCGGTGCTGGGGCTCGGCTGGGCCGTGATGCCGCTGTTCTTCCCCAGCGGTGACGAGACCCTCGATCCGACCCGGCTGGTGATGCTGCCGCTGCGGCCCCGGCCGCTGGTGCGGGCGCTGCTCACGGCGTCCCTGGTGGGGATCGGGCCGCTGTTCACGCTGTGTCTGCTGGCCGGTTCGGTGATCGCGGTGGCCCGGGGCGGGGCCGCGTTCGCGGTGGGCGTGGTCGCCGTCGTGCTGGCGCTGCTGGTGTGCGTGGCCCTCGCGCGGGCCGTGGCCGCCGCCAACGTCCGGCTGCTGACCAGCCGAAAGGGACGCGATCTCGCCGTGCTGAGCGGGCTCGTCATCGCCGTCGGGGCACAGATCGTCAACTTCGGCGCCCAGCGGATCGGGGCGTCCGGGCTGGGCGAGCTGGACCCGGCGGGGGACGTGCTGCAGTGGGTGCCGCCCGCCTCGGCGATCGGCGCCGTGCACGCGGTGAGCGAGGGCTCGTACGGACGCGCCGTCGCACAACTGGCGCTCAGCGCGGGCGCACTGGCGGCGCTGCTCGCGGTGTGGTCGCGGCATCTGACCCGGCTGATGACCTCGCCGGACGGCTCGACCCTGCCGACGGCGGACACGGCCGCCCGCACGCGGTCGTCGACCGGGCTCGCCGGGCTGCTGCCGGCCGGACGTACGGGCACGGTGATGGAGCGCAGCCTGCGCTATGTGTGGCGCGACCCGAAGACCAAGGCCGCCTGGGTGACCTCGCTGGCCATCGGGCTGATCGTGCCGGTCTTCAACGCCTGGCAGGGCACCGGGTCCGTGTACTTCGCGTGCTTCGCGGCCGGCATGCTCGGCATCCAGATGTACAACCAGTTCGGGCAGGACTCCTCGGCGTTCTGGATGGTCGCGATGACGATCTCCTCCACCCGTGACGCCTACGTCGAACTGCGCGCCCGGGCCTACGCCCTGCTGCTGATCACCCTGCCGTACGCCGCGCTCGTCACCGTCCTCACGACCGCGATGCTCGGCGACTGGCCGCGGCTGCCCGAGGCGCTGGGGCTGTCGTTCGCGCTGCTCGGCGCGATGCTCGCGACCGGGGCGTGGACCTCCGCCCGCTTCCCCTACTCCATCCCGCAGGAGGGCTACAAGAACGTCGCCCCCGGGCAGACCGGGCTCGCCTGGATCTCCATCTTCGGCGGGATGATCGGGGCGGCCCTGCTCTGCGCGCCCGTCATCGCGCTCACGATCTGGCTGAACGTGAGCGCCGACGGCGACGACCTGGCCTGGCTGCTGCTGCCCGTGGGCACGCTGTACGGAGCGGTGCTCACGGCGGTGGGACTGCGCCTGGCCGCTCCCCGCACGGCCCGGCGGCTGCCGGAGATCCTCCAGGCGGTCAGCAAGGGCTGAGGGGGCCGGGCGGGCGGTGGCCGGGCGCCGGTCGTCGGTGGCCGGCCGGTCTCAGTCGTCGCCGAGGGAGTCCAGGAACGGTTCGATGGCCGCGCGCCAGGCCTCGGGCTGGTCGTAGTGGACGAGGTGGCCGGCGTCGGCGACCTCCGCGTACTGGCCGCGCGGCAGGACCCGGACCATCTCCTGGGCCTCGGCGCGGCCCAGCTCGCCGTCGAGGCCGCGCACCACCAGGGCGGGGCACCGCACCTGGGCCAGCTCCTCCCAGTGCGCGTCGTACACCCACGTCTCGCGGGAGCGGAGCATCTGCTCCGGCTCGAAGACGGGGCGCCAGCCGTCCGGGGACTCGGCCATCACCTCGGCGTAGAACGCGCCGCGGGCCGGGTTGGGCCGCTCCACCCAGGGGTCGTCCTCGCCGAACCACTTGCGGACGTCGGCGAGCGTGGCGAAGGGCAGCGGCCAGGACGCGAACCACTGGGCCCACTCCCGCTGCGACGCGGCGCCGAGGGCGGAGGCCCGCATGTCGCAGATGATCAGCCCGCGGACCAGGTCCGGACGCCGGGCGGCGAGCTGCCAGGCGGTGAGCGCGCCCATGGCGTGACCGATGAGGACGACCGGGGCGAGACCGAGCTGTTCCAGAGCGGCCTCGGCGTCGTCGACGTAGGCGTCCCGGGTGAAGGCGCCCTCCGGGGGCTTCTCGCTGCGGCCGTGGCCGCGCTGGTCGAGGGCGACCGCGCGGTACCGGCCGGAGAGCCACCGGGCGGTGGGCGCCCAGTGCGAGGCGCGGCCCATGAGGCCGTGCAATAACAGCACGCCCGGGGAGCCGTCGGCCCCGGACCGCCCGCCGTGCCCCTCCCCCGCGCCCGGCCCGTCCTGGGACGGATCGGTCTTGGGCGGGTCGCCGAACTCCCAGGCCGCGAGGCGTACGCCGCCCGTCCCGGTCACGTCGATGCGTCGCGCCATGTCTGGCACCCCCCAAGCTTCGCGCGGACCGCGGCCGCTCCGGCCGGACGGTCCTGGGAACCGTGTTCTGCCTGCTGTGCCTGTCCTGCGGGTCCCTGGTGAACCCGTGCCCTGCGTCGCCCGCAGACTATCGAATGCGCTTTCGAAGATGCGGTTCCGGCGGGCAACACCCCTCATTCGAGTGACGGCCCTCGGGGATTGATCGCCGCTGCCGAGGGGAGATCTTCAGCGGGAGGCGGACCGCTCGGGGAAACAGGTCCGCGGGGGATGACCCTGAGAGCTCGGGGCTCCGGGTCAGCACAGGGGAGGACAGGCCCCGGCGCCGCACGGCGCCGGGGCCCTCTCCGTCCGAACGGCACATCCTCCCGCCCCCTCCCCGGCCGGGTGACATCGCTGTCAGGCCACGGCCCAGAGCCCTTCAGGTCATATGCCTCACGCGACAGCGTCGCACGGGAAGCGGACGAGCGCTGCCATTCGACGGACCGGACCCGGAACGCGGTACGGATCACGCCAACGCCGCAAGCGCCCCCGCGGCCCGTGCCATCGACCGGATCAGGGCTTGGCGACGAACACGTGGGAGGCCACGTCCGACTCCAGCTCGGCCGCCTCGCCGCCGCTGCCCACCAGCACGCCGCCCGCCGACTCCGTCACGCTCACCACCGAGCCGGGCTGCACGCCCGCGCGCCGCAGCGTGTACATCAGCTGCGCGTCCGTCTGGATCGGCTCGCCGATGCGGCGCACCACGACCGTCTTGCCCTCCGTGCCCGGGTCGAGGCTGGCCAGCGACACCATGCCCTCGTCCAGGAACGGGTCGGCGCCGTCCTTCTCGCCCAGCTCCTCCAGGCCCGGGATGGGGTTGCCGTACGGCGACTCCGTCGGGTGCCGCAGCAGCTCCAGGACGCGACGCTCCACGGCCTCGCTCATCACGTGCTCCCAGCGGCACGCCTCGGCGTGGACCTGCTCCCACTCCAGACCGATCACGTCCACGAGCAGACACTCGGCGAGGCGGTGCTTGCGCATCACGCGCGTGGCGAGACGGCGGCCCTCGTCCGTGAGCTCCAGGTGCCGGTCGGTGGCGACGGACACCAGGCCGTCGCGCTCCATCCGCGCCACGGTCTGGCTCACCGTCGGGCCGCTCTGGTCGAGCCGCTCGGCGATACGGGCGCGCATGGGGACCACACCCTCTTCCTCCAGCTCGAGGATGGTGCGGAGATACATCTCCGTGGTGTCGATCAGTCCGGACATACGTGCCCCTCGAATGAGATCTGCCGGAGGCTGGACGGCTCACCGGCGCGTGCGCTGGCCCTGCACCCAATTCTGCCGGATACCACCGACAACCGTGCCGCGGGAGGAGAAGCGGTGGATCACCGGGTCCCGGAGCAGCGTACGGAGTCCCGCTTCGTGCCCCGACCGGCGCCGGGGCCACGCGGGGGGATCCCGGCCGTATTGACACCGCACTGGTCCAGACCGCACCGTGATGCGCGACACAAGCCCGTGGGCCACTCCGCACCAGTCCGAAGGGGATCCCGTATGAGCGACCGCTCACCGGCCGGCCAGTTCCTCGACGCCGCGATCGACCTGCTGCGGCGGGTCCGTGACGAGGAGGCCGACAGCATCGCGGCCGCCGGGACGCTCCTGGCCGACACCGTCGAGCAGGGCGGCCGGCTCTTCGCCTTCGGCGCCGGGCACTCCTCCCTCGCCGCGCAGGATCTCGTCTACCGCGCCGGCGGACTGGCCCTGATGAACCTCCTCGCCGTGCCGGGCGTCGTCGGCGTCGACGTCATGCCGGCACCGCTCGGCTCGGCCCTGGAACGCGTCGACGGCCTCGCCGCCGCCGTCCTCGACAACTCCCCGCTCCGCGCGGGCGACGCCCTGCTGATCATCTCCCTCTCCGGGCGCAACGCCCTGCCCGTGGAGATGGCCCTGCACGCGCGCGCCCTGGGCGTGAAGGTCATCGGCGTGACGTCGGTGGCGTACGCGTCGGAGACGAAGTCCCGGCACTCCTCCGGCACGTTTCTGAAGGACCACTGCGACCTCGTCCTCGACTCGAGGATCGCGGTCGGGGACGCGGAGCTCACCCACGACAAGGTGCCCGCCCCCTTCGCCCCCGCCTCCACGGTCGTCACCTCGGCCCTCCTTCAGGCCGTCATGGCCACGACCGCCACGACCCTCGCCGACCGGGGCATCGAGCCGCCGCTCCTGCGCTCCGGGAACGTCGACGGCGGGCACGACTGGAACGCCCGGGTGATGGAGCAGTACGGCGACCGGATCTTCTACCGGCACTAGCCGGTGACCGGCCGGCCGGGGCCCGTCAGCCGCCGGCGGGTGGGTCCGCCAGGTCCAGCAGGTCCACCACGTCCAGTGCCGTCGCGATGCGTACCGCCACGTCCTCCGCGTACACCGCGTCGGACCGCTCGAAGGCGCTGCGGCCCGCCCCCCGCAGGAACGTCACGACACCCAGCGTGCGCCCCCTGCTGCGCAGCACCGCGCACAGGGCGTGCACCGCGTCCGGCGGCCACTGACGCGCCAGCGCCCACTCGCGCGCCCGCTCGGCGGACGCGGCGCCCGCGCTCGCCCGCAGCGCCCCCGTCCGCTCCACGCACTGCAGGGCCGGGTGGCCCTCCGGGTAGCGCACGGGCAGCCCCGCCGGTCCCGCGAGCCTGCTCGGCCCCGGCGCACCCGACGGCGTGGCCGCGACCCGCACCAGCCGGACCGGCCCCTCGGCCTCCGGGTCGGTCAGCGCGCCGCCGGCCACCCGGTCGATCAGCGCGTGGTCGGCGAACCCGGCGAGGGCGAAGTCCAGGTGGACCGTCGCCGCCTCCGCCGGGTCCTCGCACTCGGCGGCCGCCCGCGCCGCCCGGTGCAGCTGCTGCGTGCGAAACCGCAGCAGGGACGCCTCCTGCTCGTTCTGCTTGAACTCCGTCACGTCCTGGAACAGCCAGCCCACACCCAGTGGAACCGGTTCTTCCGCGAGCGGCGAGGCCAGGCGCAGGAAGCCGCTGCGCCAGCACCTCCGCCGCTCCCCCTCCGGCGTGCGCACACTCACCCACACCTCGGCGGGCGCCGGGGGCGCGCCCTCCGCCAGCACGTGCTGCAGCGCGCTCTCCAGCTCCTCCACGCCCTGCGACAGCAGCTCGCCGAGCGGCCGGCCCAGCACCGACGTACGGCCCGTGCCCAGCGCCCGGGCCGCGTGCGCGTTGACCACGGCGGGCCGCAGGTCGACGTCGACCAGGACGACGCCCCAGCCGGCGTCCTCGAAGAGTGCCTCGCTCAGGGCGATGGACCGCTCCAGGTCGATCTGGGCGTGCACCTCGCTGAACGCGCAGTAGACCCCGGCCGGCTTTCCGTCGGGACCGCGCACGGCCGCCGACTGCGTGCGGACCAGCACCCGTCCGCCGTCCTTCGTCAGCAGCGCGAACTCGTGCACCTGCCGGCCCGGGGCGTGCATGGCCGACAGCAGGCGCTCCTCGACCTCCTCGGCGTCCGCGCTGCGCACCGCCCATCCGGCCAGGCCGCGCTTGCCGACGGCCTCCTCCGCGCTCCAGCCGAGGATCCGCTCGGCCTCGCGGTTCCAGTGCGTGACGACGCCGTCGGCGTCGAAGGCGCACAGCGCCGCGTCCATCCCGTCCAGCAGCGCGGCGAGCAGATCCGAACCATCGGCACCGTCCCGCCCATCGGCACCGTCCCGCTCGGGCTCTTCCGGCCCCAGCTCGTCGGTGGTCCCACTACGCCGGGAAGCACTCACCTGGACCCCCTGCAGGCTGCGTCCGCACGTACGGCACGCCGGTTCGCTCCTTGCCTTCATTCAACTGGAAGGTGACCCAGCGCACACCGGGTTCCCCCAACATTGAAGGAATCGTTGTACGCGGGCAATCCCCACGTCAACGGCCCGTGACACCGCCGTCGCACCGGTGCGGGTACCCCCGGGGTCAAGGTCTCAAAAAAACGGTTGATCCGGGCCGGGACGGTTTCTTAGGGTGCCAGTACACGAGAGAGGAGGTGGTTCGGCAGATGTATGGAAACCGGACGCGTGAGGTGGCTGCGGGCTAGCGGCCCGACACCACACTCGGTGCGGTGCCGAGCCAGCGCGCGAACGACGCGTGCAGCCGGCCCAATCTCAAGCAGTCACCCGACCCGCGAGTCGCCGGTACGTCCGGCCGGCTCCTCCCCGGAGGAACCAGACTCGCGGGTCGTCTGCGTTCTCGGAGAGACCCATCGTGCGGCCGGGTCTTCGGTGAGCAGCATCGCGTAACCGGGCGGGAACCAGGGAGGCGATCGGGGAGGAGTTGGACCGGCTCGTGTCGCCGGGCGGGGCCACGGCCCCACCCGGGGGCGGGTAGGGCCGTGGGCGGGTGGGTCAGTGGGCGATGTCCTCGTAGCCCTCGATCTCGCGCGGGTTGCGGCTGCCCGGGCCGACGTAGCGGGCCGAGGGGCGGACCAGGCGGCCCGTGCGCTTCTGCTCCAGGATGTGGGCGGACCAGCCGGCCGTACGGGCGCAGGTGAACATGGACGTGAACATGTGCGCGGGGACCTCGGCGAAGTCCAGGACGATGGCCGCCCAGAACTCCACGTTGGTGGCGAGGACGCGGTCGGGGCGGCGGGCGTGCAGCTCCGCCAGGGCCGCCTTCTCCAGGGCCTCGGCGACCTCGAAGCGCGGGGCGCCCAGTTCGCGGGCGGTGCGGCGCAGGACGCGGGCGCGGGGGTCCTCGGCGCGGTAGACGCGGTGCCCGAAGCCCATGAGGCGCTCGCCCTTGTCCAGGGTCTGCTTGACGTAGGCCTCCGCGTCGCCCGTGCGCTCGATCTCCTCGATCATGTGCAGGACCCGGGACGGGGCCCCGCCGTGCAGCGGACCCGACATGGCCCCCACCGCGCCGGACAGCGCGGCCGCGACGTCCGCGCCGGTCGAGGCGATGACCCGGGCCGTGAACGTGGAGGCGTTCATGCCGTGCTCGGCGGCGCTCGTCCAGTAGGCGTCCACCGCCGCCACGTGCTTGGGGTCGGGCTCGCCCCGCCAGCGGATCATGAAGCGCTCGACGACCGAGTTCGCCTTGTCGATCTCGCGCTGCGGCACCATGGGCAGGCCCTGCCCGCGGGCCGACTGGGCCACGTACGACAACGCCATGACGGCCGCCCGGGCCAGGTCCTCGCGGGCCTGCTCGGCGTCGATGTCCAGCAGCGGCCTCAGGCCCCAGACCGGCGCGAGCATGGCCAGCGCGGACTGGACGTCCACGCGGATGTCACCGGAGTGGACGGGGATGGGGAACGGCTCGGCGGCGGGCAGCCCCGGGTTGAAGGCACCGTCGACGAGCAGGCCCCAGACGTTGCCGAAGGAGACGTGGCCGACGAGGTCCTCGATGTCGACGCCCCGGTACCGGAGTGCGCCGCCCTCCTTGTCCGGTTCGGCGATCTCCGTCTCGAACGCGACGACTCCCTCGAGCCCGGGTACGAAGTCGGACATCAGGCGGCTCCTCGTGATGTAAGCGACAGATGGTGTGTTGTGGGGTGGGACGTACGAACCATGTGTCAGTCAGCTGGCGAAGCGGGCGGCCGTCCAGTGGATCCACGGTCGTCTGCGGCGACTCGCGGTCCTGGCCGGTTGCCCCTGTGATGCCCCGAACGGTCGGCGGTCACCCAACCGGAACGGCACCGAAACGATATCTCCGAGTGTCAAGGTTGGGGAGGGTTCGCGGCACTCAGTGCCAGGCAGTGACGAAGGACACCGTCCGTACGGCAAGATGACCGGGTGACCGACCGCGACGACGTCCCCTTCGACCTGGCCTCGATGCGCAAGCAGTACCGGGCGGACGGGCTCTCCGAGACCGAGCTGGCCGCCACCCCCGTCGAGCAGTTCGCGCGCTGGTTCAAGCAGGCCGCGACGGACGGCGGGCTGTTCGAGCCGAACGCCATGATCGTCTCGACGGCCGACGCCGAGGGCCGGCCCGGCTCCCGCACGGTGCTGCTGAAGCACTTCGACGAGCACGGCTTCGTCTTCTACACGAACTACGACTCCCGCAAGGCCCGTGACCTGGCGGAGAACCCGTACGTCTCGCTGCTGTTCCCCTGGCACCCCATGGCCCGCCAGGTCATCGTCACGGGCGTCGCGCGGCGCACCGGCCGGGACGAGACGGCCGCCTACTTCCGCACCCGCCCGCACGGCTCCCAGCTCGGGGCGTGGGCCAGTGCCCAGTCCTCGGTGGTCTCCACCCGGGCCGACATCGACGGCGCGTACGCCGAACTGGCCGCCCGCTACCCGGAGGGCGAGCAGGTGCCGGTGCCGCCGCACTGGGGCGGGTTCCGGGTGGCGCCGCAGACGGTGGAGTTCTGGCAGGGCCGTGAGAACCGCCTGCACGACCGCCTGCGGTACGTGGAGCAGCCCGACGGCAGCTGGCGGGTGGAGCGGCTCAGTCCGTGACGGGGCCGGGCCTCAGATCTTTCCCTGGACGAACGCCGTGCGGTGCCCGTCGAGCAGCTCGCTCACGCGGCCGCGGAATTCCGGTGTGAGCTCGGGCCAGTTCCAGAACTCGAACCCGAGATGGGCGAAGGCGAAGTAGTCGTCGGTCCAGGCCCAGTCGCGCAGGGGAACCCGGCGGGCGCAGGCCGGGCAGCGGACCTGGGCCGCACCGGTGGCGGACCAGGTGCTGATGGCGTCCCCGAAGGGCGCCCAGGCCTCGTCGATCGTCGCCCACTCGTCGTCGACCAGGCGGGTCGTGACCGAGCAGCGCGGGCATGTCGCTGCCTCCATGCCTCCTGGCCAGCCGTGGAAGACGGTGCGCCCGGTGTGCACGGCGAGGCCGTCCCACGGCTCGTCGTCCGCGTCGGCCTCGGCGACCGCGCGCTCCCATCGCGGGCCCGGCGGGTGTCCCAGGGGCAGGCCCAGGACACAGTCCGTGCGTTCGGACAGCACGACGCCCTCGGCCACGAGCCACTGCACGACTCTGCGCGCGAGCGGCTCCGCTTCCGCCCCGTCCGCGTCGAGGTCGACGATCGTCTGGTAGTGATCACCCATGCCGGAACCGTAGTGCCCGGCACTGACACCGCCCTCAGCCCAGCGTCTCCTCCAGCAGCCCCGCCCACTGGGCCACCACCCGTTCGCGGCGGGCGGCGTCGTCCGTGAGGAGGTTGGCCAGGCCCAGGCCGCGGGCCATGTCGAGCAGGCCCTGGACCGTTTCGCGGACGCCGGGGACGGATTCGTCGGCGGCGAGGAGGTCGACGGCGATGCGGTGGGTCTCGCGGCCGACGCGGGATTCGAGCTCGGTGACGCGGGGGCGGAGCTGCTCCTCGTTGGAGGCGGCCACCCACAGGTGGAGGGCGGCGCGGAACAGCGGGCCCGTGTAGAGGTCCACCAGGGCGGCGACGACGGCGTGGCGGTCCCCGTGCGCGCCCTCGGGGAAGAGGGCGCGCAGGGCGGTGGAGCGTTCCTCGGCGACGTACTCGACGGCCGCCGTGAAGAGGTCCTCGCGGGTCGGGAAGTGGTGCTGGGCGGCGCCGCGGGACACACCGGCCCGCTCGGCGACGACGGAGACGGTGGAGCCCGCCCAGCCGTGTTCGGCGAGGCAGGCCACGGCGGCTTCCAGGAGCCGCTGCCGGGTGGCCCGGCTGCGGTCCTGCTTGGGGACTCTCTCCGCACGGTCGACCGTGCTCACACCACCCATGCCGGATCCCGTCGTTCGAGGAAGGCCGTCATCCCCTCGCGTGCCTGCGGGGAGGCGAACAGCCGGGCCGAGAGCGCGGTCAGGTCGGCCGCTTCCCGGTCGAAGGCTTCCAGCACCCTAGCCGTGAGCAGCCGTTTCGTCTCGGCCAGGGCGTCGGGGGCGGCTCTGCGCAGGCCGTCGAGGATCGGGGCCAGGGCCGTGTCGACGTCCTCGGCGTACGCGGTGAGCAGGCCCGTCGCGGTGGCCTCGGCCGCGTCGAAGCGTTCGCCGGTGAGGTAGTGGCGGGACAGGGCGCGTGGGTTCGCGCGGGACAGCAGCGGCAGCGAGATGACCGCGGGGGCGACGCCGATGCGGACCTCCGTGAAGGCGAAGGTGGCCGCGGTGGAGGCGACCGCGATGTCGCAGGCGGCCAGCAGGCCGAGGCCGCCCGCGCGGACGTGGCCGGTGACCCGGGCGACGACCGGCTTGGGCAGTTCGACGATCCGGCGCAGCAGGGCGACCAGCGCCTCGGGGTCGGGCGGGTCCTTGAGGTCGGCGCCGGCGCTGAACGTGGTGCCGGTGTGGGTGAGGACGACCGCGCGGACGCCGGTGTCCCGGCCGGCGTCCGTGAGCGCGTCGGCCAGTTCGCCGACCAGGGCAGCCGAGAGGGCGTTGCGGCGCTGCGGCGCGTCGAGGGCCAGGGTCTCGACGGCACGCGCGCGGGTGCGGGCGATCAGGGTCATGCGCTCTCCCGGAGCTGTCGGCGGAGGATCTTGCCGGAGGCCGCCCGGGGGACGCCGTCGATGAAGGTGACCTCGCGTATCCGCTTGTAGGGGGCCACGCGCTCGGCGACGTACATCATGATCTCCCCGGCGGTGAGTCCGGCGGCGGCCGGCTGACGGACGACGTAGGCGTGCGGGACCTCGTTGCCGTCGTCGTCGTAGGTGCCGATGACGGCGGCGTCGGCGATACCCGGGTGGGTGAGCAGGAGCGCCTCCAGTTCGGCCGGGGCGACCTGGAAGCCCTTGTACTTGATCAGTTCCTTCACCCGGTCGACGACGAACAGCCATCCGTCCTCGTCCACGTGCCCGACGTCCCCCGTGTGCAGCCAGCCGTCGGCGTCGATCATCGCGGCGGTGGCGTCGGGGCGGCCCAGGTAGCCCTTCATCACCTGGGGGCCGCGGATGAGGATCTCGCCGGACTCGCCCGGGGGCAGGTCCCGGGTGGGGTCGTCGAGGGAGACGATGCGCATCTCGGTGCCGGCGATGAGCCTGCCGACGGTGCCGGGCGGCGCGTCGCGCATGGCGTCCAGCGGGACGACGTGGGTCCCGGGCGACAGCTCGGTCATGCCGTAGGCCTGGCCGACGGGCGGCAGGCCGAGGCGTTCGGAGCAGGCGGCGGCGAGGCGGGCGTCCAGGGGCGCGGCGGCGCTGACGATGTACCGCAGCGACGACAGGTCATACCGGGAGACGACCGGGTGCTTCGCGAGGGCCAGGACGATGGGCGGGGCGACGTACAGCGCGGTGATGCGGTGGTTCTGGATCGCCGCGAGGAACTGCTCCAGGTCGAAGCGGGGCAGCACGACGACGGTGGCGCCTTGGCGCAGGGGCGCGTTCATCAGGGCCGTGAGGCCGTAGATGTGGAAGAAGGGCAGCACCGCCAGGACCCGGTCGCCGGGGCCCGCGGGGATCGCCGGGGCCAGCTGGGCGAGGTTGGTGGCGATCTGGCGGTGGGTGAGCATGACGCCCTTGGGCGTGCCGGTGGTGCCGGAGGAGTACGGCAGGGCGGCGACGTCCTCGGCGGGGTCGATGGCGACGCGGGGTTCGGGGGCGGTGGTGGCCAGCATGTCGATCAGGGAGCGGTGGCCGGTCGCGCTGTCGCACACGAAGATCTCCCGTACGCCGCCCGCGAGTTCGGCGGCCCTGCGGGCGATGTCCAGCAGCGGCGACACGGTGACGATCCAACGGGCCGCGCAGTCGGTGAGCTGCTTGGCGAACTCCTGGGCGGTGGCGAGCGGATGCACGGTGGTGACGGTGGCACCCGCGCGCGTGGCGGCGTAGAACGCGGTCGGGAAGGCGACGGTGTTGGGGCTGTGCAGGGCGAGGACGTCGCCCTTGCGGACCCCGGCCTCGGCGAGGCCGGCGGCGACGCGCCGGTGGAACCGGTCCACCTGCTCGTACGTGAGGGTGGTGCCGTCCGTGCCGTCGATCAGGGCCGGGGTGTCACCGAACTCGGCGGCCCGGGCCAGGACGGCGTCGTGGATGGGGAGGTCGACGGGCGGGACGTCTGCGTACTCGCTGCGGAACATGGCTGGTTCCTCCTCGCGGCGCGGGAAGTCTCAGGTTCTCAGTACGACTTCGGCAGGCCCAGGGTCTGGTGGGAGACGTAGTTGAGGATCATCTCCCTGCTGACCGGGGCGATACGGGCCACGCGCGCGGCCGTTATCAGCTGCGCCAGGCCGTACTCGCGGGTGAGTCCGTTGCCGCCGAGGGTGTGCACGGCCTGGTCGACGGCCTTCACACAGGCCTCGCCGGCGGCGTACTTGGCCATGTTGGCGGCCTCTCCGGCGCCCGGGTCGTCACCCGCGTCGTAGAGGGCCGCGGCCTTCTGCATCATCAGGCGGGCCAGTTCGAGGTCGACGTGCGCCTGGGCGAGGGGGTGGGCGATGGCCTGGTGGGCGCCGATGGCGGTGTTCCAGACGGTGCGGTCGCGGGCGTACTCGACGGCCCTGCCGAGGGCGTACCGGCCCATGCCGATCGCGAAGGCGGCCGTCATGATCCGCTCGGGGTTGAGTCCGGCGAACAGCTGGAGCAGGCCCGCGTCCTCGTCGCCGACGAGCGCGTCGGCGGGCAGGCGCACGTCGTCCAGGACGAGTTCGAACTGCTTCTCCGCGGCGTTGAGTTCCATGTCGATGGGGCGGCGGGTGAAGCCCTCGGTGTCGCGCGGGACGATGAACAGGCAGGGCTTGAGGCGGCCGGTGCGGGCGTCCTCGGTGCGGCCGACGATCAGGGTGGCGTCGGCGATGTCGACGCCGGAGATGAAGACCTTGCGGCCGGTGAGGATCCAGCCTCCGGTGTCCTGGTCGCGGCGGGCCGTGGTGGTGATGCGGTGGGAGTTGGAGCCGGCGTCGGGTTCGGTGATGCCGAAGGCCATCCGGCGGGTGCCGTCGGACAGGCCGGGCAGCCAGGTCTCCTTCTGGGCGTCGGTGCCGAAGCGGGCGATGACCGTGCCGCAGATGGCCGGTGAGACCACCAGCATGAGCAGCGGGCAGCCGGCGGCGCCGAGTTCTTCGAGGACGATGGAGAGTTCGGTGATGCCGCCGCCTCCACCGCCGTGTGCCTCCGGCAGGTTGACGCCCAGGTAGCCGAGTTTGCCTGCCTCGGACCAGAGGTGATCGGGGTCGGCGCCCCGGCCGTGGCGTCTGCCGAGGGCGGCGACGGCTGCTCGGAGCGCCTTGTGGTCTTCGGTGTCCATGGGACGTCCTTTCAGGTGCGGGTCGTATGTGGCTGGGCGCGCAGTTCCCCGCGCCCCTTCAGGCCTCCTGCACAACCGCCAGCAACGTCCCCGGCTCGACCTGCTGGCCGGGTGCGACCGGCAATGCGGTCAGCGTTCCGGTCACCGGTGCGGTGATCTTGTGCTGCATCTTCATCGCCTCCAGCCAGAGCAGGGGCTCGCCGGCCTTCACCGGTGTGCCCGCCGCGAGGCCGTCGGCGACGCGGACGACCGTGCCCGGCATGGGGGCCAGGAGGGAGCCGGGGGCGTGTTGCGCGGTGGGGTCGGGGAAGCGGGGCAGGGCGGTCAGGGCGGTGGTGTTGACGTGGACCCGGTCGTCGTGGCGGGCGACGTCGAACCGGCGTCTGACGCCGTCCACTTCGAGGATCACCAGACCCGCGTCGGCGTGCACCACGCGCACCCCGTCCGCCTCCAGGCCCTGCCGGGTGTACCGGTAGCGGGCCTCGTGCTCCTCCCCCGCCATCAGGTAGCGCTTGGTCTGCGGCTGCGAGGGGACGTTGCGCCAGCCGCCGAAGCCGGGGCGGGCCCGGGCGCTCGCGTCGGCGAGGGCGGCGGCCAGGGGGGCGTGCGGGTCGGGGGCCGGTTCGGCCAGGTCCGCGAGGTGGCGGTCGTAGAAGCCGGTGTCCATGCGGGCGGCGGCGAATTCGGGGTGCCGCAGGGAGCGGACCAGCAGGTCGCGGTTGGTGACGGGGCCGTGGATCGCGGCCCGTTCCAGGGCGGACGCCAGCTTGCGCAGGGCCTCCGCGCGGGTGGGCGCGTGGGCCACGACCTTGGCGATCATCGGGTCGTAGTGGACGCCGATGGTGTCGCCGTCGGTGTAGCCGGTGTCGAGGCGGACGGCGCCGGGGAGCGCGAGACGGTGCAGGGTGCCCGTCTGCGGGGCCCAGTCGCGGGCGGGGTCCTCGGCGTACAGGCGGGCCTCCACGGCGTGGCCCCGCGCGCGGGGCGGCTCGGGGGCGAGGGGGTGACCCTCCGCGATGCGGATCTGCTCCGCGACCAGGTCGATGCCGAACACGGCCTCGGTCACCGGATGTTCGACCTGGAGGCGGGTGTTCATCTCCAGGAAGTGCGCCCTGCCGTCGGCGACGAGGAACTCGACCGTGCCGGCGCCGACGTAGTCGACGGCCCGGGCGGCCCGTACGGCCGAGGCGTGCAGTTCCTCCTCCAGTGCGCCGGGCAGCGCGGGGGCCGGTGCCTCCTCGATCACCTTCTGGTGGCGGCGCTGCAGGGAACAGTCGCGGGTGCCCAGCGGCCGGACCGTGCCGTGGGTGTCGGCGAGGATCTGCACCTCGACGTGCCGGCCGCGCTCCACGTACGGCTCGACGAAGACCTCGCCGTCGCCGAAGGCGCTCGCCGCCTCCGCGCGGGCGGCCGCCAGTTCGGCGTCCAGGTCCGCCAGGCGCCGTACGACGCGCATGCCGCGGCCGCCGCCGCCCGCCGCGGCCTTCACCAGGACGGGCAGGTCGGCCTCGGTGACCTCGGTGAGCGGCTCGATGCCCAGGAGCTGCTTGGCGCGGGTCTTGGACGCCATCGCCTCGATGGCCTCCGGGGGCGGGCCGATCCAGGTCAGGCCCGCGTCCAGGACGGCCCGGGCGAAGTCCGCGTTCTCGGAGAGGAAGCCGTAGCCGGGGTGCACGGCGTCCGCGCCGGCGGCGACGGCGGCCTTCACGATCAGGTCGCCGCGCAGGTAGGTGTCGGCGGGCGCCTCCCCCGGGAGGCGGACGCTCGCGTCGGCCACGCGCGCGTGGAGAGCGTGCGCGTCGGCGTCCGAGTGGACGGCGACCGTGCGGATGCCCAGCTCGTGGCAGGTGCGGAAGACCCGGCAGGCGATCTCGCCCCGGTTGGCGACCAGCACAGAAGTGATCACTGAAGGTTCCTCACATCCGGAAGACGCCGAAGCCGCCGCGGGCGCCCTCGTAGGGGGCGGTGTGGATCGCGGACAGGCACAGGCCGAGCACGGTGCGGGTGTCGCGCGGGTCGATCACGCCGTCGTCATAGAGCCGCCCGGACAGGAACATCGGCAGCGACTCGGACTCGATCTGCTGCTCGACCATGGCGCGCAGCGCGGCGTCGGCCTCGTCGTCGTACGGCTGTCCCTTGGCCGCGGCGGACTGACGGGCGACGATCGACAGCACGCCGGCGAGCTGCTGCGGGCCCATCACGGCCGACTTGGCGCTGGGCCAGGCGAACAGGAAGCGGGGGTCGTAGGCGCGGCCGCACATGCCGTAGTGGCCGGCGCCGTAGGAGGCGCCCATGAGGACCGACAGGTGCGGGACGCGGCTGTTGCTGACGGCGTTGATCATCATCGCGCCGTGCTTGATGATGCCGCCCTGCTCGTACTCCCTGCCGACCATGTAGCCGGTGGTGTTGTGCAGGAACAGCAGCGGGATGTCGCGCTGGTTGGCGAGCTGGATGAACTGGGCGGCCTTCTGGGACTCCTCGCTGAACAGCACCCCCTGGGCGTTGGCGAGGATGCCGACCGGGTAGCCGTGCAGGGTGGCCCAGCCGGTGGCCAGACTGGTGCCGTACAGCGGCTTGAACTCGTCGAAGTCGGAGGCGTCGACGACGCGGGCGATGACCTCGCGCGGGTCGAAGGGGCTCTTCAGGTCGCCGGGGACGATGCCGAGAAGCTCCTCGGCGTCGTACTCGGGCGGCTCGGCCGGGCCCGGATCGCCGTACGCCTTGCGGTGGTTGAGGCGGGCGACCACGCGGCGGGCCTGGCGCAGCGCGTCGTGCTCGTCGACGGCGAAGTAGTCCGCGAGGCCCGAGGTGCGCGCGTGCATCTCGGCGCCGCCCAGGGACTCGTCGTCGCTCTCCTCGCCGGTCGCCATCTTCACCAGGGGCGGGCCGCCCAGGAACACCTTGGCCCGCTCCTTGACCATGATCACGTGGTCGGACATGCCGGGGATGTAGGCGCCCCCGGCGGTGGAGTTGCCGAAGACGACCGCGACGGTCGGGACGCCGGCGGCCGACAGCCGGGTGAGATCCCGGAAGATGGCGCCCCCGGGGATGAAGATCTCCTTCTGCGAGGGCAGGTCGGCGCCGCCGGACTCCACCAGGCTGATGCAGGGCAGCCGGTTGGCGAGCGCGATGTCGTTGGCGCGCAGGGCCTTCTTCAGGGACCACGGGTTGCTCGCCCCGCCGCGTACGGTCGGGTCGTTGGCGGTGATCAGGCACTCCACGCCCTCGACGACCCCGATGCCGGTGACCAGGGACGCGCCGACGGTGTAGTCGCTGCCCCAGGCCGCGAGCGGGGACAGTTCCAGGAAGGGCGTGTCGGGGTCGAGGAGCAGTTCGATGCGCTCGCGGGCGAGGAGTTTGCCGCGCTTGCGGTGCCGTGCGACGTACTTCTCGCCGCCGCCCGCGAGGGCCTTGGCGTGCTCGGCGTCGAGCGCGGCGAGCTTGTCGAGCATCGCCTCGCGGTTGGCCCGGAAGTCGGGGCCCGACGGGTCGAGCGCGGAGGTCAGGACGGTCACAGCAGGGCCTCCGGTATCTCCAGGTGGCGGGAGCGCAGCCATTCGCCGAGCGCCTTGGCCTGCGGGTCGAAGCGGTGCTGGGCGGCGACGCCCTTGCCGAGGATCCCCTCGACCACGAAGTTCAGGGCGCGCAGGTGGGGCAGCACGTGCCGGGTCACCTTCAGCGGGCGGCTCTCGGGGATCAGCTCCCGGAACCGCTCGACGGTCAGCTCGTGCGCGAGCCACCGCCAGGCGTCGTCGGTGCGGGTCCAGACGCCGACGTTGGCGTTGCCGCCCTTGTCGCCGCTGCGGGCCCCCGCGACGAGGCCGAGCGGGGCCCTGCGGCACGGTCCGGCCGGCAGCGGCTCCGGCAGGGGCGGCTCCGGGACGTCGTCGAGCACCCGGGTGTCCTGGGGCGGGGACACCGTGACCCGGCGTCCGTCGGGGAGGACGGCCACATGGTCGACCGCCCCATGGGGGACGTACACATCCTCGAACACCCCATACGGCGCGCCCTTCCCGGGTGGCGCCAGCACATGGAAGCCGGGGTAGCTGGCCAGCGCCAGCTCCACCGCGGCCCCGCTCAGCGCCCGCCCCACGGCCTGCTGGTCCGGATCCCGTACGACCAGCCGCAGCAGCGCGCTCGCGCACTCCTCGGTGTCGGCGTCGGGCCGGTCGGTGCGCGCCAACTCCCAGCGGGCGTCGGCGACCTCGTGCAGCGCGGGCGCCATCTGGTCCCGCACCAGCGCGGCCTTGGCCTCGATGTCCAGGCCGGTGAGCACGAAGACGACCTCGTTGCGGAAGCCGCCGAGCTTGTTGAGCCCGACCTTGAGGGTGGGCGGGGGCGCCTCCCCGCGCACGCCCTCGATCCGCACCCGGTCGGGCCCGTCCTGGCCGAGCCGGACCGTGTCCAGCCGGGCGGTGACGTCCGGCCCCGCGTACCGGGCACCGGCCGTCTCGTACAGCAGCTGGGCGGTGACCGTGCCGACGTCGACGAAGCCGCCGGTACCGGGGTGCTTGGTGATCACGCAGCTCCCGTCGTCGTGCAGCTCGGCGAGCGGGAAACCGGGGCGGCGCACGTCGCCGTCCCGGAAGAAGGCGTAGTTGCCGCCGGTGGCCTGCGCTCCGCACTCCAGGACGTGCCCGGCGACGACGGCCCCCGCGAGCCGGTCGTGGTCCCCCGGAGTCCAGCCGAAGTGGGCGGCGGCCGGCCCGGTGACCAGGGCCGCGTCCGTCACGCGCCCGGTGACGACGAGGTCGGCGCCCGCGCGCAGACAGGCCGCGATACCGAAGCCGCCGAGGTAGGCGTGGGCGGCGAGGCTCCCGGGATGGGCGGCGGTGAGGTCGTCGCCCTCGACATGGGCGACACGCACGGGGACGCCGAGCCGGCCGGCCAGCGCCCGTACGGCGTCGGCGAGTCCGGCCGGGTTGAGCCCGCCCGCGTTGGTGACGATCCGCACGCCCCGCTCGTGCGCGAGTCCGAGGCACTCCTCCAGCTGCCGCAGGAAGGTGCGGGCGTATCCGGCGCCCGGGTCCTTCAGCCGGTCCCGGCCGAGGATCAGCATGGTGAGCTCGGCGAGGTAGTCGCCGGTGAGGACGTCGAGTTCGCCGCCGGTGAGCATCTCGCGCAGGGCGTCGAAGCGGTCGCCGTAGAAGCCGGAGGCGTTGCCGATGCGCAGGGGTTTCACCGGCTCGCCCGTCCTGCCGGTGTGCGGGGTCGTCACGAGGCGGCTCCCTTCGGCGGGCGTCCGCTGCCCGGCGGTCCCGCGAAGGCCTGTGCGATGCCGAGCCAGCGGTCGGCGTCGGGGCCGTCGGCGCGCAGGGCCAGGTCGGCACGGTGGGCGCGCTGGGTGACGAGCAGGCAGAAGTCGAGGGCGGGGCCGGTGACGCGCTGCGGGGCGTCGTCGGGTCCGTAGGTCCACAGGTCGCCGGAGGGTGCCCGCAGCTCGATGCGGAACGGGTCGCCGGGCGGAGTCAGCCCGTGCACGCCGAAGGCGAAGTCCCGGGTCCGTACCCCGAGCCAGGCCACATGCCGCAGCCGGTCCGTGGGTGGGCGCACCACACCCAGGGCGTCCGCGACGTCCTGTCCGTGGGCCCAGGTCTCCATGAGGCGGGCGGTCGCCATGGAGGCGGCCGACATGGGTGGCCCGTACCAGGGGAAGCGCGCCTTGGGCGGTGCGGCGCGCAGGGCCTCCGCCAGCGCCGCGCGGCCCTCGCGCCAGCGGGCGAGCAGTGCGCCGGGCGGCAGGGCGGCGCCCTCCGCCGCGCCCTCGTCGACGAACGAACCGGGCGCGGCGAGGGCCTTCTCGACCAGGGCGTGGAAACCGTCGGCGTCCGTGACCGCGAGCAGGGCGGAGTGGTCGGTCCAGGCGAGGTGGGCGATCTGGTGGGCCACGGTCCAGCCGGGTGCGGGGGTCGCGAGCGCCCAGCGCCGCGCGTCCGCGCCGGCCACGAGACGGTCGAGTTCCTCGCTCTCCTCGCGCAGATCGTCGAGCACGGACGTCGAGTCGGACACGAGCGCTCCCCTCGGGGCACGGCGGTGTGCGCGGTGATGCCAGGTGGCACGGGGTGGTGCGGGGTGGTGCGGCGTGGTGAGGAGCATGGCAGCGCGCCAGGAAACAATCAAGCATGCTTGCATGAAAATCTGCTCGGCCGGGCTGGAGTCGTCGGACGAAAGGACGTGGGCCGCACGAGCGCGTGGGGCAGGAGGACTGCCCGGCGCCGGCTCAGGCGGCCGAGCGGGGCCGCCGAGCCCTTGGCGACAGCAGGACGACCCGAACGCGCGGGATCACCCGGCCGGGCGGGACCGCCGAGCGCGCGGCGGCAGCCGGGCGACCCGAAGGCGCGGGATCAGCCGACGCAGTACCAGGGGATCAGTCGACGCGGCACGAAACGATCAGTCACCGCAGCACCAGGCGATCAGTCGACGCGGTACCAGGCGATCAGTCGCCGCAGTACCAGCCGATCAGTCGACGCGGTACGAGGCGATCAGTCGGGCCAGGTGGCGGCCCGCCACCTCCAGCGGGGTCGCGCTGCGGGCGACCTGCGCGGCCAGTTCCGCGCCCTCCAGGGTCGCGATCACCGTGTGGGCCAGGTCCTCGGCGTCCGCCTCGGCGAAGCCGGCCGTGACGAGCTTCTCGGCGACCACCGTCCGCCAGCGCGCGAAGGCCTCCGCCGCCGCCTGCTGGATGCCGGGAGCGCCGGCCGCCGTACCCACGGCGGCGGAGGTCACCGGGCAGCCGTCCAGCCAGTCGGAGTCGCGCAGCCCCTCGGCGAGGGACGCGGTGAGGGCGAGGAGGGCCCGCCCGGGGTCCGGCTCCGCGTCGAGCGTCTCGCGCAGCAACTCGGTGAACTCCTCGTCGCCGAGCCGGACGGCCGCCGCACCGAGCTCCTGCTTGCCGCCGGGGAAGAAGTGGTAGACGGACCCCAGGGTGGCCCCGGCCTCGCGGGAGATCTGCTTGATGCCCGTGCCCTCGTAGCCCTGCCGCTGCATCAGGCGGGACGCCGTACGGACGATCCGCTCGCGGGTGCCGGCGGTTTCGAGGTCGTGCGGGGCCTTGGTCTTCACGCCGCCACTCTACCGAGCTAGACCGATCGCTCTAGCCACTGTGCTACGTTTCTCTCTGGATAGAGCGTTCGTTTTAGTCGTTCCGGCCGACGTGCGCTCCCGTCGTCGTTTTCCGTGAGCAGAGGGGGATCTCCGTGAGCACTTCCGTGACCGTCATCGGCCTCGGCCCCATGGGCCGCGCCATGGCCGGCGCCTATCTGGACGCCGGCTACCGCGTCACCGTCTTCAACCGCACCGCGAGCCGCGCCGACGAACTGGTGGCCCGGGGCGCGCTGCGGGCCGCCACCGTCGAGGAGGCACTGGCGGCCAACGAGACGGTGGTGCTGAGCCTCACCGACTACGCCGCCATGTACGCCCTGCTGGAGCCCGCCGCCCCGGCGCTGCGCGGCCGTGTCCTGGTCAACCTGAGCTCGGACACCCCGGAGCGGGTCCGCGAGGGAGCCGCCTGGGCCGCGAAGCACGGGGCGTGCCATCTCACCGGCGGGGTGCAGACACCGCCCTCCGGCATCGGCTCGCCGGAGGGCGACACCTTCTACAGCGGTCCCCGGGAGGTCTTCGAGGCCTGCGAGGACGACCTGAAGGTGCTCACCGGCACCGACTACCGGGGCGAGGACCCGGGCCTGGCCGCGCTGTACTACCAGCTCCAGATGGACCTCTTCTGGACCGCCCTGACCGCCTGGCTGCACACCCTGGCCCTGGCGGACGCGAACGGCATCAGCCCCTCGCAGTTCGCCCCGTACGCGGCGCGGACCCTGGGCGGGATGGACCAGTTCCTCGACTTCTACACGCCCCGGATCGAGGCCGGGCGGCACACGGGTGAGGTCGAGCGGATCTCGATGGCCGTGGCGAGCATGGACCACGTCGTGCACACCACCCGCGACTCGGGCGTGGACCCGGCGCTGCCCGCCGCGGTGCTGGAGGCGTTCCGGCGCGGGGCGGCCGCGGGGTACGCGGAGGACAGCCTGACCCGGCTGTTCGAGGTGTTCGGGCGGGGTGCGGCGGCCTGAGCACGACGGAGGGCGCCCCGCGTGTGCGGGGCGCCCTCGGTCACGTTCGCGGGAAGGTCAGAGCTTCTCGATCACGTAGTCGACGCACTTGGTGAGCGCCTCGATGTCCGCCGGGTCGATCGCCGGGAACATCGCGACGCGCAGCTGGTTGCGGCCGAGCTTGCGGTAGGGCTCGGTGTCGACGATGCCGTTGGCGCGCAGCACCTTCGCGACGGCGGCGGCGTCGACCTCGTCCGTGAAGTCGATCGTGCCGATGACCTGCGAGCGCTTGGCCGGGTCGGTGACGAACGGGTTCGCGAACTTCACGTCCTCGGCCCAGCCGTACAGCGTCCGCGCGGACGTGGCCGTGCGGCGCACCGACCAGTCCAGGCCGCCCTGGCCGTTGATCCACTCCAGCTGCTGGTTCAGCAGGAAGAGCGTGGCGAGGGCCGGGGTGTTGTACGTCTGGTTCTTGCGGGAGTTGTCGATCGCCGTGGGCAGCGAGAAGAACTCCGGGACGTGGCGGCCGGAGGCGTGGATCCGCTCGGCGCGCTCGATGGCGGCCGGGGAGAACACGCCGATCCACAGGCCGCCGTCGGAGGCGAAGGACTTCTGCGGGGCGAAGTAGTAGACGTCCGTCTCGCTGATGTCGACGGGCAGGCCGCCGGCGCCGGACGTGGCGTCCACCAGCACCAGGGCGCCCTCGTCGGCGCCGGCCACGCGCTTGATCGGCATGGCGACACCGGTGGAGGTCTCGTTGTGGGTGAACGCGTAGACGTCCACACCGGCCTCGGCGACCGGCTCGGGGTGGGTGCCCGGGTCGGCGGAGATGACGTCCGGCTCGGCCAGCCACGGGGCGAGCTTGGCGGCCTTGGCGAACTTGGAGGAGAACTCGCCGAAGCTCAGGTGCTGCGACTTGTTCTCGATCAGGCCGTGCGTCGCGATGTCCCAGAACGCGGTGGAGCCGCCGTTGCCGAGGACCACCTCGTAGCCGTCGGGGAGCTGGAACAGCTCGCTGATGCCCTCGCGCACCTGGCCGACCAGGTTCTTGACGGGGGCCTGACGGTGGGAGGTGCCCAAGAGAGAGGTGCCGGTGGCGGCGAGGGCGTCCAGCGCCTCCGTCCGCACCTTGGAGGGACCCGCGCCGAAACGTCCGTCCGCGGGCTTGATGTCAGAGGGAATCTGGATCTCAGCCACGGAGGGGAGCGTAGCCGTTCACAGAAACGTGGGCGAAACGTCGTCCGTCGGGTGAGACGGCAGGTGGACGGTGGCGGACCGGGGCGGCCGGAGGCGGGGTCGTCACTGTCCGTGCCCGCGTGCATGCTGGAGCCATGACGGATCTTCCGCACGGCACGGAGCTGACGGCCCGGGATCTGACGGCCCTGGAGGGCGAGTTGCGCGCGGCCGTCCGCGGTGACGTGGGCTTCGGCGCGCTGGACCGGGCCCTGGTCACCATGGACGCCTCCAACTACCGGCGTGTGCCGTGGGGGGTCGTGGCGCCGTGGGACGCCGAGGACGTGGCGGGTGTGCTGGAGGTGTGCCGGGAGCGGGGGGTGCCCGTGGTGGCGCGGGGTGGGGGGACGTCGATCGCCGGGCAGGCGACGGGCACCGGTGTGGTGCTGGACTTCACCCGCCACATGAACCGGCTGGTCGGTCTGGATCCCGAGGCCCGTACGGCCGTCGTGCAGCCGGGGCTGGTGCTCGACCGGCTCCAGGAGGCCGCCGCCCCGCACGGGCTGCGCTTCGGCCCCGACCCGTCCACGCACAGCAGGTGCACGCTCGGCGGCATGATCGGCAACAACTCCTGCGGCTCGCACTCGGTGGCGTGGGGGACGACCGCCGACAGCGTGCGGGAGCTCGCCGTTCTCACCGCACGGGGGGAGCGGCTGCGGCTCGGGCGGGACTGGGCCGGGGCCCCGGACGGCCTGCGGGCGCTGGCCGAGGGCGAACTGGCCCGGCTGCGCACGGGCTTTCCCGACCTGCCCCGCCGCATCTCCGGTTACGCGCTGGACGCCCTGCTGCCCGAGCGGGGCGCCGACGTGGCCCGCTCCTTCTGCGGCAGCGAGGGCACCCTCGGCGTCCTCACCGAGGCGGTCGTACGCCTGGTCGAGGCGCCACGCGCGCGTGCGCTGGCCGTGCTGGCCTACGCCGACGAGAGCGCGGCCGCGGAGGCCGCCGCCGGGCTGCTGCCGTTCGGGCCGCTGACGGTGGAGGGCATGGCGGCGGACCTGGTGCCGTCGGCCGCGGACCTCCCCCGGGGCGGGGCCTGGCTGTTCGTGGAGACCGGCGGGGAGTCGCAGGCGGAGGCACGCGCGCGTGCGGAGGCGATCGTGCGGGCGGCCGACGTCCTGGACGCCCGGGTGGTCACGGACGCGGCGGGGCAGCGCGCGCTGTGGCGGATCCGGGAGGACGCGAGCGGGACGGCGACGCGGATGCCCGACGGGACCGAGGCGTGGCCGGGATGGGAGGACTGCGCGGTGCCGCCCGCCCGGCTCGGCGCGTATCTGCGGGACTTCCGGTCGCTGCTGGCGGCGCACGGGCTGCGCGGCACGCCGTACGGGCACTTCGGGGACGGCTGCATCCACGTCCGTGTCGACTTCGACCTCCTCACCCGGGCCGGCGTCGCCCGCTTCCGCCGTTTCTCGGAGGAGCTGGCGGAGCTCGTGGTGGCGTACGGGGGTTCGCTGTCCGGGGAGCACGGGGACGGGCAGGCGCGGGCGGAGCTGCTGCCGAGGATGTACGGCCCGGAGCTGGTGGGCCTGTTCGAGCGGGCGAAGGCCGTGTGGGACCCGGACGACCTGCTCAACCCCGGCATGCTCGTCCGGCCCGCGCCCCTGGACTCGGGCCTGCGCTTCGCCGTCCTGCCCCGCGAACCGGTCGACGTCGCCTTCGGCTACCCGGCGGACGGCGGCGACTTCACGGCGGCGGTACGGCGCTGCGTGGGGGTCGCCAAGTGCCGTACGGCGTCGGTGTCCGGGCCCGCCGTCATGTGCCCGTCCTTCCGGGCGACCGGCGCCGAGGAGCACTCCACGCGCGGGCGGGCCCGGCTGCTGCACGAGATGCTCGCCGGCGAGGTGGTCACGGACGGCTGGCGCTCCACGGAGGTCCGGGACGCGCTGGACCTGTGCCTGTCCTGCAAGGGCTGCCGGTCGGACTGCCCGGTCGGGGTCGACATGGCCACCTACAAGGCGGAGTTCCTGCACCACCACTACGCCGGGCGGCGCCGGCCCGCCGCGCACCACGCGATGGGACGGCTGCCGGTGTGGCTGCGCGCGGTGGCGGTCACGCGCACGGCGCCGCTGGTGAACGCACTCGCCGGGACACGCCCCCTCGCCGCGCTCGCGAAGCGGCTGGGCGGGATCGCACCCGAACGGGAGCTTCCGCGGGTGGCGCGGCGGACGTTCAGCCGGTGGTGGGAGCGGCGGCGCGGTGCGGCGAGGGGCCGGGACGGGGCCGGGGACCTGATCGTCCTGTGGCCCGACACGTTCACCGAGCACCTCTCCCCGTCCGTGGGGCGGGCCGCCGTGCGGGTGCTGGAGGCGGCCGGGCTGCGGGTGGCGCTGCCGCCCACCGTGCACCTGCGGAAACCGCCGGTGGGCGACGGCAGGGCGGTCGCCCTCGACCCCCTGTCGCTGGTGCGCGGGCGGGGCCGGGTCTGCTGCGGGCTGACGTACGTCTCGACCGGGCAGCTCGACCGCGCCCGGGCGGTCCTGCGCCGCACGCTCGATCTGATGGAACCGGTGCTGGAGACCGACGCGCCGGTCGTGGTGCTGGAGCCGAGCTGCGCGGCGGCCCTGCGCACGGACGCCCCCGAGCTGCTGCACGACGACCCGCGGGCCGCCCGTCTCGCCGCGAAGGTGCTGACGTTCGCGGAGGTCCTGGAGCGGCACGCTCCCGGCTGGACGCCGCCGCGCGTGGACCGCCCGGTGGCCGGTCAGACCCACTGCCACCAGCACGCGGTGCTCGGCGACGCGGCCGACCGCCGGCTGCGCGCGGCCGCCTCGCTCTCCGGCGAGCTGAGCGGCGGCTGCTGCGGCCTGGCGGGCAACTTCGGCTTCGAGAAGGGCCATTACGAGGTGTCCGTCGCGTGTGCGGAGGACCAGCTGCTGCCCTCCGTGCGGGACGCCCCGGACGGCACGGTGGTCCTGGCGGACGGCTTCTCCTGCCGCACGCAGCTGGAGCAGCTGGCGGGGGTGCGCGGACGGCACCTGGCGGAGGTACTGGAGGAGGCACTGGACGCCTCACCGCCCGCCGACGACACGGCCGACACCACGTGAGGCGCCGGACGGCTCGCCTCCGCCGGTGAACCCACGACAGGCGCCCGGACGCCGCGCTGCTCCCGACGACTCCGAGAGACCCCCGGACGACTCGCCTCCCCCGACGACCCCACCAGAGACCCCCGGACGACTCGCCTCCCCCGGCGAGCCCGCTTGAGGTGCCGCACGCCTCGCCGCCCGCCGACGACACGGCCGGGAGCCCGCTTGAGGCGTTGGCCGGCTCGTCCCCCGGCGGCCGTCCCGCGTGAGGCGTTCGGGCCACGTGGCGGGGCGATCCGAGTGTCTGGGGCCGGGGAGCGGCGGGGCCGCTCCTAGGCTCGCGGCACCACTCACCGCCCGCCGAGGGCCCCCGCCCGCCGAGGGCCGCTGCTCGAAGGAGCCCGCGCATGAGCGTCCGCGTCCAGCCGATCACCCGCGACGAGCACCTGGCGTTCGTCGCGGCCCGCCCCTCCGCCAGCCACACCCAGGTCCCGTCCTGGGGCGCGGTGAAGCCCGACTGGGAGGCGGAGAGCCTCGGCTGGTTCGACCGGACCGGGCAGCTCGTCGGCGCGGGCCTGGTGCTGCTGCGCCCGCTGCCGGGGCCCCGGCTGCCCGGGCTGCGGCGGTACCTGGCGTATCTGCCCGAGGGCCCGCTGATCGACTGGCACGAGCCGGGCCTGGAAGACCTCCTGGAGCCGATGGTCGCCCACCTGCGGCGGCGGGGCGCCTTCGCCGTGCGGATGGGCCCGCCGGTCGTGGTGCGCCGCTGGAGCGCCGAGACGGTGAAGGCGGCGATCGCGGACCCGGCCGCCCGCCGGCTGCGCGACGTGCGGGCGACGTCGTACGACCCGCGGGCCGGGCAGGTCGCGGACGGCCTGCGCCGGACGGGCTGGCGGCTGAGCGAGGCCGGCGGCGACTCCGGCTTCGCCGCGGGACAGCCCCGGTACGTCTTCCAGGTGCCGTTGGCGGGCCGCTCGCTGGAGGAGATCCACGACGGCCTCAACCAGCAGTGGCGGCGCAACATCAAGAAGGCGGAGAAGGCCGGGGTGAAGGTCGTGCGCGGCGACGCGGAGGACCTGCCGGCCTTCCACGAGCTGTACACCGAGACCGCCGAGCGCGACGGCTTCCTGCCGCGCCCCCTCTCCTACTTCCAGGGCATGTGGAGCGCGCTGACCGCCGAGCACCCGGACCGGATGCGGCTCTACCTCGCCCACCACGACGGCGAGGTGCTCGCCGCCGCGACGATGCTCACCGTCGGCGAGCACGTCTGGTACTCCTACGGCGCCTCCACCGGCCGCCGGCGCGAGGTCCAGCCGAGCAGCGCCGTGCAGTGGCGGATGCTGAGCGACGCGCACGAACTCGGCGCCGCCGTCTACGACCTGCGAGGCATCACCGACACCCTGGAGGAGTCCAGCCCGCTGCTGGGCCTGCTCCGCTTCAAGGTGGGCACCGGCGGCGAGGCCGTCGAGTACCTCGGCGAGTGGGACTACCCGCTCAACCGGCTGCTGTACAGGGCGTTCGAGTTCTATCTGTCCCGCCGCTGAGGCGGCAGCGGGCACCGGCCGGCGTCTCACGGCGCGAGACAGAGGCAAAAGGGCTTCACGCACCTGACGGAGTCCATTACCCTGGACTGTGAAGTACATCGGGATGTACGCAACGTGCCGACCGGTGTACGGACCGCCCGCATCCGCGCCGACGAGCCCAGGACCGCTTGTGACCACCCGCGACAGCGTCAGCACGCCTCAGCCCGCGACCACCGCGTCGCCCGCGTCCGGCCCCGCCTCCGGCCCGGGCAGGCTGGGCTCCCTCGGCCCCGTGGGTCTCGTCCTGGCCGGCGGGATCTCGGTGCAGTTCGGCGGCGCCCTGGCGGTGACGCTGATGCCGCGGGCGGGCGCTCTCGGAGTGGTGGCGCTGCGGCTGCTCGTCGCGGCGGTCGTGCTGCTGCTGGTCTGCCGTCCCCGGCTGCGCGGCCACTCGCGCGCCGACTGGGGCACGGTCGTCGTCTTCGGCATCACCATGGCCGCGATGAACGGCCTCTTCTACCAGGCCGTCGCCCGGATCCCGCTGGGCCCCGCGGTCACCCTGGAGGTGCTGGGACCGCTCGCCCTGTCGGTGCTGGCGTCCCGGCGGGCGATCAACGTCGTCTGGGCGGCCCTCGCCCTCGCCGGTGTCTTCCTCCTCGGCGGCGGAGGCTTCAGCGGACTCGACCCCACGGGAGCGGCCTTCGCCCTGGGCGCCGGCGCCATGTGGGCGGCGTACATCGTCTTCAGCGCCCGTACGGGCCGCCGCTTCCCGCAGGCGGACGGGCTGGCCCTGGCCATGGCGGTGGGCGCGGTGCTGTTCCTGCCGCTGGGCATCGCCGAGTCGGGCACGAAGCTCCTCGACCCGGTCACCCTGGGCCTGGGCGCGGCGGTCGCCCTGCTCTCCTCGGTCCTGCCCTACACGCTCGAACTGCTCGCCCTGCGCCGTCTGCCCGCCTCCACCTTCGCGATCCTGATGAGCCTGGAACCGGCCCTCGCGGCCACGGCCGGCTTCCTGATCCTCGACCAGTCCCTCACGGCACCGGAGGCCGCGGCGATCGCGCTGGTCATCGCGGCGAGCATGGGCGCGGTGCGGACGCAGGTGGGCCGGGGCCGCGGCAAGACGGCGGCACTGGAGGGCACGGGCCTGGAAGGCTAGGCCGCAGCACCGACCGACGCGGACCGCACCACCCCCCGGGCACGCACCGCACCACCCACCGCGTACCCACCGCACCGGCCCTTACGGCACCGTCCGAGCGCACCGGCCCCTACGACACCGTCCGGGCCAGACGGAACCCCACGTCGTCGATCCGGAACGTCGGATGGCTCCGGCGCCGGACCGAGGCCCGGCAGCTCCAGTGCTCGTCGGACCAGCCGCCGCCGCGCAGTACCCGGTAGGTGCCGTAGACCTCGGGGTCGTAGAGGTCCCAGCACCAGTCCCAGACGTTGCCGAGCATGTCGTACAGGCCCCAGGCGTTGGGCTGTTTGCCGCCCACGGGGTGGATCCTGTCGCCCGCGTTCCCCCGGTACCAGGCGATGTCGTCGAGGGGACCGTAGCGCGGGCCGGTGCCGCCGGCGCGGCAGGCGTGCTCCCACTCGGCCTCGGTCGGCAGGCGGTAGCCGTCGGCGCCGGCGTCCCGGTCGACCGCCTCACCGCCCTCGCGGACGCGGTACGCGGGGGTCAGTCCGTCGCGCAGGGACGAGGCGTTGCAGAAGCGGACCGCGTCCCACCAGGACACGCCCTCCACGGGCAGCCGCGCTCCCCGGGCCGCGCTCGGCCGGTGACCGGTGACCTCGGCGTACTCCTCCTGGGTGACGGGGAACACCGACAGCCGGAACGCCGCGACCTCCACGTCCCAGCTGCGCCCGGTCCGCCGGTCCGACAGCGTCACCCGCCCGGCCGGGACGGTGACCATGCCGCTCTGGAAGTCCCCCATGACCGGCCACCCTACGGCGGGGGCGCCCGGCCACGACCGGGCGCCCCCGCCGCTCCCCTACCGGCTGAGCTTGCGGAACCGCCGTACCGCCAGGGGCAGGAAGACCGCCGTCAGGATCACCGGCCACACCCCGGCCATCAGCAGCGCGTGCTGTTCCACCCAGGAGTCGCCGCCCCCGCCGGGCGTGCCGAACAGGTCGCGGGTGGCCGCCGCCGTGGACGAGATCGGGTTCCAGGCCGCGATCCAGCCCAGCCAGTCGGGCATCAGCTGCGGCGCGACGAAGATGCTGGAGATCATCGTCAGCGGGAAGGCGACCGCGAACAGTCCGCCCGCCGCCTCCGGGTTGGGCACCAGCAGGCCGAGCCACACGCCGATCCAGATCAGCGCGAACCGCAGCCACAGCAGCAGGCCGAACGCGGCGAGGAAGCCGAGACCGCCGTCCGGGCGCCAGCCCATGGCGAGGGCGGTGAGCATCATGATGGCCAGCTCCGCGCAGGCCACGATGAGGTCGGTGACCCCGCGTCCGGCCACCACGGCGGAGGAGGCCATCGGCATGGAGCGGAAGCGGTCGATGACGCCCTTGGTGGAGTCGTAGACCACGACGGTGGCCGTGTTGATGAAGCCGAACGCCATGGTCATCACGAACATGCCCGGCATCAGGAAGTCCTTGTAGTCCCCGCCGCCCGGCACCGTCATCGCGCTGCCGAAGACATAGCCGTAGAGCAGCACGGACAGGATCGGGAAGCCCAGCTGCCAGGCGATGTTGACCGGCTGGCGCTGGTAGTGGGTCAGGCCGCGGCGGACGATGTTCCAGCAGTCGGCGAGCGCCCAGTACGTGCCGCCCCGCGCGCTGGTGGTGCTCAGGTCGACGGCGCTCATGCCGCGGCCTCCTTCTCGGTCCGGTGTCCGGTCAGGCGCAGGAAGACGTCGTCGAGGCTCGGCCTGCGCAGTCCGATGTCCTCCACGCGGACGCCCTCGTCCTGGAGGGTCCGCGCCACCTCCGTGAGGGCCGCGACCCGGTCGGCGACCGGGGCGTGCACCCGCAACTCCACCTCGTCGGCCTCCGGTTCGCCGTCGGTGACCCGGGCGACGACCTTCACCACCCGCGGGATCTCGGACCGCTCGGCGACCACGACCTCGATCCGGTCGCCGCCGACCAGGCCCTTCAGCCCGTCCGGGGTGTCGTCCGCGATGGCCCGGCCCTGGTCGATGACGGTGATGCGCGAGGCCAGTTTGTCGGCCTCCTCCAGGTACTGCGTGGTCAGCAGCACCGTCGTGCCGCTCGCCACCAGCGCCCGGACCGAGTCCCAGACCTCCCCGCGGCTGCGCGGGTCCAGGCCGGTCGTCGGCTCGTCGAGGAAGAGCACGGCCGGGGCCAGGATCATCGACGCGGCGAGGTCGAGGCGGCGCCGCATGCCGCCGCTGTACTTGCCGACACCCCGGTCGGCGGCGTCGGTCAGGTCGAACTGCTCCAGCAGCTCGGCCGCCCGGAGCCTGGCGCGCTTGCCGCCCAGGTGGAACAGGCGGCCGAACATCTCCAGGTTCTGCCGGCCGGTGAGCACCTCGTCGACCGCCGCGTACTGGCCGGTGAGCCCGATCCTGGCCCGCACCTCGCGCGGCTGCCGGGCCACGTCGAGCCCGGCGACCGTCGCCCGGCCCCCGTCCAGCCGGATCAGCGTGGACAGGATGCGCACGGCGGTGGTCTTGCCCGCGCCGTTCGGCCCGAGCAGGCCGTGCACCGTGCCCTCGCGGACCTCCAGGTCGAAGCCGTCGAGGGCGCGCTTCTCGCCGTACCGCTTCTCCAGCGCCTCGGCGCGCACCGCATGTCCGTCCATGTCGTCCTCCCGTTGCTCGTGCCGCGTCGGCACTGAACTGGGTACAGCGTACCCGATTAGGCGTACGTTGTACCCAGTTTTCTCGCGGGGCCCTAAGCTGGGCTCATGACGAGCGGCGCACAGGGCAGTGGCGGTACGGAGACCAGCGGCAGCGGCGACATCGCCCGCACCCTGGAGCTGCTGTGGGACACCGGCCGGCGCCCGAGCCGCGGGCCCAAGCCGACGCTGTCCCTGGACCGGATCGTGGAAGCGGCCGTCCAGGTGGCGGACGCCGAGGGCCTCGAAGGGCTCTCCATGCGCCGCGTCGCGGCCGAGCTGGGCACCGGCACCATGTCGCTGTACCGGTACGTCCCCGGCAAGGGCGAGCTGCTCGACCTCATGCTGGACCGGGTCCAGCGCCCCTCGGAGAACCCGGCCGACCTGGGCGACGGCGGCTGGCGCGCGGCCCTGGAGGCACTGGCCCGGGCGACCCTCGCCCTCTACCGCCGCCACCCCTGGCTGCTCCACGTCAACCAGTCCCGCCCGATCCTCGGGCCCAGCGCCCTCGACGGCATGGAAAAGGTCCTCACCCGGATCCGCCCCATGGGGCTCAGCGACCCCGAGCTGGTCTCCGCGATCATCATGATCGACGGGTACGTCGTCGGGGCCGCGCGCACGCAGCTGTACCAGCTGGAGGCGGAGCGCCGGACGGGCCTGACGGACGCCGAGTTCTGGCAGGCGCAGGTGCCGGTCCTGGAGAAGGCCATGGCGTCCGGCCGCTACCCGGTCATGGCGTCCCTGTCCGAGGACACCTTCGGACCGGACTTCGACCACTTCGAGTTCGGTCTCCAGCGCATCCTGGACGGCCTGGAGGTGCTGGTCGAGCGGCGCCGCCGGTCCCCGGAGCCGGCAGAGGACCGCGCGCAGAACGGGAGTTAGGCCCGGCGCCTCAGCCTGCGCAGGCCGAACACGACGACCAGGGCGGCGGCAGCGGCGATCGCCCCGGTCTTCAGGTCGCCGCTCAGTCCCTCGCCCCCGGCGCCCTCCGCCGAGGAGGACGAACCGCCCTTGGCCGGGGCCGAGTCGGAGCCCCCGGGTGCGTCCTGCGGCTCCACCGGGCTGTCCGCTCCCTCCGCGCCGAACATGAGCTTCGTCCCGTCGGCGGTGTAGGTGACGGACTCCCCCTGCCCCAGGAACGGCACGCCGAGCCGCTCCTTGCGCTTGAGCTTCCCGCCGTTCCAGTCGTAGGCGATCGCCCCGAAGTAGCTGCGGACGACGAGGTGTTCGCCGTCGGGCGAGAGCGTCGCGTCGGTGGCCTCCAGATCGGGGACGGCCGCCACGGGCCGGAACACGTTGGTGCCGCCCGGGGCGAGGCCGGCCGGGCCCTCGTACAGGTGCCCGCCCTTCTCGTTCTTGTCGACGATGTAGACGCGGCCGGTCTTCGGGTGCACGACGAGCGACTCGGCGTCCCGCGCGCCGTCGGAGTACTTCACGACGTACTGGGTGGCCCGGATCTTCTGGTCGCGCAGGTTCTTCGGCTCGGGCAGCCGGTAGATCCACACGTGCGGCCAGGTGCCGCCGAGGTTGTCGCCGATGTCGCCGACCCAGATCTCGTTGTCCGGCCCGATGGAGACGGCCTCGACGTCCCGCGGGCTGCCCACGCCGGTCATGGTGATCGTCGCGACCGTCTCGCCCGTTCTGCTGTCGACGGCGTAGAGGTAGGCCCCGTCGTCACTGTCGTTGTGCGTCCAGTAGATCCCCGGGTGCTGGCGCGAGGCGGCCAGGCCGCTGGACTCGGTGATGCGCGGATCCCTGATCGTGAACTCCCCGTCCCCGTCGGCGGCGGTGGCGGGCACGGCGAGGGCGCCCGTGAGGAGGGCCGCCGCGAGAAGGGTGAAGGGTGCGCGCATGCCCCAAGCGTGCCATCCCGCCGGGCGGTTCATCAGGCGCTTCCCCGGGAGCCGGCCTCCCGCACCGGGACCGGGCAGGACGCGTGGCCCGACTCACATCCCGTCCGGCGCGCTGATCGTCCATGATGAGCGGATGCTCAGGTTCATGCCCGTCGGTGACTCCATGACGATCGGAAGCGCGGGCGAACACACGTGGCGCTACCGGCTGTGGCAGCACCTGCGCCGTTCCCACGGCGGCCCCTTCACCCTGGTCGGCCCCCGCGAGACGCTCTACGACAAGGTCGCCGAGGCCCCGACGTCGTACGCCTACGCCCGACCGGACTTCCCCCGGGCGCACCTGGCCGGCTGGGGCGAGGGCTGGCAGCACATGGCGCCGCTGATCGGCGACGCCGTGCGCTCGTGCCGCGCGGACGTCCTGCTGGTCTCCCTGGGCCTGATCGACCTGGGCTTCTACACGAACGCGGAGCAGACCGCCGAGAACGTCCGGGCCTTCACGGCCGAGGCGCGCGCGGCGAACCGGCGGGTGCGGATGGTGTGGCTGCCGGTCACGCCGAACGTCCGGGCCCGTACGGACACGGCCTTCGCCGCCGAGGTCGCCCGCTTCAACGAGCTGCTCGCCAAGACGGCCGCGGACCTCGCCGAACCGGCCTCCCCGATCCTCCTGGCCTCGGCCCCGCCCGCCTACGACGTCTCCGCCGACACCTACGACGGAACCCACCCCAACGCGAGCGGCGAGCACAAGATCGCGGCGGCCTTCGCCGAGGCGATGCACCAGGGCTGGGACCTGGGCGCGCCCTACACGCCCTGACGCTCCCGGATCATCCGGGCCAGGTATCGCGCGCAGGCCGCGACGTCCAGGCCGTCCCACCGCTCCTCCTCGTGGCCGAGGTAGACGGCCCGGGCGCGGGCGAGGGCCGGGCGGTGCGCGCGGGGCAGCCGGCCGACGGCCCACTCGGCGGCGGCGTCCTTGGACCGGACGGCTCCGGTGGCGAGGGTGTGCCACCCGCGGGCCAGGGTGAGCAGGACGTTGCGCGTGTCCGTCGCCAGCTCGCCCATCAGCTCCGGCACCCCGGCGACGATCGCCCGCCGCAGGTCGGCCTCCGGCACGGGATCGAGCAGCTCGGCGGGCCGGGGCCCGTACAGCGGGGCGTCGGCGAGCAGCACCATCGTCAGGACCGTGGCGAGATCGGGGCTGGGCCCGCGCCCGGGCGTCACCCCCCGCTCGAAGTCCTCCCGCAGCCATTCCCCGTACAGGAAGTCGCAGACGGGCGGGTACCGCCAGGGCCGTACGTCGCCCTGCACGACGAGGGTGAGCTCGACCGGCCGCAGTCCGTCCCCGACGCCGGACACCTTCAGCAACTCCTCGACCAGCACCCGGCGCCGGTCGTGGGTCGCCGGCTCGCGCAGCACGGCCAGCACGTCCACGTCACTGTGCGGGCGCAGACCGCCGAGGGTGGCGGAGCCGTGCAGGCAGACGCCGAGGAGGGAGTCCCCGAGGGTGCTCCTCAGCAGCCGGACCAAGTGCCCGGTGCCGGGCCGTCGCGGCATCACGTCCCGCTCCTCTCGTCGTCCGGTACGCACGGCCGGGAATCACCCCCACGTGGGGTTTGCACACCGCCCCGCTCACCTCCCTTCCCTCCCCGCCCTACCGTCCCCCCATGGCGACACACCCGACCGCCGGGGAACCGGACCGGTGCGCGGCCGGGCGGTCGGACCGGTCCGCTCCCGACGCCGTCACGCGTCTGGCCTCGTGGAACCGGGCCCGCCTGGAGGCCGAGGGCCTCCTGCTGAACCCACCGCCCCGGGGCGGACCGCTCATCGGCCCGGCCCACCGCTCCCCCGCCGGCGAGGACCTCCTGCGTGAGGCGAGGGACCTCCTGCGCGCGCTGCTCTGCGACGAGCGGCGGGCGGCGTCCGGTCCCCACCGCGTCACCACCCTCACGCTCACGCTGCCCCGCGACAAGGCCCACGCCCTCGCCTTCCTGCTGCGCGCCGCCACCGAGATCGGCACCGTCGGCACCGCCGCGCACCTGCTCTTGCGCATCGAGTACGCCGAGCCGGCCGACGCACCGGCGGACCGCGCCCTCACCGCCTGCCTGCGGCTGGTGAACGACCTGGAGGTCAACGAGCGGGAGCTGTACGGCCGTGAGAACGGGCCGGACGACCCGCCCGCCTAGGCCGGCGCTTGCTTGGAGCGCACTTCAAGACGTTGGCTTGGTCGGCATGAAGTACACGCAGCTCGGACGCACGGGACTCAAGGTCAG
Organism: Streptomyces sp. NPDC085932; assembly: GCF_044540525.1. Classification (NCBI taxonomy): domain Bacteria; kingdom Bacillati; phylum Actinomycetota; class Actinomycetes; order Kitasatosporales; family Streptomycetaceae; genus Streptomyces; species Streptomyces sp. NPDC085932. The sequence continues at coordinate 381,249 of NZ_JBITSJ010000007.1, forward strand.
CCGGCTCGTCCTCGGCACCATGAACTTCGGCCCGCAGACCGACGAGGCCGACAGCCACACCATCATGGACGCGGCGCTGGACGCGGGCATCAACTTCTTCGACACCGCCAACGTGTACGGCTGGGGCGAGAACAAGGGCCGTACCGAAAGCATCATCGGCACGTGGTTCGCCAAGGGCGAGGGCCGGCGCGACAAGGTCGTCCTCGCCACGAAGGTCTACGGCAACATGGGCGCCGACGGCCCCGCCTGGCCGAACCACGACAAGCTCTCCGCCGTCAACATCCGCCGGGCCGTCGACGCCAGCCTCAAGCGGCTGCAGACCGACCACATCGACGTCTACCAGTTCCACCACATCGACCGGGACACCCCCTTCGAGGAGATCTGGCAGGCGATCGACGTCCTCATCCAGCAGGGCAAGATCCTCTACGTCGGGTCGTCGAACTTCCCCGGCTACAAGATCGCCCAGGCCAACGAGATCGCCGCCCGGCGCGGCGGGACCATCGGGCTGGTCAGCGAGCAGTGCCTGTACAACCTCGCCGAGCGTCGCGCCGAGATGGAGGTCATCCCGGCCGCGCAGGACTACGGGCTCGGGGTCATCCCGTGGTCGCCGCTGCACGGCGGTCTGCTGGGCGGCGTGCTGAAGAAGGAGGTCCAGGGCGGGCGCCGCGCCTCGGGCCGCGCGGCCGACGCGCTCGCCGACCCGGCCACCCGGGCGCGGATCCAGTCCTACGAGGACCTGCTCGACAAGCACGGCGTCGAGCCCGGCGAGGCCGCCCTGGCCTGGCTGCTCACGCGCCCCGGCGTGACCGGCCCGATCGTCGGCCCGCGCACGGCCGAGCAGCTCGCCTCCGCGGTCCGCGCGGCCGAGCTGGAGCTGTCCGAGGAGCTCCTGACCGGCCTGGACGAGATCTTCCCGGGCCCGGGCCCGAGCCCGGAGGCCTTCGCCTGGTAGTCGCCCCTTCGGGGGCGCGGGGCCGGTCCGTCGTGCGGCTCCGCCGTGCGGGCGCGACCGGCCCCGTCGCCTACCGGCCCAGCACGGAAGCCAGGGCGACGACGAGGAACATCAGCACGAGCACACCGGCCATGATCCGGTTGCGGGTTTTCGGGTCCACGGCACCGAGCCTAACCGGCACTCCCGAGCGCCCAGCGTCCGACCGCCTCGTACCGGGGCTGCTCCCCCGGCACACCGGACGTCGGCAGGTTGCTCCGCACCAGGACCAGCTCGTCGACGGTCCAGGTCCGGCCGGTGAACCCCGCGAGCGCGTCCAGGTACGGCCGTGTGTCCCGCGCCTCCCGGCTGCGTGCCACGGTCAGGTGGGCCTTGTACCGCCGGTGCTCCCCCATCGGCACCCCCGCCTTGCGCGCCGCGGCCTCCGCCCGCTCGGCGAGCAGCCGCAGCGTCGCCAGGTCGCCCTCGGCCCCGGCCCACAGCGCCCTGCCGTGCCCGAACTGCCCGCCGCCCCGCACGGCCAGCGGAAAGGGGGCGGTCCGGTGCGCGGCCCGCTCCAGCCGGGCCGACAGCTCCGGCACGAGCGCGTCGCCGACCTCGCCGTAGAAGGCGAGCGTGAAGTGCCATCCGGGCCGTCCGGTCCACCGCATCCCGCCGGCCCCGGGCAGCCCGCGCAGTTCGTCGACCACGGCCCCGAGCTCACGGCACACCTCGTCGGGGGGCAGCACGGCGGCGAAGAGTCTCATCCGCCCAGTCTGCCCGCCCCCGCCCCGCGGGTCCGGGCGTGCCCTGGTCGCCGTGCGTATCGTTGGACTGCGCGGCCGGATCCATCGTCGGGTGCGGCCGGGGAGGAGCGCCACGATGACCGTCCTTGACGACAGGATCGAGATGGCCGACAACAGCGGCGAACTCACCCTCGACGAGATGTTCGAGTGGGTGGAGACGATGCCCGTCCCCGAGGGTTACAAGGTCGAAATCGTCGGGGGGAACATCTTCATGGCGCCTCAGCGGGACACCCACTGGGACATCATCCTGGACATCGTCGAGCAGCTGCGCGCCAAGTACCCGCGCAAGCGCCTGAAGTCCGACGTCCGTGTCGACTACCCGGGCCACCTCAACGGCTTCGCCTCGGACGTGACCCTGATGGCGGAGGACGCGGCCACGAACGACAAGGGGCTGTGGCGCTACGAGGACGTCGAGTTCGTCGCCGAAGTGATCTCCAGGAAGACCGGGGCGAACGACTACGGCCCCAAGAAGGAGGCTTACGCCGCGGCCGGCGTGCCGGTGTACCTGATCGTGGATCCGTACACCGGCCGCTGGCATCTGCACACCAAGCCCAAGGACGGTGAGTACCGGGGCGAGCTGAGCCTGGACTTCGGAGACGAGATCGACCTGACCGGCACCGTGGTCGGCCTCGTCCTGAACACCGGCGAGTTCCCCCGGGACTGACGGCCCCGCTACGCCGCCGGTGCCAGTTCCTCCGTCCGTTCGCGGGGGACGAAGCGCACCCGGGGGTGCCCGCGGTGCCAGCCGACCGACAGGCGGAGATTGCCGACGCGGGCCAGGATGAGGCCGATCGCGGCCGCGGCCGCCACCGCCACCGCGCCGCCCGCCGCGAGGCCGACGCGCGCGCCGTAGGTGTCGGTGACCCAGCCGACGATCGGGGCGCCGACCGGGGAGCCGCCGAGGAAGACCATCATGTAGAGGGCCATGACACGGCCGCGCATGGCCGGGTCGGTGGACATCTGGATGCTGGTGTTCGTCGTGACGTTGACGGTCATGCCGAACAGGCCGAGCGGGATCATGAGCAGGGCGAACATCCACAGGGTGGGGGTCGTCGCGGCCAGGATCTCCAGGGCGCCGAAGGCCATCGCCGCCACGATGAGCAGCCGCAGCCGGGCCGTGCCCCGCCGGGCGGCGAGCAGCGCGCCCGCGACCGAGCCGACCGCCATGAGCGTGTTGAACAGGGAGTAGGCGCCGGCGCCCGCGTGGAAGACGTCGTCCGCGAAGGCCGAGAGGTAGACGGGGAAGTTGAAGGCGAACGTGCCGACGAAGCCGACCAGGACGATCGGCCAGATCAGCTCCGGCCGGCCGGTGACGTAGCGGACGCCCTCGCGCAGCTGCCCCTTGCCCCGCGGGGCGCGCTCGACGGCGTGCAGCTCGCGGGCGCGCATCAGCAGCAGCCCGGTGAGCGGCGCGATGAAGGACAGGCCGTTGAAGAGGAAGGCGTAGCCGGTGCCGACGCCGGTGATCAGCAGGCCCGCGACGGCGGGGCCGACCAGGCGGGCCGACTGGAAGTTCGCCGAGTTCAGGCTGACGGCGTTCTGCAACTGGCCCGGGCCGACCAGTTCGGAGACGAAGGACTGGCGGGCCGGGTTGTCGACGACGGTGGCGAGACCGACCGCGAAGGCGGCGACGTACACGTGCCACACCTGGACGTGCCCGGTGAGCGTGAGGACGGCCAGGGCGATCGCCGTGAGCGCCATCGCCGACTGCGTCACGAGCAGCGTGGGCCGCTTGCGCAGCCGGTCGACGAGGACACCGCCGTAGAGGCCGAACAGGAGCATCGGCAGGAACTGCAGGGCGGTCGTTATGCCGACGGCGGCGGAGGAGCCGGTGAGGCTGAGCACCAGCCAGTCCTGGGCGATGCGCTGCATCCACGTGCCGATGTTGGAGACGACCTGCCCCATGAAGAACAGGCGGTAGTTCCGCACCTTCAGGGAGGAGAACATCGAGGACTTGCGGACGGCGCGGTCGCCGGAGGCGGGTGTCGCGGGGGCGGGCGGGGAGTCGTGGGGTTCAGGTGCGGGGGCGGAAGCTGTTCCGGGTCCCGAACTCAAAGGGTTCGCCTCCTTGGTGCATACGGCTTACAGGTGCGCGAGCTTCTCCAGCACGGGGGCGGCGGCACGGAGCTTCGCCCACTCGTCCTCGTCGAGGTTCTCGGCCAGCGTGGCCAGGAACGCGTTCCGCTTGGCGCGGCTCTCCTCGAGCATCGCCTCGGCCTGCTCGGTGCGCGTGACGACCTTCTGGCGCCGGTCCTCGGGGTGCGGCTCCAGTCGCACCAGTCCCTTGGCCTCCAGCAGCGCCACGATGCGGGTCATCGACGGCGGCTGGACGTGCTCCTTGCGGGCGAGTTCGCCCGGGGTGGCCCTGCCGCACAGGGACAGGGTGCCGAGCACCGACATCTCGGTGGGGCTGAGCGACTCGTCGACCCGCTGGTGCTTGAGACGGCGGGACAGCCGCATCACGGCGGATCGGAGGGAGTTCACGGCGGCTGCGTCGTCGCCATGGCTGAGGTCCGGCATGTTCTTTAGCGTAACTCATTACTCTCGCTAAATACCACCGGGAACACGCGGAAGGCCCGTGACGCCCGCCACTGAACCGCGACATCACTCATATGGGTGATCCCGGAGGGGAACGTGACACACCGCACCGAACGCTGCCGCGACCCTCATGGTCATGGGGACCAGTGTGCTCAGCCTGCGAATAGACCACGACCTGCTCGAACGGCTCCGGCACCATGCCGCCAAACGAGGAATGAGCGTCCAGGACTACGTCGTCCGGACGCTCATTCGTGATGACTTCGACCAGCGGTTCCAGGCCGCCGTCGAGGAGACGGAGAGGTTCTACGGCTCGTCCGGCTCCGGGGACGAGGATCAGGTCAGACCCAGCGCCGGCATCAGGTAGTAGAAGGCGAACACCGCCGCCACCGCGTACATCGCCGACGGCACCTCCCGGCCCCGCCCGGCCGCCAGCCGCAGCACGACGAAGGTGATGAAGCCCATGCCGATGCCGTTCGTGATCGAGTAGGTGAACGGCATCATCAGCATCGTCACGAACGCCGGGATCGCGATCGTGTAGTCGGCCCAGTCGATCTCCTTCACCGAGCCGGCCAGGATCAGGAAGCCGACCGCGACCAGGGCGGGCGTGGCCGCCTGGGACGGGACCATCGTGGCGACCGGGGTCAGGAAGAGCGCGACGGCGAAGAGAGACCCGGTGACCACGTTCGCCAGACCCGTCCGGGCCCCCTCACCGACACCCGCCGTGGACTCCACGAACGCCGTGGTCGCCGAGGAGGAGCTGGCACCACCGGCGGCGACCGCGAGGCCGTCCACGAACAGCACCTTGTTGATGCCGGGCATCTGGCCCTCGCCGTCGGTCAGCTTCGCCTCGTCGGAGACGCCCATGATCGTGCCCATCGCGTCGAAGAAGCACGACAGCAGCACGGTGAAGACGAACAGCACCCCGGTCAGCACGCCGACCTTCTCGAAGCCGCCGAACAGGCTGACCTGCCCGACCAGCCCGAAGTCCGGACTGGCGACCGGGTTGCCCGGCCACTCGGGCGTGGTCAGGCCCCAGCTCGGCACCTCGGCGACCGCGTCGATGACCATCGCGACGACCGTCATGGCGACGATCGAGATCAGGATCGCGCCCGAGACCTTGCGCACGATGAGGGCCATGGTCAGCAGGACACCCAGCACGAAGACCAGCACGGGCCAGCCGTTGAGGTGCCCGTCGCCGCCGAGCTGGAGCGGGACGGTGGTCCGGGCGACGTCGGGGATCCGGGAGACGAAGCCGGCGTCGACCAGCCCGATCAGCATGATGAACAGGCCGATTCCGATGGAGATGGCCTTGCGCAGCCCGTAGGGCACGGCGTTCATCACGCGCTCGCGCAGCCCCGTGGCGACCAGCAGCATCACGACGAAACCGGCCAGCACCACCATGCCCATCGCGTCCGGCCAGGACATGCGCGGGGCGAGCTGCAGGGCGACGACCGAGTTCACGCCGAGACCGGCGGCCAGCGCGATCGGGACGTTGCCGATGACCCCCATGAGCAGCGTGGTGAGCGCCGCGGTCAGGGCCGTCGCGGTGACCAGCTGTCCGTTGTCCAGCTGATGGCCGTACATGTCCTTCGCGCTGCCCAGGATGATCGGGTTCAGCACGATGATGTAGGCCATCGCGAAGAAGGTGGCGAGACCGCCGCGGACCTCGCGGGACAGGGTGCTGCCCCGCTCGGAGACGCGGAAGAAGCGGTCGAGGGTCGTGGGCCCGGCTCCCGGCTGTTCAGGGGCGGGGACCTTGGCGGGAGCCGAGGAGGACATGTGTTTGGTGGTTCCTACGAAGAGAAGTGGTCAGACACAAACCGTTTCAGTATGAACATATAACGCCTCCCTCGGCCATCTCCGCGCGTAGACCTGTGGGCCTCGTAAGCTGTCCCCCATGGCGAAGTGGACCCCCCGACACGAGGCGCCGGAGCCCCTGGAGGGCCCCGTGGTCGCCACCATCACCGGCGGCACGATCCTGTGGTTCGTCCTCTTCCTCGTCCAGCTCCCCTTCTACGGCTGGTTCGACGACCGCGGGCACACCTGGTGGATCTGGACCTGCCTGGCCGGCGGCGGCCTCGGCCTCATCGGCATCTACTACGTCCGCAGGCGCGACGCGGCACTGAAGCGGGCAGCGGTCCAGGAGACGCCGGCGGCGCAGTAGGACCGGCGAGCACGCGTCCGCCGCCCCGGCAGGACACACCCCCGCCCCCTCCCTAGGCTCGGAAGGAAGCGGCGAGACGCGGTGCAGCCCCTCGCGCGCGCAAGGCCGCCCGACCGGTGAGGAGCGCAGCCATGACGACGCAGAACGACACGGCCGAGGCCGACCGCGCACTGAAGACCAAGCACCGGGCGATGTGGGCCCAGGGCGACTACCCCTCCCTCGCGGCCGAAGTCATCCCCGGCCTGGGAGCGACTCTGGTCGAGGCGTGCGGCGTGGGCCCCGGCCAGCGCGTGCTGGACGTCGGCGCCGGCTCCGGCAACGCCGCGATCCCGGCCGCCCTGGCCGGCGCGGACGTCGTCGCCTCCGACCTCACACCCGAGCTGTTCGAGGCCGGGCGACGGGCGGCCGAGCAGCGCGGGGCGCGGCTCACCTGGCAGGAGGGCGACGCCGAGGCCCTGCCCTTCGGCGACGGGGAGTTCGACACCGTGCTGTCCTGCGTGGGCGTCATGTTCGCCCCGCACCACCAGCGGGCCGCGGACGAACTCGTCCGGGTCTGCCGCCCGGGCGGCACCATCGGGCTGCTGAGCTGGACGCCCCAGGGGTTCATCGGACGGATGTTCGCCACCATGAAGCCGTACGCGCCCCCGCCCCCGCCGGGCGCCCAGCCGCCCCCGCTGTGGGGCGACGAGGACCATGTGCGCGCCCTCCTCGGCGACCGGGTCACGGACCTGCGGGCCGAGCGGCGGACCGTCCGGATCGAGCGCTTCGACACGCCCGAGACGTTCCGCGACTACTTCAAGGAGCGCTACGGCCCCACCATCGCCGTCTACAAGAACCTTGCCGACGCGCCCGAACGGGCCGCCGCCCTGGACCGCGACCTGGCGGACCTCGCCCGCGACGCCGGCCTGGGGACGGGCCCGGACGGGACGGCCCTGGAGTGGGAGTACCTGCTCTGCACCGCCCGCCGGGCCGGCTGACCCGCCGCCCGGCAGCGGCGACGGCGACGTACAACTGCCGTACGACCACGGCACGAAGTCCCTCCTTCCCAGGTCGGATCTTCGCCGCACTCAGCGGGTGAAGCGTCACATCCGCACGTACCGTCGAAGGCATGACGCATCTCGACGCGGGTGCCCGGCCCGACTCCGCAGGTCCGGCGACGGTCACCTCACGCGAGACCGGCCTGACCGGCGCTCAGGTCGCCGAACGGGTGGAGCGCGGTCAGGTCAACGACGTACCGGTGCGCAGCAGCCGGTCCACCGTCGACATCGTCCGGGCCAACGTCTTCACCCGCTTCAACGCGATCATCGGCGTGCTGTGGCTGATCATGCTGGTGGTCGCGCCGATCCAGGACAGCCTGTTCGGTTTCGTGATCCTCGCCAACACCGGCATCGGCATCGTCCAGGAGTGGCGGGCGAAGAAGACGCTGGACTCGCTCGCGCTGATCGGCGAGGTGCGGCCGACCGTGCGCCGGGACGGGGCGGCCGCCCAGGTCAGCACGTCCGAGATCGTCCTGGACGACCTGATCGAGATCGGGCCGGGCGACAAGGTCGTCGTCGACGGCCTCTGTGTCGAGGCCGACGGTCTCGAGATCGACGAGTCGCTGCTCACCGGCGAGGCCGACCCGGTGGTCAAGCACCCCGGCGACCCGGTGATGTCCGGCAGCTTCGTGGTCGCGGGCGGCGGCGCCTTCCAGGCCACGAAGGTCGGCCGGGAGGCCTACGCGGCGCAGCTCGCGGAGGAGGCCTCCCGGTTCACGCTCGTCCAGTCGGAGCTGCGCTCGGGCATCTCCACGATCCTCAAGTACGTCACCTGGATGATGGTCCCGACGGCGATCGGCCTGATCATCAGCCAGCTGCTGGTGAAGGAGAACGCCTTCGACGACTCCGTCGCCCGCACGGTCGGCGGCATCGTCCCGATGGTCCCCGAGGGCCTGGTGCTGCTGACCTCGGTCGCCTTCGCCATCGGCGTGATCCGGCTGGGCCGCAAGCAGTGCCTGGTCCAGGAGCTGCCCGCGATCGAGGGCCTGGCCCGGGTCGACACCGTCTGCCTGGACAAGACCGGCACCCTCACCGAGGGCGGCATGGACGTCACCGAGCTCAGGCCGCTGCAGGGCGCCGACGAGACGTACGTACGGAAGGTCCTCGGCGCGCTCGGCGAGTCCGACCCGCGGCCGAACGCCTCGCTGCAGGCGATCATCGACACCTACCCGGCCGTGGAGGACTGGCGCTGCACGCAGGCCCTGCCGTTCTCCTCGGCCCGCAAGTACAGCGGCGCCGCGCTCAGCGAGGGCGACGGGCAGAGCGGCACCTGGCTGCTGGGCGCGCCGGACGTGCTGCTGTCCGAGGACGATCCGGCGCTCGCCGAGACCGGGCGGCTGAACGAGCAGGGGCTGCGCGTGCTGCTGCTGGCCCGGGTCGAGCGGGACCTGGACGATCCCGAGGTGGCGCGGGGCGCGAAGCCCACCGCCCTGGTGGTGCTGGAGCAGCGGCTGCGGCCGGACGCCGCCGACACGCTGCGCTACTTCGCCGACCAGAACGTCCGGGCCAAGGTCATCTCCGGGGACAACGCGGTCTCGGTCGGCGCGGTCGCCGCCAAGCTCGGGCTGTCCGGGACCACCGTGGACGCCCGCCGGCTCCCCGCCGACCAGGACGGGATGGCGGACGCCCTGGACGACGGCACGGTGTTCGGGCGGGTCACCCCGCAGCAGAAGCGGACCATGGTGGGCGCGCTGCAGTCCCGCGGGCACACCGTCGCGATGACCGGTGACGGGGTGAACGACGTCCTCGCCCTGAAGGACGCCGACATCGGTGTCGCGATGGGTTCGGGCTCGGAGGCGACCCGGGCGGTCGCGCAGATCGTGCTGCTGAACAACAGCTTCGCGACGCTGCCGTCCGTGGTGGCGGAGGGCCGCCGGGTCATCGGCAACATCACGCGGGTGGCGACCCTGTTCCTCGTCAAGACGGTGTACTCGGTGCTGCTGGCCGTGCTGGTGGTCTGCTCACAGGTCGAGTACCCGTTCCTGCCGCGCCATCTGACCCTGCTGTCCACGCTGACCATCGGCGTCCCGGCGTTCTTCCTCGCGCTCGCGCCGAACAAGGAGCGCGCGAAGCCGAACTTCGTGCGGCGGGTCATGCGGTACGCGATCCCCGGCGGGGTGGTGGCGGCGGTGGCGACCTTCGCGACGTATCTGATCGCCCGGGAGCACTACACGGGCGCGGAGGCGCTGGACGCGGAGACCAGCGCGGCGACGCTCACGCTGTTCCTGATCTCCATGTGGGTGCTGGCGATCATCGCCCGGCCGTACACCTGGTGGCGGATCGCCCTGGTCGCCGCGATGGGCGGCGCGTTCCTGCTGGTGCTGGTGGTGCCGTGGCTGCAGGACTTCTTCGCCCTGAAGCTGGTGGGGATGACGATGCCGTGGACCGCGGTCGGCATCTCGGTGGTGGCGGCGGCCACCCTGGAACTCACCTGGAGGTGGGTGGACCGCCGCTTCCCGGCCTAGCCGGCCTTACTGCACGTCGACGAAGTCGCCCGTGGCGTTGACCGCCGGGGTCGTGGTCGTGCCCGCGAAGGACCAGCGGAAGTAGCCGTCGGTCGACGCCGTGGTCGTGGTCTTCAGCTCACCCGTGCTGTTCGACTTGATGGTCTTCAGCGTGGTGTAGGTGTTGCTGCCCTTCTTGCGGAACTGCAGCTTCACCGACTGGTTGGTGTAGCCGTGGTACTTGTTGTCGTCCCAGTTGGCGCGGGACAGCTTGCCGGTGACGGTGATGGTCTTGCCCTTCTTCACCGGCTCGGGCGAGGCGTTGACCGTCAGCTTGGAGTAGCGCTGGAGCTTGAAGGAGTTCGTCGGGTCCTGCACCTTCACGCCGACGTTGTCCAGGTTCGGGTTCTCCGGGTCCTCGCCGTTGAACGCGACCGCGAACGCCGCCGCCTTCCAGGAGCCGGCGTCCTCGTTCAGCAGCGCGAACGGGTCGATCTCGACGGTGGCCTTGCAGCCGGCGACGGTCGCGGAGGAGTCCGTGCAGGTCGCGTCGTTGCTGTCGAAGAAGAAGATGCTCTCCTCGAACGAGGCACCGCGGTACAGCTCGACACCCGCGAAGAAGTCCGCGGCGTGGATGTTCACTTCCTTGCCGTGGGTCAGCGTGAAGGACACCGGGACCTTGACCAGGTTGGTGGTGCCGACGGCGATGTTCTTGCCGTTGTTGACCTTGACCGAGGAGAAGGTCGCGTTCAGAACGCTCGGCTGGCCGTCCTCGGCGGCGGCGAAGGCCGACCGGCCGGAGTCGGCGTGGATGACATCGCTGGCGGCGGCGATGTCCGCGGGCACCTTCGGCTCGGCGGCCTGCGCGGCCGGCACGGCGAGGGCGGAAAGGGCCAGGGCGCCGGTGACGGCGGCCACGGTGGCTCGGATACGCATGCGTTCTCCAGGTGGAGAGGGACCCCGGTGCTCGTCGTCGGCTCTCGGGGCCCAAGTGATCGTGGAGTCTGTTGACTCACGTGATCAGATTCGCGAACGGAGCGCTTGGTTGTACGACAGGTGAAAAATGTGTGCGGTTTTTTTCACCGGCCGGGTGAACGCCGCCACCGGCTCAGTCGAACCACCGGTCCCGCGCCAGTTCCTGCGTGCGGGACGGGTCCTCCAGCAGCGCCGCCACCTCGAACCGCCGGGGCCACTGCCCCGCCGCCCAGGCCAGGCCCGCGGCGACGCCCTCCAGGGTCGCGGCGTGCAGGACGCCGTCGTCGGTGAGCCGCCAGTCGATCTCCACGCCGTCCACGACGAGTTCGTCGTGCTCCACATAGGAGGCCGGGGTCCGCGGGCCGAGCAGCACCCGCACCGGCTCGGGCACCTCGTGCTCGGCGCCGTCGGAGTCGACCCGCCCGGTGACCGACTCGCTCAGCCGCCGCACCTGGAACAGCTCGGCCAGCTCGGCGGCGCGGGACGGCCGTACCGGGAGCAGCGGGACGCCCTCGGTGAACGGCAGCAGGTCGGGCGAGTCGCACACCACGGCCCCGGCCGCGTCCACGACCTCCACCCGGCCGTCGACCACGGCCCGCAGCTCGTCCGGCAGGGTCACCTGCTCCGGGTCCAGCTCGGCCAGCGCGCCGTACAGGGCGTGCAGCTGAGCCTCCGTCACCTCCCGCTCGGGGTCGCCGAGCCGGTCGAGCAGCTCGGCGGCGCCGCCGGGCTCGTCCAGCAGCGCGGCAACCGAGGTGCGCACGCCGAGCGCCCGCAGCACCTGCTCGTCCTCGAATCCGGTGGCGTCGGCCTCGTCGTAGAGGCCGCGCAGCAGCGGGTCGCCGCCGGCGGCGCGCAGCCCGGCGGGGCGGCGGCCGGACAGCACCCGGTTCCCGCGCAGCCACCAGGCGGTGTAGGGGCGGACGACCTCGTGCGTGCCGTCGTGCAGCAGGATCCGCACGGGCTGCACGATCGCGTCCCGGAACGGCGGCCGGGACAGCAGCGCCAGCGCCTGCGCCCACTTGTCCTCGTCCACGAGGTCCAGGTCCCGCACGGCGACGATCTCGGTGGCGACCGGCGGCACGGGGCTGTCCGGGAAGCGGTCGAGGACGTCCTCGCACCACACGTCGACGGCGTCCAGCAGGCCCGCGTCGTCCGGCTCGGCGAAGTCGCCCTCGCGGGGCTCCAGTTCGTCCGGGTCGAGGACGACGTCGGTGGCGCGGACGAGCGCGAAGTCCACCAGGACACCGCAGGCGGCCAGGGGCTGCTCGCCCCACTTCGCGGCCAGCTCGGCGTCCACGGCGGCCAGTTCGTCCTCCCGCATGACCTGCGCGAAGGGGCCACCGGGGAAGACCAGTTCGCAGGCCGGGGCCGGTTCGCCGTCCTCGTCGGGCAGGGCGAGCGCGCCCAGCCAGGGCTCGTCGCCGGGCTCCAGGCCCGCGTCCCGCACCAGGGCGAGCACGGTGTCGGCCAGCTCCTCGGCGTCGAGGGCGTCCTCCTCCCAGTTCACCGCGCCCTCGTCGTCGAGCGACGCGGCGACGGCGGCCCGCACCTGCGGGGTGGTCAGGACGGCCCGCGGGGTCGCGGGCAGCGCGCCCAGCTTCTCCAGGATCGGGTGGGCGGCGTCCGGGTGGGCGACCTTCAGACCGAGCCGGGCCAGCACCTCCGGGTCGATCCGGGCGCCGTCCGCGCCGGGCAGCAGCACCTGCCGGGGCCCGATGGTCGTCCGCCCGTCGGCCAGCGGCACCGGCAGACCGGACAGCCGGTCCGGGTCGACCCCGGCCAGGCTGTCGTAGAGCCGCCGCCACCAGTCCGGGTCCTTCTCCAGGCCGGCCAGCCGGTCGATCGCGTCGGTCAGCGGAACCCGGGCGACCGCCAGGGTCCGCAGCTCCGGGCGGCGTTCCAGCCCGGCGGGCAGCAGGGTGGGCAGCACCTCGGCGAGGACCCGCACGGTGTCCGCGCCGGCGCCCTCGACGAGCTCGGCGTCCCGCGGCCGCAGGGATTCCGGCAGGTCGTCGCCGTCCCGGGGCGGGACCGCGGGCGGCAGGAAGGAGGTGCGGGGCAGCCGCTCCAGGACGGCCCGGCGCAGGGCGCCGTCCAGTTCGCCCTTGCCGAGCGGTCCGGGCACGAGGTCGACGATCCCGGCGGACACCGGGCGCCAGTCGCCGAGCAGTTCGGCGTAGGCGTCGGCCGCGCGCTGGACGAGGAAGTCGGTCAGCGGGCCGGGGGCGGCGTGCCGGCGGGTGGAGTCCAGCGGGAAGGAGGCGATGAGCAGGGCGGGCACGCCGAGCGGTTCGTCGCTGGGGGTCGGGGCGTGCACGACCGGGCTGGTGCGCGGCCGGACCGGGCTGCCGTCGCTGTCGACGGGGACGGCCCAGGTGACGGACCAGTGGGGCCGCTGCCGCTCCTCCACGGGCCGGTCGGCCAGCAGGTCGGGCGTGAGCGGGCCGTTCGCGGCGGCGGTGCGCCAGTGGGTGACGCCCTCGGCGGAGTCGTCGACGACGGTGAAGGGCCCGTCGGTGCGGCGCGTGAGGGTGCGGGGCTGCTCGTCGCCGATCTCGACGACGACTTCCTCCAGGCCGGGCAGGGCGAGCAGCAGGGCGTCGTCGACGGCCCGCAGCAGCCGCTCGGCCAGATCGGCGGCGGCCGCGTCCCGCAGCGGCAGGATGACGGCGGTGTCGTACGGGTCGGGGGCGGTGCCCTCGGCGGCGAACGGCAGCCTCAGCAGCGGCACGTGCCCGTCCCGCCGCCGGATCTCGTCGCCGAGGCCGGGGCTGTGCCGGGCGGTGTCGGCGGCGAGTTCGCGTGCCTCGGCGAGGGACCAGCGGACGCCGCCGTGCCGGCCGACGACGGCGGGCTCGTCGGTCACCGACAGCACGGCGGCGAAACCGACGCCGAACCGGCCGATCGAGGGCGTGTCCCGCTTGGCCGACGCGCGCAGCGTGGACAGCGACTCGACGCCGGCCGCGTCCAGCGGGGCGCCGGTGTTGGCGGCGACGAGCACCCCGTCGCGCAGGGTGAGCCGCAGCCGTCCCGGCGCTCCCGCCCGGGCCGCGGCGTCGGCGGCGTTCTGGGCGAGTTCGACGACGAGCCGGTCCCGGTAGCCGCCGAGGACCAGGTCCTCCTCGGCGTTGGCGTCCTCGCGGAACCGGGCGGGGCTGGTGGCCCAGGCGTCCAGGACTCCGCGCCGCAGACGTGCCGTACCGAACGGGTCGGCACCTTCGGCGGCCGGACGCACGAACTTGCTCACGTTGACTCTCCTCATCGGCGGCGGGGGCCGTGAGCTCGAAGGTACCGCGCCCCGCAGGGACCGCCGGACCAGGTGCGGGCGGCGCCCCGCCCGCGGAGCGGCTCGCGCCGGGCGCAGCCGCGGGCGCGGCGTCATGCGGCCTCGGCCGGGCCTCCGGACCAGCCGCTACGAGTGCCCGAGTTCCGCCGTCGCCTCGTCCTCCGTGACCGGCACGGAGCCCGAGTCCGAGGCCGGGCGCAGCGGGAACGGGTCCACCCGGGTCTCGTCGACGACCGGCGGGGCCGGCTGCGGCGGGCGCGGCATGACGGCCGCCTCGGAGTGGCCGCCGCAGCCGTAGGCCAGGGAGACCACACGGCCGTCGGCCGGGGAGAACTCGTTGGCGCAGACGCCGAAGGCCTGGCCCAGGGAGCCGCCGACGGGCACGAGGAAGCCGCAGCTGACACAGGCCGCGGGGGCGGACTGGGCCATGGGGGTCTTGGGGCCGAACGCCTCCTCCCAGCGGTCGGCCGCGGTGTGCAGGCCGTAGCGGGACAGGACGCGGGCGCGGCGCATGCCCAGTTCCTCGGCGACCGCCGCGATGGAGCCGCGGGACGGCGTGACCGGCAGGCGGGACGGGGGCCCCTCGGTGACGTCGGCGTCCTCGGCCTCCACCAGGTCGGCCATCTCGTGGGAGACCGGGGAGTTCGGCGCGGGCTCGTCCTCGCCCGAGTAGCCGGGCTCCAGGCGCAGGTCCTCGGCGTCCGTGGGCAGCAGGTCGCCCGGGCCCATGTCGCCGGGGCGCAGCCGCTCGCTCCAGGGCACCCACTCGGGCGCGAGCACCGCGTCCGGACCGGGCAGCAGCACCGCCTCGTCCACCGTGACGACCTTCGCGCGGGAGGCCCGGGCCACCGTCACGGCCCAGCGCCAGCCCCGGTAACCGAGCTCGCGGCAGGCGAAGAAGTGGGTGACGACGCGGTCGCCCTCGGAGACCGCGCCCACGTGCTCACCGACGATGCCCGGCGCGGCGGCCTCCTCGGCTGCGGCACGCGCGAGGTCGACGGCCTCGGCGCACAGACGGTCGGGGGTGCGGCTTCGCGTTGTCGCTGCGCTCACAGGTATCGCTTCTCTCCATACGCCGTCTCGAGTGCGCCACTCCCAGCGCCAAGGCGGGACGGAGCGGACCAGGGGACCGCGTCGACGTCCTTCATCCATTCTGCGGGATGGCTGAGATACGCACGCTACCCTTCCGCCCCACTTCGCGTACACCGACCGGTTCCATGAACGACAACCCGGACAGTCACCCCACAGGCCCTATACAAGCGGTAATGGCACTACCCACAGCGTTCTCGGGGCACTATGACGACGTGGCAGCCGCGAAGACGCCCCAGGGCGCCACCGGGACCGGTGGGTCGAAAGGGGTCAAGGGAAGCAGCCGACCGAGCGGACCGGGCCGCATGGGCGGCCCCCTCCGCGCGGTCGGCCGTGCCCTGCACTTCCCGGTGACCGGCACCGCCCGCGGCATCCGCAAGGCGACGCACGCGCACGGCGCGGGCGAGTCGGGCCTCGGCAAGCTGATCGAGCTGCACGGGGTGAACGGCGCCGGTGACGTCATGATCACCGTCGCCCTCGCCTCGACCGTCTTCTTCTCCGTCCCGACCGACGAGGCCCGCGGGCGCGTCGCGCTCTACCTCGCCATCACCATGGCGCCCTTCACGCTCCTCGCGCCGGTGATCGGCCCCCTCCTCGACCGCATCCCGCACGGCCGCCGGGCCGCGATGGCCGGGGCGATGCTGGCCCGGGCGCTGCTGGCGCTGGTCCTGTCCGGCGCGGTGGTCAGCGGCAGCCTGCAGCTCTACCCGGCCGCGCTCGGCGTGCTCGTCGCGTCGAAGGCGTACGGCGTGGTCAGAAGCGCCGTCGTGCCACGGCTGCTGCCCCCGCGCTTCTCCCTGGTGAAGGCCAACTCGCGGGTCACCCTGGGCGGCCTCCTGGCCACCGGCATCGCCGCGCCCATCGGCGCCGGCCTGCAGCAGATCGGCCCGCGCTGGCCGCTCTACGGCGCCTTCGTGATCTTCGTGGCGGGCACGGTCCTGTCGTTCACGCTGCCGCCGAAGGTCGACTCCGCCAAGGGCGAGGACCGGGCGCTGCTCGCGGCGGACGAGCAGCACCTGCACGGGCCGCACCGCAAGCCGGTCAAGCGCCCCGGGCTGCGCACGGTCGGCCCGGCCGTCACCCACGCCCTGGGCGCCAACGCCTCCATCCGCTGCCTCACCGGCTTCCTGATCTTCTTCCTCGCCTTCCTGCTGCGCGAGCACCCGATCTCCGGCCAGAGCGCCGCCGTGTCCCTGGGGATCGTGGGCGTCTCGGCGGGCGCGGGCAACGCGCTCGGCACGGCCGTCGGCGCGTGGCTGCGCTCCCGGGCGCCGGAGATCATCATCGTGACGGTCGTGGCGTGCGTGCTGGGCGCGGCGATCACGGCCGCGGTGTTCTTCAGCGCGGTCCTGGTCGCGGGTCTGGCCGCGATCGCCGGCTTCGCGCAGGCCCTGGCCAAGCTGTCCCTGGACGCGCTGATCCAGCGGGACGTGCCGGAACTGGTCCGCACCTCGGCCTTCGCCCGCTCCGAGACGCTGCTGCAGATGTCCTGGGTGCTGGGCGGGGCGGTCGGCATCGCCATGCCGCTCAACGGCACGCTCGGGCTGGCCGTGGGGGCGGCGATCGTCGGCACCGGATGGCTGACGACCGTGCGGGGGCTGGTCGGCTCGGCGCGGCGCGGAGGCTCGGGGCGGGCCCGGGTGGCGTAGCCGGGCGGTGGTGTCCGGGCACGCCGTACCCCGCGTGGGCGGTGCGAGCGGCGGGCCCGATAGCCTTCGGCCATGAACACGTTGCAATCCGCTGTGCGACGCCGCCGCGCCGTCGCCGTCGCCGGTGTCGTATCCGCCGGACTGCTCGTCCTGTCGGCCTGTGACAAGCCGACGCCGATGGCCACGGTCACCGTGGGCAGCGACTCGGTGAACACCGAGGCCACCTGTGGTGGTGAGGGCGACGCGCTGAAGCAGTCCGACCTCACGCAGTGCCTGAAGGACAAGGGCATCAAGAGCATTTCGGTCGACCCGGACGAGACCGTCCGCTTCGGTGTCGACCCGGAGATCGCCGACAAGGGCTGGACGATCCTGATGAACGGTCAGCCGCTGACCGACGCCAGCAAGAAGACGTACCGCACCATTCCGGGCAGCGTGTTCTTCAACGCCCAGTACGGCGCGCAGGGCAACTCCACGCTCGTCTCCATCAAGGAGGGCGACAAGGAGCCGTCGGGGCTCTGGAACTTCAAGCTGAAGAAGGACGCCTGATCGCTGCCGCAGGGCCTCGCCGGGTGCTGGTCGCCACCGCGGTTCCCGTGGAGAGGGACGCGGTGGTGGCGGGTCTTCCGGCTGCCCACGCCGGTGACGAGGCGCCGCTCGATGTGGTCGCCGTCGGCGTGGGGCCCGCGTCGGCCGCCGCCTCCACCGCCTCCGCCCTCACCGCCGCCGCCCTGCGGGGCCGGCCCTACGGCCTCGTCGTGTCCGCCGGGATCGGGGGCGGGTTCCGGCCGGACGCGCCCGTGGGGTCGCTGGTCGTCGCCGACGAGGTCGTCGCGGCCGATCTGGGGGCCGAGACCGAGGACGGGTTCCTGTCCGTCACCGAACTGGGGTTCGGCACCGTCCGGCACCGGCCGCCCGGGGAACTCGTGCGGCGGGTCGCCGACGCCACCGGGGCCCGGGCCGGTGCCGTGCTCACCGTGTCCACCGTGACCGGGACGGCCGCCCGGGCCGCCGCCCTCCGGGAACGGCACCCCACCGCGCTCGCCGAGGCCATGGAGGGCTTCGGGGTCGCCGAGGCCGCCGTGGCGCAGGGCGTGCCCGTGCTGGAGATCCGGGCGGTCTCCAATCCGGTCGGCCCCCGGGACCGGGACGCCTGGCGCATTCCCGACGCCCTGGCGGCCCTCACCGAGGCGTTCGGGAAGCTCGCGCCCGTACTGGAGAGTTGGAACCGGCATGACCGCTGAGCAGCTGCAGATCGCGTACTCCCCCTGCCCGAACGACACGTTCGTCTTCGACGCCCTGGCCCACGGCCGCGTCCCCGGCGCCCCCGCGCTGGACGTGACCTTCGCCGACATCGACCTCACCAACGGCATGGCCGAGCGCGGCGAGTACGACGTGCTGAAGGTGTCGTACGCCGTGCTGCCGTACGTGCTGGACGACTACGCCCTGCTGCCCTGCGGCGGCGCGCTCGGGCGGGGTTGCGGGCCGCTGGTGCTGACCCGGGAGGCGGACGCCGACCTCACCGGGCGGACCGTCGCCGTGCCGAGTGAGAAGTCCACCGCGTACCTGCTGTTCCGGCTGTGGGCCGCGGACACGCTGGAGGGCGGGGTCGGCGAGATCGTCGTCATGCCGTTCCACGAGATCATGCCGGCCGTGCGCGACGGGAAGGTCGACGCGGGGCTCGTGATCCACGAGGCGCGCTTCACCTACAAGAACTACGGGCTGCACAAGCTCGCCGACATGGGCGAGCACTGGGAGCACACCACCGGCCTGCCGATCCCGCTCGGCGCGATCATCGCCAAGCGGTCGCTGGGCGAGGAGAGGCTGCGGCTGCTCGCCGACTCCGTCCGGGCGTCCGTGCGGGCCGCCTGGGACGACCCCGAGGCGTCCCGGCCGTACGTCATGGAACACGCCCAGGAGATGGACCCGGCCGTGGCCGACCAGCACATCGGGCTGTACGTCAACGAGTTCACCGCCGACCTCGGCGAGGACGGCTACGCCGCCGTACGCGGCCTGCTGACGCGCGCGGCGGCCGAGGGGCTCGTCCCGCCCCTCGGCCCGGACGCGCTGCGGTTCCCCTGAAGACCGGGTCAGACGTCCAACTGGTCGGCGACCGCGCGCAGCAGGCCCGCGATCTTCTTGCCGGCGGTCTTCTCGGGGTAGCGGCCGCGCTCCAGCATCGGCGTGATGTTCTCCAGGAGCGTCGTCAGGTCCTGGACGATGGAGGCCAGCTCGTCGGGCTTCTTGCGTGTCGCCGCCGCCACGGACGGGGTCGGGTCCAGGATCGTCAGGGACAGCGCCTGGTCGCCGCGCTGTCCGGCCACGACCCCGAACTCCACGCGCTGTCCCGGCTTGAGCGTCTCGACTCCGGCGGGGAGGACCGAGGAATGGACGAAGACGTCACCGCCGTCGTCGCGGGAGAGAAAGCCGAAGCCCTTCTCGCTGTTGAACCACTTGACCTTGCCGGTAGGCACGTCTGTCCTCGTCCTCGTACTCGTCGGAAAACTGCTTCTGAAACGGCTCTTGATAGCACTCGGGCGGGTCGTACGACCCGCCGGTACCAAGGCTAATGCTCTTGCAGCCGGTGACAAGACGTCACCGGGTTGTTCCTTCGCGCTGGGAACTACCCTGGTCGGGTGCGTGACAAAACCCAAACGAATTCCGCCGCGCCCGGTGACCGGCTGGTCCGGGCCGGAGCCGTCGTCTTCTTCATCGGCGCCCTGGCCACACTGGTCACGGTCGCCCCGCTGTTCCTCGGAACGACGCCCTTTCCGACGTACATGTTCGGATTGAGCATGCTCATGGCGGTCGGATTCCTGATGGCCGGTGCGGGAGTACTGCGTTCCGTCTCGGCCGGCCGGCGTCAGGCACGCGCGGGGCGGTAGTCCGAAAGCCACCCGGGGAATTCGCTCAGGCCGGTGAGGACGACGTCCGCGCCCGCCGCGCGCAGTTCCTCCGGGGAGCAGGGGCCGGTCGCCACCGCGACGGAGAGCGCGCCGGCCGTGCGGGCCCCGCGCACGTCCCCGACGTGGTCGCCGACGTAGACGGCCGCGTCGTGCTCGCGCAGGGCCTCCGCCTTCTGCTCGGCCCACAGGTCGCCGATGACCGCGTCGGGCTCCAGCCCCAGGTGGGCGAGGTGCAGCTTGGCGTTGGGCTCGTACTTGGCGGTGACGACGATCGCGCGCCCGCCGGCCTCCCGTACCGCCGCCACGGCCTCCCGGGCGCCCGCCAGCGCCGGGGTCGCCTCGATGGCGATGGTCGGGTACATCGCCCGGTACAGGTCCGCCATGGCCTCCACCTCCTCGGCCGGGAACCAGTTGATCAGCTCCTCGGCCAGCGGCGGGCCGAGCCGGGTGACCGCCAGATCGGCGTCGATGTACGTCCCCGTCCGCTCGGACAGCGCCAGGTAGCAGGCGCGGATGCCGGGACGGGAGTCGATGAGGGTCATGTCGAGGTCGAAGCCGACGGTGAGTGCCATATGGGCCATTGTGCCCAGCCGGTGTGCGCGGCAGACGCGCGCCCGGGGACTCCGGACACGGCCCGGACAGGCCCTAGCGGCGGCGCTGTGAACGCCAGACCAGGAACAGGGCCGACGTCACCGCCGCGCCGCGCACCACCCAGGGCCATGTCTGCGCCACCGCGTCGTTCATCGCGCCCTCGGCGATCGGCTCGCCCCAGCGGTCGTTCATCCGGCCCCAGAGCCACACCAGGCCCGCCACCACCGCCGTACTGGGCAGGATCACCACCGCCCACTTCGTCTCCGCCGGGGTCAGGCGGCGGGAGGCGTAGGCGATGAGCCAGCCGAGGAGGAGCACGAACCAGTTGCCGAGGACGGCGCCCGCGACGAGGAGCGCGGCGGCGGCCAGCAGGAGGGGGTTGCTCCAGTTCCCGGCGGCGGGCAGCCCCGGAAGACGGCGGCCCTTCCTGCCGGCCTCCTCCACCGGCTCGGCCGCCTCGACGGCGGGGGCCGGTTCCGTCGTCCCGTCGGGCTCGGCCTTGCGCTGCGGCGGCGGCTTCAGCAGGTCCGGCAGTTCCACCCCGCCCACGAAGCCCGGCACCTCGTCACCCACGCCGAAGGGGCTGCTGTCCACCCGCCACCAGTCCGGCTGGACCGCGCTGTCCCCGAGCTCGTGCCCGGCGGCCAGGTGGGGCGGGGCCGGGCCGTCGGAGGGCGCGGGCTGCGCATGCTCGGCGGGGCGCGCCGGGCGGGGCCGCGGCACGACGCGCCGCACCCCCTTGGCCCGCTCCCGCCCCTGCGGTTCGCGGTCGGGCTGCACGGGCACGGCGGCGGGGGCGGCGTTCTGCGGCGCACGCCCGTCCGCAGCGGCGGCCACGACGTCGTCGGGGCTGCCCAGGCGGGTCAGGATGCGGCGGACGGCGGCGGGCGAGTCGACGGTGGCCCTGGCGCGGCGCCGGTCGATCTCGTTGCGCAGGTCCGCGACCAGGCGCATGCGGGTGGCCGAGGACAACTGCTGCTGCTGGGCCACGTCGCCGACGCGGCTCAGATACTCGTAAACGACCTGGTCGCTCTCAATCCCCACGAAGTCCCCTCCGGGGCGGGTGCGTTGCGTGACGCCGTCGGACGACGGTACCGCGCGGACCGGCGCGGCTTCCAAAAGCACGTGGGGTGTCCGGGTGCGAGGCCGCGCACAGACGGCCCGGCCGCCGGAGGCGACCCGCTACCGTGGACCGGATGAGCACCGAGGACAGGCCTGTGGCCCCCCGCTCCCTCGCGGAGGCGCTCCGCGCGCGGGGCGACGCCGCGCTGGGCGCGCTGCTGCGCAGCCGACCGGATCTCATCACGCCCGTGCCCACCGATCTGACGCAGCTGGCGACCCGCGCCGGCACCCGCGCCTCGGTCGTGCGGGCCCTGGAGCGGCTGGACCGGTTCACGCTGCAGACGGCGGAGGCGCTGGCCGTGGCGGCGGACCCGGCGGCCTACGACGAACTGCTCGGGCTCATGGCGGGCGACGCGGCCGACCCGGCGGTGGCGGCCGCCCTGCCGCACGCCCTGGACGCGCTGCGCGAGCAGGCCCTGGTGTGGGGCGGCGACGACCGGCTGCGGCTGGTGCGCACGGCCCGTGAGCTGCTGGCGCCCTCGCCGCAGCACCCCTCGCCCACGGGGCTCGGCCCCACCGTGCAGGAGGCCACCGCCGGGATGTCCCCGGGGCGGATCCAGGAGATCGTCACGACGGCCGGGCTGCCCTCCACGCACGACTCGGTCTCCGCGGTGACCGCCCTGGCCGGGCTGTTCGGCGACCGCGAGCGGATGGCGGCGCTGCTCGCACAGGCCCCGGCCGACTCGCTGGAGGTGCTGGAGCGGCTGGTGTGGGGGCCGCCGTACGGGCAGGTCACGGCCGATCCGGCGCCCCGGCTGCGCTGGCTGCTGGACCGCGGGCTGCTGCTGCCGACGGCGCCCGGGACGGTCGTCCTGCCGCGCGAGGTGGCCCTGCACCTGCGGCGGGGCCTGGCGCACCGGACGCCCGAGCCGGTGCCGCCGGCGGTGGAGGCGGCCGCGGCACACCGTCCACAGGTTGTGGACAGCACGGCGGCGGGGCAGGCGTACACGGCGCTCACGACCGTCGAGGAACTGCTGAAGGACTGGGACGAGGGCGGTCCGGCGGTGCTGCGGGCCGGGGGCCTGAGCGTGCGGGACCTGAAGCGGACCGCCGTCGCCCTGGACGTGCCGGAGCCGGTGGCCGCGTTCTGGGTGGAGCTGGCGTACGCGGCCGGCCTGATCGCCTCCGACGGCGAGGCCGACGAACGGTACGCGGCCACCCCGGCCTACGACGAGTGGCGCGAGCAGCCCCCCGCCGAACGCTGGTCGGTGCTGGTCACGGCGTGGCTCTCGGCGACCCGGACGGCCGGCCTGGTCGGCGGGCGGGATGCCAAGGACCGGACGCTGTCGGCGCTCGGACCGGGCCTGGACCGGTCGGCGGCGCCCGAGGTGCGGCACCGGGTGCTGGCCCTGCTGGCCGCGCTGCCGGAAGGAGCCGCGCCGGACCCGGAGTCGGTGCTGGCCCGGCTGCGCTGGGAACGCCCCCTGCGCGGCGCCCGGCCCGAGGACGACCTGCGCGGCCGGCTGGCCCGCTGGACGCTGTCCGAGGCGGAGCTGCTCGGCGTCACCGGCCGGGGCGCGCTGTCGGCCCACGGCCGGGCCCTGCTGGGCGCGCCCGCGGCCCCGGCGAAGAGCCCGGCGGGCGAGTCCTCCGGCCCGGCGGAGCCCTCCGGCCCCGGGGACAAGCTGCCCGTCCACCACCACCACCGCCCCGCCCCGCTCACGCCCCTGTCCCCCGCCGAGCAGGCCGTCGCCTCCGCCGCGGCGGCCCGGGTCCTCGCGCCGCTGCTGCCCGAGCCGCTGGACCACGTGCTGCTCCAGGCCGACCTGACGGCGGTGGCGCCCGGGCCCCTGGAGCGGCCGCTCGCGGACATGCTGGGCGTGCTGGCGGACGTCGAGTCCAAGGGCGGGGCCACCGTCTACCGGTTCACCCCCGGGTCGGTGCGGCGCGCCCTGGACGCCGGGCAGACCGCCTCCGACCTGCACGCCTTCCTCGCGGCCCACTCCCGTACGCCGGTGCCGCAGCCGCTGTCGTACCTCATCGACGACGTGGCCCGCCGGCACGGGCAGCTGCGCGTGGGCGCGGCCTCGGCGTACGTGCGCTGCGACGACGACGCGACGCTGGGCGAGATCCTCGCCGACAAGCGGGCCGCCGCCCTGGGGCTGCGCCGGCTGGCCCCGACCGTGCTGGCCGCGCAGGCCGACCCGGCCGGACTGCTGGAGGGGCTGCGGGCGATGGGGTTCGCGCCGGCCGCCGAGTCCGCCGAGGGCGACGTGCTGATCACCCGCGCCCTGGCCCGCCGCACCCCGCCGCGCTCCGCGCCCGAGCCGGTCCCGGACGGCCCGCCCGTGCCCGACGACACCCTGCTCGCGGCGGCGCTGCGCGCCATCCGTGCGGGTGACCTCGCCTCCACCGCGCCGCGCAAGCCCGGCACGGGCCCGGCCGCCGACGGGGAGCTGCCGCGCACCGGCTCCGCCGAGACCCTCGCCACCATGCAGGCCGCCGTCCTGACCGGCGAGGCCCTGTGGATCGGCTACGTCAACGCCGAGGGCGCCGCCAGCCAGCGGGTCATCGCCCCGGTCCGCGTCGAGGGCGGCTTCGTCACGGCGTACGACCACACCGCGGACGAGGTGCGTACGTTTCCGCTGCACCGGATCACCGGGGTGGCGGAGCTGGCGGACGACGCGGGCTGACGGCGCCGCGCCGGGTCTCTCACCCGTTCGGGTGCACGCCGGCGTTCATGCACGCCACGCCGGGGATGTCCCACCCTCGGGCGACCTTGCCGGGCCTGCCGCATCACGCGGGGTGCCCGGGGGCAGCCACCGGGTGTCCCTGTGAGCGCTGTCGAAAGGAACTCCCCGCATGCGCGCTGTTCGTCGAGTCGCCGCCGTCCTGGCCACCGCCGCCCTGATGACGTTCGGAGGGCTGGCCACCCCGGCCGCCGCGGTGAGCATCGATGTCGCCGGTCTCGTCCTGGAGACGCCGCAGATCTGATCGCCCGTCCGCACGCCCACCGGGCCGGCCGCGCGCCCGCGGGCCGGCCCGCGGCGGCCGCGTCCGCCGTCGCCGTCGCCGGGAGAGGTCCCGTCCGTCGTCTCCAGAAAGGCCCTGTCGTCCGCATGCGTGAAAAGCTGCCCGCCGTCGCCCTCGCCGCCGTCGCCCTGGTGGGCGCGCTCGCGTCCCCCGCCGCGGCGGCCGGGGCGCTGCCCCTGCCGCTGCCGGCCGCCGGTCCCGAGTCGCTGGTCGCCGAGGCGGTCACCGTCGAGGGTCCGCTGATCCAGAACGTCAGTCTGCCCACGCTGCGCTAGAGCGCCGGGTCCGGTAGCTCTCGCCGTCCAGCCGCACGACCTCGGCGTGGTGGGCGAGGCGGTCGGTCAGCGCCGGGGCGGACGCGCCGAAGACCTCGTTCCAGCGGCCGAGGGGGCGGTCGCTGGTGACGATCAGGGAGGCGCGCTCGTAGCGGTGGGCGACCAGCCGGAAGAGCAGGCCGGCGGTGTCCGGGTCGAAGGGCGTGTAGCCGACCTCGTCGACGATCAGGAGGGGGTGTTCGTCGAGCGAGGCGAGCTCCGCGTCGAGCCGTCCGGCGGCCCGGGCGTCGGTCAGCCGGGCGGCCCACCCGGCGGCGGTGGCGAACAGCACCCGGTGCCCGGCCTGGCAGGCCCGCACGCCCAGGGCGACGGCCAGGTGGGTCTTGCCGGTGCCGGGCGGGCCGACGAACACCACGTTGCGCCGGGCCGTGACGAACTCCGCCTTGCCGAGCCGGGCCACGGTCTCCCGGTCGAAGCCCCGCGGGTGCCGTTCGTCGAAGTCCTCCAGGAGCTTGCGGGCGGGGAAGCCGGCGGCGCGGATCCGGGCCTCCGCCTCACCGTCCGGGTCCGGCTGCCGGGGTACCGCGGGCGCGTCCGCCGCGGCCTCGGGCCGGGGCTCGGGGGCGTGCTCGTTCCTGACGGGCTCCGCCGGGGGCCGGACGGCGTGCCCGCGGTCGCCGTGCGCGGCCATCGGGCCCGACATGTAGGCGAGGATCGCCGCCGAGACGATGAACGCCATGTGGATCACCGTCCCCCACAGCAGGGCGTGCTGCGAGGTGTGGTGGACGTCCACGAACATCTGGAGCAGGTGGACCGAGGAGATGCCCACGATCGCCGTGGCGAGCTTGACCTTCAGCACGTTGGAATTGACGTGCGAGAGCCATTCGGGCTGGTCGCGGTGGCCCTGGAGGCCGATGCGGGAGACGAACGTCTCATAGCCCCCGACGATCACCATGATCAGCAGGTTGGCGATCATGACGACGTCGACCAGCTTCAGGACGGCGAGCATGACGTACGTCTCGGTGGCGTGGCCGCCCACGCACATGAGGATTAAGGTCCACAGCTCCTTGAAGAACTTGTAGACGTAGACGCCCTGGGCGGCCACGAGCCCGAAGTACAGCGGGGCCTGGAGCCAGCGGGTGGCGAACAGGGCGTATCCGAGCGTGGTGGTCGGGGGGTTCTGCACCCGCGCCATTCTTCGGGGCCGGGCCGGAAAAACTGAATTCACACCACACGTTGGGATGAATAGGCATTCAGTACGACCGGAGTCGCTTCCGGGCCGTCCACGTCACACCACCGCACGCCGACGATCAGGCACACTGGACGTTTGGCCGAGCACTCATGCCAGGGTGCCGCCTCCAGAAAGGGACCCGCGTTGAACGGACCTCTCATCGTCCAGTCCGACAAGACCCTGCTCCTGGAAGTCGACCACGAGCAGGCCGACGACTGCCGTCGGGCCATCGCTCCGTTCGCGGAGCTGGAGCGGGCGCCGGAGCACATCCACACCTACCGGGTGACCCCGCTGGGCCTGTGGAACGCGCGTGCCGCCGGGCACGACGCCGAGCAGGTCGTGGACGCGCTCGTGCAGTACAGCCGCTATCCGGTGCCGCACGCGCTGCTCGTCGACGTCGCCGAGACGATGGACCGCTACGGCCGCCTCACCCTCTCCAAGCACCCGGCGCACGGCCTGGTCCTGACGACCACGGACCGTCCGGTGCTGGAGGAGGTGCTGAAGTCCAAGCGGATCGCGCCGCTGGTCGGCGCCCGGATCGACCCGGACACGGTCGCCGTGCACCCCTCCGAGCGCGGCCAGATCAAGCAGACGCTGCTGAAGCTGGGCTGGCCGGCCGAGGACCTCGCCGGGTACGTCGACGGTGAGGCGCACCCGATCGAGCTGGCCGAGGACGGCTGGGCGCTCCGGCCGTACCAGAAGCAGGCGGTGGAGAACTTCTGGCACGGCGGTTCGGGCGTCGTCGTCCTGCCGTGCGGTGCCGGCAAGACCCTGGTGGGCGCCGGGGCGATGGCCCAGGCGAAGTCGACCACCCTGATCCTCGTCACCAACACCGTCTCGGCGCGGCAGTGGAAGCACGAGCTGGTGAAGCGGACCTCGCTCACCGAGGACGAGATCGGCGAGTACAGCGGGACGCGGAAGGAGATCCGGCCCGTCACGATCGCCACGTACCAGGTGCTGACGACCCGGCGGAAGGGCGTCTACCCGCACCTGGAGCTGTTCGACTCGCGGGACTGGGGCCTGATCGTCTACGACGAGGTGCACCTGCTGCCCGCGCCGGTCTTCAAGTTCACGGCGGATCTGCAGGCGCGCCGCCGGATCGGCCTCACCGCCACCCTGGTCCGGGAGGACGGCCGCGAGTCGGACGTGTTCTCCCTGATCGGGCCCAAGCGGTTCGACGCGCCGTGGAAGGAGATCGAGGCGCAGGGCTACATCGCGCCCGCCGACTGCGTGGAGGTCCGGGTCAACCTGACGGACTCCGAGCGGCTCGCGTACGCGACGGCCGAGGCGGAGGAGAAGTACCGCTTCTGTGCGACCACCGCGACCAAGCGGAAGGTCACGGAGGCGATCGTGCGCCGCTTCGCCGGGCAGCAGATCCTGGTGATCGGCCAGTACATCGACCAGCTCGACGAGCTCGGCGAGCACCTCGGGGCGCCCGTGATCAAGGGCGAGACGTCGAACGCGCAGCGGGAGAAGCTCTTCGACGCCTTCCGCGAGGGCGAGATCAGCGTGCTCGTGGTGTCCAAGGTCGCCAACTTCTCGATCGACCTGCCCGAGGCGACGGTGGCGATCCAGGTCTCGGGCACCTTCGGCTCCCGGCAGGAGGAGGCCCAGCGCCTCGGCCGGGTGCTGCGGCCCAAGTCGGACGGCCACCAGGCGCACTTCTACTCCGTGGTCGCCCGGGACACGATCGACCAGGACTTCGCCGCGCACCGGCAGCGCTTCCTGGCGGAGCAGGGGTACGCGTACCGGATCATGGACGCGGACGAGCTGCTCGCCGGGAGCTGATACCGGCCCGGGCCGCTCACTTGCGGCGGACCACGCCGACTTCCTCTCCGTACTGACCGAGGACGACCACGTCGAAGGCGGCGCCCGCGAAGACCTTGACGGCGCGCAGGGCATCGCCGAGGCGGTGGCGGTGACTGCCGGACACGGCGGTGGCGCCGGGCGGGCGGCCCGGTGCCGGGGCGGGGTGGATGGTTGCTGCGCTCATGTCTCCATGGTGCGTTTCGTCCCGTAAGGCCCGCGTCGGTCTCGGGACCGAACCTCGCGTCCGCCCGCGTACGTCCCCGGGCGGACGCGGGCCCCTCGGGAGGAGGGCGGCGTCCCCTAGGGGACGAGAAAAGCGTTCGCGCCCGCCACGCCCGCTCACCTAAAATCTCCGCTCTTGCCCGCCTCCCTCGACGGAGTGCCGCCGACCGGACGGAAACCGGCCGGCATCCCACCGCCCTTCCCCCAGCAGGTCCCTTCCGGAGGCACTCCCTTGTCCACGCCCGTCGACGACCCGCTCGCGCGTGAGCGCTCCCACCTCGCCGCGTCCCGTTCCGCCCTGCGCGCCATGCGCGAGGACGTCGAAGCCCTCGACATCAGCGACGTCACCGCGAACTGGGTGAACGCGGAGGTGCTCGCCCGCCAGATCGAGGAGCGCATCAAGGCCCTGGCCGACCTCAGCGAGACCCCGCTGTTCTTCGGCCGGCTCGACTATCTGCACGCGCCGGGCGGCGAACGGGCCGAGGGGGCGGAGGGTGAGCGCTTCTACGTCGGGCGGCGGCACGTGCACGACCACGACGGCGACCCCATGGTCATCGACTGGCGCGCCCCGGTCTCGCAGCCGTTCTACCGGGCCTCCAAGAAGGACCCGATGGACATCGCGCTGCGCCGCCGCTTCGGCTACACGGGCGGCGACCTCACCGCGTACGAGGACGAGCACCTCTCGGACCCGGCCGAGGCGGCCCGCACCAGCAAGCTGCTCCAGCAGGAGATCGAACGGCCGCGCGTGGGCCCGATGCGGGACATCGTCGCGACGATCCAGCCCGAGCAGGACGAGATCGTCCGGTCGGGTCTGTCCGGCACGGTGTGCGTGCAGGGCGGCCCCGGCACCGGCAAGACGGCCGTCGGCCTGCACCGGGTCGCCTATCTGCTCTACGCCCACCGCGAGCGCCTCGCCCGCACCGGCACCCTGGTCATCGGGCCGAACCGGTCCTTCCTGCACTACATCGAGCAGGTGCTCCCGGCCCTCGGCGAGCTGACCGTCCAGCAGGCCACCGTCGAGGACCTGGTCGCGCACGTCGAGATCAAGGGCACCGACGACGCCACGGCCGCGGTCGTCAAGGGCGACGCCCGCATGGCCGAGGTGCTGCGCCGGGCCCTCTACTCCCACGTCACGACGCCCACCGAACCGGTCGTGGTCGTGCGCGGCTCGCGCCGCTGGCGGGTCGCGGCGTACGAACTGGAAGAGATCGTCCGGGAGTTGCTGGACCGCGACATCCGCTACGGCGCCGCCCGCGAGGCCCTGCCGCAGCGCATCGCGCACGCCGTGCTGGTGCAGATGGAACGCTCGGGGGAGGCGCCCGACGACCGCGTGCAGGACGCGGTGGCCCGCAACAGCGCGGTGAAGGCGGCGGTCAAGGCGATCTGGCCGCCGGTCGACCCGGCGAAACTCGTGCTGCGGCTGCTGTCGGACGCGGAGTTCCTCGCCGCGCACGCGGAGAGGATCCTCGACGCGGACGAGCAGAAGGCGATCCTCTGGGCGAAGCCGGCGCGCAGCGTGAAGTCGGCCCGGTGGTCGGCCGCGGACGCCGTCCTGGTCGACGAGGCCACCGACCTGGT
This sequence comes from Streptomyces sp. NPDC085932, assembly GCF_044540525.1. Taxonomy (NCBI): domain Bacteria; kingdom Bacillati; phylum Actinomycetota; class Actinomycetes; order Kitasatosporales; family Streptomycetaceae; genus Streptomyces; species Streptomyces sp. NPDC085932. Next base: position 410,872 of record NZ_JBITSJ010000007.1, read on the forward strand.
CCGGCGCACGCACTCCCTCGGGCACGTCGTCCTCGACGAGGCGCAGGACCTGTCCCCCATGCAGTACCGGGCGGTGGGCCGCCGCTGCACCACGGGCAGTGCGACGGTCCTCGGCGACCTGGCGCAGGGCACCACGCCGTGGGCGACGCGCAGCTGGGAGGAGGCGCTGTCCCACCTGGGCAAGCGGGACGCCGTGATCGAGGAGCTGACGGCGGGCTTCCGTGTCCCCACGGACGTCATCACCTACGCCTCACGCCTCCTGCCGCACATCGCCCCGGGCCTGAGGCCGGTGGTGTCGATCCGCGAGAACCCGGGCCGCTTCGAGGTCCGCCCGGTCTCCGGGACCGCCGACGTGGTCGCCGCCTGCCGCGAGTCGCTGCGCCACGAGGGCTCGACGGGCCTGATCGCGGCGGACGCCCGGGTCCCCGCACTGGCCGGGGCCCTGCAGGACGCCGGCATCCCGTACGTCGGCCCCGGCGAGGAGACCACCCGGGAGACGCGCCTGACCCTGGTCCCGGCGTCCCTGGCGAAGGGCCTGGAGTACGACCACGTGGTGCTGGACGAGCCCGGCGCGGTGGTCGACGGCGAACCCGACGAACGCACCGGGCTGCGCCGCCTGTACGTCGCCCTCACCCGTGCGGTCTCGGGTCTGACGGTGACGCACGCGGCTCCCCTGCCGGAGCAACTCGGGTAAGCGCCGGGCACCCTTCAGGAAGCGTCCACCGCGGCGCGCCACTCCGCCACGGCCTCGGCGGACACCGGCTCGTCCCAGCCACCGGGACGAGCCGCCCCACCGATGTGGAACCCGTCCACCCCGGCCTTCAACAGCACCGGCACGTGGTCGAGCCGCAGGCCGCCCCCGACCAGCAACTGCTGCCCGTATCCGGGCTCCCCGGCCCGCCCGGCCTCCGCGAGCAGCACGGGCAGCCCGCCGTCGACCCCGTCCGCCGACCCGGCCGTCAGGTACGTGTCCAGCCCCGGCATGCCGTCCAACTGCTTGCGCAGGGCGTCCCGGTCGGCGGCCCGGTCGATGGCCCGGTGGAACGTCCAGGGGCAGCCGTCCAGCGCCGCGACGACCCGCTCCACGGCCGCCAGATCCACCGAGCCCCCGTCGTCGAGGAACCCGAGCACGAACTCCTCCGCCCCGGCCTCGCGCAACTCCGCGGCCGTACCGGCGAGCCGGTCGACGTCCCCGGCCGCGAAGCCGTCCGCCAGGCGGATCATCACCCGCAGGGAGATGTCGACGGCCTGCCGGATCCCGGCGACGGTCGCGGCCGACGGGGTGAGCCCGTCGGCCGCCATGTCGGTGACCAGTTCAAGGCGGTCCGCGCCTCCCGCCTGGGCGGCGACCGCGTCCTCGACGCCGAGGGCGATCACCTCCAGGACTGCACGCTTGCTCATGGGGCCCCTTCGTCGGCACGGCGTCGGCGTTCGATGACAGGTCTAGTCCAATCAAAGACTACGCTGCCCACTCCGGCCGGCTCCCAAGCACCCTCCGGGGCCCGGGCCCTCACCCGTAGATGTTCAGCTCGGCCGCCTCCACCCCGGCCAGCTCGAACGCCGGCGCCCCGGCGACCGGCCGCCCGGTGTACAGCCGCACCAGGGTCGGCCCGTCCCCGATGAACCGCCCCGGGGGCCGCTCCCCGCCGCTCTCGCCCAGCCGCAGCGGCTCGTCCAGGTCGTCGAGGTCGGCGTGGAGCGGCACGTGCCCCCGCTCGCGGGTGATGCGGGCCAGCAGGGCGAGCGCGTCCGGCAGTCCGGCCCCGCCGTAGGCGCCCGCTTCCCCGAGGGCCTCGCGCACGTCACCGGCGTGCACCCACTCCCCCAGCGCGAGGCCGTCCAGCCTGCCGTCCGCCCCGGCGATCGCCGGCCCGGCCGCGGTCATCCCGCGCTCCAGCTCGTCGACGACCTGCGCGTCGCTCCAGCCGGCCCGTTCGGCGATGTCCCGGTCGTTGGACTCGGGCGAGAACACGCCCGGCTCGAACCGGCCCTCCGCCACCCGCGCCAGGGCGGCCGAACAGTGTGCCAGCACGTCCCGCACCGTCCAGCCCGGGCACGCGGCGACGGGCCGCGCGAAGTCCTCCCCGGTCCTGTCCCGCAGCAGCGGGATCAGCGCGTCACGCTCGATCACGAGCAGCCGGCCGGGCTGCTCGGGGTCCCGTACGTCGTACACATCGGCAGGAGTCGTCATGCACCCCACGCTAGGTGCCGTGCCCGGGTCGGCGGGAGAATGACCCCATGGCCGATCTCGACACCCTGCGCACCCGCTTCGCCCGCACCCTGGAAGCGGCCCGGGGGCCGGGCGGCGGTCCCGACCCGGCGCCGTACGCCGAGGACCTGCTCGGCCGCTGGCAGGAGCCGCAGCGCCGCTACCACACGGTCGAGCACCTCACGGCGGTCCTGGACCGCGTCGACGTGCTGGAGGAGTACGCGCGGGATCCGGAGGTGGTCCGGCTGGCGGCCTGGTTCCACGACGCGGTCTACCTGCCCGACCGCTCCGAGAACGAGGAACGCTCCGCGCGGCTCGCCGAACGGGCCCTGGCGGAAGCCGGGGTACCGGACGCGAAGACGGCCGAGGTGGCCCGGCTGGTCCGGCTCACCGTCACGCACGACCCGGCGGACGAGGACCCCGACGGCCGGGTCCTGTGCGACGCCGACCTGGCGGTCCTGGCCTCGCCGCCGTCGGCGTACGCCGTCTACACCACCGCGGTCCGCGAGGAGTACCACTTCGTCCCCAACGACGCCTTCCGCACGGGCCGGGCCGCGATCCTGCGCCAACTCCTCGCGCTGCCCCGGCTGTTCCGCACCCCGTACGGGGCGGAGCACTGGGAGGCGACGGCCCGCTACAACCTCACCGCCGAGCTGGAAATGCTGTCGCTCCCACCCCTGGATGCCTCGTAGCCTGCCCGCCATGTGGACAACGGGTGCGGAGCAGGTGGAACGGGCCGTCGCCGAGTGCGTGGGCGTGCTGGGGGCGGTCGCCGGGCGGGACTGGACAGGGGTGCGGGCCGGGCGGCTGGAGTGGAGCTGCCGGGAGACCGCGGTGCACATCGCGGACGATCTGATCGCGTACGCGGGGCAGCTCGCGGGGCGGGAGACCGAGGCGTACGGCCCGTTCGAGATCGCTCTGGAGGAGGGCACCGACAACGCGGGCGTGCTGCGGGTGATCGGCACGATGGGCACGCTGCTGGCCGCCGCGGTCCGGACCACCCCGCGCGAGGTGCGGGCCTTCCATCCGTATCCCTTCCGCAGCGCGAACCGCGAGGGGTTCGCCGCCATGGGCGTGGCCGAGGTGCTGCTGCACACCCACGACATCGCCGAGGGACTCGGCGTCGCCTACGAACCCGACCCGGCGCTGTGCGACTTCGTCCTCACCCGGATCTTCCCGCACGTCCAGCCCGGCCCCACGCCCTGGCGGACCCTGCTGTGGGCCACCGCCCGCGGCGACCTGCCCGGGCGCGCGCCCGTGACGCAGTGGCGGTGGAGCAACAACCTGGTCGTCGAGACCGAGCGGCTCACCCTTCAGGGCGTCACCCCGGCGGCGGCCGACGATCTGTCCACGGTCGGCGAGGGCGGCTTCGCCTGGCTCGACGGCGGGCCGATCGAGGGCACCCGGGTCGGCGCCGGACTGGTGTACAAGCAGTACGAGGACGGCGTCCACCGGCCGGAGTGGGGGATGTACGTCCTGGTCCGCCGGGAGGACGGCCGCGCACTCGGCGCCATGGGGTTCCACGGCGTCCCGGACGCGTCGGGCCGGGTGGAGATCGGCTACGACCTCGTCGAGGCGGCCCGCGGCCGCGGCTACGCCACCGAGGCCCTGCGCGCGCTGTCGTCCTGGGCGCTGGACCGGCCGGAGGTGCGGGTCGTCGTCGCCAACGTCGAGCGGGCCAACCTGCCCTCGCAGAACGTCCTGGCGCGGGCCGGCTTCGCCCAGGTCGCCGAGGACCCCGAGCACCTGGCCTACGAGCTGGGCGCGTCCGGCGACCGGTAGCGTCCCTTGCGCCGCCGCAGCCCCGCCCCGTGCAGCAGCCGCACCACCTCGCGGCTGCTGACCTCCACGGCCCCTGCGGCGACCACCTCCGCGTACCGCTGGGCGGGGATGTCGTAGTGGTCGCGCTCGAAGGCGCGGCGGGGCACGCCCAGGCGGGCGGCGAAGGTGTGGAGTTCGTCGTAGGAGACGTCGCTGACCAGGTGGGACCACAGGCGGCCGTGGCCGGGCCAGGTGGGCGGGTCGATGTAGATCGTCACGCCGGTCTCACGAGGACGCGGGCCCGCCGAGGGCCTCGCCGAGCGATCCCACCGCCGCGACCTTCACCCCGGCCTCGGTGCACACCCAGTGCGGGTCGGGCCCCAACTCCGGTTCCACGTCGAGCGCGTGCGGCTCGCCCGTGCCGCACACGGGGCACAGCGGCCAGCGGCCGTACCGCTCCAGCAGGGCGTCCTGGACGTCCTGCGCGACCAGGCCGGCGACGAACTGCGCGCCCTCCGGCCACTGCTCGACCCACCAGCGCCGCTGGGTGATGGACTGCTCCACCAGCGACACGACGTCGGCGTCGGCGACGCGTCCCGCGACGAGGTCGGCGAGCACGAGGGCGCGCGCGGCGTGCAGCGTCTGCTCCAGGGGGCTGATGGGGTCCATGCCCCCATTGTGCGCACTCTTGACCCCGGCGCCGAGCCGAAAATATCTTTCAGGGGTGACCCAGAGAGTGAAGGAAATTTTCGCCAGGGAGCGGGGCGGCCCGGGCGGCACCCCGCCGGCCCCCGCCGCCCTCGCGGCCAAGGTCCGCACGCTCGCACCGTCGATGACGCGTTCCATGCAGCGTGTCGCCGAGGCCGTGGCGGGCGACCCGGCCGGCTGCGCTGCGCTCACGGTCACCGGCCTCGCCGAACTCACCGGCACCAGCGAGGCGACCGTCGTGCGCACCGCCCGGCTGCTGGGCTATCCGGGCTACCGGGACCTGCGGCTGGCGCTCGCCGGGCTCGCCGCGCAGCAGCAGTCCGGCCGCGCCCCGGCCATCACGACCGACATCGCGGTGGACGACCCGATCGCCGACGTGGTCGCCAAGCTCGCCTACGACGAGCAGCAGACCCTCGCCGACACCGCCGCCGGGCTGGACACGGCCCAGCTGGGCGCGGCCGTCACCGCCCTGGCCGCCGCCCGCCGCACCGATGTGTACGGGGTCGGGGCGTCCGGGCTCGTCGCCCAGGACCTGACGCAGAAGCTGCTGCGCATAGGGCTGATGGCACACGCCCACAGCGACCCGCACCTGGCCGTCACCAACGCCGTGCAACTGCGCGCGGGCGACGTGGCGATCGCCATCACGCACTCCGGGTCGACCGGGGACGTCATCGAGCCGCTGCGGGTCGCCTTCGAGCGCGGGGCGACGACCGTGGCGATCACCGGCCGCCCGGACGGCCCGGTCACGCAGTACGCCGACCACGTCCTCACCACCTCCACCGCGCGCGAGAGCGAGCTGCGCCCCGCGGCCATGTCGTCCCGGACCGGCCAGCTCCTCGTGGTGGACTGCCTGTTCGTGGGGGTGGCGCAGCGGACGTACGAGACGGCGGCGCCGGCGCTGTCGGCTTCGTACGAGGCGCTGGCCCACCGGCACCGTCCCTGAGGCCGCCGCCCCGCCCAGCACCGGAAAGACACGGAAAGAGCCGTCCATGACCTCCACCTCCGACCCCCGTGACGTCCGAGCCGAGTTGGAGTCCCTGACCACCGAGGCCTTCCGGCCGGACCTGGCGGACATCGACCGGCTGCCCACGCTGGACATCGCGCGGCTGATGAACGGCGAGGACGCGACCGTCGCCGGGGCGGTCGCGGCCCGGCTGCCCGAGATCGCCGCCGCGATCGACGCCGTGGCGCGGCGGATGGCCCGGGGCGGCCGCCTGGTCTACGCGGGCGCGGGCACGGCGGGCCGGCTCGGCGTCCTCGACGCCTCCGAGTGCCCGCCCACCTTCAACACCGACCCCTCCCGGGTCGTCGGCCTGATCGCGGGCGGTCCGGGGGCCGTGGTCACCTCGGTCGAGGGTGCCGAGGACTCCCGGGAACTGGCCCGGGCCGATCTGGAGCCCCTCGGCCTGACCCCCGACGACACGGTGGTCGGCATCTCGGCGTCGGGCCGCACGCCCTACGCGGTCGGCGCGGTCGAGCACGCCCGGGACTGCGGCTGCCTCACCGTCGGCCTGTCCTGCAACCCGGGCAGCCCCCTGGCGGCCGCCGCCGAGCACGGCATCGAGATCGTCGTCGGACCCGAACTGCTCACCGGGTCCACCCGCCTGAAGGCCGGCACGGCGCAGAAGCTCGTCCTCAACATGCTGTCGACGATCACGATGATCCGGCTGGGCAAGACGTACGGGAACCTGATGGTCGACGTCCGGGCCTCCAACGACAAGCTCCGGGCCCGCTCCCACCGGATCGTCGCCCTCGCCACCGGCGCCGGGGACGAGGAGATCGAGCGGGCCCTGGCCGCCACCGACGGCGAGGTGAAGCACGCGATCCTGACGATCCTGGCCGGAGTGGACGGCCCGACGGCGGCCCGGCTGCTGGAGGAGTCCGGCGGGCACCTGCGGGCGGCCCTGGAGGCCCGCCCGTAGGACCCGCCGTCAGACGGCGGTGACGGCCGTGTGGCGCAGGATCTCGCCGGCCAGACGGTCGTCCAGCGCGGCGGGCAGGGTGTGGCCCATGCCCTCGATCAGGACGAGGCGGGCTCCGGGCAGGGCGGCGGCGGTGGCCTCGGCGTGGGCGGGCGGGAACATCGGGTCCTCGGTGCCGTGCAGGACGAGCGCGGGTGCCGTGACGGAGGCCAGCTCCGCCGTGGAGCCCACCGGTGTGGCCCCGGCGAAGGCGTGGTTGAGCGCGGCCCGCGGATCCCGCGCCCGCTCGTACGCCCGGCGCTCCACGGCCCGGTACTCCTCCTCGTCGAACGGCAGCACCGGCCCGTGCAGCACCCGCCACAGCGGCAGCCGGGCGGCGAGGTGTCCCTCCAGGCCCGCCTGCGGCTCGGGGAAGGACGCGACGAGCGCGGCCAGCAGTTCGGGCGTGGGCGGGGGCAGTTCGCCGGGAAGCGGGGGCGCCCCCTCCATGGCCCGCTGCACGGCCGCCGCCGCGTCCGTGCCGAGCGGCTGGGAGGACAGGCTCGTCAGGGTCAGCACCCGGTCCGGGTGGGTCACGGCCAGCAGCTGGCCGATGACGCCGCCCAGCGAGGCGCCCACCACGTGGGCGCGTGCCACCCCGAGGGCGTCCAGGACGGCGAGCGCGTCGGAGGCCAGGTCGGCGACGGTGTAGGGATGCGCGGCGAAGTCGACCGTGGAGGAGCGGCCGGTGTCCCGGTGGTCGTAGCGGACGACCCGGCGGCCCCCGGCGACCAGGCGGCGGACGATGCCGTCGTTCCACTGGATGCCCTGCGCCTGGGCGCCCATCACGAGGAGCACCGCCGGGTGGTCCGGATCGCCGAACTCCTCGGTCCACAGGTCGAGTCCGGCCGAGGCGACCATGCGCTCGCGGCCGGTCAGGTACGTGGTGTCGTTCTTGGCTTCATTTTCCTGCATGGTCGTTCAGATTAATGAGGGGGGAGCGGATGCGCACCCGTTTTTCCGGCACGGCCGTGCCGGAAAAAGCTGGACGCCACGAGGCCGGCCGGGCAGGCTGACCTCATGGCAGGCGTGAAAGGGCAGGTGCAGAAGCGCGGCGTGGAGCGCCGTCGCGCGATCGTGGACGCGGCGATCGAGTTGTTCGCACGGCAGGGCGTGCGCGGCACGGGGGTGGCCGCGATCGCCGAACGCGTGGGCGCCACCCCGTCCGCCCTGATCCACCACTTCGGCAGCAAGGACGCCCTGGTCCAGGCCGTGCTGGAGGAGGCCGACCGGCGGGCCCTGGAGCGGCTGTCCGCCACGAAGGACGCCGAACCCACGCTGGAGCAGGCGTTCGCCTGGTTCGTCCGGGACGCCGAGCACACCGCCGCGACCGAACGGCAACTGGCCGCCCTGCACACCACCCTCACCGCCGAGAACCTCGATCCCGGCTCCGGGCTCCACACCTGGTTCCGCGACCGCGGCCGGGCCCTGAGAGCGCACCTGGTCGCCCTGTTCACCCGTGCCGCGGCCGACGGTTCGGCCCGCACGGACCTGGACCCGGCCCTCCTGGCGGCGGAGACGGCCGCGTTCCTCGAAGGGGCCCACCTGCTGTGGCTCCTGGACCCCGAACAGGTGGACCTGACGGCCCTGCACCGCAGTTACTTCGAGGGCCTGGCGTCCCGGATCAGCCGCTAGGACCGAGGCACTCCGCTCAGCCGGAGAGCTGGACGACCGCCTCCCGCTCCCCCGCTCGCTGCTCCCGCTCCTGCTGCTCCCGCTCCGCCGCGGCCCGGTCGGCCAGGGCGTTGACGGCCGCGTTGAAGCGGTCCATGGAGGTCGGGCGGTCCGGGCCCAGCACGTACTCCTTGAGGACGCGGCGCTCCGGTGCCATCGGGTCGTGCAGGGGTGCGCGGACCGCGCGGAGGATCTCCGGCAGCCGGACGCACTCCCGGTCCAGGAGGTAGGCGCCCCCGGCGGTGGTGTAGGCGGCCCGGAAGGCCTCGTCGGACAGGTCGTCGGCGTTGGTCAGGACGTACGGCTTGAGGCTCGCCACGAAGTCCGCGACCACGGACGACACATCGCTGACGAGCAGGTCGGATTGGTCGAAGCACTCGTAGAGCGTGGGCAGTTGCCGGACGATCACCTGGTGCCGCACCGCGCCCCGGCTCTCCCAGAAGATCCGGTGCCACTCGGCCCGCAGCTCGTGCCACTCGGCCTCGCCGCTGCGGTCGGGCAGCCGGGCCTCGCGGGTCTGCTGGGCGTCGTCGCCGTCGAGCCGCCCCGACAGCTCGGCGAGCCGGGCCTGGATCTCCGCGAGCCGCGGCCGGGCGGCGGCGACGGCGGCCTCCACACGCTCACGGTCACCCCGTTCCCCGTCGCGCCGCTCGTTGTCCGCGCGCAGCAACTCCCGGATCGCCCGGTCGGCTTCGGCCGCGGCGCGCGAGCGCTTGCCGGTGAGCGGATGCGGCTTGTAGAGGACCCGTACGTTCTCCGCGAGCAGCTTCTCGACCAGCGTCACGCCCATCGGGATCAGGGACGTGTGACAGTCGTCGTCGCTCCAGCCCTCCCAGGTGGGCGCGTACAGGACGGTCGGCAGCGGCCCGGGCAGGTGGTCCGCGTGCAGCCGGATCGACGACAGCTGCGGACGGCCCACCTCGACGATCGCGGAGTCGCTGATGGCGTGCCGCACCCGCTGGTACCGGTCGCGCCCGGCCCGCCCGGCGACCCAGATCTCGTCGTACACCTTGCTCACCCGGTTGCTGCTGGCGAGCTTGTCGCTGTCGCCGTGCCCGATGAAGACGTGCTTGGCCTCGGCGACCCGCAGCATGTGCACGTTCTTGCCCGCGTTGCCGGGATAGAGCACGACCCGCAGCTCGGGCAGTTCCAGCTGGGCCACGTCGTCGGCCTTCGGCACGCACAGCACCGGGATCGACGTACGGCTCAGATAGCGGAACGAGGCCCGCTCCCGCAGGATGATCAGCGGCCTCCGGTCGAGCTGCTCCAGCGTCTCGATCCACATGTTCACCTGGTACATGAAGTCCCGGGAGACGGACGCGAAGCTGAAGTACAGCGCCACCTCGGGCCGGTATGCGGCCAGTTGGCGGTTCACCTCGGCGATCACCTCGTCGTCCGACGGCATCCGCCGCGCCCGGCGCAACTGTCCCAGCAGCGCCAGCACGGCCGCCACCGTCAGCCCGGCGGTCAGCGCGAACCCGGCAGCGGCGGGCCGCCACGCCCCCACGGCGAGTGCGGTGAGCACTCCGGCGTGCGCCGGCAGGTCCAGGTGCAGCAGCTTGCGCAGGAAACGCCGGTAGAGGAGGGCGGGCGGCGCCTCGGGGATGCCCGCCCCGCTCATGTCGAGGTTGCGCACGACCACCGGCAGGACCCGCCGGCGCCGGATGGCGTGATGCACGGCCGTGTACAGCACGACCAGCGCGAAGTGCACGCTGAACACGGCCAGCGCGGTCACCAGCACGGCACCGGGCGCGTCCATCCGGTCGGCGAGGGCGAGCAGCATCACCGTCCGCACGGCGAACCGCATGGTCCGCGTCAGTTGCAGCGCGGCCAGCCGCCGCACGAAGGCGGGAGCACGGGTGTGCAGCACCTCGTCGGCGGCGTAACTCACGGCCGAGGCGGCGGCAAAGCCCCACAGCGACGGGAGCAGCGCGAAGACGGGCAGGGCGGCGAAAGCGGCGGCGAACAGGAGTACGAGAAACAGGTCGGTCTTCCCACGCACACGCAGGACACCGCACCACCAACGGAGCGTCATGGCAGGCTTTCTCTGAGGAAATCGGTCTTCCGGAGTGGCGTGCGGTGGGGCGGACGCCGGGGTGTACGCGCGATACGCCTGTTCGACGACGATGCCGGGCCAATGGTTGTAGTCCACCCGCCGATCACTGTCGTTTCACCGCGACTTCACCTCCCGATTGACCTGCCGCACGCGGGCCCGCAGCGCCTCCCCGACGGGCAGCGACCGCAGCACGTCGGTCAGGTGCTCGGCCGTCCGCACGTTGCACCGCCCCAGATCGACCAGGGCGAACGGCTCGTCCCGCACGGCCGTGACGGGGTCGACGCACAGGGACGGCAGCACGACACCGACTCCCGCGAGTGCGTCCCGCAGTGACTCCACGATCTCTTCGGTCGAGCGCACGCTTCCCTACCTCCACGCTGAGTTGACGATTCGCCACCCAGCGTGTCCGAGGCGCCTCTAACCTGGCCAGATACGGCGGTCCAACAACCCGATGTGTACGACAGGGAGTTGCCCATGCCCGGACCCAGGGACCTCGACCCCTCCTCCTCACCGCGGGCCCTCCTGGGCGCCGAACTCCGCCACGCCCGCGAGAAGGCCGGCCTCAGCCAGGAGGAACTCGGCCAGCGGCTCTTCGTGAGCGGCTCGTTCATCGGCCAGCTGGAGGCGGGCACGCGCAGGATGCAGCGGGAGTACGCGCGCCTGCTGGACGAGGCGCTAGGGACGGAGGACTTCTTCCAGCGGCACTGCGGGGCGGCGGCGAAGTCGAGGTATCCGGAGCATTTCGCGGAGGCGGTGGAGGCGGAGGCGGAGGCCACGGAGATCCGGCAGTACGCGCCGCTTCTGATCTCCGGGCTGCTGCAGACGCCCGCGTACGCACGGGCCGTGTTCCGTGCGTACCGGCCGACGGCACCGGCGGAGGTCATCGAGGAGTTGGTGGCGGCCCGCATGGACAGGGCGGCCCTTCTCGACGATCCAACAGGCCCTCTGTTGTGGACGGTGCTTGACGAGGCCGCCCTGCGTCGGCGGACCGGCGGCCGGGAGGTGATGGCAGAGGCCCTGCGTCACGTCGCCGGCCTGGTGCGCCGCAACCGGGTCATCGTGCAGGTGCTGCCGTTCGGCGCGGGCGCGCACGCGTCGATGGAGGGCTCCATGAAGCTGATGCACTTCGAGGACGCGCCTCCGCTGCTGTACTTCGAGGGAGTCGGCACGGGACGGCTGGAGGACGACCCGACCACCGTCCGGTACCAGCGGCGCACGTTCCAGCTCCTCACGGCCTGCGCCCTCTCCCCGGCCGACTCCCTGGCCCTCATCGAGGACATCGCGCAGGATTACGGCCATGAGGAGCATCACTGAGGCCACCTGGCACAAGTCCAGCTACAGCGGCGGCAGCGGCGGCGACTGCCTGGAGATGGCGAACGGCCAAGCCGCAGTCGTCCCCGTCCGCGACTCCAAGAACCCCCACGGCCCGAAGCTCGTGTTCCGGGCCACCGCCTGGGCCGCGTTCGTCGCGAACCTCAAGGACGGGACGGCCTGAGCTTCGGGACCCGGGCTTCGAGCCCTCCTTTCAAGGAGTGGGAGGCGGGCCTCAACCCGCCCTCCCACCCCGCGAGTTGACGCCACGCGTCCGGCTTGCCACGGACAGTCACGTACCTCTAACGTTCCTGGACAAGCAACAGCCCCCGCCCGGTGCGGCAACACCTGCGGGGGCTTAACCAACGAGATCGAAGAGACCGATCCCATGGCTGACGCCCACTTTAGTGCTGCCCTCCCCTCCGCGCACCCCATGGCCAACCCCGGCTACGGCAAGCGCTCCACTCCCGGTCAACTCCGTCCCGCAGCGCACGACTTCGCCCACCTCCCACCCCGCGAAGCCGCCATCGCCGCCTACCTCGACCGCCTCCCCGACGGCGCCGACATCTCGGTGAAGACGCTGGCCAAACAGCTGCCGTACGGCCAGTGCGCCCTGAGCACCGCCCTCAACCGCCTCCAGCAGGCAGGGCATCTGCGCCGGGGCCGGGAGTGCGTCACGGCCGACGACGGGAGTTCCCGCTGGATCACCCGATCGTGGTGGTCCCGCACGGCCCGGGACGACGACTGGTGGGCGGCCTTCACCCGCGGGGACGTGCCGAGGGAACCGCCGCGCCCCACCCGCTCCCGGGCGCACATCCTCCTGGCCGCCCTCGGCCGCACCGCTCCCGTGCTGTCGCTCTCCCAGGCCGACTGCGCGGCGCTCGCCCCCCTGGTGACGGAATGGTTCGAGCGGGGCGCCTCGGAGGACGACGTGCTGCACGCCCTCACGGCCGGTCTGCCCACACCCGTCCACCACCCCGCCGCCCTGGTCCGCACCCGCCTGACCGGCAAGCTCCCGCCCCCACCGGCCCCGCGTCCGCCCCTGCGCGTGCTGGAGTGCGCGAACTGCGGCGCCCCGGGACGCCCGGAGTCCCTGCCGGGAGGGCGTTGCAGCGCCTGCCGGGGTGAGAGCGCCCCCGCGCAACCCCCCGCACCCCTGCCCGCCCCGTCCGTACACGATCACGCGGCCAGGATCCGCGCAGCGATGGACCAACGCCGCCGGGAGAAGAATCCGCCGGCTGGGGACAATGGACGGTATGAACCACGCCCAGCTGACCGCACTCGGCCGTGCCCTCCGGCTCCTCGGTGAACACGGGGAGGCCCTCACCGGCGACACCCCGGACGCCAAACTGCACGAGGTGAAGGCGGATCTGCGGCGGGCCCTCGACCTGCTGGAGGAGAGCGTCTCGAACGCCGCGCCCAGCACCCGGTGCCCCGAGCATCCCAACGGCCCGGTCGACGAGGCCGCCCCCGACCTGTGCCTGCTGTGCGAGACCCGGCGCCGGGCCGCCCGCCGGAACGAGTTCAACGGGCCCGCTCCCCACCAGCCGCTGTCCGAGCCCGCACCGTCGCGGTACGGCGTGCGCGGCGACCGCCCGCAGCCCCAGCAGCGCTGGCTGCCGGAGCTGTGGAACGGCCAGACGTGGCAGCTGTGCGGCACCCCGCGCCGGGACCGCCGCGAGGCCGAGCTGTACATCGCTGCCCAGCGCCGCGCGCCCCGGGCCGCCATGGCGTACCGGCTGGTGCACGAGTTCACGGACTACGAGGTGCTGCGGGTGTGGGGCACACCGGTGCGGATCGACATCGAGCCGATGGGCAACCTGTAGGTCACAGCAGGGGCAGGGCCTCGAAGTCGTGCCCCTGCCACAGGCGCCGCGCGGTCTCCTCCGGGTAGGCCGTGACCACCGGCTCCGCGTCCAGCACCTGCACCAGCCGCCGCTGATCGTCGTACGCGGGCCAGCCCGGGTCGCCCGTCCTCGCGAACGCCGTCCAGGAGGAGCGGAAGCGGGCCGACAGCGCCAAGGCCTCGGCGGACGGTTCGGTCCCCGCGAACAGCAGGGCGCCCAGGTCGGCCCCGTACGTGCCGAACAGCAGCGGGATGTCCAGGCCGTGGCAGGCGCCGAGCGCGCCGCCGTTGCCGGGGGCCGGCCAGGTCAGTTCGTATACGTGCGCGCTGCCGCCGCCCGCTCGGTGCGCCTCGGCCAGGTGCAGGGAGGGCATGGCGAAGAGCCAGTCCGTCTGGACGCGTTCGTACAGCTCGCCCGGGGAAGCGCCGGGGTAGGCCGCGCGGTAGGCCGCTGCCCCGTCGGGGCCGGGGGCGAACAGGCGCAGGGCCGCGCCCGCCCGCTCGTCGCCGATCTGGCCCAGCTGCCCGGCCAGGGCGACGAAGAGGCGGTACTCGTCGCGGTTGTGGCCGACGAGCAGGTCGACGTCCTGCGCCGCTCCGGACGCCAGGGCCTGCCAGGGTGTCGCCGGGAGGACCTCGCCGTCGACCACCGGGGAGAAGGGGGTCACGGTGGGTGCCGCCTGCCCCCAGCGATCGAGGTGCTGCGGCATCTTCGGGCCCAGGGCCTCCCCCGCCGCCGTCAACCGCCGCGGTTCCACCGACGACAGGTCGGCGACCGTGGGGCGCAGGCCCACCTCGGCGGCCAGGGCCGTGCCGATGTCCCGGGCCAGCGCGGCGGAGAAGAACGTCCCCGGCACGCTCTGCGCGATCGCCCGCCGGAACAGTCCGGCCGCGCGGTCCATCACCAGCAGCGAGGCCACCGACCCCGCGCCCGCGGACTCGCCGAAGACCGTCACCTGCTCGGGGTCCCCGCCGAACGCCGCGATGTTGTCGCGCACCCACTCCAGCGCGGCCACCTGGTCGAGCAGGCCCCGGTTGGCGGGCGCCCCCTCGATGTGGGCGAACCCTTCCATGCCGACGCGGTAGTTGAGGGTGACGACCACCACGTCGCCGTCGGCCGCGATGTGCCGGGCGTCGTAGCCGGGGCTGCCGGCGTGGCCGAGCTTGTAGGCACCGCCGTAGATCCACACCATGACCGGGCGGCGGGCGGCCGGGTCGGGGTCGGGGGTCCAGACGTTGACCGTGAGCCAGTCGTCGCCCTGGGGGACGTGGAACAGGTTCGGGCCGCCCATCAGGCCGAGGTCCTGCGGGGGCGGCGGGCCGAAGGCGTACGCCTCCCGTACGCCGTCCCAGGGCAGGGCGGGGCGCGGCGCCCGGAAGCGGGCCTCGCCCACCGGCGGTGCGGCGAAGGGTATGCCGCGGAAGACCGCGAGCCCCTCCTCGCGGCGTCCGCGCACCGCACCGGCGGTGGTGCGCACCACCGGTCCGGGCTGCTCGCAGGGGCCGTCCGCGGGCGGGCGGGGCTCGGTCGTCGTCATCTGGGTCTCCTCACGGATGCCGGTGATCAGGCGCTCGGCCAGTGTCCTTGACCGAGGCAACCGGATCCAGGCACCCGTGGGCGGACCTCCGTGTCAGCTGAGGGTCTTCAGCGACGCCGCGTCGTACGGCGCCAGCTCGTCGAAGCGGCCGGCGAGGACCTTCTCGGCCCACTGCGGGTCCTGGAGCAGGGCGCGGCCGACGGCGACCAGGTCGAACTCGTCGCGCTCGAAGCGGTCCAGGAGGTTGTCGAGGTCGCCCAGCTCGGCGCCCTGGCCCTGGAAGGCCTTGACGAAGTCGCCGTCGAGGCCGACGGAGCCGACGGTGATGGCGGGCTTGCCGGTGAGCTTCTTGGTCCAGCCGGCGAGGTTCAGGTCCGAGTCGTCGAACTCGGGCAGCCAGTAGCGGCGCGTGGAGGCGTGGAAGGCGTCGACTCCGGCGGCGGCCAGCGGGGTGAGGATGGACTCCAGCTCCTCCGGGGTCTCGGCGAGGCGGGCGCCGTAGACGTCCTGCTTCCACTGCGAGTAGCGGAAGATGACGGGGAAGCCGGGCGAGACGCTCTCGCGGACGGCCGCGACGATCTCCGCCGCGAACCTGGTGCGGGCCACCCGGTCGCCGCCGTAGGCGTCGGTGCGGCGGTTGGTGCCCTGCCACAGGAACTGGTCGAGCAGGTAGCCGTGGGCGCCGTGCAGCTCCACACCGTCGAAGCCGATGCGCTCGGCGGCCGCGGCGGCCTCGGCGAAGGCACCGACGACGGCGTCGATGTCGGCCTGCGTCATGGCCTTGCCGGTGGGCTCGTCGGCGCCGATGCGCAGCCCGGAGGGGCCGACGGCGGGGGCGTCCGCGACGGGCGGCTCGCCCTGCTTGCGGACCATGCCGATGTGCCACAGCTGGGGCACGATCCTGCCGCCCGCGGCATGCACCGCCTCGGCGACCTTCGCCCAGCCCGCCAGCTGCTCCTCGCCGTGGAACCGCGGCACGCGGTCGCTCTGCCCGGCCGACTCGTGCCCGACGTAGGTGCCCTCGGTGACGATCAGCCCGACTCCGGCGGCGGCGCGGCGCGCGTAGTAGGAGACGACGTCCTCGCCGGGCACGCCGCCCGGGGAGAACATGCGCGTCATGGGCGCCATCACGATCCGGTTGGGGACGGTCAGACCGCCCAGGGTGACGGGCCGGGACAGGATTTCGGCGGCACGGGAGGCGACGGTCACGTGGGGGCTCCTTCGGATACCGGACAGTATGCTCATACCAGGCAGTATGTGCACGTGCATCGGACCCCAGGTTCAACCATGCGGCCCGCCGCCGCCATCCCGTGCCCCCTGTGATCCCGCACACGCCGAAGGGCGGCACCCCCTGCCGGAGCAGGAAGTGCCGCCCTCCGAAAGGACGTTGACCGACTCAGTCGATCAGAAGTCCATGTCACCGCCCGGCATGCCGCCGCCGGCCGGCGCGGCGGCCTTCTCCGGCTTGTCGGCGATGACGGCCTCGGTGGTGAGGAACAGCGCGGCGATGGAGGCGGCGTTCTGCAGCGCGGAACGCGTCACCTTCGCCGGGTCGATGATGCCCTCGGCGATCATGTCGACGTACTCGCCGGTCGCGGCGTTCAGGCCGTGGCCGACCTGAAGGTTGCGGACCTTCTCCACGACGACGCCGCCCTCGAGACCACCGTTGACGGCGATCTGCTTCAGCGGGGCCTCCAGCGCGAGCTTCACGGCGTTGGCGCCGGTCGCCTCGTCACCGTCGAGCTCCAGCTTCTCGAAGACCTGGGAGGCCTGCAGCAGGGCCACGCCACCACCGGCGACGATGCCCTCCTCGACGGCCGCCTTGGCGTTGCGCACGGCGTCCTCGATGCGGTGCTTGCGCTCCTTGAGCTCCACCTCGGTGGCGGCACCGGCCTTGATGACCGCGACACCGCCGGCGAGCTTCGCCAGGCGCTCCTGCAGCTTCTCGCGGTCGTAGTCCGAGTCGCTGTTCTCGATCTCGGCGCGGATCTGGTTCACGCGACCCTGGACCTGGTCGGCGGAGCCGGCACCGTCGACGATGGTGGTCTCGTCCTTGGTGATGACGACCTTGCGGGCCTTGCCCAGCAGGTCGAGCGTGGCGTTCTCCAGCTTGAGGCCGACCTCCTCGGAGATCACCTCGCCGCCGGTGAGGATGCCGATGTCCTGCAGCATCGCCTTGCGGCGGTCGCCGAAGCCCGGGGCCTTGACGGCGACGGACTTGAAGGTGCCGCGGATCTTGTTGACGACCAGGGTCGACAGGGCCTCGCCCTCGACGTCCTCGGCGATGATCAGCAGCGGCTTGCCCGACTGCATGACCTTCTCCAGGAGCGGGAGCAGGTCCTTGACGTTGGAGATCTTGGAGTTGGCGATCAGGATGTACGGGTCGTCGAGGACGGCCTCCATACGCTCCATGTCGGTGGCGAAGTACGCCGAGATGTAGCCCTTGTCGAAGCGCATACCCTCGGTGAGCTCCAGCTCCAGACCGAAGGTCTGGGACTCCTCGACGGTGATGACGCCTTCCTTGCCGACCTTGTCCATGGCCTCGGCGATGAGCTCGCCGATCTGGGTGTCGGCGGCGGAGATGGAGGCCGTGGAGGCGATCTGCTCCTTGGTCTCGACGTCCTTCGCCTGCTCCAGCAGGGCGGCGGAGACGGCCTCGACGGCCTTCTCGATACCGCGCTTGAGGGCCATCGGGTTGGCACCGGCGGCCACGTTGCGCAGACCCTCGCGCACCAGGGCCTGGGCGAGGACGGTCGCCGTGGTCGTACCGTCACCGGCGACGTCGTCCGTCTTCTTGGCGACTTCCTTGACCAGCTCGGCGCCGATCTTCTCGTACGGGTCCTCGAGCTCGATCTCCTTGGCGATGGAGACACCATCGTTGGTGATCGTGGGCGCGCCCCACTTCTTCTCGAGGACGACGTTGCGGCCCTTGGGGCCGAGCGTCACCTTCACGGCGTCCGCGAGCTGGTTCATGCCGCGCTCGAGGCCGCGCCGCGCCTCCTCGTCGAACGCGATGATCTTGGCCATGTGAAGTGGTCCCTCCAGGACTGGGGGTGATTACTTCGGACCGCGCCCGCGCCCGCGACGGACGGCCCCCGACCGGTGGTTCCTTGCCCCACCTGGTCCGTGGCCTCACCGACCCGGTCCTTACGTTGTCACTCTCACCTTCAGAGTGCTAACGCAATGATTAGCACTCGGGCATGGCGAGTGCAAGCGCCTCCCCGGGATCGGGCCGGTGCGTCAGCCACCCGCGAACACCCCCCGGCACCCCCTGCGAACAGGCCGAAGGGCCCGCATCCCGGGGGATGCGAGCCCTTCTGAGAAGACCGGTCGCTTGCGCGTTGGTCGTGGTGCGCGTTCAGGCGGTGACGCGAACCATGTCGGCCTGCGGGCCCTTCTGGCCCTGCGAGATCTCGAACTCGACCCGCTGGCCCTCTTCCAGGGTGCGGTAGCCGTCCATCTGGATCGCGCTGTAGTGGACGAAAACATCCGCACCACCGTCGACCGCGATGAAGCCGTACCCCTTCTCCGCGTTGAACCACTTGACGGTGCCCTGAGCCATGCCTAACTCCCCTATTACTGGCCCTTGCACAGATCCACACTTCGCGGACCCGGGTCAGACCTCACCCCCCACGGTTGGGGGCGTGCGCCGGAACGCGTCGACCGCGGCTGAATGTATCTGTCCAACTGCCGTCTGCAACAGGTCAATCGGACGAGAATTCTGGACGCGCAGGGTCCGGAATGTGGGGAGAATTCGCCCGAATTCAGGGCAAGTCGGGCCACACAAAATGCGCAAAAGCCGCGAAAGACAAGCACACTTTGGCTACATCTTGTCGGGCTCGCGGCAGGAATTCAGGGTTCCGATCAGGGGATCGGGATCGCGTTCCCCAACTGTACCGCGCTCAATCACACAGAATTGCCCCCTCCGCTTCTCTCACGGTGGGGGCAATTCGATGAACTCTCCGTGACCGGCATTACTCCAGGTAACAATCAAGCCGGTCGACCGGTCGGGACGGGCTCAGCCCCCGGCGACGGCCGGGATGATCGACACGCCGGCACCGTCCGGGGTGGCCGTCTCCAGCCCCTGCTCGAACCGCACGTCGTCGTCGTTCACGTACACGTTGACGAACCGGCGCAGCTTCCCCTGGTCGTCCAGCACGCGCGCGGCGATCCCGGTGTGGTTCTTCTCCAGATCGGCGATGACCTCGCCCAGGGTCGCCCCCTCGGCGGCGACCTCGGCCTGCCCGCCGGTGTAGGTGCGCAGGATGGTGGGGATGCGAACGGTGACGCTCATGACTTCAAAACCTCCGGTTGGTGACGAACCCAGGGGCGCGGGGAACTGCGCGAACAACCCCCACCGGCCCGCAGATGGCAACGATCAGACGAGCCCGGCCTCGCGGAACGACTCCAGGCTGGGCCGAATGGTCGCCGTGAGCCCCGTGCCCGCCACCGCGTCCAGCGTCTTCAGACCGTCCCCGGTGTTGAGCACCACAGTCGTCTTCGACGGATCCAGCAGCCCGCCCTCGATCAGCTTCCTGGTGACACCCACGGTCACCCCACCGGCGGTCTCCGCGAAGATCCCCTCGGTCCTGGCAAGGACCTTGATCGCGTCGACGACCTGCTCGTCCGTCACGTCCTCCACCGCACCGCCCGTGCGCCGCGCGATGTCCAGCACGTACGGCCCGTCCGCCGGGTTGCCGATCGCCAGCGACTTGGCGATCGTGTCCGGCTTCTGCGGCCGCACCACGTCGTGCCCGGCCTTGAACGCCGTCGACACCGGCGAGCAGCCGAGCGCCTGCGCGCCGAAGATCTTGTAGGGCCTGTCCTCGACGAGCCCGAGCTTGATCAGCTCCTGGAGCCCCTTGTCGATCTTCGTGAGCTGCGAGCCGGAGGCGATCGGCACCACGATCTGGTCGGGCAGCCGCCAGCCGAGCTGCTCGCAGATCTCGTACGCCAGCGTCTTGGAGCCCTCGGCGTAGTACGGCCGCAGGTTGACGTTGACGAAGCCCCAGCCCTCGCCGGCCGGGTCGCCGATCAGCTCGGAGCAGAAGCGGTTCACGTCGTCGTAGTTGCCCTCGATGCCGACGAGCTCGCCGCCGTAGACCGCGGCCATGACGACCTTGCCCTGCTCCAGGTCGTGCGGGATGAACACGCAGGAGCGGAAGCCGGCGCGGGCCGCTGCGGCACCCACCGCACCGGCCAGGTTGCCGGTGGAGGAGCAGGAGAGGGTGGTGAAACCGAAGGCGCGGGCGGCCTCCAGGGCCTGCGCGACGACGCGGTCCTTGAAGGAGTGCGTCGGGTTGCCGGAGTCGTCCTTGACGAAGAGCTTGCCGGCGTCGACGCCCAGCTCGCGCGCGAGGTTGTCGGCCTGGACGAGCTTGGTCCAGCCCGGGTTGAGGTTCGGCTTGTCCGCCACGTCGGCCGGGACCGGCAGCAGGGGGGCGTAACGCCAGATGTTCGCGGGGCCCGCTTCGATCTTCTTGCGCAGCTCCTCGGTGTCGTAGGCCGAGAAGTCGTAGGCGATCTCCAGCGGGCCGAAACACTCCTCGCAGGCGAAGACCGGGCCGAGGGGCACGCGGTGACCGCACTCGCGGCAGCTCAGGGCGGCGGCCGGGCCGAGGTCTACGGTGGAGTTCGTGGTGCTTGCAACAGTCTGCACAGCCATGTGAGGCGAGGCCCTTTCTCCTCATCTTCCTCACGACGCATCTCGCCGTGAGACGGATTTGGCACCTTCCCTAGCCGGGAGCCTCGCGCTGTGGTCGCCAGTGACCTACGAGAACCGACTGGAGGGTTGCCGGGGCTTCATCGGGCCGTTTCCCTCTGCCCCTCTGGATGAGCTGTATGTGGTTGTGAACGACGGCCGACCCCGGACATGCGATGGTCACCCGCGTTGTTCAAGACTGTAACCGACGACCAGGACAGTTGAGATAGTCGTCCGAACCGCGAGACGCGTCACATTCCGTCCCGCCGAGAGAACGCTAAGGAGCCGCCACGGTGCTGGAAGAAGTCGAGCGCTGGCTGAGCACCCGTTCCTGGTCCGCGAACGAACGCCCGCTCCACCGGATCATGGCAGCCAAGCAGCGCACGGGCCGCACGGTCAGTGTGGTGCTGCCCGCGCTGAACGAGGAGGAGACGGTCGGCGACATCGCCTCCGTCATCCGGCACGACCTGATGCTCCAGGTCCCGCTCGTCGACGAGCTCGTCGTCGTGGACTCGGGATCGACCGACCGCACCGCCCAGGTGGCCGCCGCGGCGGGCGCGACGGTGGCGCACCGCGACGCGATACTCCCGCGCGTCCCGGCCGTGCGCGGCAAGGGCGAGGTGCTGTGGCGCTCGCTGCTCGTCACGCGCGGCGACATCGTCTGCTTCATCGACGCGGACCTGCGGGACTTCTCGTCCGACTTCGTCTCGGGGATCGTCGGCCCGCTGCTGACCGACCCGGACGTGCACCTGGTCAAGGGCATGTACGACCGGCCCCTGGGCGGTGCCGCCGGGCAGGGCGGCCGGGTCACGGAGCTGATGGCGCGCCCGCTGCTCAACATGCACTGGCCGCAGCTGGCCGGGTTCGTGCAGCCGCTGGGCGGGGAGTACGCGGCCCGCCGCTCGCTCCTCGAACAGCTGCCGTTCCCCGTCGGCTACGGGGTCGAACTGGGCATGCTGGTCGACGCCCTGCACCTGGTGGGCCTGGACGCCCTCGCCCAGGTGGACGTCGGGGTGCGCAAGCACCGGCACCAGGACGGGCAGGCGCTGGGCCGGATGGCCGCCGAGATCTACCGCACCGCGCAGCTGCGGCTGGCCCGGGGGCATCTGATCCGGCCGTCCCTGACCCAGTTCGAGCGGGGCGGGGACGGCTTCGAGCCGCGCACGTACTCCGTCGACACCGAGGAACGTCCGCCGATGGTGGAGATCGCCGAGTACCAGGCACGGAAGGCGGCCTGACCGGGGCCGTTTTCGGCCGGACGCGGCAAGTCCGTACGTTTGAGCGTTTACAGGCCGGGCTAGGTTGAGGCCTATGGGTTCGACGCACGGTTCTGCACGGGTACTGGTGGCCTCCAATCGGGGCCCGGTCTCCTACACGGTCGGTGAGGACGGTTCGCTGGACGCCAAGCGGGGCGGCGGCGGGCTGGTCTCGGGGCTCTCCGCGATCGGCTCGGACGCGGACGCGCTGTGGGTGTGCTCCGCGCTGTCCGACGGCGACCGGGAGGCGGTCCGGCGCGGGGCCGGCGAGGACGGCGTGCGGATGCTGGACATCCCGGCCGACGTGCACGCCGACGCCTACAACGGCATCGCCAACTCGGTGCTGTGGTTCGTGCACCACATGCTCTACCAGACGCCGCTGGAGCCGGTCTTCGACGCGGAGTTCCGGCGCCAGTGGGCGTCGTACGAGACGTACAACCGGGCGTTCGCCGAGGCGCTGGCCGAGGAGGCGGCGCAGGGCGCGGTGGTCGTGGTGCAGGACTACCACCTGACGCTGGTGCCGGGCATGCTGCGCGAGCTGCGCCCGGACCTGAGGATCGGCCACTTCTCGCACACGCCGTGGGCGCCGCCCGAGTACTTCCGGATGCTGCCGGACGACGTGGCCGGGCAGGTGCTGCGCGGCATGCTCGGCGCGGACCGGCTGGGCTTCCTGACCCAGCGCTGGGCGGACGCGTTCACCGCGTGCGCCGAGCGGTTCGCTGGCGGGCTCGGCGGCACGCGCATCGGCGTGCACGGGCTGGGCGCCGACGCGGACTTCCTGCGCGAGCGCGCGCACCGGCCGGACGTCGAGGAGCGGATGGCCGCGCTGCGCGAGGAGATCGGCGAGGGCCGCCGCACCATCGTCCGGGTCGACCGCACCGAGCTGTCGAAGAACATCGTGCGCGGCCTGCTGGCCTACCGGCGGCTGCTCCAGGCCCACGGCGAGTGGCGCGAACGCGTGGTGCACGTCGCCTTCGCCTACCCCTCGCGGCAGGACCTCGCCGTGTACCGGGACTACACGGCCGAGGTGCAGCGCCTGGCGGACGAGATCAACGCCGAGTTCGGCACACCGGGCTGGACGCCGGTCGTGCTGCACGTCAAGGACGACTTCGCCCGCTCCCTGGCCGCCTACCGGCTGGCCGACGTGGCTCTGGTCAACCCCATCCGCGACGGCATGAACCTGGTCGCCAAGGAGGTCCCGGTGGTCTCCGACGCGGGCTGCGCGCTGGTGCTGTCCCGGGAGGCCGGGGCGCACGAGGAGCTCGGCGAGGACGCGATCACGGTCAACCCCTACGACATCACGGGCACGGCCGCGGCCCTGCACGAGGCGCTGTCGATGCGCCCGGAGGAGCGGGCCGAGCGCGGCAAGCGCCTCGCGGCGGCGGCCACGGCCCTGCCGCCGGCGCGGTGGTTCGTGGACCAGCTGGAAGCGCTGAAGGGATGAGCGGCCCGATGCCCACGGCGCAGCCGTTGCCCACGCCCACCACGAAGGCGGGCCTGGAGGGCCTGGACGCCCTGCTCGCCCGCCCCGGCAAGGCCCTGATCGCCCTGGACTTCGACGGGACGCTCGCGCCGATCGTCGCCGACCCGGAGTTGGCCCGGGCCCACGCGGACGCCGTGCCCGCCCTGGCCGCGCTCGCCCCGGAGGTCGCCACCGTCGCGGTGATCACCGGCCGGCCGGCCGCGGTCGCCGTGCGCAACGGCGCCTTCGCGGGCGTGCCCGGCCTGGAGCACCTCGTCGTCCTCGGCCACTACGGCGCCGAGCGGTGGGACGCCCGCAGCGGCGAGGTCAGCACCCCCGAGCCGCCCCCGGGTGTGGCGGCCGTCCGCGCCGAGCTGCCCGGGCTGCTCGACGGGACCGGGACCTTCGTCGAGGACAAGGGCCGGGCCGTGGCCGTGCACACCCGCCGGGCCCCCGACCCGCAGGCCGCCTTCGAGGCCCTGCGCGCGCCGCTGACCGAGCTGGCGCAGCGGCACGGCCTGATCGTCGAGCCCGGCCGCATGGTCCTGGAACTGCGCCCGCCCGGCATGGACAAGGGCGTCGCCCTGCGCGCCCTCGCCCGGGAGATCGGCGCCGAGTCCGTCCTCTACGCCGGGGACGACCTCGGCGACCTGCCCGCCTACGGGGCCGTGGACGCCCTGCGCGCGGAGGGCACCCCGGGTCTGCTGGTGTGCAGCGGCAGCGACGAGGTGACCGAGCTGCGGGAACGGGCGGACGTGGTGGTGGACGGCCCCGAGGGCGTCGTGGCGCTGCTGCGCGAGCTGGCCGGCCGGCTGGGCTGAGCCCGCCCGCGCCTGGTCAGCGTTCCGACCGGCGCCGCTCCCGTATCCGCCGCAGCCGGTTGACCGTCACCGGATCGTGGGCCAGGGCCCGCGGGTCGTCCAGCAGGGCGTTGAGGAGCTGGTAGTAGCGCACGGGTGCCAGGCCCAGTTCCTCGCGCACGGCCCGCTCCTTCGCGCCCGGCCCGGGAAAGCCGCGGCGCTCCAGCGCGAGGATGTCCCGCTCCCTGCGCCCGAGCCCCCCGTCGTCCCGGCCGGCGCCCCGGTCCTCGCCCGTCTCCTCGTCCATGGACCGCACCGTAACGCCCGCCACCGACAGCGGGACTACTCCGCGCTCTCGGCGCGGACCGCCGCCGCCTGGAGGTGGCCGAGGACGCCCGTGGGGCTGCCGCCCGGGGCGACGGCCTTGCCGATCTGCGTCTTGACCTGGGCGCTGACGTCGGCCCATGAGGTCTTGCCCACCGGGTACAGCTCCGAGGACAGCAGCTGCTCCAGGAACGGCCTGAGGTGCTTGTCCCGGTCGGCGGCGGTCATGGTCGCGGACGCGGAGGCGGTGACGGGCAGCAGGTCGTACTCGCGGGAGAACGCCAGCACGTTCTTCTCGCTGTAGACGAAGTCGAGGAAGTCGCCGATCTGGTCGCGGTGGCCGTTCTCGCGGAAGGCCATCATCCAGTCGGCCACGCCGAGCGTGGACTTGCTCGGGCCCTCCTTGCCGGGCATGGGCACCATGCCGTACTTCACGCCCTTGTCCCCGGCCATCTTCATCAGCGAGGGGTGGCCGTTGAGCATGCCGACCTGGCCCTTGGCGAAGGCGGCGAACGCGTCGGCCCGGTTGAGCTCGCCCGGCGCGACCGGTCCGGTCAGGTCCTTGCCGACCAGTTCGTCCTTCAGCCAGGAGAAGGTCTCGATGTTCTCCGGGGAGTCGATGCCGTAGCTGTCGACGCTGTCGGTGTAGCCGCCCCCGCCGCTGAGCATCCACTGCATCGTCTCGGCCTGCGCCTCCTCGGGGCCGAGGGGCAGCGCGTAGGGGTACTTCACGCCCTCGGCCTTGAGCGCCTCGGCGGCCTCGGCCAGGTCGTCCCAGCTCTCGGGCGGGGTGACACCGGCCTTGGCGAAGAGGGTCTTGTTGTAGAAGAGCACGCGGGTGGAGGAGGCGAACGGCATGCCGTACTGCACGCCCTTGACCTGGCCCGCGGAGGCCAGCTGCCCGACGAAGTCGGCCTGCACGGGTATGGAGAGCAGCTCGTCCGCCTTGTAGAGCTGGTTCTGCGCCGCGTAGTCCGCGTACGCGCCGATCTGCGCCATGTCCGGCGCCTCACCGGCCGAGACCATCTCCCGGACCTTGCGGTCGACGTCGTTCCAGGAGTGGACGCTGACCTCGATCGTGACGTCCGGGTGCTCGGCCTCGTACTCCTCGACGAGCTTGTCCCAGTACTTCTTCGAGCTGTTGGCCGCGCTGTCGCCGTAGTCGGCGGCGACCAGCTTCAGGGTGACGTCCCCCGAGCCGCCCGTGACACCGCAGCCGCCGAGGACCGCCGTCATGCCCAGTGCGGACGCCACCGCGATCGTTCCTGCCATTCGCCGACGCTGCACCGCTGCTCTTCCCCAACCCTGGCGTCCCGCACCGCACTCCGGCCCGTCCGCCACCCGAAACTTTTCGATATCCGGATTAAGGTCTACACCACGTGAGTGGACTAGACCTCTTGCGGGTCCCCGGGTCACACTGTTCTCCGTGAGACATGTCATCGCCCTCGACGTGGGCGGCACCGGGATGAAAGCCGCCCTGACCGGGCCGGAGGGCGAGGTCCTGCACCGCGCCCGTCGGGCCACCGGGCGCGCCGAGGGACCGGACGCCGTCGTCGCCGGCATCCTCGACTTCGCCGCCGAGCTGCGCGCCTACGGCACCGAGCAGCTCGGCACGCCCGCGTCCGCCGCCGGCGTGGCCGTCCCCGGCATCGTCGACGAGGCCGAGGGCACCGCCGTCTACGCCGCCAACCTCGGCTGGCGCGACGTCCCGCTGCGCGGCCTGCTGGCGGAGCGGCTGGGCATCCCGGTCGCCCTCGGGCACGACGTGCGCACCGGCGGCCTCGCCGAGGGCCGGGTCGGAGCGGGCCGGGGCGCCGACCGCTTCCTGTTCGTGGCGCTGGGCACCGGCATCGCCGGCGCGATCGGCGTCGACGGCCGGGTGGAGGCGGGCGCCCACGGCTTCGCGGGCGAGATCGGCCACATCGTCGTACGCCCCGGCGGCGCCCCCTGCCCGTGCGGCCAGCGCGGCTGCCTGGAGCGCTTCGCCTCGGCCGCGGCCGTGAGCGAGGCCTGGGCGGCCGCCTCCGGCTCCCCGGGCGCGGACGCGGCGGACTGCGCCAAGGCCGTGGACGCCGGCGACCCCCGCGCCCTCGCGGTCTGGCAGCAGGCCGTGGACACCCTGGCCGACGGTCTGGTCACGGCCCTGACCCTGCTGGACCCGCGCACGCTGATCATCGGCGGTGGTCTCGCGGAGGCGGGGGACACCCTGTTCACACCCCTGCGGGAAGCGATCCGCAGCCGCATCACCTTCCAGAAGCAGCCGTCACTCGTCCCGGCGGCCCTCGGGGACGGTGCCGGCTGTCTGGGGGCGGGCCTGCTGGCCTGGGATCTTCTGGCATCGACCGACCGTACGGAGGTAACGCCCTGATGGCAGCCCACCCAGGGGCGCGGGGAACTGCGCGACCAGCCACCCACCACCCGCACCCCGCCACGGCCGACCGCCCCACGGTCCTGACCGGCGCGACCGTGGTCCTCCCCACAGGAACCGTCGAGAACGGCCGGCTGGCCGTCGACGGCACCCGCATCACCGCCACCGCCCCCGAAGACGCCCACGCCATCGACGCCACCGGCCACTACGTGGTCCCCGGCTTCGTCGACCTCCACAACCACGGCGGCGGCGGAGCCTCCTTCACCTCCGGCTCGGTCGACGACATCCTCAAGGGCATCCACACCCACCGCCTGCACGGCACGACCACCCTGGTCGCCTCCACCGTCACCGGCGACATGGACTCCCTCGCCCGCCGCGCGGGTCTGCTCAGCGAACTCGCCGAGCAGGGCGAGATCGCCGGCATCCACTTCGAGGGACCGTTCATCTCCCCCTGCCGCAAGGGCGCCCACTCCGAGGAACTGCTGCGCGACCCGCACCCCGCGGAGGTCCGCAAGCTGATCGACGCCGCCCGGGGCCGGGCCAAGATGGTGACGCTGGCCACCGAGCTGCCCGGCGGCCTGGACTCCGTGCGTCTCCTGGCCGACCACGGCGTCATCGCCGCCGTCGGCCACACGGACGCGACCTACGAGCAGACGGTCCAGGCCATCGACGCGGGCGCCACGGTCGCCACGCACCTGTTCAACGCGATGCCGCCGCTCGGCCACCGCTCCCCCGGCCCGATCACCGCGCTGCTGGAGGACGAGCGGATCACGGTCGAGCTGATCAACGACGGCACGCACCTGCACCCGGCCGCCCTCCAGCTGGCCTTCCACCACGCGGGCGCCCACCGGGTCGCCTTCATCACGGACGCGATGGACGCGGCCGGCTTCGGCGACGGGCGCTACTGGCTGGGCCCCCTGGAGGTGGAGGTCGCCGACGGCGTGGCCCGCCTGCTGGCGGACGGCACGATCGCCGGTTCGACCCTCACGCTGGACCGGGCCTTCCAGCGGGCGGTCACCGTCGACGGCCTGTCCGTCGAGGACGCCGTGACGGCGCTGTCGGCCACCCCGGCCCGCCTGCTCGGCCTGGACGACACGATCGGCTCACTGGAGCCCGGGAAATCCGCCGACCTGGTGCTCCTGGACTCCGCGTACGAGCTCAAGGGCGTGATGCGCCGGGGCGAATGGGTGGTCGGTCCCCAACTGGGCTGATCCATCCCGCAGTCGGGAGACGGTGGCCGGCTCCAGGACTGGGCCGACCGCCGTCTCTTTGGCATGATCGAGCTTCCGGACCGTTCATGTCAGCCAGCGCATCGGGGGAGGTCGGCCCAGGTGATCCTCACGGTCACGCTGAACACCGCTCTCGACATCACCTACCGCGTGGGGTCCCTCAGGCCGCACGCCTCCCACCGCGTCTCCGAGGTGACCGAACGCCCGGGCGGCAAGGGCGTCAACGTCGCCCGGGTCCTGGCGGCGCTCGGGCACGAGGTGACGGTGACCGGTTTCACGGGCGGGGCGACGGGCCGGGTCGTCCAGGAGAAGCTCGCGGAGGTCCCGCGGGTGGCCGACGCCCTGGTGCCGGTCTCCGGCGCGACCCGCCGCACGACCGCCGTGGTCGACGAACGCACCGGCGACACGACCCAGCTGAACGAACCGGGCCCGACGATCACCCCCGCCGAGTGGTCGGCCTTCCAGGAGGCCTACGCGGACCTGCTGCACGGCGTCTCCGCGGTGGCCCTGTGCGGCAGCCTGCCGCCGGGTGTGCCGGTGGGCGCGTACGCCGGCCTGGTCCGCACGGCGCGGGCCGCCGGGGTCCCGGTCCTGCTCGACACCAGTGGCGAACCGCTGCGCCGGGGCGTCGCCGCCCGCCCCGACATCATCAAGCCGAACGCGGACGAGCTGGCGGAGCTGACCGGCTCCCACGAGCCCCTGCGCGCCACCCAGGACGCCCGCCGCCGGGGCGCCGGCGCGGTGGTCGCGTCCCTCGGCCCCGAGGGCCTGCTGGCAGCCACCCGCGAAGGCCGCTGGCGAGCCGTCCCACCGGCCCCGGTCCGGGGCAACCCGACGGGCGCCGGCGACTCCGCGGTCGCGGGCCTGCTGTCGGGCCTGGTGGAGCACCTCCCCTGGCCGGACCGCCTGGCCCGGGCCACGGCCCTGTCCACGGCGACCGTGAGCGCACCGGCGGCCGGGGAGTTCGACCGGGGGCGGTACGAGGAACTGCTGGAGAAGGTGGCGGTGACGGCCGAGGTCACCGCGGCGTGAGCGCGCCGGGCGGGCTCAGTCCTTGACCTGGCCGGCCTTCAGCCGCAGCTGGTCCAGCAGGACGTTGCACTTGTCGCCGGCCTCACAGGAGACCGTGATCGTGTTCGTGCCCTTGTTCAGGGTCGGCCAGGCGTAGGTCTCGGTCCAGCCCTTGGCGAAGTCGCCGCCCTTGGCCCCGGTGAAGTTGCCCATGTTCAGCTTGCTGCCGAAGGGCTTGCCGTTGACGGTCAGCGTCATCTTCTGGTCCTCGTCGACCGTGCTGTACCGGGCGAAGACGGTGTACACACCGTCCTTGGGGACGCCGTTGACGGTCCACGTGACCGAGGAGCCGGGCTGGTTGAGGTTGCCCACGTAGATGCCGCCGTCGGACTGGGCGCCCTGCACGTCCTGAGCCAGTGCCGCGCCACCGCCGAGGCGCAGCGCCTTGGCGTCGATGGTCGGCAGGTCGGCCTCGCTCCCGCCGTCCGCCTTGGTGGCCGAGGGGCTCGGCTTCGACTCCTCGGACTGGGTCGGGGTCGTGCCCGACGCGCCGTCCGACTCGCCCTTGTCCTTGTCACCGCCGACCATGGCCACGCCGATGCCGATCACGACCGCGGCGACCACCGCGATCGCGCCGATCAGCAGCCCCTTGGTGTTGGGCCCGCGACCGCCCCGGCCGCCATGACCGCCGTGACCGGCCGACGCCATCGCCGTCTGGGTGGTGGGGGCGCCGCCGGGCAGCGTCTCGGGCGCCGCGTAGTGCGCGTTCGGCTGGCCGTACGCGCCCTGCTGCTGCGGGACCTGTCCGTAGGGCGCCTGCTGCGGCTGCTGGCCGTACTGGCGGGTGCCCACCGTCCGCACCCGGTTGACCGAGTTCGGGTAGCCGTAGCCACCGGACGGCGGCTGGGCTCCGTTGGCCTGCCCGTCGGCGTAGAGATAGCCGAACGGGTCGTCGTCCTCGGGCGTGCTCGCGCCGTTGTTGCCGGGCGTCATCCCTTGGTCTCCTCAGTCAGGTGCGGTGCATGCGGTACGGGTCGTGAGAACGCGAGCCTACCCGCTCCCAGTGACCCAAACAGGTGACTCAGACCGCATCAACTCGCTGACCTGGGGTTCACCCCGCGCGTCTGTGTTGTTTGGGACGAGATCGTTTCTCGACGTACATCCGCTCGTCAGCGGATTTCAACACTTCGTCCGCCGTCATTCCACAGTGTGCCCATCCGATGCCGAAGCTGGCGCCCACGCGGACGGCCCGCCCCTCGGCGCGGATGGGCTGGATGATCTCGTTGCGCAGGCGGACCGCGAGGTCCTGCGCGTCGGCCCGGCCGAGCCCGTCGGCCAGGATGACGAATTCGTCACCCCCGAGCCGGGCGACCGTGTCGCCGTCGCGCACGCCGTTGCTCAGCCGCCGGGCGACCTCGATGAGCACCGCGTCACCCGCGTTGTGCCCGAACCGGTCGTTGATCGACTTGAAGCCGTCGAGGTCGCAGAAGAGCACCGCGAGGCCCTTGGTGCCGTCGTCGTGGTCCCCGTCCGGGGCGACGGTGTGCACATGGTGGTCGTAGGCGTCGTACGGCTCCGCGCCCTGCCGGAAGTCGAACCCGGGCCCCACCACGTCGAAGGCGGGATGGCCGTAGGCGGCGTCGTGGGACTCGGCGACGGCGGAGTGCGGGGCGGCGCGCCGGCACAGGCGCGCCGAGAGCCGCGAGCGCAGCTCCGCGGAGTTCGGCAGGCCGGTGAGCGAGTCGTGCGAGGCACGGTGGGCGAGCTGCAGCTCGCGGCGCTTGCGCTCCTCGATGTCCTCGACGTGGGTGAGCAGGAAACGCGGCCCGTCGGCGGCGTCCGCGACCACGCTGTTGCGCAGGCTGACCCAGACGTACGTGCCGTCCCGGCGGCCCAGGCGCAGCTCGGCGCGGCCGCCCTCCGCCGAGGTCCGCAGCAGCGTGCCTATGTCCTCGGGGTGGACCAGGTCGGAGAACGAGTAGCGGCGCATCGCGGAGGCCGGGCGGCCCAGCAGCCGGCACAGGGCGTCGTTGGTGCGCAGGATCCGGCCGTGCTGGTCGCCGCCCATCTCGGCGATGGCCATGCCGGACGGGGCGTACTCGAAGGCCTGCCGGAAGCTCTCCTCGCTCGCCCGCAGGGCCTGCTGCTCGCGCTCCAGGCGGACCAGGGCGCGCTGCATGTTGGCACGCAGACGCGCGTTGCTGATCGCGATGGCGGCCTGGAAGGCGTACATCTGGAGCGCCTCGCGGCCCCAGGCGCCGGGCCGGCGGCCGTTGCGCGGGCGGTCCACGGAGAGCACGCCGATCAGTTCGCCGCAGGCGGCGCTGCCCTGCGGCCCGGGCGCGTACATCGGTGCGAAGAGCCGGTCGGCCGGGTGCCACTCGTCCTCGAAGCGGGGGGCGGGGCCGTCGGTGTACCACTGCGGGACGTCGTCGTCGTCGAGGACCCAGCCCTCGGTGTGCGGTATGAACACCAGGTCGCCCCAGTGCTCACCCATGCCCAGGCGGCGCTCCCAGGAGTCGCGCGAGCCGACGCGGCCGGTGATCAGGGCCTCGGCGGCGGGGTTCCCGGCGAAGGCGGCGACGACGAGGTCGCCGTCCGGCCGGACGAGGTTCACGCATGCCAGCTCGTACCCGAGGGCGGCGACGACTCCCTCCGCGACGGTCTGCAGTGTGTCCGCCAGGCTGCGGGCCGTGTTCATGTCGGCCATGACCTGGTGCAGTTGTCGCAGGGACGCAAGACGGACGTAGGGCTCCGACTCGGTCTCCATGCTCGCCCTCCCCCCGAGTACCTCGCAGCGAATCAAGAATCAAGGGTTCTCATCGGCGTACGTCCTGGCAGCTTCCCCGCCACTGAATCACAGCGCGCTGCCCACTCGGTACACAGGGTCAACAATTCCTGCCCCTTGTGACTCAAGTCACAGGTAAACCTGAACAATTGCGTGGAGTTTCTGCGTTCTTCACGTGCGGCTACCGAACGCAGACTTTGTCGGGGTGCGCACATGTTTCTCCGGCCCGGTCCCTGACGTCCGTCGCTGGTCCTAGGACCGTGATCGGGCGGGAGCCCGATGCGCGGCGCGCGATACGGAGATTAGCGTTTCCGCCGTGCCGAACACTCCCGCTGCCCCGTCCCCGATCATTCCGTCGCCCGCCTCCGGGCATGCTGAGGGGGTGAGCAACGACGAGTTCCGCGCCGCCATGTCCCGGCTGGCCTCGGGCGTGGTCCTGGTGACCGCGCAGGAGCCACCGCTCGACCCGGACGACCCGACGGCGCCCGGCGGCGAGGACGTGGGCATGACGGCCACCGCCTTCATGTCGGTGTCCCTGGACCCGCCCCTGGTCCTGGTGAGCCTGCGCAACGGCTCCCGCATGGACGAGCTGCTGGAGGAGCAGGAGCTGTGGGCGGTCTCGGTGCTGTCCGAGAGCCAGCGGCACATCGCGGGCCGCTTCGCCATGAAGGGCCGCGTCAGCGACCGGCTGCTGTTCGCCGACATCCCGTACACGCGCGGCGAGTACACCGGCGCGCCCCTCGTCGGCGGTGCCCTGGCCGTCCTGGAGTGCCGCACCGAGCAGCGCGTGCTCTCGGGCGACCACACCCTGGTGATCGGCCGGGTCCTCACCGCCCGGGTGCCCAGCGCGGAAGGCGGACCGCTGACGTACTTCCGGGGCCGCTACCGGCAGTTGGGCTGACGGACCAGCCGCAGAAACCGTTCGGCGGCAAGCGGCCCGCCCGCCTAGGGTGCGCTCATGACGACGACCGGACTCCGCCTCGAAGAGATCACCCCGGCCAACCTGGACGCCGCCCTCGGCATCCGCGTCCACGCCGCCCAGGAGCACGCGGTCGCCCCGGTCGTGAAGTCGCTCGCGGAGGCGTACGTGCACCCGGAGGCCGCCTGGCCGCGGCTGATCGTCGACGGGGACCGCCCGGTCGGCTTCCTGATGGCCTTCCTCGACATCGACTGGTTCGAGGACGGCAGCGTCCGCCGCTCGGGCCTGTGGCGGCTGAACATCGCGGCCGGGGAGCAGGGCATGGGCTACGGCCGCTTCGCCGTCGAGTCGGTCGCGCGGGAACTGCGCCGCCGCGGCACCGAGCGGCTCTACGTCACCTGGCACCCGGGCCCGGACGGACCCGAGGGCTTCTACCTGGGCCTCGGCTTCCGCCCGAACGGCGAGACCAGCGGCGGCCAGACGGTGGGAGTGCTCGATCTCGGCCAGGACCGAGGGCGTCCGGCCTAGCTCCGGCCCTTGAGGACGTGTCCGGCCCAGGGCCTGTCGTTTGGATCATGGCGCAGGGCATCGGCAGCACCGGTGAACGCCGGCGAGCGGGGTCTGGTGCGTGCAGCTGCAAGGCGGGGGAGGGAGTCGATGCGGAGCACCGGCGAGTGACGACAACGCGGCAGATGCGCGTGCCGGGCCCCGCGTATGCGTCATGATCCAGACGACAGGCCCTAGCTCCAGCCCTGCGGGGAGCGGCCGCGCTTGGTCTCCGCGCGCTGCTTCTTCTCCCGCAGGCGGCGTTCGTTGATGCCGCGCGGGATGCGGGTCGGCTTGCGGGGCTTGGGCGGGGGCGCGGTGGCCTCGGCCAGCAGCGCGGCCAGGCGTACGGCGGCGGCCTCGCGGTTGCGCCACTGGGAGCGGTGCTCGGAGGACCGCACGGTGATCACGCCGTCGGCCAGACGGCCCGCCAGCCGCTCCAGCGCCCGCCGCTTCCACACCTCCGGCAGCGCCTCGGTCCGCGCCAGGTCGAAACTCAGCTCGACCTTGGAGTCACTGGTGTTGACGTGCTGCCCGCCCGGCCCCGAGGAACGCGAGAAACGCCACATGAGCTCGGCCTCGGGCAGGGAGACGGAGCCGCGGATGACATGAGGACCGGACATGCCGTCCATGTTCCCGCTCCTGTCCGGTCCACGTCACCCGAATATCCGGGGTAAAGAAAGTAAAGGACCTGGAACCTCGCGTACCCCTCTCCACGTTCATGGGGGTAGCTGTAGCTTCGGTGCCGCAGCTTCTTTGCCGCACGTAAACGAGGGAAGGGACTCCCAACAATGGCTGTAAGCCTGTCCAAGGGTGGCAACGTCTCGCTCACCAAGGAGGCTCCGGGCCTGACCGCCGTCACCGTGGGCCTCGGCTGGGACGTCCGCACCACCACCGGCACGGACTTCGACCTCGACGCCTCCGCGATCGCGGTCAACAACCAGGGCAAGGTCTACTCGGACGCCCACTTCGTCTTCTTCAACAACAAGCAGACGCCGGACAACTCCATCGTCCACACCGGTGACAACCGCACGGGTGAGGGCGCCGGCGACGACGAGGCGATCAACGTCAACCTCGCCGCCCTCCCGGCCGACATCGACAAGATCGTCTTCCCGGTCTCGATCTACGACGCCGAGAACCGCAGCCAGAACTTCGGCCAGGTCCGCAACGCCTACATCCGCATCATCAACCAGGCCGGCGGCGCCGAGATCGCCCGCTACGACCTGTCGGAGGACGCGGCCACGGAGACGGCCATGGTCTTCGGCGAGCTCTACCGCAACGGCGCCGAGTGGAAGTTCCGCGCCGTCGGCCAGGGCTACGCCTCGGGCCTGGTCGGCATCGCCCAGGACTTCGGCGTGAACGTCTGACCCACGCCTGAGCCGGATGAGGCAAGCCCCCGGACCGGACGACCGGCCCGGGGGCTCCGCCCCCTCAGGAGCACGGGCGGCTTCCTCCGCAGAGGCCTGAAGGGCTCCTTCCTCCCAGGCACGGGCCGCTTCCACCTCGGAGGCCCGGGCGGCTTCTCCCTCAGGGGCGCGGGGAACTGCGCGACAAGCCCCCACCGGCCGGCACGGCACGGAGCACCCGAGCCACCCCCGCGAGCCCGCATCGCACCGCACCGCCCCGCACCGCGATGCCCGGCGCGCCGCCCAGCCACAGCCCACTCACGCCCGCTCCGGCCTGCCCTCCCCGTACAGCCAGTCCTCCCAGATCCCCCGGAAGTCCTCCCCGGGCGCCCGCCGCTCCACGTACGCCGTGAAGTCGGCCGTGTCGGCGTTCCCGTGCCGGTACTCCGCCGCCCAGCCCTTCAGAATCCCCCGGAACCTCTCGTCACCGACGGTCTGACGGACCTTCTGCAGCACCATCGCGCCCCGCCAGTACACCGGCGGGTCGGAGATCCGCGCGGCGCTCGGCGGATCCGCCGGGGGGAACGCCCAGACGGCCTCGCCGGCCTCCGCCGTGGCGAAGTAGTCGCCGGAGTACAGCGCGTCGAAGGTCTCCTGCGCGCTCCGCCCGCCGTGCTCCTCCTCCCACAACCACTCCGCGTACGTGGCGAAGCCCTCGTTGAGCCACATGTCCCGCCAGCTCCGGGGGGAGACGGAGTCGCCGTACCACTGGTGCGCGAGCTCGTGGACGAGGAGCGTGATGTCGGGGGCGCCCGGGAAGACCGGCCGCGTCTGCGTCTCCAGCGCGTAGCCGAGGTCGGGCGCGTGGTCGACGATCGCGCCGGCGGAGGAGAACGGATACGGCCCGAACCGCCGCTCCGCCCAGCGCAGCACCTCCGGGATCCGCCCGAGCACCGGCCTGCTCGCGGCCGCCTCCGCCGGGTCGACGGCCGTGTACACGGGCAGCCCGCCCCCGGCCCGGGACCGGCCGATGTCGAAGCGGCCGATGGCGAGCGTGGCGAGGTAGCTCGCCATGGGCTCGGAGGTCCGCCACACGAACGTCGTCCGGCCCCGCGCGGTGCTCTCGCCGCGCAACTCCCCGTTGGAGACGGCCCGCAGCCCTTGCGGCACGGTCACCGTGAGGTCGTACGCGGCCTTGTCGGAGGGGTGGTGGTTGCCGGGGAACCACGTCATCGACCCGGTCGGCTCGCCCAACGCGAGTACCCCGTCCGCGGTGCGCAGCCAGCCCTCGCGGGAGCCGTCCGGATCGGTGACCGTCTCGGGCGCACCGGAGTAGCGGACGGTCACCCGGAACGTCTCGTCCCGGTCGACGTCCTCGCGCGGCCGGACCGTGAGCTCCTGCCCCGCCCGGTTGAACCGGGCGATCTCGTCGCCGACGGTGACCTTCTCGACCTCCATGCCGAGCAGGTCGAGGCTGAACGCCGAGAGGTCCTGGGTGGCCCGTGCGGTGAGGGTGGCCGTACCGGTGAGGCGGTGCGCGTCCGGGTCGTAGGCCAGGCGCAGGCCGTAGTGGGAGACGTCGTAGCCGCCGTTGCCCGCCTTGGGGAAGAACGGGTCGCGCACGCCGGAGCCGCCCGGGGTGCCGTGCACGCCGCCCCCGCAGCCGGTGAGGGCGAGGAGACCGGCGAGCAGGGCGGGGACAAGTCGCGCAGATCGGGCCACGTCCGCGATCTTACGGTCGCGTGACACCATCACCTGCGTGCTCGACATCGGCTACGCCCTCTCCAACCGCTTCCCCGACCCGCCGCAGACCGACTACCGCCGCGCGGACGTCCGCGCCCTGCGGCACGACCTGTTCTGCGGTGACGTCTACCTGGCGGACACCAAAACCGACCACGAGGTGTCCACGGCCTGGGGGTGGGTGCCGGTGCTCGACTTCGCGTGGGCGCTGTGCGACATCGTGGAGCGGATCGACAAGGACCCGGCGGGCTCCCGGGCGTCCCGGCCGCAGCGGGCGGAGCTGGACTTCACCGAGTCGACCGACCGCATGCTCTTCGAGCGCCGCTTCGGGTGGGTGGACAT
Source organism: Streptomyces sp. NPDC085932 (assembly GCF_044540525.1). NCBI lineage: Bacteria > Bacillati > Actinomycetota > Actinomycetes > Kitasatosporales > Streptomycetaceae > Streptomyces > Streptomyces sp. NPDC085932. The sequence goes on from NZ_JBITSJ010000007.1 coordinate 447,768, forward strand.
CGAGGCCGACTGGATGCGCGCGGAGGAGCCCCCGCTCACCGTCTCGCACGCCGAACTGCGCCGCGAGGCACGGGACTTCCTGCACGACCTGATCGCCGACCTCACCGACCTGCACGACGACCTCGCGGAGAACCCGGCGATCTGGACCCTCCAGGCCCGCTTCCCCCGCCTGCCGTAGCGCACCGGCACCGGCGGCCCCTGGGCCGAGGGCTGAGGACGGAAGCTGAGGGACGGAGGCTGAAGGGACGGGGCCGGGACGGAGGCCGAAGAACGGGGGCCGGGAACGGAGGACGGGGCCGGGGACCGGGGCCGGGGACGGAGGCCGAAGGACGAGGCTGGGGACGGCGGGCTGAGGACCCGGGGGCTTCGGGGTCAGCCCTCCACCCGGATCCCCCACTGCGCCGCCAGCACCGGGGCCAGGTCCAGCAGCTGGGCCGGGCTGATCACCGCTCCGGCGAGCCGGTCCAGGCCCCGGCTGATCTCCAGGGACGCGGCCCCGCGCAGGTCGACGTCCACCAGGGTCGCCGCATGGAGATCGGCCCCCTTCAGCACGCAGTCCGCGAACTCGACCCGCTCCAGGCGGGCCCCGCCGAAGTCCGGCTCGACGAGCACGCAGCCCTCGAAGACGACGTCCCTGAGCCGGGCCGTGCGCAGATTCAGATAGTCGATCTTGCCGCCGCGGATCACCACCCGCTCCAGCACCGCTCCGTGCAGCTGCGGTCCGCCGAGCCGGGCGTCGGTCAGCTCCACGTCCCGCAAGGTCGCCTCGGCGAGGTCCGTACCGACGCCCCGGACGCCGCTGAGGACCGAGTCCAGGACCCGGGCGTGCCGCAGCCGCGTCTCGTCCAGGGCGCACCCCGTCAGCGCGCAGTCCATGAACCGCGCGCCCGAGCCGTCCTGCCCGGACAGGTCCCGCTCCCGGAAGGCCAGCCCGTCGTAATCCCCGTCCGGCTCCAGCCCGCCCCCCTCGTACGGCTCCAGCGCGGGCAGCCGCACCTCCGGCCGCCGCGCCCCCTTCACACCCGCACCGCCCGCCGCTCTCATCGCCATGCCCCCATGCTGCACCCCGCCACTGACAACGCACCCGACCTGCGCGAACGTCGGCGAGGCACCGCCCATGTCACATTCCGGGACCCTCACCCGGTCGTACTGCCGGAAGGCCATCACGACCCGAGGGAGACGCCCAGTCATGCACCGCATCACCGTCATCGGCGGCGGCTTCGCCGGACTGACCGCGGCCATCACCGCCGCCGAGTCCGGCGCCAAGGTCACCGTCCACGAGGCCCACCACACCCTCGGCGGCCGGGCCCGCACCGCCGAGGGCCCCTACCGCACCAACGAGGGGCCGCACGCCCTCTACAACGGCGGCCCGCACTGGGCCTGGCTCAAGCAGCGCGACCTCATCGGCCCGCTCGCCCCGCTGCCGCCCCTGGAGGCCGCCCGGCTCCGCTTGCGCCACCACGGCGTCCTGCGCCGGACCCCGCCCTTCCCGATGCTGAAACTGCTGCGCCGGACCGCCGCGCAGGCGCCCGTGGACGTCGACTTCCTCACCTGGGCCACCGGTGTGGCGGGCGAGGAGGGCGCCCGGGCGGCCGCCCACTACTCCGCCGTCGCACTCTTCCACCACGACCCCGGATCGCTGTCGGCCGCGTTCGTGCAGGAGCGGCTGCGCCGCGCCACCAAGCTGCCGCCCGAGGCGCACTATCCGCGCGGCGGCTGGGCGAGCGTCATCGACCGGATGGCCGCCCGCGCCTGGAACCTGGGGGTGCGGATGGAGACCCTGTCGCGCGTCGACACGCTCCCCACCGACACGCCCGTGGTCGTCGCGACCTCCCTCGACGCCGCCCGGCGCCTGCTCGGCGACGACTCGCTGAGCTGGCCGAGCGGCCGTACGGTCCTCCTCGACCTGGCCCTGCGCACCCGCCGCGGGGACGCCTTCGCCGTCTCCGACCTGGACGCGCCCGGCTGGCTGGAGCGGTTCACCGCCCAGGACCGCACGCTCGCCCCGGCCGGGGAGCAGTTGATCCAGGGCCAGATCCCGATCGCCCCGCACGAGTCGAAGGCCGACGGCACCGCCCGCGCCGAGCAGCTGCTCGACCTCGGCTTCCCGGGCTGGCGCGAGCGCGTCACCTGGCGGCGCGAGGCCGTGGCGAACGGCCGGACGGGCGCGGTCGACCTGCCCGGCAGCAGCTGGCGCGACCGGCCGGCCGTGGACCGGGGCGACGGCGTCTACCTCGCCGGCGACCAGGTCGCGGCCCCCGGTGTGCTGTCGGAGGTCTCCTTCAACAGCGCCCTGACGGCGGTGTCCCTGGCCCTCGGCCGGCGCGAGCTTGACCTGAAGCAAGCTTGAGGTTGAAGGCTGGGGCCGACGACCACGAAACGCAGCGCCCCGACCACACGAGGAGCCCGCCATGCGCGCCATCCGCCTGCACGCCTTCGGCCCGGCCGAGAACCTCACCTACGAGGAGACCGAGGACCCCCGCCCGGGCCCCGGCCAGGTCCGCATCGCCGTACGGGCGGCGGGCGTCCACCTCCTGGACGCGGCGCTGCGCGAGGGCATGCCGGGCGGCCCGGCGAACGAGCCCACCCCCCTGCCCACCATCCCGGGCCGCGAGGTCGCCGGTGTCGTGGAGTCCCTGGGCGCGGACACCGCCCCGGACTGGCTCGGCAAGCGGGTCGTGGCCCACCTGGGCTTCGTCCCCGGCGGCTACGCCGAACTGGCCGTCACCGACGCCGGCCGCCTGCACGAGATCCCCGGGAACCTGGACTTCGCCGAGGCCGTCGCCATGATCGGCACGGGCCGTACGGTGATGGGGATCCTGCAGTTCGCCGAGCTCGGCCCCGACTCGGTCGCCGTCGTCCCGGCGGCCGCGGGAGGCATCGGCACCCTCCTGGTGCAGTACGCGAAGAACGCCGGTGCCACCGTCGTGGGGCTCGCGGGCGGGCCGGAGAAGGTGGCCCGGGTGCGGGCGGGCGGCGCCGACCTGGCCGTCGACTACCGGGACCCTGACTGGCCCGGGAAGGTCCGCGCCCACCTCGGCGGCCGGACCGCCACGGTCGTCTTCGACGGCGTCGGCGGCGACGTGGCCCGTGAGGCCGTCGCCCTGCTGGGCGCCGGCGGCCGGCACATCGTCTTCGGCTGGTCCGGCGAGGGCATCCGGGACGGCGGGCCCTACCTGGTCGAGGGGGTGTCGGAGCAGGTCCTCGGCCCGGTGATGCTGCGGAAGGCGGGCGGCCCCGACCCCGTCCGCACCCTGGAACTGCGCGCGCTCACCGAGGCCGCCGCGGGTCGCCTCACCCCGGCCGTGCAGCGCTTCCCGCTCGCCGAGGCCGCGGCGGCCCACCGCGCGCTGGAGAACCGGGGGACGATCGGCAAGGTCGTCCTGGAACCCTGACCCGCGCCCGCACACCGCGGCGGCCCGCCTCCCCCTGCTTATTCGCATGACGGTCGCGGCACACCCCACTACCGTGCCGGACGTGATCGAGATTCCCCGGGACCTGGCCGCGTCACAGGAGAAGTACAACGGGGAGGCGGGCCGGGCCTTCATCGCCGCGCTGCCGGACCGGACGGCCCACTTCCTCGACCACTGGGCGCTGACCCCCGACGGACCGCCCATGCACGGCGTCTCCGCCCTGGTCCTCCCGGTCCGCGGCCGGGACGGCACGCCCGCGGTCCTCAAGCTCCAGATCCTCGACGAGGAGAGCGAGGGCGAACCCGTAGCGCTGCGCTTCTGGAACGGCGACGGGGCCGTCCGTCTCCTCGACCACGACGAGCCCACCGGCACCATGCTGCTGGAACGTCTCGACGAGACCCGCATGCTCTCCCACGTCCCGGACGCACACCGGGCCGTCACCACGATCGCCGAACTCCTCGCCCACCTCACCTCCTTCCCCGCCCCGCCCGGCCTGCGCAGCCTCGGCGACATCGCCCGCGCCATGCTCGACCGGACTCCCCGGGCACTCGCCCGCATCCCCGACCCCGAGGCCCGCGGCCTCATCTCCGACTGCGCGGCCGCCGTCCGCGAGGTCGTCGACGAACCGGGCGACCGGCTCCTGCACTGGGATCTGCACGACGAGAACGTCCTGGCCGCCGACCGCGCCCCCTGGCTCGCCATCGACCCCAAACCCCTGGCGGGCGACCCCGGCTTCGACCTCTGGCCGGCCCTGGCCAACCGCTACGACCCGGACGACATCCGCTGGCGCTTCGACGCGATGACCGACATCCTCGCCCTGGACCGCCCCCGCGCCCGGGCCTGGACCCTCGCCCGCCTGCTCCAGAACGCCCTCTGGGACATCGAGGACGGCACCCCCCTCGACGAAACCCAACTGGAAATGACCCGCCGCCTCAAGCAGCCGCTGACCTGACCGCTCCGGCGGCGGCACCTACTCGACCACCTCGTCGATGCGCCAGCCCACGATCCCGGAGGCTCCCGCGAGGCCGTCGACGTCGATCCCGACCTGTGCCGGCACGTCCGCGAGACGCTGCCGGACGGGAACACCGTCACACGCCACGGTCTGCGGTTCCGTCCGCTTCACCGACACGGTGAGGCGGACCTCCCCGGTTCCCGAGCAGACGACCGCCAAGGAGTAGGACGCGCCGGTGGACAGAACCGATCGGGTATGGATCCCATCCCCGACGCGCTCCATCCCCGCCTCCACGAACGAGGCACCGGTTTCATCCCCCGCCCCCAGAGCGAGCGCCTTCTCAGCCCGCTCCTCCAGCACCTTCTCCCGATCACTCGCCCCAGAGTCCGAAGAACTCGACCTCACCCCCTCCGGCGACCCGCCCTTATCCTCGGATTCACCACTGCACCCGACAATGAAGACAGCAGAAAAAACCGGAACGAGAACAGGGGAGATGCGACGCATACACCACTTTCCACGAATCATGTGCGGGTCTCCCAATAACGCCACCCGACCTCCTTGGTCGGCATTTTCACGACACCCGAACCGATCCTCTTCTTCCCACAGCGGTTCGCACTCGTTTCATACTTGACCCGGAACCTGTGCCCGGTCGAGGTACCGACCTCGCCGACCGCCTTCGCACCGAACTCCGTCTCGGCCTTCGCGAGAAGGACGCCCGCCTCGGCCGAGACGCTCCCGCTCAGCTCGACCCTGGTCTCACCTGCCCGAGAGCGCGCACCACTTCTTGTAGGGCTTGTCGCAGCGCCGCGCCTCTACCGCGAGAATTCTCCAGGAGCCACAAACAAGCGTCACATCGGCGCTCTACGCACGTGAATTCCTCTCCCCTTCCGCCCGAATCGGCGGATGACTGCAATATATAGCGCGATCGATACGCCGGTCCGTCAGAAGTTGATCCACTGAGGGAAACTTGAGCTTGAGAAGTGATTCAGTTCAAAACGCAAGTGATCGAGGCAGGCTCGGAGCAGGTCGACCACAACTGGGACCCAGGAGAACCTCGCGGCTCGCACTCGGCGCCGCCGTGGGGGTCCGCCGATGACGAACCCCAGGTCGGAGCACGTCCGACCTGGGGTTGCAGTGGAGCCCCCTGTCGGATTCGAACCGACGACCTACGCATTACAAGTGCGTTGCTCTGGCCAGCTGAGCTAAGGAGGCACGCGCGCTGTGGCACCGCGCGCGAGGCGGCACCACTGTACACAGAGGCCGTCAGCCGGAGCCACGGAGTTGGGGCCGGGCCCGGGGCGGATCGAAAATTTCCGCGAAGTTCACATGCCCGGAACTACTGACAGACGTGTGAACGCCAGGTACCGTCCTGAGCCAGTTCACACGCGTGGACTACACCACAACGGAACACCGTCGTGGCACCGCCTTCCTACTCGGATCGTCCGGCACGTTCCTGCCGGTAGAAGGGGTTCACTCACCATGGCCACTGTGCAGTTCGACAAGGCGACCCGGATCTACCCGGGCTCCACCAAGCCCGCCGTCGACGCGCTCGACATCGACATCGAGGACGGCGAGTTCCTCGTCCTCGTCGGCCCGTCCGGCTGCGGCAAGTCCACCTCGCTCCGCATGCTCGCGGGGCTCGAGGACGTCAACGCCGGCGCCATCCGCATCGGTGACCGCGACGTCACCCACCTGCCGCCGAAGGACCGGGACATCGCCATGGTGTTCCAGAACTACGCGCTGTACCCGCACATGACGGTCGCCGACAACATGGGCTTCGCGCTCAAGATCGCCGGCGTCAACAAGGCGGAGATCCGGCAGAAGGTCGAGGAGGCCGCGAAGATCCTCGACCTCACCGAGTACCTGGACCGCAAGCCCAAGGCCCTCTCCGGCGGTCAGCGCCAGCGTGTCGCGATGGGCCGCGCCATCGTGCGTGAGCCGCAGGTCTTCCTCATGGACGAGCCGCTGTCCAACCTGGACGCCAAGCTCCGTGTGTCGACGCGTACGCAGATCGCGTCCCTGCAGCGCCGCCTCGGCATCACCACCGTCTACGTCACCCACGACCAGGTCGAGGCCATGACGATGGGCGACCGTGTGGCGGTCCTCAAGGACGGTCTGCTCCAGCAGATCGACACCCCGCGCAACATGTACGACAGGCCCGCCAACCTCTTCGTCGCCGGCTTCATCGGCTCCCCGGCCATGAACCTGGTCGAGGTGCCGGTCACCGACGGCGGCGTGAAGTTCGGCAACTCGGTCGTGCCGGTGCAGCGTGACGCGCTCACCGCCACCAGCGACAAGACCGTCACGGTCGGCGTCCGCCCCGAGCACTTCGACGTGGCCGGCCCCGAGTCCGACCAGGGTCTCGCCGTCACCGTCAACGTCGTCGAGGAGCTCGGCGCCGACGCCTACGTCTACGGCACCGCCAAGCTCGGCGACGACTCCAAGGACCTCGTCGTCCGCGTCAACGGCCGCGACGTCCCGGAGAAGGGCAGCCAGCTGCGCGTCGTCCCGCGCTCCGGCGAGACCCACGTCTTCTCCACGTCGAGCGGCGAGCGCCTGTCCGACTGATCAACCGGCGAACGCACAACCCCGGGTGAATCACCCAGGTTGACGAAGAAGGGCCCCGCGACCTGCCGCGGGGCCCTTCTCGTTGTCGACAAATACCCCGGCAGACCGGACGTTTCGAGCGTTGTGCGTCAACCCAGTACCCAAAAAGGGGCACTTCCTCATCCCCCGAACCGGTGACTAAATGTCTACAAACCATTACCGGGCGCTACCCTCACACGCGTGAAGCACTCCAACAACCCTCAGACGCGACGCGGCCGGGGCCCCGCCCGCCGGATCGGCCGCACCCTCGCTTTCGTCCTGCCCGTCGTCCTGGTGCTCTCCGGGACCCTCGCGGTCACCCGAGTCAACTGGTCGGGCTACTCCACCGACCCGGTGCTCACCGCAGCGGACACCGCCACGTCCGCCGGCGCCTCCCGCGCCGCCAAGCGCGCCCCCCAGGACGTCCTGCGCGACAGACTGCTGACCGAGCTGCAGGAGGAGAACCCGGGCGTCGCCCTGACCCACCTCCAGCAGGCCGTCAACGGCCGCCCGTCGCTGGCGAAGCACTGCAAGTCCATCGCCCGCGCCCTCGGCGAGGCAGCCGTCCGGGTCTACGGCCCGACCCGCGCCCAGTCCTACGCCCGCCCGGTCTGCGACACGTCCTTCGCCACAGGCGTCGCCGCGGCACACAGCTGAGCGCGCCACCCCGGCGCAGACCGCCGGGTCGACCCGACGGCGGACCGGCCATGCCCGGGACGCCGGTGACAGCCGACGAGGGAAGCGACTTCCCCCGTCGTCCCGGGCGGGACGCCACGTACAGTTCGGTCTCATGAGCGATCCGAACGCCGCGTCCCGCCCCGTTCAAGCCGTCGTTCTGGCCGGCGGCCAGGGCTCCCGGCTGCGTCCGTACACCGACGACCGGCCCAAGCCGATGGTCGAGATCCCCGGGACGGGGACTCCGATCATCGGCCATCAGCTGTCCTGGCTCGCCGAGGAGGGCGTGACGGACGTCGTGGTCTCCTGTGGCCACCTCGCCGATGTGCTCCAGAAGTGGCTGGAGACGGCCGATCTGCCCCTCTCCGTCACCACCGTCGTCGAACCCGAGCCCCTCGGCCGCGGCGGCGGCCTCAAGTACGCCGCGGCGCGTCTCCCCCACCCGGACCAGCCCTGGTACGCCACCAACGGCGACATCTGGACGCGCTTCTCGCTGCGCGACATGGCCGGCTTCCACGCCGAGCGCGACGCGATCGCGACGGTGGCCCTGGCGCGTCCCCGGCTGCCGTGGGGCGCCGTGAAGACCGACGGCTTCGGCCACATCACCGACTTCATCGAGGCCCCGCCCTCGACGTTCGAGATCAACGCGGGCGTCTACGTCTTCTCCCCCGAGTTCGCGGGGCTGCTGCCGCAGCGCGGAGACCACGAGCGGACGACGTTTCCGCATCTGGCCCGGGAGCGGCGCCTGGCCGGGTTCACGATCCCGCAGGGGTCGTACTGGCGGGCCATCGACACGGCGAAGGACCTGACGGAGGCGGCCAAGGAACTGGCGGCGCTGGGACGCTGAGAGCGCCGCGTGTGCCCCGGGCACGAGGAAGGGCCCCGCACCTCGTGGTGCGGGGCCCTTCCCGTTGCCCGTGGGTGTCGGCCGGTCAGCCCAGCAGCCCGCCCACCAGGCCCGGACGGCCCGTGGACGAGGAGCCGTCGCCGCCCGTGCCGCCACCGCCGGTCGAGCCGGAGCCGCCCGTGGCGCTGCCGCCGGACGTGGGGCCGGAGGTCGTGGTCGGCGCCTGGTCGACCGGGGAGGACTGCTGGGGCGGGGCCTGGCCGCCGGTGCCCTGCGTCTGGCTCGGGGAGCCGCCGGTGACCGTGCCGGTGTCGCGGGTGGCGCCCGGCCGGGTCGTGGTGCCCGCGCTGGGGCTGGCCGAGCCGGCCGTGGCGCCCTGCGTGGGCGACGTGGAGGCCGACGGGGTCCGCTTCTCCTGCCGCTTGCCGGGCTCGCCGGGGAGCGGGGAGCCGGGCAGCTCGTTGCGCGGGGCCTCGCCGGGGCCCGGGACGACGACCCGGTCGGCGTCGCGGACGGCTCCGCCGAGCAGCGAGCCGACGAGCAGGGTGAGACCGACGGCGACGGCGGTGACCAGGGCGCCGCGGCGCAGCACGTAGCGGCGCAGGTCCCAGATGTCGGCGCGGGGGCCGAGGCGCCGCCAGGCGCTGCCGGCCAGGCGGCCGTCGACGGAGTAGACGGGCGCACCGGCGATGATCAGCGGGGACCAGGCGGCGAGGTAGATGATGTCGGGCGTCTCGTAGGCCGGGACGCTCTTCCAGCTGACGGTGACCAGCAGCGCGGCGGAGAGCAGCGCACCGAAGGCCGCGGCGACGCGCTGCCAGCAGCCCAGGACCGTCAGGACGCCGACGATGACCTGTGCGAAGGCGATGACCAGCCCGGATCCCACCGGGTGTTCGAGGGCGAACTGGCGCAGCGGCTCGGCGACTTCCCAGGGGTGCAGGGTGTTGAGCCACTTCACCATGGAGCCGCGCTTGCCGCCGTCGAAGTAGACGGGGTCGCACAGCTTGCCCATGCCGGCGTAGATGGAGATGAAGCCGAGGAAGACGCGCAGCGGGAGCAGGACGACGCCGAGGTTCATGCGGCGGCCCGGGTAGTAGGCGTGCCGCGCCGGGTCGTCGCCGTGCCGCCTGACGCGCCGTTCGGCCGCCTCCTCCGCGTCGGGGAGGTCCTCGAACTCGCCGTCCGGGTAGGCGGGTTCGTCGTAGGCGCTGCCGACCGTGCGCATGGGGGGCAGCAGCCGGGTGCCGTCGGCGGGGTCGTGGGAGCGCTGGGGGCCGACGACGGGGGTCTCGACGGTCTGGACGAGGTCGTCCTCGTAGCCGTCGCCCGGGTACCCGGTGGCGTAGCCCGCGCCCTCGTGGCCGGCGTCCACGCGGGAGATGACCTGGGTGGCTCCCGTGTCGGCGGGGGGCTCCTCGGCGTGCCGGACACTCTCGTGCCGCACGGCCTGCAGCAGCCGGTGGGCGCCGGTGTCGTCGGGCGCGGATCTGCCGCTCCAGACGACCGGCCGGCGCCGGGCGGTGGCCCCGTCCGCCGCGCCCCCGGCGGTGACGACGGGGATGCGGGCGGTGTCCTCGGTGGCGTTCAGATGCCGTGCGACCCGGGGGGACTGGACGCGACGCGTCGATACGCCCAACTGCACGCGGAAACTCGCGTGGTTGACGATCACCTGCGCCGGGTCGCTCGGCACCTTCACCATGCTCAGCGCGGGAGCGTCGTCGAGTCCCGACGAGCGGTCCCCCGTGGGTGTGCGGGGTGTTCTGGTGTCCACACTCATCTAACCGAGTGACGTCGGGTTAGGACACTGCTTTGACCCGCCCTATCTGTCCGGACCCCGTCAAGCTTGTCCTCGTCGCCCCGATCACCCCGGAATTACCCCGCACGGGTGAGGTTCCGGACGCGTGTTCAGGCGCGTCGGCGGGCCGCCTCGTAGAGCACGATGCCCGCCGCCACACCGGCGTTGAGCGACTCGGCGCCGCCCGGCATCGGGATCCGCACCCGGAAGTCACAGGTCTCCCCGACCAGCCGGGACAGGCCCTTGCCCTCGCTGCCGACCACGATCGCGACCGGGCCCGCCAGGGCCTCCAGCTCGGTCAGTTCGACGTCGCCGTCGGCGGCGAGTCCGACGACCACGACACCGGCCTTCTTGTACGCCTCCAGCGCGCGCGTCAGGTTGGTGGCGCGGGCCACGGGCGTCCGGGCGGCCGTACCGGCGGACGTCTTCCAGGCACCGGCCGTCATCCCGGCGGCCCGGCGCTCGGGCACCACCACGCCGTGTCCGCCGAACGCGGAGACGGACCGCACGACCGCGCCCAGGTTGCGCGGGTCGGTCACACCGTCCAGCGCGACGATCAGCGGGTCGGCGCCCTCGTCGGCGGCGGCGTCGAGCAGGTCCTCGGGGTGGGCGTACTCGTACGGCGGGACCTGGAGCACCAGGCCCTGGTGGTTCAGCCCGTTCGTCATCCGGTCGAGCTCGGGGCGGGGGGCCTCCATGAGGTTGATCCCGCCGCGCTCGGCGGCCAGTTGCAGGGCCTCGCGCACGCGCTCGTCGTTGTCGATGAACTGCTGCACGTACAGCGTCGAGGCGGGCACGCCCTCGCGCAGGGCCTCGTAGACCGGGTTGCGGCCGACGACCAGCTCGGAGGCCGACTTGCCGCCGCGGCCCCGGGCCGCGGGGCGGCGCGAGGTCTGGCGCGCCTTGGCGTTCGCGAGCCGGTTCTTCTTGTGTCCCTTGCGCATCTCGGCGGGCGGGGTGGGGCCCTTGCCCTCCAGGCCCTTGCGCCGCTGGCCGCCACTGCCGACCTGCGCGCCCTTCTTGCCGGACATGCGGCGGTTGTTGGCTGCCATGACCTACCTGTCTCTGCTGTCGCCGTGAGGCGGTGAACTGCGTACGTCTATGAAGTGTGCCGCCCGGAGTCCCGGACGGCACAATCGATCTTCCGGCCGCGGCCGGGCTAGCGCGGGCCGAGGCTCCAGCGCGGGCCCTGCGGGCCGTCCTCGATGACCAGGCCGGACTGGCCCAGCTGGTCGCGGATGGCGTCCGCGGTCGGCCAGTCCTTGCGGGCCCGGGCGGCCTCGCGCTGGTCGAGGACCATGCGCACGAGCGTGTCGACCACGCCGTGCAGGTCCTCGCCGCGGTCGCCCTCCCCGGCCCACTGCGGGTCCAGCGGGTCGAGGCCGAGGACGCCGAGCATCGCGCGGACCTCGGCGAGCCGGGCCACGGCGGCTTCCTTGTCGTCGGCGGCCAGGGCGCTGTTGCCCTGCCGGACCGTGGTGTGCACCACCGCGAGGGCCTGCGGCACGCCCAGGTCGTCGTCCATGGCCTCGGCGAAGGCGAGCGGCACCTCGGCGGCCGGCTCGACGACGCCGGCCTTCTCCACCACGCGCTGCACGAAGCCCTCGATCCGCGCGAACGCCGACTCGGCCTCGCGCAGGGCCTCCTCGCTGTACTCGATCATCGAGCGGTAGTGCGGGGTGCCGAGGTAGTAGCGCAGCACGATGGGGCGCCAGCGCTTGACCATCTCGCTGACCAGCACGGAGTTGCCGAGCGACTTGGACATCTTCTCGCCGCTCATGGTGACCCAGGCGTTGTGCACCCAGTACTGGGCGAAGTCGTCGCCGTAGGCCTTGGCCTGCGCGATCTCGTTCTCGTGGTGCGGGAAGACCAGGTCGAGGCCGCCACCGTGGATGTCGAAGGCGGAGCCCAGGTACTTGTGGGCCATCGCCGAGCACTCCAGGTGCCAGCCGGGCCGGCCGCGGCCCCAGGGCGTCTCCCAGTCGGGCTCGCCCGGCTTGGTCGCCTTCCACATGGCGAAGTCGCGCGGGTCGCGCTTGCCGGAGACGCCCTCGTCGGGCTGGCGCAGGTCGTCGATGTCCTGGTTGGACAGCGCCAGGTACTGCGGGAAGGAGCGGACGTCGAAGTAGACGCTGCCGTCGGCGACGTAGGCGTGCCCGCGCTCGATGAGGCCGCGCATCATCTCGACCATCTCGGTGATGTGGCCGGTGGCGCGCGGCTCGTAGGTCGGGGGCAGGCAGCCGAGGGCCCGGTAGCCGTCGTTGAACGCCCGCTCGTTCTCGTAGCCGATGGCCCACCAGGGGCGGCCCTGGTCGGCCGACTTGGCGATGATCTTGTCGTCGATGTCGGTGACGTTCCGCACGAACGTGACGTCGTAGCCGCGGTACTCGAACCAGCGGCGCATGATGTCGAAGTTCAGACCCGAGCGGATGTGCCCGATGTGCGGTGCGGCCTGCACGGTGGCGCCACACAGGTAGATCGAGACACAACCCGGCTTGAGCGGGGAGAAGTCACGGATCTGCCGGGCGCTGGTGTCGTACAGGCGAATGGTCACGGTTCCTAGGGTAGTGGGCCGTGGGGAGTGCGCGGCCCCGATCGGCCCGTCAGGCTCGGTCCGCGCGTACCACCAGGGCCGTCGCCACCGCCATCAGGCCCTCCTCGCGTCCCGGGAAGCCCAGGCCGTCCGTGGTCGCGCCCGACACCGACACCGGGGCCCCGGCCGCCTCCGACAGGATCTTCTGCGCCTCGTCCCGGCGCTTGCCGATCTTCGGCCGGGGGCCCACCACCTGGACGGCGACGTTGCCGATGCGGAAGCCCGCCGCGCGCACGATCCGGGCGGCCTCGGTGAGCAGCGCGACCCCGGACGCGCCCGACCACTCGGGGCGGCCCGTGCCGAAGTGCTGTCCGAGGTCGCCGAGGCCCGCGGCGGAGAAGAGGGCGTTGCAGGCGGCGTGGGCGACGACGTCCGCGTCGGAGTGGCCCGCCAGCCCCGGGCCTTCGCCCTCCCACTTCAGGCCGGCGCACCACAGGTCGCGGCCCTCTTCGAAGGCGTGGATGTCGGTGCCGATGCCGACCTGGGGCAGCGGGAAGGCGTCAGAAACCATCGTTGAGCCTCCTGCGGGCGAGGACCGCCTCGGCGAGGACCAGGTCCAGCGGGCGGGTGACCTTGAAAGCCTCCTCGTGGCCGGGGACGGCCACGACCGTGAGGCCGAGCTGTTCGACCATGCCGGCGTCGTCGGTGACGTCCCCGGTGACCGTCTCGTGCGCCCGGACCAGCGTGGCCCGGTCGAAGCCCTGCGGTGTCTGCACCGCCCGCAGCCGCGCGCGCTCCGGCGTGGCGACGACGGGCTCCGGCTCGCCGGGCGTCCGCGCGGGCTCGACCTGCTTGACCGTGTCGGCGAGCGGCAGCGCCGGGACCACGGCCGGGGCGCCGTCGCGTACGGCCTCGATCACGGCGTCGACCGTGTCGACGGGGACGAGCGGCCGGGCCGCGTCGTGCACCAGCACGATGTCGTGGCCCTGCGGCAGCGCGTCCAGGCCGAGCTTCACGGACTCCTGGCGGCTCTGCCCGCCGGGCACGACGAGGAAGTCGGTCCGCTCGGGCAGCGCGTGCGCGTCGAGCAGCGACTTGACCTCGGCGGCGCCGTCGGGCGGGGCGACGACCACGACCAGGGAGACGGCGCGCGAGGCGGCCATGGCGCGGACGGCGTGGATGAGCATCGGGGTGCCGCCGAGCGCGCGGAGCGCCTTGGGGGCGCCCGGGCCTAGCCGTACGCCACGGCCGGCGGCCGGGATCACGACCGCCGTACGGGCCGTCGCGGGGGCGGCGGACGGCGAGGGACGCGAATCGTCAGACATCGGTTCCTGTCAGGTTTGTGTGCTGGCCTGGCGTGGGTATGGCCTGGAGAGTGCCGGGCGCGACGCGCTCGACCGGACCCTTCCGTGACGCTGGTCGAGCCGGCTGCCCGGGCCCGGCACGCCACACCGGGGCGTGAGTGATAACACATCCCGGGGGTATGGCGCATCGGCGTAGGAGTACGAACATGCCGCAGCGCCCGGCGACAAGGAATTCGTCATCGGGCACCGCGGCATTTCGATGTGCAGAGTGGATCAGCGCAGTGTTGATCGGCAGAGCGCTGAGCGACTCACCTCAGGAGGCGAGAACCTCGTCGAGCAGGGCTTCGGCCTTGTCCTCGTTGGTGTTCTCCGCGAGCGCGAGCTCGCTCACCAGAATCTGGCGGGCCTTGGCGAGCATGCGCTTCTCACCGGCGGAGAGTCCGCGCTCGCGCTCACGACGCCACAGGTCACGCACGACTTCCGCGACCTTGATGACATCGCCGGAGGCGAGCTTCTCCAGGTTTGCCTTGTAACGACGGGACCAGTTCGTGGGCTCCTCGGCGTACGGCGCGCGCAGCACCTCGAAGACCCGGTCCAGCCCGTCCTGACCGACCACATCACGCACGCCGACGAACTCCGCATTGTCCGCTGGCACACGTACCGTCAGGTCGCCCTGGGCGACCTTCAGCACCAAGTAGGTCTTGTCCACGCCTTTGATCTGGCGAGTTTCGATGGCCTCGATCAGCGCGGCCCCGTGATGGGGATAGACCACGGTGTCGCCAACCTTGAACGTCATGTGACAGGTACCCCTTCCGTGGCTATCCAGGGTAACACGGATACGGCGTCTACTGAATGGCGTTTTCGCAGGTCAGGGCATATCTCGGGGCTTGACAACTCCGACAGGAACGTGCTTCGGACAGGGAGTGGAAGAAGGTATTCGCAGGTGGGAGCGGCTCTCCGGGCCGAGCGAAACGCGTACGTTACACGCATCCGGAGCGCCGCCCAGACGGCCGAACATCCCGAAATGTCCGGTTCCATGTGATCGACTTCCGCTACTCCGTTCGGCGGCCCGAGCCGGCTTCCCGCCGAATCCGGAATTGATCACACGGCCCCCGGACGAGCCGCGGGTGATCGATTTTCCGGGCGGCGCACGCATTCCTTCACGGAAGTTTTGCGGTACGGCCCGGGACTCTTATGTGAATGCCGGACGAGCACGCGGCAATGTGACGCACGAGTCACCTGTGACGCAGGAGTCGGCTGAGACGCAGGTGGGATCGGAGGCGCCGGGGGGTCGGGTGCGGCCACACGGGAACGGCTCGGTAACCTAAGGCCCGCTGACAGACCCTTAGGGCGGCTTTATCGGCCGCTCCGTACGAGTCAAGGAGTTGCCGCCGCCGTGAGCAGCAGCCTTCGACGCGGCGCCCTCGCCGCTGCCGCCATCGCGTTCTCGGTCGCCTCGCTCGCCGCGTGCGGAGCCGGCCACAACGCCCAGACGCTGGAGATCAAGCCGGACAACGCGGCCACGAGCGTCGGGGACATCAAGATCCAGAACGCGATCGTGATCACGCAGCCCGACCTCGAGTCGACCGGCCCGGCCGCGATCTCCGCCACCTTCTTCAACGAGGGCCGCACCGACCAGACGCTGGAGTCCATCACCCTGCCCGGCACCGGCAAGACCGCCGAGCTCAAGCCGGCCAAGGGCGGCAGCCTGACCATCCCGGCCGGCGGTTCGCTGATCCTGGGCGGCAAGGACAACGCCACGGCGATGTTGCCGAGCAGCCGCGAGGCCGTGCAGGACGGCAACGCCCAGAAGGTCACCTTCACCTTCAGCAAGACGGGTGAGGTGAGCCTGCGCGCGTTCGTCGTCCCGGCCGAGCATTACTTCAAGGAGTGGGGCCCGACCGAGGTCCCGGCCGCCCCGGGCGCGTCGGCCTCCCCGTCCGGTTCCCCGTCGGGCAGCCCCTCGGGTTCGCCGGCCGGCACCGAGAGCCCCGCCGCGGGCGAGACCCCGGGCGGCGAGGAGCCGCCGGCCACGCCGACCGACGCGGCCTCCGCCAGCGCGACGGCGGGCGCCGGGCACTGACGCCCACGGCACCGACGCGACGAAGGGCGGGACCTCTCCGGGAGAGGTCCCGCCCTTCGTCGCGTCACGGGCCGGTCTACGGCTCGAACTTGTAGCCCAGGCCGCGGACCGTCACCAGATAGCGCGGGGCGCCCGGGTCCGGCTCGATCTTGGCGCGCAGGCGCTTGACGTGGACGTCGAGGGTCTTGGTGTCACCGACGTAGTCGGCGCCCCAGACCCGGTCGATGAGCTGCATGCGGGTCAGCACGCGGCCGGCGTTGCGCAGCAGCATCTCCAGCAGGTCGAACTCCTTCAGCGGCAGGTCGATCTTGGTGCCGCCGACGGTGACCACGTGCCGGTCCACGTCCATGCGGACCGGGCCCGCCTCCAGGGCGGCCGGGGTCACCTCCTCCGGCTCGCCCCGGCGGCGCAGCACGGCCCGGATGCGGGCGACCAGCTCGCGCGAGGAGAACGGCTTGGTGACGTAGTCGTCGGCTCCTATCTCCAGCCCGACGACCTTGTCGATCTCGCTGTCCTTGGCGGTCACCATGATGACGGGGACGTTGGAGCGGCCGCGCAGCTGGCGGCAGACCTCGGTGCCCGGCAGGCCGGGCAGCATCAGGTCGAGGAGGACGAGGTCGGCGCCGTTGCGCTCGAACTCGTCGAGTCCGTCGGGCCCGGTGGTCGCGACGGCGACCTCGAAGCCCTCCTTGCGGAGCATGTACGACAGGGCGTCGGAGAAGGACTCCTCGTCCTCGACGACGAGCACACGGGTCACGGAAGGACCTCCGGGGCGGGAAGCGTTTCGTACGCGGTGGAATCGGGGGATGTGGGGGTGGCCCGCCCGGCCTCCTCGTCGAGGCCCGCGCCTCCTGCGCGTTCGTCTCGGGCGGACTGCTGATGTGCGCGGTCGCGGGCCGCGGCGGCCTCCGGCAGGCGCAGGGTGAAGGTGGAGCCCTGGCCTTCGGCGCTCCACACCGTGACCTCCCCGCCGTGCGAGGCGGCCACGTGCTTGACGATGGCCAGTCCCAGCCCCGTACCACCCGTGGCACGGGAGCGGGCCGGGTCGACGCGGTAGAAGCGCTCGAAGATGCGCTCCTTGTCCTTGTCGGAGATGCCGATGCCCTGGTCGGTGACGGCGATCTCGATGTGTTCCCCGCCGGCCGCGCTCACCCGGCGGGCCGCTATGCCGACGCGGGTGCGGGCGGGCGAGTAGTTGACCGCGTTCTCGACGAGGTTGCCGAGCGCGGCCGCGAGCTGGCCGCGGTTTCCCCAGACGCGCAGGTCGGCGGTGCCGCCCGCGGCCATGGTGATCTGCTTGGTGCCGGCCTGGTGCCGGCAGCGGTCGATGGCCTCGGCGACGAGCTCGTCGACACGGACCGGCTCGGCGTCCTCCAGCGGGTCGTCGTTCTGCACCCGGGAGAGGTCGATCAGTTCCTGCACCAGGTTCGTCAGCCTGGTCGCCTCGATCTGCATGCGCCCGGCGAAGCGCTGCACGGCCTCGGGGTCGTCGGAGGCGTCCATGACGGCCTCGGAGAGCAGCGACAGGGCGCCGACGGGCGTCTTCAGCTCATGGCTCACGTTGGCGACGAAGTCGCGCCGGACCGCCTCGATGCGGCGGGCCTCGGTCAGGTCCTCCACGAGCAGCAGCACCAGCCGGGAGCCGAGCGGCGCGACCCGGGCGGAGACGGCCAGGGCCTCTCCGCGTCCGGTGCCGCGCCGGGGCAGGTCCAGCTCGACCTGGCGTATCTCCCCGTCGCGCCGGGTGTCCCGGGCCATCTGCAGCATCGGCTCGACGGCGAGCTTGCCGCCGCGGACCAGGCCGAGGGCGTACGCCGCCGAGCTGGCCTTGACCACGCCGTCCGCCTCGTCGAGGACCACGGCGGAGGACCTGAGGACCGACAGGACCGTGTCGACGCCCGGCGGGAGCACCGCGTCCGTGTGCAGGGAGGTGCGGGTCGGGCGCTTCTGCTCGCGCTCGCTCCAGCGGAACGCCAGCATGGCGATGACGCCGGTGAGCACCCCGGCGATCGCTGCCACTGCGGCGACCGCCGCGTTCACGTCCATGCACCCAGGTTAGGCATGGCTCGGGCACCCTCCACAGCCGTCGGGCTGCGAGCTCGAACACTCGTCGCCCAGAGTTCACCTTGGAGCCAGTATTGGTTCATTTGGGATGCCGGAAACGGACGCGTACGGGCCGGAACGTGGGAGCGTGGGGTGCGGGCCGTCGTTCGTACGACGGTCGTACCGCCGGTTTGTCGGTGGGGGCCCGGCCCTTGAACCCCCGACCTGAACGCACGAGAGGGAACCCTGATGCGGGACGCGTACCACGAGGAACTGGACTCGATCGGCGACGGTCTGGTGGAGATGGCCCGGCTGGTCGGGTCGGCGATCGGACGCGCCACGACCGCCATGCTCGACTCCGACCTGAAGCTGGCCGAGAACGTGATCGAGGCCGACCAGAGGGTCGACGAGCTCCAGCACGAGCTGGAGGCCCGGGCGATAGCCCTGCTGGCACGGCAGCAGCCGGTGGCGACGGACCTGCGCATCGTCGTGACGTCGCTGCGCATGTCGGCCGACCTGGAGCGCTCGGGCGACCTGGCCCAGCACGTGGCGAAGCTGGCGCGCCTGCGCTACCCGGACCGGGCGGTCCCGAGCGACCTGCACGCCACGATCCTGGAGATGGGCCAGCTCGCGCAGCGGCTGATGGCGAAGGCCGCGGAGGTGATCATCACCAAGGACGTCGACCTGGCGCTGCAGCTGGAGCAGGACGACGACGCGATGGACCTGCTGCACCGCACGCTGTTCCAGCACCTGATGGACGACCGCTGGAAGCACGGCATCGAGACGGCCGTGGACGTCACGCTGCTGGGCCGTTACTACGAGCGGTTCGCCGACCACGCGGTGTCGGTCGCCAAGCGGGTGGTGTACCTGGTGACGGGCGAGCACGCGGACGAGCTGCAGGTGGATGTGCAGCCGGAGATCCAGGCGGTCTCGGGGGCGGAAGGGGCCTGACCTCCGCCGCTGCCAGGGCGTGAAAAGGCCGGGCGGGGTTCGGCCGGGGCGCGCGGGCGCCTCAGTGCGCCGTTGATGCGCCCAGCGGACCGGGCGTCCAATGGGCACAGGCACCAGCCTCCAGGAGGGAACCATGGCCGAATCCCCCAGCACCACGCCCGACCCCACGCAGCAGCGCGAGACCGAGCAGCCCGCCGAGCTCAGGAACCTGCCCCTGATCGCCGCGTGCGGCTGCGGCTCGGGCTGCGGCTGCGGGTGCCAGTCGGGCAGCCCCTGCCAGTGCGGCTGACGCCGGCACGTCGTCCGTACGACCTGCGAGGCCCCGGCGGTGCGCCGGGGCCTCGTGGCGTTGCGGTCGCCCGCCGGGCGGTACGGGCGGAGCATGGGAGTACGGGGCGGGAAGGGCGTGGAGTGCCGTACGGGAAGGAGGCACGGGCCATGGCCAAGTTCATGGATGTCCACCACAGCATGAAGGGCATCACGGCGGAACAGCTGCGCGAGGCCCACGACGCGGACCTCGCGATCCAGGGTGAGGAGCAGGTCACCTTCGAGAAGGCCTGGGCGGACCCGGAGTCCGGCCTCGTCTACTGCCTTTCGGAGGCCCCGTCGGCCGAGGCGGTCCAGCGGATCCACGAGCGGGCCGGGCACAAGGCGGACGAGATCCATCCGGTGCCGCTGACGGTGTCCTGACCCGGTGCGGCGGGGCCGGCCCCTCTCCGGCAGGCCCGCTGTCGGTGGCGGGCGTCAGCGGTGACCTGCCGGCGCCGGCTGCGCGTCGGCCCTGGCGTGTCCCAGCGTTCCTGTCTGTCAGCTCGCGTTTGGTCT
The DNA here is from genome assembly GCF_044540525.1 of Streptomyces sp. NPDC085932. Lineage (NCBI taxonomy): Bacteria > Bacillati > Actinomycetota > Actinomycetes > Kitasatosporales > Streptomycetaceae > Streptomyces > Streptomyces sp. NPDC085932. The sequence goes on from NZ_JBITSJ010000007.1 coordinate 467,775, forward strand.
GTCAGCTCCGCTGTCACTGCCCGACGCGGCCGTCGATCCGTTCGCGCAGGAGGTCGGCGTGGCCGCAGTGACGTGCGTACTCGGCGATGTGGGCCAGCAGGACGTCGCGCAGCTCGTGCCGACCGCCGGGCTCGGGGCCGAGATCGGAGAAACCGGCGTTCGTGGCGCCGAGGTCGGTGGCACCGGCCAGGTAGCGGTCCGTGCGCTCAGCTTCGGCCCGCCACTGGTGCCAGGCGTCGTCCACGACCGCCTGGTCGGGCAGCGCGCCCAGGAAGGCGGCGTCGCGGTCCTCGGCGGTGCGGTACAGGTCCGGGGCGTCCTCACCCGCCATGACACGACGGAAGTGCCGCTCCCCGTCGGCCAGATGCCGTACCAGCCCGAGCAGGGACATCGAGGACGGAGGAACGGACCGCCGGGCCATCTGCTCGGCGTCCAGCCCCGCGCACTTCATCTCCAGGGTGAGGCGGTAGGTGCGCAGGTAGTCGACCAGGAGCCCGTGTTCACCGACGGGCTCTGCGTCGGTCTCGCGGGGGTCGTCGTCCGGGTCGACCCACATGTCGGGGTAGACGGTCGACCGGGTCCACCGGGTCGTCGTGCCGTCGGCGTCGTGCTCGTCCGCAACCATGCGGGCATGGTGGACGGCCCGGGCAGGGACCCGCCACCGAATTAATCGCGACTCGTCGAGCAGCGCGGGTGGACCCCACCGGCTGGGAGTATCCACGCATGGAGACCACTGAGGCCCTGCGACTGATGCTCGGCTCCCTCGCCAAAGAGGACGGCGTCTTCGGCCGCGTCGCACGAGCCGACGCCAGGCCTGTCGAGGAGCATGTCCACGATCTCGTCCTGGAGGCACAGGAAGCGTGGGCGTCCTCTGCGGTCGCGGGCGCACAGGGCCCGGCCTCGCCCTCCGAGGTCGGCGCTGCCCTCAGGCGGATTCCCGGTGACCGAGCCGTGGCTGTCACGGCCTACCTGTCGGCGGGCGACCTGGTCTTCCCGGGCCGGATGCGTCGGGACGCCGCTCACGCACGTCGCGCGGCCGAACGAGTGGCGAGGCTGCTGGGCTGGAACACGGCGTGGTGGACGAACATCGAACCGTCCGACACAGGGCACCGCTGGACCCCGGTCACCCGGCACACCTTCGACGGAGTGGTCGCCGGGGTGGGCGACGAGGCAGTCTTCGTCCTGCTGCAGGTGGGCGACGACTGATCAGTCCGTCCCTCTGCCTCACATGCCTCCGCTGCGTCACCCCACGCACAACCCGGACGACAACGAGCTCCGGCCGGAGCTAAGGTGCGGCGGTGGGGAGCAATGAGGGAGCGGACCTGGGCGCGAGGGCCGCGCGTCGTCTCGCGGAGACAGGTCTCTATGAGCTTGAGCCGGGGCTGACGGACGCCGAGTTCACGCGCATCGAGCGTGACTACGACTTCGCGTTCGCGGACGATCACCGAGCGTTTCTCGCCGCGGGCCTGCCGGTCAACGTCCCGCCTGAAGACGGGCAGACCTGGTCAAGGCCGTGGCCGGAGTGGCGCGGCGGTGACACGGAAAGTGTGCGTCGACAGCTCGACTGGCCCGTCGAAGGCGTGCTGCTCTCCGTCGAGCACAACGGATACTGGTACGAGGGCTGGGGCCGGCGTCCGGCCGACGGGACGGCAGCACTGGACAAGGCGCGGCGCCATCTGGCGGATGTGCCGGTGCTGGTGCCCGTGTATGCCCACCGATACCTGCCCGCCGGCCGGGGAAGCTTCGGGCACCCGGTGCTCTCGATGTGGCAGACCGACGTCATCTCCTACGGATCGGACCTGGCCGACTACATCCACCAGGAGTTCGACGAAGCGCGAGGCGAGGTCGAGGAGAGCTGGAACCCGCGAGCGACAGCTCCCTTCTGGCGGGACCTCCTCTGACGTCTCCGAAGGCGCGGACAGACCGGCGAGGCGCTGTCAGCGTGGTCGCCCGCTCTTCCCCGCCCGACCCGGTGCGCTCACTGCGCCGCTTCCGACGTGCGGGGCAACACGTCATCGGTTGCCGGCTCGGACTCGTACAGGGCGACGAGTTCCTTCAGGTCGTTCGCGACCATGACCTGTGCGAGACGTCCGGCGATCGCCACGACCTCGGGCCACGCTTGCGAGGCGAGGTGTTCCTCGTCCGTGTCGTCGGGCGCGTCGGCCGTCGCCCTGTTCAGAGCGATGCCGAGTTCTCGCATGAGGACGACCTCTTCCCGGGTCCTCAGGCTGGTGCCCAGACAGCTCTCGGGATTGTCGGCGTCGCAGAAGTCGTCGAAGAGCGTGTGGAAGATGTGGTCCAGGTTCTCGAATGCCGCCGGGTCCAGCCATACGTCCCGCTGCCACGGTGGGTTGGCCAGGGCCAGGACTGCCGGGACGAGGTGGACTCGGAAGTTCGCCAGGCGTCGGCCGTCCTCGTTCACGGCCAGAGGGTAGCGGCAGCCGGGCACAACCGATCCCGTTCGCCGAGAGCCCGTCGTCCTCGTTGAAGGGCTGAGACAGCGGCCGGAGCCGGAACTCGGACGGCCCGGAGACGGCCCCGAGGCAGCGAAAAGCCCCCTCCCAGCGGAGAACCCGCAGGGAGGGGGCTTCCTCAGCTCTGGTTACTTCTTCTTGCCCTGGTTCTTGACCGCCTCGATCGCTGCCGCGGCCGCCTCCGGGTCCAGGTACGTGCCGCCCGGGTTCAGAGGCTTGAAGTCGGCGTCCAGTTCGTAGGAGAGCGGGATGCCCGTGGGGATGTTCAGGCCCGCGATGTCCGCGTCGGAGATGCCGTCCAGGTGCTTGACCAGGGCGCGCAGCGAGTTGCCGTGGGCCGCGACCAGGACCGTGCGGCCGGTCAGCAGGTCGGGGACGATCGCGTCGAACCAGTACGGGAGCATGCGGACGACGACGTCCTTCAGGCACTCCGTGCGCGGGCGCAGCTCCGGCGGGAGGGTCGCGTAGCGCGGGTCGGCGAACTGGGAGTACTCGGCGTCGATGTCCAGCGGCGGCGGCGGGGTGTCGTAGGAGCGGCGCCACAGCATGAACTGCTCCTCGCCGAACTCGGCGAGCGTCTGCGCCTTGTCCTTGCCCTGCAGGGCGCCGTAGTGGCGCTCGTTCAGGCGCCACGAGCGGTGGACCGGGATCCAGAGGCGGTCGGCGGACTCCAGGGCGAGCTGCGCGGTGCGGATGGCGCGCTTCTGGAGGGACGTGTGGACCACGTCGGGGAGCAGGCCGGCGTCCTTGAGCAGTTCGCCGCCGCGGGTCGCCTCCTTCTCGCCCTTCGCGGTGAGGTTGACGTCCACCCAGCCGGTGAACAGGTTCTTCGCGTTCCACTCGCTCTCGCCGTGGCGGAGGAGGATCAGCTTGTACGGTGCGTCGGCCATGCCCCAGAGCGTAATCCACGCTTTCGCCCGTTCGCGTGGCTGCCCGGCAGGCGGACGTTTGACGGGATCTGTTAATTGAGTGGCCCCCGACAAACGCCCGATTGTAACTTGCGCTTACTGCCAGTGCCGCTTACATCTCGGCGCCGCCTGCCCGCATCCTGTCGCTTCCGGGGGAGACCATGCCGTACGCCCTGCGTGCCCGACGTGCCGTCCGGGAGACGGTCTCAGGTCTGCCCCGGGAGTTCTGGTGGCTGTGGACGAGCACGCTCGTCAACCGGCTCGGCGCGTTCGTCGCGACGTTCATGGCGCTGTACCTGACCCTCGACCGCGGTTACTCCGCGACGTACGCCGGTCTGGTCGCCGCCCTGCACGGGCTCGGCGGGGTGATCTCCTCACTGGCCGGCGGTGTGATGACCGACCGGCTGGGGCGGCGGCCCACCCTGCTGATCGCCCAGGTCTCGACCGCCGCGTCCGTCGCGCTGCTCGGCTTCGTGCGCGACCCGGTCACGATCGCCGGCGTCGCCTTCCTCGTCGGCATGGCGAGCAACGCCTCGCGCCCGGCCGTGCAGGCGATGATGGCCGACATCGTCCGGCCCGAGGACCGCATCCGCGCCTTCTCGCTCAACTACTGGGCCATCAACCTGGGCTTCGCCGTCTCCTCGATGGCCGCCGGGTTCATCGCCGAGGTCAGCTACCTCGCCGGTTTCCTCATCGAGGCGGGGATGACGCTGGTCTGCGCGATCGTCGTCTTCCTGCGGGTGCCGGAGTCCCGGCCGGCCGAGCCGGTGAAGAGCGCCGCCGGCTCCGGCAGCGCGGTCGGCCTCGGGACCGTACTGCGCGACGGCCGCTTCATGAGCGTCGTCGGGCTGTCCTTCCTCGTCGCGCTGATCTTCCAGCAGGGATCGGTGGGACTGCCGGTGGCGATGGGGGCGGCCGGGTTCACTCCGGCCGAGTACGGCATGGCGATCGCCGTCAACGGCGTGCTGATCGTCGTGCTCCAGATCCCGGTCACCCGCTTCATCGAACACCGCGACCCGCGCCGGCTGCTCGTCGTCTCGTCCGTCCTCGCCGGGTACGGCTTCGCACTGACCGCCTTCGCGGGGTCGGTCGGGGTCATCGCGCTGACGGTGTGCGTGTGGACGCTCGCCGAGATCGTGAACGCGCCGACGCAGACCGGCCTCGTCGTACGGCTCTCCCCGACCCACGGGCGCGGGCGCTACCAGGGCATGTACACGATGTCCTGGTCGGTCGCGGCCCTCGTCGCCCCGCTGCTCTCCGGGTTCGTGATCGACCGGTTCGGCGCGGAGTGGCTGTGGGGGTTCTGCGCGGTGGTCGGGACGGTCGCCGGTGCGGGGTACGGGGTGCTGATGCGCCGGCTTCCGGAGGAGAAGCCGGCGGAGGTGGGAGCGCAGCCCGAGCCCGGGCCCGGGCCCGCCGTGCAGGCCGAGGTGCAGGCCGAGGTGCAGACCGAGGTGCAGGCCGGGCCGGTCGAGCCTGTGAAGGGGGCGGTGCGGCCGCAGCCGGAGGTGGGGGCCGGGTGAGCGGCAACCCCGCGCACCGTGCGGCTCGGTGCGTCCGGGCCGCAGCCGCCGACGGCCCTTACCTCCGGCGTAATCGACGCCCCACCCCCACCCCGCCAGGATGACTCCATGACCACCACCGCAGAAGCCACCCGCGCCACCGTCCAGAAGTTCCTCGCGCTCCGGCTCGCCGGCGACACCGAGGGGCTCGCCGCGCTGTTCGCCGACGAGGTCGACTGGGTGCTCGCCGAGAACCCCGTGGTGCCCTGGATCCGGCCTCGCTCGACCGCCGCCGAATGCGCCGCCCAAGCCGACGACTTGGCCCGGTACACCGTCCCGGAAGACGCCCGCGCGTCCGTCGACACCCTCCTCGTCGACGGGGCCGACGCCGTGCTGATGGGGCAGCTCGCCGGGACCGTGCGGGCGACCGGGAAGTCCTTCTCCGGGCCCTTCGCCCTGCGGCTCACCGTGGAGGACGGGCGGATCACCCGGCACCACCTGTACGAGAACAGCGTGTCGATCGCGGCGGCCTGCACGCCGTGACGCCCCCGGGCGTCCGGGCCGTCGGCCGCCGGCGACCCGCCCGTACCGCTGCCCGTCCTCGTCCCCGGACCGTCCGCTCACGGGTGCATGCGCGCCCCCTTCACCACCTTGTCCACCGCGTTCCTCGGGCCGTACACGGCGAGCCCCACCAGGTCCAGCTCCGCCGTCGGCACCGCGCGTACGGCCGCCCGGTTGTCGCGGTCGTTGCCCGTCGCGAACAGGTCGGACGTGAAGACCGAGCGGGGCAGGGAGCGGGACAGGGCGCGGGTGTGGGCCGTGGTGAGGGTTTCCTTCGTCGCCTCGAAGACCAGGACCGGCTGGCGGAACATCGGCAGGTAGGACACGCCGTCCGCGTCCTCGTACGGCTCGCCGATCACCTCGGGGATCTGTGTTCCCAAGCCGCTGACCAGGAACGACGTGACGTTGAGGCGCTGCCAGGGCTCCAGGTCGGCGCGCAGCAGCACGGCGATCTTCGTGTCGAAGCGGAGGGGTTCCGGCCCGGCGGGTTCGGTGATCGTGTTCATGATGCGAGCGTGCCCGGCGGTCCCGGACCGGGTCTTGTACGTTCTTTGCATGGCCTCACAGCCCGCCCGCGCGACCCCGGACCGGCAGCGGGTCGTCTCCGCCTGGCGGCCGGCCGTCCCGGGGGTCGTCGAGGTCTTCCACGCCCGGTTCACCGCGTACGCCTATCCGATGCACGTCCACGACGCCTGGACGCTGCTGATCGTCGACACCGGCGCCGTACGGTACGAGCTCGACCGGCACGAGCACGGCACCCCGCACGACACCGTGTCGCTGCTGCCGCCGCACGTGCCGCACAACGGCTCGCCCGTCACCGAGGAGGGCTTCCGCAAACGGGTGCTGTACCTGGACGCGACGTACCTCGGCGACGAGCTCATCGGGGCCGCCGTCGACCGGCCCGATCTGCGCGATCCGCTGCTGCGGCGGCGCGTCGGGCAGGTGCACGGCGCGCTGACCCGGCCCGGTGAGGAACTGGAGGCCGAGAGCAGGCTGACGTTCATCGGGGAGCGGCTGCGCGACCATCTGCGGGGAGAGACCGGCCGGGCCCGCCCCGCCGATCCGGTCCTCGCGCGGCGGCTGCGCGAGCTGCTGGACGAGCGGGTCGTCGAGGGCGTCGGGCTGCGGGAGGCCGCCGGGCTCGTCGGAGCCCATCCCGCGCATCTCGTCCGGGCCTTCAGCACCGCCTACGGCATCGCCCCGCACCAGTACCTGACGTCCCTGCGCGTGGGCCGCGCCCGCCGGCTGCTGCTCGAAGGGCGGCCCCCGGGCGAGGTCGCGGTGGCGGCGGGCTTCTACGACCAGTCCCATCTGACCCGGCACTTCCGGAAGCTGGTGGGTGTACCGCCCGGGAGCTACCGGGCGGCACGTTAGGGACTGTCAGGCGTCGCGTCGCGGGGCAGGAGGGACTTCGCGGCCCCGGCCTAGGACCGCTCGGGGCGCTGCGTCAGGTGCGCGAAGGCGTCGAGGTTGCGCGTGGACTCGCCCCGGGACACCCGCCACTCGTACTCCTTGCGGATCGCCGAGGCGAAGCCGAGTTCCAGGAGGGTGTTGAAGCTGCCGTCGGCGGCCTGAAGGACCTGGCCGAGCAGGCGGTCGATCTCGTCGGCGGTGACGGCGGGCAGGGAGAGGCGGCCGGTGACGTAGACGTCGCCGTGCTGGTCGACGGCGTAACTCACGCCGTACAGCTTGAGGTTGCGCTCCAGCAGCCAGCGGTGGACGCCCTGCTCGTTCTCGTCGGGGTGGCGGATGACGAAGGCGTTCAGCGACAGGGAGTGGCGGCCGACGATCAGGGAGACCGTCGTCTTCAGCTTGCGGGTGCCCGGGAGTTGCGCGACGTACGTGCCCGACTGGGGACTCTCCCACTCCAGGCCGGCGTCCTTCAGCACTCCCTCGATGACCTGTGCCGCGCGCTGTTCCAGCTCGGATTCACCCATGCAGCGAGCGTACGCGACGGCGGTGCGCCGCCACGGCGGCCGTGTAGACGTCAGCGGTGGCGGCGGCCGCGGTGTCCCAGCCGAAGGACTGGGCGTGCCGGGCGGCCTGGCCGCCGAGCCGGGGCGTGAGGTGCGGGTCGTCGGCGAAGGCGGCCAGCACGCGCGCGTAGTCGGCCGGATGGTGGCCGCGTACGAGGAAGCCGGTGTGGCCGTCGCGCACGGCGACCGGCAGGCCGCCGACGGCCGCCGCGAGCACGGGCGTGCCGGCCGCCTGGGCCTCTATGGCGACCAGGCCGAAGGACTCGCTGTAGGAGGGCATGACCAGCACGGAGGCGGCGCGGAACCAGTCCGCGAGCTGCTCCTGCCCGACCGGCGGGCGGAACCGTACGACGTCCGCGATACCGAGGCGGGCGGCGAGCTTCTGCAGGCCCTCGGGCTTGGCGAGGCCGCTGCCGCTGGGGCCGCCGACGACGGGCACGAGGATGCGCGAGCGCAGCTCGGGGCGCTCGTCGAGGAGGACGGCCACGGCGCGCAGCAGCACGTCGGGGGCCTTCAGGGGCTGGATGCGGCCCGCGAAGAGCGGGATGAGGGCGTCCTGGGGCAGGCCGAGCCGGGCCCGGGCGGCGGCGCGGCCGTCGGCGGGCGAGAAGCGGCGCAGGTTCACGCCGGGGTGGACCACGGCGACCTTGCCGGGGTCGGCCGCGTAGTGCCGGACGAGTTCGTCGGCCTCTTCGGTGGTGTTGGCGATGAGCCGGTCGGCGGCGTCCACGATCTGGGTCTCGCCGATGACGCGGGCGGCGGGCTCGGGGGTGTCGCCGTCGGCAAGGTTGGCGTTCTTGACCTTGGCCATGGTGTGCATGGCGTGCACCAGGGGCACGCCCCAGCGCTGGGCGGCGAGCCAGCCGACGTGGCCGGAGAGCCAGTAGTGGGAGTGGACCAGGTCGTAGTGACCGGGGCGGTGACCGGCCCAGGCCTGCATCACGCCGTGTGTGAAGGCGCACAGCTGGGCGGGCAGGTCCTCCTTGTTGAGGCCCTCGTAGGGGCCGGCGTCGACGTGCCGGACGAGCACGCCGGGGGCCAGTTCCACGGTGGGCGGGAGGGCGGCGGCAGTCGCGCGCGTGAAGATCTCGACCTCGATGTTGATCGCGGCGAGGCGCTGGGCGAGCTCCACGATGTAGACGTTCATGCCGCCGGCGTCGCCGGTGCCCGGCTGGTGGAGCGGGGAGGTGTGCACGGAGAGCATGGCGACGCGGCGGGGCCTGCGGTGCAGCCGCAGGCGCGCAGGCGTGGACGCCGAGCGCCGCCCGAGCCTGCCGATGTACTGGCTCACGTGGCGTTCCTCCTCGCTCAGGGCATGCCTTTCGCAGGGCGCACGGTGCCCTCCGACGTGGTCCAACACCGGAGGAAGTCGCTCCATTTCCCGGTTCGCGAGTTTTACCGAATCATTACCGCCCGTCGCTCAACCGTTCGACGCCTTTACGATCACGGCATGCCAGGGACCCCACCGCACGCCGCGCCCCCGCCCCCGCCCTCACCCTCACCCTCACCCTCACCCGAGGAGCGGCTCCCCTGCCCGTGCTGCGGCCACCGAACCCTCGGCGAGCTGTGGGCCTACGAGATCTGCCCGGTCTGCTTCTGGGAGGAGGACCCCTTCCAGCTCCGCCACCCCACCGCCGGCGGCGGTCCCAACGGGCTCAGCCTGGTCGAGGCGCAGGCGAACCACCGGCGGATCGGTGCCGTGACGGAGGAGATGCGGCGTCACGTACGGCCACCGCGTCAGGACGAGCCGCTGGATCCTGGCTTCCGGCCCGCCGACCCGGCCAGCGACCCGTTCGAGCAGGGGCGGGCCGGCGACCCCATGCCCGAGGACCTCACCACCCTGTACTACTGGCGCCCCACCTACTGGCGACGGCACTTGGCGCCCCGGCAGGACAACCCGTAGGCCCGGGCGTGCCTGCACCCGGCAGGGCCGGGCGAGCCGGAGCAGGCCCGCACCCCCGCAGGCCGGGCAGGCCGTACCCCACAGGACCCACGCGGGCAGGGCCCGCCCCATAGCCCGGGCGGGAGCGGGCTCCGGGGCGCATACCCTCGTAGGCATGACCGCCCGAGCCGCCGCCCGCCCCCTGGGAACGGTGACGCGCGGGACGACCAACCCGAACCGGCTGCGCCGCATGGACCGCTGGATCGCGGCCACGCACGGCGCGGAGCTGCGTCGCGCCGCCGACCCCGTGGCGGTGGACCTGGGCTACGGCGCCGCCCCCTGGACGGCCGTCGAGCTGCTGCAGCGTCTGCGCACGGTGGCGCCACGCGCGCGTGTCGTGGGGATCGAGATCGAGCCGGCCCGGGTCGCGGCGGCGCTGCCCTACGCGCGGGCGGGGCTGGTCTTCCGGCACGGCGGCTTCGAGCTGCCGATCCCGCAGCGGCCCCTGCTCGTCCGCGCGGCGAACGTGCTGCGGCAGTACGAGGAGGACCAGGTCGCGGACGTGTGGGAGCGGCTGTGCGGGCGGCTCGCCCCGGCCGATCCCGCGACCGGCTCGCGCGGCGGGCTGCTGGTCGAGGGGACCTGTGACGAGATCGGACGGCGGCACGTGTGGGTCGCGCTCGGCCCGGAGGGGCCCCGCACGGTCACCTTCGCGACCCGGCTCGGCTCCCTGGCCCGCCCCTCCGACCTGGCCGAGCGCCTGCCGAAGGCGCTCATCCACCGCAACGTGCCGGGCGAACCCGTGCACGCCTTCCTGCGCGACTTCGACCGCGCCTGGGCGGCCGCCGCGCCCTACGCCTCCTACGGTGCCCGCCAGCGCTGGATCCGGGCGGTGCGCGACCTGCGGGCCGACTGGCCGGTGGTGGACGGCCCGGCACGGTGGCGGCAGGGCGAAGTGACGCTCCGGTGGGAGGCGTTGGCGCCGCGGCGGTGAGGATTCCCGCAGAGGTGCGGGCGCTTGGGGCCCGGGGGCCCGGGCCGGGCGTCTCCGACGCGAGGGAACGATCGTCGTGAGTCGTTCGTCACACACGGGGGGAGAGCGTCGGGCGGGGGCATGGCGGTGCGGGAGTGGCGGGAAGTACTACCTCTGTCGTTTTGCCCGCCGACATGGCAACATCCCAGGCGAACCGCATGTTACTGACGGTTAATCAGTTGGGGGACGACGTATGGGAACGGGCAAGCGTGGCCTGATCGCGACGGCCGTGGCCGTGGTCTGCGCGGTCACGGTTCTGGCAGCGCCGGGCACGGCATTCGCCGCCCCTCACCCCGACCCCGAGTCGACCTCCAGCGCGAGCCCGGCCCGTACACCCGGCCCGGACCTGGAAGCCGTCCGCGAGAAGCTGGACAAGCTCTACCGGGCCGCCGCCCGCGCCACCGACGAGTACAACGCCGCCGAGGAGAAGGCCGACCGGCAGTCCGCCGAGATCGTCCGGCTGGCCAGGAAGATCGTCAAGGGCAAGGAGCGGCTGGAGCAGCTCAAGAAGCGCGCGGGCGCCGCTGCCGCCGCCCAGTACCGCGGCGGCGGGCTGCCGCCCGAGGCCCGTCTGATGCTCAGCGACGACCCGCAGGAGTTCCTCGACGGCACGGGCCGCGTCCGCCAGGGCCACCACGCGACCAAGGGCCTGATCGGCGAACTGACCCGCACACAGGAGGACTTGGAGCAGTACGCCAAGGACGCCTCCGCCCAGCTGAAGAAGCTGGAGGCGGGCCGCAAGGCCAAGGCCGCCGCACAGAAGAAGATCGAGAAGCAGATCGCGCAGGCCGAGAAGCTGGAGTCCGAGCTGCGCGAGGAGGAGCAGGAGCGCCTCGCCGAGCTGGAGCAGAAGGCCGCGGACGAGGCCCAGACCGCCTGGCTGGACTCCGGCATCCTCGCCGAGATCGACGGCAAGGCCTCCGCCCAGGGCAAGAAGGCCGTCCAGTACGCCACGGCCCAGATCGGCAAGCCGTACCAGTGGGGCGCCGAGGGGCCGAAGAGCTACGACTGCTCGGGCCTGACCTCACAGGCCTGGATCACCGCCGGACGCGGCATCCCGCGCACGTCGCAGGAGCAGTGGAAGCAGCTGCCGCGCGTCGACGTGCGGCAGATGCGGCCCGGCGACCTCATCATCTACTTCGACGACGCCAGCCACGTCGGGATGTACGTCGGCGACGGGATGATGGTGCACGCCCCGCGGCCGGGTCGGACCATCACCATCGCCGGGGCGGGATCCATGCCGATCCTCGGAGTGGTCCGGCCGGACGCCGGCTGAATCGCCCACCGCTCACCGGATATCGGACAGCGGGCATCGGGCGGCGGGCAGCGGCGGCAGGCGGCCGAAACCCTCGGTGACCTGCGACACGTGACCCACCCCACGCCGAACACCCGCACAAACAGCGCGCCGACGTGACGTTCGTCATCCCCGCAGCATCCCGGACCCGTCCAACTGCGGGGCATATCGCGGCATATGACACTGGCCGATGGCACAGCGGCGTGGCTCACACCATTCCGCTGCGGCGCCGACACCCGCTATGGTCCCGGTCGGTGGGTCGAGGTCCCTCGCCCCCGCCATGCCCTCGGGGGGAGGGAAGGAACCCAAGACAATGCCCGTACCCATACCGCGGCAGAGAGCCATCCCGGCCGTGGAGAGTGGTCAGGCGCAGGCCGCGTCCGCATGCGGCGGCTCCGCCGAGGACTCCCTGACGGACGCCTCGGCCCAGGCCCCGCGCACCCCGGACACCGCCGGAAACACCACGGACAAGGCGGAGCACCACCCCGCCCACACCAACCTGACGCTGCTGCTGATCGAGGACGACCCGGCGGGTTCGCCGATCGTGCCGGACATGCTCGACCAGGCCGGCAAGCCGATCCGCGTCCGCACGGCCCGCAACCTCACCGAGGCCGAGCGGCTGCTGACCGACGACGTCCACTGCATCCTGCTGGACCTCGCGCTGTCCGCACCCGGCCGCAGCGACTCCGACGACGAGCTCGCCGTGCTCAGGCACGTGCTGGAGCTCGCGCCCCGGCACGCCGTCCTGGCGCTGACCGCGTCGGGCGACGCCGAGCGCGGCGCGGAGGCGGTGCGCGTGGGCGCCCAGGACTACCTCTTCCGCGACGAGCTGGACGGCCGGCTGCTGAGCCGTGCGATCCGCTACGCGGTGGAGCGCAAGCGCTCCGAGTCGGCCGAGCGCCGCCTCGCCGAGGGCAAGCTGCGCGCGCAGGAGAACCGCCGCCTGGAGCGCGGCCTGCTGCCGACCCCTCTGCTGGAGGGCTCCTCGCTGCGCTTCGCCGCCCGCTACCGCCCGGGCCGCTCGCGCGCCCTGCTCGGCGGTGACTTCTACGACGTCGTGCGCACGCCGGACGGCACGGTGCACGCCATGATCGGTGACGTCTGCGGCCACGGCCCGGACGAGGCCGCCCTCGGCGTGGAGCTGCGGATCGCCTGGCGCGCGCTGACGCTGGCGGGTCTGTGCGGCGACCAGCTGCTGGGCACGCTGCAGCAGGTGCTGGAGCACGAGCGGGCCGACGACGAGATCTTCGCGACCCTGTGCACGGTGGACATCGCGCCGGACGGCCGCCGCGCCGGGCTGTGCCTGGCGGGCCACCCCTCCCCGCTGCTGGCCGGTCCGGGCCGGCCGGCCCGGCTGCTGCCGTACGACAACAACGGCCCGGCCCTCGGGCTGCTGCCGGGGGCCCGCTGGCCGCGGATGCAGGTGGAGCTGGGCGCCGAGTGGAGCCTGATGCTCTACACCGACGGTCTGATCGAGGGCCGCGTCGGCGAGGGCGGGGAGCGGCTCGGCCAGGAGGGCATGACCGAGATGGTCCGCCGCCAGTTCGCCGAGGGACTACGCGGTGAGCAGCTGCTGCGGGCGGCGGTGAACGAGGTCCGTGACCTCAACGGCGGCGAGCTGACGGACGACGTGGCGGTCCTGCTGCTGGACCGGGTGCCGTAGCCGGGGGCTCTGCCCTGGCCTGGCCCTAGCGGCCGCCGTTGTACGGGCCGTACGGGCCGTCGCTGCTGGAGCCGCGGCTGCTGCGGCCCCCGCCCGGCAGGGCCCGGATCGCCGGGCGTACGTCGACCATGTACACGATCGTCGCGATGAGGCCGATGATCGGCAGGAACGACAGGATCGGGAAGAGCAGGTTCACCACGAAGGCGATCCCGAGGACGATCAGCCAGAACGGCTTGGTCTTCTTGTCGGCCGCGCGGTAGGCGTCCTCGCGGCGCACGGCGGCGTCCAGCAAAGCGAAGCCGCTGAAAACGATCAGGGCCATGCTCAGAAGCCACATAAACCCTGCGAAGCCCTGCATCAGCACAACGTCCACCACCCGACTCGGCTCGTCCCTACTGCGGTCACCGTACCCGTACAACGGGCCGGGCACCCCCGGGGTGCCCGGCCCGCGTCGGCCTCCGGTTACTTCGCCGGGGGCGTCGTCTTCCTGGCGGTGCCGGTCTTGCGCGCCGGGGCCTTCTTGGCGGCGCTCTTCTTCGCCGCGGCGGCCTTGGCCTCGGAGGCGATGAGCTGCGCGGGCTTGGCCGGCTCCTCCTCGACCGCGACCGGCTCCGGCTTCGGCTCGACCGCGATCGCCAGTTCCTCGACGCTCTCGGCGACGTCCTCGATGCCGTCGGCGGCCTCGCCGCGCCAGGTGCGGACGGCCTTCTCGCCGTGCTCGGCGACCTTCTCGTAGGTCTCGCGGGCCTTGACGGCGTACTCGGCGGCCACGCCGACGCCGCGCAGCGCGAAGTCCTGGGCGCTCTCGCCGAACTTCTTCAGGTCCGCGTCGATCGTGCTGCCGATCTTCTTGACGTCGAAGGAGCCGATGAACTCCGTGACCCTGTTCTGCAGGGTCTCCTGCGTCTCCTTGACGCGGGCGGAGGCCTCCTTGGCCCGGGCGGAGGCCTTCTCCTGAACGGCCTTGGTGTCGGTGTTGCGCACGGCGTCGAACCGGGCCGGGGCCTCGGACCGCAGCTGCTCGACCAGGGCCGGCACCTTCTTGGCCTGCTGAAGGGCGAGGTCGGCGGTGCCCGCCGCGAAGTAGAGCGGGGTCGGGTCGCTGAGGGTCTTGCGCAGGTCGTCGGTGATGGCCATGGTAATGGTCCTCCCGGATTCTGTCTGAGGGTTCGGCTGAGGGTTCATGTGATCCGTGGCGGCGGCCGGTGCCCTGGTCCGGCTCAGCCGGCCGTCCGCCGTGGATCGGTGTCGCTTCCGCCGGCGCCCTTGCGGGTGCGGCGGGTGGCGGTTCCGCCGCCGTCGGCCTTGCGGGTGCGGCGGGCCGGCGCGACGGGGGCGGATCCGTCGCCGTCATGGCCGTCGTCGCCGTCGTTGTCGGCAGGGAGCTCCGTGGTCCGGTCGCCGTCGGCCGTGCGGGGCCGGCGTATCCCGGTGCCGGTGTCCGGAGCGGTTCCGTCCACGGCGCCGGCCACCGTGCCGTCCACGGTCACCGTGGCGGCCGCGGCCACCGAGCCGTCGGTGCTCCCGAAGCCGTTCTCCTTGCGGAACGACTCGTAGATCTGCAGCAGCACCTGCTTCTGCCGCTCGTTCAGCGTGGGATCGGCGAGGAGGACCGCGCGGGTCTCCACCTCGTCCCGGTCCCGCTCGGCGTCGAGGATCCCGGCGCGCACGTACAGCGTCTCGGCGGAGATCCGCAGGGCCTTGGCGACCTGCTGCAGCACCTCCGCGCTCGGCTTGCGCAGCCCGCGTTCGATCTGGCTCAGGTACGGGTTGGACACCCCGGCGGCGTCGGCGAGCTGCCGCAGCGACAGCTGCGCGTTGCGCCGCTGCTCGCGCAGGTAGTCACCGAGATTGCCGACGTTGAGCGATGCCATGACTCCACAGTGCAGCACCCCGCTAACTATTGCAAGCACCCGCTTGCAAAAGTGCGCCACACCACGCCCTCGGCCGCTCGCCGATGGCGCCCCCGGTGTGTCACTCCGTCCCGGCCCGGTACCCCGACGATGCAGAAGGGATGCCCGGCCGGATCGGTGAGGACGGGCCACTCCTCCGCGTTCGGCTGCGGTTCCGGCCTGCCGACGCCGGGCCGCTCGGTGGCTCCTGCCGGATCACGCGCCAACTGCCGGAACGGCCGGCCTGTACGCCAGGAACGTGCCCGACCGCCTCCTGGAGCCGCCCTCCGGTTCCTGCACCATCCGCGTCGTGACCACCAGCCCGGCCTCCTCCAGCAGTCCGGCGACGCGGTCCGGCGGCAGCAGATACGAGGCGTAGGACACCGGGTGGTCGCCGTAGGCCCGGGTCGGGCGCAGGTGCTCGCCGTCGCCCACATGACCGGCCGGCATCAGCACGCCGCCGGGCGCGAGGGTGCGGTGGAACTCGGCGAAGACGGTGGGCAGATGGCGGGGCGGCGTGTGGTGTGTGGCGTAGTGGGCGAGGATGCCGCCGAGTTCGCCGCTGCCGATGTCCAGGGCCGTCATCGAGCCGGTGGTGAAACGGAGTTCCGGGTGGGCCGCCCGGGCCGGTTCGACCATGCGCGGGGAGAGGTCGACGCCGAACGCCCGCACCCCGAGGGCGGCCAGGTGGGCCGTCACCTTGCCGGGGCCGCAGCCCAGGTCGGCGACGGGTCCCAGGGGCCGTACGAGTTCGGCGAAGGCGGCGAGCATCGCGCGGGACACCGGGTCCAGTCCGGCCGGTTCGCTCACGCGCCGGGCGTACTCGGCGGCGACGGTGTCGTACGACTCCCGGACGCGGCCAGATGGGAGGGCTCGGTCGTGCCCCGAGGCTAGTCGCCGTCGCACTCCGGTCGTACGCCCACGTCAGTACTCCCGGTTACTCCCGTCGTCAGACGTCCGGGCGGACGGTTCCCGGCACCGTGGGGCGGGTGGACACCAACACCTCGACACCGCGGCTCAGCCGGTCCGCGCGGCGGGCCGTGCTCGTCGTGCACGTCACCGCCTCCGCGAGCTGGCTCGGGCTGACGCTCGGGCTGCTCGCGCTCGGCATCACCGCCGCCACGACGGGTTCCGCCGTGAGCGTGGAGACCTCCGTGCGCGCCATGCTGCTCTTCGCCGACTGGCTGCTGCTGCCCGTCGCGTTCCTGACGCTTCTCAGCGGTCTGGTGCTGTCGCTGGGCACACCGTGGGGGCTGGCGCGGCACCGGTGGGTCGTGACGAAGTTCTGGCTGACGCTGGCCACCACCGCCGCCACGGTGTTCGCCCTGCGCCCCGGCGTGAGCGCGGCCGTCACCGCCGTCGCAGCGGGCGGGCCGCTGCCCGATGCCGGGGACGTGCTGTTCGGGCCGGTCGTGTCGCTGTCGGCCTACGTCTTCATGACCGCGATCTCCGTCCTGAAGCCATGGGGGCCCACCCGGCGGGGAAGGAGGCTGCGAGCGCTTGGGGGTGGACCCCGACAGCGAGCCTAAGGGTGGCTGATATTTGCCTAAAGCTATTAGGCAACTGCACAATCCCTTTTGGCAGGCAGAAGGGAGCGCCGAATGGCACGCGCAGGACTGACCCCCGAGCGACTGGCCCGGGCCGGGGCGGAACTCGCCGACGAGGTGGGATTCGACCAGGTCACCGTCTCGGCGCTGGCCCGGCGGTTCGACGTCAAGGTGGCGAGCCTGTACTCGCACGTGCGGAACTCCCAGGACCTGAAGACCCGGATCGCCCTGCTCGCCCTCACCGAACTCGCCGACCGTGCCGCCGAGGCCCTGGCCGGACGCTCCGGCAAGGACGCGCTGGCCGCCCTCGCGAACGTGTACCGCGACTACGCCCGGGAACACCCCGGCCGCTACGCCGCCGCCCAGCTGCGGCTGGACCCCGAGACGGCCGTCGCGAGCGCCGGCGTCCGGCACGCGCAGATGACCCGGGCCCTGCTGCGCGGCTACGACCTGACGGAACCCGACCAGACCCACGCCGTCCGGCTGCTGGGCAGCGTCTTCCACGGCTACGTCAGCCTGGAACTGGGCGGCGGGTTCAGCCACAGCGCCCCCGACACCGACGTCACCTGGGCACGCATCCTCGACGCCCTCGACACGCTGCTGCGCAACTGGCCCGCACCGGGCGAACCCCCTACCGACCCCCGAGGCTGACACCATGCACACCGAGCCCGACTGGATCACCACGCCCCTCACCGCGGACCTGCTGCGTGGCGCCCTCGACCTGGAGCGCACCGAGCACGGCCTGCTCCCGCACCGGCTGCCGGCCCGGGCCCGCGCCCAGAACACCGATCCGCAGCTGGCCATGGCCGAGGCCCAGCCCTCCGGCGTACGGCTGGTCCTGCGCACCGCAGCGACCGCCGTCGAGCTGGACATCCTGCGCACCAAGCGCGACTACAGCGGCTTCCCGCCCCGCCCGGACGGCCTGTTCGACCTGCGCGTCGACGGCCGCCCGGCCGGCCAGGCCCCGGCGAACGGCGGCAACGTCCTCATGATCGACCTGGCCACGTGGAGCGGCACGGTGACGAACGGCCCGGTCGGCACCGTCCGCTTCACGGATCTGCCCGCGCGCGAGAAGGACGTCGAGATCTGGCTCCCGCACAACGAGACCACCGAGCTCGTCGCCCTGCGCACGAACGCGCCCGTGGCGCCCGCGCCGGACCGGGGCCGCCGGGTGTGGCTGCACCACGGCAGCTCGATCAGCCACGGCACCGACGCCGCGAGCCCGACGGGCGTGTGGCCCGCGGTCGCCGCGCTGCTCGGCGACGTGGAGCTGATCAACCTGGGGCTGGGCGGCAGCGCGATGCTCGACCCGTTCACCGCGCGGGCCCTGCGGGACACCCCGGCCGACCTGATCAGCGTGAAGATGGGCATCAACATCGTCAACCAGGACGTGATGCGGCGGCGCGCCTTCGGACCGGCCCTGCACGGCTTCCTCGACACGATCCGCGAGGGGCACCCCGACACCCCGCTGCTGCTCGTCTCCCCCATCCACTGCGCGATCCACGAGACCACGCCGGGGCCGACCGCCCCGGACCTGAGCGCGGTCGAGGAGGGCCGGCTGCTGTTCTCCGCCATGGGCGACCCGGCGGAGGTCCCCACCGGCAAGCTCACCCTCGGCGTCATCCGCGAGGAGATGTCCCGCATCGTGCGCCAGCGCGCCGCAGAGGACCCCCACCTGCACTACCTCGACGGACTCGACCTGTACGGCGAGACCGACGCGGCCGAACTCCCCCTGCCGGACCGGGTCCACCCCGACGCCGCGACCCACCGCCGCATCGGCGAACGCTTCGCGGAACGCGCCTTCACCGACAAGGGCCCCTTCGCCCGGCCCGCACAGCCCCGCGACTGAGCGGGAGGGGCTTCTCCACCGCCCGAGCGGCGACCGCTAGGCGAGGGCGCGGGCGAGGTACGGGTTCGCCAGGGAGCGGGCCGGGAGACCGAGGGAGGCGGTGGCGGCGGCCAGGGTCATGGCGTACGAGTCGACGGCCCGGCGGACGTTGGGCGCGTCCAGGCCCGAGCCGGTGACCAGCCGGTCGAGGTCGACGTAGGCGGAGCGGACGATCTCGACCCACCGGTAGACCCGCCAGTCCTTGCGCCAGTCGCGGGTGTACTCGGCGGGCAGCGTGTTCTCCCACTGCCGCAGCATGCGCTCCCTGATCTCCGGCCTGGTCGGCGTGAGGTGGATGTGCCGGACCAGGTCGTACAGCGGATCGCCGACCATCGCCATCTCCCAGTCGATGATGGTGAGGGCCAGATGGTCGCGCTGGGAGTGGCGGACGAGGTTCCAGGGGTTGAGGTCCCCGTGCAGCAGGGCGTGCCGGCGCGGGGTGACGCGGTGCCGGGCGAGGATCTCGCTGAGCCGGTCGGCGTCCGGCAGCCCCAGGGCCTTCGCCACCTGCTGCGACTCCCTGGGCAGTCCCCGCACCAGGGCGACCAGCTGCTGGCTGAGCCAGGTGTAGAAGTCCCACGGCCCGGTGAGCGGATCGAGTCCGGCGTGGTCGACCCGGGTCAGCTGCCCGAGCTGGTAGACGAGCCCGTCGGCCTCGTGCGGCAGCAGGCCGTTCACCGGGTGGCTCGGGGGGCGGTCGCTGTGCGGCGGCCCGGCGTAGGTGTGGATGGCGAAGGCGTCCCCGCCGTGGCTCCGGCCCAGCGCCAGCACCCTGGGAGCCGTCACGTCCACCTCGGAGCGGGCGATGGCGCGCAGCACCGCGTGCTCGCTGAGGTGGCTCGGCTCCCGGCGGCAGAACGAGGCGATCCGGCGCCGCACCACCACGGGGACGTCGACGTGCGGCACGCGGACCACGGAGTTGAGGTGGGCGGTGCCCCTGAAGACCCGGCCGGCCGGGGTCGTGCCCTCGGCGACCAGGGCGTCGCGGACGGCCGAGTGCGGGAAGCCGGGCTGTTCCGGGACCCGCTTGTCCGGGGTCCAGGCCAGCGGCGGGACGGGGCGGAAGCCGGTGGGCCGCCGGTGCCGGGACTCCCGCCGGCGCAGCAGCACCCGCTCGATCTCCGTCGCGCCCGGCACCCGGGCGAGCCCGAGCGGTTCGGCGGCGGCCTCCAGTGCCCGGTGCACGGCGGCGGTGGCCTCGGTCAGGCTCCGGTCGTCGAGCCGGTCGTCCAGCGCCCGGGCGGCCCGCATCACGTCCGCGTACAGCGACTGGGCCCGCTCGAAGGCGACGTAGTGGCGCAGGTCCCTGGTCAGGCCGTTGACCGCCGAGGGCCGCAGCTCCTCCATGGCCCCGGCCCAGGCGTCCCGCACCTCGTCCCACTGGGAGGCGGGGTAGCGCATCCGGACCAGGTGGGTGGCGAGTTCGTGCAGCGGGTCGCCGTAGGTGGCGAGCTCCCAGTCGACGGCCGCGACGGACCGGCCGTCCACGGACACGATGAGGTTGTCGCGGTGCAGGTCGGTGTGGAGCAGGGTGTACGGCCTCCGGGCCATGGCGGGGACCCGTTCGGCCAGGCGTGTCAGCGCGTCGGCGGGCACCCCGAGCGCCTCGAACAGCCCCCCGAACTCGGGCCAGTTGGGCTGCCGGATCTGCCGGTCGGCCAGGTGGGCGAGGGTGCGCAGGAATCCCCGGCTGCCCGTGTCCCCGCCGCCGGGCCGTACGCCCGGCAGGGGCGGCAGGGTCTCCCTGCGGACCTGCGACATACGGGCGACCGTCCGCATGAGCGAGGTGACGAGGGGGCGGGCGACGGGAGTGCCGTCGCCGTGCAGGCCGGACAGCGGTACGCCCTCCAGGTAGCTGTGGACCGCCGAACCGTTCCGCCTGGCGAGGCACTCGGGAACCCGGGGCAGCACGCCGCCGATGGCGCGCAGCACGTCGGGCTCCCTCCAGGTCCGGATCACCACGGGCAGCACGTTCAGCGCCCGTACGCGCACTATCGCCGGGGTCCCGGCCGCACGCCCCACGTACCGGGCCATGGGCTCGGTCAGGGGCAGGACGAAATTCCGGTTGTGACGGCCGTCGTACATCACGCCGTCTGTCTTCGCCCGCCGCACGAACTCCCCGTAAGGATCGTGCGCGGGGAACCTCCGCGAAGGGGAGGGGGAAACCGCCAGCGGGGGCACCGGCTGCTCCTGGATCACTGTGCAAAGCCCTGGAAAGTGTTGCAGAGCCTAGCGTCGCCCCGATGCCCGCACGACTCGACCGAGGTGATCGGTGGTCTCAATGAGGTAACCGTGACGCACGGTCAGGGCATGCCCTTCAACGCGTTCAGGACGTCCTCCAGGGAACCGACGATGTGCGACCGGTCCACACCCGCGGTGACCAGCAGGTCCAGCTTGCGCTGGTTGCGGGCGTAGCCGAGGAACGGGACGCCCAGGGCCCGGGCCGCCTGGTGGTCCGTCCCGGCGTCGCCCAGCATCAGGGCCTGCGAGGGAGGTGCGCCCAGGGCGTCCAGGGCCTGGGCCAGGCAGTACGGGTCGGGTTTCATCCGGGCGAGGTTCTCGGTGCGCCCGTGGATGTGGGGGAAGCAGCCCGTGAGCTGACGGCTCTCTATGTAGGCGGACGCGGCGCGGGCCGAGTTGTTCGTGGTGATGGCGAATCGGGCACCCAGCGCCGACCACGTCCTGATGAGCGGGTCGGCGTACGGCGTGGGCAGGGCCCGGGGGACCGCCGTGAGCTCCTGCTCGGTGAGCCACTGCTCCAGCCGGGCGATGGGAGCGCTGCCGGCATGCCGCCGGGCGACCAGGAGCAGCACGGCCTGGGGGTCGGGGTCGAAACGTTCCTGCTCGCTGAGGAGCCCGTCCAGCCCGAGCCGTTCGAGCTCCTTCACGAGGTCGCGTGCCACCCCGTTGGCCGGATGGCCCGCGAACAGCCGGCAGATCGGTCCGTCCAGGTCCCACAGGACGTAACGGACCGGAGCGAGCAGTTTCCGTAGTTCTTCGGTCGGCGTCACCGCACCAGTCTGCGTCGTATCAGGAGTCACTAGGAGAGTGTCAGGTCCGTCGTGATGGTTTCCCAGAGGGCGTCGAACCACTTCTGGGATTCCTCCACGAACGCCGCGTCCCGGCGGCCCGCCCGCTTAAGGAAGGAGAAGAGCAGGGACTGGGAGCCGAGGACGTCGTACATGTCGAGGGCCCGGCCGCCCCACTCCTCCTCGCGCCGGGTCAGCATGTAGTAGCCGATCAGCGCCTCCTGCTCGTTGAGCAGGTACAGCTTCACCGGCGGGGTGAACGGCAGCGCCCGGAACCGCACCCGGACGTCCATGCCGTGCGTGGCGCGCAGGGTGAGCAGGTTGTGTTCGAGGACCCGCAGCTGGGCATTGCGCATCTCCAGCCAGCGCTGGTGCACCGCGTCGTCCTCCCCCTGCTCCTCGACCAGGCGCGGGAAGGCCAGGTTGATGTCCCGGGAGGGGAGCAGGACCCGCAGGTCGATCGAGGCGGGCCGGGTGCGGCCCTCGTGGATCCGCCGCAGCGGCTCCCCCAGCGCCACCATCAGCGTCTCGGACGTGTGGCAGACCACGTCCACCTGGACCGCCTGCGCCGAGAACGCCTCCGTCAGCCGGGGGGCCAGGCCCACCATCGTGGGCTGGGGCTCGTCCCGGGCCGGGGCGGGGGCGGCGATGCGCGGGGGGCTGCCCTTGGAGACGCCGGTGAGGAGGCCGTCCTCGTGGAGTGCCCGCAGGGCCTGGCGCACGGTGCCGCGCTCCACGCCGAACCGCTCCGCGAGTTCCGCCTGGGTGGGCAGGCGGTCCCCCGGCCTGAGCTCGCCGGCGCGGATACGTTCCCGCAGGTCGTCGGCGATCTCCTGGGGCGAGAGCCTTCTGCTGCCGTTCACTGCCACGTTCTCCGCCACGTTCTCCGGGGTCACGACCAAACGCTACAACTCTGATCCATCTAAGGGGAGTTGTTTGAAAGTTGTTTATGACTGGCGGCCAAGTGGGGACAACTTAATCAGAGTTGGTTGCCAACTTCTCGGAGTTGGCGGAAGTTTTGCTTCCGAAGTTCCGGTCGTCCGGACTTCCGGCTCCCGAAGGGGGAATCCGATGCCCGCCCTCGCTCTCCTCTCTGCCGCCTTCGTCGTCGCGTTCGAGCAGCTCGTGCAGTGGAAGTACGGCCCGGCCGGCATCGTCGGCCTGCTCCTTCTCACCGTGGGCCTCAAGGCCAAGAGCCCGGCCGTCAGCTCCGCGGGGGCCGTCGTCCTCGCGCTGCTGATGACCGGACCCGCCCTGTGAGTCACCCCGCCTGCCCGGATCGACCACCGTGGGAGACCTCAGCTCGTGAGCACCAGCTCCGAACTGATCGTCTCCCACAGCGCGTTGAACCACAGGTGCGACTGCTCGACGAACGTGGTGTCGCGCAGGCCGGGCCCCTGCCGGAAGGAGAACAGCATCGACCGGGTGCCCTGGGCGTCGTACATCTCCAGGGATTCGTGGTCGAACTCGGCCTCCCGGCGGGTCAGCGTGTAGTACGCGAACAGCGCCTCCGCGCCGTTGAGCAGGTACAGCTTCACCGGCGGGGTGAAGGGCAGCGCCCGGAACGTGACGTGCACGTCGATGCCGTGGGTGGCGCGCAGGGCCAGCAGATTGTGCCGGAGCACCTGCCCCTGGGCGTTGCGCATCGCCAGCCACCGCTCGTGCACCCAGTCGTCGCCGTGCCCCTCGACCGGCACCGGGAAGGCGAGGTCGATGTCCCGGCTGGGCAGCAGGACCCGGACGTCGACCTTGGCCGGTTTCAGCCGTCCCGCGTGGATCTGACGCAGCGGCTCACCGATGGCGAGCGTGAGCGAGACCGAGGTCAGGCACACCGCGTCGATCTCGACGTGCTCCGCCGCGAAGGCCGTCGCGATCCGGGGCGCGAGCGCCACCGTCGTGGGCAGCGGCGGCGCTTCCGGGCCGGTCAGCGGCCCGGCCGGATCGGCGGCGACGGTGGCCGGGCTGCCCTTGGAGACGTTGGTCAGCAACCGCTCGCCCTGCAGGATGCGCAGCGCCCGGCGCACCGCTGCGCGCTCGACCCCGAACTCGTGGGCCAGCTGGGCCTGGGTGGGCATGCGCTGCCCCGGCTGCAGTGCCCCTGACGTGATCCGGGCGCGCAGCTCGTCGGCCACCTCGCGATGTGTTCTCTGTGGCCGCTGCGACCTCTTCCGTCCAGTGGCGGAGGCGTGTTCGGGGTCCACACCTCAACGCTACAACTTCCCGCCATCCTGGGGCAGTTCAGCGGAAGGTGGTTATGAGCCGCTTCCAAGTGGAGATAAGTACAGAGAAGTTGGTCACCAACTTGCGCGACATGGTCAGACCATCAGGGCGTTGGCCAGTCCGTTCGGGGGCTCCCTTCCGGAGGGGAGCCGGGAGCCCCACCGGCTCGACCACCACAACCGAACAGCTCGCTACGGATGCGGGTCCCCGTCCACCGGCAGAAGGGAGCGGTTCAGAACAGGTCCGGGCACCACGGCCGCCTGGGCGTGCGCAGCAGGGCGTCGGCCTTCCGGGCGGCGCCCGCTCGTTCTTCGCGCACCCGCCCCAGCGCCGCCAGCCGCACCGCCGACTCGTCCCCGAGCCACAGCGCCCCCAGTTCGCCCACGCCGAGCGTCAGGTCCGCGCTCGCGGTGGTGGGCGCGCACACCGCACCGTCGGGCGAGGCCTCCAGCCGGTAGCGCCCGCCGGTCAGCCCGTCCACGCCGGCCACCTCCAGCACCAGCGTCCCCTCCCCCTCGTACGTCCGCGCCTCAAGCGCCCGCTCCACGTCGAGGATCCGCACCCACAGCCAGTCCGCCAGGGACGTGATCGCGGCCGCCCGCGGGTCGGGCAGGACATGCGGGAGCAGGTCGTCGGGGGCCCGCCAGCCGCTCTTGACCTTCACCACCCAGTCGACGGAGCACAGGTACTGCCACAGGGCGCGCTCCGCCGCCGGCGTGACGCCGGTCAGCCACCGCACCGACGCCGTGTTCAGCGGCTGCTTGGCATCGCCCCAGTTGTCGTCCACGTCGTACGCGACCATGCCCTCGACCTCGCCGGAGGCCGAGCGGTAGACGGCGTGGAAGGGGTCCTTCCAGGACGGGTCGGCCCGTACGGCGCCGGTGTTCCACTTCCACCACAGCTCGTCGCGGTCGATGGCGCCGGGCTGCGTCCGGCACAGCCGCGCGTGCAGGTCGGGGCCGAGCTTGCGGACCTCCTCCCCGTCGACCAGGTCGATCCGCCCGCCGTCGGCCGGGCCCGCCCAGCGGGCGTCGAGACCGGCGCGCGGCACGTCGACCGTCCACTCCGCCATCCCCGTCGCCGGACCGAAGCCGTAACGGCCGTAGATCGGGTACTCGGCGGCGATCAGCGTCGCGACGACGTCCCCGCGCTCCCTGGCGGCGGCCAGGTCCCGTGCCATCATCCGGCTGAGCAGCCCCCGGCGGCGGTGGGTGGGGTGGACGGTGACCCCCGAGACGGCGTCGGCCGGGACGCTCGCCCCGCCGACGGCCGTGAGCTCCTGGCCGAAGGAGCGGAAGGTCGCCACGCACCGGCCGCCGTCGAAGGCGCCGAGGTAGCGGCCCGGGACGAACCGCTCCCGGCGGGCCTCGATCTCCTCCTCGGACAGCGTGGGCACCCTCAGGAAGCCGGTGTTCACGGCGCGCAGCCAGTCGGTGAACTCGGCTTCGGCGATGGGGCGTACGTCGATGCCGTCGGCACGTGAGGCGGAGGTCATGGCCTCACGCTAGGCGGAGGGCCGGCCGGTGTCGCGTCAATATCCGACCGGCCCTTCCTGACCCCCTCGCGCCGGCTCAGACCAGCAGGTCCTCGACCTGCGCCTCGCCCTCGCGGTACCGGCGCGCGATCTCCGCACTGCACGCGTCGGCCGTGCGCTGCAGCCGCTGGCGACGCCGGGAGACCTGCTGCTCGTGGCGCACCAGCCGCGCGATCCCCGTGTTCAGCTCCGGGTCCGTGCGCGCGTCCAGGTCGGACAGCTCGACCTCGTCGAGCATCTCCGCGGCCAGCCGCCGGTACTCCTCGCCCTGCGGGGTGCCCAGCGTGACGTGCCGGGCGGAGGAGCGGTGCCGGGCCGGGGCGTCCTGCAGGATCTCCCCCAGCCGCTGCACGACGGACGCCTCCGCGGGAGCGGCCGGCACCTCCACCGGAGTGCGCCGTGCCAGTTCCGCGCGCAGGATGTCGATGCGCCCCTGCAGCAGCCGCCGCAGGTAGCTGAGGTCGGCCTCGTCGCGCTGGGCCTCGCGGCGCAGGGCGCGCAGCTCGGGCAGGCTCAGCGCGGCCAGACCGGGCTCGGGAGCGTCCGCGGGCAGCCGCGGGCTGTCCGTGCGCTGGGTGGGCGGCCGGTGGTACTCCGACGACCCGATCCCCGTGAATGCCGACCGGACAGCCCCCGGGTGCTGCCCGGTGCTTGGTGTGCTCATGTGCCTCAACCGTCCCCTCGACCGGTGTGTGAATGCATCGTGCCACCCCAAGTGGCCGCTATGGGAACGAGTGCCCCCGATAGACCCCAGATGGGCGGTTAAGCAGCAAAATACGGTCCAGCGCTGGCAGTTGGCGCCCGGCGCAAACCACCCTTTCGGGCCATGCGTGCACCGGTCACGGCACTGACTTCACCTCCCGGCATGATGGACACATGCGAGCAGTGGTGCAGCGGGTGGACGGCGCGAGCGTCGTCGTGGACGGCGAGACGGTGGGGGCGATCGAGGGCGAGGGGCTGTGCGTCCTCGTCGGCGTGACCCACGAGGACACCAAGGAGAAGGCGGCCCAGCTGGCCCGCAAGCTCTGGTCGATCCGCATGCTGCACGACGAGAAGTCCTGCAGCGACACCGGCGCCCCGCTGCTGGTGATCAGCCAGTTCACCCTCTACGGAGACGCCCGCAAGGGCCGCCGCCCCACCTGGAACGCGGCCGCTCCCGGGGACGTCGCCGAGCCGCTGGTGGACGAGGTGGTCGCCCGGCTGCGCTCGCTGGGCGCGACGGTGGCCACGGGCCGCTTCGGGGCGGCGATGAGGGTATCGCTCACGAACGACGGCCCGTTCACCGTGGTGATCGAAATCTGACCCGAAAGATCTACAAGTCCTACGGCTCGACGACGACTTCCTGGGCCGCGGCCGTGTCGCCGGCCACCAGGGGCGCGTCCACGGGCACGTTCCGCTTCACCAGGGCGAGGGCGACCGGACCCAGCTCGTGGTGGCGCGCGGAGGTCGTGATGAAGCCGATCTTCCGGCCGTCGGGCCCGTCCTGCGCGAGCCGCAGCTCGGTCCCGGCCACCGGCAGGTGCACCTCGCTGCCGTCCAGGTGCAGGAAGACCAGGCGGCGCGGCGGCTTGCCCAGGTTCTGCACCCGGGCGACCGTCTCCTGGCCGCGGTAGCAGCCCTTCTGCAGGTGCACCGCCGAGCCGATCCAGCCCAGCTCGTGCGGGATGGTGCGGTGGTCGGTCTCGAAGCCCAGCCGGGGCCGGTGCTGCTCCACGCGCAGCGCCTCGTAGGCGAGGATCCCGGCGGGCGGATCGGCCTGCGCGGCGTACGCCTCCAGGTCGGCGCGCGGCAGGAACAGGTCCCGGCCGTGCGGGGTCTCGCGGACGGCGACGCCCTCGGGGACCTCGGCGATGGAGCCGGCCGGCAGGTGGACGACCGCGATGTCGGCGGTCCGGTCGGCGACCTCGACCCGGTAGAAGAACTTCATCGACTCCAGGTAGGCGATCAGCGCCTCCTGGGTGCCCGGCTCGACGTGGGCCCGGACCGTCTCCCCGTCGTCCACGAGGTACAGGGCGTGCTCGATGTGGCCGTTCGCGGAGAGGATCAGCGCCTCGGTGGCCCGGCCCGGCGGGAGCTCGCTGACGTGCTGGGTGAGCAGCAGGTGCAGCCAGGCCAGCCGGTCCTCGCCGGTGACGGTGACGACCCCCCGGTGCGAGAGGTCCACGAAACCGGCGCCGTCGGCGAGGGCGCGCTGCTCACGGAACAGATCGCCGTAGTGGGCGGCGACGCCTTCGTCCACGCCCTCGGCGGGGACGGCACCGGGCAGGGTCAGCAGAGGGCTCTTCATGTCCCCAAGCCTACGACTCGGTAGTTGAAGCCTTGAGCGTGCAGTCCCGGCACCGGCCGAAGATCGCGAAGTGCTTCATGTCCGTGTCGAACCCGAAGGTCTCGCGCAGCTTGTCCGTGAACTCGGCGGCCACGGAGACGTCCGCCTCGATCACGTTCTGGCAGTCCCGGCACACCAGGTGGATGTGGTGGTGCCGGTCCGCGAGGTGATACGTCGGCGCGCCGTGGCCCAGGTGCGCATGGCTGACCAGGCCGAGTTCCTCCAGGAGCTCCAGCGTCCGGTACACCGTGGAAATGTTGACCCCCGACGCCGTCTTCCTCACTTCCACGAGGATGTCGTCGGGGGTCGCGTGTTCCAGGGTGTCCACGGCTTCGAGCACGAGTTGCCGCTGCGGGGTCAGCCGGTAGCCGCGCTGCCGCAGATCGCTCTTCCAGTCGGTGCTCACCACACGGACGAGTCTAGGACTACTTGAAGAAAGCGATGCCGTCGTCCGGCATGTCGTCGGGCAGGGCCTTGGCCCAGCGCTCGACCTCCTCCGGCGTGACGACCTTCTTCAGATGGGCCGACATGTAGGGGCGCAGCTCGACCTCGGGGGTCTGCTTCTCGCCGACCCACATCAGGTCGCTCTTGACGTAGCCGTACAGCCGCTTGCCGCCGGTGTAGGGCTGCGAGGAGGCCGTACGGGCCACCGCGTCCGTCACGAGGTCGATCTGCGGCTTCTTGTCCGCCAGCTCGCCGTACCAGATCTCGATGACGCCGTCGTCGCGGGTCATCGTGACCTCGACCTTGCGGTCGGCGTCGACGCGCCAGTAGCCGTGCTCGGACTCCAGCGGGCGGACCTTGTTGCCGTCGTTGTCGAGGACCCACGTGTGGGACCGGTATTCCAGGAAGTCCCGGCCGTCGTGGGTGAAGGCGACCTCCTGCCCGAAGTTGCACTTCTCGGAGCCGGGGAAGTCGTGCACACCGGCACCCGCCCAGTTGCCGAGCAGGAAGGCGAGCGGGACGAGGTCCTTGTGGAGGTCGGACGGGATCTCGATCATCAGAACTTCCTAGAGGTGGGTCAGCGCTGGCCCTGGTACAGCTTCTT
The DNA here is from genome assembly GCF_044540525.1 of Streptomyces sp. NPDC085932. Taxonomy (NCBI): domain Bacteria; kingdom Bacillati; phylum Actinomycetota; class Actinomycetes; order Kitasatosporales; family Streptomycetaceae; genus Streptomyces; species Streptomyces sp. NPDC085932. Next base: position 496,552 of record NZ_JBITSJ010000007.1, read on the forward strand.
CACGGTCAGTCCGGCGAACGCGAGGACGCCGACGGCGACCAGGACCAACAGGATTTCGAAGAAAAGCTCCACGGGGTGCTCCTTGAGCGGGGTGCGGATGTAAGCACAGGGCCGGCCCCAGCTTACGCGGGCCCCTGCGGCACTACGATTCCGGCTATGGCGAAGAAGCTGGTGATCAAGGTGACGGCCGGGGCGGACGCCCCCGAGCGGTGTTCCCAGGCGTTCACGGTCGCGGCGGTGGCCGTGGCGAGCGGCGTCGACGTCTCCCTGTGGCTGACCGGCGAGTCCGCCTGGTTCGCGCTCCCCGGCCGGGCCGCCGAGTTCGAGCTGCCGCACGCGGCGCCCCTGCCCGACCTGCTGGAATCGATCCTGGCGGCCGGCCGCGTCACCCTGTGCACACAGTGCGCGGCCCGGCGCGAGATCACGGAGAAGGACGTCATCGAGGGCGTGCGCATCGCGGGCGCGCAGGTCTTCGTCCAGGAGGCGCTGGCGGACGGGACGCAGGCCCTCGTCTACTGAGACTCACCGGGCGGCGGGGACTCGTCCGTGTAGAGGCAGAAGGGGTGGCCCGCGGGATCCAGCAGCACCCGGACGTGGTCCTGCGGCTGGACGTCCGCGAGCCGCGCCCCCACCGCCAGGGCCCGCGCGGTCTCCCGCTCCACGTCGTCGACCTCGATGTCCAGGTGGACCATCATCTGCTGCCGGTCCGGGCCGCTCGGCCAGACGGGCGGCACGTAGGCGGGCTCGGTCTGGAAGGACAGGCCCGTCCCGCCGCCGGGCGGCCGGATGTGCACCCAGTCGGGGCCGTCCTCGTCCCGCCACACGCCCCAGCCGGGCAGCAGCCGCAGGTAGAAGTCAGCGAGTTCCCGGGCGTTCGGTGCGTCCAGCACCGCCGCTGTCAGTCTCATGGAGCCGGGATACCCCGGGCGGCCGGGAGGACTCCCCTCACCGCGGGCGCTTCCTGCCGTCCAGCTCGTCCCACCACTCGTCGGACTGGGGGTCGCCGGAGGGGTCGTCCCACCAGCGGTCGTCGGGCCCGCGCCGGTTGGCGACCATGGCCGCCACGGGCGGGATGACCATGGCGACCACGCACATCCCGACGGCCACGGGGACCGACCACAGCCGCACCACGGACCACGCCAGGACGAAGAGGCCGATGCACAGGCCCATCAGGGCGAAGTACCGGTGCCGTCGCCGCGCGTACATACGTCCAGCGTAGGTCCGGGCAGGCCGGAGGGCCGCACCCCAGGCGTCCAACCCGGTGGGTGCGGCCCTCCGAAAACCGGTCGCCGTCAGACGGCGATCGCGACCTCCGCCAGTCCGCCCTGCTGGGCGACGACCGTGCGGTCGGCGGTGGCGCCGGGCACGAGGGCGCGGACGGTCCAGGTGCCCTCGGCCGCGTAGAAGCGGAACTGTCCGGTCGCCGAGGTCGGCACCTCGGCCGTGAACTCGCCGGTGGAGTCCAGCAGGCGGACGTAGCCCACCACGGGCTCGCCGTCCTTGGTCACCTGGCCCTGGATCGTGGTCTCACCGGGCTTGATCGTCGAGGCGTCGGGGCCGCCGGCCTTCGCACCACACATGTCGTACTCCTGAAGGGTCGGGAGAGGTCGGTCGGGGTCGCTTACTTGTTGGCGCCGAGCTCGATCGGCACGCCCACGAGGGAGCCGTACTCGGTCCAGGAGCCGTCGTAGTTCTTGACGTTCTGGACGCCGAGCAGCTCGTGCAGGACGAACCAGGTCAGCGCGGAGCGCTCACCGATGCGGCAGTAGGCGATGGTGTCCTTCGCCAGGTCGACGCTCTCCTCCTCGTAGAGGGCCTTGAGCTCCTCGTCCGACTTGAAGGTGCCGTCGTCGTTGGCGTTCTTCGACCACGGGATGTTGCGGGCGCTGGGCACGTGGCCCGGGCGCTGCGACTGCTCCTGCGGCAGGTGGGCCGGGGCGAGGAGCTTGCCGGAGAACTCGTCGGGCGAGCGCACGTCGACCAGGTTCTGGGAACCGATGGCGGCGACGACGTCGTCACGGAAGGCGCGGATGGACGTGTCCTGGGCCTTGGCCTTGTAGTCCGTCTTCGGACGCTCCGGCACCTCGTCGCCCGGGACCAGCTCGCGGGCGTCGAGCTCCCACTTCTTGCGGCCGCCGTCGAGGAGCTTGACGTTCTCGTGGCCGTAGAGCTTGAAGTACCAGTACGCGTACGAGGCGAACCAGTTGTTGTTGCCGCCGTAGAGGACCACGGTGTGGTCGTTGGCGATGCCCTTCTCCGACAGGAGCTTCTCGAAGCCCTCCTGGTCGACGAAGTCACGGCGGACCGGGTCCTGGAGGTCCTTGGTCCAGTCGATGCGGATCGCGTTCTTGATGTGGTTCTTCTCGTAGGCGGACGTGTCCTCGTCCACCTCGACGATGGCGATGGTCGGGTCGTCCAGGTGCTCCTGGAGCCAGTCGGCGTCGACCAGGACGTCGCTGCGGCTCATGCTCTTTCTCCTCCGGGGCAGTTGCGGCGGGGCGTGGGAGTTCTGCGGGGCGCGCGCCCATGACGGGGCGGCACACGGGTGCCCTTGATGCAGGGCGGCGGGGATGCGCGCACCGGCTCACGGGCCGGCGCGGTCGCTCAGAAGGGGCGACAGAGCATGGCGGCGACGCGGCACAGGTCTACTGCCCGCCGCTTCGTGAGGTCCGCCTGTCGCTTCATGCCGTCGATCGTAGGGACGGTCGGGCGGGCGTGTCACCGGTGTGTCGCATGCTGAGACACGATGGTCCGAATAGCGGGATCGTGAGCCCCTGGCCCCGTGCCGCGCCCGGCCTCCGCCCGCCTGCGGCCGCCGTCACATCTACGCTGCGGACTTCGCCGTCTCGCCCACCGGACAGCCCTGGTGACGGCCCGCGTGCGTGCTACCCGGCGAGCCGGACGTCGGAACCCTTGACCGTGATCTCGACGCCGTCCGGGGCGGCCTGCACCTTGTCCAGCTTGATGCCGCCGGGGAGGCCGTCGATCCTCTGCTGGAAGTCGGTGATGGTGCGCACCCGGTTCTCGGCGAGGTCGACACCTGCGAACTTGGGCAGGCCGTCGGCCTTGACCCGCACGGTGTCGCCGTCGACCACCGTCACGGTGCTGAGCACGGTGACCGGCTCGGGCAGCCTGGTGCCGAGGACGGTGGCCTCGACGGCGACCTTGATCTTGCCGTTGCCGCCGTCGGAGAGGCCGACGACGTTGGCGGTGACGCCCGGGGCGACCTGCGTGGGCTCCGACTTCGCCGTCTTCAGCAGCTCGTCGTAGGCGACGGTCGCGGTGCCGGTGGCCGTGGTGGCCGTGGCGGAGCTGTAGTCGCCGGAGAACTCGACGCCCTTCATGTCGGCCCGGAGGTCGTCGATACGGATCTTCCGCGCGCCGTCGCCCGCGGCGGCCTCGTAGGTGTCGATGCCGACCTCGATGTCGTCCAGGGAGCCGCCGACGACCTGGGTGAGGAAGGGGAAGCCCTTGATGGAGACGTCGGGCGTGGTGGCCAGGTTCTCGGTGGTCTTCAGGCGGTCGGCGGCCTCGTCCTCGGCGAAGTTCACGGCGACGCGGTCGGCGATGACGAAGAGCCCGCCCAGGACGACGGCGAAGATCAGCAGTATTCGCAGTGCTCGCATGCGGTGTTGTCCCCCACCCAGTCGTTGTGCGACAGCGGTCCCTGACGACCGGGTGTGGCCGTCCACTGGGGTGAGGGTAACTCCGTGTGCGGCGCGGGCCCCGGCTTTGTCGATCATCTGTGACAGGTCGGGTTCCGCGTCGGTGACGGCACGGCCGCCCGCCGCCGGCCGGGCGATCAGGCCAGGGCCCGGCCCAGCACGTAGACCACCGGGGCCGCGGCGGACAGCGGCAGGGCCACGCCCGCCGTGAAGTGGACGAAGCGCGACGGGTAGTCGTAGCTCGCGACCCGGTGCCCGATCAGGGCGCACCCCGCCGCGCCCACGCCCAGCAGCGCGCCCGAGGTGCCCAGGCCGGTCAGCCACCCGGCCACCACGCCCCCGCCCGCTCCCGCGAGCAGCGCCACGACCACCGACGCCGCCGTCGGCAACGGCAGCGCGCGTGCCAGGACCGCGACCGCCACGGCCACCGCCCCCACCGTCACCGCGTCGGCGTCCGCCGCGAGGTACCCACCCGCCACGATCGCCAGCGCCGACGCCGCGACCGTCGCCATCAGGCCGTACATCCGCTCGTCCGGGTTGGCGTGCGAACGCAGCTGGAGGACCAGCGCGAGCAGCACCCACACGCCCAGCGTCCCGAGGATCGCCGACGGCGACCGCCCCGACGCCAGCAGCGCCGCGTCCGCGGCCAGCGCCCCGGCGAACCCGAGCGCGATGCCCTGCCGCGCCGGCCACATGCCGTTCAGCCGGAACCACCCCGCCGCCGTGACGGCCTGGAGCACCACCAGCGGCACGAGCAGCGCGTACGTCCCGACCGCCGCCGCACCGGCCAGCAGCAGCCCGAGCAGCGCGGTCAGCGCGGCCGGCTGCATCCCGGGCTCGATGATCGGGGACCGTCCTTCCGCCCGGGCCCGCTGCGCGTCGGTCATCCGCTTGTTCCCGGCGAGGGTGGCGGGACCGTACTCGGCGGGATCCGGCGCGGGCGCCGCGTCCCCCTGCTGCGGCAGATACGCCGTGTCCGCGGCGGCCGGCGCGGTGACCGGCTGCTGCGTCTGCGTCTCCCAGGTCTGTCCCTGCCACTGCTGGGTGTACTGCTGTGCGGCGTAGGGATCCTCGTACCCCTGGTGTCCCGGGTGCCCGTGCTGTCCCTGCCCGGGCCACGCCCGGGGCGCCTGCGGCTGCTGCTGCCCGTACGGGTCGTAGCCACCCTGGCCGTCGTAGCCTCCGTGGCCGTTGTGGCCGCCGTAACCGTCCTGGTAGCCGTCATACGGCTGGTTGGTCATCGCTCACCCTCCTGCGAACGGCGGGAGCACCTCGACCGTGCCGCCGTCGGCCAGCCGTACCGTCTCATGCGCGCGCGTGCCCACGGGATCACCGTCCACGAGGAACGAGCAGCGCCGCAGCACCCGCTCCAGTTCGCCGGGATGCCGCTCGCGCACCCCGTCGAGCGCCTCGGCGAGCGTGGCCGCCTCGTACGCTTCCTCGGCCACCCCGGCCGCGGCCTTGGCGGCGGCCCAGTAGCGGACCGTGACCTCTGGCATCTGCTTCCTCACTCGGACTCACAACGGGCTCACCCGACGGTGAACCCCGTCAGGCTAGCCCGCCCGGGCGACGGCCCACTCCCCGATCCGGGCCAGCAGCCCGTCGCCCGCCGCGTGCTCGGCATGGCCCATGCCCGGCTCCACCCACAGTTCGCCCTGGTCACCGGCGGCGGCCGCCAGCATCCGCGGATGGTCCAGGGGGAAGTAGCCGTCGGAGTCACCGTGCACGATGAGCAGCGGCGTCGGCGCGATCCCGGGCACCGCCTCCACCGGGGAGATCGGGACCGGGTCCCAGTCCCGGTGGTGGATGCGGGTGCGGAACCCGTACCGGCCCACCATGCGCCCCTCCGGCCGGGTCACCAGCCAGTGCAGCCGCCGCATCGGCGCGGTCCCCCGGTAGTACCAGCGGGCGGGCGCGCTCACCGACACCACCGCGTCGGTCCGCCCCGGGTGCAGGGCCGCGTGCCGCAGCACCACCGAGCCGCCCATGGAGAAGCCGACGGTCACCACGCGCGCGTGCCCGCGCTCCCGGGCCCACTCCACCGCCGCCGCCAGGTCGAGCACCTCGCGGTCGCCGACCGTGGAGCGCCCGCCGGACAGGCCGTGCCCGCGGAAGGAGAAGGTGACCACCGCGCCGTACCGGGCGAACGCCTGAGCGATGCGCCGCACGTGCGGGCGGTCCACCGCGCCGGTGAAGCCATGGGCGACGACGAACACGGGGTGAGCGGAAGGCGTCCCCGGGGCGTCGTATACAGCCGCTCCCGGCTCGTATACGGCGTCGATCGCCACCCCGTCGGACGTGCGGAGAAACGTCCTCACCAGCACCCGAACGGCCGTTCCCGCGGCCGTCTCGGAGTGCGGACGATCGGTGGAACGCGCCACATGACCTGCCGGAGAAGAGCTCATGTGGGCTATTCTGCTGGGCAGAGGACTCGGGCAGCGAAGCCCCCGGGTCCTTTTGTGCTTTCGGAAGCGTTGTATACGAAGCGGGAAACCGCAGGTGTACGGGGCCTTCGGGATCGCAGAGCGGTGCTGTGCCAACAAACGTCCTCGCAGGGACCGAGGAGGAACCAGACATATGAGTTCTCTGCTGCTCCTGACCAATGCCCTCCAGCCGTCGACGGAGGTGCTCCCCGCCCTCGGACTGCTCCTGCACAACGTGCGCGTGGCCCCCGCGGAGGGCCCCGCCCTGGTCGACACCCCCGGTGCCGACGTCATCCTGGTCGACGGCCGGCGCGACCTGCCGCAGGTTCGCAGCCTGTGCCAGCTGCTGCGCTCCACCGGCCCGGGCTGTCCGCTGATCCTCGTCGTCACCGAGGGCGGTCTCGCGGCCGTCACCGCGGACTGGGGCATCGACGACGTCCTGCTCGACACCGCCGGACCCGCGGAGGTCGAGGCCCGTCTGCGCCTGGCCATGGGACGGCAGCAGATCGTCAGCGACGACTCCCCGATGGAGATCCGCAACGGCGACCTGTCGGTCGACGAGGCCACCTACTCCGCCAAGCTCAAGGGCCGGGTCCTGGACCTGACCTTCAAGGAGTTCGAGCTGCTGAAGTACCTCGCGCAGCACCCGGGCCGCGTCTTCACCCGCGCCCAGCTGCTGCAGGAGGTGTGGGGCTACGACTACTTCGGCGGCACGCGCACGGTCGACGTGCACGTACGGCGGCTGCGCGCCAAGCTCGGCCCCGAGCACGAGTCGCTGATCGGCACCGTCCGGAACGTCGGTTATCGATTCGTTACGCCGGAGAAGGTGGAGCGCGCCGCCGAGGAGGCGAAGGCCAAGGCGAACCCGGACAATGCGGACGAGTCGGACGCCCTGGACGCCGCCGAGGTCCGCGCCAAGGCGTAGCAGGCGTATCCCGTCGCCGACCTGGGCATCCCTGGGCGCCCCGGGGCGCCCCGGACGGCAGTCGGGATATCGTACGGGACCTCCTTCACGCCCTGCCCGCAGCGGGTATATCCGCGTAGACTCCGCGCGTGGCCAAGGTGACTCGGGATGACGTGGCGCGGCTGGCAGGGACCTCCACTGCCGTGGTCAGCTATGTCATCAACAACGGACCCCGGCCGGTCGCCCCGGCCACGCGCGAGCGTGTCCTCGCCGCGATCAAGGAACTGGGGTACCGCCCGGACCGGGTCGCCCAGGCGATGGCCTCGCGGCGCACGGACCTCATAGGCCTGATCATTCCGGACGCCCGCCAGCCCTTCTTCGGGGAGATGGCGCACGCGGTCGAGCAGGCCGCCTCCGAGCGCGGAAAGATGGTCCTCGTCGGCAACACGGACTACGTGGGCGAGCGCGAGGTCCACTACCTGCGGGCGTTCCTCGGGATGCGGGTCTCCGGCCTGATCCTGGTCAGCCACGCGCTGAACGACCTGGCCGCCGCCGAGATCGACGCCTGGGACGCCCGGGTGGTGCTGCTGCACGAGCGCCCCGAGGCCATCGACGACGTCGCCGTCACCACGGACGACCTGGGCGGCGCGGAGCTGGCCGTCCGGCACCTGCTGGAGCACGGCTACGAGTACGTCGCCTGTATGGGCGGCATAGCCGAGACCCCCGCCGTCGGCGACCCGGTCTCCGACCACGTCGAGGGCTGGCGCCGCGCGATGGACGAGGCCGGGATCTCCACGGAGGGCCGCCTCTTCGAGGCCCTGTACAACCGCTACGACGCCTACCAGGCCGCTCTGAAGATCCTGTCCGGACCCGACCGGCCGCCGGCGATCTTCTGCTCCACCGACGACCAGGCGATCGGCCTCCTGCGGGCGGCGCGCGAACTGCGCATCGACGTCCCCGGCGAGCTGGCGGTGGCCGGCTTCGACGACATCAAGGAGGCGGCGCTGGCCGACCCGCCGCTGACCACGATCGCCTCCGACCGCCCGGCCATGGCCCGGGCCGCGGTGGACCTCGTCCTGGACGACGGGCTGCGGGTCGCGGGAGCCAGGCGCGAGCGGCTGAAGGTGTTCCCCTCGCGGCTGGTGGTCCGCCAGTCCTGCGGCTGCCCGTAGCCTGCCGGCGCTGCCCGTAGCCTGCCGGGGCTGCCCGCGGAGGGCGTCTTTATATCGGGCATACGAGGTTCTGTCGGGCTTCTCAGCCGGCACTCAGGAAGCTCTCATGGTCGGGCGACAAGCTCATTTCCATGACCGAGAGCTTCCACCGCAGTGGCGAGTACCAGAACCCTCACGAGGGTCCGCAGCAGGCCCCGGTGAACCCCGAGTGGCCGCCCCCGCCGGCGTACGCCCCGGCGCATGCTCCGCATCCGAAGAAGCGCAAGCGCGGCCCCGTCGCCCTGATCGCCGCGGTGGCGATCGTCGCCGCGGCGATAGGCGGCGGCACCGCCTACGGCATCCAGGAGCTGACCGGCAACGACACCGTCGCCTCCAGTTCCACCAGCACCACCGTCGTGCCCGCCGGCCAGAAGGGCACGGTCGCCGGGGTCGCGAAGGCGGTCAGCCCCAGCATCGTCGAGATCAGCGCCCGGTCCAACGCCGGGTCCTCCACCGGCTCGGGCGTGATCATCACCGGTGACGGCGAGATCGTCACCAACAACCACGTGATCTCCGGGGCCTCCCAGATCAAGGTCACGACCAGCGACGGCACGTCCTACACCGCGAAGGTCGTCGGCACCGACAGCAAGAAGGACCTGGCGCTGATCAAGCTGGAGAACGCCTCCGGCCTCAAGGCGGCCACGCTGGGCGACTCCTCCGGCGTCCGGGTCGGCGACCAGGTCGTCGCGATCGGCTCCCCCGAGGGACTGTCCGGCACCGTCACCAGCGGCATCATCTCGGCGCTCGACCGGGACGTCACGGTCCCGACCGAGGAGGACCAGGGACAGCAGCAGGGGCAGCCGGACGACGGGTGGCCGTTCGAGTTCGGCGGGCGGCAGTTCAACGGCGACACCGGCAACGACACCACGACGTACAAGGCGCTGCAGACCGACGCGTCCCTGAACCCCGGCAACTCCGGCGGCGCGCTGATCGACATGAACGGCAACATCATCGGCATCAACTCCGCGATGTACTCGCCGGCCGGCAGCGCCTCCTCGTCCTCGGACGCGGGCAGCGTGGGCCTGGGCTTCGCCATCCCGATCAACACCGTCAAGGCCGACCTCGCGAAGCTGCGGGCCGGTGCGACGGACTGAGTCCCGCGGCGACGGCCGAGGAGCGGCGATGATCCAGCAGATGGCACACACGGAACCGGGCGGGGACCCGGCCGGTGCCGGACCGGCTCCGGCGGTGGCGTACGCGCTGCACGCGCCGTCCGGCCGGGCACCGGAACTGCCCGTGAAGGCGGCGCGGGGCACGGGCCGGCCGGCACCGGCACGACGCCGCACGGTACGGGCCTGACGCTGCTGCCGGCGCTCCCCCGCGGCGTGCGACGCTGAGAGCGGCAGAGCACCCCCGTCCCCATCACACCCGAGGACCCCGGACCCATGAGCCCCGCAGACGGCGACCGTGACACCCAGCGCATCCTGATCGTCGACGACGAGCCGGCGGTACGCGAAGCACTCCAGCGCAGCCTCGCCTTCGAGGGGTACGGCACGCAGGTCGCGGTCGACGGCGCGGACGCCCTGGAGAAGGCCGCGGTCTACCGCCCCGACCTGGTCGTCCTCGACATCCAGATGCCGCGCATGGACGGCCTGACGGCGGCGCGCCGGATCCGCGCCGGCGGCGACACGACCCCGATCCTGATGCTCACGGCCCGCGACACGGTCGGCGACCGGGTCACCGGCCTCGACGCGGGCGCCGACGACTACCTGGTCAAGCCCTTCGAGCTGGACGAGCTCTTCGCCCGCATCCGCGCCCTGCTGCGCCGCAGTTCCTACGCGGCCGCGGTGGGCGCGGGCGACCCGGCCGACGAGGACGTGCTCACCTTCGCCGACCTGCGCATGGACCTCGCCACGCGGGAGGTCACCCGGGGTGGCCGCCCGGTGGAGCTCACGCGCACGGAGTTCACGCTCCTGGAGATGTTCATGTCGCACCCGCGCCAGGTCCTCACGCGGGAGCAGATCCTCAAGGCCGTGTGGGGCTTCGACTTCGAGCCGTCGTCGAACTCCCTGGACGTGTACGTCATGTACCTGCGCCGCAAGACCGAGGCGGGCGGGGAGCCGCGCCTGGTCCACACCGTGCGCGGCGTCGGCTACGTGCTCCGCCAGGGCGGCGCCGAGTGAACAGGCTCGTCCGCCGCTTCCGCTCGCTGCCGATCCGCTCGCGCCTGGCGCTGCTGGTGGCGGCGGCGGTGGCGTTCGCGGTGGCGGCGGTGTCGGTGACGTGCTGGTTCATCGTGCAGGGGAAGCTGTACGACCAGGTGGACAGCGACCTGGAGAAGATGCTGCAGAAGCCGGGGCAGAACATCGCCATCCAGCAGGCCGTGGACAGTTGCACGCAGACGGCACAGGGCGGCGACAGCTTCCGCAACAGCTCGTACTTCGAGGTCGTCAAGGCGGACGGGGAGATCTGCGTCCACTCCAGTTCCGTGGGTCTGGTCAAGGTCACCGAGGCCGACCGGGACGTGATCAAGGACGCCCCCATCGGCCGCGGCATCGTCCGCAACGGCACCGACGAGCACGGCAACGCCCTGCGCGTGATGACCGTGCGACTGGCGTCCGAGCAGCCCGATGCGCCCAACGCCGCGCTGATCCTCGCCGTGCCCCTGAAGAACACCCAGGCCACGCTCAACGATCTCGCCCTGATCCTGCTCCTGGTCTCGGGGGTCGGGGTCCTGGGCGCCGGGGCCGCCGGACTCGCGGTCGCCCGAGCGGGCCTGCGCCCGGTCGACAAGCTCACCGAGGCCGTCGAACACGTGGCGCGCACGGAAGACCTGGGAGTCCGCATCCCGGTGGACGAGGACAGCGAGGACGAGGTGGCCCGCCTCTCCCGCTCCTTCAACTCGATGACATCCGCCCTGGCGAGCTCCCGCGACCTCCAGCAGCAGCTCATCGCGGACGCCGGCCACGAACTGCGCACGCCCCTCACCTCGCTGCGCACCAACATCGAACTCCTCACCCGCAGCGAGGAGACGGGCCGGCCCCTCCCGGAGGCCGACCGCAAGGCGCTCCTGGCCTCGGTGAAGGCGCAGATGACGGAACTGGCCGCGCTCATCGGCGACCTCCAGGAACTGTCCCGCCCGGACACGGGCCAGCACTCCGCCCGGGCCCAGATCGTCGCCTGGCACGACACGGTCGAGTCGGCGCTGCGGCGGGCCCGGCTGCGCGGCCCGGAACTGACGATCACGGCGGACGTCGAGCCGTGGTTCGTGCGCGCGGAACCCTCCGCGCTGGAACGGGCGGTGGTGAACATCCTGGACAACGCGGTGAAGTTCAGCCCGGAGGGCGGCACGGTCGAGGTACGCCTGGCCGACGGCACGCTCACGGTCCGCGACCACGGCCGGGGCATTGCCGCCGACGAACTCCCCCACGTCTTCGACCGCTTCTGGCGCTCCCCCAGCGCGCGGGCCCTGCCGGGCTCGGGCCTGGGCCTGTCGATCGTGGCGCGCACGGTCCAGCAGGCGGGCGGGGAGGTGTCCCTGTCCCCGGCGCCGGACGGCGGCACGGTCGCGACCGTCCGGCTGCCGGGAGCGTCGGTGCCTCCTCCGGAGACCCCGGCAGCCACTGCGTGACGAACGTGACAAACGCCGCTCTGGGGCTCGCACCGGCCGGTCAGGGCCGTGGAGTCGCCGGGTGACACACCCCGCGTCACGGTGATCCGGGGCGAGCGCGCCCGGTGGAAGCCGAGGAGCTCGTGAAGGTGCGGGACGCCCCCGGCGTTCCGACACCTCCCTCCCGGGTGCGGCCGACCGTCGCCGCCGGACCCGGCAGGGCCGGCACCGGCCGTTCAGCCACCCACCGAGAGGCCCGACCCCGACACCCGCACCCGGATGCCGTCCTCCTCCACCCGGACGTCCCGCAGGCGCACCTCCCCCTGCTCCGGCTCGGGCAGTTCGAACGCCAGGGAGAGGCGGTCGGCCAGGACCGGGCGGGTCAGGCCCGAGAGGGAGTCGAGCAGGTCCGGGTCCAGGCCGAGACGGCGCAGGAGCTGGGGGTGGTCCAGCGCCAGGTCGATGAGGTTGAGGTTCTGGGCCTGGCGGGCGAAGCGCGGGGAGCCGGTCAGCTGGGTGGGCCTGCCGTCGTCGGCGAGGGCCTCGCGCACGGTCGCCTCGGGCACGCCCATGCGCTGCACGACGGCCGGCACCGACAGCAGGGCCTTGGCCTTGCGGGTCTCCCGGGCGAGGTCGGCGGCCCCCTTGCGCGTCAGGTGCAGGCCCTCCGAGGGCCCGGTGCCGGGGCGGTAGGTGGCGAGGTCGCCGATGTCCAGGCGCATGTTGCCGATCTCGGTGGCGATGCCCCGCTCGCCCTGCCGCCGGATCGTCGCCTCGGCGCGCAGCCGCAGGTCGTGCCCGGCGACCGGCAGGGTGCCGTCGGCCCGGACCCGGTCGCGGCCCTCACCGGTGAACGTCATCCGGGAGGCGCCGAGTTCGCGGTTGAGGTCGGCGAAGGAGAGCTGGACCTCCCCGTCGAAGCGGGGGACGCGGGCGCCGCGCACGGCGGTGAGTCCGTCGGCGTCCAGCCGGATGTCGCGGGCCGTGGCCGACACCTTCGCCAGCGAGACGCGGTCGGCGGCGACGTCCGGCACGGTCACGCTCACCGAGTCCAGCCGCTCCCCGGCGAGTTGGGTGAGAAAGGGGAAGCCGCCGATCTCCACCTCGGGCGCGGCGGCCAGGTCGAGGCGGTCCTTGAGGGTGTCGGCGGCGCGGTGTTCGGCGTAGAGCAGGGCCCAGCGGTCGGCGAGGGCGGTGAAGGAGGCCAGGACGGCCAGACCGACCACCGCCTTCACCGCGAGCGGCAACCCGGCGAAACGATTCTTCCGGCGGCGTCGGCCACCCCGCCGGTGATCCGGCGGGGTCCAGGCGTCCTCGGCGTCCTCCTCGCGTTCCCGGGTGAGGAAATCCCGCAGAGGGGTCTCCTCCAGGGGCCCGTCGTCGAGGGCGCCGAGCTCCTCGTACGGGTTCGGACGGGGATGCGCATCAATGCGGTGGGGGGTACGCATCGATCCATCCGACCATGCGTACCGCCCCTGCCCGCAACCCGAACCGGGGGTATGCGATCTAGTTCACCACGGTGATCCGGTCGGCCTTCGGGGGCGCGATCGGGTTCGCCGCCGAGGAGTTGGCCGTCAGGTACTGCTCCAGCGCGGTCAGGTCGTCGGCGCCGACGACGTCGTTCGTGCCCTGGCCGAGCGTCGGGAAGCCGTCGCCGCCGCCCGCGAGGAAGCTGTTCGTCGCGACGCGGTAGGTGGCGGCCGGGTCGATGGCCGAGCCGTTCAGCTTGATGCTGTCGGTGACCACCCGGTCGGCACCGGACTTGGTGAGGTCCAGCGTGTACGTCAGACCGGCCGAGACCTGGAGGATCTTCGGCGCGGCCGCGTTCGGGCCGGACACCTGCTCCTTGAGCGCCTGGATCAGCTGCGCGCCCGTGAAGTCCTGGAGGTTCACGGTGTTGGCGAACGGCTGGACCGTGAAGCCCTCGGCGTAGGTGACGACACCGTCGCCCTCACCGGCCTTGGCCGCGTAGGTCAGCGGGGCCCGGATGCCGCCCGGGTTCATCAGCGCGAGGTCGGTCTCCGGGTCCAGCTGCCTGCCGTGCGCGAGCTGGGCGTCGGCGATGAGGTCGCCGAGCGGGGACTCGGTACCGGAGTTGCCGATGTCGCCGGAGATCCAGCCGATCGGCCGGTTGCCGATGGGCGCGGCCAGCGTGTTCCACTTGCCGATCAGCTCGGTCATGTCGGGCGCCTTGGGGACGTCCCGGGTGACCACGCGGTTCGCGGACTTCACCGCAGTACGGGCGATGTCGCCCGTCTTCCGGTCGTAGGTCAGCGTGGTGTCGGTGTAGAGGCGGCCGAAGGAGGCGGCCGAGGTGACCATGCGGGGCTTGCCCGCCGGGTCGGCGATGCTGCACACGTACGCGTTGTGCGTGTGGCCGGTGACCAGCGCGTCCACCTGGGGCGTGACGTTCTTGGCGATGTCGACGATCGGGCCGGATATGCCGTCGCCCGCGCCCGGGGAGTCACAGTCGTAGTTGTACGACGTCGACGCCGGGAAGCCGCCCTCGTGGATGAGCGCGACGATGGACTTCACGCCCTTGCGCTGCAGCTCCTTGGCGTACTTGTTGATGGTCTCGACCTCGTCCTTGAAGGACAGGCCCTTGACGCCCTCGGCGGAGACGATGTCCGGGGTGCCCTCCAGGGTCACGCCGATGAAGCCGACCTTGACGCCGTTCTTCTTCCACACCCAGTAGGGCTTGAGGATCGGCTTCTTCGTCTTCTCGTCGAGGACGTTGGCCGCGAGGTAGGGGAAGTCGGCGCCCTCGAACTCCTCGTCCGTGTAGCAGCCGTCCTTCGGGTGGCAGCCGCCGTTCTGCAGACGGCCCAGCTCCTTGGCGCCCTCGTCGAACTCGTGGTTGCCGACGGAGGTGACGTCGAGGTCGAGCTTGTTCAGCGCCTCGATCGTGGGCTCGTCGTGGAAGAGCCCGGAGATCAGCGGGGAGGCGCCGACCATGTCGCCGCCGGCCGCGGTGATGGAGTACTTCTCGCCCTTGCGCGCCTGGCGCAGGTGCGTGGCGAGGTACTCGACGCCACCCGCGTCGATGGTCTTGGTCGTGCCGTCCGGCTGCTTCTCGGTGACACGGCCGGAGGAGCCCGCCGGGGGCTCCAGGTTGCCGTGCAGGTCGTTGAAGGACAGCAGCTGCACGTCCTGGTAACGGCCGGGCCAGTGCCCGCCCGTGCGCTGGTCCTCGCCGGCGGTCGCCGCCCCCGGCAGCGCCGCGGCGGCCAGCGCGCCGACGGTGACGACTCCGGCGGCGAGAGCGAGGAAACGGTTCGTACGGCGTCTCCGGCGCTCCGGATGCGCCGGTGAAGTGGCTGGCATACGCCCCCCTGAGGGTCTGCTGGGACAGTGATGTCGTCCGGCGCAGCCTAGAGTCAACGCGCGTAGCGCGACAGGCCTTTCCGGGTTACGACCTGGTTGCTTCTTTGCCGCCGATTTGCCGGTGCCGCCCTTTACCCTCGTACGCATGACCAGCGACGACACCGTACGGCCCGGCCACCCCCGCTCGATCGAGACCCTTGCCGCGCTCTCCGCGGAGCAGACCGAGGCCGTGCTCGGGCTGCTCGACGAGGCCGCCCGGACCGACGGGCAGCAGGCGGTGTCCGAACAGGGCCGGTTGCAGCTGCGCGGCGGGGAGCGCGAGGGCGTGTCCCATCTGCTGCTCACCGCCGGCGGGGAACTTGTCGGTTATGCGCAGTTGGAGGACACGGACGAGGTGGAGCCGCCGGCGGCCGAGCTGGTCGTGCACCCCGGGCACCGCGGGCACGGGCACGGGCGGGCGCTCGGCTCGGCCCTGCTCGCGGCCTCCGGCAAGCGACTGCGGGTGTGGGCGCACGGCGGGCACTCCGCCGCCCGGCACCTCGCCCAGGTCCTGGGCCTGACGCTGTTCCGGGAACTGCGCCAGATGCGCCGCCCGTTGAGCGGCTTCGACGCCCCCGAGCCGGTGCTGCCCGAAGGCGTCACGGTCCGCGCCTTCGTGCCCGGCCGGGACGACGCGGCCTGGCTCGCGGTGAACGCCGCCGCCTTCGCCCACCACCCCGAGCAGGGCTCCCTGACCCAGCGCGACCTCGACGACCGCAAGGCCGAGCCGTGGTTCGACCCGGCGGGCTTCTTCCTCGCCTTCCGCGGCGACGAACTGATCGGCTTCCACTGGACGAAGGTGCACGCCGAGGAGGGCCTGGGCGAGGTGTACGTCCTCGGGGTCGCCCCGGGCGCGCAGGGCGGCGGCCTCGGCAAGTCCCTCACGACCATCGGCCTGCGCCACCTGGCGGACCGGGGCCTGCCGACGGCGATGCTGTACGTCGACGCCGACAACAAGGCGGCGGTGTCGGTGTACGAGCGACTGGGGTTCAGCACCCACGAGGTGGACCTGATGTACCGGACGGAGACGTGACCGCGCCGCCCTGCCGCGGTGCCGCCCAGGAGGGCCGCCAGGTCGTGCCCCGGGGCGGTCGCGGCCGGGTCGCCGTCAGGTGGTCGCGCAGGGCCGTCAGGCCGGGGTGGGGGTTGTCCGCGTGCCACAGCAGTGAGTGCGGGTAGACCGGGACCGGGTCCACGAGCGGCACGAGGCGCAGGTCGTGGCCGGCGGGCCAGACGTGCGGGGTCCGTTCGCTGAGGATCGTCGCCACGGTCGTCGAGCCGGCGATCGTGTCCAGGAGCGCTTCGAGGCCGAAGTTGGGCCCGATGGTGTCGACGGCCGGGCCGAACGCGGCGGCGAAGGCCTCGTAGTAGGCGTGCCACTCCGTGCCCGGCACGTTGCCCGGCATCCAGATCCGGTGCCCGGCGAGCTGCGCGGGCGTCACGGCGGCGGCCCGGGCGAAGACGTGGCCGGGGCCGACGCACAGGCTGAGCGGCTCGTCGAGGACGGGCAGCGCCCCGACGCCGTCGGGCAGCCGGTGCCCGGGCATGGTGACGGCGCGGAAGGTGGCGTCGACGGCCCCGTCGCGCACGGCGGTCACGGCCGTGTCGACGTCGAACAGCGTGACGACGTCCAGGGCGATGCGCGGATGGGCGCGGTGGAAGTCCTGCACCAGTCCCCCGGTGGCGGCCCGGCGCCCCACGACGTCCACGCGCAGGGCCCGGTCGCCCGGACGCACGGCGGCCACCGCCCGCTCCTCCGCGCTCAGCAGGACCCGGGCGTGCGGCAGCAGCGCCTGCCCGTCGATGGTGAGCTCGGCGCCGCGCGGCGTGCGGACGAACAGCCGGACCCCGAGGTCCTTCTCCAGTGCGGCGATCCGCTTGGAGACGGCCTGCTGGGTCAGGGCCAGGTCGACGGCGGCCTTCTGGAACTGCCCGGCGTCGGCGACCGCGACGAAGGCCCGTACGGCATTGAGATCCACAGGGGGAGGGTATCCGCACAACGAGTGGTTGTCGGAGGAGCGGGCGAGCGGGGTCCTTGGCACCGGAACCGCCCCTGCCGCACAACCAGTGGACGTAGCGACGTACTAGAGCCGGATCCGCCGCCGCACCGGCTCCAGTGCACACAACGCGCCGAGGATCACGGTCCCGGCCAGGACCACGCCCCACCGGTCGTGTGCCGCCGCCCACCGCTCGTCCTCCACGGGCACGAACAGCGCCCAGCGTTCGGGCCAGAGCAGCAGCGCCAGGACCGCCGTCGTGAGCAGTGCGGCCGCCACCGGCAGCCCGGGCCGGGTCGCCTCGGTGAAGCGGACCGCGGCCGTCGCGCCGGTCACCGCCAGGGCGAAGGCCGCCCCGGCCTCCAGCGTCAGGTCGCCGACCGGGGGCCGCACGTCCGGCGGGACGAGCAGCAGCGCCACCGTCCACCAGGCCGCCGCCGCCGGGACCACCAGGGCCGTCCGCAGGGCGATGCGGAGCGGTCGCGGGGTCGGCACGGTGGCCGTGGTGTGCCGGGCCGGGTCGTCCAGGAGGAACACCAGACCCAGCGCGAAGGCCAGCACCGCGGCCCGCAGCAGGGGCAGCGACAGCTGTTCCGCCGTCTCCCCGGTCCGGGTCAGCGCGGCGAGCAGCAGCCCGGCCCCGCCGGCCGCGCCGACCGCTCCCCACGGCAGGGTCCGGTGCACCGGGAGCAGCAACTGCCGGTTCACAGGCACTCGTCCTTCCCGTCGGGCGCGGGCAGGTCCAGCAGCTTCGCGGCCCGGGCCGCCGTCACCCCGGGCGCGGTCAGGTCGGCCCAGCGCGCCTTGACGCGTGCCGTGGCCTCGCCGCGGGGCAGATCCATCAGGTCGCGCAGCACCTGGGTCTGGGCCTCGGTCATGTAGAGGCCGTTCGTGGGCTGCAGGACGGAGTCGGAGCCCGTGACGGTGTCGTTGAGGCGGACCCGGCGCAGCGCGTCGAGCGGCTCGGACTCCCACCCGACGGCCAGCCACATCACGGGGACGATGCGGCCGTCGCAGATCGAGGTCGCGGTCTCCTCGTCGCCCGCGATCAGCACGGCGGCGACGGCGGCCGAGAACTCGGGGACGCGGTTGCCGCCCCACTGGGTGCCCACCGTCACTTCGTACGGGCGCTTCAGGGACTCCAGGGCGGCGTCACCGGAGAGGCCGTAACGGGCGTCGATCCGCTGCCGTACGACGATGGGCCGCTCCTGGGCGGCGCCCCCGGCCAGGGAGCGCACCCCGGCCACCACCCGGGCCCAGTCCGCGACCCGCGGCTCCCACTCGGGGTAGGCGCAGTACGTGGACCCGTCCCGCCGGACGCAGGTCTGCACCTGCTCGGGGTGCACCGAGGCCCGTTCCCGGGCCTTCACCAAGGCGGGGGACACGCCCCCCGACTGGCCCGTCGCGCCCACCGTCGTCAGGGCCAGCGCCCCGGCGAGACCGGCGAGGACGACCGGCTTGCGGCCGCCCGTCACGAGCACCGCCAGCAGCCCGAGGCTCAGCCCCAGCCCGGTCAGGTACACGGCGTGCCAGGCGGCGGGCCGGCCGATCAGGTCGGTGGGCAGCGTGTTGGTGCTCGCCTCGCCGACGACGGGCATGAGCCACTGCGTCCCGCCGTCGCCCGTCCCGGTGCTCAGCAGGAACAGGAACAGGCAGAACACGATCAGCAGCGGGGCCACGAGAGCCGACCGCACCAGGCACGCCACGAGCAGCCCGAGCAGTCCGAACAGCAGCACCGTCAGCGGCCCTACGAGGAGTTCGGCCACCGACCCTCGCCCGACGGCGCCGGGCCGCAGCGCCTCCCGGCCGAACTGGGCGGCCACGCACCCGGCCGTGACCAGCGCGGCGGTCACGGCCGACAGGGCATGGGCGGCCGTACGGCGCCACGGCGGCAGCACCAGCACCGCGAAGTGCGCGTCGGTGCCGTGCCGGTGGGAGCGCAGCGCGGCGTGGTTCACGCTCAGCAGGACCGCGAGGCCGACCAGCAGCGGGGCGCCCTGGGTGGCGCGGTCGGCGTCCTGGAGGGCCGGGAAGTCGCCCCAGGCCTCGCCGTCACGCCACACGGTCCAGCCGAGGTACAGGGCGAAGGCGAGGAGCACCGGCACCCGGGTCAGCAGCCGGCGCGACTCGAACAGGCCCAGGGCCCACACGGCCGCCCAGGAGCCGCCGGGCTCGGTGCGCGTCCCGGTCAGGACCGGCTTCTCGGCCACCGCGGTCATGCCGCCACCTCCGCTCCGGCGCCGTCGAGCGTGAGCAGGTAGCCGTCCTCCAGGGTCGGTTCCAGCAGGTCGGCCCCGTCAGGCGGATCCCCGACGTTGCGGAAGGAGCCGGCCCCCGTCCGCCAGCCGGCCCGGGCGCCCGGGTCGCGTTCCGTGCTGCTCCACACCCGTCCGGCGGCCCGCGCGGTCAGTTCGGCCGGGGTGCCGTCGAAGCGGATCCGGCCACCGGCCATGACCAGCACCCGGTGGCAGAGCATCGCCACGTCCTCCGTCTGGTGGGTGGACAGCAGCACCGTGCGTCCCTCCCCGGCCCCGGCGATCAACTCCCGGAACCGCATGCGCTGTTCGGGGTCGAGTCCGACGGTCGGCTCGTCCAGGACCAGGAAGCCGGGGTCACCGACCAGGGCGGCCGCGAGGGCGACCCGCTGCCGCATGCCGCCGGACAGCTTGCGCATCCGCTTGCCGCGCACGTCCGCCAGCCCCACCTCGTCGAGCACCCGCCGCACCTCCCGGTGGCGCACGCCCCGGTCGGTCATCTCCTTGAGGATGGCCACGTAGTCGACGAACTCGAAGGCCGTGAAGTCCGGATGGAACCCGGGCGTCTGCGGCAGGTAGCCCAGCCGGCGCCGCACCTCCTGCCGTCCCCGGGCGGTCGCCGGGTCGTGGCCCAGCACGGTGAAGGCCCCCCGGTCGGCGGGCAGGGCGGTGGCGAGCACCCGCAACAGGGTGGTCTTCCCCGCCCCGTTGGGCCCGAGCAGCCCGGTGACACCGCCGCTCAGGCGCAGCGACACGTCGTCGAGGGCGCGGGTGCCGCCGTAGCGGAGGCCGATCCCGGAGGCGGACACGGTCGGAGTCATACGGCACGTCCCTGGAAGAGGTCGAAGCGGTCACGGAGGAGGAAGAGCAGCCCGGCGGCGAGCGCGGCGACCACCGCCGCCACGCCCTGCCCGGCCGCGGTGAACGGCGCGAGCGGCACGTCGCCCCCGGCCCGCGCCGCGTGGGCCAGCACCAGCAGGCCGACCCAGGCGCCGCCGACCAGCGACGGAGCGAGCACCGGCCCGAGCCGGGGGGTGAGCGCGAGCCCGGTCGCGGTGAGCGCCAGCGCGGGCAGCAGCCAGGCCAGGGCGTGCAGCCCGTAGGCGGGCAGGGCGAGGGTCGCCAGCCCGTTCAGCCCGAGCACGACGGCCAGCACGGCCACGGTCCGGATCATCAGCAGCCGGAACCCGTGCATCGGCGCGACGACGGCCATCTCGTACGTCGGATCCAGCGCGGGCCCGTACGACAGCGCCACCCCGGCCAGCGGCAGCAGCGGCGCGAGGGCGAGGAAGAGGGTCGGGGACTGCCCGCTGCGCACGGCGTGCCCGGCGGCCACGCCGAGCAGCAGCACGGCGACGACGGCCCCCAGCCAGGACCGCCGCAGCACCGGCGCCGCCGCGAGCAGCCGGGCGGTGTGCCCGGCGACCCCGAGCCGCACCAGCAGCCCCTCCAGCAGCCCCGGGCGCGGCACGTCCAGCTCGGCGTCCAGCCGCTCCCACCCCGCGTCGAGCGCGACCGGGTCGCCGGCGTCGGCCAGCACCGCCCGGCAGCGGGCACAGGCGGCCAGGTGGGCGTCGGCGGACCAGAGGGCGGGCGCCGCCAGCTCGCCGTGCGCGTAGGCGCGCAGATCGTCGTCGGGTACGTGCCAGGTCATGCCAGTGCCTCCCGCAACTGCTTGCGGGCCCGCATGGCCCGCGTCTTGACCGTCCCCGGGGGGATCCCCAGCAGGACGGCGGCCTCGCGGGTGGTCAGCCCGTCGATGACGGTCGCCTGCAGCACCGCGCGCAGCTCCGGCGACAGCCGGACCAGGGCCCCGGCGAGGTCCCCGTGCTCCACCCCCGCGAGCACGCGCTCCTCCGCCGACACCTCGTCCCGGTGCCGCAGCCGTGCCAGGGCCTGCCGCAGCCGGCCCCGCGCCCCGTCGCCCCGCAGGGCGTCCACCAGCCGCCGCGACCCGATGCGCCACAGCCACCCGGCCACGTCCCCGGAGCCCTCCTCCCGGTAGCGGGCCTTGCCCCGCCACACCGCGAGGAAGGTCTCCTGCACGACGTCGTCGACGACGCTCGTGTCGGCGCACCGCCCCCGTAGCCGGGCCCGGAGCCACGGCGCGTAGCGCCGGTACAGCTCCTCGAAGGCGCGCCGGTCGGCGTCCGCCGCGACGGCCCGCAGCAGCTCCCCGTCGCTTCTCGTCTCGCTCACGTCTCCTCATCGGACCGGCCGGCTCGAACGGTTCACGAAAACACGCCCGGATTCCGGCCCGCCCGGGACGGACGCCCGGCCGGGTCGCGGGTGGCGCGTGGCACGCCGTGCCGGGCGGGGCCGCCCACAGCCTGTGGACGAGCCGTCCCGGCCGCCGGGCCGGGCCCGCGGACCCCCGCGGGCCGCCGCCCGCTATCCCGCACGTCATGTCTCCGTAACCATTGATTCAGACGAGCTTGCGACGCTCGGCCAATGAATCCCGCCGTGCCCGAGCCTTCCCCGCCTCGCGAGGGACCCGAGGGAAACGGGAGCACTGATGTGACACCCCCGCTCCCGCCCGCGCTGTCCGACGCGCCCGTGATGCTCGCGGCGCGGAAGAATGGGTCCATGAGCCAGCCGAACACCCAGGCACAGGTCCAGCACGCGCAGCCCTCCGTGGGCTCCATAGCAGCCCACCGGCCGCACACGGTGGCGGCGGTGGTCTCCGATCTGGAACCCGACATCGACGCCGACCTCGACGGATACGAGGAGTCGCCGTACGACGGGCCCGAGCTGCCCCAGGGCCGCTTCCTCGACCGGGAGCGCAGCTGGCTCGCGTTCAACGAGCGCGTGCTCGAACTCGCCGAGGACCCGAACACGCCGCTGCTGGAGCGGGCCAACTTCCTGGCGATCTTCGCCAGCAACCTGGACGAGTTCTTCATGGTCCGGGTGGCCGGTCTGAAGCGCCGCATCGCCACCGGCGTGGCCACCCGCTCCGCCTCCGGCCTGCAACCCCGCGACGTGCTGGAGATGATCTGGGCCCGCTCCCGTGAGCTCATGGCCCGGCACGCCGCCTGCTACCACGAGGACGTCGCCCCCGCACTCGCGGAGGAGGGCATCCACCTGGTCCGCTGGAGCGAGCTGCAGGAGAAGGAGCAGGCCCGCCTGTTCACCCTGTTCCGGCACCAGATCTTCCCCGTGCTGACCCCGCTGGCGGTCGACCCGGCGCACCCCTTCCCGTACATCTCCGGCCTGTCCCTGAACCTGGCCGTCGTCGTGCGCAACCCCGTCACGGGCCACAAGCACTTCGCCCGCGTGAAGGTGCCGCCGCTGCTGTCCCGCTTCCTGGAGAGCTCCCCGGGCCGCTACGTCCCCATCGAGGACGTCATCGCCGCCCACCTGGAGGAGCTGTTCCCGGGCATGGAGGTGCTGGAGCACCACGCCTTCCGCCTCACCCGCAACGAGGACCTGGAGGTCGAGGAGGACGACGCGGAGAACCTGCTCCAGGCCCTGGAGAAGGAGCTCATGCGGCGCCGCTTCGGCCCGCCGGTGCGCCTGGAGGTCGAGGAGTCCATCGACCGCGAGGTCCTGGACCTGCTGGTGCGCGAGCTGAAGATCAGCGAGGCCGAGGTGTACCCGCTGCCGGGCCCGCTGGACCTCACGGGCCTGTTCCGGATCGCCTCGCTGGACCGCCCGGAGCTGAAGTACCGCAAGTTCGTCGCCGGCACCCACCGCGACCTCGCCGAGGTCGAGTCGGCGTCCGCGCCGGACATCTTCGCCGCGCTGCGCGAACGGGACGTGCTGCTGCACCACCCGTACGACTCCTTCTCCACCTCCGTCCAGGCCTTCCTGGAGCAGGCGGCCGGCGACCCGGACGTCCTCGCGATCAAGCAGACCCTGTACCGCACCTCCGGCGACTCCCCGATAGTCGACGCGCTCATCGAGGCCGCCGAGTCCGGCAAGCAGGTCCTGGTCCTGGTCGAGATCAAGGCCCGCTTCGACGAGCACGCCAACATCAAGTGGGCCCGCAAGCTGGAGGAGGCCGGCTGCCACGTCGTCTACGGCCTCGTCGGGCTGAAGACCCACTGCAAGCTGTCGCTGGTGGTCCGCCAGGAGGGCGAGACGCTGCGCCGCTACAGCCACGTCGGCACCGGCAACTACCACCCGAAGACGGCCCGCCTCTACGAGGACCTCGGCCTGCTCACCGCCGACCCGCAGGTCGGCGCGGACCTGTCGGACCTGTTCAACCGCCTCTCCGGCTACTCCCGCCGCGAGACCTACCGCCGGCTGCTGGTCGCCCCGAAGTCGCTGCGCGACGGGCTGGTCTCGCGGATCACCAAGGAGATACAGCACCACCGCGCGGGGCGGCCGGCGTACGTCCGCATCAAGGTCAACTCGATGGTCGACGAGGCCGTCATCGACGCCTGCTACCGGGCCGCCCAGGCGGGCGTGCCGGTCGACATCTGGGTGCGCGGCATCTGCGCGGTGCGCCCGGGCGTCGCGGGCCTGTCGGAGAACATCCGGGTCCGCTCGATCCTCGGCCGCTTCCTGGAGCACTCCCGGGTCTTCGCCTTCGGCAACGGCGGCGAGCCCGAGGTGTGGATCGGCAGCGCCGACATGATGCACCGCAACCTCGACCGCCGGATAGAGGCCCTGGTCCGGGTCACCGACCCGGCCCACCGCGCGGCCCTGAACCGGCTGCTGGAGACCGGTATGTCCGACTCCACCGCCTCCTGGCACCTCGGCCCGGACGGCGACTGGACCCGGCATGCGACCGACGCGGACGGCCAGCCCCTGCGCAACGTCCAGGAGATGCTCATAGACGCCCGGAGGCGCCGGCGTGGCACAGCGACACCTTGACCCGACGGATTCCCGGCCCAGGCCCGTCGGGACCGCCCCCACCGGCGACGCCCTCGCGGGCTATCTGCGGGACCAGGCCACGGAGTTCCTCCGCGCCCTGCGCCTGCACCGGGAGACGGGGTCGGGGGCGAACGGCTCGGAAGCCTCCGCCGAGGCGGCCCGCGCCCTGCGCCGCTCCGCCCGCCGCATCAGCGCCAGCCTGCACACGTTCCAGCCGCTGCTGGACTCGGACTGGTGCGAGACCATGCGCCCGGAGCTGGCCTGGGTCTCCGGCACGCTGGCGATGGAGCACGCGTACACGGCCCGCCTGGAACGCCTGCTGACGGCGCTGCACCGCCTGTCGGGGTCGACGGCGTTCCCGGCCCAGGCGCCGGGCCGGGACGTGACGGCGGGCTCGCGCGCCGACGCCCACGCGAGCGGCCGTGCCCCCGGGGCGGCCCCCGCGCTGCCGAGCACGGCACCGCGGGACGCCGGGCCGCGCACGGCCCCGGCGTCCGAACGCGGCAACCTGACCGTCGGGGCGGCCAAGGCGGGCGCCCTCCTGGACCGCCAGCTCACCCTCGCCCGCACCCGGGCCCACTCCACCGCCCTGCAGGCCCTGGGCAGCAGCCGCTTCCACGCCGTCGCCGACAAGGTCGCGGTCCTGGCCAGCGAGGTCCCCCTGCTCGCCACGGCCGCCGCGAGCGACCTGCGGCCCCACGCCACGGCGGCGGAGGAACGCCTGACCGACGCCGTGACCGCCCTGCCCCTGGTCACCGCGGGCCATCCGTACAACGCCGCGGCCCTCGTCCACGGCCTGTCCCCGGACACGGTCCCGCACCCCCAGGACGCCCCCTGGCACCAGGTCCGCCTCCTGCTGCGCCTGCACCGCTACGCCCGCGAGGCCCTCACCGGACCCAAGGGCAACGCCGCCGTCGACCTGCGCCTGCTCTCCGCCGGCCAGGCCCTGAACCAGCACCGCGACGCCTCGGAGGCGGCAGCGGCCGCGGCGCAGGCGGCCCGCACGCCCAGGATCGCCCCGGCCACGGCGTACGCCCTCGGCGTGCTCCACGCCGATCAGCGGCACGAGGTGGAGGCGGCACGTTTCGCGTTCCAGCAGGCCTGGCAGAAGGAGACGGTCGGCGCGTCATGACCGGCACGGCACCCGGAAGGCGGTGAACACCAGGTGAGCTCGGCCGAGGACCCCACCGTGCAGCAGGCCGCGGGCTGCGTCCTGTGGCGCCGCTCGCCCGGCTCCGGCGACCTGGAGCTCTGTCTCGTGCACCGGCCGAAATACGACGACTGGTCGTGGCCGAAGGGCAAACTGAAGCGCGCCGAGGACGCCCTCGCCGGCGCCCTGCGCGAGGTGGCCGAGGAGACGGGCTGCCGGGCCGAGCCGGGCGCCGAGCTGCCCACCCTGCGCTACCTGGCGAACGGGCGCCCCAAGCAGGTGCGCTACTGGGCCGCCGAGGCCGTGACCTGCGACTTCACCCCGACCGACGAGGTCGACCGCGTGCTGTGGCTGTCGCCGGAGGAGGCCCGCGCCCGCCTCACTCAGCCGCACGACCGCCCCCTGATCGACGCGCTGCTCGACGCGCTGCACGGACCCCGGCCCGCCGGCGGAGCGGACTGACGCCGTCCGCGGTTGTCCAGCGGGACGCGCCCGCGAAGCGGAATCCTCACGTGCTCTCCCCGTGAGCATTCCGTGACCTAACCACACCGTCGGCAGGGGTTCACCCCTCGTTCATGTGCGGCCATCGGCGGCTTCATCTGATCTGCCTACTTTCGGCCGTACCAGATGCGAGACGCGCCTGCCGCGCGTTCGCGTCGGCCAGTCTTCGCACGCCGCCGATTCAGGACGGCGGCTCCTGGAAGGAACTCAAGTGAAGCTTCAGCGCATGAACCGGCGGGCCCTCGCTCTCGGTGCTCTCGCCGTCTCCGGCGCCCTGGCCCTCACGGCGTGCGGCTCCGACGAGACCGGAGGTGGCAGCGGCGGCTCCTCGTCCAACGCCGCCGCGCCCAGCAACATCAAGTGCGACGACGCCTCGGGCCAGGTGCTCGCCGACGGCTCCTCGGCGCAGAAGAACGCCGTCGACGCGTGGGTCAAGCAGTTCTCCGCGGCCTGCAAGGTCGAGATCAACTACAAGGCCGGCGGTTCCGGCGCCGGTGTCACCGCGTTCACCCAGGGCCAGGTCCCGTGGGCCGGTTCGGACTCCGCCCTGAAGCCCGACGAGGTCGAGGCCTCCAAGAAGGTCTGCTCCGGCGGCCAGGGCATCGACCTGCCCATGGTCGGCGGCCCGATCGCCGTCGGTTACAACGTCCCGGGTGTCGACAAACTCGTCCTGGACTCCGCGACGATCGCCAAGATCTTCGACAGCAAGATCACCAACTGGAACGACCCGGCCATCGCGAAGCTCAACCCCGACGCGAAGCTGCCCAACCTCAAGATCCAGGCCTTCCACCGCTCGGACGAGTCCGGCACCACGGACAACTTCACCAAGTACCTGATCGCCACCGCCAAGAAGGACTTCCCCTACGAGGGCGGCAAGGCCTGGCAGGCCAAGGGCGGCCAGTCCGCTCCGCAGTCCTCCGGCGTGGCCGCGCAGGTCAAGCAGACCGCCGGCGCGATCGGCTACTTCGAGCTGTCGTACGCCAAGGACGGCATCAAGACCGTCGCCATCGACACGGGCGCGGCCGAGCCGGTCGAGGCGAACGTCGAGAACGCCACCAAGGCCATCGCGGACGCCAAGGTCGTCGGCACCGGCAAGGACCTCGCCCTGGAGCTGAACTACGCGACCAAGGCCGACGGCGCCTACCCGATGGTCCTCGTGACCTACGAGATCGTCTGCGACAAGGGCAACAAGGCCGAGACGCTGCCCGCCGTCAAGGCGTTCCTGCGCTACGCGGCCTCCGAGGACGGCCAGAAGATCCTCGCCGAGAACGACTACGCGCCCATGCCCGAGGACATCATCGCCAAGGTTCGGACCACCGTCGAGAGCCTGAGCTGACCTGAGCGTGCGGTCCGGTCCCCAGCGGGACCGGACCGCACCGTCCGGTGCACCGCCGCCAAGAGCCGCACAGCCGTTGCGGTTCCGCAGACCGGAGAACCCGATGGACACCACACAGATAGCTGACGCACCTCCCCCCACCCCGACGCCCTCGCCCGAGCAGAAGCGCGCCGCCCGCGGGGCCACCCGCCCCGGGGACCGGATCTTCCTCGGCCTCTCGCGCGGCTCGGGCATCCTGCTCCTGGTGATCATGGCCGCGATCGCGGGCTTCCTCACCTACCGCGCCGTCCTCGCCATCAGCGAGGACGAGGGCAACTTCCTCACCACCTTCGAATGGAACACCGGCGTCAACCCGCCGGTCTTCGGCATCGCGGTCCTCGCCTACGGCACGATCGTCTCCTCGATCATCGCGATGATCATCGCCGTGCCGATCGCCGTCGCCATCGCGCTGTTCCTCACCCACTACGCCCCGCGCCGGCTGAGCGGTCCCATCGCCTACGTGATCGACCTGCTCGCCGCCGTGCCGTCCATCGTGTACGGCCTGTGGGGCGCCCTCGTCCTCGTGCCCTACATGAACGGCCTCTTCGGCTGGCTGAACGACTACCTCGGCTGGACCGGCATCTTCTCCTGGCAGAACGGCGCCCCGCGCTCCATGCTCACCGTGGGCATCCTGCTCGCGATCATGATCCTGCCGATCATCACCAACGTGAGCCGCGAGGTCTTCCGCCAGGTCCCGCAGATGCACGAGGAGGCGGCCCTGGCCCTCGGCGCCACCCGCTGGGAAGTGATCCGCATGTCGGTCCTCCCCTTCGGCCGCTCCGGCGTGATCTCCGCCTCGATGCTCGGCCTCGGCCGCGCCCTCGGCGAGACGATGGCCGTCGCCACCGTGCTCTCCCCGGACTTCCTGATCCACACCAGCCTGCTCGACCCGGGCGGCGGCACCTTCGCCCAGAACATCGCCAGCAAGTTCAGCGAGGCCACCGAGTTCGGCCGTGACGCGCTGATCGCCTCGGGTCTGGTCCTGTTCGTCATCACCCTGCTGGTCAACGGCGCGGCCCGCGCGATCATCGCCCGCCGCAAGGAGTACTCGGGGGCCAACGCATGAGCACCGCAACCACCACCCCGAAGCGCCCCAGCACCCTGCGCGGCGCCCGCCTGCCCAAGTGGGCCCCGTGGGCCATCGCCGCCGGGTCCGTCGCCGCCGGCCTCGGCATCAGCGCCGCCGCCGGACTGCACAGCGACATCCAGTGGGCGCTGATCGCCGCGCTCCTGCACATCCTCGGCACGTACGTCATCGCGGCCAAGGTGGAGAACCGCCGCCAGGCCAAGGACCGCGTGGTCACCTCTCTGGTGTGGGTCGCCTTCCTGCTCGCCGTGGTGCCGCTGGCGTCCCTGGTGTGGTCGACCGTGCAGCGCGGCACCAAGGTCCTCGACGTCTACTTCCTGACCCACTCGATGGGCGTGGTCGCCGACTCCGAGGCGGGCGGCGGCATCTACCACGCCATCCTCGGCACGCTGCAGCAGGTCGGCCTCGCCACCGTGATCGCCGCGCCGGTCGGCGTGCTCACCGCGATCTACCTGGTGGAGTACGGGCGCGGCAACCTCGCCCGGGCCGTCACCTTCTTCGTCGACGTCATGACCGGCATCCCGTCGATCGTCGCCGGTCTGTTCATCCTCAGCCTGATGCTGATGTTCGACATGCAGCCCTTCGGCTTCGCCGGCTCGCTCGCCCTCGCGATCCTGATGATGCCGGTCGTGGTCCGCTCCACGGAGGAGATGCTCAAGCTCGTCCCGAACGAGCTGCGCGAGGCCTCCCTGGCGCTCGGCGTCCCGAAGTGGCGCACCATCCTGAAGGTGGTCCTGCCGACCTCGATCGGCGGCATCACCACCGGCATCATGCTGGCCGTCGCCCGTATCGCCGGTGAGACCGCGCCCGTGCTGCTGCTGGTGTTCGGCAGCAAGTTCATCAACGCCAACCCCTTCGAGGGCGCGCAGGCGTCGCTGCCGCTGTACATCTACCAGCAGTACGGCTCGGGCGAGGTCACGGCCTACGACCGCGCCTGGGCGGCGTCGCTCACGCTGATCGCCTTCGTGATGATCCTCAACCTGGTGGCCCGCGGCATCGCCCGCTGGAAGGCCCCGAGCACCGGTCGCTGACGCGGCCATACAGCGACTGACTGAAGTCTGGAAGTGAAGTAGTCATGGCCAAGCGAATCGACGTAAGCGGACTGACCGCCTACTACGGCTCCCACAAGGCGATCGAGGACATCTCGATGACCGTCGAGCCGCGTTCGGTGACGGCGTTCATCGGCCCGTCCGGCTGCGGCAAGTCGACGTTCCTGCGCACCCTGAACCGCATGCACGAGGTCACCTCGGGCGGCCGCGTCGAGGGCAAGGTGCTGCTCGACGACGAGGACCTCTACGGCACGGGCATCGACCCGGTGTCGGTCCGCCGCGAGGTCGGCATGGTGTTCCAGCGGCCGAACCCGTTCCCGACGATGTCGATCTTCGACAACGTGGCGGCGGGCCTGCGGCTGAACGGCAACTACAAGAAGAGCGAGCTGGCGGACATCGTCGAGCGCTCCCTCAAGGGCGCCAACCTCTGGAACGAGGTCAAGGACCGCCTGAACAAGCCCGGCTCGGGCCTGTCCGGCGGTCAGCAGCAGCGTCTGTGCATCGCGCGGGCCATCGCGGTCGAGCCGAACGTCCTGCTCATGGACGAGCCGTGCTCCGCGCTCGACCCGATCTCGACCCTGGCGATCGAGGACCTGATCGGCGAGCTGAAGGAGCGCTTCACGATCGTCATCGTGACGCACAACATGCAGCAGGCGGCACGCGTCTCCGACCGCACGGCGTTCTTCAACCTCGCGGCGGTCGGCCAGCCCGGCAGGCTCATCGAGATCGACGACACGGAGCGGATCTTCTCCAACCCGTCGGTCCAGGCCACGGAGGACTACATCTCCGGCCGCTTCGGCTGAGCCGCCCTGCGCACAGACTCCTCGCGGTGCTGCATGGCGGTGCCACCGCGAGGCCGAAAAGGGCCCGCCCCTGGCTCCCGGGGGCGGGCCCGTTCGTGTACCGGCCGGTTTCCGGCCGTGCGGCCGCCGCCGCTACAGGAAGGCCAGGTTCACGAGCCCGAACGAAGCCGCGGCCACCGTCGCCGCCGCCGGCATCGTGATGAACCACCCCAGGATGATGTTCTTGGCGACGCCCCAGCGCACGGCGTTCACGCGCTTGGTCGCCCCCACGCCCATGATCGCCGAGGTGATCACGTGCGTCGTCGAGATCGGCGCCTTGAACAGGAACGCCGTGGCGAACATGATCGACGCGCCCGTCGTCTCGGCGGCGAAGCCCTGCGGCGGGTCCAGCTCGATGATCTTGCGCCCCAGCGTCCGCATGATCCGCCAGCCACCGGCGTAGGTGCCCAGCGACAGCATCACCGCACAGGCGATCTTCACCCAGACCGGGATCGGGTCGCCGTAGTCCTCGACATCCGCGATGACGAGCGCCATCACCACGATGCCCATGGTCTTCTGCGCGTCCTGCAGACCGTGCCCCAGCGCCATGCCGGCCGCCGAGACGGTCTGGGCTATGCGGAAGCCGCGCTTGGCCTTGTGCGGGTTGGCCTTGCGGAACATCCACATGATCGCGGTCATCACCAGGTAACCGGCCAGCAGACCGACGACCGGGGAGATGAACATGGGGATGACGACCTTCTCCAGCACCCCGTGCCAGTAGACGGTCGTGCCACCGGCCAGCGCCGCGCCGACCATGCCGCCGAACAGCGCGTGCGAGGACGACGAGGGCAGCCCGAAGTACCAGGTGATCAGGTTCCAGACGATCGCGCCGACCAGCGCGGCGAAGAGGATGCCCATCCCCTTCGACCCCTCCGGTGTCTGGATCAGGCCCTCGCTGACCGTCTTGGCGACCCCGGAGCCCATGAACGCGCCGAGCAGGTTCATCACGGCGGCCATCGCCAGCGCGGCCCGCGGCGTGAGCGCCCGGGTCGACACGGACGTGGCGATCGCGTTCGCCGAGTCGTGGAAACCGTTGGTGTACGTGAAGAAGAGCGCGACCCCGATGGTCACGACCAGAGCAAAGGTGTCCATGAAGGGCTCAGGACTCCTTGACGGCGATGGTCTCCACCGTGTTCGCCACGTGCTCGAACGCGTCCGCCGCTTCCTCCAGCACGTCCACGATCTGCTTGAGCTTCAGGACCTCGATGGCGTCGTACTTGCCGTTGAAGAGGTGCGCCAGCAGCTTGCGGTGGATCTGGTCGGCCTGGTTCTCCAGCCGGTTGACCTCGATCCAGTACTCGGTGAGGTTGTCCATGGTGCGCAGGTGCGGCATCGCTTCGGCCGTCAGTTCGGCGGCGCGCGCCAGGACCTCGATCTGCTGCTCGACGCCCTTGGGCAGTTCCTCGACGTTGTAGAGGACGACCAGGTCGACGGCCTCCTCCATGAAGTCCATGATGTCGTCGAGGGACGAGGCGAGGGAGTAGATGTCCTCGCGGTCGAACGGCGTGATGAACGAGGAGTTCAGTTGGTGGAAGATCGCGTGCGTGGCGTCGTCACCTGCGTGTTCCGCTGCCCGCATACGCTCTGCGATCTCGGCCCGGGCGGATGCGTCCGCCCCGAGCAGTTCCATCAGGAGCTTGGAGCCCGTGACGATGTTGTCCGCGGAGGCGGCGAACATGTCGTAGAAGCTCGTCTCCCTGGGGGTCAGACGAAAGCGCACGTGGGTTCCTCGGGGTGCTTCGGTTTCGGTCAGGCTGATGCTAGGCGCATCATCCGGCCACGGCTATCGGGCCGCCCACCAGTGTCGCCCATCAGGCACAGTGATGAGCACGGGGGCGGCCCGAGGGCCGTATACCCAGCAAAGTTCGGTACCATATACCCACTAGGGGTATATCTCCGCCCAGGGGCCACCAGGAGGACGCGATGACGGACAGGACCGGCACCACGGATGTCGCGAATGTCACCACCGGCACCGCGGACACCGGTGCGCAGTCCGTGACGGACCATGACCACGGCGTGCACGGCTACCACAAGCAGAAGGACGAGCACCTCAAACGCCTGCGCCGGATCGAGGGCCAGATCCGCGGCCTGCAGCGCATGGTCGACGAGGACGTCTACTGCATCGACATACTCACGCAGGTCTCCGCCTCCACGAAGGCGCTGCAGTCCTTCGCCCTGCAGCTGCTGGAGGAGCATCTGCGCCACTGCGTCGCCGACGCGGCCGTCAAGGGCGGCGACGAGGTCGAGGCGAAGGTCAAGGAGGCGACCCAGGCGATCGCCCGCATGCTGCGGACCTGATCCGGCCCCGTTCAGCCGCCGGGGGCGTCCCGTTCCTCGGCCACTCTCAGCACCTCGTCGATGCTCTCCAGGCTGAGCCGCTCCTGGGCCGCCGAGGCCGCGATGATGAGCTCCCCGCACAACTCGATCTCGGCGAGGGCCACGTGGTCCTGAACTGCCGTACCGCCGACCGGAGCCACGTGCATCACCTCGTCTCTGCCGTCACCGGCTTCCTAGAGTAGGGAGCGGCCTACACACCGCGCATGGCACGGACGGGCTAGTTCCCGCCGGTCACTCCTCGGCGATCCTGCCCGCGTAGATGTCGCCGTCGTCCGGCAGCCGCACCCGCGCCGGGGCCCCGAAATCGTAGAGCAGGGTGGTCGAGGCGACCGCGACGGGGCTCTTGCGCTGTCCGTTCACGAAACTGAAGCGGTGGCGGACCTTGCGGACGCGCCCCTCGTCGTCGAGGTAGGCGTCGAACGGCACTTCGGCCGTGGCGAACCCTTTCGCCGCCGCCCCCAGGGCCCCCTTGTTGCCTGCGGAGGCCCGCTTCGCGGCGTCCCCGAGGTCCGCCGTGCCCCGGTAGTGCCGCACCGCCGTGCCCGCGACCTCGGTGCGGCCGAGGTACGTCGCCGTCCGCGTGCCGCGCAGCACCTCGGCCGCGGCGAACGGATCGGTGGCCCCGCCGGTGACGAGGTTCCCGTCGGACAGCGTGCGGGTGTCCACCCGCACCCACTTGTCCGCGGGCACACCGGCGCCCCGGTTCTTCATGAACAGCGCTCCCGGCGCCAGCAGTTCCGTGACGGTCCGGCGCCCGTCGGCTCCCGCGGGATCCTGCGGCAGCAGCACCTTCAGCCGCCCCAGCCGCTCGCGGAAGTCGTAGACCCCGGCACCCCGGATGGTCACCCGGGTGCCCCCGGCCGCCATCTCCATCGACGTACGGGTCTTCGAACTCCCGGCGTCCACCAGCCGGTCGGCGGCCCGGTGCAGCAGCACCACGGCGTCCCCGCCCCGGGAGTCCCCGGCGACGGCGTCACCGCCCGCGCACCCGCCCGCTCCCAGACCCACCGCGGACACGACCCCGGCGGCGAGGACCGCCGCACCCGTTCGCCCGCGCCGCCGTTCCCGCTGCCGCCCAGTCATCGCCTGCCTACCCCCAGCCGGTACGTCCGTCACGGGCCCCCTCGTCGTCCCGCTTAACGACCGGTTTGTGCCCCCGTCACGCCGACCACGCCGTCCGGCATACGAACCCTTTACCCGGGCTGGGTAACGTTGTCGTCGTGGCGCAGCAGGACGGGCTGGAACTTCCCCCCCACCCCCCGGAACACCGCACGACGACCATGGAGAGAGGCCGCTTCTGCCTGGCCGAGTGCACCTGCGGCTGGCGCGGCCCGGCCAGACGCGCGAGAAGCCAGGCCCGCACGGACGCGCAACGGCACGCGGCCGGCTGACTCGCCCAGCCGTGGAACCCGCACCCCCAGCCGCCCGTCTCCCAGGGCGGAACCACCGGGAGGCCCCATGGAACGGCGCACCGTCCTCACCGCCGGCGCGGCGGCGATCGCCGCGGCGGCGACGCCCTTCGCCACCGCCTGCACGCACGCGAGCCCCCGCACCACGGCCACGGCGGCCACCACGCGGACCCGCGCCGCCGCCGACTGGTCGGCCCTCGCCCGTGACCTCGACGGCCCTCTCGTCCGCCCCGGCGACGCCGCCTGGGCGACCGCGCGCCAGCTCTACAACACCCGCTTCGACAGCCTGAAGCCCGCCGCCGTGGCCTACGTGGCCCACCCCGACGACATCCGCACGGCCCTCGCCTACGCCCGCGGCCGTTCCCTGCGCGTGGCCATCCGCAACGGCGGCCACTCCTACGCCGGCTGGTCCTCCGGCGACGGCCGTCTGATCATCGACGTCTCCAAGCTCAACCGCGTCCGGGCCTCCGGCACCACCGCCGTGGTCGGCGCCGGCGCCAAGCTCATCGACGTCTACCGCGCCCTGGCCGCCAAGGGGGTCACGATCCCGGCCGGCTCCTGCCCCACCGTCGGCGTCTCCGGCCTCACCCTGGGCGGCGGACACGGCGTGGTCTCCCGCGCCTACGGACTGACCTGCGACAGCCTCACCCGGGCCACCCTGATCACCGCCGACGGCAAGCAGCTCACCGCCGACGCCCGGGAGAACAAGGACCTCTTCTGGGCCCTGCGCGGCGCCGGCAACGGCAACTTCGGCGTGGTGACCGAACTGCACTTCCGTACCCACCCCGCGCCGCAGGGCGTCTCGGCGTACCTGTCCTGGCCCTGGTCGAAGGCGGCGGCGGTGGTGCGGGCCTGGCAGGAGTGGGGCCCGTCGCAGCCCGACGAGATCTGGTCGTCCCTGCACCTGGCGAGCGCCGCGGGCAGCACCCCGACCGTCTCCGTCGCGGCCTTCTCCCTCGGCACGTACGGCGAGCTGAAGAACGCCGTGGACCGCCTCGCCGACCGCGTCGGCGAGGCGGCCCGCAGCGTCTCCCTCAAGCGCCGCTCTTACGAGGAGTCGATGGAGGTGTACGCGGGCTGCTCCGCGTTCCCGACGGACGCCCAGTGCCATCTGCCCGGCTCCACCCCGGGCCGCTCGCCGAAGGGCGCCCTGGGCCGGGAGACGTACGCGGCGGCCTCGGACTTCTTCGACCGTTCCCTGTCCGCGGCCGGCGTCCGCACGCTGCTGTCGCAGATCGCCTCGGTGCGCGGCGGCACGGGCAGCATCGCGCTCACCGCCCTCGGCGGAGCCGTCAACCGCGTCTCCCCGACGTCCACGGCCTTCGTGCACCGCCGCTCGCGCATGCTGGCCCAGTACATCGGCGCCTGGCGGGCGGGCACGAGCGGTACGACGGCGCGGGACTGGCTGGCGTCGGCCCACAAGGCGATGCGCCCCTACGCCTCGGGCGCGGCCTACCAGAACTACACGGACCCGACGCTGAAGGACTGGCGCAAGGCGTACTACGGGGACGCGGCGGCGCGGCTGACGAAGCTGAAGAACCAGTACGACCCGGACCGCTTCTTCACGTACCCGCAGGCGCTCTGACCGGCCGTCGGACCGGGCCGGACCCCGCCCGGCGAGGTTCTGCACCCAGGCGGCGAGATCCCGCAGCCATGCGGCGGGGTCCCGCCGCTATGCGGCGAGGTCCCGCTCGGAGGTCCGCTCGCTGCGGGACTCCGGGATCACGGCGTCCTGTCCGTCGGTCGCCCGCCCTCCGGCCCGCACCAGCCACCCCGCCCGGGGCGACCGCTCCACGGCCTTCACCACCGGCGTCAGCAGGGCCATGGCGAGCGGCGACAGCAGCAGCGCCACGGCCGTGCCCAGCGCGAACCCGCCGATGACGTCCGTCGGGTAGTGCACGCCCATGTAGACCCGGATGAACCCGCCGAACAACGCCAGGACGATCCCGAACAGCCCGAACTTCCGGTTGGCGACGAACAGTCCGACCGCCATCGCCATGACGATCGTCGCGTGGTCGCTGACGAACGAGTAGTCGGTCTTGCCCTCGACGAGGACTTCGAGCCCTTGGTGGTCGAGGAACGGCCGGGGGCGCTCCACGAATCCCCGTATCGGCACGTTCACGAGGACGGCGACGCCGGCCGCGAGCGGCGCCCAGATCAGCGCGGCGACCGTGGACGCCGCGTCCTCGTCGCCCCGGCGCCGGACGGACCACCAGCACCACACCACGAGCAGGACGACGCCGAGCAGCAGCCCGTACTCGCCCACGTACTCCATGACGCGGTCGAACCAGGCCGGCGCGTCCTTGGCCAGGCCATTGATGTCGTACAGCAGGTCGACGTCGGGGTTCGACCCGGAATCGGCGAGTCCAGCCATGGTGCTGCGGCCCCTTCGTCGTCTCTCCCGGCGCACCCGTGCGTGCGCCGCTCCTGCCACCCCCGTGGTGGTAGATCCGCTTCCGCCGCACGTGTGCGTGACACGTGCGTGTTGACGTCTGCTCGGCTACGTCAACAGGAACGCATGGTCCCCGTCGATACGTTCCACACTCCACCGAATGATCACGCAGACGTTATCGAAGAGAGACACGTCATCGCAGCTCAGGGGGTGGGTTCACGCTCGGTTCACACCGTCGTGGGCAGCGCTTTCGCGCCATCTTCGGTGACTCTCGTGGCTCCGAAGTAGTCGGGGGTGTCGATCGGGTCGAACCGGATGACCGCACCCGTGCGCGGCGCGTCGATCATGTACCCACCTCCGACATAAATGCCGACATGCCGGATGGCACGGGAATTGGTGAGGTCGTCCGAGAAGAACACCAGGTCTCCCGGCAGCAGTTCGTCCCGGGAGGGGTGCGGCCCCGCGTTGTACTGGTCGTTGGCGACGCGCGGCAGCGTGATGCCCACGCTCTTGTACGCGGCCTGGGTCAGACCGGAGCAGTCGAAGCGTCCGCCCTGCTCAGGGGTGCCGGTGCCGCCCCACAGGTAGAGCGTGCCGAGCTTCTTCTGCGCATACTCGATCGCGCCGGCCGCCTGCCGGGAGGGATCGACCCGGCCGACGGGCGCCGCGAAGCTCTCGGAGAGGGTGGTGATCCGCTTCACGTAGTTCTGCGTCTCGCTGTACGGCGGCACGCCCCCGTACTTGATCACCGCGTACGCGCCGGCGTTGTAGGCGGCCAGCATGTTTTCGGTCAGATTCCCGCCCACCTTCTTCACGTACGACGCGAGTTCGCAGTCGTACGACGCGGCGGAGGGGATCGCGTCCTTCGGGTCCCACACGTCGCGGTCGCCGTCGCCGTCGCCGTCGATGCCGTGGGTGGCCCAGGTGCCGGGGATGAACTGCGCTATGCCCTGCGCCGCCGCGTGGCTCTGCGCCCTCGGGTTGAAGCCGCTCTCCTGGTACAGCTGGGCGGCCAGCAGCGCCGGGCTGATGGCGGGGCAGAGGTTGCCCCACTTCGCGACGAGTGACGCGTAGGCCGCGGGCACCGACCCCTTGGCCAGCGCCTTCGCCCCGCCGCTCACGCCGTTGACGAGGTTTCCGGCGACGAGGTAGACGCCGATGACGAGCAGCATCACGAAGGCCAGCGCCGAGCTGATCGCAACACTCGCCACGATCCACGCCTTACGCACCGTCAACCGCCCCTCGCCGCCCAGGAGTCCGTCGCTCAGTGTAGAGGCGGCGGTCGCACACCGGAATGATCACGAGGAGGAGAGTCGGGGCGGGCGGGGGGAACGGGGGCGGCAGGACGGGCACGTGACCGGCACGGGGGGGGCACGGTCGGCGCGGCGGGGGCACGGTCCGGGCGGCCGGCGCGGCGGGGTCACGGTGTGGGCGGCCGGCGCACGAAGCGCGTGACGGGGGCTGGTCGGTCGCTCCCGGTGCGGCCGCTCGGGCTCCGTGCCGGGGACGGCGCCGCAGGACCGCCCGGGGCGGCCCCGCCGTCCCGTCGCCCGGCCGGACGGCGCCCTCCTCACCTCACCCCTGGCGTGCCGTCTCGTCCACCGTCAGCGGGAAGCGCGTGCCCGTCAGCTCCTCCGACACGCGCCACAGCCGACGGGCCGTCAGCGGGTCGGCGGCGGCGCGGGAGCGGCCGACCAGGGTCGGTGCGCCGCGCATCTCGCCGAGGCCGTCGGGACCGACGTAGCTCGCGCCGGGCAGGTCCTGCGTGGCCGCGTACAGCGTCGGCAGGGCCCCGGCCTTGTCGTCCTGGGCGAAGACCCGGTTGCCCAGGCGCAAAAAGGCGCGGGCCACCGGGTTGGCCGTACCGCTCTGGAGGTTGGTGGCGGCGTAGCCGGGGTGGGCGGCCAGGGCCCGGACCGCGGAGCCCGACGCGGTCAGGCGGCGCTGGAGTTCCAGGGTGAACAGCAGGTTGGCCAGCTTCGACTGGGCGTAGGCGCGCTGCGGGGTGTAGCGCGCGGTCAGGTCCAGGTCGTCGAAGGCGATCCGCACGCCGCCCCAGCGGTGGGCGCCCGAGGAGACGGTGACGACGCGGTCCGTCAGGTAGGGCAGCAGCAGGTTGGTCAGCGCGAAGTGCCCGAGGTGGTTCGTGCCGAACTGCATCTCGAAGCCGTCCTTGGTGCGCTGCCGCGGCAGCATCATCACGCCGGCGTTGTTGATCAGCAGGTGCAGGGGCTCGCGCCAGGCGTCGGCGAAGGCCCGCACGGAGGACAGGTCCGCCAGGTCCAGCCGGCGCACCTCGGTACTGCCCCGCACGGTGGCCGCCGCGGTCCGCCCCCGTTCCACGTCCCGCACGGCGAGGACGACGTGCGCGCCCGCCCGGGCCAGCGCCTGCGTCGCGGCCAGCCCGATACCGCTGTTGGCACCGGTGACCACGGCGGTCCGCCCGGCGAGGTCGGGCAGGGAGTCCGCCCCGAACGTCTCGTTGCTCTGCGTGCTCCGCGTGTTCCGCTCATCGGCCATGCGTCGAATGTAGGCGCCGACAACAATGCTGTCAATGACAACAAAGCTGACGACGTCAACAAAGATGGCGGCGACAACATCGGGATACGATGACGCCCATGCCAGAGAGCCGCCCCTACCACCACGGAGACCTGCGCTCCACCCTCCTCGCCGGCGCCGAACGCACCCTGCGCGAGAAGGGGGCGGGCGCGCTCTCCCTGCGGGAACTGGCCCGTGAGGCCGGCGTGAGCCACGCCGCGCCCGGCCGCCACTTCAAGGACAAGCAGGCCCTGCTCAACGCCCTCGCCCTGAGTGGATACGACCGGCTCGGCCAGGCCCTGGAGGCCGCCGACGACCCGGACCTGCCGCTCCAGCGGCGGCTCACCGCCCTCGCCCGGGCCTACCTCGCGTTCTCGCTCGACCACCCCGAGCTGCTGGAACTCATGTACGCCCGCAAGCACGACCCGGACGCCTCCGAGCAGATGGCCGCGGCCGTCGACCGGACGGTGGGCTCGCTCGAACGGGTCATCGCCGACGCCCAGGAGCGCGGCGAGATCATCGCCGGCGACCCCCAGCACCTCACCCTGCTGACCGGCGCCACCCTCCAGGGAATCGCCTCCTTCGCGGCGGGCGGCATGCTCCCCGCCGAGACCGCCCTGGACGGCATCGAGGAACTCGTCCACCTCCTGCTGCACGGCCTCAAGCCCCGCTGACCCCGGGCGGTGCCGGTACCCTTCACCCGGAGAACAACGACGCGACCACTCACCCGACCAGCCGTCAGAAACCGTCCGTGAAGGTGAGAAAGGCCGCGAGAGGGCACAACGACGGAACCGCACACCAGGTTTCGCTCAGGCCTCATTGCCCGGCGTGACCTGCCGTGATACACAGAGTGACCATACGATCCTTCGTACACCGTCCGGCGCCTCCCCTTAGGCTCCAGAGCGGAACGGTGGCAAGGTATTCGTACGAAACCCGCCAATCAATGACGCCAAGTCGACATACGACAGCGTCATCGTCGGCGAGAATGAGGCCTGACCTCTGCACGACCGCAGAGGATGCGGAACTACCCAACAGGGGCGGTGACTTACATGCTCTTTGCGGCCGACAAGGGAGACATCAACACCATCATCGGCGGGATCGCTCCGGACTGGGGCCCCTTCGGCAGCCTGGGCAACGAGGCCAAGGTGATGATCGAGGTGGTGATGGCGGTCGCCATCCTCATCTGCCTCGGCATCGCCATCTGGGGCGCCGCCAAGCAGCGCATCGGTGCCACGGCCCTCCGCGACACCTTCAGCGCGGAGCAGGGCAAGGGCCTCATCATCGCCGGTCTCACCGGGGTCTTCATCATCGGTTCCCTCGGCACGCTGTTCACCATCGTGTACGGCATGGCCGTGTAGGCCGGGCACCGTCCGTCCCGGCCGGACACGCCCGGCTCCCCCTCCCTCCCACCCGCCCGTCGTGCCCACCGGCTGAGGTTGCGTTTCCCTGATGTCGAGTCACCACACCGCGCCCGCGCGGGAACCAGCACGGCTACCGTCGTACGAGGAGCACGTGAATCCGTACGACGGCGAGGGGGCGTACGCGGCATGAGTCTCGGCGACGAGCGTGACACCTCCGGCGGCTACGGCGGCACGGGCCAGACCCGCACCCGCCTCCCCGACACCGACACGGACCCCTACGGCACCCCCCGCCGCCCCCCACGCTCCTCCCGCAGCCTGGTCACGGTGGTCGGAGTAGTGGTCCTCCTGATCGCAGCCATCGCCTTCGCGAACAGGGGGGACGGCGGTTCCGAGGGCAGCGGCCCCGACAGCGACAAAGCGGAGAGCTCGGCAACGGCGCCCTCGGGCAAGCGTCCTGTGGGGTCCAAGACGAGCGACATCCCCACGGGCTATTCCCAGGACGAGCAGGGGGCCCAGTCCGCGGCCACCAACTACGGCATCGCCCTCGGTTCGGCCGACATGTACAACACGAAGAAGCGCCACGCGATCATCAACACCGTGTACGCCCCCGACGTTGCCGCCACCCAGTTGTCGGCGTTCGACCAGGCGTACTCCCGCCAGGGCTTCCTCGAGAAGCTCGGGCTGGACAAGAACGGCGTCGCCCCAAGCGGTCAGACCTTCGTGTCGCGGGTCATCCC
Organism: Streptomyces sp. NPDC085932; assembly: GCF_044540525.1. NCBI lineage: Bacteria > Bacillati > Actinomycetota > Actinomycetes > Kitasatosporales > Streptomycetaceae > Streptomyces > Streptomyces sp. NPDC085932. Next base: position 537,516 of record NZ_JBITSJ010000007.1, read on the forward strand.
GGTCGGCACCAAGGTCACGTCCTTCGGCGGCAGCACTGCCACGGTCGCCCTCTGGTACACCTCCCTCTTCGGCCTGTCAGGTGAAGGCTCCACAAACCCTGTGACCGAGAGCTGGTACACGACGACCTATCAGTTGAAGTGGGTCGCTGGTGACTGGAAGGTCACCGACTTCACCCAGGAGGACGGCCCGGTCCCGGTCGGGCGCGACCAAAGAGCCTCCACCGCTGAGGACATGACCAAGGCAGTCGAGGAGTACGGAGGGTTCACCTATGCCCGGTAGGCATCACGTACTCAAGCTCGGCGCGGCTGTCGCGGCGGTGCAGGCGGCCACGGTCCTGCTGGCCACCCGTGCCTTCGCCGCGCCCACCCCCTCCCCGTCGCCCAGCAACAACGCCTGTGACCTGCTCAGGGGCGAGGCCAGGGAGATCTGCGAAGGGGACACCGGCAGCGGAAGCGGTACGGGTGGAGGAAACCCCTCGATCAACCCCACCTCCACCCTCGACCCCCTCTCCTCCCTCGCCAAGGGCTGTGCCGATGCTGCCGCATGGACCGTCGACAAGCTCAGTGACGCCGTGAAGGAGACCGCGAACGTCGACTTCACCAACCCCAAGTTCCTCCAGCAGTACGCCGTCGTCTTCGCCGCCTCGACCATCCTCACGCTGCTGCTCTGGCTCCTGGCCGTCGCCAAGCGAGCCGTCCGCGGCGTGCCCCTGACCACCGCGCTGTCCGAGGCCATCGGCTTCCTCTGGCTGACCGTCCTCGCCTCCGCCTTCACCCCCCTGATCCTCTACACCGTCGTCTCGGCGACCGACGGCATCACCGAGGTCCTCGCCAAAGCCACCGGCGACCAGACCGACACCTTCTTCGGCACCTTCTCCGAGGCCCTCAAGAAGGGCGAGGACATCGGCGGCGGCCCCATCATGCTGATCGTCGTCTCCCTGGTCAGCATCCTCGCCGCCGGCGTCCTCTGGCTGGAACTCGTCATCCGCGCGGCCCTGCTCTACGTCGGCGCCCTCCTCGGCACCGTCGTCTACGCCGGCCTCGTCGACAAGAACCTCTGGGGCCACGTCCGCCGCTGGGCGGGCATCATGATCGCCGTCATCCTCATCAAGCCGGTCATCGTCATCGTGCTCGGCCTCGCCGGCGCCCTGTCCGCCGACGACGGCCCGGACGCCTTCTCCGCCGTCGTCTCCGGCCTCGCCATCATCCTGCTCGCCATCTTCGCCAGCGCGATGATCTACCGCTTCGTCCCCGGCTTCGGCGACGAGATCGCCGGCTCCCGCAACAACCGCATCATGCAGGGCGCCGAGAGCAAGGCCGCCGCCGTCATCAGCTCCCCGGCCTCCCTGGTCGCCCAGGGCATCAAGACCCACAGCACCCGCGCCGACCACAACGGCGGAGGCAGCCAGTCCTCCGCCCCCCGCCCCAGCAACCCCGCATCCGGCGGGGTCGCCGCGCACAGCGCGCGCACCTCGAACGGCGGCGGCGGATCTGTCCCCTCCGCCGCACCCGCCCCCCGTTCGAGCAGCCCCGTCAACACCCCGCACGCCAGCAGCACCCGCAACAGCAGTACCAACCGCACGGGAGGTGAAGGGCGTTGACGACCGAGTCCCACGTGTCCCATCCGGTCACGCCCCGCCGGACATATCTGATCGGCCGCGCCCGGCCGAACGCGATCATCGGCCGCAACCGCGAGACCGGCGAGATCGCCCTGATCGTCGTGGGCGCGTTCCTCGGCATGATGTGCGGACTCCTCGTCCCGGTGCTGTCCCTGCGCATCGTGCTGCTCGCCGGGTTCCCGATGCTGGCGCTGGCCGCGGTCTACGTGCCCTACAAGCACCGCACCTTCTACAAGTGGTTCGAGATCAACCGCAGCTACAAGCGCACCCTCAAGCGGGGCGCCACCTACCGCTCCACCGCCGTCGAGGCCGGCACCCGGCTCGACGGCCGCGAGGTCGAGGTCGGCCCGCCCCCCGGCATCGGCCGCATCACCTGGCTCTCCGCCCCCTTCGGGCCCGACGAGATCGCCGTCCTGCTGCACGCCGACCGCAAGACCGTCACCGCCGCCATCGAGATCGAGGGCCCCGGTGTCGGCCTGCGCGACAGCGAGGACCAGGAGGCCCTGGTCGACCGCTTCGGCACGCTGCTCAAGCACGTGGCCAACGGCGACGGCTTCGTCACCCGCCTGCAGATGCTCGCCCGCACCCTGCCCGCCGACCCCGACGCCCACGCCAAGGACGTCGCCGTCCGCGGCGACGACAGGGCCCTGCCCTGGCTGCAGGAGTCCTACGACCAGCTCCAGTCGATGGTGTCGACCAGCAGCGAGCAGCACCGCGCCTACCTCGTCGCCTGCATGCACTACACCCGCGACCTCGCCGCCGAGGCCAACGCCATGGCCCGGGCCGCCCGCGCCCACGGCGGCAAGGTCGACCGCGACGCCGGACTCGCCGTCGTCATGGCCCGCGAGCTCACCGACATCTGCTCGCGCCTGCAGGAGGCCGACATCCGCGTCCGCCAGCCGCTCGGCCAGAGCCGGCTGTCCTCGCTGATCCACTCCATGTACGACCCGGACCACCCGATCGACCACATCCAGGCGATGACCAAGCGCAACGCCTGGCCGGCCGAGCTGGACGCCATGGAGCCCACCTACCTCCAGGCCAAGACCCGCGAGTCCTCCACCCGCGCCCCCTGGTGCCACGCCACGGCCTGGGTGAAGGAGTGGCCGATGACCCCCGTCGGCGTCAACTTCCTCGCCCCGCTCCTCGTCCACACCCCGGACGTCATCCGCACGGTCGCCGTCACCATGGACCTCGAACCCACCGAGGTCGCCATCGAGCGCATGCTCACCGAGAAGACCAACGACGAGGCCGAGGCGTCCCGCGCCGCCAAGATGAACCGCACGGTCGACCCCCGCGACGTGGCCGCCCACTCCCGGCTCGACCAGCGCGGCGAGGACCTCGCCAGCGGCGCCGCCGGCGTCAACCTCGTCGGCTACATCACCGTCAGCTCCCGCAACCCCGACGCCCTCGCCCGCGACAAGCGCACGATAAGGGCCTCGGCCGGCAAGTCGTACCTCAAGCTCGAATGGTGCGACCGCGAGCACCACCGCGCCTTCGTGAACACCCTTCCCTTCGCCACCGGCATCCGGAGGTAGGACCTGATGCGGGATCCGCTGTCCGTCCTCACCGAGGCCTTCACGTCCTTCCTCTTCGGGAAGGTCGAGACGACCCGGCTCCCGGTGCGCACGTCCACGGGCCAGGCCCAGGCCGTCTACCTCCCGACCGCCGCCCCGGGCCTCGGCGACTCGGGCGTCATCATCGGCCGCGAGGTGTACTCCGGCAAGGGCTACATCTACGACCCCTTCCAGCTCTACGGCCAGCAGCTCCCCGCCCCCCACTGGCTGGTCCTCGGCGAGTCCGGCAACGGCAAGTCGGCGCTGGAGAAGACGTACGTCCTGCGCCAGCTCCGCTTCAAGGACCGCCAGGTCGTCGTCCTGGACGCCCAGGGCGAGGACGGCGTCGGCGAGTGGAACCTCATCGCGCAGGAGCTGGGCATAACCCCCATCCGCCTGGACCCCATGGCCGCCCTGGACATGGGGATCCGCCTCAACCCGCTCGACCCCGCGATCACCACGACCGGCCAGCTCGCGCTGCTGCGCACGATCATCGAGGTCGCGATGGGCCACGGCCTGGACGAGCGGTCCGGCTTCGCGCTCAAGGTCGCGCACGCCTACGTCAACGCGACGATCACCGACCGCCAGCCGGTCCTCACCGACATCGTCGAGCAGCTGCGCCACCCCGAGCCCGAGTCGGCCGAGGCGATGAACGTCGCCATAGACGACGTCCGCGCCTGGGGCCTCGACGTCGCCCTGGTCCTGGACCGCCTGGTCGACGGTGACCTGCGCGGCATGTTCGACGGCCCGACGACGGTCGGCATCGACCTCGACGCCCCGCTGATCGTCTTCGACCTGTCGCACATCGACCGCAACTCCATCGCCATGCCCATCCTCATGGCCATCGTCGGCGTCTGGCTGGAGCACACCTGGATCCGCCCCGACCGGAAGAAGCGCATCTTCCTGGTCGAGGAGGCCTGGCACATCATCAACAGCCCCTTCGTGGCACAGCTGTTCCAGCGTCTGCTGAAGTTCGGCCGGCGCCTGGGCCTGTCCTTCGTCGCGGTCGTCCACCACCTCTCCGACGTCGTCGACGGCGCCGCCGCGAAGGAAGCAGCGGCGATCCTGAAGATGGCCTCGACCAGGACGATCTACGCCCAGAAAGCCGACGAGGCACGAGCCACCGGACGGGTCCTCGGCCTGCCCCGCTGGGCGGTCGAGATCATCCCGACCCTCACCCCCGGCATCGCCGTCTGGGACGTCAACGGCAACGTCCAGGTCGTCAAACACCTGGTCACCGAGACCGAACGCCCGCTGGTCTTCACCGACCGCGCCATGACGGAGTCCTCGGCCGACCTCACGGACGACGCCCTGCACGCCGCCGAGATCGAGGCCGAGGAACGGGCCGCGGCCTTCGTGGAACACCACATGGGCGACTCCGAATCGACGGTGGCGTAGGCGTACGCAGGGGAGGAACGCGTGAGACCGGACGACCGCCGCACCCCGCGGGACACCCAGGGAGGCATCCCCGACGGCCTGCTCGTCGGCATACTCGCGTTCCTCCTCGGCATGACCCTGATGGTGTGGACCGCCACGGGCCTGGCAGGCCTGTTCGCCCACGGCTCCTGGCCGTCCGGCGTCACCTTCGTCCGCACGCCCCTGGCCATGCGCCACCTCGTCGCCCAGCCGCACGACATCCCCGGCGCCTGGCCCGGGACGCCCCCCGGCGACCTCTCCGGCTACGGCCTGTTCTGGGGCCTGCTCATCGGCCAGCTGATGATCCTGGTCGTCCTGACGGTGTTCGTGATGGGCACCCTGGCCAGATGGCGCGCGGTCCGCACACGACACCGCCTGGAGCAGGCAACGCCACCGGAACCGCGACAGCACGCGACACCGGCGCCTGGCCCGGTACAGCACGACGCCCCCGCCACGCCCCAGCATCCGACACCCGGCCCGGTACAGCACGACGCCCCCGCCACGGCCCAGCACCCGGGGCAGGGACCGGTACAGCACGACATCCCCACCCCGGCCCAGTCCGCCTCACCGCAGCCGCACACCAGCCAGAACCCGGCCCCGGCCCCGCACGACCTTCCCACCCCCCGACGCGCCGCCGCCCCCGAGCCCACCCACCTCCTGGAGCCGACCGCACCCCTGGCGCCCACCCCGGCGGCCATGCCCGCGACGCCGGCGTCCCCGTTCGGCCAGGAACGGGTGGGCGGGTGGGAGAAGATCCTCGTAGCCCCCAGGGAAACCCGCCAGACCACGGCAGCCCAGGCCGTACGCGACGCGGAGGGCCCCACCCTCGTCGTCACCTCCAACCCCACCCTCTGGCAGGAGACCAAGGACGCCCGGGCCAAACTCGGCCCCGCCCACCTCTACGACCCCACCCACCTCTGCAACACCCCGGCCCGCCTCCACTGGTCCCCCACCACCGGCTGCGAGGACCCCCGCACCGCCACGACCAGGGCCACCGCCCTGCTCACCCCCGTACGCCCCACCGCCAAACTCGACCAGGCCGTCACCGACACGGCCACCACCCTCCTGCGGAGCTACCTGCACGCCGCCGCCATCGACGGCCGCACCATCCGCCACGTCCACCGCTGGTCCCAGGGCACCCAGATCCAGGACGCCGTCCGCATCCTGCGCACCAACCCCAAGGCCGCCCCCGGCTCCGCAGGCGAACTCGAAGGCGCCCTCACCGCCCACCCGGAACGCCGCGACATGGCCCAGCAGTTGACCACCCGCGCCCTCACCGCGCTCTCCACGGTCAACATCCGCGAGGCCTGCACTCCCAACCGAACTGATGCCCTCGCCCTGGATTCCTTCATCCACGAAGGGGGCACGCTTTATGTGGTCGGTGAATCCATCGAGGACCCCAGGACCAACCCGGGCGCGATGCCCTTCCTGACGGCCCTCGTCTCCAGCGTGGTCGAGCGCGGCCGGCGCATGGCCGAACGGTCATCCTCCGGTCGCCTCGACCCACCACTGACCCTCGTCCTCGACGACGTCGCGGCCGTGGCCCCGCTCCCCGAGCTCCCGGAGCTGCTCGCCACCGGAGCGGACCGGGGCCTGCCGACCCTGGCCCTGCTCCGCTCCCGCGAACAGGGCCGCGCCCGCTGGCCGCACGACGAACTCCCCGTCTGACTACCCGTCTGAGAAGGGCACCCCGACACCGCCCCGCTCCAGCACGAACTCCAGCTCCCGCTCCCCGGAGTCCCCGAGCGGCACCGTCACCCCGCTCGGCACGAACCCCACCCGCCGGTAGAACCGCTGCGCCCGCCCGTTCTCCTCGTGCACGATCAGCCGCACCCGCTCCAGCCCCCGCCCCCACGCCCACTCCAGAGCCGCGTCGAACAGCACCTCGGTCAGGCCGCTCCCGCGCTCCTCGGGCCGCACGAACACACCGACCAGATGCCCCTGCTTCCGCTCCACCGGAAAGCCGGCCCAGTCGGTCGTCCCGGGCTCCTCCACGAGCACGGTCACCGTCGCCACCCACCGCCCGTCCGGCCCCTCGGCGATGATCTGCTGCCGCGCGTCCGCCCCCTCGGCGGCACCGGCCGTCCGCTCCCGCCAGAAGGACTCCGGCCGGCCCACGGCCTCCTCGTACGTCTCCAGGAAGGCCAGGTGCGCCACCGGGTCCCGCAGCGCCGCCAGCCGCAACTCCTTCGCCGCAGGCCACTCCTCGGCACGCACGGACCGGATCACATAACTCATGCGGGCCACCGTAGTACCCCGGTACGACGCCCCTCACCCCGATAACCACCGCCGGTCCGACGCCCGACGCCCCCGCGCGCAGCAGCATCGAACCATGCTGACCGCACACGAACTGACCAAACGCTACGGCGACCGCACGGTCGTCACGGACCTGTCCTTCACCGTCCGCCCGGGCACCGTCACCGGCTTCCTCGGCCCCAACGGCGCCGGCAAGTCCACGACCATGCGCATGCTCCTCGGCCTGGACGCCCCCACCCGCGGCCACGCCACCGTCGGCGGCCGCTCCTACGCCGCCCACCCCGCGCCCCTCACCGAGGTCGGCGCCCTGCTGGAGGCCCGCTCCGTCCACCCCGGCCGCACCGCCTACCACCACCTGCGCGTCCTCGCCCACACCCACGGCATCCCCCGCACACGCGTCGACCACGTCCTCGGCCTCACCGGACTGACCGACGTGGCCCACCGCCGCGTCAAGGGCTTCTCCCTCGGCATGGGACAGCGCCTCGGCATCGCCGCCGCCCTCCTCGGTGACCCGGCCGTGCTCCTCCTCGACGAGCCGGTCAACGGCCTCGACCCCGAGGGCGTCCTGTGGATCCGCAACCTGCTCAAGTCACTCGCCGCGGAAGGCCGCACGGTCTTCGTCTCCTCCCACCTGATGAGCGAGATGGCCCTCACCGCCGACCACCTCGTCATCATCGGCCGCGGCCGCCTCCTCGCCGACACCACGGTCACCGACTTCGTCCGCGCCTCCGGCGCCGGCACCACCAAGGTCGTCACCCCGGAGGCCGACCCCCTCGTGGACCTGCTCACCGCACCCGGCGTCACCATCACCACCGACACCCCCGGCACCCTGCTGATCCGCGGCACCGACGCCCAGCACATCGGCCGCACAGCAGCCGCCCACGGCATCCCCCTCTACGAACTGACCCCCGGCGCCGCCTCCCTGGAAGCCGCCTTCATGGACCTCACCCGCGACGCGCTGGAGTACCCGGCGACCCTGGAAGGAGCAGCGGCATGACCACGGCAGCACTCCCCCACCGCGTGACCCCCGCCCGCGTCCTGCGCTCCGAGTGGCACAAGCTCTGGACGCTGCGCTCCACCTGGCTCAACCTCGCCGTCACGAGCCTGCTGACCGCAGCCATGGGCGCGGGCCTCGGCGCCGCCTACGACGGTTCCGGCGAAGGCGGCATGGACCCCGTCATGTTCGTGCTGCTCGGCACCCAGTTCGCCACGATCAACCTCGGCGTGCTGGGCATCCTCGCCACCGCCGGCGAGTACTCCACCGGCCAGATCCGCGCCACCATGACCGCCGTCCCGCGCCGCCTGCCCGTCCTGTGGTCCAAGGCCGCGGTCCTGACCGCGATCGCCCTCCCCCTCACCCTCGCGACCAACCTCGTCACCTTCCCCCTCGCCCAGTCCTTCCTCGACGGCACCGACCTGTCGGCCTCCCTCGGCGACCCCGGCGTCCTGCGCGCCCTCGCGGGCAACGCGGCCGGCCTCACCCTGCTCGCCGTCCTCGCCCTCGCCGTCGGCGCCCTCCTCCGCTCGGTCCCCACCTCCATCGGCGCCTACATCGGCCTGATCATGATCCTCCCGGAGATCCTGGCGATGCTCCCCTACGACGCCGTCGACAACGCCGTCCGCTACTTCCCCGGCAAGGCCCTGGAGGCCCTCACCACAGCCCAGCCCATGCCCGCCACCGCCACCCCGGGCAGCGCCCTGCTCGCCCTGCTCCTGTGGACGGGGGCGACCCTGACCGTGGCCGCCTGGGTCCTGCGCCGGCGAGACGTCTGACGCCCGGCGTCAGGAAGCCTCACGATGGACCCCGTGACGGAAGACCGGACGACCGAACCCCTCACCGACCTCGCCCAGCGCCTCACCCGGCGGGTGCGCGCCCTCGACCGGCGCCACCCCCTGCTGTGGGACCTGCACTTCACCGGATTCTGGGCAACGGCCGCCCTGATCGACTACGCCGGCGGCGGCTGGCAGCACAACGCCCACCACCAGGACGTCCCCGGCTGGCTGCTGCTCACCCTGAGCCTCGGCTTCTCGCTCCCCCTGATCTGGCGCCGCACCCACCCGGGGGCCGTCCTCGCCGCCATGGCCCCCTTCGCCCTCGTCAACGCCTGGACCGGCGCCGCCCTCCAGGCGGCCCTGCTCCAGCTGGTCCTCGTCTACCACCTGGCCCTGCGTCGCGCCCTGCGCCGGCTGTGGTGGGCCACCGCCCTGGTCATCACGCCCGTCCTGGTCTCGAACTTCCGTCACGGGGAGGGCAGCTGGGACCAGCAGATCGGCTCGCAGCTGATGTCCGTCACGGTGGCCGTCCTCATCGGCGTCACGGTCCGCACCCGCCGCAACTACACCGAGGCCCTGGAGGACCGCGCCCGCCGCCTGGAGACCGAACGCGACCAGCAGGCCCGGCTCGCCACCGCCGCCGAACGGTCCCGCATCGCCCGCGAGATGCACGACATCATCGGCCACAACCTCTCCGTCATCACCGGCCTCGCCGACGGTGGCCGGTACGCCGCCGGCAAGTCCCCCGAACGTGCCGCCCAGGCCCTCGACGCCATCGCCACCACCGGCCGCCAGGCCCTCACCGAACTCCGCCGCCTCCTGGACGTCCTGGGCGAGGAGGAGAAACAACAGGCCGACCTGACCCCTCAACCCGGCCTCACGGACCTCGCCCCCCTCCTCGACGGCGTCCGCTCAGCAGGACTCCCCGTGCACACCAGGACCCACGGCATCCCCACGCTCCCCCCGGGCCGCCAGCTCACCGTCTACCGGGTCATCCAGGAAGCCCTCACCAACACCCTGAAACACGCCGGCCCGAACGCGACAGCGGAGATAGACCTGGCCTACGGCGACAAGGCCGCCGTCACCGTCACCATCACGGACACCGGCCACGGAGCCCCGGCCACCCCGGCCGCAGGCCGCGGGCTCCCCGGAATGCGCGAGCGAACCGCCCTGTACGGCGGCACACTTGAGGCCGGCCCCCGCCCCGACCCGGAGCAGGGCTGGCGCGTCTGCCTACACCTCCCGGAGGAACCCCCGCAGTGACCACGGTCCTCATCGCCGACGACCAGCCCCTGCAACGCTTCGGCTCCCGCATGCTTCTGGAGAGCCAGGACGACATGACGGTCGTGGGCGAGGCGGCCAACGGGAGCGAAGCCGTCCGCATGGCGGCCGAGCTCCACCCGGACGTCGTCCTCATGGACATCCGCATGCCCGGACTGGACGGTATCGAGGCGACCCGCCGCATCACCGCGGCCGGCGACCGCACCCGCATCCTGATCGTCACGACCTTCGACCTGGACGAGTACGCCTACGCCGGCCTCCGCGCCGGCGCCTCCGGCTTCCTCGTCAAGGACGCCCAGCCGGAAGAACTCCTGGCCGGCATCCGCGCGGTCGCGACGGGTGACGCGGTCGTGGCCCCCAGCCTCACGCGACGCCTCCTGGACGCCTACGTCCACCACCTGCCGACCGACCCCGCCACGGAGGCGACCCACCCCGAGGATCCCCGCCTCGCGTCCCTGACGGACCGGGAACGCGAGATCCTGACGGTCATCGGCCAGGGCTGGACGAACACGGAGATAGCCACTCGCCTGCACCTGGCGGAGTCGACGGTGAAGACGCACGTGGGCCGCATCCTCGCGAAAACCGGTTCTCGGGACCGCATCCAGGCGGTCATCCTGGCGTACGACACAAAGCTGGTGCAGCCGTCTTGACCGAAGCCGCCGAACCCCCGAAAGGGGCCGGAAACGCGAAAAGGCCCACACCATAAGGTGTGGGCCTTTCCCAATGATTGTTCGGCGGCGTCCTACTCTCCCACAGGGTCC